>NZ_CP162581.1:4800000-6425841 GCF_044218815.1 Pseudomonas sp. A0308
GGATCGCGGTAATGATCATCTCGACCAGGAACGCCTGGGCGGTCGACAGCACCGGGTTCGGGAATGTCGAGAACACCGACGCCAACTCAAGGCTGGCGGCCGAGCCACGAACCATTTGATGGGTTTGTTCGAAATCGAAGAAAAGGTTGCTGTAAAGCGTGTAAACCAACAGTGCACCGCAGAAGGCGCCGGCAATTTGCGAGAGGATGTAGAACGGCAGTTTGCGCTTTTCGAAGTCGGCGAAGATTGTCAGGGCGATGCTCACGGCAGGGTTCAGGTGCGCGCCGGAAACACCGGCAGTGAGGTAGATCGCCATGCTCACGCCGACGCCCCAGATGATGCTGATTTCCCACAGGCCGAAGCTGGCACCCGCGACTTTGAGCGCGGCGACACAACCGGTACCGAAGAAGATCAGGAGTGCAGTACCCAGGAACTCGGCCATGCATTGGCCCGAGAGCGATGGTTGCTGTAAAGCAGTTGTCATTGAAAACCTCGATTTTTGTTGTTGTCTGGCGCGTTGCCAACAGGGCAAGGCGCGATCTTCTCCGAGGCAGGATCCCCATCCTGTTCCCGGTTTACTGCTGGGTGCTGTAATAACCGTAATTTTTACATTATTCAGATTCGAAAAAATATAGACAAGAAACAAAGCTGTCAAAGGTCGAAAGTGAACTGTCGGTCACAATGTAACTATTCGTGGTGTGAATGATTGCGTGCCGTCGGCGCAGTGATGCGTGCTCGGAATGCCGGCAGGCCGCGGGAAACGTGGCCTGGAATAGAGCCTTTTGTGATGTGATGGCCTAGAATCCGGCGCAGGAATTTCCTGCCACTGCCGAGCCTGGAGTTGCCATGACCCCTGCGTTGGACCTGTTGAAAAAAGTTCGTGCCGAACATCGCGTGCACAGTTACGAACATGATCCGAAGGCCGCGTCTTATGGGCTGGAGGCCGCAGAGAAGCTTGGTCTCGAGCCTGCGCAGGTGTTCAAGACGCTGCTGGCGGCCAGTGAAAAAGGCGAACTGCTGGTGGCGGTGGTGCCGGTCGTCGGAAGCCTCGACCTCAAGGGCTTGGCCCATGCCGCTGGCGTGAAAAAAGCCGAGATGGCAGACCCGGCGGCGGCTCAGCGCTCCACTGGGTATTTGTTGGGTGGTATCAGCCCTTTGGGGCAGAAAAAGCGCCTGCGCACCTTTATTGATAATTCAGCCCAGGGTTTTGCTTCTATTTATGTCAGCGCCGGTCGGCGAGGGCTGGAGGTCGAGTTGGCGCCGACAATTCTCGCCGAACATACCCAGGCGAAATTTGCCGATATTGGTCGAGCGTGACAGTCACCTGCGCTGTATGAAGAAATTTCGCCGGATCTGTCACTGGCGCTGATTTCATCGTGGTTGCATGCTCTGCCGACTGACTCAGGGAGAAGGTTATGCAGCTCGAATTTCATCAGGTCGACGCGTTCAGTGATCGGCCGTTCAGTGGCAATCCGGCGATGGTCTATCGGCTCGATGCGTGGCTCGCCGATGAGTTGATGCAGAAAATCGCCGCCGAACACAATCTGGCGGAAACCGCGTTTATGGTGCGTGAAGGCCAGGCTTGGCATATTCGCTGGTTTACCCCGACCACCGAAGTGCCGTTGTGCGGTCACGCGACGCTGGCCAGCGCTTATGTTCTGTTCGAAATCTACAAGGAAAGTGCTGAACGTATCGACTTCACCTGCAAGTCCGGGCCGCTGAGCGTAAGCCGTGAGGAGGGCCGCCTGTGGCTGGATTTTCCCTCGATTGTGCCGTCGGAGATTGGTGTGACGCTGGATGTCGAGCGTGCGCTGGGTGTCGAGGCGGTGGATGTGCTGGGCTCCAACGAACTGTTCGTGGTGCTTGAATCGGAGCAGGCGGTGCTCGAGTGCACGCCGGACATGGTCGCATTGGCCAAACTGCCGTGGCTGGGCGCTATCGTCACTGCGCGCGGCAATCAGCACGATTTCGTCTCGCGTTATTTCGCTCCGGCGATTGGCATCAATGAAGACCCGGTGACCGGTTCGACTCATTGCAGCCTGATCCCTTACTGGTCGAAGCGTCTGGGCAAGTCGAGCCTGACCGCGTGTCAGCGTTCGGCACGAGGCGGAGAGTTGTTCTGTCGGTTCGAGGGGGAGCGGGTGAAGATTGGCGGGAATGCGACGCTGGTTGCGAGCGGCACATTAGTGTTGGGTTGAGAAACGAAAAGATCGCAGCCTGCGGCAGCTCCTACAGGGATCACTGTAGGCGCTGCCCAAAGCTGCGATCTTTTGGTCGTCAGAGAGCGGTGCTGTAGCGCCTAACGCCGTTTTCCACCGCGGGAATCTGCGCCGCCGTGCTACCCGAGGCCTGGAACAACACCAGATGTTCGGCCGCAACGCGAATACCGACCTCAGCACCGACCTGATGATCGGCGTGGCTCGGGAAAATAGATTCAAGTTGTGCACCGGTCGGCAGTTGCAGGCGATACAGCGTCGATGCGCCCTGGAACGTCTTGCCGACAATGTGCGCCTTCAGCGGGCTATCCGGCGCATACACGATGTCATCCGGACGCAGCAACACATCCACCGCGCCGCCAATTGGCCAGGTATAAGCCCGATTGCCGCGCAATTCGCCGAGTTCGGTCTGCACCGATTCCGGGCTGGCGAGCTGGCCGCGAATGAAGTAGCCCTGACCGATAAAACTGGCCACGAACTGGGTTGCCGGTTCGTGATACAGGTTGTACGGCGTATCCCATTGCTCCAGTCGACCTTCCTTGAAAACGCCGACGTGATCGCTCACGGCGAAGGCTTCTTCCTGGTCGTGGGTTACCAGAATCGCGCTGGTGCCACGAGCCTTGAGGATGTCGCGCACTTCGTGGCTGAGCTTGCGTCGCAGTTCGCCATCGAGGTTGGAGAATGGTTCATCAAGCAGCAGTAATTGCGGCTCTGGCGCCAAGGCGCGGGCGAGGGCTACGCGCTGTTGCTGGCCACCGGAGAGCTCGTGCGGGAAGCGCTTGCCGAGGTTTTTCAGGTTGACCAGTTCCAGCAGCTCTTCGGTGACGCGCGTTTTGTTCGGGTGCTTGCGAATGCCAAAGGCAATGTTGTCCGCAACACACAGGTGCGGAAACAGCGCGTAGTCCTGAAACACCATGCCAATCCGGCGTTTCTCGGGCGCCAGGGTGAAACCGGCGCTGGAAATGGTCTCGCCGCCCAGGGTGATTTCGCCCTCGTGCACCGGTTCGAAACCGGCAATCGCGCGCAGGGTGGTGGTCTTGCCGCAGCCGGACGAGCCGAGCAGGCAACCGATGTCACCGGCGTTGAGGTGCAGATTAAGGTTCTGCACCACACGTTGGTCCTGATAGCCGCAAGCGAGGTTGCGCAGGTTCAGCAGTAATTCATGGCTCATGCGTGGTGATATGCCGGTTCGACGAGGAACTCGAGCAAGGCCTTCTGTGCGTGGAGACGGTTTTCTGCCTGATCCCAAGCGACGGAGCGCGGGTCATCCAGCAGGTCGAGACTGATTTCTTCGCCACGGTGCGCGGGCAGGCAATGCAGGAACAGCACGTCCTCGGCCGCGAGGTCGAGCAGGGCACGATTGACCTGGAACGGTGCGAACAACTTGAGGCGCTTGGCGGTTTCCTCTTCCTGGCCCATGGAGGTCCAGACGTCGGTGCTCACCAGGTGTGCACCGCGCACGGCATCCTTTGGATCGCGGACGATGGTCACACGATCGCCGGCATTGGCGACAAACTCCGGGTTGGGCTCGTAGCCTTCCGGGCAGGCGATGCGCAACTGGAAGTCGAACTGGATCGCCGCTTCTATATAGCTGTTGCACATGTTGTTGCCGTCGCCGATCCAGGCAACGGTTTTGCCCTGGATCGAGCCACGATGCTCAAGAAAAGTCTGCATGTCGGCCAGCAACTGGCACGGGTGCAGGTCATCGGACAGGCCGTTGATCACCGGCACGCGCGAGTTGGCGGCAAATTCGGTGAGAGTGCTGTGCGCGAACGTACGGATCATCACCGCATCAAGCATGCTCGACATGACGATGGCGCAGTCGCCGATCGGCTCGCCACGGCCCAGTTGCGTGTCGCGCGGCGAAAGAAAGATCGCCTGACCGCCGAGCTGGATCATGCCGGCCTCGAATGAGATCCGGGTGCGGGTCGAGGATTTCTCGAAGATCATCCCCAGCACGCGGTTTTTCAGAGGCTCGAACAGTACGCCGCGGTTACGCAGGTCCTTGAGCTCAACGCCTCGACGGATCACGCTGACCAGCTCTTCGGGCGTGCAATCCATCAGGGAGAGAAAGTGCCTTGCGCTCATCATTGACTACCTTTTGCTACAAACCGCAGATGCTCAAAGCCTTGTTTAACGGAACAACGGGCGAGACCTGCGGCGTAAGCCGCACAGGGGCGACGAAATAGGGGAAGGCGCGATATTGACACTAAATGTCGCGTTTTTCCAATAGGCTACGGTTTTTGCGGGATTCGGAGGGCGGACGGCAAGTTGCAGTCGCGCATTTGAAGCCGGGTTCAGGACAGCAGCGAGCCTCTTTGTACACTGGCCTTACCGGGCTTGGCAATCAGGCGTGGCGGGTATGGCGCCACGCAGGTCGGTTTGATACCGGGTGATCGGGTAATCGCTTGGTCGGATGTTCGCGTTGAAACATTTGCTAAAGCAAAGTGCTGAGTTATAAATAGCCTTCGAGCGACGCAGGAAGCCTCCGCATGGAATCGAAAGAACAACTGTTAATGGATTTGCTGGGCCATACGGCTCGCTCCTTGACCCATCTCACCGCTTCAATGACCTCGATGTCCTTCGAACTGCTGCGCAGCGAGGACGAAGTGGTCAAGGCTGCCAGCCGTCAAATGATCGATCGCATGGCGACCATCAGTACCGGGCTCGACGAGCATTGGCGCCTGATCGGCGAACTCACCGGTGTGCACATCGCCCACGAGCAGATCGAAACCATTCAGGAAATCCAGTTGGCGCCGCCACCCACTCTGCCGATCAATTGATCGCGTCGGGCTATCGGCTCGCCTGATGGCCGCCGATTCACAAGACGAACGTCGCTGGCGCCGTTTCGGCACACGGGCCATAGTTTTGTTCCCGCAGGCGTTGTTGCCTGCCCAGAACAAAACAGAGACTGGCCATGACCAAGACTCTTCATCACCGTGCCTGCCACCTGTGTGAAGCCATTTGCGGCTTGACCATCGAGACCACCGAAACCGATGGCGCTGTTGCGATCACATCGATCAAGGGTGATGCCCTCGACACCTTCAGTCGTGGGCACATCTGCCCCAAGGCTGTGGCCCTGCAAGACATTCAGAACGATCCGGATCGCCTGCGCCAGCCGATGCGGCGGGTTGGCAGCGAATGGCTGCCGATCGAGTGGGACGAGGCGTTTGCGCTGGTGGCCGAGCGTCTGGCGGCGATCCAGGAGCGGCATGGGCAGAATTCGGTGGCCGTGTATCAGGGCAACCCGAGCGTGCACAACTATGGGCTGATGACCCACAGCAATTACTTCCTCGGTCTGTTGAAAACCCGTAACCGGTATTCCGCGACATCGGTCGATCAACTGCCCCATCACCTCAGCAGTTACCTGATGTACGGCCACGGCTTGCTGCTGCCGATCCCCGACATCGATCACACCGATTTCATGCTGATCCTGGGCGGTAATCCTCTCGCCTCGAACGGCAGCATCATGACGGTGCCCGACGTCGAAAAACGCCTTAAGGCGATTCAGGCACGCGGCGGCAAAGTGGTGGTGGTCGATCCGCGACGCAGTGAAACGGCGGCCATCGCCGATCAGCATTTGTTCGTGCGTCCCGGGGGCGATGCGGCGTTGTTGTTTGGGTTACTCAACACGTTGTTTAGCGAGGGATTGACCCGCGACAGCCATTTGCCGGTGGATGGCCTAGACGAAGTGCGCGCGGCCGTTTCGACGTTTACCGCCGAAGCCATGAGCCCGCTGTGCGCGGTGCCCGCCGAGCAAATCCGCCAATTGGCCCGCGACTTCGCCGCCGCGCCGAGTGCGGTGTGTTATGGACGGATGGGCGTTTCCACCCAGGCGTTCGGCACGTTGTGCCACTGGGTGGTGCAGTTGATCAATCTGGTCACCGGCAATCTGGATCGCGTTGGCGGGGCCCTGTGCACAGAGCCCGCAGTGGATCTGGTGGCGTCGACCTCGGGCGGGCATTTCAACAAATGGCAAAGTCGTGTTTCCGGGCGCCCTGAATATGGCGGCGAATTGCCGGTGTCGGCGCTGGCTGAAGAAATGCTCACCGCAGGCGAAGGGCAGATTCGTGCGCTGATCACCGTGGCCGGCAATCCGGTGCTGTCGACGCCCAATGGACGGCAGCTCGAACAAGCGCTGGACGGTCTGGAGTTCATGGTCAGCATTGACCTGTACATCAACGAAACCACGCGCTATGCCGACCTGATTCTGCCGTCGACTTCGGCGCTGGAGAACGATCACTACGACACCACGTTCAACCTGTTCGCGGTGCGCAACGTCACCCGTTTCAATCGGGCGATCCTCGGCAAACCCGAGGGCGCATTGCATGACTGGGAAATCTTTGTCGGTCTGGCCAAGGCCTTCGCCGAGAAAACCGGCAAGGAACTGAAGCCGACCATGCCGCCGGCGAAGATGATCGACATGGGTCTGCGCATGGGGATGTACGGTGACGCCTCAGAGCAAAAGCTGTCCCTGGCCACTCTTTTCGATCATCCCCACGGAATAGATCTGGGCGCGTTGAAGCCTAATCTGGCCGCGCGCCTCAAAACGCCGAGTCAACGCGTACAGGCTGCGCCACCAGAGATCCTCGCTGACCTGGCGCGGTTCGCCGCCTTGCAGGCACCGGCCGCCGATGAACTGTTGATGATTGGCCGCCGGCACGTGCGCAGCAACAATTCGTGGATGCACAACTATCACCGTCTGGTGAAGGGCAAACCGCGTCACCAGTTACTGATGCACCCGGATGACCTGGCCAGTCGCGGGCTCAATGATGGGCAGCTTGTGCGGGTGAGTTCGCGGGTCGGGCAGATTGAAGTGGAAGTGCTCGGCAGTCTCGACATGATGAAAGGCGTGGTCAGCCTGCCGCACGGTTGGGGGCATGCGCGTCCGGGTGTGCAGATGGCGATCGCCAGCAGTCAACCGGGATCGAGCGCCAATGACCTGACCGATGAATGTCAGCTCGACGAGTTGTCCGGGAACGCGGCGCTCAATGGTGTGCCGGTGACCGTGGCGGCGGCTTGAGCATGTCTGTCGGGGAGACCGAGCATGGCGCTCGGGATTCCGTTACAATGCGCCACCGTGCCGACCCGTGAGTCGGAAAGTTCAGCCGAGGTGCTCCATGGATATCATCGAAACGATTAAAGAGCAGATTGCCAACAACACCATTCTGCTTTACATGAAAGGCTCGCCGAATGCCCCACAATGTGGCTTTTCCGCGAAAGCTGCACAGGCTGTGATGGCGTGTGGTGAAAAGTTTGCGTACGTGGACATCCTGCAGAACCCGGAAATCCGCGCCAACCTGCCAAAGTACGCCAACTGGCCGACTTTCCCGCAACTGTGGGTCGGCGGTGAACTGGTCGGCGGTAGCGATATCATGACCGAGATGTCGGCAGACGGTTCCCTGCAAAGCACCATCAAGGCTGCTGTCGAAGCCGCTGCTGCGAACAAGTCCGAAGCCTGATGGCTTGTAGGGAAGCAAGCTTCTTTGCTTCCCCGCCGGTTCATTCGACACACGCTCCCCCTGTAGGGGCTGTCGAGTGAAAGGAGGCTGCGATCTTTTGATCTTCAGCCAATAAAAAGCCCCGCACCTCGAAAGAGGGCGGGGCTTTTTAATGTCTTGAATTTGGCGAGTGTTAAATCACTCTTCACCCATCTGCGATTGCAGATAGTTCTCAAGACCGACTTTGCCGATCAGGCCCAGTTGGGTTTCCAGCCAGTCGATATGTTCTTCTTCGGATTCGAGGATATCTTCGAGCAGCTCACGGCTGCCAAAGTCGCCAACGGTTTCGCAATGGGCAATTGCGGCTTTCAGGTCAGCGTGGCCGGTCTTCTCGATACGCAGGTCGCACTCCAGCATTTCCTGGGTGTGCTCGCCGATGTGCAGCTTGCCCAGGTCCTGCACGTTTGGAAGACCTTCGAGGAACAGGATGCGCTTGATCAGCTTGTCCGCGTGCTTCATCTCGTCGATGGATTCTTTGTACTCGTGCTTGCCCAGCTTGTTCAGGCCCCAATCTTCATACATGCGCGCATGCAGGAAGTACTGATTGATCGCGACCAGCTCATTGGCAAGGATCTTGTTGAGATGCTGGATGACTGTAATGTCGCCTTTCATGATCGGAGTCCTGCCCTGTAATAGCTGTATATAAGGCGGAGTTTGAGCTTCGTACTTATAAGTGTCAAACCTAAGTTATTGAATAATATATGAAAATTAATCGGAATAAGAATGTTTGTGTTCCGCGTCTGGAGCCTAAGCGCTTGATTTACAGGCATAAAAAAACCGGACATAAGTCCGGTTCTTTGAAATAGGGGTAGTTACGCAGCAGTAAATTCTACTGGATAAGGAATCGCGGCCTGGGCGGTTTGCAGCTTGGTCAGGGTTTCGCGAACCACTTCCTTGGCAAGGCAGGCACATTTGCCGCACTGGCTGGCGACGCCGGTGGCCTGGCGGACTTCTTTATAGCTGCAGCAACCTTCATAGATCGCTTCGCGGATCTGTCCGTCGGTGACGCCAGTGCAGAGACAAACATACATAAGTGAGAACCGTCGCTGGTTGTGACTCAATTGCGATGGATCTTAATAATAACGAGAATGATTGTCAAAGTGCTTTGCGAGGCCTTTTCACCGAATTGGCCCATGACTGACGAACGGTGATTACTGGCGATCTGTCTGGCCCCGTAAATGCAGCCCTGTGATCGGCAACTGCGAAAAACCGTTAAGGACAGGCGAAAAACGCAGTGTATGATGGTCGGCCCTTGCGAAGGGGGTTCGTGTCACAGGGCTGTCGCCTGAGGGTGGCAGGCTGGCCCGGACCCTGAACTTCAAGTTTCTACACCAGGAGATATCAATGAGCGTACTCGTAGGCAAACAAGCCCCAGACTTCACCGTCCCGGCCGTACTCGGCAATGGCGAGATCGTTGACAGCTTCACCCTGTCCTCGGCCATCAAAGGCAAATACGGCCTGGTGTTCTTCTACCCACTGGACTTCACCTTCGTCTGCCCGTCCGAGTTGATCGCTCTGGACAACCGCATGGCTGACTTCAAGGCACGCAACGTTGAAGTGATCGCTGTGTCGATCGACTCGCACTTCACCCACAACGCATGGCGCAACACCCCAGTGAACAATGGCGGCATCGGCCAGGTGAAATACACCATGGCTGCCGACATGAAGCACGACATCGCCAAGGCTTACGACGTTGAATCCGAAGGCGGCGTGGCTTTCCGTGGCGCCTTCCTGATCGACGACAAAGGCGTTGTCCGCTCGCAGATCATCAACGACCTGCCACTGGGCCGTAACATGGAAGAGCTGATCCGTCTGGTCGACGCTCTGCAATTCCACGAAGAGCACGGCGAAGTCTGCCCTGCCAACTGGAAAAAAGGCGACAAAGGCATGAACGCTTCGCCAGAAGGCGTTGCGGCTTACCTGACCGAGAACGCTGCTGCCCTGTAAGGCGCAACGTTGCGGTACAAAAAAACCGGCCCATGTGGCCGGTTTTTTTTGCGCGGGAGAAATCCGACCAGGATCAGTCGTTGAAGTCTTCCCAGCCGCCCATCTGTTTCCAGCGATTGACGATGCCGCAGAACAGCTCGGCGGTTTTCTCGGTGTCGTAACGCGCGGAGTGCGCCTCACGACCGTCGAAATCGATGTCGGCCGCCTGACAGGCTTTCGCCAGTACGGTTTGGCCGTAAGCCAGACCGGCCAGCGTCGCAGTGTCAAAACTGGAGAACGGGTGGAACGGATTGCGCTTCATGTCCAGTCGCGCAACGGCGGCATTGAGGAAGCCAAGGTCGAAGCTGCTGTTGTGGCCGACCAGAATCGCGCGCTTGCAGCCGTTGGCCTTCAGCGCCTTGCGGATGCCACGGAAGATGTCGGTCAGTGCCGTCTCTTCGCTGACAGCCATGCGCAGGGGGTGGTCCAGCTTGATGCCGGTGAACTCCAGTGCTGCTGCTTCAATGTTGGCGCCTTCGAACGGCTCGACACGGAAGAAGTAGGTGTGATCCGGATAAACGAAACCCTTTTCATCCATGGCGATAGTGGTCGCGGCAATCTCCAGCAACGCATCGGTGGCCGAATTGAAGCCGCCGGTTTCTACGTCGACAACAACCGGCAGGTAGCCGCGAAAGCGTGCTGCCATTGGGTGACGGGAACCGCCGCCGCCACTTTGACCGTCCAGTTCGTCGTCGAAATGGTCTTCACTCACGCGTGTTCCTCCAGCAGGCGCCAGCGCAGTTTTTCACCGGCGCGCAGCGGGATAACGGTCAGCTCGCCAAAGGGCAGGCTGGTTGGGGCGGTCCATTCGTCACGAACCAGGGTGATGCGATCGGTGTTCACCGGCAGGCCATAGAAGCGCGGGCCGTTGAGGCTGGCGAACGCTTCGAGCTTGTCCAGCGCATTGCGTTGCTCAAACGCTTCGGCATACATCTCGATGGCGGCGTACGCGGTGTAGCAGCCAGCACAGCCGCAAGCGGCTTCCTTGGCGTGCTGGGCGTGCGGCGCCGAGTCGGTGCCGAGGAAGAACTTCGCGCTGCCGCTGGTGGCGGCATCGAGGAGGGCTTCCTGGTGGGTGTTGCGCTTGAGGATCGGCAGGCAGTAGAAGTGCGGCCGAATCCCGCCCACCAGCATGTGGTTGCGGTTGTACAGCAGGTGATGCGCGGTGATGGTCGCGCCAACGTTGGCCGGGGCCTCGTTGACGAACTGCACGGCATCGGCGGTGGTGATGTGTTCGAAAACAACCTTGAGCGTCGGGAAACGCTCGACCACGCGACGCATGTGCTCATCGATGAAGATCTTTTCGCGGTCGAACACGTCGACATCGCCACGGGTGACTTCGCCGTGAATCAACAACGGCATCCCGACTTCGGCCATGGCCTCGATTGCCGGGAAGATCTTGTCGATGCTGGTGACGCCAGAATCCGAATTGGTGGTGGCGCCGGCCGGGTACAGCTTGGCGGCGTGCACGAAACCGCTGGCCTTGGCCTCGCGAATTTCTTCGGGCTGGGTGCGGTCGGTAAGGTACAGCACCATCAACGGCTCAAAGCGACTGCCGGCCGGGCGGGCAGCGAGAATCCGCTGGCGATAGCCGTCGGCTTCAGCGGCGTTGCGCACCGGTGGTACCAGGTTGGGCATGATGATGGCGCGACCAAACGTGCGCGCAACATCGGCAACGGTATTGGTCAACACGGCACCATCGCGAAGATGAATATGCCAGTCGTCGGGACGCAGCAGGGTCAGGCGGTCGGACATGAGGGGATTCCAGGCGGGTCAAACTGAGGCGAATGCTACCGGAAAAGACTCTTGCAGGCACTCGCTATCAAGTTTTGCGGGAACCTTCCGATATCCCGTAGGTATGCCGTAAACGTAGTGTGAATCGGTCTTTGTGTTTCAGAAGCCAATGGAGCCTCCCGTGCGCCAGCGATATTTAGCCTTGCTCAGTGTGTTTGCCAGTTTTCCTGCGATGGCGCTTACGTACCAGACTCGCCTGGAGAACATTGAGTGGACGGTCGCCGGCGACAAGTTCGAGTGCCGCCTGACACAACCGATCACGGATTTCGGCTCGGGTGAGTTCGTGCGCAAGGCCGGCGAACAGGCGATCTTCCGTCTGAATGCCTACAACGCCATGCTCGGCGGCGGTTCGGCGACGTTGCTCGCCGCCGCGGCACCGTGGCAGCCGGGCCGCGGCGACATCAACCTGGGCACCGTAAGACTGGGCAGCGGCAACGTCCTGTTCAACAGCTCGCAGTCTCAGGCCGGCGGCTTGATCAGTGGTCTGATGGATGGGCGCAGCCCTGTTGTCCGTCGCGCCTCGGGCGATGGTCGGGTCTCGGAAGTGCGTTTGTTGCCGGTCAGGTTCAACAAGGCCTTCAACGATTACCAGGGCTGTGTGGCGAAATTGCTGCCGCAGAATTTCGAACAGGTTAAACAATCGCAGATCGGCTTCCCCGGCGAAGGTATCGAGCTCGATGCCGCTGCCAAGGCCAAGCTGCAAGTAATGCTCGAGTACATGAAGGCTGATCCGACGGTTAATCACATCGAACTCGATGGCCACTCGGACAACAGCGGCAATCGTCTGACCAATCGCGAACTGTCCCGTCGTCGGGCCTTGGCCGTGGTTGATTTCTTCAAGGCGAACGGCATTCAGGAATCGCAGATCACCGTACGTTTCCATGGTGAGCGCTACCCATTGGTTCCTAACACCAATGCGAGCAACCGCGCGAAGAACCGTCGGGTCAACGTGCACCTTGCGCGAGTAGCCCCGACGACCGCACCTGCACCCACTGCCAGCACGCCAGCGAACGCTGCGGCAACTTCCTGACCCGCCGGTCATCGTCGCGCCCTCGACAGATTCTGTCGCTTTGTCGTCTTAAGCTGTCGCGCCTCTGTAAATTATCGCGTTTGGGCGGTAGACTCCTCGGCTTTCCGTAGAACCCCGTGGAGTGATGGCATGGCGGACGTAAACAAGGTCGTTCTGGCGTATTCCGGCGGCCTGGACACTTCGGTGATCCTCAAGTGGCTGCAGGATACTTATAACTGTGAAGTGGTGACCTTCACCGCTGATCTCGGTCAAGGCGAAGAGGTCGAGCCGGCCCGCGCCAAGGCTCAGGCCATGGGCGTCAAAGAAATCTACATCGACGATCTGCGCGAAGAATTCGTGCGTGACTTCGTGTTCCCGATGTTCCGCGCCAACACCGTTTACGAGGGCGAGTACCTGCTGGGTACTTCCATCGCACGTCCACTGATCGCCAAGCGCCTGATCGAAATCGCCAACGAAACCGGCGCTGACGCCATTTCCCATGGCGCCACCGGCAAGGGCAACGATCAGGTGCGTTTCGAACTGGGTGCGTACGCGCTCAAGCCAGGCGTGAAAGTGATCGCGCCGTGGCGTGAGTGGGACCTGCTGTCCCGCGAGAAACTGATGGACTACGCCGAGAAGCACGCGATCCCGATCGAGCGCCACGGCAAAAAGAAATCCCCGTACTCGATGGACGCCAACCTGCTGCACATCTCCTATGAAGGCGGCGTGCTGGAAGACACCTGGACCGAGCACGAAGAGGACATGTGGCGTTGGACCGTCTCCCCGGAGAAGGCTCCCGACACCCCGCAGTACCTGGAACTGACCTACCGTAACGGCGACATCGTTGCGCTGGACGGCGTCGAAATGACCCCGGCCACCGTGCTGGCGACGCTGAACAAGATCGGTGGTGCGCACGGTATCGGCCGTCTCGACATCGTCGAAAACCGTTATGTCGGCATGAAGTCCCGCGGTTGCTACGAGACTCCGGGCGGTACGATCATGCTGCGTGCTCACCGCGCCATTGAATCGATCACCCTGGACCGCGAAGTCGCTCACCTGAAAGACGAGCTGATGCCAAAGTACGCCAGCCTGATTTACACCGGTTACTGGTGGAGCCCTGAGCGTCTGATGCTGCAACAGATGATCGACGCTTCCCAGACCAGCGTGAATGGTGTGGTTCGCCTGAAGTTGTACAAAGGCAACGTGATCGTGACGGGCCGCAAGTCCGACGATTCGCTGTTCGATGCCAACATCGCGACCTTCGAAGAGGATGGCGGTGCTTACAACCAGGCTGACGCGGCGGGCTTCATCAAGCTCAACGCGCTGCGCATGCGCATTGCTGCCAACAAGGGCCGCAAGTTGTTCTGATTTTTCAGACTGACGCGCAATAAAAGGGCGGCCCCGTCTTCGAGACGGGCCGCCCTTTTTTTACAGAGTTCTTTTGTCCAACACTTCGTTGCAATGTTCCTTGTCCATTTGCATGCGGTGCAATGCCGCAATCTTCAAGCTCTTCCCAACAGTGTGACCGTCTGTGAACACAGATTGTAAATAATACAGAGTGTTGTGCCTGAGCCTTTCTTAGCATGCCTGATCCGCAGTAGCGCTCTTTTCGTCAGTGAAACGTCCGACACATGGTTGGAAAGAAATATGATGACCCGCACCGTTTTCCTGTCGGCTCGTCGGATTCTCTCCAGAATTGTGGCGAGTTCTCTCGACGCATCAATATCTCGTGCATCAATGATGTGCAGGTTGCTGAAAGGTGCGGACAGCTGAAGGCTGTATTGAACCTTCAGGGTCGGCTTCGCGCTGATGCCAGACGGCGGGTCGGATGCATTATGGACTTTGCACGAGTCCCTGCGCCCTGCAGTAGAGGCTTCGCTGGGGACGATATGACTTGATATCCCGAAAGTCGCCTGTGTATCGGGCTCATGCGGCGGCGGGTTCCGTTTGCTGTCGCGGTCATCATTGTCGATGACTTTTAAAAAGCTTTTGTCCTTGCCGAAATCTGAGGGTGAATAAAGCGTGCGGTGATTGAAGTTCAAAGTGATGAAGAAAAGAAATAACAAGTAAAATGGGAAACTAATAAGAAACCAGACGTAAATCTCTCGATCTTCGTTGTCAAGAAATGGCAAAGATACCGCGGCGGAGCCTTCCGAAATTGCGGCAAATATGGCGATAACCGTCATCGGATTAGTAATTCTCTTTCTGATTTTTAACATGCTCTTGCTCTCCTGTTGAAGGTGGTGCGTCATGAGTGGGTTGTATGTTTTAGTTTGTGGGTAAGTTGGGGTTTGGTGTTTTCTATGTATAGCAAAAGTATTTGTTTGAATATAAATATCTTGTTTCAAGTGTTTATGGTTTTCTGACTTGTACAAGAGGTTTGTAGGAGATTGCCGTCATTGCTTGATGTTTCTGAATTGCGCAATATTTCAGATGTTATGCAGGCATTTCGCACCGTGCTACCGATTGGCTGTCATGAAAACGGCTTTCGAGGCTGCTCTTCGGCAAATATTGGTCGCGCACTGTTACAAGTGAAAATCGAAAGTTTTGCAGACTGATGAAAGAGTTTTTTTGTCGGATGTTTATAGTGATACGGGTTTTTTGTAGGAATATTCCTCGATGGCTGTAGGGGACGTCTCTCGATGCAAGTGCATGAGAGACCTGACATGCCATAGAGCAAATGGCTGGGCTATTGTGCGTGTTCTAAAAATTCGAACAGCGAAACTGGACTTGCCCATGAATAAAGTGCTGATCGTGGATGACCACCCCGTCATTCGTCTTGCGGTACGTATGCTGATGGAACGTCATGGCTACGAAGTCATTGCAGAAACGGATAACGGCGTGGATGCATTACAACTGGCTCGCGAACAAATGCCGGATATTGTCATTCTGGATATTGGAATACCGAAACTTGATGGTCTGGAAGTAATTGCACGACTGACGTCGGTCGCAATGCCTATTAAAGTCCTGGTATTGACTTCCCAGGCGCCGGGTCATTTTTCAATGCGGTGCATGCAGTCGGGGGCGGCGGGTTATGTATGCAAACAGCAGGATTTGACCGAATTGCTAAGTGCGATCAAAGCTGTTTTATCTGGCTACAGTTATTTTCCCAATCAGGCGTTGCACACGGTACGTACCAGCCTGGGCAATGCCAGTGAAGCAGACATGGTGGATCGCCTTTCCGGGCGCGAGATGATGGTTCTGCAACAGTTGGCGCGGGGTAAGACCAACAAGGAAATCGCCGATGGAATGTTTTTGAGTAACAAGACAGTGAGTACCTACAAGACTCGCTTGTTGCTGAAACTCAATGCGCGTTCACTGGTTGATCTGATCGAGCTGGCCCAGCGCAACGGGCTTGTCTGAATACTTCAGTCGCTGACGGGGTCATGGGCCGATCGAATTCAGCTAGCCATCAAAAGCGAAAAAGCCTCCGTTTCGGGAGGCTTTCAAATATCAGAAATCAAAGTCGTAATCGGCCAACTTCTTTTGTAGTCGGCGCTCCTCCAGCAGGTTGTCGATCGTGCGGCGTTTGCTCAGGTTGGTCTTGGCGACTTCAACCACGGGTTCGGCGTCGTCCGCGGGGTCATCATCCACTTCCAGTTCCAGTTCCTCTTTATCAGTACTCATCAGATTAACTCCCACCCTAAGACTGCCGTTGGCGCCCCTTATATCGACATTCCGGCGGCGGGTAAAAAAGATTTTTTCAATCGATCACTCATTTATTTCTATAACGATCAATCGTCCGATGTTTTTTGTTTGTATTCGCACAAGTCTTCGATTCGGCAACTGCCGCACCGCGGCTTGCGGGCCAGACACACGTAGCGTCCGTGAAGAATCAGCCAGTGATGGGAATCGAGCAGGAATTGCTTTGGTACAAACTTCATAAGCTTGTTTTCCACCTCGACCACATTTTTTCCGGGAGCGATGCCCGTGCGGTTGCTGACTCGGAAGATGTGCGTGTCGACGGCCATGGTCAACTGACGGAAAGCCGTGTTGAGCACCACGTTGGCGGTCTTTCGGCCGACACCGGGCAAAGCTTCGAGCTCCTCACGTGTTTGCGGCACTTCACCGTTGTGGCGTTCGACCAGCAAGCGGCACGTCTCGATGACATTTTTGGCCTTGCTGTTGTAGAGGCCGATGGTCTTGATGTATTCGGACAGCCCCTCGACGCCCAGCGCGTAGATCGCTGCCGGGGTGTTGGCGACCGGGTACAGCTTGGCCGTCGCCTTGTTTACGCCAACGTCGGTCGACTGCGCCGAAAGAATCACCGCAATCAGCAATTCGAAGGGCGAGGAGTAGGCCAGTTCGGTTTTCGGCTCGGGATTGTCTTCGTGCAGTCGGCGGAAAATCTCAAGACGTTTTGCGGCATTCATGGGCGATGCGTTTCCTTGGGGATAGAGTTCGAGCGAGTCCAGGCCTGACGGGCCGCTAGCAGCAGCCCCAACATAATCAGCGCGCCGGGAACCAGGGTTGCCAGAGGCAGGCCCTCGCTGAATAAAACCAGACCTTGCCACTGTTCGAGCAGTCCTCGGCCCAAGCGACCCTGGCCTGCGAGTTCACGCACAACGGCGAGTATCACCATCAAGGCGCTGAACATACCGCTTAGCTTGAGGCGCTCGCTCGGTGTCTGGCGGAAAAATCCGTTGTGTTCGAGTACCAGGCACTGCAAAGCAATCAACCCCGCATACAGACCAAAAGCCTGATGCCACGGAAGAAACCAACGCTGCGCGAAAACCTCGGCACAACTGGTCAGCGTCGCGGCGAGCAGCAGCGCTGCTGACCAGGTGGCCGCAGGCGTCAGGCGCGAGCGTAAAAAAGACATGCACAAGCCATAGGCGCCCACTACCACCGCGAACATCAAGATCGCGCCCAGCGCGCCAGCCAACGAACTCGTCGTCCCGAGCAAAAGCATGAGCATCAATGAATTCGCCACGTGCGCCGTGCGGTTCATGGTGGGCTCCCCAGCAATGCCACACGATGTTGGTCAAAGTAACGCAGAGCGTCATGGACAGCGTTCACCACTGCACGGGAGGTGATGGTCGCACCGGCCATCTGATCGAATTGCCCCTGATCCTTTTTCAGCGCCCAACCGGCATCTGTCGGCTCATCACTCGATTTCCCGACAAATAACGAAAGCCATGCATTCGGCCATTCGCCCAGATGTCCGCCGAGCGCGGGCGTTTCATTTTGCTTGAGGGTTTTTACCCCCAGCAATTTTCCATGGTCATCAATGGCAATCAGCAGTTCGATGCTGCCTGCATAACCCTTGCTGCGGCTGCGCAGCAACACCGCGACCGGTCGCCCGGCTTTGCTCGCGCGATAGCCACCGGTGAGTGTGCTGTGGCTCAAGGCAACGTCCGCCAGGGCGAGCGGCTGTTCGAGTGGTTGATTGTCGTAGCTGTCCGGTGCGAGCACGTCGAGCAGTTTGCGACTGTCGAGCAGACGCTGTTCGGCGGCAATCTGCGGCGCATTGCTGCGTTGCACAAGATACGTCGCCGTGATGCCGACGAAAGCCAACAGCAGCAGCGTAAGTGCGCTCTTTGTGCGGTTCATGGGCGCACCGGTGTCTGTCGGCTCACGGCAAAACGCTCGAGTGCCGGAACGCAGAGATTCATTAACAGCACCGCGAACGCGACGCCGTCCGGGTAACCACCCCAAGTGCGGATCAGGTAAGTCAGCAGCCCGACGCCGGCGCCGAACAGCACGCGCGCCAGTGCATTTTTTGCCCCGGATACCGGTTCGGTGATGATGAAAAACGCGCCGAGCATGGTGGCACCGCTCAGCAGATGAAACAGCGGCGAACCATGGGAGTCCGAGCCCGAGCCGTTCCAGCACAGCAGGCTGACTAAAAACAGGCTGGCGAGCATACCGACGGGCGCGTGCCAGCCGAATACTCGCCGTTGCAGCAGAAACAGCCCGCCGGCGAGAAACGCCAGATTGACCCATTCCATGCCTCGCCCGCCGAAGCGCCCGAAGGCCGGGTTGGCTGCGAACAATTCATCGATGGTCAGGCTTTTATTGATGCGCAGGCTGTCCAGGGCCGTGGCCTGAACCCAGGCGTCCGGGACCTGCGCCGGATTGAATACCTGCTGCAAGGCGTCGAGCAGCGCCATGCCATGGGCCGGCCACTGGGTCATTGGCTGCGGGAACATCACGATGACCAAGGCAAAACCGAGCATGGCCGGATTGAACGGGTTTTTGCCCACGCCGCCGTACAGATGTTTGCCAAACAGCAGACCTGCGGCGGTCGCCGTGATAGTCAGCCACCAAGGGCAATAGGGCGGCAGGGCGACGGCCAGCAAAGTCGCGCTGACCAGTGCGCTGCCGTCACCGAGCAGAGGCTGCAACGCTTGGCCGCGCAGGCGTGCCACGCCTGCCTCGACCGCCAGTGCGCAGGTGACGCAAAGGATCAGATTGATCAATACGCCCCATCCGTAAAACCACAACAAGCTCAGCAGTCCCGGCAGCATGGCAAGCAGCACCAGTCTCATCGCCTGTTGCAGGCGATCGTCGGGTGTCTCAAGGGGCGACATGATCTTGCACCTGGCGCTCGGCGTCCTGCAGGCGGGCGCGGGCCTTGTCGAGGGTTTCGGCCGGAGTATCGGCGTGTCGTTCGAGTTTGTTCAGGTCCGCGCGGGCGTAGGCCAATTCGGTTTTCAACTGACGAAGTTGGCTGTCGATCGGGCGTTTTTCCACGCGCACCAGGTCAGGCACAGGCTGATCGCTGGCCGCTTCGGCGGCGTGAAGGGCTTGCTCGGCGTCACGTAACGCCTGTTCCAGCGTGGCAATCTGCTCGGTCGGCGCTTCGGCGGTCTGGGCCTTTTTCAGTTCGGCGCGGCGCATGGCCAATTGAATTTTTGCCCGTTTCAGGTCTGCGTCTTTCGCCGGCGCTGGAGCTGCCGGAGTGGCGGGTCCGCTGCTTTCGAGTTTGGCCAAAGCCTGTTCAGCCACTTCGAATTGCTGCTGCAATACGATCAATTGCGACTGCTGTTCAAAGGTCGGCGGATGGCCGAAGGCTTTCAGCGATTTATGCAGTTGCGCACGGCTCATCGCGACATCGATCTTGGCTTTTTTCAGTTCGGCGTCGGCGCCTGCGGATTTTTGTCCGCGCACGCGTTCCAGTGCAGCTTGCACCGGGTCGAGCGTTGTCACTTCAGATTGAGCGGCGCGTTTGGCTCGCGCCTCGCGCTCAGCCTGTTTGTGTTGTTCTTCGCGTTGCAGACGGGCATTGCGTCGTTCAAAGCGCTGGCGGGCGTGATCACGTTTGGCGGCGCGCGCGCGCTGTTCTTCAAGACTGAACGCGAGGCCACCGACCACCGGCAGTGTGCTCGGTGGCAGGGGATGCATTTCGATGCAGTCCACCGGGCAGGGCGCCACGCACAGATCGCAACCGGTGCATTCGTCGATCAGAACGGTGTGCATCAATTTCGCCGCGCCGACGATGGCATCAATCGGGCAGGCCTGAATGCACTTGGTGCAGCCGATGCATTCTGCTTCGCGGATGTAAGCCACTTGCGCTGGCGCCGAACCGCGACTGATGTCCAGTTCCAGCACCGGCACTTTCAACAGTTCGGCCAGCGCCGCGATGGTTTCATCACCACCCGGCGGGCATTTGTTGATCGGCTCGCCGTCGACGATGCCCTGTGCGTAAGGTTTGCATCCTGGATGACCGCACTTGCCGCACTGAGTCTGCGGCAGAAGGGCGTCGATGCGTTGAATCAGACTCATGTTTTGATCAGTCCACTGAATCCGAGAAAAATCACTGCGATCAGTCCGGCGCCGATCAGGTCGATCGGCAGGCCGCGAAAGGGCAGGGGAATATCGTTGTCGGTTGTACGCTCACGCAAATCGCTGAACAGACTCAGCACCAGCCAGAAACCCAGCCCGGCACCGAGGCTCATTGCTGTCGCGTGCAGCAGGCCTTGATCGCTCTGCGCATTGATCAGCGCCAGCCCAAGCACGCCGGCGTTGCCCAGCAACAGCGGCCACAAACCCTCGAACGGCAGGTTTGGCAACCCGCGCGCCAACAGTTTCAGCAACGGCGCGATCAGCAACACGCTCAATGGCAAAAACACGAACAGGCGCAGCGCTTGCAGTTGCAGGGGTACCAGCAACCAGTGCCAGACTGTGTAGCCAACCACGCCGACGATGACCATCAGGCACAACGTCGCCAGCCCCAGCGCATGCACCTGCCGACGACTGCCCGCCAACAGCGGATCGACGCCCAGCGGCCAGTGCAACACGAAGTTGTTGAGCAGAGCGGCACTGATAAGCGTAAGCACGAGTTCGGTCATGGGGCTGCCGGCAAAACGGGCGGATGTCTCATAAGGTTAGGCATTATCCGGCAGCGACGGTGAGTGGGCCAGATATGAAAAATCCCACAGGCATGCGCGCACGCCTGTGGGATCGATTTGCCGCAGAGTCTTACTTGATGCGCTGACCTGGCTTGGCGCCGCTGTCCGGGCTCAGCAGGTAGATTTCCTCACCTCCAGGGCCTGCTGCCATCACCATGCCTTCGGAAATACCGAACTTCATTTTCCGCGGCTTGAGGTTGGCGATCATCATGGTCAGGCGACCGTCGAGCTTGGATGGGTCCGGATAAGCGCTCTTGATCCCGGAGAACACGTTGCGTTGCTCGTCACCGATATCCAGGGTCAGGCGCAGCAGCTTATCGGCGCCTTCCACGGCTTCTGCCTTGATGATCAGCGCAACGCGCAGGTCGACCGCAGCGAATGCGTCGAAGTCGATTTCCGGCGACAGCGGATCCTTGGCCAGCTCGCCGTTACCCGCAGGGGCGGCTACGCCGGTATCGGTCTGGCTGGCGGTCAGGTCTTCTTTGGAGGCGTCGCTCATGGCTTGTACTTTTACCGGGTCGATGCGGGTCATCAACGGCTTGAATTCGTTGAGCTGATGATTGGCCAGCAGGGTGGTGTGGTCGTTCCAGGTCAACGGGGCGACGTTGAGGAACGCCTCGGCATCGGCGGCCAGCAGCGGCAACACCGGCTTGAGGAAGATCACCAGTTGGCGGAACAGGTTGATGCCGGTGGCGCAGATCGCCTGGACTTCATCCTGTTTGCCTTCCTGCTTGTTCAGCGACCACGGTGCCTTGTCGGCGATCCAGGCGTTGGCGCGGTCGGCCAGAGCCATGGTTTCACGCATGGCACGGGCGAAGTCGCGGGCTTCATAAGCGTCGGCGATGCTTGGCGCGGCGGCGAGGAAAGCCTCGGTCAGCTCCGGCGCGGCATTGTTGTCGACCAGCAGGCCGGCATTGCCCTTTTGAATGAAGCCGGCGCAACGGCTGGCGATGTTGACGACTTTACCGACCAGGTCGGAGTTGACCTTCTGCACGAAGTCTTCGAGGTTCAGGTCGAGGTCGTCGACGCCACGGCCCAGTTTGGCCGCGTAGTAGTAGCGCAGGTATTCCGGCGACAGGTGATCCAGGTACGTGCGGGCCTTGATAAAGGTGCCGCGCGACTTGGACATCTTCTGGCCGTTGACGGTCAGGTAGCCGTGTACGTTGATCGCGGTCGGTTTGCGGTAACCGGCGCCTTCGAGCATGGCTGGCCAGAACAGGGCGTGGAAGTTGACGATGTCCTTGCCGATGAAGTGGTACAGCTCGGCAGTGGAATCCTTGGCCCAGAACGCGTCGAAGTCCAGATCCGGCGTGCGGTCGCACAGATTCTTGAAGCTGGCCATGTAGCCGATTGGCGCATCCAGCCATACGTAGAAATACTTGCCCGGCTCGCCCGGGATCTCGAAACCGAAGTACGGCGCATCGCGGGAGATATCCCACTGCTGCAGGCCGGCGTCCAGCCATTCGGCGATCTTGTTGGCCACGGCGTCCTGCAAGGTGCCGCTGCGGGTCCAGCCTTGCAGCATTTCCTGGAAGTCCGGCAGTTTGAAGAAGAAGTGCTGGGAATCCTTGAGCACCGGGGTGGCGCCAGAGATTGCCGACTTCGGATCCTTCAGATCAGTCGGTGCGTAGGTCGCACCGCATTTTTCGCAGTTGTCGCCGTACTGGTCTTCAGTGCCGCATTTCGGGCAGGTGCCCTTGATGAAGCGGTCGGCCAGGAACATTTTCTTTTCCGGGTCGAAATACTGCGTGATCGAACGTTGGGCGATGTGCCCGGCGTCACGCAGCTTGAGGTAGATCTGGCTCGACAGCTCACGGTTTTCTTCGGCGTGAGTGGAGTGGAAGTTGTCGAAATCAACCAGGAACTCGGCAAAGTCGGCGCTGTGTTCAGCCTGCACGTTGCCGATCAGTTGTTCCGGGGTGATGCCTTCCTTTTCTGCGCGCAGCATGATCGCCGAACCGTGGGCGTCGTCGGCGCAGACGTAGATGCATTGATTGCCGCGATGCTTCTGGAAGCGCACCCACATATCGGTCTGGATGTATTCCAGCATGTGGCCAAGGTGGATCGAACCGTTGGCGTAGGGCAGGGCGCTGGTGACGAGGATCTTGCGTGGCTCGGACATGTGGGGCTTCGCTACTTGATGAAACGGAGGTCGGCCACTATAAAGCGCTGGCGCATATTTTTCACCCTGTGCACCTGTTTCATTCAGGTACGATACTCGCCATCTTTTCCCAGTCTTGTTATCGGAGTTGCCCATGAGTGCCGTCACTCGCGCAGCGGTGGAAGCCGTCCTCAGCCAATACACCGACCCTTACCTGAACCAGGACCCGGTCAGCGCCGGTTGCGTGAAAAACATCGAGATCGTCGGTGACCGCGTCAATGTGCAGCTGGAAATCGGTTACGCCGCCGGCCTGTTCAAAAGCGGCTGGGCGCAATTGCTGCAACTGGCCATCGAAAACCTCGACGGCGTAGTGATTGCCAGAGTCGAGGTCAACACGGTGATCGCCGCGCACAAGGCTCAAGCGCAGATCCCGGGGCTGGCCAACGTCAAGAACGTGGTGGCCGTGGCGTCGGGCAAGGGCGGTGTCGGCAAGTCGACCACCGCTGCCAATCTCGCGCTGGCGTTGGCGCGTGAAGGCGCCAAGGTCGGGATTCTCGATGCCGATATCTATGGCCCGAGTCAGGGCATCATGTTCGGCATTCCCGAGCGCACTCGCCCTGAAATCAAGGATCAGAAGTGGTTCGTGCCGCTCAAGGCCCACGGCGTCGAAGTCATGTCGATGGCGTTCCTGACGGACGACAACACGCCAATGGTCTGGCGTGGGCCGATGGTCTCCGGCGCATTGCTGCAACTGGTTACGCAAACCGCGTGGGGCGATCTCGATTATCTGGTGATCGACATGCCGCCAGGCACCGGCGACATTCAGTTGACCCTGGCGCAGAAAGTCCCTGTGGCAGGCGCTGTGATCGTCACCACACCGCAGGATCTGGCCTTGCTCGACGCGCGCAAAGGCGTGGAAATGTTCCGCAAGGTCAACATTCCGGTGTTGGGCGTGGTGGAAAACATGGCCGTGCACATCTGCTCCAATTGCGGCCATGCCGAGCATCTGTTCGGTGAAGGTGGTGGTGAGAAGCTTGCGACGCAGTACGGCGTCGAGCTATTGGCCTCGCTGCCGTTGTCGATGCTGATCCGTGAACAGGCCGATGGCGGCAAGCCAACGGTGATCGCCGAGCCGGACAGCCAGATTGCCATGGTCTATCAGGAACTGGCCCGTCACGTTGGCGCGCGGATTGTGTTGCAGGAAGCGGCAACACCCGCGATGCCGAACATCACCATCAGCGACGATTGATAGTTCAGCAACGCTGAGAAACCTGTGGGATTGAGCCTGCTCGCGAAGAGGAAGTGTCAGTCAACGAAGAAGTTGTCTGACACTGCGCTTTCGCGAGCAGGCTCGCTCCCACATTGGTTTTGTAGTGTCAGTCAGATACGCAACCCGCCATCCATCTCCAGAATCCGACCGGTGTAATAGTCGTTCTCGAAGATGTACGCCGCCGAATGGGCGATCTCTTCCGGTTTGCCCATGCGCTTGAGCGGAATTCCCGCGGTCATCTTCTCCAGCGCTTCCGGCTTCATGCCCAGGGTCATCTCGGTTTCGATGAAGCCCGGCGCAATGCCCGCTACGCGAATGCCATAACGCGCCAGTTCCTTGGCCCACGTCACGGTCGCCGCCGCCACACCGGCCTTGGCCGCGGAATAGTTGGTCTGGCCAACGTTGCCTGCGCGGGATATCGACGAGATGTTGATGATTGCGCCGCCGGTCTTCAGCTCGACCATTTTTGCTGCGACTTCGCGCGTGCAGAGGAATACGCCGGTCAGGTTGACGTCGATCACCGCCTGCCATTGGGCCAGGCTCATCTTGGTCATTTCGCCGTCCTTGACCTTCAGTAGCAGGCCGTCGCGCAGAATCCCGGCGTTGTTGATCAAACCATGGATCGCGCCGAAATCGGCGGCAACCTGCGCGACCATGTGCTCCACCTGTTCTTCATTGGCGACGTTGCACAGGTAGCTGCGGGCCTCGACCCCTTTGGCTTTGCAGGCGGCGACTGCGTCGTCGAGCTTTTCCTGGTTCAGATCGACCAGCGCCAGCTTCGCGCCTTTGCCGGCGAAATACTCGGCCATCGAACGGCCCAAACCCTGGCAACCGCCAGTGATAATGATTACTTTGTCGTTGAGTTGCATTCGCATGCCCCGATAGCAGGTCAGAGTGGATTTCCTTTAGAGAGCCTCTCGATCTGCGCCCGATGTGGCCTGGCTGCACATGAGAATTGCCCGATGGTGAGCGGAACATATCCCGCGCACCTGTCCGTTTTTTCGACGGATTCTATTTAAGGAGTCATAAATTGAGCGTTGAAGTGGCGAAGAATGCCCGAGAATTGCTTCTCAAGGAATACCGTGGAGTGCTCTCGACCCACTCTAAATCCATGCCCGGTTTTCCCTTTGGCTCCGTCGTGCCGTATTGCCTGGACGAGCAGGGCCGGCCGTTGATCCTGATCAGCCGCATCGCCCAGCACACGCACAATCTGCAAAAAGACCCGAAATGCTCGATGCTGGTGGGTGAGCGCGAGGCAGATGACGTGCAGGCCGTTGGTCGCCTGACCTATCTGGCCGAAGCGCAAAAGCTTGAAGACACCGCCAGCATTGAAGCGGCGGCCGAGCGTTATTACCGCTACTTCCCCGACTCGCAGAACTACCACAAGGCTCACGATTTCGATTTCTGGGTGCTGAATCCGGTGCGCCATCGCTACATCGGTGGTTTCGGCGCCATTCACTGGGTCGATCAACTGACCTTGGCCAACCCGTTCGCCGGCAAAGCCGAGATCAGCATGGTCGAACACATGAACAGCGACCACGCCAAAGCCATCGCGCACTACGTCGATCTGGCCGGGCTGCCGAAAACCGCGCCGGCGCAACTGGCCGGGATCGACACCGAAGGCATGCACCTGCGCATCGGTCAGGCGCTGTACTGGTTGCCGTTTCAAGCACCATGTCATACGCCGATACAAGTGCGCGAAGCCTTGGTTTCTCTGGCTCACGCCGAGCATTGGCCAAAAAATGCAGTGGCCGACGCTTGAATTCACGAAAGGGCGACGTCATCTAAGGCTTACTGCAAGGCATTTCTTGCGTAGAGGAAAGTTAGATGCGCCCTTTTTTGTTGCTCTTTCTGCTGTTTCCGGTGCTGGAGCTGTTCGTATTCGTCAAAGTGGCAGGGGCAATCGGGTTCTTCCCGGCCCTGCTGCTGATCATTCTCGGCTCGATGTTCGGGGTGTTCGTGCTGCGCGTCGCCGGTCTGGCCACTGCACTGCGTGCCCGTGAAAGCCTGAACCGCGGCGAACTGCCTGCGCAAACCATGCTTGAAGGTCTGATGCTGGCACTGGCCGGTGGTTTGTTGATTCTGCCGGGCTTCATCAGCGACGTGGTCGGTCTGGTGATGCTGCTGCCGTTCACGCGTCGACTGCTGGCCAATAAAATGCGCCAGCGCGCCGAAGATCAGGCGATGCGCCAACGTGCGTTCGCTGACGATCTGCAACCACGCGGCGGGCCTGCCCCACGCGATACGGTGGGCCGTGAGCCCAACGTGATCGAAGGCGAGTTCGAACACCGCGACACCAAGTGACACCTGGATCGACACGGCACCCTCGGGTGCCGGGTTTTTATGTGGGCTGCATCCGGGCGCTGCGATGAAAAATTTTCTGCGTTCGCCCTTGTAATAAGCTTATGCGCCCTTATGTAACGGTCACCGAAAGGTTTCTGGCATTTGCGCCAGTCAGACTTCCGCGTCTCGCTCGACGAGGCGCACCCGGCGAAGGCCGGATTTGTTAAACCCGCCGGGAATACACCGGCCGATGAAAACCACAATTAGGAGAGATCGACAATGAAGCTTCGTCCTCTGCATGACCGCGTCGTAATCCGTCGCAGCGAAGAAGAAAAGAAAACCGCTGGCGGTATCGTCCTGCCAGGTTCGGCTGCTGAAAAAGCCAACCACGGTGTGATTCTCGCTGTAGGCCCGGGCAAAGCTCTGGAAAACGGCGAAGTGCGCGCACTGTCCGTTAAGGAAGGCGACAAGGTTGTGTTCGGTCCTTACTCCGGCAGCAACACTGTGAAAGTCGACGGCGAAGACCTGCTGGTAATGAGCGAGAACGAAATTCTCGCCGTTATCGAAGGCTGATTACCCCGTCCATTTTCCCGCTACTACAAAGTATTTAAGGAATATCGATCATGGCTGCTAAAGAAGTTCTGTTTGGCGATTCCGCCCGTAAGAAAATGCTCAAGGGCGTCAACGTCCTGGCTGACGCGGTAAAAGCGACCCTGGGCCCGAAAGGCCGTAACGTGATCATCGAGAAGAGCTTCGGCGCTCCGACCATCACCAAGGACGGCGTTTCCGTCGCCAAAGAAATCGAACTCGAAGACCGTTTCGAAAACATGGGCGCGCAGCTGGTCAAAGACGTTGCCTCCCGTGCCAACGATGACGCAGGCGACGGTACTACCACCGCTACCGTTCTGGCTCAGTCGATCGTCAACGAAGGCCTGAAAGCCGTCGCTGCCGGCATGAACCCGATGGACCTCAAGCGCGGTATCGACAAAGCGACCATCGCTATCGTCAAAGAGCTGAAGAACCTGTCCAAGCCATGCGCTGACACCAAGGCAATCGCTCAGGTCGGTACTATCTCGGCCAACTCCGACAGCTCCATCGGCGAAATCATTGCCGAAGCCATGGAAAAAGTCGGTAAAGAAGGTGTGATCACCGTTGAAGAAGGCACTGGCCTGGAAAACGAACTGTCGGTTGTAGAAGGCATGCAGTTCGACCGTGGCTACCTGTCCCCGTACTTCGTCAACAAGCCTGAGACCATGGTTGCCGAACTGGAGAGCCCGCTGGTTCTGCTGGTCGACAAAAAGATCTCGAACATCCGCGAAATGCTGCCAGTACTGGAAGCCGTTGCCAAAGCCGGCCGTCCACTGCTGATCGTATCGGAAGACGTTGAAGGCGAAGCCCTGGCGACTCTGGTTGTGAACAACATGCGTGGCATCGTCAAAGTTGCAGCCGTCAAGGCTCCAGGCTTCGGCGACCGTCGCAAGGCCATGCTGCAGGACATCGCTGTTCTGACCGGCGGTACCGTTATCTCCGAAGAGATCGGCCTGAGCCTGGAAGCAGCCACCCTGGAAAACCTGGGTAGCGCCAAGCGCGTGACCATCTCCAAGGAAAACACCATCATCGTTGACGGTGCTGGCGTTGCAGGCGACATCGAATCGCGTATCGCTCAGATCCGTGCTCAGGTTGCCGAAACTTCCTCGGACTACGACCGTGAAAAACTGCAAGAGCGTCTGGCCAAACTGTCCGGCGGCGTTGCAGTGATCAAGGTTGGCGCTGGTTCCGAAGTAGAAATGAAAGAGAAGAAAGCCCGCGTTGAAGACGCCCTGCACGCAACCCGCGCAGCCGTTGAAGAAGGCGTGGTACCTGGCGGTGGCGTTGCGCTGATCCGTGCACTGGAAGCCCTGACCGAACTGACCGGCGACAACGCTGACCAGAACGTCGGTATTGCTGTGCTGCGTCGCGCTGTTGAAGCGCCGATGCGTCAGATCGCTGCCAACAGCGGCGACGAGCCAAGCGTAGTCGTCAACGAAGTCAAAAACGGCAAAGGTAACTTCGGTTACAACGCTGCGACTGGCGAATACGGCGACATGATCGAAATGGGCATCCTGGATCCAACCAAGGTTACCCGTTCGGCTCTGCAAGCTGCAGCCTCGATCGGCGGTCTGATCCTGACTACCGAAGCTGCAATTGCCGATGCACCGAAGAAAGACGGCGGCGCTGGCGGCGGTATGCCAGACATGGGCGGCATGGGTGGCATGGGCGGCATGATGTAACCCAGCCTTACCCCGTAACGCAAAAACCCCGCCTGCGATAAGCAGGCGGGGTTTTTTATTGCCGCTGATTTGAGGTTCACCTGAAACCTGGGCGCGGCCATCGCTGGCAAGCCAGACTCCCACAGTGATCACTGCTGCTCATGGCATCTCTGAACACTGGAGATCCCTGTGGGAGCTGGCTTGCCAGCGATGGCGTCAGTTCAGACGCTGACCGGTCGTGTGTTGACCACCGATTCAGCCTTCACCGCCGGGCGATACAGCACCCAGTAATACGATCCCAGACAAATCAGCCAGCAGAAAATCGCCGTCCACACGTTGTGCGAAAAGAAGTGCGCGCCCTGCATCATCCGGCTGATCGAGAACACCGAGCCCAGGGCAAAGGCAAAGACAAATGCCTGTCGCGCCAGACGCGGTCGCCGGTCACGCAACACGAAGAACAGCGCAAACAACGTGAACCCCGTGGCCGCATGACCGCCGGGCCAGCAACGGCCGGGCTTGTCGGTCGGCGGGCGATGATCCATCAGTTTGCTGTAGGTTTCATGGCCGCCGAATTGCTCCAGGCTCCAGGGGCATTGCACGGCCGTCACCGCTTTGACCGGCGTCACGAACGAAGTCGCCAGCCCAAGAGACAGCACCAGGCAGCCCAACTCGCGCTTGAACGGCTTGAGCCTGTTGATGAAGAACGCGCCGATGAAACCGAAAATGGCGAACACCGAAAATGCGATCACTACCTGCTTGGCGCGGTCGTGCAGGATGTCTTCGAGGAAGAAGCTGTGCCGGCCGATGAAGTCCCCCGCAACCGGATCGTAGAACAGCCTGGCCAGATCCATGTCCAGATCGGTCAGTTCGAGCAGCATCAGCACCAGTGCAGCCAAGGCAGGAATGCCCAAGCACAACCAGAAATTCAGAGGCCTTGAAACGGGACGGGCAGAGGTCGACACCATGGCAATTCCTTGGTCGGCAAGTGTTTTGAGGGGCGTAATCGCGCGCAGTCTGCGCCCGCGTGCGTGGGTGATTTGTTAACCGAAGGTGAAAAAATCGTTGGCCGGCACAAACAAACGGTTTATCGATAAACATCCCGCTACATGCCTAGCCCTGAGCCACCGTTGGCCGTAAGCTGCGCGAGCCATGACGGCGGTAACCGTGTACGCAAGAGGTGCCCATGCGAATTCTATTGGTTGAAGACAACCGCGACATCCTGGCCAATCTGGCCGATTACCTGGGGCTCAAGGGCTATACCGTCGATTGCGCCCAGGACGGTCTGTCGGGTCTGCATCTGGCGGCCACTGAGCACTACGACCTGATCGTGCTCGACATCATGCTGCCCGGTATCGACGGCTACACCTTGTGCAAACGCCTGCGCGAGGACGCCCGCCGTGACACCCCGGTGATCATGCTCACCGCTCGCGATCAACTGGACGACCGTTTGCAGGGCTTCAAGTCCGGCGCCGACGATTACCTGATCAAGCCCTTCGCCTTGTCAGAACTGGCTGCGCGGATCGAAGCGGTCATGCGCCGTGCGCAGGGCGGCGGCCGGCGTGCCTTGCAGGTCGCCGATCTGAGCTACGACCTCGACACCCTGGAAGTGACCCGCGAAGGCAAGCTGCTCAAGCTCAACCCGGTCGGCCTCAAACTGCTGGCGGTATTGATGCAGAAGAGCCCGCACGTGCTGCGTCGGGAAATTCTCGAGGAGGCGCTGTGGGGTGATGACTGCCCGGACAGCGACAGCCTGCGCAGCCACGTCCACCAATTGCGTCAGGTGATCGATAAACCGTTTGCCAAACCCTTGCTGCACACCGTGCACGGCGTCGGTTATCGCTTGGCCGAGGGGCGTGATGGAGTTTAAGCAAAGCCTTTCTCAACGGATCATCATCGCCTTTGCGCTGATGAGCGCACTGGTTGCCGGCGCTTTCGCCATGGGCATTGTCGCGACGGTGCATCTGGTCGAGGAAAAACTGATTTCGGCAGGGCTGGGCGGCGATCTGCAACGTCTGTTGCTGATGGACAATGTCTCCGACTGGAGCCATCGCCCGGAGCCGGATCAACTGTTCTACTTCAGTGGTGGCCCCGGCGACTTCGACTTGCCCAAGGATCTGCGTCATCTGGATGCGGGTTTCCATGAAGTGTTCCGCGAGCAGCTGTCATATCACGCCATGGTCGAAGTCGTTGATGGCCGGCGGTATGTGCTGCTGCAGGATCAAAGCGATTTCGAAGAACGTGAGCGCGTGCTGTTTGCCGTGGTGCTGGTGGGCTTTGTGCTCAGCCTCGCATTAGCGGTATTCCTCGGCTGGGTCCTTGCGCGCAAGGTCATGGCGCCCGTGGTGCGCCTCGCACGCCAGGTTCGCCATCGGGATCAATTGCTGGGTCTGGCGCCGCCGCTGGCGCCGGACTACGCGGCGGATGAAGTCGGTGAACTGGCGGTGGCGTTCGATGCCACGCTGGGGCGTTTGCGCCAAGCTCTGACCCGCGAACGGCTGTTCACCAGTGACGTCAGTCACGAGTTGCGCACGCCGTTGATGGTGCTGGCGAGCTCTTGCGAACTGCTGTTGGAAAACCCGGGGATCGACCAGCGCGGCCGTTCTCAGGTCGAGCGTATTGCCCGCGCCAGCGAGGAAATGCGCGAGTTGGTGCAGACCTTCCTGATGCTCGCCCGCGCACAGAATGAAGAGGCCGGGGCGGCACCACAGCAAAACCTGACGCAAGTGGCAGAAAGTCTGGTGTGCCTGTGGCGCGAGCCGATCGAGCGCAAGGGACTGACCCTCACCCTTGATCCCGGTAACCCAGCGGATACCCGCTATAACGCAACCCTGCTGAATGCCGTGATGGGAAATTTGCTGCGCAATGCATTGCATTACACCGAGCACGGTTTCATTCGCCTGACGCTCACCGCCAACGGATTCGTCGTCGAAGACTCCGGCGTCGGCATTCCTGAAGAGAAACGTGAGGCCATGTTCGAGCCTTTCGTGCGTGGCAGCGAGAAGCGCGGGGACGGTCTGGGGCTGGGCTTGTCACTGGTACAACGCATCTGCGAAAACCAGGGCTGGACTGTCAGCCTGAGCACGATGGAACCTAATGGTTGCCGCTTCGAGGTAGATCTTGGCCATTTCGGACGCAAATAGTGGCTCTAGGCTACTCCCGTCAACCTGTCTAAATCCTGTATAACGTTGTAATAATTTGTCGGTTTACCTGACATTTTTTTCACATTTGGACGACCTGCTGCTGACACGCCGCTCCCTAAGGTGGTGCCATCAGTAATTCAGGAGTCCTGGTGATGACCGGCCCGATCAAGCTCGATTTTTCCGAAAAGTACGACGATCAACACGCTAAGAAATATCTGCGCAAGCATAAAGAAGGCCTCGGACGTCGTCTTTCCCATCTGCGTGACGAGCAACTGGCGCGCAAGGCTCTGACACTGGCTGGCGAACCCGGTCTGGTGCTTGATTTGCCTTGCGGTGCCGGACGCTTCTGGCCGTTGCTGGCGGAAAAGCCCAATCGGGTGATTATCGGTGCGGACAACTCCGAGTCGATGATCAAGATCGCATTGGAAGGACAACCGGCGGATGTGGTGAAGCGGGTTAAACCCTTGCACACCTCCGCTTTCGATATTGCTCTGCCAGATAACGCCGTCGACAGCATTTTCTGCATGCGCTTGCTCCACCACATCGGAGAAGCCGAGCACCGGATGGCGATTCTGCGTGAGTTCGAGCGCGTGACCCGTGACAGCGTGATCGTCTCGTTGTGGGTCGACGGCAATTTCAAGGCCTGGAAACGCAAGCGCGCGGAGAAGGATCGTCCCAACCGTGATTACCAGAATCGCTTTTTGATTCCGGCGGCTACGATCGAAAAAGAATTTGAAGCAGCGGGCTTCCGCATTCAGGAACAACTCGACTTTATTCCGCTCTATGCGATGTGGCGAGTTTACGTATTACGCAAGAGGTAAAGGATGGCAGTGCAAATGGCAGCAGAAGCGCAAGTGACTCCTCAGGATAGTTTCGACTACTACTGGAGTCAGCGCGGTGAGTGGGTCGAAGAACCCAATGTGCGCCGTGGCGGCGAAAGTGGCGTGCAACGGATTGTCGGTCGCGATGGCCAGTTGCTGTATGCCAAACGCCAGACCGGTCACATTTATCGGAGTTGGCTGCATCCGTTCGGACGCCCGACTGTACTGCGCGAGCTGGATGCCCTGACCGGTGTCAGCAAGCTCGGCGTGCGCGTGCCGCAAATCGTTTTCTGCGGTGCCCAGCCTGATCCGCAGCACAAGTGGCGCGCTCTGCTGGTGACCAAGTCTCTGGACGGTTTCCAGGAACTGGAACACTGGCTGGCGTCTGCCGGTGGTCGCGATCAGTGCGGCGACGCGATCTATGAGCGTGTGCTCAAGGATCTGGCCGAAAACCTGGCGCGTATGCACAAGGGCCGCTGGCAGCACAGCTGCATCTACATCAAACACGTTTTTGTACGGGTGACGGGCGAAGGCGAGTCGGCCACCGCTGAAGTGGCGTTGATCGATCTTGAGAAATGCCGCCAGCGTCTGACCGCTTATCGCGCCGCCTCCCATGACATGAAGCAATTGCGTCGCCACTCGTCGTTCCGCGACGCGGACTGGAAAAAACTCGTCTACTTTTACGAGACGGCGTTTGGCAGCGCTATCAAAGGTTTATAGCGATGAAACTCGAAATTGCACGAGGTTTGTTTTTGGTAGGAGCCTTGGCAGTTGCTTCACTGGCGGTGGCTGCCTGGGAGCAGCCGCGCATGCAGGTTCTCGGCGCGTCCACGACGGATGCGCACTGTGCAGTACCACGGGTGGCGAAAGCCTCCGTGGCAACTCAACCCGATCATGATTTGTTGTTGTTCATGTTCGGACTGACGCAAGGCATGAGGCCACAGAGTTGAACCGATTGAAGCCCAAATAAAAGGCCTCGCAGATGCGAGGCCTTTTTTATTGTGCTTTATCAGGGTTCACCCCAGCCCCTGTGGGAGCGAGCCTGCTCGCGAAGAGGGCGTGTCAGTCAACATCTATGTAATTTGACACACCTTATTCGCGAGCAGGCTCGCTCCCACATGGTTATTGGGTTTGTTTGGGATCGGGTTTCGCCAGCAGGGTGTAGATGCAGGGCAAAACGAACAGCGTAAACAGCGTCCCGATCGACATCCCCGTCGCAATCACCATCCCGATATCAAACCGGCTGACGGCCCCCGCGCCGGTCGCCAGAATCAGCGGCACCATGCCGAACACCATCGCTGCCGTGGTCATCAACACCGGGCGTAGCCGAATCGCGGCGGCCTCTTCGACCGCTTCACGCGCCGACAGGCCCCTGTCCTTGCGTAACTGGTTGGCGAACTCGACGATCAGGATCCCGTGCTTGCTGATCAGCCCGATCAACGTCACCAAGCCGACCTGGGTATAGATGTTCATGCTCGACCAGCCGAGGAACAGCGGGATCAGCGCACCGCAGATCGACAGCGGCACCGTCACCAGAATCACCAAGGGATCACGGAAACTTTCGAACTGCGCCGCCAGCACCAGGAAAATGATCGCCAGCGCCAGCGCGAACGTCACCCACAAGGCACTGCCTTCCTGCACGAATTGTCGCGATGCGCCGCCATAGTCGAACGCGAACCCGGCCGGCGCCTCTTCCCGGGCGATCTGCAATACGGTGTCGATCGCCTCGCCCATGCTCACCAACGGAAAACCAGAGATCTTCGCCGCGTTGAGCTGTTGGAACTGGTTGAGTTGACGCGGTCGTGCGCGGTCGCTGACCTTGATCAGCGTCGACAGCGGCAGCAACTCGCCCTGCGCGTTTTTCACGTAGTAGTTGTTCAGCCAGTCCGGGTTGTCACGGAAGGGGCGTTCGACCTGGGCGATGACCTTGTAGCTGCGCCCTTCGATGGTGAAACGGTTGATTTCCGCCTCACCGAGCAATGTCGCCAGCGTGCCGCCCAGAGCCTGCATCGACACGCCCATCTGCGCCGCTTTGGCGCGGTCGATGTCGACCACCACTTCCGGTTTGTCGAACGCCAGATCGAGGTCGACGAAGGCAAACTTGCCTGACTCCATGGCGCGTTTCTTGATCCGGTCGGCCACTTGCAGCAGCAGTTCGTAGTCGTTGGCAGTGTTGATCACGAACTCGAATGGCAAGCCTTCACCCGTGCCGGGCAGGGAGGGCAGGTTGAAGCCGAAAATCTGCAAGCCCGGAATGCTCTGCAGTTTGCCTTGCACCTCGGGCAGGATTTCCATCTGGGTACGGCTGCGCTCGTTCCAGGGCTTGAGCAGGAACCCGCCAATGCCCGCCTGTACGCCGTTGTAGCCGTTGATCTGGAACGAGGAGTAGTACTCCGGAAACTCCTTGAAGATCTTGATGAATTCGTCGGTGTAGGTGCTCAGGTAATCGAGGTTGGTCGGCTGCGGGGCGGTGGCAATCATGAAAATGATGCCCTGGTCTTCGTCCGGCGCCAGTTCCGATTTGGTGAACTTGAGGAACACCGGGATCAGGCACAGCACAATCAAGGCGAACACCAGCACCACCGGGCGGGTGTTCAACGTGCCATGCAGGGTGCTCTGGTAGCGGCGCTTGAGGCTGTCGAAGATGCGGTCGAGTCGATGCGCCAGGCCTGTGGGGTTTTCCTCGTGGCGCAGCAAAAACGCACACATCATCGGTGACAGGGTCAGGGCGACGACGCCGGAAATCACCACGGCACCGGCCAGGGTCAGCGCGAACTCTTTGAACAGCGCTCCGGTCAGCCCGGTGAGAAAACCGATTGGTGCATAAACCGCCGCCAGAGTGATGGTCATCGACACCACCGGCATGGCGATTTCACGCGCGCCCTCAAGCGCTGCGTCAAACGGGGTTTTTCCTTCCTCGATATGTCGGTGGATGTTCTCCACCACGACAATCGCATCGTCGACCACCAGGCCGATGGCCAGCACCATCGCCAACAGGGTCAGCAGGTTGATCGAGTAGCCCATCATCTGCATGAAGAACATCACGCCGATCATCGACAGTGGAATGGTCACCACCGGAATCACCACCGAACGCAGCGCGCCGAGGAACAGGAACACCACGACGATGACGATCAGCACCGCCTCGAACAGGGTTTTCACTACTTCATCGATGGAGGCCTGAATGAACAGCGTGGCGTCGTAGGCGATCTCGCTTTTGAGGTTCGGCGGCAGCTGCGCCTCCAGCTCCGGCATGATCTTGCGCACTTCCTTGATCACATCCAGCGGGTTGGCCCCCGGCGTGGCCTTGATGCCGATATACACCGAAGGCGTGCCGCCGAACGAGCTGATCGAGTCGTAGTTTTCCGCGCCCATTTCGACCCGCGCGACATCGCTGAGCAACACGCGGCTGTCGCCACTGACCTTCAGCGGAATCGCCGCGAAGGCTTCGGCGGACTTTAATTCAGTGTTGGCGTTGATGCTGGTGACCACGTACTCGCCTTTCACTTCGCCGGCGGCGGAGAGGAAGTTGTACTGGCGCACGGCGTTGGTCACGTCGCTGGCGCTGAGGCCGAAACCGGCGAGCTTCACCGGATCAAGCCACAGGCGCATGGCGAATACCTGATTGCCGAGGATCTCCGCTTCGGCCATGCCTGGCAGGGTTGCCAGTTTTGGCTGGATCACCCGTGACAGGTAGTCGGTGATCTGCGGGTTGCTCAGGTCCTTGCTGAAGAAGCTGATGTACATCAGCGCCGAGGCGTCGGCGGACTCCTTGCTCAGCACCGGGTCTTCGGCGTCTTGCGGCAGTTTGTTTTTGACTTCGTTGGCCTTGGACAGCAACTCGGTAAACAGGCGGTCGGTATTGGAGCCGATGCGCGCGTAAATCGAAATCACCGAGAAGTTCTGGCGACTGACCGAGGTCATGTAGTCGATGCCCTCGGCGCTGGCCAGACTCTGCTGCATCGGCTGGGTGATATAGCCCTGAATGGTTTCGGCGTTGGCCCCGGGGTAGGCGGTGGTCACCGTGATCAGGGCGTTTTCCATTTGCGGGTATTGGCGCAGCGGCAGCTTGCTCCAGGCCTGGAAGCCCAGTAGCACAATCAGCAGGCTGACCACGGTGGCGAGCACCGGGCGGCGGATGAACGGGTCGGTAAAAGCCATGGGGATTCCTTGATCAGTCGGCGCGGGGCGGACTGTTCTGCTCGCCGAGGGTCTTGTCGTCGCTGATGGCAATGTGTGCGCCGTTGTCCAGTTTGATCTGGCCGGCCGTCACCACGTGTTCGCCGCTCTGCACGCCCTTGTTGATCATCACCAGCCCATCGCGGCGCTCACCGGTTTCGATGAAGCGCCGCTCGGCAATCAGCACTGGTTGGCCCTTGTCGTCTTTTTCGAGGCTGCCGTCCTCGGCTTTCTTCTGCCCGACCACGTAAATCGAGTTGCCGTAGAGGGTGTAGGTGATCGCGCTTTCCGGCACCACGATGTATTTCTGCGGATCGGGCAGCAGCACTTCGAGGCTGGCGAACATGCCCGGCAACAGTTTGCCGTCGGGGTTCGCCAGGGTGGCGCGGACCAGCACGTTACGCGTGGAGCTTTCTACGAGCGGGTTGATCGCGCTGATCTTCCCTGAAAAAACCTGCCCGGGGTAAGCGGCGGCGGAGATATTCACTGGTTGGCCGATAGCGAGTTTCGGCACCGATTGTTCGGGCACATAGAAGTCGGCGTAGAGGCTGCTCAGATCCTGCAAAGTGGCAATTTTGGTGCCGCTGGCGAGGTAGTCGCCGATGTCGACCTGACGGATGCCGATGGTGCCGCTGAACGGTGCGAGGATACGTTTTTTCGCCAGCGCTGCGTTGAGCTGATTGACCGTGGCCCGCTCTTTTTGCAGAACCGCCGAGAGTCGGTCGTATTCACCTTTGGAAATGGCGCGACTGTCGATCAGTTGGCTGCCACGCCCGAAGTCCAGTTGCGCCAGACCCAGGTCGGCTTTGGCGGTCTCCAGCAGAGCGGCTTCAACGGCGCTGTCGAGTTGCAGCAGCGGTTGCCCGGCCTTGACCTTCTGTCCTGATTCGAATTTGAGCTCGGTGACGGTGCCGGAGGATTCCAGGCTCAGGTCGACGCCTTGCAGGGCCTTGAGGCTGCCGACGGTGGGCAAACGCATCTGCCACGGGCGCTCGCTGGCAGTGGCCACGGCAACGCTGATCGGCGGTTTCGGCTTGGAGAAGCCTTGAACCATGGTGTAAATCGAAAAGGCTTTGTAACCGCCCAGCACCAGGACAATCAGCAAAACAACACCCAACATGATCAGCATGCGGCGACGCAGCATATTTCCAGTTCCTTGGATAAATCAGGTGAGACAGGCGGGCAACATTACTCCGAGTTCAGGGGGGATTCCAACTGGCAGTTTTTACGGGGAATGGAAAAAGATCGCCGCCGTCTGCCGCGCTCCAGGAGACCGTGATCCCCTGTAGGCGCTGCCGAAGGCGGCGATCTTTTAAAGGCGTGTCACGCCATCAGATGAAGATGGTTGTCCCAGAGCCCTGCCGGTAATTCCAGCGGCTTGGCCAGCAGTTCATTCTGACGGCAATCGTAGTAGCGGCAACGCCCCTGACCCGAGGTCACGACAAAGCCGTCCTGCACCGCACCGACGCCGGCGCAATCGGGCAGCGGTGCGTCGAGGCGGACTGCGCCGCTGTCCAGATCCCAGATGAAAAAGCGGTTACCACGCGGGGCGGTCAGCGCCACCAGTCGCAGGTCGCTGTGCACCGCGACGCTGGCGGTGTAGTGACCCATCGACTGCAACTGATGCTCCGGCACCGGGAACGCCACGAACGGTTGCCCCGGACGTTTGATCGCCAGCAGCTCCGAGCGCTCGTGTGACGCGCCCATGAATTGCTGACCGGCGACGATGGTGCCGTCGCTGGCGATCCCCAGGTGGCGCACGCTGTTCATCTGCTGGGCGAGGGTTTCCTTGCTCAGCAGGGTGCCGTCGCGTTGCATCAGGACCAGGCTCGGCTCCATGGCGCTGAGGTTCATGTCGACGCGGCTTTCCGCCTCGGTCCGAATCCCGCCGTTGGCCACCACCAGCGTCTCGCCGTCGGGCATCCACGACACCTGGTGCGGGCCGAGGCCATGGGTGGAAATCTCGCCGCTGTGCACCAGCCGCTCGCCTTCGAACTTGTACACCCCGAGCAGGCCACGACCCGGATCGGTGGTGTCGTTCTCGGTGGCGTACAGGTATTCGCCGTCCTTGTGCACCACGGCGTGGCCGTAGAAATGCCGGTTCGGCTGCGACGTCACGGTTTGCAGCAACGTGCCGTCACGCAGGTCGATCAGGTAGCTTTCGGTACCCGGCCGGCGGGCGACGAACAGCGCAATCGCCAGCGTAGGATGATTGATGATGTCGTGGCAGCGCTGACCCACCTCGGTGGCGAATACGCGCGTGCCATCCAGCCGATAGCCGACGGCGTAGTGTTTGCCGTCGGTATCGTCGCGAGCCGACAGCAGCAGCGGGCTCTGATCCTTGCGTTTGAACAGCGTCCAGCCGCCCAGCGTCACTGCTCCCAGCAGCAAACTACCTAAAGTCAGAGCCTGGCGTCGCAGCATGGCACTTGCCCTCATCAGTCACCGTCGTTGGCGTTGAAGCCCAGTTGAATGCCCAGCGCCTTGGCCAGTTCGCCTTCGTGCAGGCGATGGACGACGTTGAGGCTGTCGTAGATATCGTTGAGTTGCTGACGCCCCGCGTCGTCTTCAAGCATTTCGCCGAGCGAGCGCTGAGTGCTGTCGAACAGTTTCAGCGACGCGCCGTAGGCAGCATCGATCTTGTCCGCCAGTGGCTTTTGCTCAGCCGGCAACAGACCGCGCAGGCCTTTGTTGTCGACGCCTTCCCAAACGGTTTTGGCGGCGGCGAGGCTGGCTTCCAGCGCGGTCATTGACGACTGGCTGCGCCACGCATCAGCCTGGAATGGCTGCGGCACACCTTTGCTCTGACGGCCCATCGGCGTGCCGAGTTTTTTCTTCAGGGTGTCGAGTGCGGTGACTTGCACACGCAGCAGATCGGCGATCGCTTCGTGGGAGTCGGCGTAGCGCTGGTTGGGGAACTTGCTCATCTGCGCGAGCATGCCGTCGGTGTTGTTCCAGCCTTGCAGAATCTCTTCGGCCAATTGCTTCTGGCGTTCGCCGATGGCGATCAGCAGTGGGCAGTATTTGGCTTTCTGCTCGGCGTTGGCGACGTCTGGCTTGGCGTCGAACAGGATGTATTCATACGCCGACAGGCCTTGCACGACTACGCTCGATTTGGCCAGTGCGGCGGCGTCGATCTGCGGTTGCGCGAGGACCAGTTGCTCGACCTGACGGCCGACCAGGTTCTTCTTGTCGGGCCAGAACTGCACCTGCCAGGAACGGTTGCCCTCGGCCAGTGGCCCGATCAGCAACGGTTGCAGCTCGGCCCAGGCTTTCTGTGCGTGGAGGAAGTCGGCGCGGGCGGTTTCCAGCGTCTCTTTGCCCTGGCAGTAGGCGAGGGCGCTGACGGCCAGTTGCTTGTCGGCCTCTGCCCAGCGCGTGTAGGTCGGCAGGATCACCGATTTGGCGATGGCAGCCGAGGTAACCGCTTGCGGATCCTGCGGCGAACAGGCGCCGAGGGCGATGGCGGCAAGGCTGGTGAACAACAGCTTGGGACGGAACATGTCGGGCTCCCGGATCTTTATCTGTATTTAAAGTGAGTTCAAAAACGCCAGCAGCGCGGCACGCTGCTCGGCATTGAAAGCTAAAACCTGTTGCTGCGCAGCTTGTGCTTCGCCGCCGTGCCAGAGCACCGCTTCGAGCAAATTACGTGCGCGACCATCATGCAAAAACTGGGTGTGGCCACTGACCGCTTGCGTCAGGCCGATCCCCCACAACGGCGGCGTGCGCCAGTCGCGGCCGGAGGCCTGGAATTCCGTGCGGTTGTCGGCCAGACCGTCGCCCATGTCATGCAGCAGCAGATCGCTGTACGGGCGAATCACTTGACTGGCCAGTTCAGGTTCGGCCGCGTTGGCGGCGGTGGTGTATTTCGGTGTGTGACACGACTGGCAACCGGCCTGGAAGAACAGGTTTTTGCCGGCCAGCACTTGCTCGTCGTTAATGCCTCGGCGCGCGGGCACGGCCAGGTTGCGGCTGTAAAACAGCACCAGTCGCAGGATGTTATCGCTGACCTCCGGCTCGCCATTCGGGCCATTGCCGTTCGGTGCCTGTTTGCAGGCGGTTTGCGTGTCGGTGCAGTCATCGAACGGTCTCAGGCTGGTGGTGAGGCCCATATCACCTGAAAACGCGTGAACATTCTGTTGATTGAGGTTGGGTTGCCCGGCTTTCCAGCCAAATCGACCGATGACGGTTTTTTGCAGTTCGTCGTCCCAAACGCGGTTCGGCCGGCCATTGATGCCGTTTTTGTCTTTGGCCTGCGCGGCGGCGATGGCGAGGATCGCGTCTTCGGGGATCGCTTCGAGCAGGCCGAGGCCGATCATCGGCGGGGCGACACGCGCCGAGAAACGCGTGTCGGGGTGCATGGGGCCGTAGCCGAGTTGAGTGATCTGCAACACCGGTTTGCGCAGTTCGACTTCGGTGCCGTCCTTGAAACGCACCGGAACCGGCGTGTACTCGACCCGCACCTTGCCTTCCGGCACCACGCCCGGCACGGCCATGTCCTGGAACTGCCCGCCGTACACTGGCTCCGGCACCACGCCGAGCTGCTCGATGACTTTGGCGTATTGCGGCGCGTCGGGGATCGACAGGCGCACCAGCATGGACACCGAGTTGGCCGCGTTCGGCAGTGGCGGATGACCGCGACCGTCCTTGATGTGGCAGTTCTGGCAGGCGTTGGTGTTGAACAGCGGGCCAAGGCCGTCGCGGGCGGTGGTGGTCGACGGCGCGGTCACCCATGGGCTGCGAAAGAAACTGTTGCCGACGCTGAAATCCACCCGCCGCGACGGCGGCAGGTTGGCCGAGGGCAGGGAGAATGCGTTCTGATCGGTCTTGCGCACGGTCGCCGCACCGCCCGAGCGTGCTTCACCGGGCTCAGCCTTGGTGAAACGCGGGGCGTCATCGCAGGCACTCAGGCCCAGGGCCAGAAACAGTGCGGACAAGCGAAGAGGCAGCGAGGGCATCAGACATCCTGCGAACGGGCGAAAACAAAGGCGCAAAGTCTAACAGGGCGAGGGAGTTTGAATAAGAGGAATTATCGTTTACTTGATGTGGCGCAGCTATTCGCTGGGTACCGAGGTGCAGCCATCGCTGGCTTGCCAGCGATGGGGCCATCAGCATCACCACAGAAAGCAGGCATGAAAAAGGCGACCCGAAGGTCGCCTTTTTTAACTCAAACGCGGTTGATCAGAACTCGTGATCAGCGTTGTCCGGGTTCAGGTCGCTGATGCCCAGTTTGCCGGCAGCGGCTTCGATCGAACCGGTCTGCTTGACTAGGGAGGCGATGGCGTCACGCACGACCTGATTGCCGGCAGTGTTGCCCGCCGCGATCAGTTGGTCGTAGTGCTCACCCTTGTTGGCGTGATCAACCATGACCTGGATCTTGGCTTCGGTAGCGGCCAGATCGGCTTTCAGCGCAGTGTCGGCAGCCGGATCGGCCTTGGCCACCAGCGACGAGAGGCTGGCGCCGGTCATCTTGGTGCCGTCAACACGGGTGTACTCGCCCAGGTAAACGTTACGAATGCCTTTGGCATCGTAGAAGTGCGAGTAGTGAGTGTTGTCGCTGAAGCAGTCCTGTTCGTCTTCCGGAGAGTTGGCTTCCAGAGAAACCTTCATGCGCTCGCCCGCCAGTTCGCCCAGGGACAGACTGCCCATGCCGAAGAGCATTTTGCGCAGACCGGTTTCGCCCGACTCGGCTTCCAGCGTGGCGCGGTAGTTGTCAGCCACGTTCGGCTTCCAGTTACCCACCATTTCTTGCAGGTCGTTGACCAGCAATTGGGTCACGGACTTCAGGTAGGCGCGGCGACGATCGTTGTGACCGCCAGTGGCACCGGCGCCTTCCAGGTAGTCGGAAGCAGGACGGTTGCCAGCGCCAGGGCCGGTACCGTTGAGGTCCTGGCCCCACAGCAGGAATTCAATGGCGTGGTAGCCAGTGGCGACGTTGGCCTCGGAACCGCCCAGTTCATTCAGGCTGGCGAGTTTTTCCGGGGTGATGTCTTTGACGTCGACCTTGTCTTCGCCGACCTGTACTTCGGTGTTGGCGATGATGTTGGCAGCGGCACCCGGGTTACCCAGTGCGTGCTCGTAGGATTTGTCGACGTAGTCGATCAGACCCTCGTCCAGTGGCCAGGCGTTAACCTGACCTTCCCAATCGTCGATGATGGTGTTGCCGAAGCGGAACACTTCACTCTGCAGGTATGGAACGCGAGCGGCGACCCAGGCAGCCTTGGCGGCTTTCAGGGTGTCGGCATTCGGTTTGGCAAGGAAGGCGTCGATCGCAGTTTGCAGGGTTTTCGCGGTGGATTCGGCATCGCTGTAAACGGCAAAGACCATGTCGGCGTAGTGCGCGACCACAGCTTTGGCGGCGGCATCGTCAACTTTACCGGCAGCAGGAGCAGGCGCAGCGGCAGGGGCTGGAGCAGCGCTGCTGGAAGCCGGCGTCATTTCGGAGGCTTTTTCTTTGTCTTTGCCTTCGCCGCAACCGGCGAGAGAAATAGCGATGGCCAGCAAACTGGCGGTAGCCAGAGGCATACGAATCATGGCGAACATCCTGCTTCGGTAGTTGAGTGGACTCGCGCTGGAAGCGCAAAACTGCGACATAATGCAAATCTTTCGCATTATGTGTAAAGGGTAGTGCTTGGAAATATTTCTTATTCGCGCATCAGGATCAAAAGATCGTCCGATCGCGGCCCGAGCCTGCGGCAGCTCCTGCAGGAGAACGCATTTCAAATGTAGGAGCTGTCGAGTGGAACGAGGCCGCGATCTTTTGATCTTCTAGAGGATTGCCGCGTTGCTGCGCTGCGCCTGCTTGAGATAAACGCTCAGCTCCCGCGCGGGCAGCGGTTTGCTGTAGTGATAGCCCTGACCTTCGTGGCAGCCTTCGGAGATGATGTAGCTCTCCTGCTCGGCGGTCTCCACGCCCTCGGCGATCACCTGCATGCCGAGGCTTTTGCCCAGCTGGATGATCGCGCGAACGATGGTCGCATCGTCGTCGTCGTCCAGCAGATCCTGCACGAAGCTCTTGTCGATCTTGATCTTGTCCAGCGGCAGGCTTTTCAGATAACTCAGCGACGAATAGCCGGTGCCGAAGTCGTCGATGGCGATCAACGCCCCCGAGCGACGCAGGCTCAGCAAGTGCTGGGCAGCGGTGCTGATGTCTTCCATCAGGCCGGTTTCGGTGACTTCCAGTTCCAGACTGCGCGGCGGCAGGCGGTACATCTGCATCAGGTTGTTGACCACCCGTGGCAGCTCGGCGTGGTGCAATTGCACGGTGGACAGATTGACCGCCATGCGCAGATCGGCGAAGCCCTGATCGTGCCATTCGCGCAATTGCTTGCAGGCCTGATCGAGTACCCATTCACCGATGGCGATGATCGTGCCGTTCTGTTCGGCCAGCGGGATGAACAGGTCTGGCGGCACCAGGCCGTGTTCCGGGTGCTGCCAGCGAATCAGCGCCTCGACACCGACCACGCGGTGATCGCGATAGCTGATCTGCGGCTGATAGACGAGGTAGAACTGGTCACGCAGCAACGCATCGCGCAGGTCTTTTTCCAGTTCACGCCGGCGGCGCATCTCGCTGTCGACACTGGCGATGTAGAACTGATAACGGTTGCGCGAGCGGGTCTTGGCCAGCGTCATGGTCTGTTCGGCCTTCTGCAACAGCTTCTCGGTGCTGTCGCCGTCCTCCGGGAACAGGGTGATGCCGATGGTCGCGCGCAGGCGGATTTCCTGATGATCAAGGGCGAACGCCGCTTCCAGGTCATCGAGAATGCTTTGCGCCAGTTCCGCCGCTTCGTAGGGTTGTTCAATATCGGCTTGCACCAGGGCGAACTGATCGCCGCCCAAACGGGCGAGGGCGCCGAGGCGACCGCTGTGGGCGCGCAGTCGATCGGCCAACGCCAACAGCAATTGGTCACCGGTCTGATAGCTGAACTGCTCGTTGATGCCCTTGAAGTCGTCCAGCCCCACGCATAACACCGCGACCCGGCGTTGCAGTTTGCCGGCGTCGACCAGAATCTTGTCCAGTTGCTGCTGCAATTGCTGACGGTTAGGCAGACCGGTGAGGAAGTCGTACTGGGCCATGCGCAGCAGGCTGTTTTCCGCCTCGTGACGCAGATGCGTATTACGCTCGATCGATTCGAGCAACTGGTTGGCGGTGTTGATCCAGATGCCCAGCTCGTTTTTCTCGTGGCCCTTGAGCTGCGGGATCTTGTGCTCGCTGGGACGGTCCGGATTGATCTCGGTAAGGTGCTCGATGATCCGCGACAGCGGTTTGGTCAGCAGCCAGTGATAAACCAGATACAGCACCAGGCCCATGGCCAATGCACGCAGAACGCCAGAGATGAAGATGATCACGGAGCTGACGATAAAACCTTCGCCATAGGTGGCGGTGTCGAGGGTGATGCTCAGGTCGCCGTAATATTCGCTGTAGGGGCCGCGTCCCACCAGTTGCGTGGTGAACGTGCGCTCCTGACCCAGGATCAGGTCGGTCAACCAGCGGCTGCTGGAATGCTGCAATTCGCGGGATTTTTGCGCGAGCATGGCTTCGTTGGGATGGCCGATGGACGCCTGGCGCACGGCCTCATCCTGGAACAGGCCTTCGATTACCTGCATGCCCATTTCCCGATCAAGGCTGTAAACGGCCTGAGTCGACGGATCGCGGAACATGTCGAGGATCCGTTCGGCGTCACCAGCCACCGCCTGACGGGTCTTGTAGGCGTCGAAAACAATCTGCGCGCAGCTCAAGACAACGCCGACGATCAATGCTGACAGGAGCACGACCCGGAGCAACTTCACCGACAAGCTGTTCTTGAGTTCCAGCTTCAAAGGGTTATTCCTTGTTCCGTGCGGGTAGCGTCAATTTGCCATGAGTATTGGCAATCCCGTGTTGGCAGTCAAAGGGACAATCGGGCACAGGATAATTTGCCTGAAGGCTTGGCCTGCACCCTGCCATCTGGAGTATTAGCCCTATTTGCACTATGTCGGTAGTTTTAGCCCTCAACTTGAGCGATGCGGGGCAAATTTTCTTCTGTTGGATGTTAGTCCTCTGTGACACGGGGGCAAGCGGCCGGTGGCGGCATTGCTCGTGAGAACAACGCTATTCTCCTGCAGGCGCTGCTGAAGGCCGCCCGAACCTGCGGTAGCTCCTATATAAATCGCAGGCATAAAAAAACCCGGCCATGGCCGGGTTTTTTATCTGGCGCGCAGCTTAAGCAGTGAAGGTTTTGCCTTCGAACTGCTCAGCAACAAACTTCCAGTTGACCAGGTTCCAGAACGCTTCGACATACTTTGGACGAACGTTGCGGTAGTCGATGTAGTAAGCGTGTTCCCAGACATCGCAGGTCAGCAGCGGGGTGTCACCGCTGGTCAGCGGGTTGCCGGCGCCGATGGTGCTGGCCAGAGCCAGGGAACCGTCAGCCTTTTTCACCAGCCAGCCCCAGCCGGAACCGAAGGTGCCGATCGAGGTTTTGCTGAATTCTTCCTTGAACTTGTCGAACGAACCGAAGGCTGCGTTGATGGCTTCAGCCAGTGCGCCGGTTGGTTGACCGCCAGCGTTTGGCGCCAGGCAGTTCCAGTAGAAAGTGTGGTTCCAGACCTGAGCGGCGTTGTTGAAGATGCCGCCCGAGGAAGTCTTGACGATTTCTTCCAGGGTCTTGCCTTCGAACTCGGTGCCTGGCACCAGGTTGTTCAGGTTCACGACGTAGGTGTTGTGGTGCTTGTCGTGGTGAAATTCCAGGGTTTCCTTGGAAATGTGCGGCTGCAAGGCATCGTGTGCGTAAGGCAGCGGCGGCAATTCGAAAGCCATGATGATTCTCCTAATCAGGTCTGTTGCGGTGAGCGCAAGGCCGATCACGGGCGGCCAGAAATGCACCGTCGAGTTTTTACTCTTTGCGGCGCAGGGTTCGGATCATAGCACCGGGGTTGCGGCTTAACCACGCAACAACTGTGTGGGATAGAGGTTCCAGAGCGGTTTGGAATATTCAGGAGGCAAGTATCAACTGTCCCGCCACCGTGAACATCATCACCGCCACCAACAGATCGAGAATCCGCCACGTGCCTGGTCGAGCCAGCCAGGGCGCCAACCACGCAGCCCCTATCGCCAAAGTGAAAAACCACAGCAGTGACGCACTCGCCGCGCCCACCACGTAAGCGCCAGGCACCGACTGCTGAGCACCGAGCGAGCCGATCAGCAACACCGTATCCAGATAAACATGCGGGTTGAGCAACGTCACCGCCAGCGCACTGAGCATCACCGCCCGCAGCGAACGCACGGTCTGGTTCCCGCCCTGATCCAGGCTTTGCTTCGAGAACGCCCGGCGCAGTGCCTGGCTGCCGTACCAGATCAGGAAGGTCGCGCCACCCCACCGGGCGATCGCCAGCAGCGTCGGACTTTGCGCCAGAATCGTCGCCAGACCGAAAACTCCGGCCGCCACCAGCAGCGCATCGCACACCACGCATAGCGCCGCCACCGGGAGGTGGTGTTCACGTCGCAGGCTTTGCGCCAGGACAAAAGCGTTTTGCGTGCCGATTGCCATGATCAGCCCCAACGCCACCAGCAAACCGTTCACATAGCTTTGCCACATAAGATTTACTCCGCGTTGGCTGCGAGATCGCGCAGCACTTGCATGGCGCGTTCGGCGTCGGCCTGGCCGACAAACAAATGATCGTGGTAGTAACCGGCGATCACGTTGCAACTGATACCGGCCTCGCCCAGTGCGGTGGCGAACGCGGCGGTGAGACCGACGGCTTCCAGCGCTGAATGCACGTTGAGGGTGATCCATGCGGCCACGTAGTCGAAGCTGAAACCGGCCTGCTCGGCGTGGGAACGTTCGAGAATCACGGTCAGCCCTTCCTGTTCACGAAAGCTGCCGACAATCTCCAGACCGCTCGGCAACTGGCTGTCGCGCAGGGTGCAGAACACGTATTCGCCGGCATTGAGTTGCGGACTCATGCTGCGCAGCAAGGTCGTGAGGGAAGTTTCGCCAGCCATTGGGGTAGTCCTTGATATAGAGAGTGCTTGCTGGCTATTGTCCGGTCGAAAGCTGTATAAGAAAAACCAATAATGCTGATCGCTCATTAGGAAAACTGATGTTCGACTATAAATTGCTTTCCGCTCTGGCCGCCGTGGTCGAGCAGGCTGGATTCGAACGCGCAGCGCAGGTGCTGGGTTTGTCGCAATCGGCGATCTCGCAGCGCATCAAACTGCTGGAAGCGCGGGTCGGCCAACCGGTGCTGGTGCGCGGCACACCGCCGGCGCCCACCGAGATAGGCCGGCGTCTGCTCAACCATGTGCAGCAGGTGCGCTTGCTTGAGCGCGACTTGCAGACCCTCGTGCCTGCATTGGATGAAGAAGGGCTGCCGGAACGCCTGCGTATTGCCCTCAACGCTGACAGCCTCGCCACGTGGTGGGCGTCAGCGGTGGGGGATTTCTGCGCCGAACAACATCTGTTGCTCGACCTGATCGTCGAAGACCAGACCGTCGGCCTCAAACGCATGCGCGCCGGTGAAGTGGCCGCTTGCCTATGCGCCAGCGAACGTCCGGTAGCAGGCGCGCGCAGTGTCTTGCTCGGCGCCATGCGCTATCGCGCACTGGCCAGCCCGGCGTTTATCGAGCGGCATTTCCCCGATGGCGTGCGTGCTGAACAACTGCCGCGCACCCCGGCGCTGGTGTTTGGCCCGGACGATTTCCTTCAACATCGCTATCTGGCATCGCTGGGTGTGGATGGTGGCTTCGAGCACCATTTGTGCCCGTCCTCAGAAGGTTTTATCCGGCTGACGGAGGCCGGTCTGGGCTGGGGCTTGGTGCCGGAACTGCAAGTGCGCGAGCAATTGCAACGCGGCGTATTGCGCGAACTGTTGCCAGATAAACCGATCGATGTGCCGTTGTACTGGCATCATTGGCGCAATGGCGGTCAACTGCTGGGCTTGCTGACCGAGCAATTGGTACGTTGTTCAGCGCAATGGCTGGTGCCCTTGAAGCAGCTGTAAGCGTCAAGCTGCAAGCGACAAGTGAAGCTTGCGCACTGTTTTTATCTTGCAGCTCGAAGCTTGAAGCTCGCAGCTGGTTTTGTTGGAGCTCTACATGAAAATTCTGGTCACCGGCGCAAGCGGCTTCATTGGCGGACGCTTTGCGCGTTTCGCCCTGGAGCAGGGCCTGGATGTGCGGGTCAACGGGCGCCGGGCCGAAAGCGTCGAGCATCTGGTGCGTCGTGGCGCCGAGTTCGTCCCGGGTGATTTGACGGATCCGCAACTGGTGCGCGACCTCTGCGCCGACGTCGAGGCCGTGGTGCATTGTGCTGGCGCCGTCGGATTGTGGGGCCGTTATCAAGACTTCCATCAGGGCAATGTGCAGGTCACCGAAAACGTTGTCGAAGCGTGCTTGAAACAACGGGTGCGCCGTCTCGTGCACTTGTCCTCGCCATCGATTTATTTCGATGGTCGCGATCACCTGGGGCTGACTGAAGAACAGGTGCCCAAACGCTTCAAGCATCCCTATGCCGCGACCAAGTACCTGGCCGAGCAAAAGGTCTTCGGCGCACAGGAATTCGGCCTGGAAACCATCGCCCTGCGCCCGCGCTTCGTGACTGGCGCCGGCGACATGAGCATTTTTCCGCGCCTGCTGAACATGCAGCGCAAGGGCCGTCTGGCGATCATCGGCAACGGCCTGAACAAGGTCGATTTCACCAGCGTGCACAACCTCAACGAAGCGCTGCTCAGCAGTCTGCTGGCGGCCGGCTCCGCGCTGGGCAAGGCCTACAACATCAGCAACGGCGCGCCAGTGCCGTTGTGGGATGTGGTCAATTACGTGATGCGCAAAATGGACGTTCCACAGGTCACCAGATACCGGTCCTACGCTCTGGCCTACAGCGCTGCAGCGTTGAATGAAGGTGCCTGTAAACTCTGGCCGGGGCGTCCCGAGCCGACGCTGTCGCGCTTGGGTATGCAGGTCATGAAGAAAAACTTCACCCTCGACATCAGCCGCGCACGGCATTATCTGGACTACGATCCGAAAGTCAGCCTGTGGACGGCCCTCGACGAGTTCTGCGGTTGGTGGAAAGCCCAGGACATTCGCTGAAACGCGTGGATACCAATCGGCCGGCCGGCAATGAACCGCATCGCCGCTTGAGGGTCAATCCCAGCGGCTGCGCGGTTATACTTCGCAGCATTTAGCCATCACCGCGATTCACAAAGGTTGCCTCAATGTCCATGCGTAATGATGCCCACGACGATTTCGATGATGTACCGAGCCTGCGTGCCGATACCTTCGACGACGATGACATTCCGACCACTTCCCGCACCACCGTGCACTCGCGTACACCGCCGGTGGTCAAGGTCAAGGCCGCCAGCACTGGGCCGCTGTGGGCGTTGGTTGGCGCACTGTTCTTCGCGTTCATCGGCTTGGCATGGTGGAGTTTTCAGCAGATCTCGCTGATGGAGCAGCAACTGGTGGCCACCCAGGAGAGTTTCGCGCGGATCAGCGAGGAAGCGGCGGGGCGCTTGCAGGATATTTCCGGCAAGGTCGTCGCCAGCCAGACCAACGTCAGCACCGACAGCGAAGCCTTGAAGCTGCAGATCAAACAGCTGGAAGGCAAGCTGCTCGATCAAAGCAAACAGCAGCAGGGTGTGGCGGGGCAGGCTAGTGATCTGGACAAGCGTCTGGCGCAGATGACTGCCCAGACCACCGAGCAGCAGGCTGCCAATACTCAACTGCAAGCGCAGGTAAAAGCCCTGGGCGCAGAGCTGGCAACCATTAAAAGCACGCCGGCCGACACCAGTAAGGTCGACGCTCAGCTCAAGGCTTTCGATGCCCAGTTCAAGAGCCTTGGCGCGGATATCGCGGCGTTGAAGAAGCAGGGCAACCCGAGCGCCGAGATTGATCGTCTGGCGCAGGAAATCGTCGTCCTCAAAAGCATGCAGGACAACCGTCCGGCCACGCCACAGGGTGGCGGCAACACGGCCGAGTTCGATGCGTTTCGTGGCCAGATGACCCGCAACCTCAACACGCTGTCGGCGCAGATCCAGAACCTGCAGCAGCAGATCAATGCGCGGCCGTAACGCTTGATCAAATGCCGCGAAGCGCCCTTGCGGTGATGGAGTTGATTCCCCTCACCGCACTGGGCTCTGCAATCCCCTGCATCATTCTGAATATCCATACATAACCCCAACCCGTCTACGCTCTTGGAACACCAACAAGAACGAGGGATGCGTCATGGGGTTTTTGCATAAAGTGGCCTGGCTCGGCGTGATGCTGTTAGTGGGGTTGGGACAAGCCAGCGCCGCAACGACGGAAAAGGATGACAGCAAGGCCGCTATTGCCCTGCTGGAGAAAGCACTGGCCTATTACCACGACAACGGTGACAAGGCGTTCGCCGCGTTCAGTCGCCAGGGTGAGTTTGTCGACAAGGACCGCTACGTGTTTGTGCTCGACACCCAAGGCGTGATGCTTGCCAGTGGCGGCCCGTCATCGGCGTTGATCGGCCGCAATGTCAGTGAAGTGCTCGGTCCTGATCTGCAAAAAGCCTTCAAGGAAGCGTTGCAGGTACCGGAAGGCAACGGCATTCAGCAGGCCGAATACCGTTGGCAGAACTGGTCCGACGGCAAGGTCGAACGCAAGCACGTGTTTTATCAGCGCATCGGCCAGCGCATCCTCGCGGTCGGTTACTACCTGCCCCGTGCGTCGGCAGAACAAGCCAAGGCGTTGCTCGACAAAGCCGCCACCGATCTGGGCAAAGACGAAAAAGGCACGCTGACGGCGATCAATTCGCTCAAGGGCGGCTATCTGCAGGATGACCTGTATGTGTTCGTGGTCGATCTGAATACCCAGCGCTATGTCGCCCACGGCACCAATTTGCGCCTGATCAATACCGACTTCGGCAAGATCAAGGACCCGGAGGGCAAGCCGGTGGGCGAGCCGATTCTGGCGCTGATTGGCAAGCAGGATGACGGCGAATACGAATACCGCTGGAAGAACCCGGTGACCGGCAAGATCGAAGACAAGCATGCGTACCTGAAGAAGGTCGGGCATTTTCTGGTGGCGGTGGGGTATTACAGTCCCTGATCACCCAGATCCTGTGGGAGCGGGCTTGCCCGCGATAGCGTCAGATCAGACAAAGCCACGTTGACTGACACGACGCCATCGCGGGCAAGCCCGCTCCCACAGGTTTTTGTCATGCGCGTGCTATTTCGCGCCGTGCTCACGCCCGCGCAGCAGGTTGTTCGGCATCGCAATCGCCGCTGCCAGCCCCAGCAGCGACACCGCCGCGCTGACCCACAGCAAATGCCGGAAGGTCACCGCAAGCTCCGCGCGCAAGGCATTCTGTGCATCACCCGGTGCCGCGTTCAAACCGTCCAGCAGCACGTTGCCGGAATGTCCCTCGTTGATCAGCGAACTGCTCGCCAAATGGGCGAAATTCGAATCCTGCAGCAACGCCAGCAACAGCGCCGACATCAACGCCACGCCCACCGCGCCGCCCAGCGAACGGAACAGGTTGGTGGTGCTGGTGGCGACGCCAATGTCGCGTTGCTCCACCGAGTTCTGCGTTCCGACCAATGAGGTCGGGAACTGCATGCCGCCGGCAATACCGCTGAGTACCATGAACAACCCGCTCATCAGCGTCGCCTCGGGCGGACTGAACGCCATGCCGACAATCGAGATCGGCATCAGGATCGCACCCGTCAGAATTTGCGGTTTGTAGCGCCCGGTGATGGACGTGCGCCGGCCGGCAAAAAACGCCCCGATCGGCAGCCCCATGGCCAGCGGCAGCAAGTGCAGCGCGGCGCTGTCGGCGCCGGCACCGGTGACGGTTTGAAAGCGCAGCGGCATCAACACGATCAGCGAAATCGCCTGGAAACTGGTAAAGAAAATCGTGCACCAGCACAGCAACGCATTACGGTTGGCGAACAGATGCATCGGCAACAGCGGCTCCCGTGCGCGACGCTCGTGCCAGACGAAAATCGCCAACACCACGACCGCACAAGCGAACAACCCCAGCACTTCGCTGCTGCGCCACGAATGGCCCTGACCGACCTGCGTGATGCCGAGCAACAACGCTGTCAGGCCAATGATCATCAGTACTGTGCCGAGGTAATCGATGATCGGTTTGCGCTGCGGAATCGGCAGCCCGCGCAGATTGCGATTGGCCACCCACCAGGCCCCGAGGCCCAGCGGCAGGTTGATCAGAAACACCCAGCGCCACGACAGGTACTCGGTCATGTAGCCGCCCAGAACCGGACCGGCGACGCTTGCGACGGCGTACATACTGCTGAAGTAACCCTGATAGCGGCCGCGTTCGCGCGGCGGCACGATGTCGCCGATGATCGCCTGGCTGACCGAGATCATCCCGCCCGCACCGATCCCCTGAAGGATCCGCGCCAGCACCAGTTGTTCCATGCTCTGGGCCATGCCGCAAAACAGCGAAGCCAACGTAAACAGGCCCATGCCGAACAGCATCAGTTTGCGCCGCCCGTACAAATCACCGAGTTTGCCGTAGATCGGCACCGCAACGGTCATCGCCACCATGTACCCGGAAATCACCCAGGCCAGCAGGCTGACATCCTTGAACTGTGCGGAGATGGCCGGCATCGACACGGCAACGATGGTCTGATCCAGCGCACCCAGAAAAATCGCCATCATCAGCGCGACCAGCACGCTGCGAATGGCCGGTTTGGGCGTTTCGGGGGGATTGAGATGGGTCACGGGCAAAACCTGCGGGCAGTAGAAGTCCCGCAGATCGTCAGGCGAGCGGGGATGCGCGCCAGTGTAAGTCGGTAGCAGGCTATTCGATAGCCTCGTACGGAAGTCCGACGTAATTTTCTGCAATGGTTTTTCGGCCGGCTTCTGAACTGACGAAGTAGTCCAGTTCCGAGGCGCTGATGCGTTGGCTGAAAGCATCGTGATCGTCGAAGCGATGCAGCATCGAGGTCATCCACCAGGAAAAACGCTCGGCCTTCCACACCCGGCGCAGACAGATCTCGGAGTATTTCTCCAGTAGCTCCGTGCGACCGTCGCGATAGACCTTCAGCAGAATGTTGAACAGTGTGCTGACGTCGCTGGCCGCCAGATTCAAACCCTTGGCACCCGTGGGAGGGACGATGTGCGCGGCATCACCCACCAGAAACATTCTCCCGTACTGCATCGGCTCGACGACAAAACTGCGCAGTGGCGCGATGCTTTTTTCAATCGACGGACCGGTGACCAGTTTCTCTGCAAGCTCTGCGGGCAAGCGACGTTTCAGTTCATCCCAGAAGCGCTGATCGGACCAGTCGTCGACGTTTTCGTCTGCGGGCACTTGCAGGTAGTACCGGGTGCGAGTCGCCGAGCGCATGCTGCACAGGGCAAAACCCCGCTCGTGGCGGGCGTAGACCAGCTCGTCATGCACGGGCGGGGTGTCGGCGAGAATCCCCAGCCAGCCGAATGGATACACCCGCTCGAACACCTTCAGGCAATCAGCCGGAATCGACTGGCGGGCGACACCGTGGAAACCGTCGCAACCGGCGATGTAATCGCAATCGACACGCCAGGTTTCGCCATCCTTTTCGAAGGTGACAAAAGCTTCGTCGCTTTTCATGCCGTGAGGAACGACATCGCTCGCTGCGTAAATCGTCGTCGCCCCCGCCTCCCGACGAGCGGCCATCAGGTCGCGGGTGACTTCGGTCTGGCCGTAGATCATCACGTTCTGGCCACCGGTCAAAGCATGCAGATCGATGTGCACCTGGCGCCCGTTCAAAGCCAGATCGAACCCTCCGTGCACCAACCCTTCGGCATCCATTCGCTGACCGACGCCCGCCTCACGCAACAGCTCTACCATGCCTTGTTCAAGCACACCGGCGCGGATCCGCCCGAGCACATAGTCAGGTGTCTGACGCTCGATGATGAGGGTGTCGATGCCGGCGTTATGCAGCAGCTGGCCGAGGAGCAATCCGGACGGACCGGCGCCGATGATGGCTACTTGGGTTTTTAGCGTTTTCATTGTTTTTATGACTCGCAAGCTTCACGCGACATTCGCCGGTGAATGATTTTTATGGATCGAGTGCTTGCATTTTTCCCTTGCGGGTCTGTCAATTGAAGGTGAAAACTGAGCCGATACCTGTACATTCTGCCAATCGGGGCGATTATCGCCCGCAACACAAGAGGCCTGGATTGAAGTGATGAACAAGCCCGAGCTGCCTTCGATTCCAGTGTTCAAGCTCTACGGTGAAAGCCTGGACTGGCCGACCCCTGACTTGCTGCACTGTGAAACCATTTCCTCACGCAGTCGCGAACATCAATGGGAAATCAAACCCCACCGTCACGCCGATTTGTGTCAGTTGCTCTTCGTATTCAAAGGTCAGGCAGAGCTTGAAATCGAAGGCCAGCGCACCCAGCTCGAAACACCCGCGATTCAAGTCCTGCCGCCGCTGTCGGTGCATGGCTTTCGCTTTTCCGAGGACGTTGAAGGGTTCATCGTTACTCTCGCAACGCCGCTCATCCATCACTTGCAGGCGCAACTGGGCGACGCGGTGCACGCGCTGGCGCAGGCGCATGCCTATTCGGCGGGCAACGACGGCGAATATCTGTACAGCCTGTTTTCAGCGTTGCAGGCTGAGTACAACGGCCATCAACCGGCGCGGGAAATGCTCATGCATGCGCTGGTCAGCGTGATCATGGTTTGGGTCAGTCGTCAGGCAATTGTTCGCCACAAGGCCAGCCAGCGGCCACAGCGCCAGCGTGAATACCTCAATGGCTTTATCCAACTGGTGGAAGAGACTTATCGCCAGCATGTGAAGGTTGAGGATCTGGCGCATCGGCTAGGCATTTCGGTGTCGCACCTCAACGGCACATGCCGTGAGCTGGCGGGGCAACCGGCGTTGCAGATCATGCACGAGCGTCAGTTACTGGAAGCCAAGCGCTTGCTGACTTACACCAGCATGACGATTTATGAGATGTCGGAATTGTTGGGGTTTTCCGATCCGACCAACTTCACGCGTTTGTTCAGGCGTCGGGTGGGGATATCGCCAAAGGCGTTTCGCGACCGGTTAAAAGCCGAGCAGTAGCCTCATAAACGCTGCAAAAACCTGTGGGAGCTGGCTTGCCAGCGATGGCGGTGCCTCAGTCGACATCAATGTTGAATGTGAGTCCGCAATCGCTGGCAAGCCAGCTCCCACAGGATCGCATTCCAGTCAGATGAATCAGCGCAGCGCGTTCAGCGTGGCATTGTGCGGAATGCAGCGCTCGAAGTTGCAACTCGCGTATTCACGGGGCAGTTGTCGCTGCTGCTCGACCCGCCAGGCCGCAGTGCCATACAGCGCGAGCGTGGCGGCGCAGGTGATGAAAATCGCGCAGTACCTTCTTGTTTTGATGTTCATGGTGTTCGACCTCTGAACGAATACTCTGCGGTATTACATTCAGCATAGGTCAGTGCGAAGGACTTGCCAGCTAGCGCGATGGCACATGTAACGCGACATTCAGAACAGTGATGGATCCCTGTGGGAAAAGGGTTTAGAGACCCACATCCCATTCAGGATTCTCGGGAAACCTCACCACCAGAAAATCCAGCAGACTGCGCAACGCCGTCGGCATGTGCTTGCGTGAGGCGTAGACCGCGTAGATGTTCATCTGTCGCGGCTCGGCATGAGGCAGCAGCCGAATCAATTCACCCGCATGAATATGCCCCCCAGCCTGATACGTCGGCAGCATCGCCACCCCGGCGCCGGCCAGGGTCGCACGTAACAGCGTGCTGGCCTCGTTGGCGCTGATGTTGCCCTGCACCGGCACGGACACCTGCTCGCCGTCCTCCTCGAAGTGCCACAGACTCTTGCCGAAATACGAGTGGGTCAGGCAGTTGTGCCGGCTGAGGTCTTCGACGCGCTGTGGCGGCGGATTTTCGCGCAGATACGCCGGGGTCGCGCAGACCACCGAGCGGCACACCGTCAGGCGCCGGGCAATCAGGTTGGGGTCCAGATCATTGCTGGTGCGAATCGCCAGGTCGATCCGCTCATCCACCAGATTCACCGTGCGATCGAGCATCTGCAGGTCAATGCTCACGCCCGGATAGCGCTTGACGTAAGCCGCCATCGCATCGGCCAGTTGCGCCTGGCCGAACGAGGTGCTGACGCTGATCCGCAGCAACCCGCGCGGCGCATCGTCGGGTTCGCTGACGGCGGCTTGCATGTCGCTGGACAGTTCGATCATCTGCCGGCAACGCGGCAGGATTTCACTGCCGGCAGCGGTCAGGCTCAATTTGCGCGTGGTGCGGTGCATCAGGCGTGCACCGACCCAGTCTTCCAGTTCTGCCAGATAACGCGAAACCACCGGGCGTGACAGGTCCAGATGATCGGCGGCGGCCGACTGGCTGCCCAGGTCCACCACCGTGACGAATACACGCATTGCTTGGAGACGATCCATGATTTGCCCGCTTTCAGAAACAAACTATGTTCAAGCATCGCATTTTTTGCACTGACTCAGGCAACTAAGCTCTGTCCCATCGCCAGACACGGCATTTCGGACACTGGAGCAACAGATGATCGGCTTCACCACAATCAAACGTGTTTTACTCGCAACGGCCTCCCTCGGCTTCGCCGCCCACGCGGCCGCTGCCAACCTGACCCTTGATGTCTATAACCCGGGCACCCAGGCAATCTTCCCGGTGACCTCGGTGCTGGTCAGCGGTGAAAAAGACGCCATTCTGGTCGACGCGCAGTTCGGCAAATCCCAGGCTGAACAGGTGGTGGAAAAGATCCGCGCCAGCGGCAAGCACCTGACTACCATTTACATCAGCCACGGTGATCCGGATTACTACTTCGGCCTCGATACCCTGACCAAAGCCTTCCCTGACGCCAAGGTGCTGGCCTCGCAGCCGACCGTGGATCACATCAACAAAACCGTCGAAGGAAAACTCGCGTTCTGGGGCCCGAAAATGGGCGCCGACGTTCCTGCAAAAACCATTGTGCCGGGCGTCCTCAAAGGCGACAGCCTGATGCTCGAAGGGCAGAAGTTGCAGGTGATCGGGCTGGACGGCAAACAACCGGATCGCAGCTTCGTGTGGATTCCGTCGCTCAAGGCCGTGGTCGGTGGCGTGGTCGTCGCCGATAACATCCACGTCTGGATGGCCGACACCCAGACCGCGCAATCCCACGCGGATTGGCTGGCAACGTTGCAGTCGATCAAAACCCTGAAACCGAAAACCGTGGTGCCGGGACATTACCTGGGTGATGGCAGCCGTTCGCTGGCGAGCGTTAAATTCACCGCCGACTACATTAAAGCGTTCGACGCAGAAACCGCCAAAGCCAAGGACTCCGTTGCACTGATCGCCGCCATGAAAAAGCGCTACCCGACGCTGGGCGAGGAAAGCTCGCTGGAACTGAGCGCGAAAGTCGCCAAGGGCGAGATGCAGTGGTAACCCGATTCTGAACAAGCAGCACTCTCAAGCCAACTGGAGAATGTCATGAGCAAAATCGCAATCATTGGTGCCACCGGTCGTGCCGGTAGCCAACTGCTGGAAGAAGCCCTGCGTCGCGGTCATAGCGTCACTGCCATTGCCCGCGATACATCGAAGATCGGTTCGCGTGCCGGTGTGGTCAGCAAGAGTGTCGATGTGCTGGATTCAGCAGCGCTGCAAGACGCCGTGGCGGGACACGATGTGGTGATCACAGCCGCGCATTTCGCCACGGTGCCGGCCAGCGCCATTGTCGGGCCGGTGAAGCAGGCGGGTGTGAAACGCTTGTTGGTGGTCGGCGGTGCCGGCTCGTTGTTGCTGCCGGACAACACTCGGGTGATCGACAGTGCAGGTTTCCCGGCGGAGTACAAAACCGAAGCCAGTGCCGGTGCTGCGTTTCTTGAGGCGTTGCGCCAAGAGCAGGAACTGGACTGGGCCTTCCTGTCACCGTCGGCGGAGTTTGTCGAAGGTGAGCGCAGCGGCAAGTTCCGCGTCGGCCAGGATCACCTGTTGGTGAGTGAAGAGGGGCGGAGCTGGATCACTTTTGCCGATTACGCGATTGCGCTGATCGACGAGGTGGAAACACCGAAGCATTCGCGTCAGCGGTTTACTGTTGGGTACTAAACCGACGCACAGCCCCGCGCTGTCGGCTTCTGAACCGAAGCACATTCCCCGTGTTGTCGGCTTCTGAACCCACACACACATCCCGTGTAGGAGCTGCCGAAGGCTGCGATCTTTTGATCTTGTCTTTTAAAAACAAAAGTCAAAAGATCGCAGCCTGCGGCAGCTCCTACAGGGGATTAGGGTTCTTGGTTTGACGAGGTGTTCAGCGAGTGTGCGCCTGCTCAACCAGCCACAGCATCAGCTCTTCAAGTGGCGGCGAAGTTTCCCCGCCCTGCGGCACCACCAGGTAGTAAGCCAGCCCGGTCTTAACCTTTAGCTCAAACGGCATCACCAGTCTTCCCGCGTGCAGGTCATCACCGATGAGTGACCAATCACCGATTGCCACCCCCGTGCCGTGCGACGCCATCGACATCGCCTGATCCAGCGTTTCGAAATGCTGACCGCTGCTGACATTGTTCAATTGAAGTGCGGCGGCGCTCAGCCACACCGACCAGTCCTGCACATCGTGAGTCGGATGCAGCAGCAGATGTTGTTGCAGGTCGGCGGGTGTCTTCAGCGCCGGCGAGCCTTTGAGCAGCAGTGGCGAACAGACCGGCGTCAGTTGTTCATCGAACAGATGCAACGCCCCCGGCGAGTTGTCTGGCGGTGTTCCATAAATCACCGCCGCGTCGAACTGCTCACGTTGAAAGTCGACGCCATGTTGCAAAGACGCGGTCAGTTTCACCGGCACGTCCGGGCGCTCCTTCTGCCATTGCAGCAACCGTGGCAAAAGCCAGCGCATCACACAACTCGGCGCCTTGAGTTGCAGGGTCTGACGGCGCACGCCGATCTGCTCCACGGCCTCGCCAAGCAGGCCGAACATCTGTTGCACGCGCGACATCCATTCCCGACCTTCGGCTGTCAGCTTCAACCCTCGAGCCAGGCGAATGAACAGCGGATAACCCAAGTGCTCTTCCAGCCCGGCGATCTGTCGGCTGACTGCACCCTGCGTGATGTGCAACTGCTCGGCAGCCCGGGTGAAGTTGCAGCACTGGGCGGTGATCCAGAACGTGTGCAGGGCGGGCAGGGGCGGCAGTCGTTTCATGTGGATCCAAGCTATGACCTGAGGACATGGCTAGTATGACTTTTAATCGATTGTTGCCGCTACCTGCCGACCGTTCAATGAGCCCATTCCCCCGAATCAATGTGGGAGCGAGCCTGCTCGCGAATACGGTTTCACATTCAGCAACCCAGTGACTGAAACCCCGCTTTCGCGAGCAGGCTCGCTCCCACATTCAGTTCGGCGTATCGATCAAACAAGAAGGGCAATGACATGGCGACGTGTGGCGAAGTACTGGTCAAGTTACTCGAAGGTTATGGGGTCGAGCAGGTGTTCGGCATTCCCGGGGTGCACACCGTGGAACTGTATCGCGGGCTGGCCCGTTCGAGCATCAACCACGTCACCCCTCGGCATGAACAGGGCGCCGGATTCATGGCTGACGGCTATGCGCGCACCAGCGGCAAACCGGGTGTGTGCTTCATCATTACCGGCCCGGGCATGACCAACATCACCACCGCCATGGGCCAGGCCTATGCGGACTCGATCCCGATGCTGGTGATCTCCAGCGTGCAGTCGCGCAGTCAGTTGGGCGGCGGTCGCGGCAAACTCCACGAACTGCCGAACCAGAGCGCACTGGTCGGCGGTGTTGCCGCGCTCTCCCATACGCTGATGTCGGCGTCGGAACTGCCCGGCATTCTGGCTCGCGCCTTTGCCCTGTTCCAGGCCGGGCGTCCGCGTCCGGTGCACATCGAAATTCCATTGGATGTGCTGGTAGAAGAGGCCGATGAACTGCTTGCCAGCGTCCCGGTCAGCATCGAGCGCGCGGGTGCTGCCCCAACGGCCGTGAGCCGCATGACCGAGCTGCTGGCCGGCGCCAAACGTCCGCTGATTCTTGCCGGCGGTGGCGCCATTGATGCCGCCGCCGAACTCACCGAATTGGCAGAGTTGCTCGACGCTCCGGTGGCGCTGACCATCAACGCCAAAGGCATGCTGGCGTCCCGTCACCCGCTGCTGATCGGCTCGACGCAAAGCCTGGTCGCCACCCGCGCATTGGTCGCCGATGCCGATGTGGTTCTGGCGATCGGCACCGAACTGGCGGAGACCGATTACGACGTCACTTTCGCCGGTGGTTTCGAGATTCCCGGCAAGCTGCTGCGCATCGATATCGACGCCGATCAGACCGTGCGCAACTATCCGCCGCATGTCGCCCTGGTCGCCGACTCGCGCAACGCCGCGCAAGCGTTGCTGAGTGCGCTGTCGCACAAACCACTGGCCGAGCGCAGCAGCGATTGGGGTCAGGTTCGTGCTGCGCGTCTGCGCGATGATCTGGCCGCCACCTGGGACGCACCGACGCGGGCCCAGACGTGTTTCCTCGAAACCGTGCTGCACGAATTACCGGACGCAGTATTTGTCGGCGACTCCACGCAACCGGTGTACACCGGCAACCTCACGTTCAACCCGGAGCGCCCGCGTCGCTGGTTCAACTCGTCGACCGGTTACGGCACCCTCGGTTACGCACTGCCTGCGGCCATCGGTGCGTGGCTCGGCGGCAGCACCGAGAGCGGGGCGCGCCCGCCAGTGGTGTGCCTGATTGGCGACGGAGGTTTGCAATTCACTTTGCCGGAACTGGCCAGCGCCGTTGAAGCGCGCACACCGGTGATCGTGCTCCTGTGGAATAACCAAGGCTACGAGGAGATCAAGAAGTACATGGTCAATCGCGCCATCGAACCGGTTGGCGTAGATATCTACACCCCGGACTTCATCGGTGTGGCCAAGGCCCTGGGATGTGCGGCCGAAGCGATCAGCTCGGTTGAACAGTTGCGTGGCGCACTCAGGGCTGCAACCGATCGCCAAGGCCCGACGGTGATTGAAATCGACCAGAACCAATGGATGCAGGCGGTGGCCCAATGATGAATTTCCCCACCACACTCGACGGCCTCTACATCAACGGCCACTGGTCCGCCGGTCGCGAACATCTGCGGGTGATCAACCCGGCCACTGAGGCGCTGCTGACCACAGTCAATGGCGGTGATGAACTGGCTGTCGATCACGCGGTGAGCGTGGCCGTCGAAGCCTTCAAGGACTGGTCAAAAACCACGGGCGCCGAGCGTGGCGCGATCCTGCGCAACATTGCCAACGGCGTGCGCAACGGTCGCGATCAGTTGATGAAGTTGCAGTCGAGCAACAACGGCAAACCGCTATTCGAAGCGGCCATCGACGTCGATGACGTGATCGCCACGTTCGAGTACTACGCCGAACTCGCCGAAGGCCTCGATGCGCAACAGGACAGCAACGTGCCGCTGCCCAGCGATGATTTCAGCGCACGTCTGCGCCGCGAGCCATGCGGTGTGGTCGGGCTGATCGTGCCGTGGAATTTCCCGATGGTCACCACCGCGTGGAAGCTCGCGCCAGCCCTGGCTGCCGGTTGCTGCGTGGTGCTCAAGCCGTCGGAGGTCACGCCGCTGCCGGAGCTGGAACTGGCGGCGATCATTGCTGAGTCCGGGTTGCCGAACGGTGTGTTCAATTTGGTCTGCGGCACCGGTCTGGCGGTGGGGGCGCCGCTGTCGGCAGACCCGCGAATCGCCAAAATCTCTTTTACCGGCAGCAATGCGGTTGGCGTGCAGGTGATGCAGAGGGCCGCTGAAACCGTGAAGGGCGTGAGCCTCGAATTGGGCGGTAAATCCTCGCTGCTGGTGTTGTCGGATGCGGACATCGATCTGGCAGTTGAACTGGCCTGCGGCGGCGCGTTCTTCAACGCCGGGCAAATGTGCTCGGCCACCAGTCGCGTGCTGGTCGCCGAAGAGTTGGAGGAACAATTCCTCAATCGCCTGCAAAAACGTGCACAAGCGATTCGCGTGGCCGATCCGTTCGACCCGGAAGTAGAAATGGGCGCACTGGTCAATCAGGCGCAATACCAGCGAGTGCTTGGGCATATTGATCGTGGGCTGAGTGCTGGCGCGAAGTTGCTCTGCGGCGGCAATCGTCCTGAACATTTGCCGCGTGGATATTTCTTGCAGCCGACCGTGTTCACTGACGTGCCGCTGGACAGTGCGCTGTGGTGCGAAGAGATTTTCGGGCCGGTGGTGTGTGTGCGCAGTTTCAGCAGCGAAACCGAGGCGATTGCATTGGCCAACGACAGTCAGTTCGGTCTGGTCGCCAGTGTGGTGACGCGTGATGTCGAGACCGCCGATCGTGTCGCCAACGCCCTGCAGGCGGGTCTCGTGTGGCTCAACGCACCGCAGGTGATTTTCCCGCAAGCTGCGTGGGGCGGTTACAAACAGAGCAGCATCGGTCGTGAATTGGGGCCTTGGGGGTTGGCTGCGTTTCAGGAGATCAAGCATGTGATTCGGGCGGTTTAACAGCTGGCCCTCATCGGAACGCCGCCCGCCCTAGGCCTCTCCCTCCAGGAAGGGGCCAGGGTGAGGGGCTTCCAACGGTCACACCGAAAGCCGCAACCTCGCCAGATCCCGCAACGGTGGCGCCCCAAACAATCGGCTGTATTCACGGCTGAATTGCGACGGGCTTTCATACCCCACCCGATACCCCGCCGCGGAAGCCTCCAGCCCCTCGGCCAGCATCAAGCGCCGCGCCTCTTGCAGGCGCAACTGCTTCTGATATTGCAGCGGACTCATCGCTGTCATCGCTTTAAAACGGTGATGCAAGGTCGAGACGCTGAGGTTCACTTCTTTGGCCAGATCATCAATACGCAGCGGCTGTTCGAAGTTGCCGTTGAGCCACTTGATCGCCTGGCTGATGCGATGGCTCTGGCTGTTGGCAATCGCGATCTCATACAAACGATGACCCTGCGGGCTGCGCAACAGGCGATAGAGAATCTCTCGGCGAATCAGCGGCGCGAGCATGGCGATGTCTTTCGGTGCATCGAGTAAACGCGCCAGACGCAGCACCGCGTCGAGCATCGCGCTGTCTATTTTCTCGACATACAAGCCGCGTCCGGTTGGCCGGGTCGGCACGGCCATGGGGCCGGCGTCGGCGATCAGTGCGGTGATTTCTGCCGGGTCGATATCCAGGCGTACGGCCAGGATCGGCTCTTCAGGCGACACGTTAACCACTCGCCCGCTCAACGGCATCGAAACCGAGACCACCAGGTAATTCAGCGGGTCGTAATTGAAGAACTCATCGGCCAGCCGCACCTCTTTACGCCCTTGCGCCATGATGCACAGCGCCGGTTGCGCGAGCACCGGGGCGAAGTCGTGGGATCGGGTGTGGCGCGACATGAACAGCGAACCGACAGCGGTCTGATAGCTGCCATCGTCGGTGGTGTTGCGGCGGATGATCGCCGCCAGTTCCGCACGCTGCTTTTCCATGTCAGCACTGGGTTCGGCTTGAAAACGATCGAATGACGTCATGCACGGCATCCTCGGCAAGGGAGGGGGAATGGAGCAGAGCATATGTTTGTGCAAGCGCCAGCGGTAGACACATCCTGCCAAATGCTTGCCTGATTCTGCACGGGGGCGCGGCGTTGATTTGTCGTCGAACCCTGTAGGAGCTGCCGAAGGCTGCGATCTGTTGATTTTTAAAGGTCAAAGGATCGCTGCCTTCGGCAGCTCCAATACAAAGCCTGTGTGACGGTGTTGCAACTACTTTCGCAGGATTGTGCAACAGGGCGGCAGAAATCGACTAACGGCGTCTGGCACGCGGCCCTTAACCTTGGATCCTGTCGCAGCCTCCCCCCGGCTGCCACGCAACTCCCTGGGAGGGTTGAACATGTCCAAGCAGATTCCCGTCAGTCATATGGCCTTCGTACGAGCGCGCACCGGACGCTCGGCCGAACTCGGTGTACGCCTGAGCGCGTTGATCGATCCTTCTCGTGCCGCCCCCGGTTGCCTGAGCTTTGCCTTGCAGCATTCGCAGTGTGATCCCGAGTTGTGGCTGGTCTCCGGCTTCTGGAGCAATCAGCAGATGATGACCGCTTACTTCAACAGTCCGGCGATGGAAATCTTCGCCGAGCTGGTGCAGGAACTGGTGGTCAACAGTCTGGATTTCCACACCTTCAAGGATGTCTCGGCGGCGCAGGCGCTCGGCCAGTGTTCAGCACCGATACACAAACTCGTCGGTTGAGGGTTTAATGTCCGGCTTAATTGACTGAGCCAGGACTTGCGACATGGCACGTAAAGAGTTCGAACACTTCGAAGCAGTATCCGCAGTTGTCCCCGTCGAACTGGGTGGCAACAAGGGCTATTACGCGGCAATCGCGGTCAAGGCCCTGGTCGACGGCGGTGCGCCACGCTTTCACAAACTGCTGGAAGATCAGGTGTTCCCCGGCGCCATCGCGGCCGATGAGGCCGCCATCAATGAGCTGGACCGCCTCAAGGGCGTCACCGAAGACGCCGAGTTGATCTGGTAATTCGTTACTTCGCCGCGCCCGGACGCCACATCTTGAACAGGGCTTCAGGCCCCAACTGGAAATAATCCGCCGGCCCGCCGCCGCGCAGAATCGGTTCTGCCGCGGCGGTGTCGTAGACCCCGTCTTTCAACAGCCACTTGGCGATATGCACGGCGACCACTTCGCCGAGGATCAGCCAGCTCGGTACTGTCTCGCCATCAGCGCGCTGCAATTGAATGATCTGCGTGACCTTGCACTCGAAGGACACCGGGCTTTCGGCGACGCGTGGCACTGAAATCACTTTCGACGCCACGGTCGTCAGGCCTGCCAGTTCAAATTCGTTGACCTCTGGCGCGACCATCGCGCAGCTCTGGTTCATCTGTTCGGCCAGCGGACGAGTGGCGAGGTTCCAGACGAATTCGCCGGTCTGCTCGATGTTGTTGAGGCTGTCTTTGCGCCCGACGCTTGAGAAGCCAATGATCGGCGGAATGTAGTTGAACGCGTTGAAGAAGCTGTACGGCGCCAGGTTCAACTGGCCGTTGGCATCCTGCGAGGAAATCCAGCCGATGGGACGTGGGCCGACGATGGCGTTGAACGGATCGTGCGGCAGGCCGTGGCCGTTGGCGGGTTCGTAGAAGTGGATGTCATCGGGCATGGCGTGTGTTCCTGAGGGGCTGGGGCTGGGGCTGGCGGCTAATAGTGCAAGCACATTGAGGCAATTTCCAGTCAGCCACAGATATTCCATTTAATGAGCAACCTGTGGGAGCTGGCTTGCCAGCGATGGCATTTTTTCATGCGGCATTAATGTCGACTGGCAGTCCGCCATCGCTGGCAAGCCAGCTCCCACAGGTTCTCCAGTGATTTCATAAAATTGCCATCCCCCAGAAATGACTAAGCCCGGCCGAAGCCGGGCTGTGCGCTGTACAGCGGCGCTTAACTGATGGAAGCGGATTGAGTCCGGTCATAGCCATCTTCAGCAACAGTGGCGGAACCGGTACGGTCGTAACCGTCGGCAGCAACAGTGTTGGAACCAGTACGATCGTAACCGTCGGCAGCAACAGTGTTGGAACCAGTGCGGTCGTAACCGTCAGCAGCAACAGTGTTGGAACCAGTGCGGTCGTAACCGTCAGCAGCAACAGTGGCGGAACCTGTGCGGTCGTAACCATCGGCGGCAACGGCCGAGCCAGTGCGATCAAAACCGTCGGCAGCAAAGGTGTTGGCGGCCAGTACGGACAGGGTCAGGGCGAGGATCAGTTTGGTTTTCATGTTCGTTACTCCAGATTCGTTGGCGGGTGTGTCTTGCATGGGTTTCATGCTACGCCAACTAAATTGATTAAAAAGCGCAAAATAATGCTAAAAACTATCGATTAACTTGATGTTAAGGGCGACGCATTTAATGGCTTCCATCATCAGGAGCGAACGTCGCGCAGGTAATCGATCAGGTAGGCACAGGATGCCGAGGCAGAATTAACCGGTGATTAATCGCCGGAAACAAAAAATCGCAGCCTCCGACAATCCCTGTAGGAGCTGCCGAAGGCTGCGATCTTTTGATCTTGCGTGACGTTCAGTCAGTCAATCAGTCAGTGACGATCCGCGAATGCTTCTGGGTGTCCTTCATGGTGATGTACACCAGCAACGACACAGCGATGCACGCCGTCACATACCAGTAGTAACCGGTTTCCATGCCGATGCTCTTGAACCACAGCGCGATGTATTCGGCGGTGCCGCCGAAGATCGACACGGTCAGTGCGTATGGCAGGCCGACGCCCAGGGCGCGGATTTCAGTCGGGAACAGTTCGGCTTTGACCACCGCGTTGATCGAGGTGTAACCGCTGACGATGATCAGCGCCGCCATGATCAGGAAGAACGCGCCCCACCAGCTCTGGATGGTGTGCAGAGTCATCAGGATCGGCACGGTGAAAATCGTGCCGAGCACACCGAAGGCGATCAGGATCGGACGACGACCGATCTTGTCCGACAGGCCACCGATGATCGGTTGCAGGCACATGAACAGAAACAGCGTGGCGGCAGAAATGGTTGTCGAGTCGGAGATGCTCATGCCGACGGTGTTCACCAGGTACTTCTGCATGTAGGTGGTGTAGGTGTAGAACGCCAGCGTACCGCCCATGGTCAGGCCAACCACGGTGGCCAGCTCCTTGGGGTGACGCATCAAGGTGCGCATTGCGCTTTCCTTGGACTTCTCTTTCTTGGTGAACGACTCGGTTTCTTCCATGCCGCGACGCAGGTACAGCGCGACCACTGCACACAGCGCGCCGATGGCAAACGGAATGCGCCAGCCCCACGCGTACAACTGCTCGGTGGTGAGTGTCTGTTGCAGCACGATCAATACGCCGAGGGCGATGAGCTGGCCGGAAATCAGGGTCACGTACTGGAAGCTGGAGAAGAAGCCGCGACGGTCCTTGGTCGCCATTTCCGACAGGTACGTTGCGGAGGTGCCGTACTCGCCGCCGACCGACAGGCCTTGCAACAGACGGGCGAAGATCAGCAGGATCGGTGCGCCGATGCCGATGGTGGCGTAGTTGGGGCTCAACGCGATGATCAGCGAGCCGAAGCACATCAGGTACACCGAGGCCATCAACGCTTTCTTGCGTCCGACTTTGTCAGCGTACAGGCCCATCAGCCAGCCACCGATCGGGCGCATCAGGAAGCCCACGGCGAAGATCGCAGCGGTGTTCATCAATTGTGCGGTGGAGGAACCAGCAGGGAAAAAGCTCTTGGCGAAGTACAGCGAGAAGGCGGCGTAGACGTACCAGTCGTACCACTCGACCATGTTGCCAACGGAACCGCTGAAGATCGATTTGATCCGGCTGGCGGTGGTTCTTTCTTTGGCCGGCGCGGCAGCCGACCCAAGTGGCAGGGCGTTGGAGTTATCCATTGAAGGATCCTTCGTTTAATTGTTTTTGTGGAGCGCGTTAAAACGCAGCCTGCGGGGGCTATAGCAGGAGCTGTGCCAACGGGGAGAGGGGCGGTTTAGAAGGGGTTGCGGGTTTTGATGAGCGAAAATCCGCTTATGTTGGGTGGGTGTTGAGCGGATTTTCGCTTAAAAGATCGCAGCCTGCGGCAGCTCCTACAAGTTCAGTGTCATGCGCAAATGATGCGGACACCGGAGCTCTGTAGGAGCTGCCGCAGGCTGCGATCTTTTGCTCTTCAAGGGCCAACAAACATCTCCCGGCTCAACCCATGCCGCTGCATCTTTTCATTGAACGTACGCCGCGGCAGTTGCAGCTCTTCAAGCACCGCTTTCACATCACCCTTGTGCCGCGTCAGTGCCGCGCGCAAACACTGCGCCTCGAACGCTTCCTGTTGCGCCGCCAGCGACTGCCCCGGATCAATTCCCGGTGCCGGTTCATCCAGGCCCAGCACCTGTCGTTCGGCGACGTTCGCCAGTTCGCGCACATTGCCCGGCCAGTCATGGCAGAGCAGATGACTCAACTGCGCAGCCGTCAACGGTGGGAAGCTGCGTCCCAGGCGCTGCGCCGCACTTTGGGCGAATGATTCGAACAGCAACGGAATGTCTTCGCGGCGTTCGCGCAGCGGCGGCAAACGCAGCTCGGCAACGTTGAGGCGATACGCGAGGTCTTCGCGGAAACGCCCGGCACGCGCCTCGTCGAGCAAGTCCGGTTTGGTCGCCGCGACAATCCGCAAGTCCACGCGAATGCTCTGGTTCGACCCCAGTCGCTCAAGCTTCTGCTCTTGCAATACCCGCAACAATTTCACTTGCTGGGCCAGCGGCATGCTTTCGATTTCATCGAGAAACAGCGTGCCGCCATCGGCGTATTCCAGCTTGCCGATGCGCTTGCCGGAGGCACCGGTAAACGCGCCGCTCTCATGGCCGAACAGCTCGGCTTCGAACAGTTGTTCAGGGATCGCCGCGCAGTTGAGCGCCACGAACGGTTTGTCCGCCCGGGGGCCGAAGTCATGCAGGCAACGCGCAACCAGTTCCTTGCCGCTGCCAGTCTCGCCACGGATCAACACATTGACCGGCAACGCTGCCAGATCCAATACCTGCCGGCGCAGCGTCTGCAAGCCACGGGACACGCCGAGCAACGTCGAATCGAGTTTGGCGCGGTTGTCGGCCTGCTCGTGCAGGGCGCGGTTTTCCAGGACCAGTCGGCGTTTCTCCAGCGCCCGGCGCAGGCTGCCGAGCAAGGTCTCCGGGCTGAACGGTTTTTCCAGAAAGTCATAGGCACCGTCGCGCATCGCTTCGACCGCCATCGGCACATCGCCATGACCGGTGAGCAGAATCACCGGCAGGTCGGCGTCGCGGCGCTGCACCTCGGCCAGCAGTTCCAGGCCACTAAGGCCGGGCATGCGCACGTCGCTGAGGATCACCCCGGGAAAGTGCGCGGGCAGGGCGGCGAGGCATTCTTCGGCGCGGCTGAACAGTTGCACCTCGAATCCCGACAGGCTCAGCCACTGCTCGACGGCACTGCGAATACTGCTTTCGTCATCGACCACCATCACCGAGTTGAGCATCAGTTGTGTGCCTCCAGATCAATCGGCAAAGTCAGGATGAACGTCGCACCGCTGTCGCCATTCTCGACGCTCAGACGACCGCCGGATTCGTGCACGATGGCAAAGGATACCGCCAGCCCCAGGCCGAGGCCGTCACCTACAGGTTTAGTGGTGAAGAACGGGTCGAATACCTGGCCCAGATGCTCTTCGGCAATGCCGCCGCCATTATCGATGACGCTCAGACGCCACAATTGCTCGTCGGCTTGCAGACGAATTTCCAGGCGCTTGCACGGTTTGCCCTGCATGGCATCGAGGGCGTTGCGCAGCAGATTGATCAACACCTGTTCGAGACGGATCGCATCACCGCGCACCCACGCCGGGCGGGTCAGGTGCAGCACCAGGCTGACCTGTTCGTCACGCAGGCGCGCGTCGAGCAATTGCAGGGATTGATCGACCACCGTCGCCAGATCCAGACGCTCGCGCAAACCACCGGGGCTCTTGCGTGCGAAGGTTTTCAGGTGACCGGTGAGGGCGGCCATGCGCGTGAGCATCTCGTCCACCGGCTTGAGGGCCTTGTAGGCGTCATCGACGCGGCCATGGTCGAGCAGCAGGCGCAAAGTCGCCAGTTGCATGCGCTGAGCGGTCAGCGGCTGGTTGATTTCATGGGCCAGGGCAGCGGACATCTGGCCGAGGGCGGCAAGTTTTGCTGACTGCACCAGGCCTTCTTGCGCAGTGCGCAGTTCGCGGGTGCGTTCTTCGACCAGTTGCTCGAGTTCTTCGCGGTTGCGTTGACGGACCTTCGACAGGCGCCAGCGCTGATTGAGGAACAGCAACAAAAACACCAGTGCCAGCCATACGCCAGCGGCAGCGAGCCCGGCGTTGCGCAGGTCTTCGAAAGCCACTTGCGGGCGGCGCAGCAGATGCAGGGTCCAGCCTTCGGTGGTCAGTGGCAGCGACTCCCATAGATAGTCCGCCGTCCCTTGCGGGCCTTCGACGCGGCGCAGGTCGCTGTTGTCATCGAAGCGGCGTATCGACAGATGAGTCAGTGGCGTCAGCGACTGTTTGTCGTACTGGCGCGTCGTCTTGATTTCGGCCTGATCGCTGGCACTCAAGGGGCGCAACGAGCGATAGCGCCAGCCGGGCTGGTTGGCGATAAAAATGATTCCGCGCGCATCGCTGACCAGCAAGGTGTCGTTGCCCTGGCTCCATTCCCGCTCAAGTTCGGGAAACTCCAGTTTGACCACCATCGCCCCGAGGAACTGGTCGTTGTCGCCCAGCACCGCACTGGAGAGAAAGTAGCCGGGAATTCCGCTGGTCACGCCCACCGCATAAAAACGCCCGGTGCCCTGGGTGCGGGTCTGGCTGAAGTACGGTCGAAAGCCATAATTGTGGCCGACATAGCTGCTGGGCAGACGCCAGTTGCTGGCGGCGACGGCGAGGCCGGTGTGATCGAGCAGTTCAAGGGTCGAGGACTGCGCCGCGCCGTTGATCTTTTCCAGTTTCAGATTCAGTGCCGTTTGTAACTCGGCATCGACGGGGCCGGCCAGTGCCGAGCGCAATTGCGGGTCCAGGGCCAGGACGGCGGGGAGGGCGCGATAGCGGTCGATCAGGGTGTGCAGCGAATTGGCATAGAGCGCCAGTTGCTGGTTGGCCCGGGCCGCGTCTTCTTCCAGCGCCTGACTTTCGGCGTGGCGGATGGCAAGCGTTGCGGCAAGCGCCGCACCGGCGATGATCAGCAGGGTATACAACGACAGACGCAGGGTACGGGAAGTCGGCGGCATACGGGGGCGAGCAAGGTAGGAGTCGGGCGGGCACCATAGCATGGCGCCCGTCGCAAGAAACAAGAACACTTAAACTTCTGTAGCCCTCAGCGCTTGGCTAATTTGCGCGCTTTCATCGGGACGCGCAAACGTACTTGTCGATCAACAGCTACAGTTTGCGTGGACACCTCGACAGCGCTCTCCAGAGGTCGTAATCGGCCTATTTTTTCCAGCTGATTCATGGAGTCCCAGGTAATCCCCGTCAGCTCTTCAACTTCCAGAACCTGATCACGCAGTGCGTTTTGCGCCTTCCTGGATACCTGGTCCATCACGCGGTGTTCGGCAATCAGGCCGTCGATCCTGTCGATCATTTTTTCTGCCTTGGCGTTCTTTGCTCTTTTATTTTGGGTGTCTCTCAAATCGTCGACATAACCTCCCACTATCGGTCCCAGCACCGCTCCTGCCAACGTGGCGGCAAGGGTGGCAGCGACGTTGATTTGATTGAACATTCGGTTGGCATCCTGAGTGACTTCTGCAGGCGGCAAGCCGCCACCGGTTGCCGGATCCCAGCTTCCGGGAGGGGACCAACCTGGATTAAAGAGTGTGGAATGCACGACGACCTGCCCAACACTGGCAACCATTGCTGCAACCATGGCTCCAGTGGCCGGCGATGATCCACCGGTTGGAAGCAGTGCCAGACCGACTCTCGAATTGGCGGCGTTGCGGGCGGTGTCCCTGGCCCTCAGTTTCCAGGGTTTACTGGGTTCAGGTGGCGGCAGTGGAGGCGGATTGTCGCGTGGATTACTCACTGATTCCGGGGGCGTCGAGGGATCAGGACTTATTGTAAGGGTCACTGTTTGCGCCGCTGTCCTCGTCGTCCCTTGCCTATCGATAAAGTTGATCGGGTCGTTCCCCGTCATGCAGTAAAGGTTCAGGCCGTCTATCGAGCCTGACGGATCGGGATTTATCCAGCGCTGTAACCAGGGCGCGTAATACCGTTCACCGTAGTAATACAAACCGCTGATATCCATTTCCTTACCGCTATAACGCGCGAACTTGTAGCTGACCTCAATCGCCGATTTCGCGGCCAGCCACGCGGTGGCGCCAAACGGGTAGTAGCCTTCGTGGCTGATGGTTTTTGCGTGCTCGTCGAGTTCCATCACAGAGGAGCCCAAATGGTCGAAAAGGCTATAGCGCAGTTGAATGCGCTGCACATCTGAAGGTGGATTTTTTATCCAGTGCAGGCAGCGCGCACTGCCTGCACTGATGACGTGCAACTCTTCGCCATTGTCTTTCGTACGGATTTCCAGCCCCGGCAGGTAACGCACCTGATGAAAGTGCCCGGTGGTACCGGCAAAGGTTTCATGGCGCTTGAATACTCGGGCACCCGCGCTGTAGTGATAGTGCTCGGCATCCGCGCGACCGTCTTCGCGGTGAATCCGGGTGACGCTTTGCAGTTCGTCACGAGCGTTCCATTTCAGTGGTTGGCCGGGTTGTACGGCCAGAAGGTTACCGTGGCGGTCGAACAGTTGATCGAAGTCCGGTTCAGGATCGGTCGGTTGCCAGCGCACGCCACGGTTGCTGTTCGCATCCATGCGCATCTGTCGCGTGTAGCTGGCGTCAGCGCGCACATGGCGCAGTTCGAGCAGATTACCGCCGTTGTCGTATTGATACGTCTGGGTGTAATTGAGGCGTTTTTTCGGATCGGTTGGCTGTGGCAGGCCAGGGATATCTGATGGCGGGCTGTCGTCGTAGCCGGTGGCGCGAGTCAGTCGGTAGAGGGAGTCATAGGTGAAGTCGCGGTGGCCGTCGATAACCTGGTTGGCGTAATGGACCGTCTGGAAGGTGTGGTCCTCGATACGGGTGATGTTGCCGACGCGATCATGGCTGTACTCGAAACTTTGCAGCACCGGATCGCTGCCTTTGCGGCTGGACTGGCTCCGCAAGCGGCCATTGGCCGGATCGTAAATCCACTGGCTGATCACCTCGTTGCCAGCGTGTTGCTCGGTGATCTGCCCGGCAGCGTTCAAGCGGATATCGAATATCACCGGTTGCCAATCAGTGTTACCGCTCAGTCGCAATCGCACCTGCTTCATGTGCCCGGTCAGGCCATAGCGCGATTGCTGTTGATGCCCGCCGGCGTCGGTCTGTTCCAGCACCGCGCCCAGTGGACTGAAAATACGCTGGCTGGTGAACGCCTCGCCATCAACAAAGGTGCGGGTTTCTCTCAGCGGTTGGCCGAGCAGACCATAGCTGTCCATGTGCAACGTACCAGACGCGTCCTTTTGTGCCAGTAACTGCCCGCGCCGGTTTTGCCCGGAATCCGCCGTGGCATCGGCGTAGGTAAAAATATCGACATCGGCCTGGCCGTTTTCCTCCACTGTCACCACACGCAACCGAGTGTCGAAGGTCGTGCGCCAATGGCTGCAGCGCTCGTCCCAGCGCTCCAGTGGCTCACCGGCCAACCCCGGCAAATTGAGGCGCCAGCCCGCATCGACGCTGTCGACTTTGAGCACCTGGCCGCCCAACCCGTGAACCATCACAAGGTTCGGCACGGTCAAGCGCGGGTCCTGTTGCGTCACGTTGCGCCCGGTCACGTCGTAACCCTGGCGGGTGATCAGCGCGATTGCAGGCTCCCCGGCGACGCTGCGCAGGTAGCCGATCTGCCGAATCGGCAGGCCACGACCATCATTCACCGTGAGTGATGGAGTGCGCCAGTGCACGCTGGCGTGCATCAGTGTAAACACCGAATGTCCGGTGCTGCTTCAGCGGTGTCGTTGAAGTCCAGGCTGGTTTGGTACCACGGATGATAGATCTTGCAAGAGAAGTCGCCCTTGGCGTTGATCAGTTTGATCATGCGTCCCAATGGGTCGTAGCACAGCTGATCGAAATAGCCCAGTTCGTGCAGTGACTCGTCGTTGACGTAGCCATGGGTATCGACAAAAAGCGGTCGATACTCGCGGACCGCCAAGCCCTTGTTGTTGTATTCGACCCGAGCGCTGATGCGCCACCTCGGGTCGGCGTATACCTCGACATACTTGCCATCCTCAATGACGAGCGCGCCATCCACCACTTTGTACGCCATGCCCGGGTCAACCAGTTGCTGGGTTTGCAGGGCTCGGCCGAAGCCGTCGACACAGGCCTTGATGATCTGGATTTGCGCCTTCACCTCGTCGTAGGGGTAGCGGTCGGCGCTGAGCACGACGCTGTGCACAGGCTCGCGCCAGGCCGATGTGATCGCTTCGAGCAACGTCTGTTCTGCCGCGGTCAGCGTGCTGCGACGTGCGAGCCGCTGGCGTGCGCTGGCCCGAATATGGCCGCTGGGCAGTAGATAGCCGCTGGCGATCCATTCGCTGCTGGAGCTGTCGCTGAGGGGAATCTGCCCCATCCAGCTGAACAAGTCTTTGCGCAGGGTGCTGGCGGCTTTTTGCACCGCGCCCTCCGGATCGGCTATGGCCAGGTCCGGCCGCAGATCCTCGGGACGTTTGTATTCACTCAGCGGGCAGAACCCTGCCCATTCACCGTTTTCAGTGCCGCAGAAACTGGTCGCCAGCGGCTGGCCAGAAGGTTCGTAAATGGCCTCTTGAGTGTTCTCGTTGGCGTCGATGATTTTCTGCGGTTGCAGGGCGTGGTAGTCGTAGACGATGCGAGTGGTACAGCCATCGGGCAACACGACGCTGGTGATAGCGAGGTTGTAGTCATCGTATTGGGCCTTGGTGTGGCCGTGGCTGGGGGTTTCCCGGGAGCTGCGCACTTTATAGAACTTATCCAGGCCTGCGTATTCGGCAAACCCGAAGTGCGCCGAGTACAGGGCGGGTTCTGCATCGAACGGGGATGGTGCTTCAAACAGAAACGGCATCGGCGTGTAGCCGATTTTCATCAACTCCGTATGAATGTTGAAGGGGGGCGGCAGGACGCTGTAGGCATCCAGCGCGGTCTTGTCCAGTTGCGCCAATTCCAGCGGACCTGTCAGCGCTTCGAACTCGGCGACGCCGTCCGCCAGCGCAGCGCCATCGGTGCTCATGTAGCGTTGCACGGACTGATTGGTCAATAGCCGCGCTGTATTCCAGTGGGACGAATCCTGATGCAACGCCAACTGTTCAAACGATACTTGCGCCGGCGTGAGCCCGGTCGGCAGTGTGCCTTTGGGCAGCACCAGCGCATTGCCGCGCTGCAAGTAGGGCAAGCCTAGCCGCCACTTCTGAAAATCCGTTGTCAGGTTAATGGTTTGCGCACGGGTTTCACTCAGATAAAACGACTGCTGCGCCTCATCATGCGCGTCGCGCCACCACTGCTGTTCATCGGGATCGATAAAGGGCGGTGTGTCCGTTGCGGCCAGTCGCCGCGCATAGCTCACTTGCAGGGCCTGCGTTGGCGAACCAAATTCGTTGCAACGCAGATTGACCTCATGGCTGCACAACGGATCGTTCATGAATCGGTCGTACTGGTAGTTGATCGTTTCCAGGGTCATTGGCAGCAAAACAGCGGATGCGTACTGGTCCTTTCGACGGATTTCTCGCACCAGATAGCGCAGCTCCTGCACCGCGTACGGGATAGCGCCCGGCTTATCCACATCGGCTAAGGCGTACGTTTCAACGCGCGCAACAGAGCCGGCCAGCGCCCGGGCAATCTGGTATCGGGTATCGTCATTGTGGGGTTCAATCGGTTGATCGAATTCCCCGTCGGCCGGACTGAGACTGAACAAGGTTTTACCGAGCGCGACAGCCTCCTTGTCCCCGTCGAAATAAAAATCACGCGACCGATCCATGGATAACGCGCTAAGAAAATAAGTGCGGACCTGCACCGGCTGGCTGAAGCCGACGGCGTCATCGCCGGTGGCGCTCTCGCTGTCGGTTTGCTTCAGACAGCCGAAACCGCCGAACTTGCGTGCGTTGCTGTCGTACACGCCTTCACACCAGGTGAACGACTGCGTCAGACAATTGCCCGTGATCTCATCCCGTTGCTGCTGTTTTTTCACCACGGTAACCGGAAACGGCAAATGCGAAACCGCTGGGCGTTTGAGAGCAATCAACTGTTGTTTCTCGTCCAGCCATTCCTGTGCCGAACTGCGATAGAGCACGCTTGTGCTGCAGCCCATGTTGTTGTTACTGGCCGTCAGCAGATACGGTTTGGCCGCGACGAAATCGTAGCGCCAGTGCTGCGGCTTCATGTGCGTTACGGTGAGTATCAGGCTGGCGCAACCGAGGCCTTGCAGATCGGCAAAGTTCACCTGGCACAAACGGTCGTAACGCACGCCTTCTGGCCATGGCACGCTGATCGGCGTTTGCTCCAGGCCGTTGCCGCCACGGTTCAGATAGATCTCGAAAACATCGCTTTTGAGGTAGATCAGCGCCGATGCGCCGGAGCCGTCGAGGTCGGCGAGGCGCACTCGCGACGAATCGAATTGCTCGTAGGCGAAGGGCAGGTCACTGATCTTGCGGCCCTCGCCAAAGCGGCCGTGACCGAGGTTGGGCCAGCAGCGGATTTCGTTGTGTCGAATGCGGCACAGTTCGGGCATGTCGCTGCCCAGCAGATTGCCGAGCAGCACCAGTTCAGTGGCGGTATTGCTGAACAACGGCAAGCGGTCATTGGCCGGTTCGTGCGCCACCTCTTCGGCCGTGGCGAAACCCTGTTCGCGTCGGTTGGCGTAAAGCCGCACCGATTTCGGCCCGATCATGGCAATCGAATTCAGACCATCACCACTCAGGTCGCCCAAGGTCGACAGCGTGTGGAAAAACTCCAGCGGGAAGGCATTGAAGGTGAGGTAGTTGGCGAATTTACCCGTCGCTTCAAGCGTGCGGAAACCGGCGCGTCCGGGCTCTGCTGTGACCCAGTCGAGGCGCCCGTCACCCGTCAGGTCGGTGAGCAGTTGTTGTACCGGACGATTGCGATCGGCAACCGGGATGAGGTCCAGCGCCGTCCACGGGCCATAGCCGATGGCATCGCCTCCGGCCTCTGCACGCAGCGGCTCGCGGTAGTACCAGCATTTGTCGTAGCGGAATAAGAAGCCTGGCACGCCTTCGCCGTACAGGTCGACGCACTGATAAAACCGGCCATCCTCGATGCCCGGTTGATGGTCCGTCTCGAACAGGCGAGTGGGGATCTGATTGATCTCGAAGGCGGAATACTCGAACTCGACCGGTGGTGTGTTTTCCACCATGCCGCTGGCATCGAAGGCCTGATAGTGCGCGGCGCTGATCTGGCTGAGCGGCCAGTGCGGCGTGGCATCGCTGTGTTCCAGCAACAGACGCCGCACCAGCACCGGTTGATCCCCTTGGCTGGGCGGGAAGTGATGAAACATCAGCATTTGCCGACAGAGGCGGCGGGTCCTGACTTCAAAGCCTTGGCCGTAGGTCGAGAAGGGATCTGCCCGCACGGGCCAGGGCTGCAGCGTTGCGCCGTCGTAGGCCGGAACCTCGGTCAGCGAGGTGGTTCGCTCACCGTAGTCGAACAGCAATTGGAAATGCCAATCCAGATCGGCCAGGTTGTCCACCGTCCAGGCGTATAAGTCTTTGCTGGCGGTGAAATTGCCGTAGCACACCCGTTCGAGATAGCGCTGGATGCCGTAATCGATGACCGAGTCGGGGCTCTGGTCGTCAGCCTTGTAGACATAGGCGATGTGCTCGCCGTGTGGGTTCATACTCTCGCAGAGCAACCAGGCGCTAATGCGCAGCGGGTTATCCGGATCGGCACTGGCACGGCGTGATGCCGGGGTTTTGCCGTAGATGAGCAGCGAACCGTCGCTGCCATGCACGAGCCAGAAGGGCGCTTGGCCGGTCGTCGGCTGCCACAGCTCATGCAGAGCAAAGTCGCTTTCTACTTTCGGCCAGTAGCGCACCACGTTGTGCGGGCCAATGACGACGCCGTCATACGTGGACTCAAGGCGTGACTTGATGCTGCGGTCGGCCTCAAGCTCCGGCATCCACACCTCGCCATCGGCCCCGACGATTTCGTCGTGCTCGGTATAACGCGGCACACCCTTGTCGGTGCGCCGGCTTATCTGACTCACGCCCAGGCTCCATCCGAACCCGAAGGGTCCATTCCCGTCCTGGCTGCTGTAACCGAGGGACATCTGAGGGGCATAGCCACGCCCGGCGGAAAGCGGAATTGGCAGCTCGAACGATGCGGCTCCGGTCTGGCCGACGCTGCCCCAACTCTTGCCAATGGTGGCGATTGTCGAGCTTTTGGCGATGGAGGGCGTAACGATGCTGAGCTCTTGGTCGGCCATGATTGCGTCCGGTGCAGTTGCTGTGGCGTAGTTGAATCGACGCTACCAACAATGGCACGTGGCGTAACCTGTCAGATGTGACAGGTGCACAAGATCGTTTTGTGTGCTTTTCATCGGTTTTTATCGCTAAACAGCACGAGCGGTGAACGGCGGACACAAAAAAGGCCGGCCCGTCGTATGACGGGCCGGCCTCTCTTTACAGCGGTAAAGCGCTTACTGCACTTCTACTGCCAGGCTCTCGCTGATCTTCTTTTGCCAGATCGCAGGACCGGTGATGTGTACCGATTCACCCTGGCTGTCCACCGCAACGGTGACAGGCATGTCCTTGACCTCGAACTCGTAGATCGCTTCCATGCCCAGCTCGGCGAACGCCAGTACCTTGGATTTCTTGATCGCCTGAGCGACCAGGTAAGCGGCGCCGCCGACAGCCATCAGGTACACGGCTTTGTTGTCCTTGATCGCTTCGATCGCGGTCGGACCACGCTCGGATTTGCCGATCATGCCCAACAGGCCGGTCTGCTCAAGGATCTGACGGGTGAACTTGTCCATCCGCGTTGCAGTGGTCGGGCCAGCCGGGCCAACCACTTCGTCACCGACCGGATCGACCGGGCCGACGTAGTAGATGAAACGACCTTTGAGGTCTACCGGCAGGGTTTCGCCCTTGTTCAGCATCTCGACCATGCGCTTGTGCGCAGCATCGCGACCGGTGAGCATCTTGCCGTTGAGCAGGACGGTTTCGCCCGGCTTCCAGCTCTGCACGTCTTCCGGGGTCAGCGTGTCGAGGTTGACGCGGCGAGCCGAAGGACCGGCTTCCCAGACGATTTCCGGGTAGGCGTCCAGCGGTGGCGCTTCCAGCGAGGCCGGGCCGGAACCGTCGAGCACGAAATGCGCGTGACGGGTGGCGGCGCAGTTCGGGATCATGCACACCGGCAGCGAGGCGGCGTGGGTCGGGTAGTCCATGATCTTCACGTCGAGCACGGTGGTCAGGCCACCAAGGCCCTGGGCGCCGATGCCCAACTGGTTGACCTTCTCGAACAGCTCCAGACGCATTTCTTCAATGCGGTTGGACGGGCCACGCTTGATCAGCTCGTGAATGTCGATGGACTCCATCAACACTTCCTTGGCCATCACCGCCGCTTTCTCGGCGGTGCCGCCGATACCGATGCCCAGCATGCCCGGTGGGCACCAGCCGGCGCCCATGGTCGGAACGGTCTTGAGTACCCAGTCAACGATCGAATCGGACGGGTTGAGCATGGCCATTTTCGACTTGTTCTCGGAACCGCCGCCCTTGGCCGCCACGTCCACTTCCACGGTGTTACCCGGGACGATGGAGTAGTGAATGACGGCCGGGGTGTTGTCCTTGGTGTTTCTGCGAGCGCCCGCCGGGTCGGCGAGGATCGAGGCACGCAGGACGTTTTCCGGCAGATTGTAAGCCTGGCGCACGCCTTGGTTGATCATGTCGTCCAGGCTCATGGTGGCGCCATCCCAGCGCACGTCCATGCCTACACGCACAAACACGGTGACGATACCGGTGTCCTGGCAGATCGGGCGGTGGCCAGTGGCGCACATGCGCGAGTTGATCAGGATCTGCGCCATCGAATCACGGGCCGCTGGCGATTCTTCGCGCAGGTAGGCTTCGTGCATCGCCTGGATGAAATCCACCGGGTGGTAATAGGAAATGAACTGCAGGGCGTCGGCAACGCTCTGAATCAGGTCGTCTTGCTTGATCACGGTCATGAGTCGCGCTCCTCTAAAAGACGGGAACATTCTATGGGACAGCTACAAGCCTCAAGTTTCAAGCTGCAAGTTCAAAGCAGTACGCGGACTGCTTCAGCTTGCGGCTTGGAGCTTGCAACTTGAAGCTGGCCCTTCGGGCCGGGCACGCCGGGGCTGCTGGCGCGACGCTAAAAAGGCGCGGCAGTATACCGCGCCTCGGTGGGGCATACACGCGCTGGCAGTCATTCGTTGGTCGCATGTGTTGGCGAGTTGATGGGGATTGCATTTGCAACTTGAAATCCCTTCCCCCTCACCCCAACCCTCTCTCCCAAGAGGGCAATGGGGAAGGGCGCTGATCCTGGTGTTGTTTGAAGCTGGGTTCGGCTCGGTATCTCAGGTCGGTGCAGCTTGTGAAAACAACGCGGTCAGTTCCCTCTCCCTCTGGGAGAGGGCTAGGGTGAGGGGCTTGTGGCGATACATGCGGGCCACACTTTTGACGTCAAATTTCGGGCCCGAAAATCGGTGGTCATTTATCGACTACGCCTCTAAAGTGGCAGCCGGTCTGTAGGGTAGGACACTCGGTCAGCCTCCAATCGCACGGTGAGTCAACGATTGACCCATAACGCCATTCAACGTCTTTTGCTCAAACGCTTCGCCCTCGCTGCAGCCACCTATGGATTGGCTTTACTGCTGCTGTGGCTGGCGTTTTTCACCGGGCATTACGACCAGTCCTTGGGCACCATTGCCGTCGGCAGCGCGCTCGTAGTCATCAGTCAAGCCATCCTGTTTGGCCTGTTCTGGTCGGGTTGCAACCAGCGTTTTGACGATCCAAGCATGACCGAAACGCAAGTGTTGCTCGGACTCGGCTGGCAGACCTGGCTGATCGCTCATCTGGATGAAGCGCGTGGCGCCTTTCTGGTGTTCTACGTGCTGATCCTGCTGTTTGGACTGTTTCACCTGAGCCGGCGGGCGTTCATCCGCTGTGCGTTGCTGGTGTTCTTCAGTTTCTGTGCAATTACTTTGTGGGACGCTTACCACTTGCGCTTGCCGGAGCCTGCGCTCGCGGCATTGCAGGTGTGCATCCTGGCGATGGTGCTGGCGTGGCTGGTGCTTTACGCGCGATTTGTTCAGGTATCGCGTCAACGCATGCGCCAGCGCCGGTTTGCCTTGCAAGCGCATCAGGACACCCTGCGCGGAATGATGCGTCAGCTCGAAGACCTTGTGGCCACCGACGAACTGACTGGCCTGTTCAACCGTCGGCACTTCCTGCGTCTGGCCTCGCGTGAACTGAATGCGATGGACAATGATGCCGTGCACGGTCTGGCGCTGATCGACCTCGACCACTTCAAACGCATCAACGACTTCTACGGTCACGCCGCTGGCGATCAGGTATTGCAGGCGTTTGCCGGTGTCGCCCAGGCGTGCCTGCGCGACGGCGACGTGCTGGCGCGCTATGGGGGCGAGGAATTCGTCGTCTTGCTGCCCGATTGCGATGCCGAGCGTCTGACTGCCTGCTGCGAACGTCTGCGCATTGCTTTCACCGATGTTGAACTGGTCGGCCTGAACGTGCGTAATCTCAGTCTGTCGGCTGGCATGACGCTGCTGGCCTTGGGTGATGATCTCGATGACGCCCTGCAACGCGCCGATCAGGCGCTTTATCGGGCCAAGCGTGACGGGCGCAATCGCTGTGCGGCCGCGTGGGAGAACGTTGATGCCTGAACTTCGCGTCGGTGACCGGCAATGGTCGGTGGCGGCGGGCGGCAATTTGCTCGACGCCCTTAATCAGAACGGTGTGGCCGTGCCCTACAGTTGTCGCGCCGGCAGTTGCCATGCGTGCCTGGTGCAGTGCGTGCGAGGCTTGCCGGCGGATAATCGGCCGGATGCCCTGAGCGCCGAGCAGCGCCAGCAGGGTTGGCGTCTGGCGTGCCAGTGTCAGGTAATCGAAGATTTGCAGGTGCACACGTTCGACCCGATCGAGGATGGCCACCCGGCCATCGTCGAAGCGCTGGACTGGCTCAGCGACAGCGTCCTGCGCTTGCGCCTGAGTGTGCAACGGCCGCTGCGCTACAGCGCCGGACAGCATCTGGTGCTGTGGATCAACCACATCGCGCGGCCCTATTCGCTGGCCAGCCTGCCGCAAGAAGATCGTTTTCTGGAATTCCACCTCGATTGTCGCCAACCCGGCGAATTCTGCGATGCGGCGCGACGCCTGCAAATCGGCGACCCGATCCGCCTCGGTGAGTTGCGCGGCGGTGCGCTGCATTACGACCCCGACTGGCACACCCGACCGTTGTGGCTGATGGCTGCCGGTACGGGGCTCGGCCCGTTATTTGGTGTGTTGCGCGAAGCCTTGCGCCAGGATCACCAGGGCGCCATCCGTGTCATTCACCTGGCCCATGACGCCAGCGAACACTATCTGGCCAAACCCCTTGTTGCACTGGCTGCCCAGCGTGAAAACCTCACGATCGACCTGTGGACGGCGGCCGAGTCAGCCGCCGCTTTGGCACAACTGCGCCTTGTTTCCCGGCAAACCCTGGCCTTAGTCTGCGGCTCAACTGCCAGCGTCGACGCCTTTGCCAAGCGTTTGTACCTGGCCGGACTGCCGCGTAATCAACTGCTGGCCGATGTATTTCTCAGCCGTGGTTGAGCGCTTGTTTTCGTAGCGAGACATGCCATGACCGAAACCATCCTGCTGGAACGCGAACGCGGTCTGTTGACCCTGCGCCTGAACCGTCCCGACAAGAAAAACGCCCTCACCCGTGCGATGTACAGTCGTCTCGCCGAGGCGTTGAAGCAGGCCGACAGCGACCCCGAAATCAACGCTGTGCTGATCACCGGCAGCGCCGAGTGCTTCACTGCCGGCAACGACATCGCTGACTTTATCCAGCAGCCGCCTGGCGACCTCGACAGCCCGGTCTTTCACTTCATGCTCAACCTGCTCGAATGCCGCAAACCGGTAATCGCTGCTGTGGCGGGGGCGGCGGTGGGGATTGGCACGACACTATTGCTGCATTGCGATCTGGTTTACGTCAGCCGCGATGCGCGACTGCGCATGCCGTTCGTCAACCTTGGTTTATGCCCTGAGTTCGGTTCCAGCCTGATTTTGCCGCGCATGCTTGGGCACGCCAAAGCGTGCGAACTGCTGTTGCTCGGCGAAGGGTTCAGCGGTGAACAGGCCGCCGACTGGGGCATCGCGACAGAGGCGCTGGGCAGTGGCGAGGCTGCACTGACCAAGGCTCGGGAGATGGCGTTGCGCTTCGATGAGCTACCGTCGCAAGCCGTGCGCATCAGCAAGCAATTGATGAAAGCACCGGATCGCGAGTTGATCCGCAAAGTGATCGAGGAGGAGGGCGCCTTGTTCACCCAGCAACTGCGTTCGCCGGAAGCGTTGGCGGCGTTGACCGGGTTTATCAAACGACACTGAAATTTCGTTGCTCCGGCCGCCCCCATTGCTGGCCAGCCAGCTCCCAGAGGTTGGCACCAGCTTGCTCGCGAAAGGGGCGGATCAGTCGATCATCAGGTCCGTCCATGTATTGAAAAACCCCGCCGTCAAACAGCGAGGCTTTTGCAATGACGCAAGTCCCCGGGATGATCAGCCGTGGTAGCGCAACAGCGCCCCTTTCCTGTTGGGCATGTCTGCGCAGATCAGGATCTTGCCGTCGTCCTGTAAAGCCATGCCAGTTGCCACCTCCACGCCACTCTCCAGGTGAGTGGTTACCCATCCCTGACCGTCATTGAAAGTCGGATCCAGCGTGCCATCAATCGTTCGCATCAAGGCGATGTCAACTTCTCCATTCGGCTCGCCGAGCCCCCCGACTGTGACTGCCTTCCCGTCTTTCTGGATACCCGCCGCCAACCAGGCTGTAGCGGCTCCTTCGCCCAGCTCGGTAAACAGTGGCTTGCCACCGTTGAACTGAATGTTCGGGCTGCCATCGCGTTCGAGGCTGAACATCACGGCGGCGCTATCACCGGTAGCTCTCACAGGTGTTTCGCCTACACCGAGAATTCGCTGATTGGACTGCTGGACCATGGCGTTGAACCTGGGTGACTGAGCGTCCTCCACCATGACAAACCCGCCGTTGCCGAATGTCGGGTCAAGTTTCCCCGTGGTGTCGTAACGCACGAACATGCCAGCTCTTTTCGCATCGCTAAACACATTCCCGCAGCCGAGGTAATTGCCATCGGCCTGGACCATGATGCTTCGCAAAGTCGTGTTGTATGTAAGGGAGTCGGGATGAGCGAAGGTGACGTAGCCAACCTGATTGAAACTCAGGTCTAGAGCGCCGTTTTTGTCGAGCCTGGCTATCAGCCCGACCGTTTTTCGACCGTTGAACCCGGTGGATTTGAAGACCAGAATTTTTCCGTCAGCCAGCGCCTGGATGCCACTGGCACTGGCCCCGCTGCTGCCAATTGCGCTCTTCTCTTCTGGTGGTGCTTCTGCGGCCAGCGGCGACAGTTGAATATCGATCAGCGTACGACCGTTGGTACCGAACTCCAGATCGAGTTGGCCTGACATGTCGTACCTGGCAACGCCCATCCCGTCTGCGACCCGATCGCCTCTTAAACGGTAAGCGATCAGTATTTTTCCATCCGCTTGAAAAGTGAAACCCTGGCAATAAGTAACGTCAAAACCGTCAATCACACCCGTGGCAAAGCCCTCATTACCAAACTCGTTGTCCATGCTGCCGTCTGAATTGCACCGGCCGAGGAGGTATAGGCGCTCCCCTTGGAAGGGGGTGGTGGTGCCGGCGAAATAGATTTTCCCGTCCGGTCCGATTCCTACACTTGAAATATAGATATCTGGATGACCCGGTACGTCGATTCGCATAACGCCGTTATTACCAAAGTCCAGATCGAGCTTCCCTGCATTATTCAAATGTTGCATGTTCATGAGCGACTCCTTCTGCATAAAGAGGATCCTGTGGCCTCGACAAAAATCGCCGCAGGAACATGCAGTGGATACCTAAAAACAGGTTGCTTCTACTGTCAGATATGACAGTTGACAGGGGCGAATTGCAAAGAGTGAAGCCAGTTTGAATGCAACAGAAAACCGAGCCTCACCCACATCGTGCCGTCGCGCCCGCAACACCTTGACTGCCATGCAAGGCCCAAAAAAACCCGTCATTCTCATGACGGGTTTTTTGTTCGGCAGTTGAACAATCAGACCTGCGGGTCGCCCACATGCAGGATCTTCATGCCGTTGGTGCCGCCGGTGGTGTGGTAGCTGTCGCCCTTGGTCAGGATGACCCAGTCGCCTTTTTCCACAACGCCGCGCTTGACCAGTTCGTCGATCGCCTTCTGGCTCACTTCGTGCGGCTCAAGCGAAGCAGGGTCGAACGGCACGGTGTACACGCCACGGAACATCGCTGCGCGCGCCTGAGTCTCGCGGTGCGGCGAGAACGCGTAGATCGGCACCGAAGAACGGATGCGCGACATGATCAGCGGGGTGTAGCCACTTTCGGTCAGCGCGATGATCGCTTTGACGCCCGGGAAGTGGTTGGCGGTGTACATGGTCGCCAGCGCAATGCTCTCGTCGCAGCGGGTGAATTCCTTGCCGATGCGGTGGCTGGAGGTCTTGCCGGTCGGGTGCTTTTCAGCGCCGACGCAGATACGTGCCATTGCTTGCACAGCTTCCAGCGGATACAGACCGGCAGCCGATTCTGCGGACAACATCACGGCGTCGGTGTAGTCGAGCACGGCGTTGGCCACGTCGGACACTTCGGCACGGGTCGGCATAGGGTTCTGGATCATCGACTCCATCATCTGGGTCGCAACGATCACAGCCTTGTTGTGGCGGCGTGCGTGCAGAATGATTTTCTTCTGAATGCCTACCAGCTCGGCGTCGCCGATTTCCACACCGAGGTCACCACGGGCAACCATCACCGCGTCGGATGCCTGGATCAGACCGTCGAGGGTTTCGTCGTCGGCCACGGCTTCGGCGCGTTCGATCTTCGCTACCAGCCAGGCAGTGCCGCCGGCCTCGTCGCGCAGTTGACGGGCGTAGTTCATGTCGGCGGCGTCACGCGGGAAGGACACCGCGAGGTAGTCGACTTCCATTTCAGCGGCGAGCTTGATGTCGGCCTTGTCTTTTTCAGTCAGGGCCGGTGCGGTCAGGCCGCCACCGCGACGGTTGATGCCTTTGTGATCGGACAGCGGGCCGCCGATGGTCACGGTGCAGTGCAGTTCGGTGGCCGTGGCGGTATCAACGCGCATCACCACGCGGCCGTCGTCGAGCAGCAGCTCGTCGCCCACGCCGCAGTCCTTGACCAGATCCGGGTAGTCAATACCGACCACTTGCTGGTTGCCTTCGGTCAACGGATGGCTGGTGGAGAAGGTGAACGGGTCACCGATCTTCAGCTCGATCTTCTTGTTGGCGAATTTGGCGATACGGATTTTCGGGCCTTGCAGGTCACCCAGCAGGGCAACGAAGCGGCCGTGCTTGGCAGCGAGGTCACGCACCAGCTTCGCGCGAGCCTTGTGCTCGTCGGGGGTGCCGTGGGAGAAGTTCAGACGGGCGACGTCCAGACCAGCCAGAATCAGCTGTTCGAGAACTTCCGGCGAGTTACTGGCCGGGCCAAGGGTAGCGACGATTTTGGTACGACGGACGGACATGCAAAGACTCCTGAGTTCAAGCGCAGGCAGAGGCTACTATGCTCCGAGGGTGTAGTCATTGTTCGTTTGCACTACTTATTGTTTTCTTTATTGAACCCGGCAACTTTGGGACAAACGCACCTGAAGATTTCCGACCATGGGTCGATACAGAGCTCAAGACAGGAGAACCCCCATGCGATTGTTGCCCATTGCCGCCCTTGCCCTCAGCGTCCTCGCCGTGACGGGCTGCACCCGTTGGTCGATGAACCATCATTTGAACAACGCCTACAGCGCCTATGACCGGGGCAATTGCGAGCAGGTGATGCTCGAGCTGTCCAAGGTCGAACGCGCCAGCCGTGCCCGCCCGTACGTGTGGCCGGAAGTGTCGATGATGCGCGGCCAGTGCCTGGAGCGACAAAAGATGTTTGTCGACGCGGCGCAGACCTATCAATTCATCATCGCTTCGTATCCAAACAGCGAATACGCCTACCGCGCCCGTGCGCGTCTGGAAACCCTGCAGAGCCTGGGCCACTACCCGACGCGCAGTGCGGCAGCCGTGGTGCGTCCAACGCGCTTTTGATGGCAGTTGTCATACAAAATCTGGCCGGTTGTACAGCCTGAGCTATAGTCGAATGATCTGGTTTTAGAGCCGAGTCTCTAATCCGGGGCAACACCTGCGACTGGTCAGTTGTAATGTGGCGGCGAGGTAGCGACCGTCACACCGGAAGCGGGGAGAGCGTGCCTGTGTCGTCTCTGTCGTACAGCACGTTCCGAAGCAAAAGCGCGGCTCTGTGATGGAGCCTTGCATGGCGAACTGCGCATGTTTACCGACCGCCGCATCGAACGGCATCAGCTGCCGTATTTCCTGAAAGTATTCAACAGCGTCACCGACAAACCCATCGGCTTTCTCGGCAATGTGTCCGCGGACGGGCTGATGTTGATCAGCCAGTTGCCGATGATGATCGGTGTGGATTTCAATCTGCGCCTGAAAATCCCCGGCGACGATGGCTGTCATCAGGTGATCGACTTCACCGCGTGTTGCCTGTGGTGCCACGAAGACGCGACGCCACTGCATTACGACGCCGGCTTCATCCTGCAACGACCGCCCCCGGAATACGGGCAACTGGTCGAGGCGTTGCGCCAGTACTTCAGTTTTCAGCCGTTGCCGGCCTCAGCCTGAACCTCAACAGCAAAAGATCGCAGCCTGCGGCAGCTCCTACAGGGGATTGATGTTCATCCAGCAGGAGCTGCCGCAGGCTGCGATCTTTTGATCTTCAGCCAGAAATACTGATAGCCCGCTCGTTATCCAGCGTCTTCTCCGCCAGCAACAAACCCATCTCGCTCAACTGATAAATCGCCATCGCCAGATGTCGCGGTTTGTCTTCAAGGCTGTCTGCCAGATCGAGCAACAGAATGCTCACCGACGAAAACGTCTCGTACGTCTGAATGGCCACGGCTTCGGGATTGAGATCGGGGGCGATCATGAACATCTGCATGCCGCGATCCACGGAATTGCGCGAGGGCGGCGCTGCGGGTTTGAGGTAATGGTCGAGGGCTTTTTCGGCAGCTTCGTGAAGTTTTTTCGAATCGGCTGATTCGTAGGGGGAGACCGACTCGCCGGTTTCGGGGGGATTTGGAGTTTCTTTGAACATGATCGCGTTTCCTTTAATAGGGCTGCCACCGTCTCGCGACTAAACGAGGGGGTGGCGGCTGAACGCAGGTTAGTCGACCGGGAGAAACGCGAAAACCGGCGCGCCCGAGGGCGCCCTGCGCACAGCCACCATCGAGTGCGGGGATAGGGAATACCCGACTTGATGACGCTTATGCACCTTCGCGTTACTCCCGGGCGACTAAACCCGACCACTGATTGGCAGCGGCACGGACCAAGTTACGGGGCGTCAGCAAAGCGCACAAGCCGGCGGATTCTGAGGGATGTGTAGGCAAAGGCGCAAGGCAACGTAGCCGCGTGTTGGCAGCTGAAGGACGCGACCGGATTGCCTTGTGGGAATAATTACCGTTGGTCGGGACTGTCAGAACTGTCAGGTGTGTATGTCTCCGCAAAGGCCGTTCAATAGCGAGGCGTAACCATTTCATAACCATGATCGTTAACAGGATGTTGCGGAGCCGACCATGAGTACAAAAGACCACGCAGGAAGTGATTCACTCCATCCCCCGAAAGGCTCCTCGAACAGCCCCTCGACGCAAGCGTCTGCCGAGGACGACGAGGCCAATTCGGTGCAATCCGAATTAATGATGGATGAACGACCTTGGGTTGTACCTGCCAAAGGCAGCACAATTCGGGGGACGCGGGGAATCGAGCTAAGGAGCTCTGACATCTTCAGTCCACACCAACGCGCTGAGTTGGAGTTCTATAATCAGGATGGCAATAAATATATACATCGGAACATTCAAACAAATGGGGGCGCGATTGTTTGGAGAACTGATTTCGAACTGCAGGAAGGGCGCGGGAGGATTCACTTTAGAACCTGGTTCGCAAACAATTCGTCTAGTTGGTTCAGTTCGGGAGAATTTAACGTCCGAAGTTACTTGCCGTTGCCATCCATACATTTCATTCCGAACTTCCCGGATTCACCGATTATTATGTCAGGCACGGGGGAGCCGGAAGGTAAGATAGTTATCGTGGACGCAGGGGGGCAGCAGTTGGTAGCGGGTGACGTGAAATCCAATGGGTCCTGGACGTTGCAGTGTCCAGTTTCAGGAACATTAAACACTTTAAACTTTCGTGCGTATCAAACACTGGGCGATTTAACCTCCAGCCAAACCGAATTGGTAAGAACCTCCCGCGCCAAAATAACTTTGCCTGAGAACAATTCAATACTGCTGGTAAAGGATATTGTGTTCACCGGGATTGCCGCTCTCGGTACACAAATTAAAGTAGTCACTGGGAGTTCTGATCATGACGAATGGGGAAGTCAGGTTACCGTTCCCCTGACAGGAATCTGGCAAATGCCGATGACCAAGGTCCCTCGGAGTGGGCCTGCGGCGGTAAAGGCGCAGATAAAATATGGAGCGTTGCCTCATTTTTACTCAACTGTCGTCAACTTCTTTGTCTTGGGTAGCCCTCGCATAACCGCACCTGCTGTGTCTTCAATTCAGGATCGAACCTTCACCCTCAAAGGTGATAACGGGCTAAGCGGTTTCAACAGTAGGGTCGAGGTATTCCTTGATTCGGAAATGGTCGGAAGTGGAGCAGTGGGAGCCGCCGGAATTTGGGAGGTGCAGGTCACGCTCAAGCCAAGCAATCATTCATTAGCGGTTGAGCAGATAGCCTCGGGCAAAAGAACCGAACGTGGGGCACCTCGCGCCTTCAAAATCCGCCCAGCCAGAATTGACGATATCAAAGTCGAAATTATCGAAAAATCCATAACCTTCTCTGGCACTGGCTACCCCGGTGCAACGGTCGTTATCACCGTTCCCGGTTCGCCGGTCACCCTGCCACAGCCGGTTGTTGCCGTAGATGGCAAATGGGAAATCAAAGCGACTGACTTGCCGCTCGGCAAGCTCCCTGCAAGCATTTTGCAGAAGGTTTCCGACAATGCCAGCGGCTGGATCGAGTCGTTGCCATACAACTTCGAAATCAACAATTCACTGCCCGACGTGTATGCCGTGAGTTCCACTGATGATTATCAGCCGACCTTCAGCGGCAAGGGTTTTACCGGTGCCACCGTGAGGCTTTTCAACCCCGGCGGCGGCAGTCAGGCCGCACCCGAGGTGGTCGTGCGGGATGGGGAATGGCAGAGCAAAGCCAGTCAACAGTGGGGGCCGACGCTCAACCGGGAAGTGCATATCAAGCAGTTTCTGGACAGGCATCAGTCGCTTAATTGGGTTAAACATCCCGTCACCATCCCGCCGCAGGCTCCGACTATTGATTTGCCAGTCGAGGACGGTCTGTCACCGACTTTTAGCGGCACCTGTTGGCCGAATGCGCTGGTGAACATTGCGTTCAATGACGACCCCGCTCCGTATAACGCAACCGGGACCGCAGGTATCTGGACCTTCCGCCGCCCCACCGAATTCAAGCACGACATCACTTACACGATCACCGTCAGTCAAACCGTTGCTACCCAGACCTCAACTGTCACGACGAAATCCTTCACGGTTTTGAGGTCCATGATCACTCCGGTCATCACTCACCCCAGCGAAGAGAGTGACGTGGGGCACGAACTCGTGATCAAGGGCTCCGGCGGGATGAAAGGCGCCACGATGCAGGTGCGTGATGTGGTGTACGACAAAAACTTGTCTGCGTCCCAAGTGCTGAGTTCGGATGGGGATTGGGAGGTCCTCGTCCGCAGCCTGAATCTCAGGTCATACGGCATCGAAGCACACCAGAGCGACAAGAACCGCGTCTCCAAGAGCAAGCGGCTCAACTTCAACGTGGTGGTGCTGCCGCCGCAAATCACTCAGCCGACAGCGGGCGGAAAACTGCCCCGAACCGCGAAGCTTAAAGGGCTGGGCCGGCCAGGAGCGCGGGTCCAGGTCTGGGTGGTGGGCGCCACCAAACCTTGGCTAGAGGACATTGTCGTGAGGGCGGATGGTCAGTGGGAGTGCGAGGCGGCATCGCCGGTGGGCGTCAAAAACATTCGAGCCCTGCAGAGTTTTGAAGAGGACGGCACGCAGCACCATTCAAGGTTCACGGACGCTGTGCAATACAGCGTCGTCCCGGCGGCGCCTTTTGTCGAGACGCCGGTTGCTGGCCAGCTCATCGGGCAGCGGGTGGTGGTGTCGGGCTTTGGCGTGCCGGGCGACACCGTCAAGGTGAAACTCGGCGCCGTACAAGCCAGCGCTACAGTCATGGCGGACCGTACCTGGTCGATGAACCTTGTGCTCACTCAAACCGGCGGTATGCACAACCTGGAAGTGACATCGGCGCTGGATGAATTCGAATCTGAAGCCGCACAGCGTCCAGTGGTGTTGGGCACGTTTGTTCCGTCCATCGATATCCCGGCGGCAGGGCGTCGGGTCGAGAATCCGCTGCTGTTTGCCGGGCGAGGGCGGACAGGCGTCGGGGAGATAGTGAGCTGGTACGACCCGGATCAGAAGTGGCTTGCGAATGTTCCGGTCACTGGCACTGGCTGGCAAGGCCAGGCCGCGAAACCCCTGAGCTTGGGCGGTCAATGGGTGCGGTTCAGCCAGACGCTAGCCGGAGGGAATGAAGGATCACACTCGGCCTGGGTTATCAGCCCGCGCTTTGATGTGGAACCGACGATACCGGGGAAAGCTGGCCTGTAAATCCGACAGGCGGTCATAAAACCTGTCAGATCTGACAGTAGATCTCGGCGTTGAATCGGCGCCAAATCTAAACCAGAACATTGCAGCCTGACGCCATCGTAAGGCTGCAACAGACGGCTATCGACTCAAGGAACAGGATCATGGCTCAAGCCATCCGCCCGGCAGTGCAACTGTACGAGCAGTTGTTCAGTGAAGAGCAACAGATGCAGGTCATCGGTCTGCAAAACCTCAAGACTTACCTTGTGGACGGTGGTTCGATTTTTCCATTGGTGCAAAAGGGCGTACCCGGCCTCGTCAGGGAGTACGGCTTGAGTGTCGAAGATGCGCAGCGTTTTTTGCGTCGGGCCAACAGTATGGCCACGTATGTGCGCCGCCAGTTTATCGAGCACATCCTTGTCGCTGACCGAAGCGCGCAGGGCGCTCCTTCTTCAGGGCTGTTGTCGATGGTCGACGGCCCGAAATATGAAGACATTTTCAAAACCGCTTTTGAAGAAATGAGCCCTCCGGACGCGCTGGAATCGTGCATTTCACCGGTGGCGTATCTGATCGATTTGCTGGTCTGGGTTCGCGACCGTATCGAGACTCAAGGCGACGGGGACAAGATCGCGCTCGATAAGCGCCGTACCGACTTGAAGAAGTTGTCGATCGACTTCAATGCGGTGTACCAATCGTTGTCCTCGGTCGACATCATCACGTCGGTGTTGGAAGCCTTTATCGTTGCGAACCAACCGAGCAGCGACATTGAAGACACCTTGATCACGTCGCGTTACCCCAACGGCCTGCCCTATTACCAGCATTGGGTCACGGTCGACGGCATCGCTCAGCTCAAAGCGCTGTCGGTGGGCGACTTTGTAGACGCTGTGGATTTGTCTTACCCCTATTTTTTAGGAGGATCCAAGGCTGCCCGCCCCGCTCGGGCCCTTTCACATGCTTCGCGTCTGGGGCCCTATCAGCGAGATTTGCTGACAGAAGCGATGCCTGCCGCAGATGCCTGGGAAGATTTTTATCTCGTTAACTTCGGCGCAGGGGAGACGGAGTGGAAGACGCTGCACCATGTTCCGTACTTCGCCGCGCAAACCAAACTCGACACTTTGTCGCTCGAAAGTCTGTTATCGGTCGAGGCATTCGCTCCGGTGCGTTCGGCCAACGTGACCTATGACTCACCACCGACAACGCAGCAGCCCGAAAGCGGCCGATCCGGCTCGGTTTACATCAATGCCAATAGCCATCCTGGTGTATCTATCACCACGGATACCACTTCGCTTTTAAACCGTTTGTCCGTGAGCCCCGATAGTGTCGAAGGACAGTTTGCCTTCGACCGGATGAACCGCAAGATACGTCTGGACATCTGGCTGCAATTGCCCTGCGATGAAGTGGACGCCTTACTGGTGGCCGCGATGCGGGCCGAGAAGCGTGGCGATTCGAGCGGCGATGGTGAATGGCTGATCTCGGACAAAACTGTACATGCGCTCGGGTTGTTCCAGATTTTGCGCCAACGCTACAAATGCAAAGCAGCAGACTTTGCTGTGTTCCTCGATGGCATGTCGATCTACGGTCGCGGCGAAGCGTTCTCGCAGTTTGATCAGGTGTTCAACACTCAAGCGAACTATGGCCAGCCCATGAAGCTTGATAATGGGGCATTCCCGGTGGTGCCGGAACCGGGTGCGAATGACCTGACGATCAACCAACTGTGCGCCGGCCTGCGAATCGACTTGCGTACTTATCAATACCTTGCGGTGGCCGTTGCCCGCGCGCACAACATGACCAACAACCAACTGCAACGCACCCTGCCGATCATCTCGAGCTTTTACCGGTTGGTGTGGTTGCCCCGGGTGTTGCGCATGACACCGCTCGAAGGCGTGCTGATGTTGCAGTCGCTGGGGGGCGATAACTGGGTCAATGGTCTTGCGGGGGCGCCTGCAATCAAATCCGCAGCCGGCGATAAACCGGATATCTTGACGCTTATTAGCGCCATGGACGCCTGCGCGCAGTGGTGCGAGCAAAGCGAACTGCCAGTGCTGTGGGTGATGCAGCACGCGGTTGAATTGTCGCCAGGGCGAGAGGCGTGGGAGCGCGATCTGGCGCTCTTCGAGCAACTGCGCAATCTGCTGCCGAACGCGCTGTTTACAAATGCCGGTGTGTTGATGGCCGGCTTGCCTCCTGCCGGAGCATCAGACTGGCTGGACTTTCTGACGCACAGCGTCGACCTGGTGCTGCCCGATGGTAGTTTCGAGTCACTGGGGCCGATTGTTGATGCCAGCGGTTTGGTGCTGGCACCCGTCGGGACGCCGGACGAATACCTGATCTTTGCCCGTAAACGGCTTGGCTGGGCGGTCGATAATGCGCTTGGCGCCACCTGGGCTACTCAACGCGACGCTCTCGTTGAAAGCATGCTCAACGTGCTTTTGGAAGCCCGTGACGCGCAGGTGTCTGTCGTGAAAGAAACGCTGGCAGCCTATGCCGGCGTTGCGGTGGAACTTGCGATTCCGGTCATCAATTGGGCCGGCACAACGGTTTTCCGTTTGTTGAAGCAATTGATCCAGCGGATCGGTTTAACCGGCGACCCCCGGAAGCTGAGGCGCAATGCCGAAACCGATTCGTTGATCGATCTGTTGGCCGATGTGCGACGGCGCAGTGAGGTGGTTTCGACCCTGGAACTCACAGTTGAGTTGTTGCAGGACTATCTGGATTACGGCCATCTGGCCTGGCTCGGTCAGACCGATAAATACGCGATTTCAGTGAACACGCTTTATTACCTGTCGGTACTCAAGCGGGCATTTTCACTCAGCGAACAACCGCAGCAGAAACTGCTCGACTACCTGCGTCAGGTCAATGCACTGCCAACCTTGTCCGTTCACGCCCGGGCCCTGGCGCACCAGGCGTCGACCATCAAACTGGCCGAGTTTTTCGGCTGGAGCGTGCAGGAGGTGCGCGAGTGTATCCGTCACATTGACTCCGCTCTGCCGATACTCAAGAACCTCAAACAACTGGATCTGTTGATGCGGGTCCTGGTGCTGTCCACCAGGACCGGTATAGATGCCCTGACGATTTTGCAGATCGGTACCTTGCCTGCGACTGTGAACGACGGCGATTCCAAAAAGGCGTATGCCGACGCGGCCGAGCGCGCCTTGTTGAGCGAAACCGGTGAACAGGCACCCCCCGTCGAGCTGGCGGCTGATTTGAAACAACTGGTCACTACAACGTGTAGCGTCGATAACACAGAACTCATTGCCAGGAAGCCCGGCGAGAAAGCCACCTTCACAGTGACGGTGAAGGATGCTGCGGGACTGGCACTTGAGGGGGGCACGGTTTATTGGCAGACCACACTGGGCACGGTACAGAAGGGCACAACCGACAACAAAGGCACGTTGAAGGCCGACTACGTGCCCGGCAGGACTATGGGAGCGGAGACGCCGAAGTATTGGCTCGATCTTTTCGATCCCGAATACGCTCCGACCATCAACATTGTTGCTGATGCCAAGACCATGGAGTTCCCGCTCTTCTACAGATCCCCCGATTCATCGGAAGTGGTGCGCAAGGGGGAGGAGCGCGTGCTCTACGCCACGATGATGGATAAGTATGGAAACCTTGGTCAGGACATGTTGGTGGACTGGCTCGTAAGTAACGTCGAGTCCACAAGACGATCTATAGCGAGTGTGCGGCCCTCACAAACCTTCACCAATCAGGAAGGGCTCACGCGGGTTTTCGTCTCCAGTCCCACCGGGGGAACCTTTGTGTTCAGTGTGCTCAGCCAGGGCAGTGAGCAACAGGCCGTGTTCAACCCCATCACGTTCGAGGGCGATGAAGCCCCGGAGTAATCGGTCGTCTCATCAGGGATTTTTCTCGGGTTTCCCCAAGGAGCAAGGATCATGGCACTGAGTGACATTGGCGTTCTGCTGGAAAAACGCCGTTCTGCACTGCTCGAATACTGCATCGGTCAAGTCAATAAAACGCAATACGGGTTTGTGAAGACACCCGCCGATATCTTCGAGCTCTTGCGGATGGACCCGCTGGACACGTTTGCGGTGCAGAGCTCCTGGGTGGCCGAAGCAACCAGTTGTGTGCAGCAATACATACATGCCGTGTATCGCAAGCTGGAACCTGGCTACACCACGCATCAGTTCCCGCCGAGTGACCTGGCCGAATGGCAGCTATACAGCAACTATCCGGACTGGGCAGCGGTGCAGTTGATTTCAATCTACCCGGAAAACTACATCAACCCCTTTGTCCGGCAACGCAAGTCCAGCCTGTTCAAGAATCTTGAAAACGACCTTAACCAGAGCCGCTTGAACAATGATTCGGTGCAGGCCGCGCTGCAAGGCTACCTGCATAGATTCGAGCAGACCTGTGATCTGGATGTGCTCAGTTGCTACATGGACGGCGCCACGCCTGCCGTGGCTGATTACTATTTTATTGGGCGCCAGCGAGCGCAGCCGTTCCAGCACTACTGGCGCAAGGCCGAGATCGAGCTTACGCCCGGCTGCGTTGGCGTCAATCCCGCGGCCTGGAGTGAATGGCAGGAGATAGGCATTCAGCCGGCCCATCGGGTGCTGGATATGCGCCCGGTGTTCTGGAACGGTCGCTTGTGCCTGGTTTGGGCTGAGTGGCGGGACAAGGTGGCCGGCCAAAAAGCTGATGATTTCCTGCCGGCTCATTTGAGTGTCAAGCTCGCGTTCATGACGCAGAGTGGGCAGTGGTCGGCGCCGCTGGATGTCTACAGTGAAGATGCCGAGTCCGACGATGAGCCGAAGAATTTTCGTTTGGTTGCCACCGTGTTGATGGAGAGGCCCCCGTCGAAGGGCAAGCTGGGGATTTTGATCACGGCGGATCAAAATCCAAACAATTTGAGGGTGCACAGGATTTTCGATGTGCTGATGCGCCTGGACACAATTGACGTCGGCACTTGGCTGGATGTGGCAAGGAAGCGATTTGACTCGCCGGAAACTGTTCAGCATTCACTGGGCAATCAGGTAACGATAACTAGCGAGGGCGCCCCCGAGGGGCCCCTGTCGCCTTTTCTGAGTCTGCAAGCCACCGCCGTGCGTGATGGCCAATTTGACAAGGTGACAGTGATCGGTTCGTGTGCACCAACAGGGTTGCCCAACACCCCGCAAACGCTTCGCTTTGTATTGGGGTTGGTGAATAAAACGGTGGACGATGAGGACCTGATCGTTGACCTTCCCCCCGCCGGTGGCTGGACAACCGAACCGCTGACGGTGAGTCGCCAACAAGGCTCATGGCCGCAACCCACGGAGTTCAGGCTCGATACGGAAACTCCCGGTTATGGTGGTAGAAAGTTCAAGCTGACGATTGTCGATCTATCAGACTTCACTGCGCCGACCCTGCTGAAAAACAGCGCTGACGCGGCGCAGTTTCTCTGCTTTAACCTGCCGTCGCCGTATCTGAAGTACGCCCGCCTGAATTCAATGTTCGGCCCTGAACTGGTCGAGCGCGGCAATATTTCCGTGAGTGCAGTACTGGATTGGAACACTCAGTTCATCGTCGAACCGCCACCTGAAGATGATCCGACGTTCAAGGAACCCAACGGGGCGTTTGACGGGGCCAACGGGCTGTTTTTTTGGGAGCTGTTTTTTCATCTGGTGCATTTGGTCGCCAAGCTTTTGTGCAACGAAGAGCGCTTTGCCGATTCGCAGAGCTGGCTGCATTACGTGTTCGACCCACAGGCGACGGCGGATCAGTCTGACGTTAATGGCAAACCACTCTACTGGCGCTGCCGACCGCTGGCCAAAAACCAGGGTAACCCCGGTTGTGAAGCCAAGGCCCCGACCGATCCGGATGCCATCGGCTATTCGAAACCCGAACACTTCAAGATTCTGATGTTCTGCGAATACGTGAGAAATCTAATTGCCTGGGGCGACTGGCATTACCGGCAGTTGACCCGCGATAGCCTTGTGGCGGCCAAGCTGTGCTACGTGCAAGCGGGGTTCCTGATGGGCAAGCCACCCACAGCGCGCACGGTGTCGCATTGGCAGACCTCGACGGTTAAAGAACTGTTGGATCAGTGCAAAACCCGCCCAGAGCTTGAAGCCTTTGAACAATCGCTGAACTTCAGCCTGGCGCAAGTGGCCTCCGGCTCCGATGTGGCACCCATGCTGGGCATGCTGGCCTGCGGGCCGTTCAAGGCGCCGATCAATCAACCGCTCGTGGATCTGATTGCGCTGCCAAATTACCGTATGAATAACCTGCAAAACAACCTCACCATTGACGGCAAACCGCTGAATATTCCGCTGTTCAGCCCGCCAACCGATCCGAACCAGTTGCTGCGTGATCTCGCAGCCGGCGGTGGCGCTGGCCCTCGGCCGATGGGCGGAGGGCAGGTGGCTTGCGCGTTTCGCTGGAAGATAACCTTCGAAACGGCATCGCGCGCTGTGCAGATACTGGATGACCTCGGTGCCAAGGTGTTAAGCACGCACGAACGGCGTGATCGCGCCGAGCAGGATGAGTTGCAGCAAACCCATCTGGTGGAACTGGGCGCGTACTCCAAAACCGTGCAGGAACAGTCCATTGCGCAATTGGAAGCCAGCGTGACGGCGCTTGAGCAAAGTCGTGCCGTGGCGCAGCACCGCGCTGAGGCGTACGCACGCAATTATGACGAAAACGTGTCGGCTGCCGAATACGAGGTCATGGACAGTCTGTACTCGTCCAAACAACTCGCGCTGGCGTCCACCCACCTCAAGCCTGCGGCGGCGTCGGCGGCGGCGCTGCCGAATATCCTCGGGTTTTCCAATGGCGGGCATCGCGTAGACCAGGTGATTGAGGCCGTCAGTTTAGTATTGGGCATTACCTCGTCGGTGAAGCTGATGGACGCCGATAAGCAGGCAACCACCGAAGGCTATCGTCGACGCCGTGATGATTGGCAACTGCAACGTGATCAGGCGTTGTTGGAAGTCGATGCCATCGATGCGCAAATCGAGGCGCAACGTCATGCAGTCACTGCTGCCCGAACCAGCCTGGCGCAAACCCTGCGTACCAATAGCCAGGCGTTGACGATCTACAACTACCTGAAAAAACGCGCGACCAATGCGGAGCTGTTCGGCTGGATGCTCGGTCAGCTCAAGGCTTTGCATTACCAGGCTTATGACGCGGTCGTCAGTTTGTGCCTGACGGCGCAGAACTCGATGAATGCCGAAACCGGCGACTACGATACGCAAATCCCCATACCTCAAGTGTGGTTCGACCAGCGTCATGGCTTCACGGCAGGCGAGCATTTGCGTGGGCACTTGCTGCGCATGGAGCGCGAATATCTCCAACGCTATGAGCGGCGACTGGAACTGACGAAAACAGTGTCTCTGAAAAAGCTTTTTGACGACCCGATCGATCGGCAGAAAAGTGCAGACAGCTGGGCTGAAGCGCTCAAGCAGTTGCGGGAAACAGGCTCGCTGGAGTTCAGCCTGTCGCAGTTGCTCTTCGACCGCGATCATCCGGGGCATTACTGCCGCCAGATCAATTCGGTAGAAGTCAATCTGCCGGTGCTGCTTGGGCCCTACGAGGATGTTCGAGCCACGCTGGTGCAGATCAGTAGCAGAACGGCGACCCGGGCCACCACGCAATCGGTGCAGTACTTGCACAATCCGCAAGGGATCGCGCCTTCCGATGTGCTGTTCAATTTGCGCAGCGGTCAGCAAATCGCCTTGTCATCGGGCATCGCCGACACAGGCATGACGGCGATGAAGCCCGACGAAGGCCTGCTCAATCCTTACGAAAACACGGGTGCCGTATCCACGTGGAGGCTGGACTTCCCGCGGCCGACAAGTCCATCGCAATCGGAGTTGCTGTATGCAATCACCGACATCGTCCCGGTCTTGAAGTACACGTCCAGAACCAGTGATACAACGTTTGCCAGGCAGGTGACGGAGCTGGTCAACGCGATTGAAAATCCCGAACAAGGCAAATCCGGCAAAGGAGCGCGCAATCATGGATGAACCCGCCATTCAAGCGAATGAAAGTCTGGTGGTCGATGGGGATTTCACCCGTCTGACAGGGTGGAAAAAGGGCGGGTTGGTCGGCATTTCAGCGGATTGGTATGGATCGGAGCGGATCAATTTTCTAGAGGCCTCCGACGGGGGATGGGTTAAGCAGACCATCAAGATCCCCTTGGAGCCAGGCATCAATGCGCGATATGTATTGAGCTTTCTTTGTGAGGTGCGACATGTCCAGTCAGGCTGGATGCGAATCCTCAGGGAAAAGGATGAATTGCTCGCTATCGAGCTTAAACCCGGTGGCGCGAACCGTCTGGATCAAGTTCAGTCTTCTTTAGCGAGCGGGGAACCACTGGATTTCGTACCGATTGAATATGCTCAGGACCTCGTGTCGGTTGCACAGGATGATGAGCTGACCATTGAGATCACCAGCCCGAAGAATGACCCTTCGGACAGGCAATCGAAAATCTGTATAACGCGCGTAAAAGTGCTGGTGCATCTGACGCCACTGAAGCTGGAAAAAATGCAGCTCGACGAGCAGACGCTGCTGCCAGGCACCCCGCTATACCTGTGCCTGGGAACCAAAGAAGCTGGCCTGCCCCATCAACTGAAATTCGTACCCGAATCCGACAGTATTTGGCTGGGCAGTGGCGCGTCGCTCAATGCTGACCTCAATCCGCAGGAAGCGGTGACCGCCAAACCCGGCTGGGGGGTGAATCAGTCGCTGGAATCAGCATGGCTGCTCGATATCCCCCGGATCGATGATCGGCAAGGTCATGAATTCCATCTGAGCCTGCGTAACCGCTACAGCGCCATCCCCTACGCTATCCCCGTGTTGCTTGGGCATCACCGATTGGCGTTCACGGATGAGCGCGAAGCCACCCATTATCCGGTGCTGGAGTACGCGCAGAATGTCGGGCTGGGTGTGCGAGTGGTGTCGTATTACACCGGTCAGCCGATGGCCGGCCACGCAGTCACCTGGTCGGTTGAAGGACAAGGGTTGAAAGAATCGACCGTCACCGACGAAAACGGCTGGTGTGACTATGTCTATGAACCGACGGCTGCCGGTGGGTTTGTTGTCACCGCGTCGGTTGCCAGCCCCTATTACGCCGACGGTGTCGTCATTCGAACGTTTCCGGTCACGGTGCTGGCGAAGGATCCGTGGCCAGAGCTGCAGACCGTTGTGGATGGCAGGTTGACGGCCTGGGAGGCGCAAGGGTATCCGAACCGGGGCAGTGCCCATCCGGTTCGGCTGAGATTTGCCGGGAACAGCCTCTTTGCAGGTACCGAGCTTTCAATGATTTGGCAGGGTGACAGCGCTGCTCAACTCGGCGTTGATGTCAGTCCGGCGCTGGATACTCCGGTGCCTGTGACATCGGCAGATCTGGTGTGGATGCTGACCAGTGAAGACAGAATTGACGGTCGGTTCCAGCTGATACTGCGCTGTTCGAAACTGTTGCACCTATCGCCGCCAAAACCGATGTCGCTGGCGCGCAACCGGGTCAAAATCGGCAAGGTGCACGAGGCCAACAAGTCGCCGATTGTGGACGAAGACGAAAGCGTACTGTTGCGGGTGCAGGTGCTGTATGAGGCCTCTTTGGGTGATGGCGCTCCGGTCAGCAATGCGCTGGTGGACTGGCGAACACCTGAAGGTGAGGTCATTAAGTGTGTGACCGGCGCCGATGGCTGGGCGAGCTTGTTGTACACGCCGAAAACCGCAGGCGAGGTTGTCGTCACGGCCAGCATTAAGGCGCATCCCGAAGCGGTCTCGCTCAATCGAGACTTCACCGTCCACGCCCTTGCGACCAGTCCCTGGAAAAGCCATGTGAAGATTTTGCTCGACGGCAAGACAGTCGATCTGAAATCGGTCGGTGTGCTCTGCCGACAGGGGCACACACATACGCTGAAGGTCGAGCCAGTCGCCAACAGCCCCTGGATTGGCAAATTCATCAAGCTGAAGTGGCGTGGCGTTGACCCGGACATCGGTCTGACACCCTCTGACCTTGACGATTACAAGGCGTTGCCGGAAACAGGCGCGGAGTGGACGCTGGATTCTGCGGCAGATAACAGTATCAGCAGCTTGTTCGATCTGGAGTTACACCTTAATGGCGAAAGGTCTGTTCGAGCGCTGCCCGGGAGGTTGCTGGCGGCGGATTTGAATAAAGAAGTGCAACTGATGCTCGATCAGGTGCGGGCGCAGTTGGACGACCAATTCCTTTATCCGTGCATGGGGGCCATTCACCATTTCAAAATCCTGCCCAATGCTCTGAGTCCGTTGGTGGGGCTCAAGACTGAATTGAAATGGGCGGGAGATTCCGCTGAGAAGCTGAATGCAACGATTGAGCCGGCGCTGGATGTTGTGCGAATCCTGGACGATGGTGGCGTGGCCTGGACGCTGGATTTTTCCGCCAGCGAGCAGCGGGGACGTTTCGATTTGACCGTCGGCCTGCCTGAACTGGACTTTGTTGCTGTCGCTAAACCGATGGATTTGTATCACAACAAAGTCAGGATTCAGACCCTGCTCGAATCGGCGGTGGATCTGGTCGTTGGTCAAGAACCGGTGTGGCTGTGGGCACGGGTCTTTTCGCACTTCACCGGCCGACCGGTGGGGCAAGCCAACGTGAAATGGTGGGACGGCGTCGACGGTGGCATTCAACCGACCGATGATGAAGGCTGGAGCCGATTCCCCTTCGCACCGAAAACGGCCGGCGAGCATTCGGTGACCGCGTTGGTAGACAGCAATTTCGATGACTACGCAGACTCGAGCTCAATACAGGTCAAAGCGCTGGCGAGAGATCCGTGGGACGGGTTGATGGTGAGCTATGAAGGGCGGCCGACCCAGGCGTGGGGTGAAAAAACCTACTTCCCGCGGCGCAAAGGCACGTACACGCTCAGAGTAACGGCAGCGCAAAACAGTGAGTTGTTCAATCACCAGCTCGCGCTGGGGATGACGGGCACCGGGCCTGCGCAATTAGGCCTACGTTTCCTTGAACCTGTGCTCGGGAAGCCGATTCCATTTGGCACCGCAGGGTTCGATTACCAATTCACCGTCGATAGCGTTGTCGATGGCAGCTTCGGATTGTGCTTCGCCTCCAATCGACTGGCGAACTTGTCCCCGGTGAACGCGATGTCCTTGGGTGAAGGCTCGCAGGTGGTAAAAATTGCCGAGCGTCAGATCGTTAACCAGACGTTGTTCTGGGGTGATGAGGTGTTTGAACAGATCACGGTGGTCTCCTCCGTTACGGATCAACCGATGGCGGGCATGACTGTAACCTTGAGCAGTCCTGACCTTGGGGAAGTAACAACCGAGAGCAATTTTTATGGGGTAGCGAGCATTCGTTTTGTTCCCGTTACACCGGGGGCATTTGAGTTGACTGCTACCGTCGGCGATGCGCTGTACTCGGAGTCACTTTCGTTGCCGTTTTTCCTTCATGAGCCCCGGCAAATTCGCTCACTCACCAGTCCCAATCCCAGTGGCAAACCCGGAGATCCGGTATCAGCTGTCGTTAATGTCGTGTCGGCCCTTACTGGCGAGCCATTGCCGGACGTCGAAGTAGAGTGGGAATACCCTGACAGAATTCTTGCGCCGACCAGAACAGATATCCACGGCGATGCACGGGTCCAATTCAGATTGGCAGGCAAACAACGTGGGGCGCTCCAGGCCTCTGTAAAGGGTGGGTTGGCCGGATGGCAAGTTCGGTCGATTGAGTTTGTGCTGGTGCCGAGTGCTGACTGACCTCATTGGGGGAAGTCATTCATCTATTTAGTTAGTTTGCTCTGGCGTTTTACAAGGGAGTTATAAGCATGAGTACTAATGCGATGCCCCACTCAAATACCTGGCTGCAAGAGTTTGCGCCCTACGTTAATGGTCAACGTGTGAAGTGGCCTGACCTGGCGCTGAATTTATTGGACAACGACGAATGCACACTGACACTGGACTATGAATACAGTTGGCTAATCGGCGATCCGGACGCCTTTATTACTATGCGATACCAGTCCGGCCAAGAGGGACACGGGCTGGTTTTCGATCCTCCTTTAGGGCAGTTGATTGAAATGGCCGAAGGTTCCACTTCGTTGACCTGGACTATCAAAACAGATGGCGCACCCAGCGGAGCTTTTGGATTGGAATTTGCCTTGCCTTTAATTGGCGACCTACCACCATCACCACCAGTGCCGGGGACGATATTGAATATGGCGCAGGAACTGGAAATCAAGTTTGACGAATTTGATGTTGCCTTTGGAGGTGGTGCTTTTCCATGTCTTGGTGCAAAGCACACGTTTACCGTTCGGCCCAAACCCTCCAGCAAATTACTGGACAAGGCTTTCAAACTGACTTGGGGCGCGGAGCCTGGCGCAGATCTCGGGGTGAAGATTGCACCTGCTCTGGGGACAGAGGAGCTGCTGACGCAGGAAGGAAAAACGTGGGATCTGGACTGTCTCAACAGTACTCAGTCAGGGGATTTCTCCTTGCAACTGACGTTAGTCGAATCGGGAGTAACGTCATCGCCATTAACTCTGTTATTGGCCCATAACCTTGTGACTGTTCAGCGTTGGACAGAGGAACATTGGCAATATCCAGACCTTACTTGGTATACGCACCATATTCGTGCTACGTCGGTTTTTTTGAATAAGCCTGCTGCGGGCGTTGTCGTAACTGTAATAAGAGATGATTACATCAGTTACCCGAGAACCAATGGGGCTGGCTTGTTTGTTATGGATAATCGCAATAACGCGAATATCAGTATGTCTGTTTTGAATCACTATAACGGGATCGTCGTCTGATCGACGTTTTTTGAGTTTCCACAAGGAGGTCATGAGTATGAGTAATGATCCGACGCCCGACTCGAATACCTGGTTGCAAGAGTTCATGCCTTTCGTAAATGGCCAGCGGGTGAGATGGCCTGACTTGAAGTTGAATTTATTGCCTGGCGACGTCTGCACGCTGACACTGGACTATGAATACAGTTATTTGATTGGCCTGCCTGAGAGTCGTATTGGTCTGTATTACCTGGCGGGTGATGACGAATCCGGACTGGTTTTCGAACCGCCCCTGGAGCAGTTGATCGATATGGCGACAGGCACCACGTCGGTGAGTTGGACTATCACGGCGCAAAACGCACCCAGCACCGCTTTTGTATTGCAGTTTGAACTTCCACTCTTCGGCTTACCCGGGTCACCGCCCGTGCTGGGGACGTTGTGGAATTTGGCGCAGGAACTGGACATTAAATTTGACGAAGTTGATGTCGCCTTCCCGGGCAGCGCTTTTCCATGTCTCGGTGCAAAGCACAAGTTGACCGTTCGACCCAAACCCTCCAGTCGCTTGCTGAATAAGCCAATAAAACTGGAATGGGAAAAGACACCTGGCGCGAATCTCGGTGTGGCGATTTCACCTGCGCTAGGGACAGAGGAGCTGCTCACGCAGGAAGGTATAACGTGGGAACTGGACTGTCTCGACAGTACCCAGTCCGGGGATTTTTCCTTGCAGATAACGCTCGTGGAATGGGGAGTAACGTCATCGCCATTAACCATGTCGTTGGCCCATAATCTTGTGACGGTTGAGCGTTGGACGACGGAACATACAACGCCGATAGGTCACGAAAAGTGGATCAAGCGTCATATTCGCGCGACCTCCAGGTTTTCGGGTAAGAGGGCGAATGGTGTCCGAGTTAACAAAGCCGGTTCCAGTCAAACTTTTAGGATCACCGATTCATTGGGTGAGGCAGCTACAAATGTTCATACACAAGGAGTCCGGCGGCTGGAAATTCTCAACCGATATGACGGAACGATCGTTTGACACGGCTTGAGGGGGCGCTGAGCAATAAACACCTTTTCACTGAGAAAGGGTGTTTTGCTCACCGGTTACAAATTACCCGCCTTCTTTAATGCCAGATACCGTGTCACCAAGCCAACCCCTAGTTCAAAGGGGCGCGAATCCAAAAACTGGATTTCATGAGCACTCAATCGCTCATGCAGTTCTGCCCGTTCGTTCAAATAGCTCACGGTGCCGCAATAGGCTAATGCTTCGGGCAGTGTTTGCACTGGCGACTTACGCAATATGTCGAGTGTGTCCTCGCGCAGGCTCGCCACCAGCACCCGGTGTTGCTGGCTCAGACGCTTGACTGCATTTAGCAGTTCCTCATCGTCCTCATCGCGCAAATTGGTGACCAGCACCACCAGTGCCCGGCGTTTTTGTCGGGCCAGGAGTTGGTTGATGGCGGCTTGGTAATCGGCGGGGCGTTGCGTGCTGTCGAGGTCATAGACGCTATTGAGCAGTACGTTGAGTTGGCCATTGCCTTTCACCGGCGCAACGTAGCGCGGTTGATCACTGGCAAAGGTGCTCAAGCCCACGGCATCGCCCTGGCGCAGGGCCACGTAACTGAGCAGCAGGCAGGCATTGAGCGCGTGATCGAAGTGCGACAGTTCATCGTCCTGACTGCGCATGCGTCGGCCACAGTCGAGCATGAAGATGATCTGCTGATCGCGTTCGTCCTGATATTCGCGGGCAATCGGTGTGCGTTGGCGGGCGGTGGCTTTCCAGTCGATCTGACGCAGACTGTCGCCCTCACGAAATTCACGCAGCTGGTGAAACTCCAGCCCTTGGCCGCGACGTTGCCGTTGGCGCACGCCGAGCTGGCTGAGCCAGTTGTCTACCGCCAGTAATTGGCCGCCGTAGAGTCGCGCGAAATCCGGATAAACCCGGGTGTTGTCGATAACGCTGAGCAGGCGTTTGCCCGACCATAAACCCAGTGGACTCGGCAGGCTGGTTTCGCACTGTTCGAAGCTGAAATGCCCGCGCTTGAGAGGGCGCAGACGATAGCTGATCTGGCTGTGCTGACCCGGTTGCAGCGCAACATTCAACGGCAGGTTTTCGAAACTCAGGCCATCGGGTACATGGTCGAAAATCTGGATGTTCAATGGCTCGGCAAAATCGTGTTCAACCTTGAGCTGCACCTCACCCCAGCGTCCTAATGCGAGGCTGCCGGGCATCTGTCGCTTGATCCGCACGGTGGGCAATTGCTTGAGGCGCACCGCGTCGAGTGTCGCCAACGCCAACAGTGCCAGCAGCAGTCCCCAGTTGATCGACAGCAGACTGGCCGGGAGCTCGATTTGCAGTGCCTGCAAAGTGCCGAGCACGATGGCGATGGCCAGCAGCACGGCGACCCAGCTCAATAACAGTTTCGAGGGTTTCACAGACGCGGTGCCGGGATTTGGTCGAGCAGTTGCTGCAGCACCTGATCGACTTGCAGGCCTTCGATGTCCAGCTCCGGGGCAATGCGCACACGATGGCGCAACACCGCCAGCGCGCAGCCCTTGATGTCATCCGGAATCACGAATTCACCGCCGCGTAACAAGGCTCTGGCGCGGGCGCACCGCACCAGCGCAATCGTGGCGCGTGGCCCGGCGCCGAGGCTCAGGCCTGGCCAGGTGCGGGTGCTGCGCGCCAGGCGAACGGCGTAATCGAGCACCTGATCATCCAGCGGCAAATCGCTGGCGATGCGTTGCAGGGCTTGCACGTCCTTTGCTTGCAGCACGGTGCGCAACGGCTGCACATCAAGCATGTCGGCGCGGGTCGAGCGACTGACCTGACGCACCATGTCCAGTTCCTGTTCCGCGTCCGGGTAGTCCATGCGCACCTTGAGCATGAAGCGGTCGAGTTCGGCTTCGGGCAGTGGGTAGGTGCCTTCCTGTTCGATCGGGTTCTGCGTCGCCAGTACCATGAATGGCTGAGCGATCGGCAGGGCGCGTCCCTCCAGCGTGACCTGGCGCTCCTGCATCGCTTCGAGCAGCGCCGCCTGGGTTTTCGCCGGGGCGCGATTGATCTCGTCGGCCAGCAGCAGATTGGTGAACAACGGGCCTTTGCGCAGCTTGAATTGCTCGGTTTGCAGGTCATACACGGCATGGCCGGTGACGTCGCTGGGCATCAGGTCGGGAGTGAATTGAATGCGTGCGAATTCGCCGCCAAAGCAACGCGCCAACGCCCGCACCAGCAAGGTCTTGCCCAATCCGGGAACGCCTTCGAGCAGCACATGGCCGCCAGCGATCAACGCCGTCAGGACGTCATCAATCACCGGGTCCTGGCCGATGACCGCTTTGCGCAATTCGCTGCGCACCGCTTGCGCCAGTTGACTGGCGCGCTGGCGTTGCTGGGCGGCGTGGCTGGCGCTGCCGGGCTCGATCTGTTCAGTCATAGCATGTTCCTCAAGGTTTGCAGGTGGGCGACCTGGCGGCAGAAATCGGCGCTGGACATCCGCCGGTTCGGCACCGGGCTCAAGGCCTGGCTGATGGCGCGGGTGGGTTGTCGGGTCAGACGCGACAACGCCAGCCATTGTTCGGCAACATTCAATTGATCAAAACCAGGATGGCGGCGGCGGGCACGGCGCAACACGTCTTGTTGCAGTGCCTGCAACAGCGCTTGCTGACCGTTGTGCCGAAGCATGAAATCGGCACTGGCGCGCAAGTGTTCCTGCAACTGCCGGCGGCCATTTGCGGCTGGCGCCTGAAGTGGGCCATGGCGCACGCCGGCCTGCCAGAGCCACAAACCGATCAGCGCAAGCAGGGCGACGATGGCTTGCGGAAAATAGCGCCAGAGCAGCGTCAGCAAGCCATCGTGTTCGGTGTTGTAGACCAGCGAGACATCGGTGTCGGCGCTCAGATACCAGAGCAGCCAGGCGTTGTCGTACTGGGCGATCGCCGTGGTTTTCCACAACTCGGCATCAGTGACCACTGTGATCGAACCGAGGCTGTAGGCCAGTTGCATCATGTGTGTGGCCTTGGCGCTGTTGGCCCAGGCTTGCGCAAGATTCTTCGGGTCGTCGAGGTGGAAGTCGGTGTCGAACCCGGCGTAGGCCGGGGCGTCTTCGTCCTCCAGATACAACTTGGTCAATTTCGGGTACGGATCCGTCTCCTGATCGGCGGGCGACTCCTTCAGATCCTTGCTCAGGGATTGATGCAGTTGCACCCGATCAAGCAACAGGTCGTTGCTCTGTTTTGACTGTTCATCCCACAACGATTCGGCGACGAACACCAGCCGTCCGCCAGCCCGCGTCCAGTTCAATACCTGATCGACCTGACGCGGAGTCATCCGCGAGCGGTCGTTGAACAGCAGCAGGGTGTGCCCGTGCGGTTCGATATCCGGCAGCACAGCAAGGCTTTCGGCATGGCTGACGTTGATGCCGCGCTCACGCAAGAACATTTCCGCCGCCAGATAAGGATTGGCCTGTGCGGCGGGCGATGGGCCGTGATCAATCTGTTCCTGATAAGGCTTGGCCACAAGGTAGAGAAAAATGCCCAGCACACTCAGCAGCGCGACGAGCAATGCGCCGCCCCACCACAGCGTGTGCCGATTCAACGGGACGCTCCATGGCCGAATAACGCGCGCCAGCCATCGCACAATTCCTGTTGCAGGTGCACCGCCGGTACGCGATGCCCGTAGGCCATGTTCTGCCAATGGGTGGTCAGGGTGCGGCTGAATGCGAGCAGCTCCGGACGCTGGAGTTGTTCGACTCGCGCCAGCACCTGATTTTCGGTGTCGGCAGCTTTCAGGGTCAGATCGAAATCGTGGAGCAAGTGACTGAGCAGGCCACGATAGAGCAGGCTCAGGGCCGCGCGTGGCTGACTCTGCCAGAGTTGTTCGGCGTGGGCGGCGATATCGTCGGGCAAGGTGTCGCGGTTCAGATCCAGGCCGAAGGCTTGCTGCGGCACGGGCCTTTTTGCCCGGGCGGGCAGGGCCGGACGGCGGCTGACAAACGCTTGCAGAAATTCGCGGTAACGCCAGATCAGCCAGCCCAGCGCAGCGATCAATGTGCCCCACAGCAATACTTCGATGATCGTGGCCAAGGCGTTGAAGTGCTGGCCATCCAGCCAGCCCAGCAGGGTTTTGAGCCACTGCGGGGCTTCACCGGGTGGTTCTTCTTTGGCGGTGTTTGCCGGGGCATCGCCAAAGCGGTAACGGGTGACGGATTCCGGGTTCTTGAAGGGTGGTTGTTCGAGCAGTGCCTTGATGCTGTCGCGTGATGCCTGACTGGTCAGTGGCTGATTCAACAGACGCGGAGCGTCCGGCGCATCAACAGGCTCGGCAGCCCAGACCGGTTGCACAGGTGGCAGCAACAGACACACCGCTAGCAGCACGCCGAGCACGCTGCTGCTCAACCGTTGGCGCAAGCGTCGGAACACCAGTTCAATGTCCCACGCTTCCAGTTGCGTGCGCCGGTTCAGATAAAGGCTGAACCCGCAGGCCACGTAGATCGGCTCCCACACCACCAGCACCAGCGCATAGAAGACATTGGTCAGGTGCTCCAGCCAGCGCCATTCGTGATCCGCCGCGAGAATCAACGACTGCCAGTCCCAATCGGTTTCAATCTGCTGCGGCAACAGCAGGTAGAACAGCACCAACAGGCCGATCCACAGCGCCGTTTCCAGATGCACGCCGATGATGGTCAGCCACTGCGCGGCGCCGGCGTTGCGTTGCAGCAGTACCTGTAGACGTTGTTGCCGTTCACTGCCGTCCAGGCCTTCGAGTTGCACCACGGGCATCAGGAAACTGCGGCTGAAACTCAGCCGTCGCCACGTCAGGCTGGCCAGCAATTGTGGCTTGAGCAGGCGCGGCCATTCGCGCAGGGCTTGCTTGAGCGTCGGGGTTTCGCCGAACAGGGCTTTGGACAGAATGTACAGCGGCAGGCGTTCGTAGGCCGGCTTCAGCCACCAGAAGATGAACACCGCCAGGGATGGCGAGTCCCACAACAATACGCTGAGCAAGGCGAACAGCGGCAGGGTGACGATTGCCCAACTGGTCATTAACAGGCGCCGGTGTTGCTGGCTCATGAGCACGCCCAGGTCCATGGCTTCCCATGTTGTGCGCGGGCGGATCACCACGGTGGCATCACTCAGGCGCATGACGGGTCCTTCCGGCGAACAGCAAATAGCTCGCGACCAATATCCACAGACCGGCGCCGACAAGGTATTTGGTGAGCGGCGCGACGCTGGTTTTCGACGACCAGTACGCTTCGATGAACGCTGCGATCAGCAAGAACAGCATGACCCCACAGATCAGCAGCACGCTCTTGCGGGCGGCGCGTTTCAACGCTTCTGTACGGGTCAGGCGCCCCGGTGCGATCAATGCCCAGCCAAGTTCGAGCCCCGCGGCGCCGGCCAGGGCGATGGCCGTCAGTTCGAAAGCGCCATGGGCGATGACGAATGACCAGAAGGTCTGGCCGAAACCGATTTCGCTCAGGTGCCCGGCCACGGCGCCGATGACCAGACCGTTGTAGAACAGGAAAAATGCGCTGCCCACGCCCATCAGCAAACCGCTGGCGAACGTCTGAAAGGCAATGCCGATGTTGTGCATCACGTAGTAACCGAACATCATCCAGTCTTCGCTGGCAGCCCGCTCGGCCGGGCGCCCGAGGTGGCCGGCCACCGGGTCGTACATGCTTTGCATTTCACGCACTTGATCGGCGGGGATGAGGTTGTAAACCAACTCGGGGAACATGTAGACCAGCAGCGCGACACCGATCAGGCTGCCAAAAAACAGCAGGCCGGCGACCAGCACGAGGGGCCATTCGCTGCGCACCAGCCGGGGGAAACCGGCGAGGACGAAGCCGATCAGGTTGGCGCCCAGTCGACTGCGATGCCGATACAGCTGTTGATGGCCGCGCAACACCTGTTGTTGCAGAGAGTCGATGAGAAAACTGCTGTAGCCGCGCTCCTGAGCCAGCGCCAGGTGTTGGCAAAGGCGTCGATAAGCCTTGGGGAAACCTGCCACTTGCGAGGTTTCCTTGCCCCGTTCGAGGCGTTCAAGGGCCAGCGCAAAACGCTCCCATTCGGCCTTGTGGCGACTTTCGAAAAGACTTTGCTTCATGTGGGGCCCAACAAACCGCGAGCGATCCCGTTGAGTTCGGCGACGGCTTTGGGGGCGGAAATATGCAGCGGCTGGGCCAGCAAACCGGCTAGCTCATTGACCCGTGCGGGTGACAGTTCACCTTGGCGTTCCGCAAACCCGAGCACAGCACGTTGCTCGCTCAGGGTGAGCGGCACAGGCGCACGGCGGGGTTCGGCGTCGGGTAATTGCGGGCGGGTCAGCGGGCGTTCGCTGTACACCACCAGCGTACCGGCGGCGATATCGCCCAGACGTTTGAAGGTTGGGTGTTGCAGGCAACTGATGGCGCCGAGGAAGTAGCCGAACGGCAGCAGGTCGACAAAACGCAGCAGGTTGCGCAGCAAGGAGGCCGACCAGCCGATGGGGGTGCCGTCGTCGTGCACCACCCGCAATCCCATCCATTGTTTACCCGGCGAGCGCCCCTGACGCAGCACTTCGAACAGCACCATGTACCACCAGCTGATCGCAAACAACAGCAGAGAGCCAAGGCCCGTGCCGAGTCTGCCGAGCAACGCCAGCACAATAAAGAGCACGCCCATGATCAAGCCACGAATCCCCAGATCGATCGCGAAAGCGATGGCCCGCACCATCAACCCGGCAGGACGCAACGGCAAGTCGATACCCTCCGGTGTTTCGACCTGATGCCGCGTATCCAGCGGTGCTTTCCTTGGCGGTGCTGTGGGTTCGAGCATGGGCTACCTGATGTTCGCCTGTTCGGGATGCAAGTGGGGTCGATGCTAGCAGCCTCTCGGGGGAAAACGACATAACTATGTATTGCACATCGTGTGTCGCCCGGTGGTTGAATGACGCGAGGCTGGCCGCGACCGCGGTTGAGCGCCTAGACTTCGCCGATCTTCAGTTCAGGAACCGCCCGTGACTTCCATCTTCTGGTACGACTACGAAACCACCGGCATCAATCCCCGTTGCGACCGGCCGCTGCAGGTTGCCGGGATTCGCACCGACCATGAGCTCAACGAAATCGACGAGCCGGTCAATCTCTACTGCCAGCCCAGCGAAGACATCCTGCCGCACCCGGCCGCGTGCGCGATCACTGGCATTACCCCGAGCCAGCTCGCCGAAAAGGGTTTGAGCGAAGCCGATTTCATGACCCGGGTACACGCGCAATTGGCCGCCCCCGGCACGTGTGGCGCGGGTTACAACACCTTGCGTTTCGATGACGAGATGACGCGCTACAGTTTGTATCGCAATTTCTTCGACCCTTACGCGCGCGAATGGCAGGGCGGCAACAGTCGCTGGGACTTGATCGACGTGGTGCGTGCCGCGTATGCCTTGCGTCCGGACGGGCTGGTCTGGCCGACCGATGACGAGGGGCGGGTGACCCTCAAGCTTGAGCGTCTGACGGCCGCCAACAACATTGATCACGGGCATGCCCACGAAGCCTTGTCGGACGTGCGTGCGACCATCGCGTTGGCGCGGTTGATCCGTGAAAAGCAGCCAAAGCTGTACGACTGGCTGTTCCAGTTGCGCAGCAAGCAAAAAGTCATGGATCAGATTCGCCTGTTACAGCCGATGGTGCATATCAGCGGACGCTTCTCCGCGGCGCGCAGTTATGTCGGCGTTGTACTGCCGCTGGCCTGGCACCCGAAAAACCGCAACGCCTTGATCGTCTGCGACTTGCACCTCGATCCGCAGGGCTTGCTCGATCTGGATGCGCAAACCCTGCGCCAGCGTTTGTACACCCGCCGTGACGATTTGCTGGAAGGCGAGTTGCCGGTGCCGCTCAAGTTGATTCATATAAACCGATGCCCGGTGGTGGCGCCGCTGACGGTATTGCGTGCGCAGGATCAGCAACGGCTGGGCCTGGACATGGCGCTTTATCAGGAACGAACGCTGCGACTAACTGACGCACAACAAGTTTGGAAAGATAAAGTTGCGGCGATTTATGCCAGTGAAGATTTCACCCCGAGCGAGGATCCGGAACAACAGTTGTACGACGGATTTATCGGTGACCGCGACCGGCGTCTATGTGAGCAAGTCAGAGCGGCCGATCCTGCTCAATTGGCGCAAGAGCAATGGCCTTTCGATGATGAACGTTTGCCTGAATTACTCTTTCGATATCGAGCGCGCAACTTTCCAGAGACGTTGAATTCTGAAGAGCAGGAACGCTGGCAAATATTTTCGCGGCAGCGTTTGTCCGAGCCTGAATGGGGTGCACCCAATACCTTGAAATCTTTTACGGAGGCCGCAGAGCAATGGTTGCTAAGTGCGACACCGATGCAGAAAGAGGTGCTCAATGAATGGCAGAATTATGTCCAGGCATTACGCAAACGTTTGAATCTTTGAAATCGAACATAGCCGGGAGCAAATTCCAGGCATAAAAAAACGCCAGCATTCGCTGGCGTTTCTTTTTTCGCGGATCGCTCTGCGAAGGCGTTGCGGCTTAGCCCAGCAGGGTAGCCCAGCCTTCAACCACGTCACCGCCCCACTTGGCTTTCCACTCTTTCAGAGTTTTGTGGTTGCCACCTTTGGTTTCGATGACTTCGCCGTTGTGCGGGTTTTTGTATTGTTTAACTTTGCGAGCACGCTTGGTGCCGGTAGTTTTTACTGCGCCGCCGCGTGGTGCTTTGGTTTTCGATTCCGGATCCAGCAGCGCGATGATGTCACGCAGGGATTTGGAGTATTCGCCCATCAGGGTGCGCAGTTTGCCTTCGAATTCCAGCTCGGTTTGCAGTTTGTCGTCTTGCGACAGGTTCTTCAAACGGGCTTGCAGCTCTTTGATTGCTTCTTCGGTGGCGCGATATTCGTTGATCAAGGACATGATTACTACCTTAGTAGAGTGCTGAATTGCAGGGGACAGTGGCGCAATAATAGTCAGGCTGTTTCATCAAGTAAACATTTAACCGGGTTTTTTATTTAAATGAGTTACAAGAATTAGCGGCAAATTGAATGTTCAGTTAAATAGTGTGAAGCAGTCATCACAGATATTCACAGTGAACGGCACAAGAGGGGCCATTGGTGGGTGGGCAAAGTTGACGGTGGTCCCGTGAAAAAACGCCATGCTGTGGAGCCGGTCTCGCGTGCGCGTTCATCAATACTGCAGTTTTCCTGCGCAGTCGCTAGAATGGCGGCCTTTGCGAAGTTCTGGAGTTACCCCCTCATGCGCACTTTTCGGCTGGTGATTTCTTGCCCGGACCGCGTTGGCATCGTTGCCAAAGTCAGTAATTTTCTGGCATCCCACAACGGCTGGATCACCGAAGCGAGCCACCACTCCGACAATCAGGTTGGCTGGTTCTTCATGCGTCACGAGATTCGTGCCGATTCGCTGCCGTTCGGTATTGAAGTATTGCGCGAGAAGTTTGCGCCAATCGCCGAAGAGTTCTCGATGGACTGGCGCATCACCGATACCGAGCAGAAAAAACGCGTGGTGTTGATGGCCAGCCGCGAATCCCACTGCCTGGCTGACCTGCTGCACCGCTGGCACAGCGATGAGCTGGATTGCGAAATATCCTGCGTGATTTCCAATCACGACGACCTGCGAAGCATGGTCGAGTGGCACGGCATTCCTTATTACCATGTTCCGGTCAATCCGCAGGACAAGGAACCGGCCTTCGCCGAAGTGTCGCGTCTGGTCAAACAGCACGACGCCGAAGTTGTAGTGCTGGCGCGCTACATGCAAATCCTGCCGCCGGCGCTGTGCCGCGAATATGCGCACCAGGTCATCAACATTCACCACAGCTTCCTGCCGTCGTTCGTCGGCGCCAAGCCTTATCATCAGGCGTCCCTGCGGGGCGTGAAGCTGATCGGCGCGACCTGCCATTACGTGACCGAAGAGCTGGACGCGGGGCCGATCATCGAGCAGGACGTTGTGCGCGTCAGCCACAGCGACAGCATCGAAGACATGGTGCGTTTCGGTCGTGACGTCGAGAAGATGGTTCTGGCCCGCGGTCTGCGTTATCACCTCGAAGATCGAGTGCTGGTGCACGGCAACAAGACTGTGGTGTTCTGATCGAACTCACGCATGCTTGAAAAAGGAAGGGCCTGGGCGTTCAATCGTCCAGGCCCTTTTTTGTATAAATCCCTTTGCCGTTTTTTGATCCGAGGAAAAGCCATGAGCGATCCACTGGACAAAGCCACTTCCAAAGCACCCGCCACTGTGGGCGAGGGTTGTTTGAGTCGCTATGACCCGGATGACATGAGCCCGGAGGATGGCACCGAGTTTCCCGGTGCGGCCGAGTTGTGGGAACAACTCATGGATGAACAGGATGAGGCTAAGAAGCCTGCCTGACTTTCATCAGTTTCCTCAGCAACGGTCGCCCAAGCATCAGCAGAAACACCGGCCCACCCACCACCAGATAGAAATAAAACGTCACCACCCGCCAGATAAGAATCGCCGCCGCTGCTGTCGATTTGCCGACCATGGGTGCCAGCAGCGCCGCCGAGGTCAACTCCGCAGCGCCCGCGCCACCGGGCAACAGACTGAACTGCCCGGCGCCCAGCGAAAGCATCTGCACCAGAAAACTCCAGGCCCACTGCAAATCCGCTCCCAGGCCGCGCAATGCCAGATACAGCACGCTGTAGCGCAGCAGCCAATGCACACAGGTCAGGGCGAAGACTTTGCTCAAGGTTTGCCATGGCAATTTCAGCGTATCGATAAATGCCGCGAGAAAATGCAGCAGCTTGCGTGCCCAGCGGCGCCGGGTGTTGGGTTGCACGTTCATGCGTGCCAGCACCCGGCCGCTCAGGCGGATCAGTCGGCGATGGTAGCGCGCCAGTAGTACGCAACTGCACAACCCGCCGAACAGCGACACGGCGCTGATGATCAGCAGCCACTCCATACGGTCGCTGAGATGTTGAAACAGGGCGTAAATCAGAATTCCGCTCAGGGCGCAGAGAAAAAACAGCAGATCACTGAGTTGATCCATGGCAAACACCGCACTGCCACGGGCCGGCCGTACGCCGCAGCGGGCCAACAGCGCCATGATTGTCAGCGGTCCGCCGCTGCCGCCGGGTGTCGCGCAATAGGCGAACTCTGCCGCCATGACCACGCCCAGACTTTTCAGCGGCGTGACGCGGTCGCGTTGATCGCCCAGCAACAACCGCAGGCGCAAGGTGTTGATGCCCCAGCACAGCAGAATCATGCCGAACATGATCAGCAGCCACTTCAGGGGAAAACTTTGCAGGCGCGCCCAGATTTCACTGCCGCCGAGCAGCAGCGGAATCAGCACCGCAGCGAGCAGTCCGATCAGCAACACAATGCCGCGGTTCATGCGGCGTGCTCCAGTTGATCGCGCTGTTGGGCCAGCCAGTTGATTTTGGTCATCGGTACTCGTCCATCCGTCAGCAACCGTTCGAGGGTATTGCGCCAATATTCGCGGGAGAACCCGTGGCGCATGTCCACCGGGTGCAATCCTAGCCGAATCACCGGCGCTTGGCGCCAGCGCTGTTCACGTTGCTCGCTGAGAATTTTTGACAGGCCACGACGCCAGGCGCTGCGGGCACTCCAGACCAGGCCCGGTGCGTCGATCGGGGTGAAATCCGGCAGACGATACAGATGCTGCGGATCACTGGTGTAGCGCAACGGCAACTCGCGCAGCGCCAGGCGTGTGCCTTCGCTCATCAACCAGGCCGGGGCGACGAAACCGTGCAGTGGCCAGTCGTAGCGCTGGAACATCTCTATGCCGGCGCGAAGACGGGCGAGGGCGGCCTCGTGGGACAATCGATAGAACTCGCCCTCATGGGTATAGACGCGGCGCATGAACCAGTCTATTGGTGTGCGCGGTCGAGGCTCCTGGTCATCATGGAAAAAACCGTGAAGGGCCAATTCATCGCCACGGGCAACGCGCTCGCTCAGAAGTCGACGAAAGTCCGGGTGCGCATCAAGATTGTCGTGGCGATGAAAGTCCGGCACCACCAGCCAGGTCATCGGCACGTTGCCCAGTGCGTCGACCGCCTCGACAAACGGTTGGTAATCCGCCCAGGTCGATGGCGCCACATCGTGCAACACCAGCAGCACAGCGGGTCGGTTCATGAGATCAGCCATTCGCCACCCGAGGCATCGCGTGGCCGAGGACTGCGTGGTAGTGACTCAGCAGGCTATCGACGACCGTGTCCCAGGCGTAATGGTGTTCGACATGTTGGCGCGCCTGAGCACCGAGTTTGCTAACGCCGCGACTGAACAATTCGCGCACGGCATTGGCCATCGCCTGCGGGTTATTCGGTGCGCAGAGCAGGCCGCAGGAATCGGGGACGATTTCTTCAAACGCCCCGGCCGCCACCGCCACGACCGGAATGCCGCAAGCCATGGCCTCAAGGATCACCAGACCGAAAGTTTCCTGATCACCGGCGTGCAGCAGCGCATCGGCACTGGCCATCAGTCGTGCAATGGTTGGTGCCGTGCAGAATTCATTGATGACACTGACGTTATCCGGCACCACAGCAGGCATCGACGAACCGACCAATAACAAGTGATAGCGCGGGCCGAGGCGTTGCATGCATTTGAGCAGCACTGGCAGGTTTTTCTCTTTCGAACCACGCCCGGCGAAGATCAGCAGGCGTGTGTCTTCGTCGATCCCCAGTTCGGCGCGCAGGCCTGAATCACGGGCGGCAGGGTTGAAGGTTTGCAGATCGACACCCAGCGGTTGCACAAAGACGTTGCGCACGCCGAGGCCGATGAGTTTGTCTGCCATGACCTGACTGGGCGCGAGAACCCGGTCAAAGTTGCCGTAAAGCTTGGTGACGTAAGCCTCGATGTTCGGCGTGACCCAATGGCCCATGCGGTTACTGACCAATAGCGGCAGGTCGGAATGATAAAAGCCGATCACCGGCACATCCAGTTGTCGCCGGGCATCCAGAGCGGCCCACGCCGTGAGGTACGGATCGCCGACTTCGATCAGATCCGGCTGCAAATCCTGAAGGACATTTCGCCACGGGGCCAGGCGTACCGGAAAGCGATAACCCTTGCCGAAGGGCAGGGCGGGGGCGGGAACCGTGTACACACCATCGTGTTCGCCGAATTTTGCGCCGGGAATCAGCAAGCTGTGGCGAATCCCGGATTTGATGCCCAGCCGACGGTGCTTGGCATCCAGATAAGTGCGTACGCCGCCGCTGGCCGGGGCGTAGAACATGGTGATGTCGGCAATGTGCACGGTGATCATCCCTCCGCTGTTGTTCTCCCTTGGTTGACCTTTATGAAGAATAGATGTTCTGTCGGGATTTTTGCGTTGGAACGAAGAGTCCCCTCTCCCGGGGGGAGAGGGGACTGATCGGGGTGTTTGGGCTTGCTGTGTCGACCTGATCTTCTGAGCCGAACTCAGATTTGAAAAGCTTGAAGATCGGCTCCCTTTCCCCTCGCCCCCTTTGGGGGAGGGGGTAAGCTCTTGATCTTAAATGCGGAAACTCCCCACCAATTGCGTCAACCGCGAAGCCTGCTGCTCCAGATCCGAACACGCGCGCAGCGTTGCGTGCAGGTTCTCCACGCCTTCCTGGTTCAGCGTGTTGATCTCGGTGATGTCGACATTGATCGACTCGACCACCGCCGTCTGCTCCTCGGTCGCGGTCGCCACCGACTGGTTCATCCCGTCGATCTCGCCAATCCGCTGAGTCACGCTGTTCAGACGCTCACCGGCAAGGTTGGCGATCTCGACGCTGTCCTGGCTGTGACGCTGGCTCTCACTCATGGTGCTCACCGATTCCCGCGCGCCGACTTGCAGCTCTTCGATCATGGTCTGCACTTGCTGCGCCGATTCCTGCGTGCGGTGCGCCAGATTACGCACTTCGTCCGCCACCACGGCAAAACCACGACCGGCCTCACCGGCACGCGCCGCTTCAATGGCCGCGTTGAGCGCCAGCAGGTTGGTTTGCTGGGAAATGCTGGTGATCACTTCGAGAATTTGCCCGATGTTCACGGTTTTGCTGTTGAGCGACTCGATGTTGCTGCTCGACGCACTAAGCATGCTCGACAGTTGATTCATCGCCTTGATGCTGCGATCCACCACTTGCTGGCCGTCTTCGGCGAGGCCGCGGGCGTCGCTGGCCTGATTCGAGGCCTGGGCGGCATTGCGGGCGATCTCCTGCGCGGCGGCGCCAAGCTGATTGATCGCGGCGGCGACACTGCTGGTGCGCGAAGCCTGCTGGTCGGAATTGTACATCGACGAATTAGACGCAGCGACCACGCGCAGGGCGACTTCGTTGACTTGGCCGGTGGCCGACGACACTTCGCGAATCGAGCCGTGGATCCGCTCGACGAAGCGGTTGAACGCCGTACCCAGTACGCCAAATTCATCGTTATTGACGATGGTCAGGCGCTTGGTCAGGTCACCTTCGCCATCGGCGATGTCTTCCATGGCGCGGGTCATGACGTGCAAAGGCTGAATCAGGATGCGGATCAACATGCCGAGCAGGGCGAGGATGATGCCGACGGCGATGATGGTCGCAATGACGGCAGAGGCGCGGAATTCGCTGAGCATCGCGAAGGCCTGGTCCTTGTCCACCGACAGGCCGATGTACCAGTTCACCGACGGCAAGCCTTTGATCGGCGCGAAGGTAACGATGCGGGTTTTACCATCGACGGTGACTTCACTGAAATCGCTGCTGATGCGCGGGGTGTCCTGTGGATACGCTTCCTTGAGTGATTTCATCACCAGGGCTTTGTCCGGGTGCACCAAAATCTTGCCGTCGGCGCTGACCAGGAACACATAACCCATGCCGTCAAAATCCCGGGCGGCGAGGGTGTCGACCAGTGATTGCAGGCTCAGGTCGCCGCCGACCACGCCGACGCTCTGGCCGGATTTTTTCGAGGCGGTGGCGACGGAGATGATCAACTGACCGGTGGCTGCGTCGATGTACGGTTCGGTCAAGGTCGAGGTGCTGCTGCTCTCGGCACCTTTATACCAAGGGCGAACCCGCGGATCGAAACCGTCGGGCATCTTCACGTCCGGGCGGATGGTGAAGTGGCCAGTGGCATCGCCCAGGTAGGTGGCCATAAACGTCGACGTCAGGGTTTTCTGTTCCAGCAGACTGGCGACGTTGGCGGGTTCGGGGTTGATGGCGATGTTCTGGGCGGCGTTCTCGACCAGCATAATGCGGCCGCTGAGCCAGGTCTGGATGCTGCCGGCAGTGACTTCGCCCATCTCGTTTAGATAGTTGTCCAGATCTTCACGAATCGCGTTGCGCTGTAGCCAGTCGTTGTAAAGCGTAAACGAGGCAAAAGCGGCAATGACGATGAGGGCGGCGGCAAGCAAAATTTTATGGCTGAAGCGCAGATTTTTGTTCATGGCTTGGGGTTCCGCTAAGGTCTTAATGTCCTGGGCGTGCTTTTATAAAGACGCGCAATATGGGCAAAGGTGAATAAAAGCTGATATTTCCGTCTCTCCTTAGGGAAATGTCCTACCGACTTTTCAGTCAGGTCTACGCCTTTATCTATCGGCCATCGCGAATTAAAGATTAACCATTGGGTGACAAAATGCCTGACTCATCGCAACTCGTAATCGGCGCCGATCTCGCGGGGCAACCGATCGCACAGGCCATGCGCCTGGCAAACCGTCACGGTCTCATCGCCGGCGCCACCGGTACCGGTAAAACCGTGACCTTGCAGCGCCTGGCCGAAGCCTTCAGCGACGCCGGCGTCGCTGTATTTGCTGCCGACATCAAGGGCGACCTGTGCGGCCTCGGTGCTGCCGACAACCCTCAGGGCAAGGTCGCCGAACGCATCGCCGGCATGCCTTGGCTCAATCACCAGCCGCAGGCTTATCCGGTGACGTTGTGGGATATTCACGGCGAGTCCGGTCATCCATTGCGCACCACGTTGAGCGAAATGGGCCCGCTGTTGATCGGCAGTCTCTTGGAACTCACCGACAGTCAGCAGTCGGCGTTGTATGCCGCATTCAAGGTCGCGGATCGCGAAGGGCTGTTGCTGCTGGATCTGAAGGATCTGAAAGCGCTGCTCAACCACCTCAAGGACAACCCGCAGTTGTTGGGCGAAGACGCGGCGCTGATGACCACCGGTTCCAGTCAGGCGCTGTTGCGCCGCCTGGCAACCCTGGAACAGCAGGGCGCCGAAGCCTTGTTCGGCGAGCCGGCGCTGCAGCTCGAAGACATCCTGCAACCGGCCGCCGATGGCCGTGGGCGCATTCATCTGCTGGATGCAAGTCGTCTGGTGCACGAGGCGCCGAAGGTGTACGCCACGTTCCTGTTGTGGCTGCTGGCCGAATTGTTCGAGCAGTTGCCGGAGCGCGGCGATGCCGACAAACCGCTGCTGGCGCTGTTTTTCGATGAGGCGCATTTGCTGTTCGGCGACACTCCCAAGGCGTTGCAGGAACGGCTGGAGCAAGTGGTACGGTTGATCCGTTCCAAAGGCGTGGGTGTGTATTTCGTCACTCAATCGCCAGCCGACTTGCCGGACGACGTGCTGGCGCAGTTGGGCCTGCGCGTTCAGCACGGCTTGCGCGCGTTCACCGCCAAAGAGCAGAAATCCCTGCGCGCGGTGGCGGACGGCTTCCGGCCCAATCCGGCATTCGACAGTCTGTCGGTGCTGACTGAGCTGGGGATCGGCGAGGCGCTGGTCGGCACACTGACGGAAAAAGGCACGCCGGAAATGGTTCAGCGCGTGCTGGTGGCGCCACCGCAGTCGCGGATCGGGCCGCTGACGGAAACCGAGCGCACGGTGCTGATTGCCGGGTCACCGTTCAAAGGGCGCTATGACAAACCGATCGATCGCGAGTCGGCGTATGAAATCCTGATGGGGCGTAAAGGCCTGGCGCCGGAAGCAGAGGCGCCGGTGGGCAAACCTGCCGCCGAGGAACCCAGCCTGGCTGATCGTGCCGGGGAATTTCTCGGCACGGCGGCGGGCCAGGCCTTGAAGTCAGCCATGCGCCAGGCAGCCAACAACCTGGGCAAACAACTGGTGCGCGGCCTGATGGGCTCCCTGCTCGGCGGCAGCAAGCGCCGCTAAAAAGCAAAGATCGTCCGATCGCGGCCCGAGCCTGCGGCAGCTCCTAGAGAGGAATGCATTTCCAACTGTAGGAGCTGCCGCAGGCTGCGATCTTTTGATCTTGCTTTCAGGTTTTGTCTTTGGCGTGTGCCGCCAACCGCTCCAGTGCCGCGCGCAACCCCGGGTCACTGATCCCGTCTGCCGTGGCCTGAATGGTTGCCGCCGCGTTCGTCGACAGATCCATCGTGTGCCCGGTCGCCCCGCGCTGAACCGTCGGCGGCTGCACCTTGAACAGAATCCGCGTCAGGCTGGCGAACTCATCGAACATCTGCAATTGCCGTTGCAGGCGTTTTTGCTGATAACGCAGGCGCGTGGCCCAGTGGCCATCTGTCACGATCAACAGCAGATTGCCTTCACGCCACGACGCTACATGGCAATGTTCGCGGGCAGCGGGTTGCAGTTGGCTTTCGAGCAGGCGTTGCAGATGACCCAGTCGATGGGCATGGCCGAGGATGGCTTTGAGCGGCTTGGCTTCGCGTAGCAAAACGGCGGGTGCTTTGGCCGTAAGAGGGCGAAATGCCATGATCGAACACCTGAAGTAACAGAAGCGCCATGGTAGCAGAAAGCATCGAAATCACTCGCCCATTGCTTTTTACCCTGCTTTACTCATTAAATCAACGACTAACTTCTTTCCCGTGTGGGTTGAAGTTGAGCAAAACGCCCCTATTTTAAGTGAGCCCCGTCAAAGCGCAGTGCCAGCATCGTGGAACATCGCCACTTTCCTCACCACCGTTTCCGGGTAGAATGCTCGTTCGCATGCGGCCATGAGGGCTGCTCGGGCGACTCACGGGGCCGCCCTCCATCCCTTTAGTGTGGAAGATCCTGCCGATATGTTTGCGCCTTTGTTAAAGAAACTTTTTGGAAGCAAGAACGAGCGTGAAGTCAAACGCATGCTCAAGACGGTACAGAACGTCAATGCCTTCGAAGAGCAAATGGTAGCCCTTTCGGACGATCAATTGCGCGCCAAGACTGAAGAGTTCAAGGCCCGCATCGCCAAAGGGGAAACCCTCGACAAGCTGTTGCCAGAAGCCTTTGCGGTTGCCCGTGAAGCCGGCAAGCGCGTCATGGGTATGCGCCACTTCGACGTGCAACTCGTCGGTGGCATGACCTTGCACGAAGGCAAGATTGCCGAAATGCGTACCGGTGAGGGTAAAACCCTCGTGGCGACCCTGGGTGTTTACCTCAACGCACTGTCCGGCAAGGGCGTGCACGTTGTGACGGTGAACGACTACCTGGCGCGTCGTGACGCCAACTGGATGCGCCCGCTGTATGAATTCCTCGGCCTGACTGTCGGCGTCGTGACGCCGTTCCAGCCGCCGGAAGAGAAGCGACAGGCTTACGCTGCGGACATCACCTACGGCACCAACAACGAATTCGGTTTCGACTACCTGCGCGACAACATGGCGTTCAGCATGGAAGAAAAATTCCAGCGCGAACTCAATTTTGCCGTGATCGACGAAGTCGACTCCATCCTCATCGACGAAGCACGTACTCCGCTGATCATTTCCGGTCAGGCCGAGGACAGCTCCAAGCTGTACACCGAGATCAACAAACTGATCCCGCAGCTGGAACTGCACGTTGAAGAAGTCGAAGGGGAAGTCACCAAGGCTGGCCACTACACCGTTGACGAGAAGACCCGTCAGGTCGAACTCAACGAAGCCGGTCACCAGTTCATCGAAGACATGCTCACCCGCGTCGGCCTGCTGGCTGAAGGCGAGAGCCTGTACTCGGCACATAACCTGGGCCTGTTGACCCACGTTTATGCCGGTCTGCGTGCGCACAAGCTGTTCAATCGCAACATTGAATACATCGTGCAGGACGGTCAGGTCGTACTGGTCGACGAACACACTGGTCGTACCATGCCGGGCCGTCGTTTGTCCGAAGGTCTGCACCAGGCCATCGAAGCCAAAGAAGGCTTGAACATTCAGGCCGAGAGCCAGACCCTGGCATCGACCACGTTCCAGAACTACTTCCGTCTTTACACCAAGCTGTCCGGCATGACCGGTACCGCTGACACCGAAGCGTTCGAATTCCACCAGATCTATGGTCTGGAAGTGATGGTGATTCCGCCGAACAAGCCGTTGGCGCGTAAGGACTTCAACGACCTGGTGTTCCTGACTGCCGAAGAGAAGTACGCGGCAATCGTTACCGACATCAAGGAAAGCATGGCTGCCGGTCGTCCGGTGCTGGTGGGTACTGCCACCATCGAAACTTCGGAGCACATGTCCGCATTGCTCGTGAAGGAAGGCATCGAACACAAGGTTCTGAACGCCAAGTTCCACGAAAAAGAAGCCGAGATCATCGCGCAGGCCGGTCGTCCGGGCGCACTGACCATCGCGACCAACATGGCCGGTCGTGGTACCGACATCCTGTTGGGCGGCAACTGGGAAGTTGAAGTGGCGTCGCTGGAAGATCCGACGCCTGAGCAGATCGCCCAGATCAAGGCCGACTGGCAGAAGCGTCACCAACAAGTGCTGGAATCCGGCGGCTTGCAGGTGATCGCGTCCGAGCGTCACGAATCCCGTCGTATCGACAACCAGCTGCGTGGCCGTGCCGGTCGTCAGGGTGATGCCGGTTCCAGCCGCTTCTACCTGTCGCTGGAAGACAGCCTGATGCGCATCTTCGCCTCTGATCGGGTGAAGAACTTCATGAAAGCCCTGGGCATGCAGCCGGGCGAAGCGATCGAGCACCGCATGGTGACCAACGCGATCGAGAAGGCGCAGCGCAAGGTTGAAGGCCGTAACTTCGACATTCGCAAGCAACTGCTCGAGTTCGATGACGTCAACAACGAACAGCGTAAAGTGATCTATCACATGCGTAACACGTTGCTGGCCGCTGACAACATTGGCGAGACCATCGCTGACTTCCGTCAGGACGTACTCAACGCCACCGTCAGCGCGCACATTCCGCCGCAATCGCTGCCAGAGCAGTGGGACGTCGCCGGTCTGGAAGCTTCGCTGCAGAGCGATTTCGGTGTGGCGCTGCCGATCCAGCAGTGGCTCGACGAAGACGATCACCTGTACGAAGAAACCCTGCGCGAGAAGCTCATGACCGAGCTGATGGCCGCGTACAACGAGAAAGAAGATCAGGCCGGTGCCGAGGCACTGCGCTCCTTCGAGAAGCAAATCGTTCTGCGCGTGCTGGATGATCTGTGGAAAGACCACCTGTCGACCATGGATCACCTGCGTCACGGCATTCACCTGCGTGGCTACGCCCAGAAAAACCCGAAGCAGGAATACAAGCGCGAGTCGTTCACGCTGTTCTCCGAGCTGCTCGATTCGATCAAGCGCGACTCGATCCGTGTGCTGTCGCACGTTCAGGTCCGCCGCGAAGATCCGGAAGCCGAAGAGCAACGTCTGCGTCAGGAAGCCGAAGCACTGGCCGCCCGCATGCAGTTCGAACACGCCGAAGCGCCAGGTCTGGAGCAACCGGAATTGCTCGGTGAAGAGGTCGATGTGGCCCTCGCCACCGCCCCGGTTCGCAACGAGCAGAAGCTGGGCCGCAACGAACTGTGCTACTGCGGTTCGGGCAAGAAATTCAAGCATTGCCACGGGCAGATCCAGTAAAACCCGTTTCAACCGCTGAAATACCCCGCGCCGCGACCGGCTCCTGCCGTCGCGGCGTTTTGCCATTCAAACCACTGCCTGCAAATGGGCGGTGCAGACATCATTGAGTAAGGAGCGCATTCATGGCTGTTGGTCTTGGTCCTTTGCCAACGTTGCACCCGGTTGCCGGTTTTGAACTCGGTATTGCCTCGGCCGGCATCAAGCGCCCCGGGCGCAAAGATGTCGTGGTGATGCGCTGTGCCGAAGGTTCGACGGTGGCGGGCGTGTTCACGTTGAACGCCTTTTGTGCAGCGCCGGTGATCCTGGCGAAGAAGCGCGTTCAAAACGATGTGCGCTACTTGCTGACCAACACCGGTAACGCCAACGCCGGTACCGGTGAACCGGCCCTGGCCGCCGCCGAGCGCACCTGCGCGAAGCTCGCTGAGCTGACCGGCGTCGATGCAAACCAGATTCTGCCGTACTCCACCGGTGTCATCGGCGAGCCACTGCCGGTCGAGAAGATCGAAGGTGCACTGCAAGCCGCACTGGACGATCTGTCGGAAAACAACTGGGAAGCTGCTGCCACCGGGATCATGACCACCGATACGTTGCCCAAGGGCGCCAGCCGCCAGTTCCAGCATGACGGCGTGACCATCACCGTCACTGGCATCAGCAAAGGCGCGGGCATGATCCGCCCGAACATGGCAACCATGCTGGGCTACATCGCTACCGACGCCAAAGTCTCCCGTGATGTCTTGCAGAACCTGATGCTCGACGGTGCCAACAAGTCGTTCAACCGCATCACCATCGACGGCGATACCTCGACCAACGACTGCTGCATGCTGATTGCCACCGGCAAGGCTGCACTGCCGCAAATCACCCGTGCCGAAGGCGAACTGTTCGCCAAGTTGAAGCAGGCAGTCTTTGAAGTGTGCATGGACGTGGCCCAGGCCATCGTGCGTGATGGCGAAGGCGCGACCAAGTTCGTGACCGTTGAAGTGAACGGCGGCGGCAATCACCAGGAATGCCTGGACGTTGGCTACACTGTGGCGCACTCGCCGCTGATCAAGACCGCGCTGTTCGCCTCCGACCCGAACTGGGGCCGTATTCTGGCGGCTGTCGGTCGTGCCGGCGTCCCGGATCTGGACGTGAGCAAGATCGACGTGTTCCTCGGCGAAGTGTGCATCGCCAGCCGTGGCGCCCGCGCCGCGACCTACACTGAAGCGCAGGGTTCGGCAGTGATGCAGCAGGAAGAGATCACCATCCGCATCGAACTGGGTCGCGGCGATTGCAGTGAAACCATCTGGACCACCGACCTGTCGCACGAATATGTGAAGATCAACGCCGAGTACCGGACCTGATCCAGGCTGAGACCGAGTCGCTCCATTCTCGAGCAGGCGTGCTCCGACACTGATCTCGGGTGCTCACAAAAGTTGTGTGCACCGGTGAACTCTGTGGGAGCGCGCCGGCTCGCGAAGGTGGCGGTCCAGACGCAACAGATCCCAAGGTTTTTCCACTGACGAAAAGGCGCCACACCATGTCCCTGCACCTGATCATCGGCGACAAACTGCTTTCCTCGTGGTCGTTACGCGCCGCGCTGGCGCTTGAGCTGACCGGCGCCCCATACACCGAAGAGTTGATCAAACTCGGCAAGCCTGACACCCGCGCGCTTTTGCTCAAGCATTCGCCGACCGCCAAGGTACCGCTGCTGAAAACCGCCCTCGGCACTGTTGCCGATTCGCTGGCGATTGCCGAATACCTGGCCGAGCAGTTTTCTTCCGAGCAACTCTGGCCAACCGATATCGCCGCCCGGGCCCAAGCCCGATCAGCCTGTGCGCAGATGCACAGCGGCTTTTTCGCCATGCGCAACCACATGCCGTTCAACCTGAGCCACGACGCGCCGCTGAATCCGGTGCCGCCCGAGGTTAAGGTCGATATCGAGCGCATGCTCGCGCTGTGGGCAGAATGCCGTGCCGTCGCCACCGAGTCCGGGCCGTACCTGTTTGGCCGGGTGAGCCTGGCCGATGCGTTTTTTGCGCCGATCGCCGTGCGCCTGCGTACCTATCAGGTGAAACTGCCGGACGCCGACGAAGCCTATGTTGAAACCGTCTACCAATGGCCCGCCTTCAAGGCGTGGCAAAAGGCTGGACTGGAGGAATTGAATCCGTGAAACGCGTACACGTCGCCGCCGCCGTCATTCGTGACAGCAGTGGCAAAATCCTTATCGCCCGCCGTGCCGACACCCAGCATCAGGGTGGTTTGTGGGAGTTTCCCGGCGGCAAGGTCGAGGCCGACGAATCGGTCGAAACCGCGCTGGCTCGAGAGCTGCAAGAAGAATTGGGCATCACCGTGGGTGCCGCTCGGCCGTTGATCAAGGTGCGTCACGATTACCCGGACAAGCAGGTGTTGCTGGATGTCTGGGAAGTGTCGAGTTTCAGCGGCGAGCCGCACGGCGCCGAAGGCCAGCCATTGGCCTGGGTGACGGCGAAGGAGCTGGTGAACTACGAGTTCCCTGCCGCCAACCAGCCGATCGTCGCAGCGGCACGCTTGCCTGCCGAATACCTGATCACACCGGAAGATCTGGAACCCCCGGCTTTGCTGCGCGGGATTCAGAAAGCGATTGCCGGCGGGATCAAATTGATCCAGCTGCGCGCCCCCAATGGCTATGACCCGAAGTACCGCGATCTGGCGGTGGACGCCGCGGGGCTGTGTGCAGGCAAGGCGCAGTTGATGATCAAGGGGCCCTTCGAATGGCTCGGTGATTTTCCGTCTGCCGGGTGGCACATCACGTCCGCGCAGTTGCGTAAATACGCGGCAGCGGGGCGTCCATTACCGGCGCAGCGCTGGCTCGCGGCGTCTTGCCATAACGCCGAAGAACTGGCGCTGGCCGAGCAGATGGGTGTGGATTTTGTGACCTTGTCGCCGGTACAGCCGACCCTGACGCATCCTGATGCTCAGCCCTTGGGCTGGGAGCAGGCTTCGACGTTGATCGAGGGCTTCAGCAAACCCGTGTTTTTGTTGGGGGGAGTTGGCCCGGCGGAGCGCGAAAAGGCCTGGGGTGTTGGCGCGCAGGGTGTAGCAGGGATTCGGGCGTTCTGGCCTGAGGCTTGATTATGTAGAGCGGCCACCGGCCTCATCGCTGGCAAGCCAGCTCCCTCAGAGATTTGTGTCGTTCACTGATGATGTGCACACCAATGGAACTTGTGGGAGATGGCTTGCCAGCGATGGCGTACCGACAGGCTCTAATCCTTTGTCGGTTTAGCTGCCGGCTGCCACAAAATCTCCGCAATCCCCTGTCGCCGCGCAATCACCCGTGCCGCGACAAACAACAAATCCGACAATCGATTGATATAAGCCAACCCAACCCCGGCCAAGGGTTCTTCGGCATTCAAATGCTGACACCGCCGCTCGGCACTCCTTGCCAGACTCCGGCACACATGCGCCTGAGCGATCAGCATCGAACCGCCCGGCAAGATGAAGTTCTCCAGCGGCCCCAACTCTTCATTCCAGACATCAATCGCCGCTTCCAGCCGTTCGATTTCCGCCTCGTTCAGTGCCTGATACTGCGGCATCGCCAACTCGCCCCCGAGGTCGAATAGCCGATGCTGACAAGGTGCCAACACCTCGACCAGCTCGTTCAAGCCTGGATACGTCTCACGCTCGGCAATCAAACCGGCCAGTAACACGCCGACCTGACTGTTCAGCGTATCGACCTCGCCAATGGCCTCGATGCGTGGGTGATCCTTGGGCACGCGGCGGCCATCGCCCAGGCCGGTTTCGCCTTTGTCGCCGGTGCGGGTGTAGATTTTCGACAGGCGAAAGCCCATGGGTTACCTCGTTAATTGATTGGTTGAGCCGCGATAGGCAGCGGTTGGGCCAGCGGCAGACGCAAAGTGAAACACGTTCCTTGCCCCGGCGCCGACTGCACCTCCATCTGCCCTTTGTGGTTATTGGTGATGATGAAATACGACACCGACAAGCCGAGCCCTGTGCCCTGGCCGATTTCCTTGGTGGTGAAAAACGGCTCGAAGGTGCGTTTGCGCACGTTCTCGCTCATGCCGATGCCGTTGTCCTCGACCTGAATCTCGGCCCACGGCGGATTGAGCCGCGTGCGCAGGATGATCCGTCCTGGCTCGCTGTCCTCTTCGCGCTGGTGAATGGCTTGCGCGGCGTTTTTCAACAGGTTGAGCAGCACTTGCTCCAGCTCGTTGGCGGTGCCCGGCACCGGGCCTAGCGCCGGATCGAACTGGCGGATGATCGCCTGACCCTTGAAGTCAAAACCGATCGCCAGGTCGAAGTCGTTACCGGCGATTTCCACCGCTTGATCAATCAGCGCTGGCAGATCGCACGGTGCCATCTGACGAGTGCTGCGGCGACTGAAGCTGAGCATGTGGGTGACGATTTTCGCTGCCCGCGCCCCCGCCTGTTGAATACCATCGAGCAGTTTCGGGACTTCCCGGCCTTGCAGGTAGCGGTTGACTGTGTCCAGCTCAATGCCCAGTTGCTCGGCGGTTTCGAGGTTCTTTGGCAGGTCTGTCGACAGGCGTCGACGGATGTTTTGCACGTTGTGCAGGATCGCACCGAGCGGGTTGTTGATTTCATGGGCCATGCCCGCCGCGAGGCCGCCGACCGAGAGCATTTTTTCTGACTGCACCATCATTTCTTCCAGCGACAGGCGCTGGGTGATGTCGTCGATACGGATCACCACGCCACGCCCGGTACCGCCCATCAGCGGGTAGAAGGTCAGCGCGTAATGTTTGGGCTCATCGTCCTTGAACCATGTCACCCGTTCGATCTTCGCCACGGTGTGCTGCTCGACCGTCTGCTTGAGCTGCGGCAAAAACGGTTTCAGCGGTTCGAACGCGAGGAAGATCGGCTGGTTCAGCGCTTCGTCCAGGCGTGTGCCGGAGAGGGCGCTGGCTTCCTGGTTCCATTGGGTGACGTAGAGCTGCTCATCGAGCGCGATCAGCGCCGAAGGCATCGAGTCGATGATGCTGTTGAGGTAATTCTGGAAACCGGTGAGTTTCTTTTCGATTTTGCTGCGCACCTGAACTTCCAGCTCAAGCTTGCGGTTGGTGTGGCGGGTTTCCTCGGCCAGCCCCTGCGCCTGATCGTAAGCGGCTTGCGAGTCATCGCGGGCGCGTTTGAGCTGCTGTTCGCGGGCTTCGATACGCGACAGCATGGTGTTGAACGCCTCGGCGAGACTGCCGATTTCGTCATGGTTGCCGCGTGAGGCGCGCAACGCGTAGTTCTCTTCGCGGGTGACCTGACGCGACAGCTCTTCGAGCTGATGGATAGGGCGGGTGATCAGCCGTTTGATCTGCCGGGCAATCACTAGCCACAACAGCACGCTGAAAATCAGGATGCCGAGGCTGGCCGTGAGCGTGCCGGTGTAGAACGCCATCGGCAGTTCGCTGCTGGCTACCAGCAGCAGATGACCCGGCTCGGTGCCGGGGCGGGGCAGGGTGATCACCTGGTTGGTGCGAAATTCGGTGAGTTGCCAGGCTTCGATGTGTCGGTAACGTTCCGGCAGGTGGAGTTTGTCGCCGTGTTGCAATTGCGCCAGCCGTTCGCCTTTGCCGTCATACAGGGCGGCGGCGCGCAGTGGTGAATAACTGTCGAGTTCCTTGAGCAGGCGTTCGGCGCTTTGCGGTGATTGCAGGGCTTCACTCACCAGGCTCGGGTTGGCGATCAGACGGCCGATGGTCTGCAAGGCCTGCGGGGCCATGCTCTCTTGGGAAATGTAATAGGCGGCGCTGATAAAAGTCAGGTTGGCGACCAGCAACACAGTGGTCAACAGCACCAGCAGGGCGGCCAGGAGTTTCTGGCCGACCGGCAGGTTTTCGAGGCGCTGGCGCAATGGCATCGGGTTTTTCGCAGCAAAGGAACAAGTCGCCAGCGTAGCCGCTGCTCAGTCGCTGGGCAATCCGAGGCTGCGCAGATGAGCGATCAGGCGTTGCTGCAGTTGATTGAGGTGCGGCAGGGTCAACTGGTGGCGTGCGGCGACTTTGCAGGCGTGGCCCAATAGATAGCTGATCTCCGTGCGGCGCTGATTGGCGACATCTTGATACATCGATGAGTAATTGGCCGCGGTGGCCTGGATCACCCGTTCGACTTCCTGTTGCAGGTTTTCCGCCGCCGCAGGTTGGCCACAGCGCTGCAGCAGTTCGGCGAGCTCGGCGCAGAGCGTAGCGACTTCGCAATGATGCGCCTGTAAGCCACCGTTGCGGCAGTTGTGCAACACCGTCAGCGGATTGATCGCACAGTTGAGCGCCAGTTTGCGCCACAGCCGTGTGAGGATGTCGGTGCTCCATTCGTGGGGGATTTTCGCCGCCTCAAGATCATCCAGCCAGATCGGCGCCACCGGATGAGCGGCATCACCGAGCCAAGTATAACCGTGGCCGGCGAACACCACACGCCAGTCGCCATCGCGGAACGCGCCTTCGGTACTTGAAGCGCTGATGCAGCGTGCATGCGGTACTCGCGCGGCGACAGCGTCCTGACTGCCGAGGCCGTTTTGCAGCAGAATAATTTCCGCATCGGGCGTCAAGCGTGGGGCGAGGCGGGCCACTGCGTTTTCGGCGTCGTAGGCCTTGCAGGCCACCAGCAGGCGACGGATCGGTTCGGGATTGTCCGGAGTTTCGCCGGGAACTGCATAAGTGTTGGCTTGTCCGTTTTCTACGAGGGTCAACCCGTCGGCTGCGTTATAGCTGCGCAAACGCGTCACGTCGCGCACGATCAGCCTCACCGGCAGGCCGGCCCGAGCCAGCCGCGTAGCCCAGAGTGTGCCGAGACTGCCGGCGCCAAGAATGTGCCAAGGGGTAGACATCAGTTTTTTGCTCGATTGGGGACAGGCATGCGCGGCTCGCGTGTCGACAGGAAAAGACCCGTTATAATGAGCCCGATTTTAACCGCAAGCCAAGCGCGCTCCATCCACATAGAGCGCGCCTTTTTATTGGAGAAATTACATGCCGTCGTTCGACGTGGTATCCGAACTGGACAAACACGAACTCACCAACGCGGTCGAGAACGCCGTGAAGGAACTCGATCGTCGTTATGACCTGAAAGGTAAAGGCAGTTTCGAGTTCAAGGAAAAGGACCTGACTGTCAGTCTGACCGCTGAAGCCGGATTCCAGCTGGAAGCGATGATCGAAATCCTCAAGTTGGCCCTGGTCAAGCGCAAGATCGACGTGCAGTGCCTTGAAGTCAAGGATGAGTACGCCTCGGGCAAGCTGATGAAGCAGGACGCCGTGCTCAAGGAAGGCATCGACAAGGAACTGGCGAAGAAGATCGTCGGCCACATCAAGGACGCCAAACTCAAGGTGCAGGCTGCCATTCAGGGCGAGCAGGTGCGTGTGACCGGCAAGAAGCGCGACGACCTGCAAGAAGCCATCGCGGCCTTGCGTGCCAAGGAATTCGGCATGCCGCTGCAGTTCAACAACTTCCGCGATTAAGCTTTATCGGCGGACCTGTGGGAGCGAGCCTGCTCGCGAAGGCGGCGTGTCAGTCAACCTCATTGCTGAATGACACACCGCCTTCGCGAGCAGGCTCGCTCCCACATTTGATTTATGTACACCCCGGCGGTTTTCTGCCGCTTATCTTTCGCGTGCCGAATGGCCGGAAATCAGGAGATAGAACATGGATTTGAATGCTGAAGTAGACCACCTGGTCAAGGCATCCCAGGCGTGGATCCCGATGATCATGGAATACGGCAGCCGCGTGCTGCTGGCAGTGATTACTCTGGGGATCGGCTGGTGGCTGATCAACAAGGTCACGCAAAAACTCGGTGGTTTGCTGGCCCTGCGTAACGCTGACCTGGCACTGCAAGGCTTTATCAGCAGCCTGGCCAACATCATTCTCAAGGTGCTGCTGATCGTCAGCGTGGCTTCGATGATCGGTGTCGAAACCACCTCGTTCGTTGCCGCGATCGGTGCTGCGGGTCTGGCCATCGGTCTGGCGTTGCAGGGCAGCCTGGCGAACTTCGCCGGCGGCGTGCTGATCCTGCTGTTCCGTCCGTTCCGCATTGGCGACTGGATCGAAGCGCAAGGCGTGGCGGGTACCGTCGACAGCATCCAGATTTTCCATACCGTCCTGCGTACCGGCGACAACAAGACCGTCATCATGCCAAACGGCAACCTGTCGAACGGCATCATCACCAATACCAACCGTCAGCCAACCCGCAAGGTTGTGTTCGATGTGGGCGTGGATTACGAAGCCGATCTGCAAACGGCCCGTCAGGTACTGCTGGATCTGGCCAAGGATGAACGTGTTATGCAGGACCCGGCGCCGCAGGCAGTGGTCTCGACACTGGGCGACAGTTCGATCACGGTGTCCCTGCGTGTTTGGGTTAAAACTGCAGACTATTGGGATGTGATGTTCATGTTAAATGAACTGTCCCGCGATCGTTTAAAAGCTGCAGGCATTGATATTCCGTTTCCGCAGCGCGTTATTCGTGTGGTTCAGGAGACTGTGCCGCAGTAAACATCTGAGTTATGGCCTGAAGGTTTCATCAGTTCCGCTTTGTTAGGTTGCTATCTAACTAGCAACAATCAAAGACTGTATGAAACCAGACACAAAAAAAACGCTCATCTGGATCAGATGAGCGTTTTTTTGTTGCCTTGTTATGTGGCTAGACGAACTAGCGCTGAATTACAAGATGTTCAGCGGGTATTCGACGATCAGGCGGGTATCAACTTTGTCGCTATCGTACGCGGAGTTTGCACGATAGACCGCGTTACGTACGCGGAAAGACAGGTCCTTGGCTGGACCGCTTTGCAGAACATATTTGGTCTCGAAGTCCCATTCGTGTTCTTTGGACCCGCTGTCATCGGCGGTTTTGATGTTGTCGCCACGGACGTAACGAGTCATGAAGCTCAGGCCAGGAACGCCGTAGGTCTTCATGTTCAGGTCGTAGCGAGCCTGCCAGGAGCGTTCGTCTTCGCCGTTGAAGTCGGAGTATTGCACGGAGTTGGCGAGGAAAATGGTGCCGCCGCCGTCCACTGCGCCATACGAGTAACCGCTGTCACCGCTGGAGCGCTGGTGAGCCACGGTAAACTTGTGCGCGCCGATGCTATAAGCGGCTGCGAGGGACCAAATGCGGTTATCGATGTCACCGGACAGCTCGTCGCCTTGGCTCTTGCTCTTGTACCCGTTGAAGTCGAAATTCAGCGATTGTTCGTCGTTGATCGGCAGGGTGTAGTTGGCGTTGATGTACTGCTTCTTGAAGTGGTCTTCAACGTCGGAAGCAGCCACACCGGCTACGAAGTTATCGGTGAACTGATAGGTCGCACCGCCAATGTTGGCGGACTTCAGACCTAGGCTGTCGCGGCCTGTTTGGTCCTGATCTCTCAGCGCAGTGAAACGGCCAGCGCTCAACTCAAGACCTTTGATTTCCTTGCTGGTAATCAAAGTACCTGTGGCGACTTCTGGCAGCAAACGGCTGTCGTCTGTAGAGAAGACAGGGCTGGCAACGTATTGGTTACCGTACTTCAGAACAGTGTCGGAAAAACGGAATTTGACCGCACCACCAGCGCTCGATTGGGTGTCTTCTGGTGTGCCGTCGCTGTCCTTGCCGAACAGGCCGTTACCGGTACGACCAGGGCCGCTGTCCAGTTTGATCATGCCATTGGCCAAGGCGTCCAGACCGAACCCTATTGTGCCTTGGGTAAAGCCCGACTCATAAACTGCCTGCATGCCCAGGCCGGCGTCTTCGCGGTAGCCTTTCTTACGCGTTTTGTTAGGGGTGCTCTGGTCGTTGAAGGCACCGTTCTTGAAGTCGCGGTTCATGTACAGCATGCGACTTTTGACACTCAGGCTCTGATCTTCAAAAAAGCCCTTGGATTCTTCTTGAGAAGACGCAACTGCGAACTGCGAGGTGCCTGCTGCAACAGCCAGGGCGATCATGCTCCACTTCATCACGCGCATCGTGATTTGCTCCTTTGGTTTTTAGAAGAGTACTGCCGTCCCACCTGTTTTATTATCTGGGCGGCTCTTTCTTTTTGTGTCGGCGCAAACTTATATCACGCCGACATTGTTGGCGATACTTGCTAATCGAACCTTTCGCCTTCTTTACGACGCTGTCGCAGACGGCTTGGTAGATGTCGCAAATTCACAGTACCGATGCAAGCGGACCGACAACTTTCTCGCTGTTTTTCTAGCCTTTTGCATCGCTAAAAAAGAGTCCCTGGCAAAACACTTGAATCTCCATCGGGCAACCCTGCCACTGTTTTTATCGGGCTTAAGGCTCCCACATCCCGTGGTGCGCTTATAGTCCATATGAGTACGCTTGCAACAAGCGTGCACAAACTGCAATTTCGGTGCGGTTATTTTTCAACACGCTTGTCTTTACCTGTAAAAGCCTCATAAATACGGGGCGCCAAGCCGCTTTTTGTAAGGGCTTGACGCGATTGTTCGTATGGTGTTGCCACGCCGTAATTGGCGCGCGACAACCAAAAACGTTACCGGTTCACCCCGCCAGTGAGTATTCGGCGGATGCCCGACGCACTGAGCGTAGACCCACTGTGCGGTTTTGGTGCAAAAAATTTACGCGCTGTACCGTATTCATACAGACCTGTCTGCGAGCGATCGTGAGCACCTCACGGTTTTTCGGCCATTTCAGCGCACTGGTCATCTGGTCGGGTTCCGTGCTGGTGCATCAAATCAAAAAATGTCACATGTCGGGGCGTCCGGAGAAATGGCCAGGGCACAGTCCTCGTGAAGGCGAGCGCATTCGCAGGTATGCTGCAGTTCTGTCGCTTGGTGCGCTGCCTGTCGGGTGGCCCGCCAAGCTGAATTATGTAGATCAGCCGGGAGTGCGCGCAGTGTTTGCTTTAGATTCACGACTACAACAGGACACACTGGCCATCGGCGACTTTCCGCTCTGCCGTCTGTTGCTGTCCAACGACGCCAACTACCCGTGGTTCATCCTGGTGCCACGCCGCAACGATATCAGCGAGTTGTTTCAGTTGGATGTCGCCGATCAGCAACAGCTCTGGCTGGAAACCACCGCGCTGGCCGAGTTGCTCAAAGACTTGTTCGATGCCGACAAAATGAACGTCGCTACGCTGGGTAACGTGGTCAGCCAGATGCACATGCATGTGATCGTGCGCAAACGCGACGACGCGGCGTGGCCTGCGCCGGTCTGGGGCAAGCATCCGGCAAAGCCTTATGAAAGCGAGCAGGTGGCCGCCATTCGCGCGCAGTTGCGTGTGGTGCTGACCGAAGATTTCACCTTTTTGGAGGGCTGAGTCATGACCCTGGAAGAACGCGTTAACGATCTGGAAAGCCGTCTGGCGTTTCAGGACGACACTATCCAGACGTTGAACGACATCCTGGTGGCGCAGCAGCGGGTGGTCGAGCGCCTGCAATTGCAAATGGCTGCGTTGCTCAAGCGTCAGGAAGAAATGGTCGGGCAGTTCGAATCCTTCGAGGAAGAAGCACCTCCGCCACACTACTAAGGCGCGGTCTTTTCATCAGGCGTAAAAAAACCGCGAACAGCACGCTGCTCGCGGTTTTTTTATACCTTGGATCAGCGGCGCGGCAGCGCGGCGATCACGTCCTCGGCTTGCAGGCCTTTGTCCCGGTTCATCACCGAGAACTCCACGCGCTGGCCTTCGACCAGAACGCGGTGGCCTTCGCCACGGATCGCGCGAAAGTGCACGAAAATGTCATCACCGGAATCCCGGGAGATAAAGCCGAAGCCTTTGGAAGTGTTGAACCACTTGACGGTGCCGGTATCGCGGTTGGTCATGTCGTAGGTGGTTGGCGTGGCTGCCGGTGAAGATCGATAAAAGCTGACGGCCAGGTGCAGGACCACGGCAACCAGGGCAATCACCAGGCTGAACAACACGGCTGGCTGGCCGGCGATGACAGGCATCGGCGCGATCAGGGTCAAGGTTTGGAGGACGACAGTCAGCACCAGAAGAGCGCTGACCAGATTTTGCAGATGCTGGCGCGGGCCTTTGTTCCAGTAAGGAATCACCGGGGCAATGACCAGGTTCAGCAGGCCGAAAAAGGCCAGGTAAAGTGCATCGGGTTGTTGCAGGTAGGGAACGGCTTCGGATTTCAAGCTAGGTATGAACGACAGCAGCAGTGCCGCTGCGCCCATTAGCAGGTGGACGATTTTCAACATTTTGATTGGCTCACGTTATTAACGGCTCACAAGGAAGAGCTGGAGGCGCACGGTTCGCTTCGGGACAAAATAAGAGGCGGTGGACACGGACGCAGCATCAGCCTATGCGCAAATCCCCGGAAAATGGGGCATAGCGACACACTGCCTATTTAACAGCAAAGCCTGCAGCTACTCAAATCAGGCCGGCCAGCGGCAGCAAAGTGGTCGATTTGTCGCAGTGCGAGTGTCGATTCGGGGCTGCGAGGGATCGACAGCCTTGCTAGAGTGGGGCGGTACCTTGGATGAATTCAAATCGCCGTTAGGGGGTAAACATGGCAATCGATATCGGTATCAGTGAAGAAGACCGCAAGTCCATCGTCGAGGGGCTGTCGCGTCTGCTGTCGGACACCTACGTGCTGTATCTGAAAACCCATAACTTCCACTGGAACGTCACAGGCCCGATGTTCCGTACGCTGCACTTGATGTTTGAAGAGCAATACAACGAGCTGGCACTGGCCGTCGATTCAATCGCCGAGCGCATTCGCGCCCTTGGTTTCCCGGCCCCAGGCGCTTATGCCACGTATGCGCGGCTTTCTTCTATCAAGGAGGAGGAGGGGGTGCCCAGCGCCGAGGACATGATCAAACAACTGGTCGCCGGTCAGGAAGCCGTGACCCGCACCGCGCGCGGCATTTTCCCGCTGCTCGACAAAGTCAGTGACGAGCCGACGGCCGACCTGCTGACCCAGCGCATGCAGGTTCATGAAAAAACCGCGTGGATGTTGCGCGCATTGCTCGAAGCCTGACCCAAGTGCGCGGGCAGGCCTTGGGGATGCCCGCGCTGTCCACAGTCTTACTTCTATCGTTGGCTTATCCTACGGGGATGGTCAATTAGTCATCTGGATATAACTTTGCGTCTGCGCTTTTATGAAGTCACAGGATGTGACTTTGAAAAACCCGCAGAGATGGCAAAGGAGTGTCACCGATATGATAGAGGGAGACAGGCGAGGCGACAGGAATGTCGGCTTGCAACATGAATTGAAGTTCGATCCGTTCGTCAACGAATTCGACATGTCATTGGTACAGCCGCTGTCCCGATCCGTGCGTTTGAACGGATACGCGACGTGCCTGCGGCTGGAGCAGGTGTACTGGAACATCCTCGGCGCCATGGCCAAAGACAACTGCTGTTCGATCAGCTCACTGTTATCCCACGTTGACCGTGAGGTACATCTGCGTCACGGCGGGGTGAAAAATTTCAGTGCGCTGGTACGAGTGGTGTGTGTCATGAGCGGGATCAAAGTCGCTGAGTCAGCGAAATCGCTCTGAAACAGCGGTTGCAAAGGAGGTTGCGGCCTGTGCAGTCTTACGGCTGCACAGGCCGCATTTAATGGATATAATCCCGCTCTTTCGCCGCAAAGCCCTGCGCGCGGTGGCAATCTGATCGCCGAGACACCTCCATGCCGATGTACGATTATCAATGTGCTTCCTGTGGTCATCAGTTGGAAGCCATTCAAAAGATTAGCGATGCACCGCTGGTCGACTGCCCTGCCTGCCAGGCGCCAGAGCTCAAGAAACAGCTGTCGATGCCCGGCTTTCGCCTCAGCGGCAGCGGTTGGTACGAAACCGATTTCAAGACCGGAACCAAGAAGAACCTGGCCGGTAGCGACAAATCTGACTAGGGTTCAGGCCCAGGTCGAACGACACGCGTGAGTTTCCCCACGTCGCACAATGCTTGAGTGCGACGGGATCTCCACCGAATTTCGAATTACGAGAAGCGAACCACTACCATGATGCGCAGCCACTATTGCGGCCAACTGAACGAAAGCCTGGAAGGTCAGGAAATTACCCTTTGCGGATGGGTTCACCGTCGCCGCGACCACGGCGGGGTGATTTTCCTCGATATCCGTGATCGTGACGGTCTGGCCCAGGTGGTGTTCGATCCGGATCGTGCCGAGAGCTTCGCCGCCGCCGATCGCGTGCGCAGCGAGTACGTCGTGAAGATCACCGGTAAGGTGCGTCTGCGTCCGGCCGGTGCAACCAACGCCAACATGGCGTCGGGCATGATCGAAGTGCTGGGTTACGAACTGGAAGTGCTGAACGAGTCGGAAACCCCGCCGTTCCCGCTCAACGAATACTCCGACGTTGGCGAAGAAACCCGCCTGCGCTATCGCTTCCTCGACCTGCGTCGTCCGGAAATGGCCGAGAAGCTGCGTCTGCGTTCGCGCATGACCACCAGCATCCGTCGCTTCCTTGACGAAAACGGCTTCCTCGACGTTGAAACGCCGATCCTGACCCGTGCAACTCCGGAAGGCGCACGCGACTACCTCGTGCCAAGCCGTACTCACGCCGGTTCGTTCTTCGCGCTGCCGCAATCGCCGCAGCTGTTCAAGCAACTGTTGATGGTGGCCGGCTTCGACCGTTACTACCAGATCGCCAAGTGCTTCCGCGACGAAGACCTGCGTGCCGACCGTCAGCCGGAATTCACCCAGATCGACATCGAGACCAGTTTCCTCGATGAAAAAGAGATCATGGGCCTCACCGAGCAAATGATCCGCAACCTGTTCAAGGAAGTGCTGGGTCTGGAATTCGGCGAATTCCCGCACATGACTTTCGAAGAAGCCATGCGCCGCTACGGTTCCGACAAGCCAGACCTGCGTAACCCGCTGGAGCTGGTCGACGTTGCCGATCAACTCAAAGAAGTCGATTTCAAGGTCTTCAGCGGCCCGGCCAACGATCCGAAATGCCGTATTGCCGCACTGCGCGTTCCAGGCGGGGCGAGCATGCCGCGCAAGCAGATCGACGACTACACCAAGTTCGTCGGCATCTACGGTGCCAAGGGCCTGGCGTACATCAAGGTCAACGAGCGCGCTGCCGGTGTTGAAGGTCTGCAATCGCCGATCGTGAAAAACATCCCGGAAGACAAGCTGAACGTGATCCTTGATCGCGTTGGCGCAGTCGATGGCGACATCGTGTTCTTCGGCGCCGACAAGGCCAAGATCGTCAGCGAAGCACTGGGTGCACTGCGCATCAAGCTCGGTCACGACTTGAAGCTGCTGACCTGCGAGTGGGCGCCAATGTGGGTCGTCGACTTCCCGATGTTCGAAGAAAACGACGACGGCAGCTTCTCTGCGCTGCACCACCCGTTCACCGCGCCGAAATGCACGCCGCAAGAGCTCGAAGCCAACCCGGCCGGCGCTCTGTCCCGCGCGTACGACATGGTGCTGAACGGTACTGAGCTGGGTGGCGGTTCGATCCGTATCCACCGCAAGGAAATGCAGCAGTCGGTGTTCCGTCTGTTGGGCATCAACGAAGCGGAACAGGAAGAGAAATTCGGCTTCCTGCTCGACGCCCTGAAGTACGGTGCGCCGCCGCACGGTGGCCTGGCCTTCGGTCTGGACCGTCTGGTGATGCTGATGACCGGCGCCCAGTCGATCCGTGAAGTGATCGCCTTCCCGAAAACCCAGAGCGCTGCCGACGTCATGACGCAAGCACCGGGTGTGGTGGATGCCAAGGCATTGCGCGAATTGCACATTCGTTTGCGCGAAACGCCAAAGGCTGAGTAAGACGGGCCTGAAGGCGCATCTTCGGATGCGCCTTTTTTCTTTCTTATAGATTGAAAGCTGTTCAAGATTTTTTGTTTGCCGGCCGCTGCAAGAGCAGGGCGGGCAACGTTTCAAAGAGAATTCGGAGCGAGTTATGGCGGGTCATTCCAAGTGGGCGAACATCAAGCACCGCAAAGAACGTCAGGATGCCAAGAAAGGCAAAATCTTTACCAAGTGGATTCGTGAGCTGACCGTTGCTGCCCGTCAGGGTGGCGGTGATCCAGGTTCCAACCCGCGTTTGCGCCTGGCTCTGGACAAGGCCCTAGGTGCGAACATGAGCCGCGATATCATTGATCGCGCGGTTGCTCGTGGTGCCGGTGCCGCCGACACCGACGACATGGTCGAGCTGAGTTACGAAGGTTACGGTCCGGGCGGAGTGGCGGTGATGGTCGAGTGCATGACCGACAACCGCAATCGCACCGCAGCGGCTGTGCGCCATGCGTTCAGCAAGTGCGGCGGTAACCTGGGCACCGACGGTTCGGTAGCGTACCTGTTCGAGCGCAAGGGCCAGATCTCCTTCGCTCCGGGCGTTGATGAGGACGCACTGATCGAAGCGGCGATGGAAGCAGACGCCGATGATGTGGTTACGAACGAAGATGGTTCGATTGACGTGTTCACTTCGTTCGCCGGTTTCTATTCCGTGCGTAACGCGTTGGAAGCCGCCGGTTTCAAAGGTGATGACGCAGAAATCGTCATGCTGCCGACTACCAGCGCCGAACTGGACCTGGACGGCGCGGAGAAGGTGCTCAAGCTGATCGACATGCTTGAAGACCTGGACGATGTGCAGAACGTTTATTCCAACGCGGATATTCCAGAAGACGTCGCTGCTCAGCTCGCTTAAGAGCGACTAGGCTTTCATGTGGGAGCTGGCTTGCCAGCGATGGCGTCGGCACATCAGAAAATGATGTGGTCTGACACTCCGTCATCGCTGGCAAGCCAGCTCCCACATTTGTTATTTGTTGTACCGAATTTCGTGCTTTTTCCGAACCCGCAGGCGTTATGACTTTAATTCTTGGTATCGACCCCGGTTCGCGCATCACCGGTTACGGCATTGTTCGCGATACCGGACGTGGCGGCTGCATCTACGTCGCCTCTGGTTGCATCCGCACCGGCGCTGGCGAGCTGCATGAACGACTGCAAATCGTCTATCGCGGAGTGCGTGAAATCATTCAGACCTACGGCCCGGTTACCATGGGCATCGAAAAAGTGTTCATGGCGAAAAACGCCGACTCCGCGCTCAAGCTCGGGCAGGCCCGTGGCGCGGCGATTGTTGCCGGTGCCGAAGAAAGTCTGGAAATCGCCGAGTACACGGCCACCCAGGTCAAACAAGCAGTGGTCGGCACGGGCGCGGCGAATAAAGAGCAGGTGCAAATGATGGTCATGCACATGCTGAAGTTGACCAGCAAACCGCAAATCGATGCTTCGGACGCCCTGGCCATTGCCATTTGCCACGCTCACACTCGTTCCAGTCTGCTGCCGCATGGCCTGGGAGCGGCACGCAGTCGTGGCGGGCGCCTGCGTCTCTGATAGCATCAGCAATCAAATTTTCCGGAATGCGGGTTTCGCGCCTGGGTCGTCGGCCTGAAGCACGCTTTCCGTCAGTCGCCAGCCCACGGCTGGCCAACGCTCAAGGATCTGAAACGTGATTGGACGCTTGCGCGGCACCCTGGCTGAGAAACAGCCGCCGCACCTGATTCTCGATGTAAATGGCCTCGGGTATGAGCTGGAAGTGCCCATGACCACCCTCTATCGCCTGCCGCCGGTCGGTGAACCGCTGACCCTGCACACGCACTTGGTCGTACGCGAAGACGCGCAGTTACTCTATGGTTTCGCCGGCAAGCGTGAGCGAGACTTTTTTCGCGAGTTGATCCGTCTCAATGGTGTCGGGCCGAAATTGGCCCTGGCATTGATGTCGAGTCTGGAAGTCGATGAGCTGGTCCGCTGTGTGCAGTCCCAGGACACGTCGGCGCTGACCAAGGTGCCGGGCGTCGGCAAGAAAACCGCCGAGCGTTTGCTCGTCGAGCTGAAGGATCGCTTCAAGGCCTGGGAAACCTCGCCGGCCATGTTCGCCCTGGTGCCAAACCAGCCGGACGGCCCGGCGCCGGTCAATACCGCCGAGAACGATGCGGTCAGCGCGTTGATTTCCCTGGGTTACAAGCCGCAGGAAGCGAGCAAGGCAATTTCGGCCATCAAGGACAAGAATTTGAGCAGTGAAGACATGATCCGCCGCGCCCTGAAGGGAATGATTTAAGTGATTGAAGCTGATCGTCTGATCGCCGCTGCGCACATTCCGCGCGAGCGCGAAGAAGTCCAGGACCGCGCCATTCGCCCGGTCAGTCTGGCTGACTACATTGGCCAGCCGACCGTGCGCGAGCAGATGGAACTGTTCATCCAGGCTGCTCGTGGCCGTAGCGAATCGCTTGATCACACGTTGATCTTCGGCCCGCCGGGGCTGGGTAAAACCACGCTGGCCAACATCATCGCCCAGGAAATGGGCGTGTCGATCAAGAGCACCTCGGGGCCGGTTCTGGAGCGTCCGGGTGATCTGGCGGCATTGCTGACCAATCTTGAGCCGCATGACGTGCTGTTCATCGATGAAATCCATCGTCTGTCGCCGATCGTCGAAGAAGTCTTGTACCCGGCGATGGAAGATTTCCAGCTCGACATCATGATCGGTGAAGGGCCGGCAGCACGCTCGATCAAACTCGACCTGCCGCCGTTCACCCTGGTCGGTGCGACGACTCGTGCAGGCATGCTGACCAACCCGTTGCGTGACCGCTTCGGTATCGTCCAGCGTCTTGAGTTCTACAGCACCGCGGATCTGTCGACGATTGTCAGTCGTTCGGCGAATATTCTTGGTTTGCCCCTGGACCCGGAGGGCGCCTTCGAAATCGCTCGACGTGCCCGTGGCACACCGCGAATTGCCAATCGATTGCTGCGCCGTGTGCGCGATTTCGCTGAAGTGCGCGCCAAGGGCCACATCACCAAAGCGGTGGCGGATCTGGCGTTGAACCTGCTGGATGTCGACGAGCATGGTTTCGATCATCAGGATCGGCGCCTGCTGTTGACCATGATCGAGAAGTTCGATGGTGGGCCCGTCGGTATCGACAGCCTTGCAGCGGCCATCAGTGAAGAACGCCACACGATTGAAGACGTGCTGGAACCGTATCTGATCCAGCAGGGCTACATCATGCGCACGCCACGGGGCAGGGTGGTGACGCGGCATGCGTATCTGCATTTCGGTTTAAACATTCCGTCACGAATGGGTGAGACGCCCGTGGTAGACGAGTTTCTCGATGCCGTGGACGATTAATACACATTTGTTGTCGATTTATTCAGGGTTTGTACTGTCAGAGGACGGTACTTTTGCGATAAAGCCCTGAAACAACGAAAAACAGTTGTCTGGCCGGATTGGCAACATGAGGAGTAAGCACTAGAGTATGCGCGCGCAAAACGGGCTTGAGCCGTTCGCACATCGTTGTCGCGTTTATTACGAGGACACCGATGCGGGCGGCATCGTGTATTACGTTAATTACCTCAAGTTTATGGAACGGGCTCGAACCGAGCGGCTCCGCGAACTGGGCTTTGCCCAATCGCAGCTTGCCGGGGAGGACCTGTTGTTTGTCGTGCACTCCAGCGAAGCGCGTTACCACGCGCCGGCGCGACTGGACGACGAGCTTCTGGTAAGTGCTGAAGTAATCGAATTGAACCGTGCCAGCCTGCGTTTCAAACAGCAGGTCAGGCGGGCAACGGATAATGTGCTGCTCTGTGAAGGGCAGTTTTTGGTGGCCTGTGTGCGCACTAACAGTTTGAAACCCCGGGCCCTTCCCGAAGACTTGCGTGCGGCTTTCGCCGACGCGGTCGGCCCGGGTACACACTCAAAGCAGGAGATAAAGCGTGGAAGCTAACGTCGTCGACCATTCCTCCATGTGGAGCCTGGTCAGCAATGCCAGCATCGTGGTGCAGTTGGTAATGTTGACTCTGGTGGCCGCATCGGTGACCTCATGGATCATGATCTTTCAGCGCAGCAACCTGCTGCGTGCCGGTCGACGCGCCCTGGAGAGCTTCGAAGAGCGCTTCTGGTCGGGTATCGATTTGTCCAAACTGTACCGTCAGGCCGGCAGCAACCCTGATCCGGATTCGGGCGTCGAGCAAATCTTCCGCGCCGGTTTCAAAGAGTTCTCCCGTCTGCGCCAGCAGCCAGGTGTCGATCCTGAAGCGGTAATGGAAGGCGTGGCCCGAGCCATGCGTGTGGCCATCTCTCGCGAAGAAGAGAAACTGGAGCAAAGCTTGCCGTTCCTCGCCACTGTGGGTTCGGTCAGCCCGTACATTGGTTTGTTCGGTACCGTATGGGGCATCATGAACTCCTTCCGCGGTCTGGCCAGCGCCCAGCAAGCGACCCTGGCCACCGTGGCTCCGGGTATCGCCGAAGCACTGATCGCCACGGCGATCGGCCTGTTTGCGGCAATCCCTGCAGTAATCGCTTACAACCGTTTTGCTGCTCGCAGCGAAACCCTGCTGGGCCGTTACTACACCTTCGCCGATGAATTCCAGGCGATCCTGCACCGCAAAGTGCACACCAGCGAAGAATAAGCAGGTAATTTCCAATGGCTTTAATCGCTCGAGCTCGCAAAAAGCGCAAGCCGGTCGCCGAGATGAACGTGGTGCCTTACATCGACGTGATGCTGGTACTGCTGGTCATTTTCATGGTGACCGCGCCGATGCTCAATCAGGGCGTGAAAGTTGATCTGCCCAAGGTTTCCAGCGAAGCCTTGCCGCAGGACAACAACACCCAGGTCCTGACCATTTCGATCAAGGCTGACAAGACCTATTACTGGAACCTTGGCAGCGAAGTCGACACCGAGAAGCAACAGGACAGGGCCATGACCCTGCCGCAGATGACCGACGCGGTGACCAAGATCATTCGCGCCGGTACCGAAGGCGGCAAGCGTACCCAGGTCTTCATCCGCGGCGACAAAACCGTCGACTATGGTTCCGTCATGGGCGCCATGGGCGGATTGCAGAAAGCCGGGGTCGGTAACGTTGGTTTGATTACCGAGGCCCCCTGATGCAGCCACTGCGAGAGCCGTCTGCCTCGGAAAGCTACTTCTGGCCTAGTGTTCTGGCGATTGTCCTGCACGTGCTGGTGTTCGGCATGCTGTTCGTCAGTTTCGCCTTTACACCAGAACTGCCGCCGGCCAAGCCGATTGTCCAGGCGACCCTGTACCAGCTGAAATCGAAAAGTCAGGCAACCACCCAGACCAATCAGAAGATTGCGGGTGAGGCGAAGAAATCCGCCGCGCGCCAGACTGAAGTCGAGCAGATGGAACAGAAAAAGGTCGAGCAGGAAGCGGTGAAAGCTGCGGAACAAAAGAAAGAAGAAGCGGCTCAAAAGGCCGAGGAAGCCAAGAAGGCCGACGAGTCGAAAAAAGCGGACGAGGCGAAAAAGGCTGATGAAGCCAAAAAAGCCGATGACGCGAAGAAGACCGCCGAAGCCAAGAAGGCAGAAGAGAAACAATTGGCTGATATAGCCAAGAAGAAATCTGAAGAAGAAGCCAAAAAGGCTGCTGAAGAAGAGGCCAAGAAAGCGGCCGCTGAAGAAGCGAAGAAAAAGATCGTCGAAGACGCGAAGAAGAAAGCCGCCGAAGACGCCAAGAAGAAGTCTGAAACTGAAGAGGCGAAGAAGAAAATCGCCGACGAAGCGAAGAAGAAAGCTGCTGCCGATGCTGCGAAGAAGAAAGCGCAGGAAGCGGCACGTAAATCTGCCGAAGACAAAAAGGCTCAGGCCTTGGCAGATTTGCTTTCCGACACGCCGCAGCGTCAGCAGGCCTTGGCCGATGAACAGGGTGACGAAGTCGCGGGCAGTTTCGATGACCTGATTCGTGCGCGGGCAGCGGAAGGCTGGGCTCGTCCACCTTCGGCACGCAAAGGCATGACGGTCGTGTTGCAAATCGGCATGTTGCCGGACGGTACGGTGACTTCGGTCAGCGTGTCCAAATCCAGTGGCGATGGTCCGTTCGATGCTTCGGCAGTAGCGGCGGTCAAGAATATTGGACGTTTGACAGAAATGCAGGGAATGAAGCCGAGCGATTTCGCTCCGTATCGTTCATTCAAGATGACATTCACACCTGAGGATCTAGCCTTGTGAGAAACCTTCTTCGAGGAATGCTGGTCGTGATCTGCTGCATGGCAGGGATCGCGATGGCTGATGAAAAGAACATTCTGGTCACCAGCGGCAGCGATCGGGCTACTCCGATCGCCGTTGTACCGTTCGGTTTGCAGGGCGGCGCCGTCCTGCCGGACGACATGGCTGAAATCATTGGTAACGATTTGCGTAACTCGGGCTACTACTCGCCGATTCCAAAGCAAAACATGATCAGCCAGCCAAGCCAGGCGAGCGAAATCATCTTCCGTGACTGGAAGGCGGTAGGTGCTCAATACATGATGGTCGGCAGCATCGCACCAGCGGGCGGTCGTCTGCAGGTGCAATGGGCACTGTTCAACGTAGCCACCGAGCAGAAAGTGGCTGACGGCAGTGTTTCCGGTACCACGGAGCAGTTGCGCGATATGGCGCACTACATCTCTGACCAGTCGTTCGAGAAACTCACCGGTATCCAGGGCGCGTTTTCGACCCGCCTGCTTTACGTGACGGCTGAACGCTTCTCCGAGAAGAACACCCGTTACACCTTGCAGCGTTCGGACTATGACGGTGCTCGCGCCGTGACTCTGTTGCAATCGCGCGAGCCGATCCTGTCGCCGCGTTTCGCACCGGATGGCAAGCGCATCGCTTACGTGTCGTTCGAGCAGAAGCGTCCACGTATCTTCATGCAGAACATCGACACGGGTCGTCGTGAGCAGATCACCAACTTCGAAGGCCTGAACGGCGCACCGGCCTGGTCGCCGAATGGTGATCGTCTGGCGTTCGTGTTGTCTAAAGACGGTAACCCGGATATCTACGTGATGAACCTGGCTACGCGTCAGATCAATCGTGTAACAGCGGGCCCAGGCATCAACACCGAACCGTACTGGGGCAAGGATGGTTCGACCATCTACTTCACCTCGGACCGCGGCGGTAAGCCACAAATCTACAAAACCAGCGCCAGTGGCGGTGGTGCCGAGCGTGTGACGTTCGTAGGTAACTACAACGCCAACCCGAAACTTTCGGCAGATGAAAAGACGCTGGTGATGATCCATCGCCAGGATGGTTTCACCAATTTCAAGGTGGCAGCCCAGGATTTGCAGCGAGGTAGTGTAAAGATCCTCACTGATAGCACTCTGGACGAGTCACCCACTGTTGCACCCAACGGCACCATGGTAATCTACGCCACCCGCCAGCAGGGCCGGGGAGTCTTGATGCTCGTGTCCATTAATGGACGCGTTAGGCTCCCGCTTCCTACCGCTCAAGGCGAAGTCAGAGAACCGTCCTGGTCCCCTTACCTGAAGTGAGCGGGCGCTACACGTTTTACTTAACACACTGGGGTTCATTAGGAGTTTCACGATGGAAATGCTGAAGTTTGGTAAATTTGCTGCGCTGGCTCTGGCCATGGCTGTAGCTGTAGGTTGCTCGTCCAAAGGCGGCGACAACGCCGGTGAAGGCGCTGTTGATCCAAACGCTGGTTACGGCGCAAACACTGGTGCCGTTGACGGTTCCCTGAGCGAAGAAGCTGCTCTGCGCGCAATCACCACCTTCTACTTCGAATACGACAGCTCGGACCTGAAGCCAGAAGCCATGCGCGCTCTGGACGTTCACGCCAAAGACCTGAAAGCAAACGGCGCTCGCGTTGTTCTGGAAGGCAACACCGACGAACGTGGTACTCGTGAGTACAACATGGCGCTGGGCGAGCGTCGTGCGAAAGCCGTTCAACGCTACCTGGTACTGCAAGGTGTTTCCCCAGCTCAGCTGGAACTGGTTTCCTACGGCGAAGAGCGTCCAGTTGCTACCGGCAACGACGAGCAGTCCTGGGCTCAAAACCGTCGCGTCGAACTGCGTAAGTAATTCGATATGCGAACGTGCCGTCGTGCTGTAACTGTTCTGGCTCTCAGTCTCGCACCGCTTGCGGTGTGGGCTGCGGTTCCTGTGGTCGATGACAACTCCGGTTATAACAATAGCGGGAGCAGTTATCCGCCTGCGGGTTACGGTACGAACGGCGCCTATGCCGGGGGAGCGGCTTCGGCCCCTGCCTCGGCACAAGGCATGCTGTTTAACCAACTGCAACAGATGCAGGATCAGATATCCCGCCAGCAAGGTGTGATTGAAGAACTGCAGAACCAGGTTGCGCGTATGAAGCAAGAATCCCTGGAGCGATACCAGGATCTTGATCGACGCATAGGATCCGGTGTTGCACCTGCCGCGACTCCTGAGAATTCTTCTGCCGGTGGCGATGCAAGTGCTGCTGCCGGTGCTGCCGCTGGCGCCGGGGCTGCTGCCGCCCAGGCACCTGCTGCGGGTAGCGAACCGGCTGATCCGGCCAAGGAAAAGCTGTATTACGATGCCGCTTTCGACCTGATCAAAGCCAAGGATTTCGACAAGGCCAGCCAGGCTTTCTCGGCATTCCTGCGCAAATACCCGAACAGCCAGTACGCGGGCAACGCCCAGTACTGGTTGGGCGAAGTGAACCTGGCCAAGGGTGATCTGCAAGGTGCAGGTCAGGCTTTCGCCAAGGTTTCGCAGCTGTATCCAAAGCACAACAAGGTGCCGGATTCGCTGTACAAGCTGGCTGATGTAGAGCGCCGCCTCGGTCACACCGACAAGGTGAAAGGCATTCTGCAACAGGTGGTGGCCCAATATCCGGGTACATCCGCCGCTCAGTTGGCGCAACGCGATTTGCAGCGCATGTAAGCCTGAGCTTTTCAGGTGCTGCACCCGTTTAGAAGAAACCCGCGCCTGTCGCGGGTTTTTTCGTTAGAATTCACGCCCTTTTTCTGAAACACGCTTCTTGTGGTCCGCGCGTTGGCGCGATTGCCTGAAGTGCCTGACGGAGGCGGACAGCCTGTTTAGCTGTTACGCCCGTGGCGACTATGCAAGACACATTGAGAATTACCGAAGTTTTCTACTCTTTGCAGGGGGAAACGCGGACTGCCGGGCTGCCCACTGTTTTTGTGCGCCTGACCGGTTGCCCATTGCGTTGCCAATACTGCGACAGTGCCTACGCGTTCAGTGGCGGCACCGTCCGCACGCTCGACGATATACTCGAGCAAGTGGCCGGGTTTCGTCCGCGTTACGTCTGTGTCACCGGCGGTGAGCCGTTGGCGCAGCCGAACGCCATTCCCTTGCTCAAACAGCTGTGTGATGCCGGTTATGAGGTCTCGCTGGAAACCAGCGGTGCTCTCGATATTTCGGCGGTCGATCCGCGCGTCAGTCGCGTGCTTGATCTGAAGACACCGGGCTCGAAAGAAGCCCATCGCAACCTTTACGAAAATATCGAACTGCTGACGCCCAACGATCAGGTGAAGTTTGTCATCTGCTCGCGGGAAGACTACGACTGGGCGGTGTCCAAACTGATCCAGTACGGGCTCGACCGGCGTGCCGGCGAAGTTCTGTTTTCTCCAAGTCACCATGACCTCAACGCAAGGGATCTGGCGGATTGGGTGGTGGCGGACAACCTGCCAGTGCGGTTGCAACTGCAGCTGCATAAATATCTATGGAATGATGAGCCGGGGCGCTGAAATGACTGAACAACTGAACACAACCGAAAAACGTGCGGTGATCCTGCTGTCCGGTGGTCTGGACTCGGCAACGGTCGTGGCCATGGCCCGCGCTGAAGGCTACGCCTGCTACACCATGAGTTTCGATTACGGCCAGCGCTCCCATGCTGAATTGCATGCTGCTGCGCGCGTCGCTCGCGACCTGGGTGTGGTCGAGCACAAGGTGATCGGCATCAACCTCAATGGCATGGGCGGCTCGGCACTGACCGACACCAGCATTGATATCCCTGAAGAGCTGGGTGAAGGCATCCCGGTCACTTACGTGCCGGCACGCAACACGGTGTTCCTGTCTCTGGCGTTGGGTTGGGCAGAGGTGCTTGGCGCTCGCGACATCTTCATCGGTGTGAACGCGGTGGACTACTCCGGCTATCCGGATTGCCGTCCCGAGTTCATCGAGTCGTTCGAGCGCATGGCCAATCTGGCGACCAAGGCCGGCGTCGAGGGTGATGGTTTCCGCATTCAGGCGCCGCTGCAGAACCTGAGCAAGGCGCAGATCGTCCAGGCGGGCGTGAAGCTGGGCGTTGATTACGGGCTGACTGTTTCCTGCTATCAGGCCGATGATGAAGGCCGTGCCTGCGGTAAATGCGATAGCTGCCGCCTGCGCGCAGAAGGCTTCGCAGCGGCCGGCGTGAGCGATCCAACACCTTATTTTTGATTATTTTCAAAAAGGTGTTGAATAGTCCTTAAAAATCAGTATTATACGCGCCACCACACAGCGGGTCGTTAGCTCAGTTGGTAGAGCAGTTGGCTTTTAACCAATTGGTCGTAGGTTCGAATCCCACACGACCCACCATTTTTGGCGGTTTAGAAAATCCGGAAGGCCCACGCAAGTGAGGATTTCCGGGTTTTTTTTTGCCTGCGATTTGGACGTGCGTTGTTCCAGTGCAAGTTGCGCTGACGCAGGTCAGAATCATCTTTTGTATCCCCGGGATATTCTGTAGCCTTGCGCAGCTTCAACGCTGTCCGTGCCTGATAAAACTCACTCTCCCGGCGGTACCCTCAAGCGGTCCGGAGCCGGGTGTATACTCGACTTTCGCGCGAAAGCGCCTGCAGGTCTTGCGAACATGACGCTGATTTCCGAACGCCTTCTGGTTCAAGCCCACCTCGACGCCAAACAGCCCAAACCGCTGACTGCCGAGGAAGAGGCTTATTACCGTTCTGCCATCGCCGCCGAGCTCAAGGCTCAGGACGCGGTGCTGGTTGCCCACTTCTATTGCGATCCGGTGATTCAGGCCTTGGCCGAAGAAACCGGTGGCTGTGTATCCGACTCTCTGGAAATGGCCCGCTTCGGCAATGCCCATCCGGCCAAGACCGTGGTAGTCGCCGGCGTAAAGTTCATGGGTGAGACCGCCAAAATTCTCAACCCGGAAAAACGCGTGCTGATGCCAACCCTGGAAGCGACGTGCTCGCTGGACCTGGGTTGCCCGGTTGACGAATTCTCGGCGTTCTGCGATCAGCACCCGGAGCGCACGGTGGTGGTCTACGCCAACACCTCCGCTGCCGTCAAAGCCCGGGCCGACTGGGTGGTGACGTCGAGTTGTGCACTGGAAATCGTCGAAAGCCTGATGGACAACGGCGAGACCATCATCTGGGGGCCTGACAAGCATCTGGGCACCTACATTCAGCGCAAGACCGGCGCGGATATGTTGCTGTGGGACGGAGCCTGCATCGTCCACGAGGAGTTCAAGTCCAAGCAGCTTGAAGACATGAAGGCCTTGTACCCTGACGCCGCCATTCTGGTGCACCCCGAATCGCCGACTGCCGTGATCGAACTGGCAGATGCCGTGGGCTCCACCAGTCAATTGATCGCCGCGGCGCAGTCCCTGCCGAACAAGACCCTGATCGTTGCCACCGACCGCGGCATCTTCTACAAGATGCAGCAGCTGTGCCCGGACAAGGTCTTCATCGAGGCGCCAACCGCCGGTAACGGCGCCGCGTGCCGCAGTTGCGCACATTGTCCGTGGATGGCCATGAATACCCTTGAGCGTACGCTCAAGAGCTTGAAGGAAGGGACGAACGAGATCTTTGTTGATCCGGCGTTGATTCCGCAGGCGATTCGACCTTTGAAGCGGATGCTGGATTTCACCCAGGCGGCGCGGATGAAGCTGGCCGGTAACGCCTGAGATCTACAAGCAAAACACAAAACTTGTGGGAGCGAGCCTGCTCGCGAAAGCGGTGTATCAGTCGACTTGAACATTGACTGATACACCGCTTTCGCGAGCAGGCTCGCTCCCACATTGGTTTCTGGTGTGAAGAGTTACTTGGTCTTCTTCGGAACCCGCACCACGCAGGTGTCCGAGTAGATGTCATGCCACGTGCGTTTCTGCTTGTCGTACAGCGACCAGAAGAAACCCAGCCCCACGCACAACCACGACGCAATCGACACCATAAACCGCAGCAACGCCTGCCACAGGCTGATTGCGGTGCCATTGGCGTTCTGCACGCGAATGCCCCACACCTGCATGCCCAGCGTCTGCCCACCATGGGTCCAGAACTTGGCGAAGAATCCAAACAACACCAACAGCAGCACGGTCGAGTACAACGGATCACCGTCGAGCTGTCCGGCGTCGGTCATCACCCGCAGGCGTTCTTCACCGATGATCAAACCCTGGATGAGCTTGTAAACGAAGCCGGTCACGATCAGCAGGGCGGTGCACAACAGAAAGTCGTAGAACATCGCGGCCAGACGACGGCCGAGGCCAACGGCAGGAAAATCGCCCTGGGGAGTGAGCAGGTTTTTCGACATGGCAGCCTCTGGACGCTTTAAGGAATTGCCATTTTACGGATTCGCGCGCACAAAAAAGCCCCTGATATCAATATCAGGGGCTTTTTCGTTACACAGATCAGGCTTCTGCTTGTACTTCGTCAGCCTGCATGCCTTTTTGGCCTTGCACCGCAACGAAGGTCACTTTCTGGCCTTCTTTCAGGCTCTTGAAGCCGTTGCCCTGAATGGCGCGGAAATGCACGAACAGATCCGGACCGCTTTCTGGAGTGATAAAACCAAAACCTTTCTCGTCGTTAAACCACTTGACGGTACCGCTCTGACGTGTGGACATTTCTTATTTCCTTTGACGCAATAAATTAATGACAGCCTCTTTCTCATGAAAGAGTACTGGGGCTGGTTGCAGGAGAGTAAGAAGACGTCGAACGGGATGTAGCTAACTTGTAGGCTACTGCCCAGGTCACGATTCCAAGCTGACCCATGCAAACACAGTGGGGAAACTCTACGCCAACTACCGGAGAAAAAACAAGCCCCTTGCAGGCCCGGTTTTGCTGCGCTTGATGGCACTTAGTCAATCCACTAGTGCGGGCTTAGACGATTAGCTTGTTCAAATGTTTTCGAAGGTTATAAGTAAAGTTCATATTCGAATCGGTTGTTAGGAACTGCACTGTTTTATGGCGATTGCGTTACACATTAGTGCACGCATAACGCAATCGCGTTACTTATAGAAACAGTCAATCAACCACGGTAGTAGCGTTGTGGAACAAATGGCATTTTGCTTACAAGCATTTGCACCTTTTTCCCACGAACGATTGCCCACACTGGCGTATCTAGCGAGACATAAGCACTGTCGAGGTAACCCATTGCCAATGGCCCGCCCAGCGTCGGACCGAAGCCGCCACTGCACACGCTACCGATGATGTCGCCGGCTTCGTTGACGATTTCCGCGCCTTCGCGCACTGGCGTGCGTTCCTGCGGCAGCAGGCCGACGCGTTTGTGTGCGACGCCATTTTGTTGTTGGGCGAAGATAGGTTCTGCCCCCGGGAAACCGCCGGCCCGTGCGCCATCGGCGCGGCGTGGCTTGGACATCGCCCACAGCAGGCTGGCTTCGATGGGCGTGGTTTCGGTGTTCATGTCGTGGCCGTACAGGCACAGACCGGCCTCCAGGCGCAACGAATCGCGAGCGCCGAGGCCGATGGCCGCTACTTCAGGTTCGGCGAGCAGGGCACGGGCGAGTTTTTCTGCGTCGGCGGCCGGCACCGAGATTTCGAAACCGTCTTCACCGGTGTAACCGGAACGGCTGACGAAGCAATCCACGCCGAGTAGCTGCACGCGGTTGAATTGCATGAAGGTCATCTTCGCCACTTCCGGAGCAAGACGCGCCAGTGCTGTTACCGCCGCAGGACCTTGCAGTGCGAGCAGTGCGCGCTCCTCGAACAGCGCCGTAATGGTGCACTGATCGCCAATGTGTTTTTGCAGATGCGCCAGGTCCTGATCCTTGCACGCGGCGTTAACCACCAGGAACAGTTCATCATTGCCAAGGTTGGCAACCATCAGGTCATCAAGAATGCCGCCGTGCTCATTGGTGAACATCGCGTAACGCTGCATGCCCACCGGCAAGTCGATGATGTCTACCGGCACCAGGGTTTCCAGGGCTTTGGCGGCATTCGCGCCGGTCAGGTGGATCTGGCCCATGTGCGAGACATCGAACAGCCCGGCCTGCTCGCGGGTGTGCTGGTGCTCTTTCATCACGCCGAGAGGGTATTGCACCGGCATGTCGTAGCCGGCGAACGGCACCATACGGGCGCCGAGTTCGATGTGCAGGGCGTGCAGCGGGGTTTTCGACAGTTGTTCGGTGGACATGCGTGGCTCCTTGAATAACGGGTCAGGATCAAAAGCCCCTCACCCCAGCCCTCTCCCGGAGGGAGAGGGGGCTAAGTACGATCCTCTCCCAAAGGAAGAGGACATCAAATTCACTTTCTCCTGACGGAGACGACGTCAATCAGCATTCGATAATGTTGACCGCCAGACCGCCGCGGGCGGTCTCTTTGTATTTGCTTTTCATGTCAGCGCCGGTCTGGCGCATGGTGCGGATGACCTTGTCGAGAGAGACGAAGTGTTGCCCGTCACCCCGCAGTGCCATGCGCACCGCATTGATCGCTTTCACCGAGCCCATGGCGTTGCGCTCGATGCACGGCACTTGAACCAGCCCGCCAATCGGGTCACAGGTCAGGCCGAGGTTGTGTTCCATGCCGATTTCCGCCGCGTTTTCGACTTGCTGCACGCTGCCGCCGAGGACTTCACACAACGCACCCGCCGCCATCGAACAAGCCACGCCGACCTCGCCCTGACAACCGACTTCGGCGCCGGAGATCGAGGCGTTTTCCTTGTACAGAATGCCGATCGCTGCCGCCGTGAGCAGAAAACGTACAACACCGTCGTCATTTGCACCGGGAATAAAGCGAATGTAGTAATGCAGCACCGCTGGGATGATCCCCGCTGCGCCGTTGGTAGGTGCGGTTACGACGCGCCCGCCATTGGCGTTTTCTTCGTTGACGGCCAGCGCGTAGAGGTTGACCCAGTCGAGTACCGACAGCGGATCACGCAGCGCGGATTCCGGGTTTTTGCACAGTTGCCGATGCAGCGCCGCCGCACGGCGTTTGACCTTCAACCCTCCCGGCAAAATGCCCTCGTTACGGCAGCCGGCGTCCACGCAATCCTGCATTACTTGCCAGATTTTCAGCAGACCGGCGCGGGTTTCCGCCTCCGGACGCCAGGCGCTTTCGTTGGTCAGCATCACCTGGCTGATCGACAGGCCATACGTGCTGCAATGAGCGAGCAAGTCCTTGGCGCTTTTGAAGGGGAACGTCAGTGGGGTGACATCTTCGACAATGCGGTCAGCGCCGGCCGCGTCCTCGTCGACAACAAAACCTCCGCCGACCGAGTAGTACTCGCGGCTGCGGATCTGAATCCCCGCCGCGTCGAACGCACGGAAGATCATGCCGTTGGGGTGATAAGCCAGCGGCTTGCGGATCATCGCCAGATGTTCTTTCTCGTTGAACGCAATGCTGTGTTCGCCGAGCAGATTCAGGCGTGCGTTGCTGCGAATTTCCTGTAAACGCGCGGCGACGGTTTCGGTATCAACGGTGTCGGGGTGTTCACCTTCGAGGCCTAGCAACACGGCTTTGTCGCTGCCGTGCCCTTTACCGGTGGCGCCGAGAGAACCGTACAACTCGACACGAACGCTGGCGGTAGCAGTCAGCAGGTTTTCACGACGCAAACCCTCGGCGAAACGCGCAGCTGCGCGCATCGGGCCGACGGTGTGGGAGCTGGAGGGGCCGATGCCAATCTTGAACAGGTCGAATACGCTTAATGACATAGGGGCTCCTGCGGAGCAGTTGCTAGCTGCGAGCTGCAAGCTGCAAGTAACAGCGGATCGGATTTTCCTTGCAGCTCATGTTCAAGGCGCGGTGCAAGCAACTAGACACAAGCCGCAAGTAAAAAGCAGATCAGCCCTTACTTGCAGCTTGTAGCCCAAAGCTCGCAGCTGCTTTCCTTAAGCGTAGCTTTCGATCGACGGGCAGGCGCAGACCAGGTTGCGGTCGCCGAACACGTTGTCGACGCGACCGACCGGTGGCCAGTATTTGCCTTCGATCAACGAGGCCACCGGGTAAACGGCTTGCTCGCGGCTGTACGGGTGAGTCCACTCGCCGACCAGTTCCGCTGCGGTGTGCGGAGCGTTTTTCAGCGGGTTGTCTTCCTTGTCCAGCGTGCCGTTTTCCACTGCGCGGATTTCTTCGCGGATGCGGATCATGGCGTCGCAGAAGCGGTCGAGTTCTTCTCTGGATTCGCTTTCGGTCGGTTCGATCATCAGCGTGCCGGCCACCGGGAACGACATGGTCGGGGCGTGGAAGCCGAAGTCGATCAGACGCTTGGCGACGTCATCAACGCTGATGCCGCTGCTGTCTTTCAGCGGACGCAGGTCGAGGATGCATTCGTGCGCCACCAGACCGTTGCTGCCGGTGTACAGCACTGGGTAGTGCTCTTCGAGGCGACGGGAGATGTAGTTGGCATTGAGGATCGCCAGTTGCGAAGCGCGCTTCAGACCGGCGCCGCCCATCATGCGGATGTACATCCAGGTGATCGGCAAAATGCTTGCGCTGCCGAACGGTGCCGCGCAGACCGCGCCTTCCTTGCGTTCCATCTGGCCGTGGCCTGGCAGGAATGGCGTCAGGTGCGATTTGACGCCGATCGGGCCGACGCCCGGGCCGCCACCGCCGTGGGGAATGCAGAAGGTTTTGTGCAGGTTCAGGTGCGACACGTCGCCGCCGAATTTGCCTGGCGCGCAGAGGCCGACCATCGCGTTCATGTTGGCGCCGTCGATGTACACCTGGCCGCCGTTGTCATGAATGATCCCGCAGATTTCGCGGATGCCTTCTTCGAACACGCCGTGGGTCGACGGGTAAGTGATCATCAACGCGGCGAGGTGATCGCGGTGCTCGATGGCTTTGGCGCGCAGGTCTTCGATGTCGACGTTGCCACGAGCATCGCACGCGGTCACGACCACGCGCATGCCGGCCATGTTGGCAGTAGCCGGGTTGGTGCCGTGGGCGGATGACGGGATCAGGCAGATGTCGCGACGGTCATCGCCACGGCTCTGGTGATAGGCGCGGATCGCCAGCAGACCTGCGTATTCACCTTGCGAACCGGCGTTCGGTTGCAGCGAGATCGAGTCATAACCGGTGGCGGCGCAAAGCATTGCTTCCAGTTCATCGGTCAGTTGCTGATAACCGGCACTTTGTGCGGCTGGTGCGAACGGGTGCAGGGCGCCGAACTCGGCCCAGGTCACCGGGATCATTTCGCTGGCGGCGTTGAGTTTCATGGTGCACGAGCCCAGCGGGATCATGGTGCGATCCAGTGCCAGGTCCTTGTCCGCCAGTTTGCGCAGGTAGCGCATCAGCTCGGTTTCGGAGTGATAACGGTTGAACACCGGGTGGCTGAGGATCGGCGACTGGCGCACCAGCGCAGCAGGAATGGTGCTCTGCACGGTGGCGGCGAGGGCGGCGAAGTCCGGCAGGGTTTTGCCGTCGGCGAAGACGCTCCACAGGGTTTCGATATCAGCCTGAGCGGTGGTTTCGTCAACCGACAGACCCAGACGCTGGGCGTCAATGACGCGCAGGTTGATCTGCTGGGCGTGAGCCTTGTCGTGCAGCGCAGCGGTTTGCGCGCCGGTAGCCACTGTCAGGGTGTCGAAGAAGCTTTCCTGCTCGACATTCAGACCCAGCGCAGTCAGGCCCTTGGCCAGAATCGCGGTCAGGTGATGGATGCGGTTGGCGATCTGCGTCAGGCCTTTCGGGCCGTTATACACGGCGTACATGCTGGCGATGTTGGCCAGCAGCACTTGCGCGGTGCAGATGTTCGACGTGGCTTTCTCGCGGCGGATGTGTTGCTCGCGGGTCTGCATCGCCAGGCGCAGGGCAGGCTTGCCGAAACGGTCAACCGAGACACCGACCAGACGGCCCGGCATGTCGCGCTTGAACGCATCTTTAGTCGAGAAGTAAGCCGCGTGCGGGCCACCGAAGCCCAGCGGCACGCCGAAGCGTTGTGCCGAACCGATAGCGACGTCCGCGCCGAATTCGCCCGGGGCGGTCAGCAGGGTCAGGGCCAGCAGGTCTGCGGCCACTGCAACCAACGCGTTGGCGGCGTGGAAGCGCTCGGTCAGTTCGCGGTAGTCGAACACATCACCGTTGCTGGCCGGGTATTGCAGCAATGCGCCGAAGAATGGCGTTACATCGGTCAATGCGTGCTCATCGCCCACGACCACTTCAATGCCCAGCGGCTCTGCACGGGTGCGCAGCACGTCGAGGGTTTGCGGGTGGCTATGGATTGAGGCGAAGAATTGGTGGCTGCCCTTGTTCTTGCTCAGGCGTTTGCAGAAGGTCATCGCTTCGGCAGCGGCCGTCGCTTCGTCGAGCAGGGAGGCGTTGGCGATCGGCAGGCCGGTGAGGTCGCTGATCAGGGTCTGGAAGTTCAGCAGCGCTTCGAGACGGCCCTGGGAAATTTCTGGCTGGTACGGGGTGTAAGCGGTGTACCAGGCCGGGTTTTCCAGAAGGTTGCGCAGGATCGGCGACGGCGTGTGGCAGTTGTAATAGCCCTGGCCGATGTAGGTCTTGAACAGCTGGTTCTTGCCGGCGATGCCCTTGATCATGGCCAGTGCATCGGCCTCGCTCAGGCCATCGTCCATGCCGAGCACGCTGGTGCCCTTGATGCTTTCCGGGATGACGCTGGCGCTCAGGGCTTCGAGCGAGTCGAAGCCGAGGCTGTTGAGCATGGCTTGCTCGTCACCGGCGCGCGGGCCGATGTGACGGGCGATGAATTCGTTGGCGGTGCCCAGGTTTACTTGTGTCATGTCGGCTCTCCTCAGGCTTCGGCTTGGGCTTTGATCAGACGGTCGTAAGCGTCTTGATCAAGCAGTTTGCCGACAGCGGCGGCGTCGCTTGGTTTGAAGCGGAAGAACCAGCCTTGGCCCAGTGGATCTTCGTTGACCAGTTCAGGGCTGTCTTCCAGCGCCGGGTTCACTTCCAGCACGTCGCCGTCGAGGGGCATGTACACGCCGCTGGCAGCTTTCACCGATTCGACGGTGGCGGCTTCGGCGCCTTTTTCGTAAGCCTGCAGTTCAGGCAGTTGCACGAATACCACGTCGCCCAAGGCGTTCTGCGCGAAAGCGGTGATGCCGACAGTAACGCTACCGTCAGCTTCGGCGCGCAGCCATTCGTGATCTTCAGTAAAACGCAACTCGCTCATGGAAACTCCTCAGGGACCAGACTCGTCTGGTGGACGCGGTGGAAGGCTTGGGCCGGGAAGCCCTTATTTATGAGGAATTAATTAGCAAGATCGCGGCCAATGTAAATTTATCTATATAAAACAATGGCTTATTGATTTTTGGCGGCAGAGCTGAAGATGCGCGTGTAGCGAAATCGCTACAGCATGAGGCGAGGAAAAAAGCTGAACGGGATCAAAGCCTTGCACAGCGGTGACGGGAGGAGGGTGTAGCGATATCGTTCCGCTGTAGCGCTTTCAGTACAGATGGAGGTCGTTTTTGAACGGATTTCGAATCCGTCACATTCCCTGTGGGAGCTGGCTTGCCAGCGATTGCGGTGGATCAGTCACCCTCAATCGTGGCCATGCCGACGTCATCGCTGGCAAGCCAGCTCCCACAGGTATGCGGTGTTTTCAGGGTTTGTTGGGGATGCCGTACTTGCGCAAACGATGGGCGATGGCCGTATGCGACGTTTGCAGGCGGCTGGCCAGTTGGCGGGTCGAGGGGTAGCTGGCGTAGAGTTTTTCCAACAGCGATTTCTCGAAGCCTTCGACCGCTTGTTCAAGGCTGTCGACGTCACTGTCGGCCTGGCGCGCAACGGACGTGCCGGCGATGTCGAGGTCGCCGATGTCGACCAGGCTGCTCTCGCAGATCGCGGCAGCGCGGAAGATCACGTTCTGCAGCTGCCGCACGTTGCCCGGCCAGCGATTGCCGAGCAGTGCCGGGTAAGTGCCGGGTGCGAGGCGGCAGACCGGGCGCTGAATCTGCGCACACGCCTGCTGCATGAAATAACGCGCCAGCAACAGAATGTCCTGACCGCGTTCGCGCAGCGGCGGCACCTCAACATTGAGCACGTTGAGTCGGTAGAACAGGTCTTCGCGAAACGAACCTTCGCTGACCATTTTTTCCAGGTCGCGGTGGGTCGCGCTGAGAATTCGCACGTTGACCTTCACCTCACGATCACCGCCGACCCGACGGAAGCTGCCATCGTTGAGAAAACGCAGCAATTTGGCCTGCAAGTACGGTGACATCTCGCCGATCTCGTCGAGAAATACCGTGCCTTGGTTGGCCAGTTCCATCAGCCCCGGTTTGCCGCCACGCGCCGCGCCAGTGAAGGCGCCGGGGGCGTAGCCGAACAGCTCGCTCTCGGCGAGGTTCTCTGGCAGCGCTGCGCAGTTCAGTGCCAGGAATGGCGCACTGTGCCGCGCACTGATCGCGTGGCAGGCACGGGCGACCAGTTCTTTACCGGTACCGGTTTCGCCTTGAATCAGCAACGGCGCATCAAGGGCGGCAACGCGCTGCGCACGAGCCTTGAGGGTGCGGATTGCCGGGGATTCGCCGAGCAGCGCGTCGAAACCTTCAGCGTGGTCGTGGTGCAACGCCGAGAGCTGCTCGCCGATGCGGTTCGGTTGATACAGCGTGAGCAGGGCGCCAGCGTCGGTGATCGGCGTAGCGTCGAGCAACAGCGTCTGGCCGTTGACGGTGATCTCGCGCAGCGGCAGGCGAAAACCTTGTTCGAGCAGGGTCTCCAGCAGACCGGGATCGTTGAACAGCTCAGAGACGCCTTCGCCCGCCGGCTCACGCCCGTACAACGCGATCAATGCCGGGTTGGCCAGCAGCACTTTGCCCGCACTGTCGAGGGCCAGCACCGGGTCGGTCATCGCCGCGAGCAAAGCATCGAGTTGCAAGTGCCGACGCTGGCCGGGGAGGATGTCGACCACCGTTACCGCTTCCACGCCGAGCACGCGAAACAGCGCATCTTTGAGTTCTTCGAGCACTTGCGGGCTCAGGGTCGGGGCGTCGATGTAGACGTTCGGCGGGATCATCTCCACGGCATCCAGATTAAGGTTGCGCCCACCGAGAATGGCCAGTACTTCCTGGGTGATGCCGACGCGGTCGATGAAACTGACGTGGATACGCATGGGGGCGGTTCAGTGTTCTGCAGTGCGGAGGGTGGCAAGTATGCCTTGAGGCGGGCTAATGGTGAAATTTACGGCGATTTTCAGAGCTACGTAGTTCCCTTGTGGGAGCGAGCCTGCTCGCGAATGCGGTGTGTCAGAAATGAAGAAGTTGACTGACAGATGGCGTTCGCGAGCAGGCTCGCTCCCACAGGGGGAATGTGGCGGGTGCGGGTTATTCGAAGTGCTCGAGATTCACCGGATCGCCGGATTTCATATCCAGCTGCTTGCGGATGTCTTCAAACATCATGTCGTAATGCTTGTGAACCGAGCCGATCTGGCTGTGAGTCTTGGGAATGCCGTACTTCTCGGCGATTTTCGTCACATTGTTGGCAAAGTTGTAGGCCTCCTCTTTGGGCAGGAAGAAGGTCTCTTTCATGTCCTTGCCCTGAAGGTTGCCATGCATCGTGAACTGGATGCCTCTGCCTTTTTGAGGATCGGTGAACACCTCGTAGTCGAGGTGCACGTTGTAACTGACGTCGTCCGGGGTCAACGCGTGCCGCTCAATGTGCAAGTGACCAGGTTCAAACTGGGCCATGGATTTCTCCTTTCAAGGCATGGGAGAAGGGCAGACCCTGGGCCTGCCCCCGGCGTTTCTGATTATCGATAGGTGATACCGGGTTTCGCCGTGGTGATCCGCGTACCGGCGGTGCCCTGGACAATCGCTTCGATGTCCGCCAGCGAACCGATCACCGCGACCTTGCCAGTATGGCGCGCGAATTCGCAGGCTGCCTGAACCTTTGGTCCCATGGAGCCCGCGGCGAAGCCCAGGCGTTCGAGTTCATCCGGGTGGGCCTCGGCGATGGCTTTCTGCGTTGGCTTGCCGTAATCGATGAACGCGGCGTTGACGTCAGTGGCAATCACCAGCAAATCCGCCTCAAGCTGTTCTGCCAGCAGCGACGAGCACAAGTCCTTGTCGATCACCGCTTCGATGCCCTTGAGGTTGCGGTTTTCGTCGTACATGGTCGGAATCCCGCCGCCACCGGCGCAGATGACGATGCTGCCCTTGTCCAGCAGCCACTTGATCGGACGGATTTCGAAGATGCGTTTTGGTCGTGGACTGGCGACCACACGGCGGAACTTTTCGCCGTCCGCAGCGATGGCCCAGCCTTTTTCGGCGGCAAGTTTTTCTGCCTCGGCTTTCTCGTAGACCGGGCCGATCGGTTTGGTCGGGTTCTTGAAGGCCGGGTCATTGGCGTCGACTTCGACCTGGGTGAGCAGGGTGGCGAACGGTACTTCGAAGTCCAGCAGGTTGCCCAGTTCCTGTTCGATGATGTAGCCGATCATGCCTTCGGTTTCGGCACCGAGCACGTCCAGCGGGTAAGGGGTGACGGAGGTATAGGCCGCTGCTTGCAGCGATAGCAGGCCGACTTGCGGGCCATTGCCGTGGGCGATGACCAGTTGGTTGCCGGGATGGATCTTGGCGATTTGCTCGGTGGCGATGCGGATGTTGGCGCGCTGGTTGTCAGCGGTCATCGGCTCACCACGGCGGAGCAGGGCGTTACCGCCCAACGCTACGACGATACGCATGGTGCATGTCCTTTTGAGCAGAGAAGTTTCGAGCGACGCAATCTTTCTATGTGTACTCGATTCATGTGGGAGCTGGCTTGCCAGCGATGGCGTCACCACGGGTTGTCTGAAAGCCCGGGTTGATCCCATCGCTGGCAAGCCAGCTCCCACAGGATCGGTGATCCTGCAGGAAAGATTGCGTCAGGCTTTTAGATATCCGCCAACGCCGACACGATAATCGCCTTGATCGTGTGCATGCGGTTTTCCGCTTGCTCGAAGGCGATGTTGGCCGGGGATTCGAAGACTTCTTCCGTTACTTCGACGCCATTGGCCAGGTGCGGATAGCGCGCGGCGATGTCTTTGCCCACCTTGGTTTCGCTGTTGTGGAACGCCGGCAGGCAGTGCATGAATTTCACCCGTGGATTACCGGAGGCTTTCATCATCTGCGTGTTGACCTGGTACGGCAGCAGTTGCTCGATGCGCTCGTCCCACGCTTCTACCGGTTCACCCATCGACACCCAGATGTCGGTGTGGATGAAGTCGACACCCTTGACCGCTTCTTTCGGGTCTTCGGTGATGGTGATGCGCGCGCCGCTTTCTTCGGCGAACTCTTTGCATTGAGCGATGAAGTCAGCGTGTGGCCACAGGGCTTTCGGCGCAGCGATACGCACGTCCATGCCCAGTTTGGCGCCGATCATCAACAGCGAGTTGCCCATGTTGTAGCGGGCGTCGCCGAGGTAGGCGTAGCTGATGTCATGCATCGGCTTGTCGCTGTGTTCGCGCATGGTCAGCACGTCAGCGATCATTTGCGTCGGGTGGAATTCAGCGGTCAGGCCGTTGAACACCGGGACGCCGGCGTACTTGGCCAGCTCTTCGACGATTTCCTGTTCAAAGCCACGGTACTCGATGGCGTCGAACATCCGGCCGAGGACGCGGGCGGTGTCTTTCATGCTTTCTTTGTGGCCGATCTGGGACGACACCGGGTCGATGTAGGTGACGTGAGCACCCTGATCGTGGGCCGCGACTTCGAACGCGCAACGGGTGCGGGTCGAGGTTTTTTCGAAGATCAGCGCGATGTTCTTGCCTTGCAGGTGTGGACGCTCGGTGCCGGTGTACTTGGCGCGTTTGAGGTCGCGGGACAGGTCGATCAGGTAATTCAGTTCGCGAGTGGTGTGGTGCATCAAGCTCAGCAAACTGCGGTTACGCATATTAAAAGCCATGATGGATCTCCTTCGGTATCGGTTATCCCCCTGGCCGCACGTTGTAAGTGCCGGCCAGGGCTCAGAGGTTTAGTAATCGATTGGATCGCGGATGATCGGGCAGGTCATGCAGTGGCCGCCGCCACGGCCACGGCCCAATTCACCGGCGCTGATGGTGATGACCTCCACGCCTGCCTTGCGCAGCAGGGTGTTGGTGTAGGTGTTGCGGTCGTAGCCGATGACCACGCCCGGTTCCACGGCCACCACGTTGTTGCCGTCGTCCCATTGCTCGCGTTCGGCGGCGAAGCTGTTGCCGCCGGTTTCCACCACGCGCAGCGCTTTGAGATTGAGCGCGGCCGCGACGGTGTCGAGGAAGCTGGTTTCTTCGCGACGAATGTCGATGCCGCCCTGTTTGCTTTCATCAGGTCGCAGGGTGAACGCGACGATCTGGTTGACCACTTCCGGGAAAATCGTCACGAGGTCGCGGTCGCAGAAGCTGAACACGGTGTCCAGGTGCATCGCGGCGCGAGACTTCGGCAGGCCGGCAACGATGACTTTCTCCACGGCTTTGTTCTTGAACAGATTCAGCGCCAATTGACCGATGGCCTGACGGGATGAGCGCTCGCCCATGCCGATCAACACCACGCCGTTGCCGATCGGCATGACGTCGCCGCCCTCAAGGGTGGAGTTGCCGTGGTCCTTGTCCGGGTCGCCGTACCAGATCTCGAATTCGGCGCTGGTGAACTGCGGATGGAATTTGTAGATGGCGGTGGTCAGCAGGGTTTCCTGGCGACGCGCCGGCCAGTACATCGGGTTCAGCGTCACGCCGCCGTAGATCCAGCACGTGGTGTCGCGGGTGAACTGAGTGTTCGGCAGCGGCGGCAAAATGAAGCTGGAGTGGCCGAGGAAATCGCGATACATCTGAATGATCTTGCCGCCGAAGCTGTCCGGCAGATCATCGGCGGACACGCCGCCAATCAGGAATTCGGCGATGTGCCGTGGCTCAAGGCTTTTCAGCCAGGACTTCACTTCGCTGATCAGGCCCAGGCCGACCGAATCGGCGGTGACCTTGCGATCGAGAATCCAGTCCAGCGCTTCGGGAATGGCGACGATGTCGGTCAGCAGGTTGTGCATTTCCAGCACGTCGATCCCGCGCTCACGCATCTTGGTGACGAAGTCGAAGTGGTCGCGCTTGGCCTGGGCAACCCACAGCACATCGTCGAACAGTAATTCATCGCAGTTGTTCGGGGTCAGCCGCTGATGGGCCAGACCTGGGGAGCAAACCATGACTTTGCGCAGTTTGCCGGCTTCGGAATGGACGCCGTACTTAACTTTTTCCGTGGTCATTGCAGTGATCCTCCAGAGATAAAACGTTTGGCAATTACAGAGTCAGGAAGCCGTCATACAGTCCGTAGGCAGCCACCAGGGCGCCTACGACCACTGCGGCGAAAATCAGCTTCTCGACGTTGGTGAAAACCGGTTGTTTGAGTTCGAGCTTGGCCTTGGCGAACAGGATCGCGCCGGGCGCATAGAGCAGGGCCGAGAGCAGCAGGTACTTCACGCCACCGGCGTACAGCAGCCACACCGCATAGATCAGGGCAATGCCGCCGATGATCAGATCCTTGCGCCGCTCGGCCGCGAAACCTTCATAGCTTTCGCCGCGCACTGCCAGCAGCAGGGCGTAGGCGGCCGACCACAGATAGGGCACCAGAATCATCGACGTGGCGAGGTAGATCAGCGACAGGTAAGTGCTGGCCGAGAACAGGGTGATGATCAGGAAAATCTGCACCATCGCGTTGGTCAGCCACAGGGCGTTGACCGGTACGTGGTTGGCGTTTTCCTTGCGCAGAAACTCCGGCATGGTGTGGTCTTTGGCGGCGGCGAACATGATCTCTGCACACAGCAGCACCCACGACAGCAGCGCCCCCAGCAGCGAGATGATCAGACCGACGCTGATCAGCGCTGCGCCCCACGGACCGACCACGTGCTCAAGCACGGCAGCCATCGACGGGTTCTGCAATTTGGCCAGTTCTGGCTGAGTCATGATGCCCAGCGACAGCACGTTCACCAGCATCAAAAACAGCAGCACGGTGATGAAGCCGATCACGGTGGCTTTACCCACGTCGGAGCGTTTTTCAGCGCGGGCCGAGAAAATGCTCGCGCCCTCGATGCCGATGAACACCCACACAGTGACCAGCATCATGTTGCGTACCTGGTTCATCACGCTGCCCAGATCCGGGTTTTTCAGGCCCCAGATGTCGGCGGTGAAGATGTCCAGTTTGAAGGCGAAGACGGCGATCAATACAAACAGCACCAGCGGCACGACTTTGGCGACGGTGGTCACGAGGTTGATGAACGCCGCTTCCTTGATCCCGCGAAGTACCAGGAAATGCACCGCCCACAACAGAATCGAAGCACCAATGACCGCAGCAACCGTGTTGCCTTCACCGAAAATCGGGAAGAAATACCCCAGGGTGCTGAACAGCAGAACGAAGTAACCGACGTTGCCCAGCCATGCACTGATCCAGTAGCCCCAGGCGGAAGAGAAACCCATGTAATCGCCGAATCCGGCCTTGGCGTAGGCGTAGACACCGCCGTCCAGGTCAGGCTTGCGATTGGCGAGGGTTTGGAAGACAAAAGCGAGGGTGAGCATGCCGACAGCGGTGATCGCCCAACCGATCAATACCGCGCCGACGTCGGCACTGGCGGCCATGTTTTGTGGCAAGGAGAATATCCCGCCACCGATCATTGAGCCGACGACTAATGCAACCAGTGCGCCGAGTCTTAGTTTTCCGGGAGCTTCAGACATTGCATGACTCCATTGCAGGAAGAGATCACAGCGTAGTTCTGTTGTCTGTTCAAATAGCTGACATAGATCAGTTCATGGTCACATTCCATTGTTAATGAATGACTTAGGGAATCGCTTCAGGCATAAAGCGACCGTCTGCAAGGCCCGTTCTAGAGGGGTTTTCGCAATGTGGTTGGGAATGGCTATTATTACTTTGGAGTTATGACGCTAGTTCTTTTTCCGGGTTTGGCAAATTTTCCCCTTCTGTTTTCAGTACAGAATTGATTTATCAGGATCAGCGCACAAAACTGTCTTAACGTGGTAGGCATTAGCTTTATCCGCTATATATTTATTGGCTTTAACTGATAGGCGTCATCCTGTTTTATTCATCTAATTAATTGTTCTTATAAATAATCGCTCACCACATCAGAGGGAGACTGGAATGTCGCAACCGACGCAAAAGCTGCGCCTTGGTGCGTTGATCGCCCTGGTGGTGGGGTCGATGATTGGCGGCGGAATTTTCTCGCTGCCGCAGAACATGGCGGCACGCGCCGATGCGGGGGCGATCCTGATCGGTTGGGGGATTACTGCCATCGGTATGCTGACCCTGGCCTTCGTGTTTCAAACCCTGGCCAATCGCAAGCCCGAGCTGGATTCCGGCGTCTATGCCTACGCCAAGGCAGGGTTTGGCGACTACATGGGCTTCTCGTCGGCCTGGGGTTACTGGATCAGCGCATGGCTGGGCAACGTCGGTTACTTCGTTCTGCTGTTCAGCACCCTCGGTTATTTCTTTCCGGTATTCGGCCAAGGCAATACGCCGATCGCCATTGGCTGCGCGTCGGTGCTGCTGTGGGCTGTGCACTTTCTGGTGATGCGCGGGATCAAGGAGGCGGCGTTCATCAACCAGGTGACCACCGTGGCCAAGATCGTGCCGCTGATCATGTTTATCGTCATCGCCGCGCTGGCGTTCAAGGCTGACATCTTTACCCGCGACATCTGGGGCCGCAGCAACCCGAGTTTCGGCGGGGTGATGGATCAGGTGCGCAACATGATGCTGGTGACGGTGTTCGTCTTTATCGGCATCGAGGGCGCCAGCGTGTACTCGGCACGAGCGGAAAAACGCAGCGATGTCGGGCGTGCCACGGTGATTGGATTCATCGGCGTACTGGCGCTACTGGTGCTGGTCAACGTGTTGTCACTGGGGATCATGAGCCAGCCGGAACTGGCCAACCTGCAGAACCCGTCGCTGGCGGCGGTGCTTGAGCACATCGTCGGGCCGTGGGGGGCGCTGGCGATCAGCATCGGTTTGGCGATCTCGCTGCTCGGGGCGTTGCTGTCGTGGGCGTTGCTCTGTGCCGAAATCCTTTTCGCCACGGCCCGTGACAAAACCATGCCGGCGTTCCTGAAAAAGGAAAACGCCAACCATGTGCCGGTCAACGCGTTGTGGCTGACCAACGTGATGATCCAGATATTCCTGCTGATCACGCTGTATTCCGCCGGCACTTACACCAGCCTGATTTATCTGGCGTCATCAATGATTCTGGTGCCGTACCTGTGGTCGGCGGCCTACGCGGTGTTATTGAGCGGACGCGGCGAAACCTATGAACATGCCTCGGCCGAGCGCACCAAAGATCTGCTGATCGGCGGCATCGCCCTGAGTTATGCGGTGTGGTTGTTGTATGCCGGCGGGATGAAATATCTGCTGCTGTCGGCGTTGCTGTATGCGCCGGGAGTGATCCTGTTTGCCAAAGCCAAACATGAGCAGGGCGAGCCGCTGTTCACCACGGTCGAGAAAGGTATTTTTACCTGCGTGATCATTGGCGCGGGGTTGGCGGCTTATGGGTTGTACAGCGGTGTGTTGTCGCTGTGAGAACGCTCCCCTCACCCCAGCTCTCTCCCGGAGGGAGAGGGAGCCTTTGACCCTTTGGGAGCTGGCTTGCCAGCGATAGCGGTGCGTCAGTCGCCCCCTGTATCAACTGACCCGCCGTCATCGCTGGCAAGCCAGCTCTCACAGGGACTTGAGGTGATCCACTAGACGCGGAACTGATCCATCAACTTCATCTGCTGACTGGCCAGCGCATTGAGCTGGCTGCTGATCGCCGCCGACTCCGTCGCTTGCCCGGTCAAGGTTTCAGTCACCGTACGAATCGCCGAGACGTTGCGGTTAACCTCTTCAGCCACTGCGCTCTGCTGTTCGGCGGCGCTGGCGATTTGCAGGTTCATGTCACTGATCACGGTTACCGCATCACTGATCTTGCCCAGCGCATCCACGGCCTGGCGGATCTGCCCGGCGTTGTTGTGCGCCTGGGTCTGGCTCGAATGCATGGTCGCAACCACGCCGCGAGTGCCGGTCTGAATCTTCTCGATGACGATGCGAATTTCTTCCACCGAATCCTGCGTACGCTTGGCCAGGTTGCGCACTTCATCTGCGACCACAGCAAAACCGCGACCGCTTTCACCGGCGCGAGCGGCTTCGATGGCGGCGTTGAGCGCCAGCAGATTGGTCTGTTCGGCGATGCTGCGGATCACTTCCAGTACCGAGCCAATCTGCTCGCTATTGACCGCCAGTGCTTCGACTTCGGTCACCGCTTTGCTGACTTCATCGGCCAGTTGATTGATGTCGCGGGTGCTGCGTTCGATGATCGACATGCCGTCCTTGGCCGACTGGTCGGCACCTTTCGCGGCGTTGGCCGCGTTCGATGCGCTGTTGGCGACATCGTGGGCGGTGGCGCTCATTTCGTTGGACGCGGTGGCGACCTGGTCGATTTCGCGGAACTGCACCTGCATGCCTTCGCTGGTCTGACGGGCGATTTCCGAAGACTGGTCGGCAGTGCCGCGAGCCTCGGTGATGCTCTGTTTGATCTGGGCGATGGTCGGTTGCAGCTTGTCGAGGAAGCGGTTGAACCAGTTCACCAGTTCGCCCAGTTCATCCTTCTTGCTGTAGTTCAGGCGTTGGGTCAGATCACCTTCACCGCTGGCGATGTTTTTCAGCATCTCGGCGACGCTGTTGATGGGACGAGTGACGCCGGAAGCGGTGAGCCATATCAGCAGCAGGCCAATCAGACCCGCGACCACAGCCACTGCCAGCGCAGTGATTACACCGGTTTGCTGTGCTTCGTGGAGCACCGCTTGCAGCTTGACCGAGTCGGCCAGCAGCACTTGTTTGGGCAGGTCGATGACCACGCCCCAAGCGCGCGAGTTGCCAATCGGATCGACCGGATACACCGCCCGGATCAGGTCGCTCTGTTCAAGGATTTTCGGCGTTGCGCTGCCGAGCAGTTGCAGCACTTCATTGCCATCGGCACCGAGGGTGTCGCTGATCTTTTTGCCGACCTTGGCCGCGTCGGAACTGTCGGCAGCCAACACGCCGCTGCCTGAAACAATCAGCATGTGTCCGGCGTGGTTGAACAGGTAGCGCTGCGACTCGACGGCCGCTCCTTGCAAGGCATCGAGGGCGATATCGATGCCAGCGACACCGATGGTTTTACCGTCGACGATCAATGGCACGGAAATGGTCGTCATGAGCATTTCCTTGGTGCCCACGGTGTCGGAATAGGGGTCGAGCAAACAGGTGCGCTTGTTGTCGCGAGGGCAGGTATACCAGCTGTTATAGGGCGTACCGCTGAGGCTTAGGGTAGTTTTGGTCAGGTCCTCTTCGACCATGATCGTGTTGAGTGATGCGCCACCGGAGCGGCTCCAGTAGGTGGCGAAACGCCCGGCTTCGTTGGACTGACGCGCGGCGTCGTTGACGAACTCGCTGTCCTTGCCATCGAGGCCATCGGGTTCGAAAGCGAGCCAGATGCCGAGCACTTTGTCGTTGCGCTCGAAGGCGGTTTTCAGGCTCTGGTTCAACTCTTCACGCAGGGCCCCGGCGTCCAGCGAACGCTTGGCAGCCATCACGCGCATGTCCTTGATCTGGTCAGCGAGAGCGGTGATCACCAACAGGCTTTCGCCGAAGGTTTTCTGCACCCGCACTGCCTGTTCGGCGGCTTTGGCCTGCAGCAAGTCTTGCACACTGGCCGTGAGCATCTTGCTGCTGGAATGGCTGACCAGTTCGTCGTTCTGGTTGGTCTGGTAAATGTTCATGCCGACGATCAGCGCAACCACGCCGATCAGGCACAGGCCGGAGAGCAGAACGATTTTCAGGCGAATGGAAAGAGAGTCGAACATAGGGCGATCTCGCGAATGAATAAACGGGGGGCTGTGGGTACGAGGTACCCGAATCGCCAAATCCATTCAGCGCCATTCAATGCTCATCGGCGTGGAACGAGAGCGCATGAGGTGTTTGCCGACGGACGGTCAGCGCTAAACGTTTGCGCAGGGGAATGTGCTGAAAAGGGGATTAATTACAGGGATGTTTCAGCTGTGAGACGCAGTGCGTTGTATCAGGAAGGATTTGTGCGGGACTCGGGCCGCGACCAGATCCACAGATTGCCCAACCCCATCCCGGCCATTGCCAGATAGATCGGCCAGCCGTGATCGAGCATCACCAGCATCAACGTCGCACACAGCAACATGCTCACCGTGGCGCTGACTTTGGCCTTGCGCGCGATGATCTTGCCGTTGCGCCAGTTACTCAGGATTGGCCCGAACAGCCGATGATTTTCCAGCCAGGCACTCAGGCGCGGCGAACTGCGGGTGGCCGCCCAGGCGGCGAGGAGGATGAACTCGGTGGTCGGCAATCCGGGTACGACAATAGCGATCAGGCCGATGCCGAGGCTGACATAGGCCAACAGACCGAACAGCAGGCGGGCGAGTTTGGAGGAGGCTGGTTGCGGCATGGGCTCGGGATTGCTGTGAGGCGAGATGGGGATCTTACAGACTTGCGTTGTTCCCTGTGGTAGCTGGCTTGCCAGCGATAGCAGTGGGTCAGGCAACATAAATGGAGACTGACCAGCCCTCATCGCTGGCAAGCCAGCTCCCACAGGGTTTTGTGGCGTGTCGGGTATCAGGCCATTTCGGCTTCTGTGGCGTAAGCCTGTTCCAGCAGCACCGTGAAGCGGTTGAACGCATCGAGCGCGCCTTGCTCGACTTCAGCCTCTTCTTCAGCGCTGAACTGCAGCGAGTCGAGAGTACGCACAAAGCGCTTCCAGCCTTCTGCACGGCCACCTTCAGGCTCGCCCAGATGACGGGCGCCAAAGGTTTCACTCAGCTCCAGCGCCACGGCGCGTTTGATCAGGAACGCAGCACCGAGCTTCGAACCTTCAGAAACAAAGATCCAACCCAGTGCACGCGCCTTGCTCGGATTCTTCACCGCACCGGCGACCGGGCCCGGCACTTCGGTGTCGAGATCTGCCAGGTCGGCCTTCGCCGCGTCGGCGCGGCAACGGGCGGGCAGGTCGGGGACGATCCTGATCAGTTCGGCATCGTTGTAGAGCTCAACCAGTTCCGACTGGAACAGGTATTGCGCGACCACGAAACGGGCAAAGTTGGCGCGGGTTTCAAACGGCGCATGGGCTTTGACCAAGGTGTCGAGTTTGCTGTGCGGCTCGTGGGTGATCTGGTTCAGGCGTTGTGAACGCAGGGCTTTTTCCGAAGAGGTCATGACGTGTCCTTGATAAATGAGGCGCTTGATAACAAGACGAACGGGCAAGCGCCGGACAGTAAAAAAAGCCTCACGGCGCGGTGCTTGAACACGCGCAGTGAGGTGGGTGGGGTCAGATGTCCCAGATCAGATTGATCGCGAAGTTGCGACCCGGTTGGGTCAGGCGATCAAGGTTGGCCGGTTGCGTCACCGAAGCTTCGCCGACGCTGTCGTAACCGCGCACGTCATCCCACAGCCAGTATTTCTTGTCGGTCAGGTTGTAAATGCCGCCGCTGACGGTGACGTCGTTGGTGACTTTGTAGAACCCGGTCATATCAAGAATGCCGAAACCCGGCGACTTGAACTGGCTGCTGACGCCGTCCGGCGACTTGAAGTTGCTGTCGTCGACGCGATCTTTCTTCTTCACCACGGTCCAGCTCAGCAGGCCGCCGTAGTTGTCCTGGTCGTAGCCCAAACCGAACACACCGGTCAGCGGGTTAACGCTGTTGAGCGGCTCGCCGCTGTCGTTGTTGCGACCGTAGGCATAGGCAATCGAGCCTTGGGTGTAGAGGCCCTGCGGTGCGCCGAACGTGTCAAGGTTCAGACGACCTTTGACTTCTGCACCCTTGATGGTCGCGTGCTTGATGTTGCTCGACTGGAAAGTCAGCTCGTTGTAACCCGGTGACACCGCGTCTTCGTTGATGAAGTCGCGGTACTTGTTATAGAACACCGCCACATCGAATGAGCCATGCTCGAAGTTACCGCGCAGGCCGGTTTCGTAGCTTTTGCTTTTTTCCGGTTCCAGGTCCGGGTTCGGCGCCACGTGGTAACCGGTGGTGCCGTTCTCGAAGCGGCCGTACAGGGCTTTCGCGGTGGGCGTGCGGAAACCTTCGGCGTATTGACCGTACCAGGTGTAGTTTTCGCTCAGGGCGTAGGTCAGGCCGAATTTTGGCGAGACTTTATGCCAGGTCTTGTTCTTGTCGCTGACCGTGCCTTGGCCATCGGCCGCCACGGTATTGAGGAACTCCTGAGTGATCTTCGGCTTGAGCTGGGTGTAGTCGTAGCGCAGGCCTGGCAGGAAGGTCCAGTCATTCCAGCTGATCTGATCCTGGGCGAACAGGCTGTAGGTGTTGATGGTCGGATCCGGGAAATCGGTGGCCTTCACCAACACGTCAGCGGTACTGGTCGCGCCGATCGCGGTGCAGCCACGGCCAACCGCCAGGCACTTGCCGTCGCCGCTGCGCGAACCGGTGACTTTCTGTTGCTTGATGGTGGTGCCGTAGGTCAAGACGTGATCGGTGTCACCGATGGCAAAAGCCTTGTCCAGTTGCGCGTCGAATACCCACTGTTTTTCTTCGTAAACGGTATCGCGGGTGCGCAGTACTTTTCGGGTGATGGGGTAGTAATACTCTTCGGTGCTCTGGTCTGTCTTGGCGATCTGGTGGTTGAGGCTCCACTTGACGTTATCCACCAGCAAGCTGTCGAGCGCGAAGCGGTGTTCAAGGCCGAAACGCTCACGGGTAATGGTGTCGTTGCCGGTGCGCCACTGGTACATGCCGCCGGGCAATACGCTGTTGGGGATGGTTGGCGCGCCATTGAAGTACGGGCCGCCGTATGCGCTTTTCTGATCGGTGTCGCGATCATCCTTGTACTTTTCGTAAGTCAGGCCCAGGCGCGAATCTTCGTTGTAGTTCCAGCCGATCTTGGCCAGCACGTTGCTCGCCTTGACGTCTTCCGGGTTAGCGGCGGTGCGCTCAAGGCCGGTGCCGTTGTGGCTGCCGTAGGAGTCGGTTTCGTGACCGTCGCGCTGGCTGTAGTGCAGCAAACCGTCGAATTGATCGGCACGGCCGGCGACGGTGGCGGATTTCAGCCAGCTCTCATCGGCGGAGCTGTAACCGGTTTTCAGGCGCGCGCCAACATCGTTGCCAGGCTTGATGATGTCGTCCGGATCGAGCGTGTAATAGCTGACGGCGCCGCCAATGGCGTTGCTGCCGTACAGCACCGACGCCGGGCCACGGAGAATCTCGACGCGTTTGACGATTTCCGGGTCGACGTAATTGCGCTGAGTCTTGGCGTACGGACCGTTGAAGAAACCGTCCGGGACTTCGACGCCGTCAACCTGAGTCAGGATTCGGTCGCCATCGATGCCGCGGATGTTGTAGCCGCTGATGCCGCCACGCTGACCGGCGCCGCCGACAGACACGCCCGGCTCATAGCGCACAAGATCCTTGATGGAGTTGACGTTGTTGCGATCGAGTTCTTCACGGGTGTGCACGGTGACAGTGCTTGGCACGCTGTTCACCGACTGTTCCTGGCGGGTGGCGCTGATGGTCACCTGATCCAGATTCAGTGCGCCGCTGCTGCTGCGCTTCTCCAGCACGACGTTGTTGTTGCTCAGCTTGCGGAAGCTCAGGTTGGTCCCCACCAACAGACGCTCCAGAGCTTTTTCCGGTGGCAGTGACCCGCGCACACCCGGCGACGATATGCCCTGACCCAGTTCTGCCGGCAAGCCGATCTGCCAACCCGTCACGGTGGTGAAAGCGTTGAGCGCCGACACCAACGGCTGCTGACTGATGGAGAAAGAGTAATCACCCATGTTGCGCGCCGGTTGCTCGGTCGCAGCCATCAGTGGCGCGGTGCCGGCCATGAGGATGGCCGCGGTCAGCAGCGACAATACGCGGGAAGGGGAAGAAGTCTGGCGGGTAAGGCGAAGGGACATCGATAGCGCTCCGTGTCGCACGAATCTTTATAGTTGCTGATTCTCATCCGAGGATGCGAATCAATTGCATTGGCTATAACTAGACGAACGCGCTCACGCTATCGAGTAAAAATAATTCTCATTTAGTTCAAGATGACCAGCGCCGGGAATTCCTGCAAACGCGCCGAGGTGATGTGCGCGAGAGAACGCACCACGTCGAGCGGCTGATCGAGGCGGTAATTGCCGGTCACGGCAACGTCGGCCAACTGCTCGTTGTTGTTGATGATCCAGCCTGGATAGTAACGGCGCAATTCGGCCAGCACCTGATTCAGCGGGCAGTTCTCGAACACCAGTCGACCTTGCACCCACGCCAGTTCGGTGGCCGCGTCGAGTTTGGCCGGGCGATCGAAACCGTTGGGGCCGATGCGGATACTTTCTCCGGCAGACAGGCGCATCCGCGCATCGTTGTGGGTGGCGCGCAAATCGACATCGCCACGCTGCACATTGACCTGCGCGATCCCGTCCAGATAGCGCACGGCGAACGCGGTGTCGCGCACGCTGGCCTTGACCGGGCCGGCATCAATTTCCAGCGGTTGAGTGCGATTGGCTGCGACCTCGAAAAACGCTTCGCCCTGATACAACCGCGCGACGCGCTGCTGATCATCGATGGTGCTGGAGAACGCCGAGTTGGTGTTGAGCAGGACCTGCGAACCGTCCTCCAGTTGCAAGCGCTGACGTTCGCCGACCACGGTCAGGTGATCGGCCTGCAACCGCATCGGCAGGTTGCTGAAACTGAACAGACCAAGCACCAGAACGGCGGCGGTGGCCAGCGGTTTCCAGTGTGGACGCAGGCGCCGGAGGAAGGTGACTTTCGCGGGTTTCAACGCCAGGTTTTGCGCGCACTGGGCGATTTGCGGACCGTCCCAGATCGCCTGAGCCTTGGCGAACGCCTCGGCATTCAACGGATCCGCCGCCAGCCAGGCATGGAACTGCCGGGTCTGCTCCTCATCCGGGCTGCCGAGCACGATGAGCCAGTCCAGAGCCTGGTCCATTGCCAGTGCGGCATCCTGCGCCGATGAGGGCGAAGGCGAGCGATGGGTGTCCGTCACGGTGTTTCCTCGGGCTTCTGGCGAAGCAGTTTCAAGTTTCAAGCTGCAAGCTGCAAGCCAGACGCGTGAACTGCTTTTCGTTTTTACTTGGGGCGTGAAGCTTACAGCTTGCCGCTGCTGTCGTGTCGTTCGGCGACGCCGATGCAAATGCTCATGATCAGTTTGAGTTCTTTCTGCACGGTGCTGAGGGACACGCTCAGTTCTTGCGCGATTTCCTGATAACTGTGCCCGTGCAGGCGGCTGAGGATGAAGATCTGCTGCTGGCGCGGGCTGAGTTGACTGAGACTCACGTTCAAGCGCTCCAGCATTTGTTCGGCGTGGGCGGCGTCTTCGGCGCTACTGGCCGGGGCGGCGATGCTGTGCACAATTTCTTGCGGCACGTCATCGACCATGGTTCGCGAATGGATCTTGCGCGCACGCAGATGATCGAGCGCAAGATTGCGCGCGGTCTGGAAGACAAAGGGTTCGAGGTGATCGATGGCCCGCTCGTTCAGCGCCCGTGCCACGCGCAGATAGGTCTCCTGCAACAGGTCTTCAGCGGTGCTGTGATTGTTGACCATCCGTTCCAGCGTACGCAGCAAAGAAATGCGCTGGGTGAGGAAGACGTGGTTGAAGCGCGATTGACTCACGGGAGGACCTGATCCATTTCAAGCGAATGATAATGCTTATCATCTAGCTGAATGGTCAAGTATTGATTTTGAATTGGAATAACCGACCTTGTGGGAGCTGGCTTGCCAGCGATGGCGATGGGCCAGGCAATATCCATGTTGGATGTGCCTGCCTCATCGCTGGCAAGCCAGCTCCCACAGGGATCAGGGGCGGGGCGGGTAATTACTCGGCGTTACACAGCGCCAGGCAGTTATCCAGCATGCGGTTGGAGAAGCCCCACTCGTTGTCGTACCAGGCCAGCACTTTCAGCAGTTTGCCGCTGGATTTTGTGTGGTTGGCGTCGAAGATCGACGACAGCGGGTTGTGGTTGAAGTCGCTGGAAACCAGCGGCAACGTGTTGTAACCAAGAATTTTCGAGTGCTGACTCGCCGCTTTCAGCAAAGCGTTGACTTCTTCGGCAGTGGCCTCTTTCTTCAGCTGCACGGTTAAATCCACCAGCGACACATTGATCACCGGCACCCGCACGGCCATGCCGGTCAGTTTGCCCGCCAGTTCCGGCAGCACCAGGCCCACTGCTTCAGCGGCGCCGGTCTTGCTCGGGATCATGTTCTGCGTGGCCGAACGCGCGCGGTACGGGTCGGTGTGGTAGACGTCGGTCAGGTTCTGATCGTTGGTGTAAGCGTGGATCGTGGTCATCAGACCGCTTTCGATACCCAGTTCGCGGTGCAGCACTTGCGCCACCGGTGCCAGGCAGTTGGTGGTGCACGAGGCGTTGGAGATGATCTGGTGCGACTGGCGCAGAATATCGTGGTTCACACCGTAAACGACGGTGGCATCGGCACCTTTGGCCGGGGCCGAGATGATCACTTTGCGCGCGCCGGCAGTAATATGCGCAGCGGCTTTGGCACGGTCGGTAAACAGACCGGTGCATTCGAACACTACATCGATTTTTTCCGCAGCCCATGGCAGCTCGGCCGGGTTGCGAATGGCGCTCACCGCAATGCGGTCGCCGTTGACGGTCAGGCTTTCGTTGTCATGCGCCACTTCGGCGTCGAACGTGCCATGAACGGTGTCGTATTTGAGCAGATGCGCATTGATCGAGCTGTCGCCCAGATCGTTGATGGCGACAATCTGCAGATCCTGTCGATAGCCTTGGGTATACAGTGCGCGCAGGACATTACGGCCGATGCGGCCAAAACCATTGATTGCAATTCGAAGAGTCATGGAACAGCGCCGCCGTCGTTTTGTTGTTGGAATTACAAGATTATTCGCATAAAAATAGAAAACAAGCCTTTTTAGTGGCAATATTTTGTTTTATCTACAACGAGTGACCTGAATCAACTGGTCCGAATGATCAAGAAAACCGTCCGTCATCCCGAATGTGCGGGCCCTTGATCAGCATAGACAATCAGGTCGCCATTTCCGTTAGCCTGGAGTTCTACACATGCATCCCCGCGTCCTTGAGGTCACCGAACGGCTTATCGCCCGCAGCCGCGCCACGCGTCAGGCTTACCTTGCGCTGATTCGCGGCGCTGCAACTGACGGCCCGATGCGCGGCAAGCTGCAATGCGCCAACTTCGCCCATGGTGTGGCCGGGTGTGGCACTGAAGACAAGCACAGCTTGCGGATGATGAACTCGGCGAACATCGCCATTGTTTCTTCGTATAACGACATGCTTTCGGCGCACCAGCCGTACGAGGTCTTCCCTGAGCAGATCAAAAACGCCTTGCGTGAGATCGGTTCGGTCGGCCAGTTCGCTGGCGGCACTCCGGCGATGTGTGATGGCGTGACCCAGGGCGAGCCCGGCATGGAGCTGAGTCTGCCGAGCCGTGAAGTGATCGCAATGTCCACGGCGGTGGCGTTGTCCCACAACATGTTCGACGGCGCGCTGATGCTCGGCATCTGCGACAAGATCGTGCCGGGGCTGATGATGGGCTCGCTGCGTTTCGGCCATCTGCCGACAATCTTTGTGCCGGGCGGGCCGATGGTTTCTGGCATATCCAACAAGGAAAAAGCCGACGTTCGGCAGAAGTACGCCGAAGGCAAGGCGACCCGCGAAGAGCTGCTGGAATCGGAGATGAAGTCCTACCACAGCCCGGGCACCTGCACGTTCTACGGCACCGCCAACACCAACCAGTTGCTGATGGAAGTCATGGGCCTGCACTTGCCGGGCGCCTCTTTCGTCAACCCGAACACGCCATTGCGTGATGCGCTGACCCGCGAAGCGGCGCATCAAGTCACGCGTCTGACCAAGCAGAACGGCAACTTCATGCCGATCGGCGAAATCGTCGACGAGAAGTCGCTGGTCAACTCGATCGTCGCGCTGCACGCCACTGGCGGCTCGACCAACCACACCCTGCACATGCCGGCCATCGCCATGGCAGCGGGCATTCAACTGACCTGGCAAGACATGGCCGACCTCTCCGAAGTCGTGCCGACCCTGAGCCACGTTTATCCGAACGGCAAAGCCGACATCAACCACTTCCAGGCAGCGGGCGGCATGTCGTTCCTGATCCGTGAACTGCTGGGTGCCGGCCTGCTCCACGAAGACGTCAACACCGTGCTTGGCCACGGCTTGAGCAAGTACACCAAAGAGCCGTTCCTCGATAACGGCGAACTGGTATGGCGTGAAGGCCCGGTCGACAGTCTCGACGAAAACATTTTGCGCCCTGTGGCACGCGCGTTCTCGCCGGAGGGGGGGCTGCGGGTAATGGAGGGCAACCTCGGTCGCGGTGTGATGAAGGTATCTGCCGTGGCCCTGGAAAACCAGATTGTCGAAGCGCCGGCCATGGTGTTCCAGGATCAACAGGATCTGGCCGATGCGTTCAAGGCCGGTTTGCTGGAGAAAGATTTCGTCGCCGTGATGCGCTTCCAGGGCCCGCGTTCCAACGGCATGCCCGAGTTGCACAAGATGACGCCGTTCCTTGGCGTGCTGCAGGATCGCGGCTTCAAAGTGGCACTGGTGACTGACGGGCGCATGTCGGGCGCCTCGGGGAAAATCCCGGCGGCGATCCACGTCAGTCCGGAAGCTTATGTCGGTGGTGCTTTGGCTCGCGTGCAAGAGGGCGATATCATCCGCGTCGATGGCGTCAAAGGCACTTTGGAAATTAAAGTGGACGCCGACGAATTTGCAGCGCGCGAACCCGCCAAAGGCCTGTTGGGCAACAACATCGGCAGCGGTCGCGAACTGTTCGGTTTCATGCGCGTGGCCTTCAGCTCGGCGGAGCAGGGCGCCAGCGCCTTCACTTCTGCCCTGGAGACGCTTAATTGAAACTGGCTTTGGTCGGTGACATCGGAGGCACCAACGCACGGTTCGCGTTGTGGAAAAACCAGCAACTGGAATCGATTCAGGTGCTGGCCACGGCCGACCATGCCAGCCCGGAAGAGGCCATCAGCCTCTACCTGAGCGGGCTCGGTCTGGCGCCGGGCGCTATCGGTTCGGTATGCCTGTCGGTGGCCGGCCCGGTCAGTGGCGATGAATTCAAGTTCACCAACAACCACTGGCGGCTGAGCCGTGAAGCGTTCTGCAAAATTTTGCAGGTCGAGCAGTTGTTGCTGGTCAACGACTTCTCGGCGATGGCGCTGGGCATGACTCGTTTGCAGCCGGGTGAATTCCGTGTGGTTTGCGAAGGCACCCCAGAACCGTTGCGTCCTTCGGTAGTGATTGGTCCGGGCACTGGCCTTGGCGTGGGTACTTTGCTCGATCTGGGCGAGGGTCGATTTGCGGCGCTGCCGGGCGAGGGTGGTCACGTTGATCTGCCGTTGAGCAGCCCGCGTGAAACACAGCTCTGGCAGCACATCCACAACGAGATCGGCCATGTCAGCGCGGAGACTGCGTTGAGTGGTGCTGGTTTGCCGCGTGTCTATCGGGCGATTTGTGCGGTGGATGGCCATGAACCGACGCTCGAAACGCCAGAAGCCATTACGGCCGCAGGCCTTGCAGGCGATCCGATTGCCCTGGAAGTGCTGGAGCAGTTCTGCTGCTGGCTCGGCCGCGTGGCCGGTAACAACGTGCTGACCACGGGCGCACGGGGTGGGGTGTTTATCGTCGGTGGGGTGATTCCGCGCTTTGCCGACTTCTTCCTCGAAAGTGGTTTTGCCCGCAGTTTTGCCGATAAGGGCTGCATGAGCGATTACTTCAAAGGCATTCCGGTGTGGCTGGTGACGGCACCGTATTCCGGGCTGGTTGGCGCCGGCGTGGCCCTCGAACAGGCTTGATACCGAGTTGCTCTCATCGCTGGCAAGCCAGCTCCCACAGGTTGTGTGAACGACAAAGATCTTTGTGGGAGCTGGCTTGCCAGCGATGGGGCCAGAACAGACAACAAATTTCCAAGGTTCATCAGGCATAATCCGCCCCAATTCCAACAACAAGGATGCCTTCGAAGTGAGCTCAGTCAACAAGTCGATATTGTTGGTCGATGACGACCAGGAAATACGCGAGTTGCTGGAAACCTATCTGACCCGCGCCGGGTTTCAGGTACGGGCCACAGCCGATGGCGCCAGTTTCCGTCAGGCCCTCAACGAGGCGCCGAGCGATCTGGTGATCCTCGATGTCATGCTGCCCGACGAGGACGGTTTCAGTCTGTGCCGCTGGGTGCGTCAGCATCCGCGTCAGGCGCAGGTGCCGATCATCATGCTCACCGCCAGTTCCGACGAGGCCGACCGGGTCATCGGTCTGGAGCTTGGCGCCGACGATTACCTCGGCAAACCCTTCAGCCCCCGCGAACTGCAGGCGCGCATCAAAGCGCTGCTGCGCCGTGCACAATTCGGGCAGGAACGCAGCGGCAGTGAAGTGCTGGCGTTTGACGATTGGCGGCTGGACATGGTCAGTCATCGGCTGTTTCACACCGACGGCGAGGAAGTGATTCTGTCCGGTGCCGATTTCGCTCTGCTGAAACTGTTCCTCGATCACCCACAGGAAATTCTTGACCGCGACACCATCGGCAATGCCACTCGCGGCCGCGACCTGATGCCGCTCGATCGCATTGTCGACATGGCCGTCAGCCGCTTGCGCCAACGTCTGCGTGACACGGAAAAGCCGCCACGGCTGATTCGCACGGTACGCGGCAGCGGCTATCAACTGGCAGCCAACGTGGTTGCCGGCAATGGTCACTGAGTCGCTGCGCCGGCTCGCCAGCAAAGTGCCGGTGCCGCGTTCGCTGCTGGGGCGGATGTTGCTGCTGACCTTGCTCGCGGTGCTGTTTGCGCAGACCTTGTCGAGTGTGATCTGGGTTTCGCAATTGCGCGCCACCCAGCTCGAAGGCCTGGTCACCAGCGCCCGCAGCCTTGCTCATTCGATGACCGCCAGCGTCAGTTATTTTCGTTCGTTGCCGGTGGCCTATCGGCCGCTTGTGCTCGATCAGTTGCGCAGCATGGGCGGCACGCGATTTGTCGTAACGCTCAACGACAAGCCGCTAGGCATGGACGCGCTGCCGGTCACTGCGCGTAAAGCCGCGGTGATGAAAGCGGTCGACGAAGTGCTGCGTCAGTCTCTCGGGCAAGACACCGACATCTCGGTGTCTTTCGTCAGTCCCGAGGATCTGCGCATCTTCAACGCCGGGCTGAAACTCGATGAATTGCCGCGCTCCTGGGCGCACTACGCCCTGACCCTTGAGCCGGTGAATCCGCCAGTGCTGGTCACGCAGATTCAGATGGCACCGGGCGAATGGCTGTACATCGCCTCGCTGTTGCCCGAGCCCTACACCAGCCTTGAAGAGCAAGGCCTGCCGTCGCAGCAAGTGTGGTTCATCGTCCTCACCAGCGGCTTTCTGCTGCTGTTCATCGGTGTGCTGGTGCACTGGCAGAGCCGGCCGCTCAAGCGCCTGGCCCGCGCCGCGCGGGATCTGTCGCTGGGCGCCGACGTCGAACCGGTTGCCGAGGGCGGCGGCAGTGAAGTGGTCGAGGTCGGCCGTGCGTTCAACACCATGCGCGAGCGCATCAGCCGTTACCTGACCGAACGCAGCCAATTGTTCAGCGCGATTTCCCATGACTTGCGCACGCCGATCACCCGTCTGCGTCTGCGCGTCGAACTGCTCGAAGACGAACAGCTGCAAATCAAGTTTGGTCGTGATCTGGACGAGTTGGAGTTGCTGGTCAAAGGCGCGTTGCAATGCGTGAAAGACACTGACATCCACGAAAACATCGAACCGGTCGATCTCAACCATGTGCTCGATTGTCTGGTGGAGCCGTATCTGGCGCCTAACGGCAATGGTCGCGTGACCCAGCATGGGCGGGCGCTGGCGGCGTATTCGGGCAAACCTTTGGCGTTGAAGCGCTGCATCGGCAACCTGATCGACAATGCGTTGAAGTACGGACAGAACGCGCATCTGCACATTGATGACGATGAAAGTGCATTCGTCCTGCACGTCGATGATGAAGGGCCGGGCGTGCCGGAGCAGCGGCTGGAGCAGGTGTTTGAGCCGCACTTCAGGTTGGCGGGGCAGCAGCAGGGGTATGGCCTCGGCCTCGGGATTGCGCGCAATATCGCTCATAGCCATGGCGGTGAGGTGACGTTGCAGAACCTGCGTGAGGGCGGGTTGCGGGTGACGTTGCAGTTGCCGCGGTCGATGGATTGAAGATCAAAAGATCGCAGTCTTCGGCAGCTCCTACACCGATCCCTTTAGGAGCTGCCGAAGGCTGCGATCTTTTCATGTCACGAATCAGTGACAAAACCCGTCCCCTTCGTTACAAGCCCACCCCGGCCCGTTGTTTAGACTCCCCGCAGTCATAACAACAAAAAAGGCCCCCCATGGACCACTTCGAACCCGGCTTCAGCAGCTGGCTCAATGCCCCCGCGCACCAGCAATGGCTTGCCGCCGAAGGCCTGCGCCTGCTGGATTTCGCCAGGGCGTCACGCCTGCCCGAAGGCTTCGGTAACCTCGACGAACGCGGCCGTTTGCCTGCGAACGCACGAGCCGAAACCATGAACACCGCGCGCATGACCCACAGCTTCGCCATGGCCCACATTCAGGGTTTGCCGGGATTTGCCGAACTGGTCGATCACGGCATTGCCGCCCTGCGCGGGCCGCTGCGTGATGCGCTGCACGGTGGCTGGTTTGCGGTGGCCGAGCATCGCGATGACAACACGGGCAAGAACGCCTACCTGCACGCCTTCGTGGCACTGGCGGCGAGCTCGGCGGTGGTCGCACGACGTCCCGGTGCGCAGGCGCTGCTGGATGATGCGATCGACATCATCGACACCTATTTCTGGAGCGAAGAAGAGGGCGCCATGCGCGAATTCTTCAATCGCGACTGGAGCGAAGAGGAAGCCTATCGCGGCGCCAACAGCAACATGCACGCGACCGAAGCGTTCCTCGCCCTGGCCGATGTCACTGAAGACCCACGCTGGCTGGTGCGCGCCCAACGCATCGTCGAGCGAGTGATCCATGGTCACGCTGCTGCCAACGATTACATGGTCATTGAGCACTTCGACCGCGACTGGCAACCGCTGCGCGAATACAACCATGACAATCCCGCCGACGGTTTCCGCCCTTACGGCACCACGCCGGGACACGGTTTCGAGTGGGCGCGACTGTTGCTGCACCTCGAAGCGGCGCGAGTGCAGGCCGGCATGCTTACCCCCGGCTGGCTCGCCACCGACGCGCGGAAACTCTTCGAGCAAAACTGCCGTTACGGTTGGGATGTCGATGGCGCGCCGGGCATCGTCTACACCCTCGACTGGAACAACAAAGCTGTGGTCCGCCATCGCTTGCACTGGACGCATGCCGAGGCCAGTGCTGCGGCCAGCGCTTTGCTCAAGCGCACCGGCGATGAGCAATATGAAACCTGGTACCGCCTGTTCTGGGATTTTTGCGATGTGAATTTCATCGACCGCTGCGACGGCAGTTGGCACCACGAACTCAATCCGCAAAACATTCCAAGTGCCGATATCTGGCCGGGCAAACCCGATCTGTACCACGCCTGGCAGGCGGTGCTGATCCCGCGTCTGCCCTTGGCGCCGAGCATGGCCACTGCGCTGGCGCGCTTGTCCCAGAGCATTCCTGTGTAACCATGTGGTGACATTCGCGCGTCCCTTCGTTACCTGCGAGGGGAATCGCCCTGTTTAAACTCCTGTGCAGCGCAAGCACCAGACTTGCAACGCATAACAACAAGAAAGGTACATCTCAGATGAATGCGATTTCTCGCCTCGCTACTGTCATTTCTGTCGCCTCCCTGTTCCCGCTCGCAATTCTGCCTCTCAGTGTTTCCGCTGCCGAATCCAAAGGTTCGGTGGAAGTCGTGCACTGGTGGACCTCAGGTGGCGAAAAAGCTGCCGTTGATGTGCTCAAGGCCCAAGTCGAAAAAGACGGTTTCACCTGGAAAGACGGCGCTGTCGCCGGTGGTGGCGGTGCGACTGCCATGACTGTGCTGAAGAGCCGTGCAGTGGCCGGCAACCCGCCAGGCGTTGCCCAGATCAAAGGCCCGGACATCCAGGAATGGGCGTCGACCGGCCTGCTCGACACCGACGTTCTGAAGGACGTTGCCAAGTCGGAAAAGTGGGACAGCCTGCTCGACAAGAAAGTCTCCGATACCGTGAAGTACGACGGTGATTACGTGGCCGTGCCGGTGAACATTCACCGTGTGAACTGGCTGTGGATCAATCCGGAAGTCTTCAAGAAAGCCGGCATCGAAAAAGCCCCGACCACCCTCGAAGAATTCTACGCCGCTGGCGACAAGCTCAAGGCTGCGGGCTTCATCCCGCTGGCGCACGGCGGTCAGCCTTGGCAGGACAGCACCGTGTTCGAAGCCGTCGTGCTTTCGGTCATGGGCGTTGATGGCTACAAGAAAGCCCTGGTCGACCTCGACAACGCTGCGCTGACTGGCCCGGAAATGGTCAAGGCGCTGACCGAGCTGAAGAAAGTCGCGACTTACATGGACGCCGACGGCAAAGGTCAGGACTGGAACCTGGAAGCGGCCAAGGTCATCAACGGCAAGGCCGGCATGCAGATCATGGGTGACTGGGCCAAGTCCGAATGGACCGCCGCGAAGAAAATTGCCGGCAAGGACTACCAGTGCGTAGCGTTCCCGGGCACCGATAAGGCGTTCACCTACAACATCGACTCGCTGGCCGTGTTCAAGCAGAAAGACGCGGGCACCGCGGCTGGTCAGCAGGACATCGCCAAAGTCGTGCTGGGTGAAAACTTCCAGAAAGTCTTCAGCATCAACAAAGGCTCGATCCCGGTACGAATCGACATGTTGAACGACATGGAGAAACTCGGTTTCGACTCCTGCGCACAAACTGCTGCCAAGGACTTCCTGGCGGACTCCAAGTCCGGCGGCCTGCAGCCGAGCATGGCGCACAACATGGCGACCACGCTGGCCGTACAAGGCGCGTTTTTTGACGTAGTCACCAACTACATCAACGACCCGAAAGCCGATCCGGCCGACACCGCCAAGAAACTCGGCGCGGCGATCAAGTCGGCCAAATAAGCCTTAGTGGCAAGCGGCAAGTTGAAAGCTGCAAGTAAGAGCACTGCCCTGCTTATCTTGCAGCTTGAAACTTGCAGCTTGTAGCTGCTCTTCTCTTTTTTATGGATTTCCCCATGAGTTCTGTTGCTGTGTTCAGCAAAGCCTCGCCGTTCGATGCATTGCAGCGCTGGCTACCTAAACTGGTGCTGGCGCCGAGCATGTTCATCGTGCTGGTGGGCTTCTATGGCTACATCCTGTGGACGTTCGTGCTGTCGTTCACCACCTCGACATTCCTGCCCAACTACAAGTGGGCCGGTCTGGCGCAATACGCGCGGTTGTTCGACAACGATCGCTGGTGGGTCGCGAGCAAGAATCTCGCGATGTTCGGCGGCATGTTCATCGGCATCACCTTGGTGATCGGCGTATTGCTGGCGGTGTTCCTCGACCAGCGTATCCGTCGTGAAGGCTTTATCCGCACCATTTACCTGTACCCGATGGCGCTCTCGATGATCGTCACTGGTACCGCGTGGAAGTGGCTGCTCAACCCGGGCATGGGCCTGGACAAATTGTTGCGTGACTGGGGCTGGGAAGGCTTCCGTCTCGACTGGCTGATCGACCCGGATCGCGTGGTGTACTGCCTGGTGATCGCGGCTGTATGGCAAGCCTCGGGCTTCATCATGGCGATGTTCCTCGCCGGCCTGCGCGGGGTTGACCAATCGATCATCCGTGCCGCGCAGATCGATGGCGCGAGCATGCCGCGCATCTACTGGAAAGTCGTGCTGCCAAGCCTGCGTCCGGTGTTCTTCAGTGCCGTGATGATTCTGGCGCACATCGCGATCAAGAGCTTTGACCTGGTCGCGGCGATGACCGCCGGTGGTCCGGGTTACTCCTCCGACCTGCCAGCGATGTTCATGTACTCCTTCACCTTCAGTCGCGGCCAGATGGGCATGGGCTCGGCCAGTGCGATTCTGATGCTCGGTGCGATTCTCGCGATCATCGTGCCTTACCTGTACTCCGAGCTGAGGACCAAGCGTAATGACTAGTCTCGCTGCCAAATCCCCCATCAGCCTGAGTCGCATCGCGATCTACGCGGTGCTGATCCTCGCGGTGCTCCTGTATCTGGTGCCGCTGGTGGTCATGCTGCTGACCAGCTTCAAGACCCCGGAAGACATCGGCACCGGCAACCTGCTGAGCTGGCCGACCGTGGTCACCGGCATCGGCTGGGTGAAAGCCTGGGCGACCGTCGACGGCTACTTCTGGAACTCGATCAAGATCACCGTCCCGGCCGTGATCATCTCCACCGCCATCGGTGCGTTGAACGGCTATGTGCTGTCGTTCTGGCGCTTCCGTGGTTCGCAACTGTTCTTCGGCCTGCTGCTGTTCGGCTGCTTCCTGCCGTTCCAGACCGTGCTGCTGCCGGCCTCGTTCACCCTCGGCAAGATGGGCCTGGCGAGCACCACCACCGGACTGGTGTTCATCCACGTGGTTTACGGCCTGGCGTTTACCACGCTGTTTTTCCGTAACTACTACGTGAGCATTCCCGATGCATTGGTGAAAGCCGCACGCCTTGATGGCGCAGGGTTCTTCACCATTTTTCGGCGGATCATTCTGCCGATGTCGACGCCGATCATCATGGTTTGCCTGATCTGGCAGTTCACCCAGATCTGGAACGACTTCCTGTTCGGTGTGGTGTTCTCCAGCGGTGATTCGCAACCGATCACGGTGGCGCTGAACAACCTGGTCAATACCAGCACCGGCGCCAAGGAATACAACGTTGATATGGCAGCGGCGATGATCGCCGGCCTGCCGACCCTGCTGGTCTATGTGGTCGCAGGCAAGTATTTCGTGCGCGGGCTGACGGCCGGCGCGGTCAAGGGGTAATCATGGCAACGCTCGAACTTCGCAACGTAAACAAGACTTATGGCCCCGGCCTGCCGGACACCCTGAAAAACATCGAACTGTCGATCAAGGAAGGTGAGTTCCTGATCCTCGTCGGCCCGTCGGGCTGCGGCAAGTCGACCCTGATGAACTGCATCGCCGGGCTGGAAACCATCACCGGCGGCGCGATCATGATTGGCGATCAAGACGTCAGCGGCATGAGCCCCAAGGATCGCGACATCGCCATGGTGTTCCAGTCCTACGCCTTGTACCCGACCATGAGCGTGCGCGAGAACATCGAGTTCGGTCTCAAGATTCGCAAGATGCCGCAGTCGGCGATCGACGAAGAAGTCGCTCGCGTGGCCAAGCTGTTGCAGATCGAACACTTGCTCAACCGCAAGCCGGGCCAGCTCTCCGGTGGTCAGCAACAGCGTGTGGCGATGGGCCGTGCGTTGGCGCGTCGGCCGAAGATTTATCTGTTCGACGAACCGCTGTCCAACCTCGACGCCAAGCTGCGCGTCGAGATGCGCACCGAAATGAAACTGATGCACCAGCGCCTGAAAACCACCACGGTGTACGTGACCCACGACCAGATCGAAGCGATGACCCTGGGCGATAAAGTGGCGGTGATGAAGGACGGCATCATTCAGCAGTTCGGCACGCCAAAAGAGATCTACAACGACCCTGCCAACCTGTTCGTGGCGAGCTTCATCGGTTCGCCGCCGATGAACTTCATCCCGCTGCGTCTGCAACGCAAGGACGGTCGTCTGTTGGCGCTGCTCGACAGCGGCCAGGCCCGTTGCGAACTGCCGATGGGCATGCAGGACGCCGGTCTTGAAGACCGCGAAGTGATCCTCGGCCTGCGTCCGGAACAGATCGTTCTGGCGAACGGCGAGGGCAACGGCCTGCCGAGCATTCGCGCTGAAGTGCAGGTTACCGAGCCGACCGGTCCGGACACGCTGGTGTTCGTCAATCTGAACGACACCAAGGTCTGCTGCCGTCTGGCGCCAGACGTGGCGCCGCAAGTGGGCGAGAGCCTGACGCTGCAATTCGATCCGTCGAAAGTGTTGTTGTTTGATGCCAAGACTGGCGAGCGGTTGGGCGTTGCCGGTCAAGCCCAGACCGATGCGCGGTCTGCGAACGTGGCCCAATTCAAAGGCCGGTGAAGAACAAATGTGGGAGCGAGCCTGCTCGCGAAAGCGGTCTGACATCCAGCACTGATGTCGCCTGATACACCGCATTCGCGAGCAGGCTCGCTCCCACAAAGGAGCACGCGGTGGATTGCCTGTAATCCGTCGCACTTTATGTAAACCGCGTTAGATAAAAACAGTTAATAACAATAAAGACGAGGATGTAGGGATGAAAATGAAACACGTCAATGCCCGGTTGATCTGCCAAGTGTCAGCTGCGGCAGCACTGGTGCTGGCCGGCAATGCGATGGCGGCGGATGCTTTCAGCTCCGACTCCAAATGGATGACCGGTGACTGGGGTGGCGAGCGGACCAAGCTGATCGAGCAGGGTATCGACATCAAGGCCGACTACGTTGGGGAAGTCGGTGGCAACCTGAACGGTGGCTTCAACGACGACAAGACTGCGCGTTACGCTGACCAGTTCGGTCTGGGCGTGGCACTCGATCTGCAAAAGCTGTGGGGCTGGGACAACACTCAGGCCAAGATCCAGCTGACCAACCGTAACGGCTACAACATCTCCAACGACCGTGTTGGTGATCCGCGTGCCGGCACCTTGAGTTCGTCGCAGGAAGTCTACGGCCGTGGCCACATGGTGCGTCTGACCCAGTTGTGGATTCAGCACCAGTTCTTCGACAACAAACTCGACGTCAAGGCCGGTTACTTCGGTGAAGGCGAAGACTTCAACACCTTCCCGTGCGACTTCCAGAACCTGGCGTTCTGCGGTTCGCAAGTGGGTAACTGGGCGACCAACATCTGGTACAACTGGCCCGTCAGCCAGGCCGCGATCCGTGTGAAGTACAACATCAATGATGAGCTCTACGCTCAGATCGGTGCGTACAACCAGAACCCGTCGCAACTTGAGCACGGCAACGGCTTCAAACTCAGCGGCAGCGGCACCAAAGGCACCGTTTTGCCGGTCGAACTGGTCTGGTCGCCGAAGGTTAACAGCCTGCCGGGCGAATACCGCGTCGGTTACTACAAGAGCACGGCGGACGCTGATGATGTTCGTGAAGACATCAATGGTTTCGACGCTGCCACTACTGGCGACGCCTACAAGACCCACAGCAGCAAAAGCGGTTACTGGTTCGTGGCGCAACAGCAACTCACCAGCCATAACGGTGATGCGACCCGCGGCCTGACCATCGCGGCCAACGCCACGTTCCACGACAAGGACACCAACTTCATCGACAACTATCAGTCGGTGATGTTTGTCTACAAAGGCCCGTTCGACGCACGTCCCAAGGATGACGTCGGTATCGGCGCGGCGCGTATCCACGTCAACAAGGACGTGAAGCGCAACGCTGAACTGCTGAACGCTTCCAACGGTGTGTCCGACTACGACAATGCCGCGTTCTCGCCAATTCGTGAAACCGAATACAACTACGAGATCAACTACGGCTTCCACGTCACCAACTGGCTGACTGTGCGTCCTAACCTGCAATACATCACACACCCGGGCGGTGTTGATGAAGTGGATAACGCTCTGGTCGCCGGCCTGAAAATTCAGTCGGTGTTCTAACGCGTCTGCGATAAGCTCCTCTCTATGTGCGCATATTTGCGGACAGCGAGGGGCGTTCTCAATTGTTTGTACCCGCCGCGGTGGGAAAAACAATTGAGAACGCCCCTTAGGCTGTCCGCTTTTTTTTGGGGCAGGCGCCGCCCTGTGAAAGACGATTTCAGGACTGTGGTCCCATGCATGAGCATCCGCTGCAACGCTTCTTCAAATCCCTGCGCGAGCAACCTGTTTTCGCTTGGGAGCGCTATCAGATGCGCGACGTATTGGTGATCGATCATCCGCTGTGTCAGGCGGTGTTCAGTCGTCAGGGCGCGCAGTTGCTGCACTTTCAGCCGCGCGGGCAAAAGCCGTGGTTGTGGTGTGCGGCGAAGTGGCCGCATGTGGGGGCGATTCGTGGTGGCGTGCCGGTGTGCTGGCCGTGGTATGGCCGCCATCCAAGCGAAAACGCGTGGCCGTCCCATGGTTGGGCGCGCCTGCTCGACTGGAAGTTGCTAGACAGCAGCAGCGCTGAAGATGGCGTGCGCCTGCACTGGCAATTGCAATTGTGCGACTGGCAGGTTGACCTCCACGCTCACCTTGGCGAACGCATGGAGTTGCGCTTGAGCACCGAGCACCAGGACGACATGCCATGCCAGTTGAGCCAGGCTTTGCACGCTTACTGGCGTATTGGCGATGTCGGTGAGATAGCGCTGTCTGGACTCGAAGGCGCGCAAGGTTATGACCAGTTGAACCGCCAGGCTTGTCAGCAGGAAGGCGAGTTGCGGGTCGATGGCGGCTGTCAGCGGGTGTTCCAGCACGACGGCGAACTACAGCTCAAGGATCACGCCTGGCAGCGCGAGTTGTGCATCGATACCGGTGACAGTGCAGACACGGTGGTGTGGCATCCGGGCTCGCGGCCGTTGCTGGGCGTTAGCTGGGATGAGGTGTTGGAGTTTGTGTGTGTTGAAGCCGCGACGGGGGGCACCGACAGTCTGCATCTGGCGCCGGGGGAGAAGGCGCATTTGAGTTTGCAGGCGTGGGCGGCTGCCTGATTCAAAGCCATGCAGTGAATCGGCTGGCCTCTTCGCGAGCAGGCTCGCTCCCACAGGGAAATCCATTTCAAATGTGGGAGCGAGCCTGCTCGCGAAGAGGGCGTATCTGTTAGCCGAGATTTCGGATCAATTGAACTCGTCGCCAACCGGATACCGGCTCGCATTCAAGCTCTCTTTGATCTTGCGCAGATGCGGCTGGAAATCCACCCCGCGACGCAGCGTCATCCCGGTCGCCAACACATCCAGTACGGTCAACTGAATGATCCGCGAAGTCATCGGCATATAGATGTCGGTGTCTTCAGGCAATGGGATGTTCAGGCTCAAGGTACTGGCCTTGGCCAGCGGCGAATTCTCGGCGGTCAAACCCAGCACCGAAGCACCGTTCTCGCGAGCAATGCGCGCCACTTCCACCAGTTCACGGGTGCGGCCGGTGTAGGAGATGATCACGAACAACTCGCCGGTGTGCGCCACCGAAGCAATCATCCGCTGCATCAACACATCGGCATGCGCTGTCACCGCCAGGTTGAAACGGAAAAACTTGTGCTGCGCATCCAGGGCCACCGGCGCCGAAGCCCCCAGGCCGAAGAAGTGAATCTGCCGCGCCTGAATCAACAGGTCGACGGCACGGCTGATCAGGTTCGGATCAAGCGCCTGACAAGCGCTGTCCAGTGAGGCAATGGCGCTGCCGAAAATCTTCTGCGTGTACGCTTCGGGATTGTCATCGGCCTCGACCGCCCGGCTGACATACGCCGCGCCGCTGGCCAGGCTCTGCGCCAGTTGCAGCTTGAGCTCGGGGTAGCCGCTGACGCCGAACGAGCGGCAAAAACGGTTGACCGTCGGCTCACTCACCGACGCAGCCTGGGCGAGGGCGGCGATGCTGAAGCGGGTGGCCTGCTGCGGGTTGAGCAGGATCACTTCGGCGACTTTGCGTTCGGCCTTGTTCAGGTCTTCAAGGCGACTCTGGATCTGTTCCAGTAAATTTCGCACGCGATCCATATGGAATTCCTAATTCACCTGCGCAAAGGTGCGCCGGGCTATGCAAATTGGGCCTTTGATATCGCCCGTAACGGTGGCCTATCCTACTGATGGCTCCGACCGACCACCACTCGGAATCTATATTTTGCGAAAATGTTGTGTTTATTACTACATTTTCCCTTGAGTGATGCCTTGAAAAAAGGTATTTGTAGCTTAACTTGATAAAAGAACAAACATCATGCCTTCGATTACGGTTGAACCGTGCACCTTTGCCTTGTTCGGCGCTCTTGGCGATCTGGCCCTGCGCAAGTTGTTTCCTGCCCTTTATCACCTCGATGGCGCTGACTTGTTGCACGAGGACACGCGCATCATCGCGCTGGCCCGTGAAGACGGCACCGAGCAGCAGCACCTGGCATTCATCTCCGCCGAATTGCGCCGCTACGTCGGCAACGAGTTGAACGAGGCCGTCGCCGAACGTTTTCTGGCGCGCCTGACCTACCTGCACGTCGACTTCCTCAAGGCTGAAGATTACGTCGCGCTGGCCGAAATGGCCGGCAGCACGCAACGCATGATTGCCTACTTCGCCACTCCGGCGGCGGTGTATGGCGCGATCTGCGAGAACCTGGCGAATGTCGGGCTCGCAGAAAACACCCGCGTGGTCCTGGAAAAACCGATCGGCTCCGATCTGGAATCCTCGCGCAAGGTCAACGACGCCGTGGCGCAGTTCTTCCCGGAGAACCGCACCTACCGCATCGACCACTATCTGGGTAAAGAAACCGTTCAAAACCTGATCGCCCTGCGTTTCGCCAACAGCCTGTTCGAAACCCAGTGGAACCAGAATTACATCTCCCACGTGGAAATCACCGTGGCCGAGAAGGTCGGTATCGAAGGCCGCTGGGGCTATTTCGACAAGGCCGGCCAGCTGCGCGACATGATCCAGAATCACCTGTTGCAGCTGCTCTGCCTGATCGCCATGGACCCGCCGGCCGACCTGTCCGCCGACAGCATCCGTGACGAGAAAGTCAAAGTGCTCAAGGCGCTGGCGCCGATCAGCCCGGAAGGCCTGACCACTCAGGTCGTGCGCGGCCAGTACATCGCCGGACACAGCGAAGGCAAATCCGTACCGGGCTACCTCGAAGAACCGAATTCCAACACCCAGAGCGACACCGAAACCTTCGTCGCCCTGCGTGCCGACATCCGCAACTGGCGCTGGGCCGGCGTGCCGTTTTACCTGCGTACCGGTAAACGCATGCCGCAGAAACTCTCGCAGATCGTCATCCACTTCAAGGAACCGTCGCACTACATCTTCGCCCCCGAGCAGCGCCTGCAGATCAGCAACAAACTGATCATCCGCCTGCAACCGGACGAAGGTATTTCCTTGCGCGTGATGACCAAAGAGCAGGGCCTGGACAAAGGCATGCAATTGCGCAGCGGTCCGCTGCAACTGAATTTCTCCGACACCTGGCGTAGCGCGCGGATCCCCGATGCCTACGAGCGGTTGTTGCTGGAAGTGATGAACGGCAATCAGAACCTGTTTGTCCGTAAAGATGAAATCGAAGCCGCGTGGAAGTGGTGTGACCAGTTGATCGCCGGGTGGAAAAAATCCGGTGACGCGCCCAAGCCGTACGCGGCCGGGTCGTGGGGGCCGATGAGCTCCATTGCATTGATCACGCGGGACGGGAGGTCGTGGTATGGCGATATCTGATGTGAAACTGCCTGCGGGCGTGAATGCCCACGCATTCAAGAGCCCGGTGCTGTTGGCCGAAGGTCTGGCGCTGAATGTGGCCAAGCAACTGAGCGATGCCATCGCCGCACGCGGCAACGCGGTGCTGGTGGTGTCCGGCGGGCGCAGCCCGGTGGCGTTTTTCCAGCATCTGGCCAAGCAGGAGCTGGACTGGTCGAAGGTCGTCGTGACCCTCGCCGACGAGCGCTGGGTGCCGGTTGAACACGCCGACAGCAACGCCGGTCTGCTCAAGCAATATTTGCTCAAGGGTCCGGCCGCCAAGGCGCAATTCCTCAGCCTCTACAGCGCTGCGGCGAATGTCGAGCAGGCTGCCGAACAGGCTGACCGTTTGCTCGCCGAATTGCCGCCGATTGATGTGCTGGTGCTGGGCATGGGCGATGACGGCCACACCGCGTCGCTGTTCCCCGACAGCCCGAACCTGGCCCAGGCGCTGCAAACCGACGGCACGCGTCGTTGCTGGCCGATGCTGGCGCCAAGTGTGCCGCGTCAGCGCCTGACCATGAGCCGTGCGCTGCTGGCTTCGGCCAAACACAAGATTCTGTCGATTTCCGGTCAGTCGAAACTGACCACCCTGAATGCCGCGCTGGCATCCGATGACGTCGCGGCCATGCCGGTGCGCGCGTTTCTGCAACCTACGTTAGAGATTTACTGGTGCCCATGAGCCAAGGAACAGCCGCTATGACAACCCCATCCCCGACCGTTTCCATGGCGGACAAAGTTGCCCTGATCGACAGCATCTGCGCCAAGGCACGGATCCTGCCGGTGATCACCATCGCCCGTGAACAGGACGTGCTGCCGCTGGCCGACGCCCTCGCTGCCGGTGGTCTGACCGCGCTGGAAGTCACCCTGCGCTCACAGTTCGGGCTCAAGGCCATCCAGATCCTGCGTGACCAGCGCCCGGAGCTCATGACCGGCGCCGGCACTGTGCTGGATCGCAACATGCTCGCGGCAGCTGAAGCGGCCGGCTCGCAATTCATCGTCACCCCAGGCATTACCCGTGACCTGCTCGAAGCCAGTGTCGACAGCCCGATTCCGCTGTTGCCAGGCATCAGCAATGCCTCCGGGATCATGGAAGGCTACGGTCTGGGTTATCGCCGCTTCAAGCTGTTCCCGGCGGAAGTCAGCGGCGGCGTGGCCGCGATCAAAGCCCTCGGCGGTCCGTTCGGCGAAGTGAAATTCTGCCCGACTGGCGGCGTCGGCCCGGCCAATATCAAGAGCTACATGGCGCTGAAAAACGTCATGTGCGTGGGCGGTAGCTGGATGCTTGATCCTGAGTGGATCAAGAACGGCGACTGGGCCCGCATTCAAGAATGCACCGCCGAAGCGTTGGCGCTGCTGGACTGATCAATACCTGACACTTCGTTGTGTGTTCTACGGCTTTACGGTGCGCTTGGTCGGTGCACCGTTTTTTTTTGCCTGTAGAAAACGGGCGCTCCCTTGTTTAAAAACCACATCAAAAGATCGCAGCCTGCGGCAGCTCCTACAGGAGGCGTGACAGTTTTTCTGTAGGAGCTGTCGAGTGAAACGAGGCTGCGATCTTTTGATCTTGCTTCTAATGAACCAGGTCATCGGTTACTCAGCGATACATAGTTACCGCACCGCAAATTTTTCGTGGCGCTAACCTTGCGTTCATCTTATGGAAGAGAGGACGTACTCATGGAGCGAGATCTCGCATCAACCGCGCAGCATTCGCTGTATCAACTGGCCCCCGAGCAAATCGCCGGGCCATTCTTTCGCAACCCCAAACTCTTGCGGCGCAACATCAGCGAGGGTGCTGAAGGGTTGCCGCTGATCCTGCGTCTGACCATCGTTGATGCCATGACCGGCGAGCCCGTCAACGGTGCGCTGGTGGATATCTGGCATTGCAACGCAAGGGGCGCGTACTCGGGCTGGAGCCGCCTCAATCCGGACGCGGAAGTCGATGTCGCGGCCATCGGCTCTATCCCGCGTACGGACGATGACACTTACCTGCGCGGCAGCCAGTTCTGTGATCACATGGGCCGCGCCCGATTTACCACCGTCTATCCCGGGTTCTATGCCGGGCGCGCGCTGCACATCCATGTGGCGGTGCGCATCGTTGCCGTTAACGAGTACCTGGAGGAGCGCAATGTCGCCTGGGTCGGCCAGCTGTATTTTCCCGAGGTGGTTTCCCGGTCAGTGCTCAATGCCCAGGCCTACCGCGGGCGAGCGTCGTTACCACTGAACAACGCCGAGGACGTGCTCTATGCCAGCCAGAACGGTGAAGCTTCGACGCTGGCGGTCTGGCCGATCGGTCGAGAGTCGCACGAGGACGGCTTCTTCGGCCACCTGACCATCGGCATCGACACCTTTGCGGTGTCGTCGCAGATCAAACCCGAGGACTTCGACAAGTACACGGTTTGAGCCAGTCAACGCAGCTCGTTGAGCGCGCGGGTCAGTAACTGCATGTCGATGGCGGTGGTGGTCACCCCCGGCGTAATACGGATGCATGGCCCGCACGCGGCGCCGGTGCGCACCACGGTGAACAGCTTGTATTCATTGAGCAGTCGCTCGGCCATCAACTGTTGATCGTTATGGCGGGTGAAGCGCATCGCCGTGATCCCGCAATACAGTCGCGGATCATCCGGGGTCATGACTTCGATACCGGGCAAGTGGCGCACGGCGCTGACCCAAAGATTGCGCAGGTAGTTGAGCCGCGCACCTTTGGCCGCAGCGCCTCCCAGTGAACGGTGTTCCTCGAACACCAGCGGCAAAGTCATCAGCGCCGGGATGTTCGGCGTGCTGTACGACGTGCGTGCGCGGATATCGTTGCGTGGGTAATGCATCTCGCCCATGTCCGGATCGATATCAGCCAGGCGTTGCGGGGCAATATAGAGAAAGCCGAGGGTCAGCGGCGCGCCGATCCATTTGTGCAGGTTATAGCCGGCGAACGCGATACCCATGGCTTCGAGATCGAATTCGATCTGACCCAGCGCGTGGGCGCCGTCGAGGATGATATCGACGCCATGTTCCTTGGCCAGCGCGGCAATCGCCTGTACCGGCATTACCAGGCCGGTGCGGTGGGTAACATGGGTCAGCGCCATCAACTTGAGTTTCGGGTGGCGAATGAACGTCTCGCGATACGTCTCCAGCAGGCTGTCGAAACTGGCCGGATACGCGTGCGCTATCTCGATCACCTCGACGCCGCGATGCCTTGCCAGCCAGCGCATGGCCCCCTTGACCGTGTCGTACTCCAGATCACAGATCAACACCTCATCGCCCGGTTGCAGGCGGTTGTAGTTGCGGATCAGCGATTGCAGGCCTTCGGTGGCGTTGCGGGTGAACGCGATACTCTGCGCACGCACGCCCATCAGCTCGGCCAATTGTGCGCGGATCTCGAGGTTGTCGTGCTGTTCGAAGCGTTGGCGTACATACACCGAGTTGCTGTTGTTGATCATCTCGATGTTGCGCTGATACTCCTCGATCACCGTGCGCGACATGCGCCCGAAGTAACCGTTCTCCAGGTTTATCGGCGCGGATTGAGCGTCGTAGCGATTGCCGAACGTTTGCCAGAAGTCTTCATCACGGGCGCGGCGGGTGTTATCAGGCATGGTCGGCTTAACTCTGATAGAGAAGGGCGCTTCAGTGGCGCGGGGCAGGTTTGCCGTGTTTGGCGCGCAGTGGTTCGAGCAAGTCCGAGAGGCCGTTGTGGTCGATCTCCTGCATCAATGCCAGCAAGCCACCGAGTTCGCCGTGGGGAAACCCCTCTCGGGCAAACCAGTTAAGGTAAGGCCCAGGCAGGTCGGCAATGATCCGGCCCTTGTATTTGCCGAAGGGCATTTCGCGGGTGATCAGCAGTTCGAGTTTTTCTGGATTCATCGGTTTTCGTCTGGATTCAAATCAGATTGAAAAATACAGGCATTCTGCATGCAGGCCAAATGACAGATCATGCAAATTACCGAGATACAGATAGTTCATTTATCTTTAACTTATTGATTTATAACGGTTTTTAAAAAACAAAAAAGCTGGCACGCACTCTGCAATATCCCTTGCATCTTTCATCAACCCGCAAGGAATTGAAAAATGACCGACGTTAATAAAGAAGCCATCTCTGTACTGAACGACCTGATCGAAACCAGCAAAGACGGTCAGGAAGGGTTCAAGACTTGCGCTGAAGACATCAAGCATCCTGAACTGAAAACCCTGTTCGCGACTCGCTCCGCCGATTGCGCCACTGCCGCTGCCGAGCTGCAAGCTGAAGTTCGCAAGCTGGGTGGCGATCCGGAAACCTCCACCAGTGTCAGCGGTGACCTGCACCGTCGCTGGGTCGACGTCAAAGCCATGTTTACCGGCAAAGACGAAGAGGCCGTGCTGAATGAAGCCGAGCGCGGTGAAGACCACGCCCTGAAGGCTTATCGTGAAGCCATCGAAAAAATCAACAAACACAACCTGGTCGGTATTCGTGATCTGGTTGAACGTCAGTACCACGGCGTACAACGTAACCACGACCAGGTGAAAGCCCTGCGTAACCAGGCCCGCGCACGCTCGTAAGCGTTCGTAGGCTGTATAAAAAACGCCAGCTAGCCTGGCGTTTTTTTATGTCTGGGTGGAAAGATTTTCCTGCCGCAGCGCAATCAATCAGCCAATGCTGATCGCCGGCAACGTCGGCAGCGTCACCGTCTGCTGCTTGCGCGGCGCCAGAATCTCGGCCTCGCCATCCACGACCAACTCATCACGCTGGTTGAACACGCGAGTGGCAATGCGCACGCGAAACTTTGGCAGCTTCTCGAGAATTTCCAGACGTACAGTCAAGGTATCGCCAATCTTCACCGGCTTTTGAAAGCTCATCTGCTGACCGATATAAATGGTGCCCGGCCCAGGCAGTTCGCAGGCCACCGCCGCACTGATCAGCGCGCCGCTGAACATGCCGTGGGCGATGCGCTCCTTGAACATGCTGGCGGCGGCGAACTCGGCGTCCAGGTGCACCGGGTTATGGTCGCCCGACATCGCGGCGAACAACTGAATGTCACGCTCTTCGACAGTCTTGCTGTAGCTGGCGGTCTGGCCGACTTCGAGGGCTTCGTAAGGGATGTTGGTAACCTGGGTCATCGGTCTCGATTCCTGTGATGGATTGGATCAATCCACAAAAATTTATTCGCTGCGCTGAGGGCGTGGATGGCTCAGGGTCTGGTCGATCCAGGCCAGCACATCGGCGATCACTTCGTCGCGATTGGTTTCGTTAAACAATTCGTGCCGCGCCTGCGGGTAGATCTTCAGTTGCAGGTTCTGGCTGCCGGCCGAGCGCAATGCATCAGCCAGATCTTTCAGACGTTTGCCATCGCTCACCGGATCACATTCACCACCGATTACCAGCAGCGGCAGGCCCGGAGCGATCTGGGCGAGATTGGACGCTTTGCTGATTTGCTGCAAGCCGCCGAGCAAGTCGATCCACAGCTGATTGGTGCAGCAAAAACCACACAGTGGGTCGCTGGCGTACTTGTCGACTTCAGCCGGATCGCGGCTCAGCCAGTCGAAAGGTGTGCGCACCGGTTTGAATTTTTTGTTGAACGAGCCGAACGACAGCCACTCGATCAGCGCGCTGCGTCCCTTGCCGCCCTGGCGCAGCTTCTCCAGACGGGCGATCTGCCGCGCCGCGCCATAGAGCGCCACTGGTTGAAAATTCGAGCCACTGAGAATTGCACCGTGCAGACTGGCGCTGTGATGCAGCAGATAACCCTGGGCGAGGTAACTGCCCATGCTGTGGCCGAGCAGGATGATCGGCACGCCGGGATGCTGCTGGCCGATGTGCTGGTTGAGACTGGCCAGATCACCGACGACTTTGCACCAGCCGTCGTCATCGGCGAAATGTCCGAGGGTGCCGTTATCGGCGGTTTTGCCATGTCCGCGAAGATCCGGGGCATACACGCCGTAACCTTTGTCGCAAAACGTGTCGGCTAATCGGGCATATCGAGCGCTGTGTTCCGCCATGCCGTGGGCCAGCAGGATCACCGCTTTGAGTGGCCCGGGCGGCAGCCAGCGATTGACGTACAGGCGGCTGCGGTCACTCGCGTCCAGCCATAAGGTGTCGTGGGTCATGGCGATTCCTTTGCTCAGAGTCGGCACATTGTATAGCGCGTCTGATCAGCCCACGCCACGGCACGAAGATTCACACGATCAATGAGGACCTCGCCCATATTTGCCTGAATGGCCATAACTGCTAGTGTCCGTGAAGCTCCGCTTTTTCAGAAATGACAGAAAGCGGCCCGGATCGGCTCAGGTAAAGAGGACAAGAACAATGCAACCTGATTTCTGGAATGACAAACGCCCCGCCGGCGTACCGCTGGACATCGACATGGGGGAGTTCAAGTCGGTGATCGAGGTGTTCGAGCGTTCCTGCAAGAAGTTCGCGGATCGCCCGGCGTTCAGCAACATGGGCGTGACCTTGACCTACGCCGAGCTTGAGCGCCAGAGCGCAGCCTTCGCCGGTTACCTGCAGGCGCATACCGATCTGGTGCCGGGGGATCGCATCGCGGTGCAGATGCCCAACGTCCTGCATTACCCGATTGCCGTGTTCGGTGCGTTGCGTGCCGGGCTGATCGTGGTCAACACCAACCCGCTGTATACCGCGCGGGAGATGCGCCACCAATTCAAGGATTCCGGCGCGCGGGCGTTGGTCTACCTGAACATGTTCGGCCAGAAAGTCCAGGAAGTGCTCCCCGACACCGACATTCAATACCTGATCGAAGCGAAGATGGGCGACCTGATGCCCACCGCCAAAGGCTGGCTGGTCAACACCGTGGTCAGCAAGGTGAAGAAGATGGTCCCGGCGTATTCACTGCCGCAGGCGATCTCCTTCAAAAGCGCGCTGCGCATTGGTCGCGGTCTGGGCATCAGGCCGCTGAAGGCCGGCCTCGATGATATCGCCGTGTTGCAATACACCGGCGGCACCACAGGCCTTGCCAAGGGGGCAATGCTCACCCACGGCAATCTGGTGGCGAACATGCAGCAAGTGCGCGCCTGCCTTGCGCAACTCGGCCCAGATGGTCAGCCGCTGCTGCGCGAAGGCCAGGAAGTGATGATCGCGCCGCTGCCGCTGTACCACATCTATGCCTTCACCGCGAACTGCATGTGCATGATGGTTTCCGGCAACCACAACGTACTGATCACCAATCCACGGGACATTGGCGGGTTCATCAAGGAGTTGAAGAACTGGAAGTTTTCGGCGCTGCTGGGCCTCAACACCCTGTTTGTCGCATTGATGGAGCATCCGGATTTCAAGACCCTGGATTTCTCCACACTGAAACTGACCAACTCCGGCGGCACGGCGCTGGTGAAGGCGACGGCCGAACGCTGGGAGCAGATCACCGGTTGCCGCATCACCGAAGGTTACGGCTTGACCGAAACCTCGCCGGTGGCGTGCACCAACCCGTACGGCGACCAGTCGCGTCTGGGTACAGTCGGTTTGCCAGTGCCGGGCACGCTGTTGAAAGTGATCAACGATGACGGCGTCGAGCAGCCCATGGGCGAGCGTGGCGAGTTGTGCATCAAAGGCCCGCAGATCATGAAAGGCTATTGGAACAAGCCCGAAGCTACCGCCGAAGTGCTGGATGCTGAGGGCTGGTTCAAATCCGGCGACATCGCGGTCATCGATACGGACGGGTTCGTGCGCATTGTGGATCGCAAGAAAGACATGATCATCGTTTCCGGTTTCAACGTGTATCCGAATGAGATCGAGGACGTGGTCATGGCTCACCCGAAAGTCGCCAACTGCGCGGTGATCGGTGTGCCGGACGAGCGTTCGGGCGAGGCGGTGAAATTGTTCGTGGTGGCGCGGGAAAGCGGGGTCAGCCTTGAAGAGCTGAAGGCTTATTGCAAGGAGAATTTCACAGCGTACAAAGTGCCCAAGCATATTGTGTTGCGTGAGTCGTTGCCGATGACGCCGGTCGGGAAGATTCTGCGGCGTGAGTTGCGCGATATCGCATAAAGGGCAAAAGCGCAAAGATCGCAGCCTTCGGCAGCTCCTACATGGGAATGCGTTTCCTGTAGGAGCTGCCGAAGGCTGCGATCTTTTGCTTTCAAGGCCCAAAATTCAGGGGCCTTAGGGGTGTTCTAGGATTTTTGCTCTAAAATGACTGCTAGAAAGTCTTGAGTCATCAATGTGACTGTAGGGGCCGCTTTTGGCTCTAGTCGACCCTCGGCAAAGCTGCTACTCTCGGCGCGCTTTGTGACTTCTCGGCCTATATACAAGCCAGATTCACCAATACAAAACACACACCAATAATAATCGCATCAAATGCGGTGAAGAATTCGCGTTGCTGAGGAGTGGGCTTCCATGATCGAAGACTTTTGGAAGGATAAATACCCGGCTGGAATTGCTGCCGACATCAATCCAGACGAGTATCCGAACATTCAGGCAGTGTTGAAGCAATCCTGCCAACGCTTCGCCGACAAACCGGCTTTCAGCAACCTGGGCAAGACAATCACCTACGGTGAATTGTATGAATTGTCCGGCGCGTTTGCCGCGTATCTGCAACAGCATACCGATTTGCAGCCCGGTGATCGAATCGCCGTGCAACTGCCCAACGTTCTGCAATACCCGGTGGCCGTTTTCGGTGCCATCCGCGCCGGGCTGATCGTGGTCAACACCAACCCGCTGTACACCACGCGGGAAATGGAACACCAATTCAACGACTCCGGTGCCAAAGCGCTGGTGTGCCTGGCGAACATGGCGCACCTGGCCGAAGCCGTGGTGCCGAAAACCGGCGTCAAACACGTCATCGTCACCGAAGTCGCCGACCTGCTGCCGCCAATCAAGCGCTTGCTGATCAACAGCGTCATCAAGTACGTGAAGAAAATGGTCCCGGCTTATCACTTGCCAAAAGCCGTCAAGTTCAACGACGTGCTGAGCAAGGGCCAGGGTCAGCCTGTGGCAGAAGCCAACCCGCACAGCGGTGATGTGGCGGTGCTGCAATACACCGGCGGCACCACCGGCGTGGCCAAAGGCGCGATGCTGACCCACCGCAACCTCGTCGCCAACATGCTGCAATGCAAGGCGCTGATGGGTTCCAACCTTAACGAAGGTTGCGAGATCCTGATCACGCCGCTGCCGCTGTACCACATCTATGCGTTCACCTTTCATTGCATGGCGATGATGCTGATCGGCAACCACAACATCCTGATCAGCAACCCGCGCGACCTGCCGGCGATGGTCAAGGAACTGTCGAAGTGGAAGTTCAGCGGTTTCGTCGGCCTGAACACGCTGTTCGTGGCGCTGTGCAACAACGAAGGTTTCCGCAAGCTGGATTTCTCGGCGCTGAAAGTCACCCTGTCCGGCGGCATGGCCCTGCAACTGGCCGCTGCAGAACGCTGGAAAGCGGTCACCGGCTGTGCGATCTGCGAAGGTTACGGCATGACCGAAACCAGCCCGGTGGCCACGGTCAACCCGATCCAGCACATCCAGATCGGCACCATCGGCATTCCGGTGCCATCGACTCTGTGCAAAGTCATCGACGATGCCGGTGTCGAGCAGCCGCTGGGTGAAATCGGCGAGCTGTGCGTCAAGGGCCCGCAGGTGATGAAGGGTTACTGGCAGCGTCAGGACGCCACCGATGAAATGCTCGACAGTGACGGCTGGCTGAAGACCGGTGACATCGCGCTGATCCAGCCGGATGGCTACATGCGTATTGTCGATCGCAAGAAAGACATGATTCTGGTCTCCGGTTTCAACGTGTACCCGAACGAGCTGGAAGACGTGCTGGCAACTCTGCCGGGCGTGTTGCAGTGTGCAGCCATCGGCGTGCCGGACGAGAAGTCGGGCGAGGCGATCAAGATTTTCATCGTCGCCAAACCAGGCGTGACGCTGACCAAAGAACAGGTGATGGAGCACATGCGCGCCAACGTCACCGGTTACAAGGTGCCGCGCTCGGTGGAGTTCCGCGATGCGCTGCCGACCACCAACGTCGGCAAGATCCTGCGCCGCGAACTGCGCGACGAAGAGCTGAAGAAGATCAAGGCGAAAAACGCCGCGTAAACAAGAAGCCCCGCAGATGCGGGGCTTTTTGTTGGTGCAGACTGTAGATGTGCGTTGCCTGTGATGCCGTCTTCGCGAGCAGGCTCGCTCCCACTTTTGACCGTATTTCAACTGACGGAGCGCGGTTGAATGTGGGAGCGAGCCTGCTCGCGAAGCTTTGGCTTTTTCTGTTACTGACGAAACGGCGCGAAATTCACGTTAGTCCCCGTCGGACGCATGTCCTGCAGATACGAATCCTTGTCCGCACTCAATTCCAGGCTCAACGCAGCCTTGCGCTTGCCTTCATTGCGAATCACCAGTCCTTCGAGCTTCTCACGCAGAAACACGGTCGGCACTTTCAGGTGCAGCAGTTCGTCGGTAGCCGGTGTGTGCATCAGCAGGTGAATCCACTCGTACTGACCGACGGCCAGACGCGCCACCGGCAGGTCGAACCACCAGATGTTGCGGTTACGGTTCAGTTCGGCGAAGTGGCAGTTGTTGACGCCGAGCACGGCACCGCCCAGTTCCTGGTTTCTACGGGCAATGGCCAGCTTTTTATCGAGTTTCATAACATTCCTGCGGGATCGGTTCTCTGGCGCACGGCGCCCATAGGTGCGCATTCTCGGGGCTGGGCGAGTAAACATAAAGCCCAACCTGCTCGCTGCGACGAAATGAGCCGCTAAAAATAAATGAAACTTGGCGCAAAAGCGGCCTGTCAATGATTACGTAATGACTTTCCCCTAACTGCACCAAGGAGAAACACCATGAGTAGCACAGGCGATAAAGTAAAAGGCATGGCCAACGAAGCAGTCGGCAACGTCAAGCAAGGCATCGGTAAAGCTACCGACAATGACAAAATGCAGGTCGAAGGCAAAATCCAAGAGAAGAAAGGCGAAGCCCAGCAAGCTGTTGGCAAAGCCAAAGACGCAGTGAAGAACACTGTCGACAAGGCGTAATCCGGCCTTGAACGAAAGACACGAGCGGCCATCCAAGGATGGCCGTTTTTGTGTCAAAAGCCTGCGGTTATCCTGCAAGGGTCGCCAAACAGGCTACCGTGATGTAAAAAACGGCCCCTGAGTCGCCACGACTTCAACCTGTATTGCGGCGAAAGGAGACGCGAATGATTTTTCCGAACATGAAAGGTCTGCCCCTGCACCGGGTGATGGTGCGCACGGTCACTGAATTCATCGACGACGAGATGTCGACCTACGCCTCGGCACTGGCCTACCAGATGCTGTTCTCGCTGTTCCCGTTCATCCTGTTTCTGATTGCCCTGATCGGTTTCCTGCACCTGCCGGACTTCTTCTCCTGGCTGCGCCTACAGTCGGAGCTGGTGCTGCCGCCGCAGGCGCTGGAGCAGGTCAACCCGGTGATTGATCAGCTGCAGCAGTCCAAGGGCGGCTTGCTCTCGGTGGGTATCGTCATTGCCCTCTACACCGCGTCTGCCGGCGTGCGCCTGATGATGAGCGCAATGAACGCCGCTTATGACGTTGTCGAAGGCAGACCTGTCTGGAAGCGCTTCCCGTTGTCGATCGTCTACACCGTCGGCATTGCCGGCATGTTGCTGGTGGCGGCGGCGCTGATGGTGCTCGGGCCGCAGGTGATGGGCTGGATCGCCGCGCAGGTGGGGCTTGAGGAATTCATCGTCACCCTGTGGACCATCGCGCGCTGGCCGGTCATCGTGATTCTGATGATGGTCGCCGTGGCACTGATCTACTACGTGATGCCGGACGTCAAACAGGAATTTCGCTTCATCACGCCGGGTTCGGTATTGGCCGTGGTGGTGTGGATCATTGCCTCGTTGGGCTTTGCGTTTTACGTAAAAACCTTCGCCAACTACAACGCGATGTATGGCAGCATCGGGGCGATCATTGTGCTCTTGCTGTACTTCTACATTTCCGCTGCCGTGTTGCTGCTCGGCGCTGAGATGAATGCGGTGATCGAGCACATGTCGAGCGAAGGCAAGGACGCGGGCGAGAAAGTCCCCGGCGAACTCGATGAAACTCCCAAACAACACGTCTCGGGCCTGGGTCGCGATCACTCGATCAAGCCGGACACTGACGAAGCCAGATCATGATTCGTGAAATTCTTAAAATGGGCGACGAGCGCCTGCTGCGTATCGCCCCGCCGGTTCCGCCCGAAATGTTCGACAGCCCTGAGCTGTGGCAACTGATCGACGACATGTTCCAGACCATGGAAAGCGTCGGCGGTGTCGGCCTGGCCGCGCCGCAGGTCGGTATCGATCTGCAACTGGTGATCTTCGGTTTCGAGCACAGCGAACGTTACCCGGACGCCGAAGCAGTACCGCAGACCATCCTGATAAATCCGCTGATCACGCCGCTCAATACGTTGACGGAAGAAGGTTTTGAAGGCTGCCTGTCAGTGCCCGGTTTGCGGGGGGCGGTGGATCGCTTTCAGCTGATTCGCTACGAAGGCTTTGATCCGAAGGGCGAGCCGATTGTGCGGGTCGCTTCAGGTTTCCATGCGCGGGTGGTGCAGCATGAATGCGACCATTTGATCGGCCGGTTGTACCCGTCGCGGATTACTGACTTCAGCAAGTTCGGTTTTACCGAAGTGATGTTCCCCGACCTTGATCCCGCAGCGGACGAATAAACCGAGTCCACAAATAATCCCCTGTGGGAGCGAGCCTGCTCGCGAATGCGGTGCATCAGTGACAGAAACTGGTCTGACACACCGCTTTCGCCAGCAGGCTCGCTCCCACATTGGTTTTTATCAGTTTCAAGGGTTCAACCCCATCGCAATCATCGGTTTGCTCCGCGCATACCGGCTCAACCGTTCCGCCATCGCCTGGGGCAGGGCGGGGTCGACACTGAACCCGCGTCGCTCATAAAACCCGCGCAAATCCGGATGGCAGAACAGCCACACCGGCTCTGTCACATCCTTCACTGCAATGCTGATCAACTGCGCAGCAACTCCCTGCTCACGGCATTGCGGATCAACAAACAACCCCGTCAACCAACGCCCACCCGCCACCGGCCGCAGGCATAGCGCCGCAACAATGTCGCCACGTCGCGCCACCCACAGCTGCGCCTCGCGCACGGCTTTCATCGAAGATTGGTGGCGGCGGTAAAACTTGTTCATCAAGGGCCATAACGATTCGTCGAGCAGGCTGTACTGGGTGTCGGGCATGGGATCGGACTGGCGGTGGAGGAGGCGGCGATTATAAAAGAACGTGCGTCACTGGATAGGTGTATACCTGAGCCTACAGTCATGTGAGTGGAGTCATCATCATGTCCAAAGGTATGGATTCAAAGAAAGCCGCGAAGAAGAAACCGGCCAAGACCGCGATTGAGAAGCGGGCGGAGAAAAAAGCCAAGAAAGTAGACGTATTCGGTCACTGATCACGCCCTTCGGGAGTCCGGTTCTCGGGCTCCCGCCTGCATCAGAAATAATTTGCCTATATCTCGCTCGCCATTGCACAAAAGCCTCCTGGAGGCTTTTTTTGTTTCTGGCTGAACCGATTTTTGTGCAAAAAATGCCAGATACTGGCCGACTAGTGGCCTTGCATCAGGCTTTGCGCTGGCTATGCTGACCCATAACTAACTATGTCGACCGTCGTGCCAGGCATGCCGAGTGCATAAGGTTAGTTCGTGATTCATGCTGCCAGAGTGCGCAACCCGAGGCACCGACACTGAACCAACAAGGAGCGTTATCTAAATGGACTTTCTTCAAAACGTTAGGGCTGGCCCTCAACCGGGCTATCAAGAGAAGGATGTCTTGATTAGAGCGTTGCTGCATGGACGCTCCGATTAATCATCATTTATCACCTGACAACTTCCTCCCGTGGAGGAATGCGTGTGCCTGTTCTGTGGAACGTAGTGGTGGATTCTGAAAGACCTGAACTTTCATCAAATCAAAAGAACGCGCGGAAGGTGATACAACCATGTTCAACCTACATCACAAGGCTGACCTGAAGGAAATCGAGCGCTTCAGCTGTGCCTTGACTGAAGCCAATGCCAAGTTGGCAGCGATCAGCCGTTCGATGGCGATGATCGAATTCAGCCCCGATGGCATAGTTCTGGATGCCAATGAAAACTTCTGCAAGACCATGGGTTATGGCGCCGAAGAAGTGCGCGGCAAACATCACCGGATCTTTTGCGAAGAAGCGTTTTATCGCAGCGAGGAGTACGCGAAGTTATGGCGCGACCTAGCCCGGGGCGAGCCGATCAGCGGGACGTTCCTGCGTTTGAACAAGAGCGGCAAGGAGGTCTGGCTCGAAGCCAGTTACATGCCGGTCTATGGCCAGGACAAACAAGTAAAAAGTGTGATCAAAGTGGCGTCGGACATTACCGCGCGGATCAATAAGGAACATGAAGAGGAAAGCATGCTGGCGGCGATTGGTCGCTCGATGGCGGTGATCGAGTTTACGCCGGAGGGCAATGTGATCACCGCCAACGAAAACTTTCTGAAGACCACGCAGTACACGCTCAGCGAAGTCGTCGGCCACCATCACAGCATGTTCTGCCATCGGGCCGAAGCCGAGTCGGTGCAATACAAGGCATTCTGGGCTTCGCTCAATCGCGGCGAATATCACTCCCATCGCTTCGAGCGCAAGAACAAGTCCGGGCAGATGGTTTACCTCGAGGCTTCGTATAACCCGTTGTTCGACGCCAAGGGCCGCTTGTACAAAGTGGTCAAGTTCGCCAGCGACATCACCCATCAGATGACCACGTTGCAGAACGCCGCGGAATCGGCCCACAGCACTTCGGTACAAAACGACGCCTGCGCGCAAAAAGGCTCACAGGTCGTGCAGCAAACGGTACAGATCATTCAGGACATTTCCCGCGATCTCAACGAAGCGGCGGTCAGCATCGATGCGGTCAGCAAGCAATCGGACATCATCGGCACCATCGTCCAGACCATTCGCGGAATTGCCGATCAGACCAATTTGCTGGCGCTCAACGCGGCCATCGAAGCGGCGCGGGCCGGCGAACACGGGCGGGGTTTTGCGGTGGTCGCGGATGAGGTGCGCAGTCTTGCTGCTCGCACCAGTCAGGCGACGCTGGAGATTGTCGAGGTGGTGCGCAAGAACCATGATCTGTCGCTAAGCGCGGTATCGAGCATGCAATCGAGTTTGAGCCGCACCGGGCTTGGGGTTGAATTGGCGAACGAGGCGGGCGAGGTGATTCTGGAAATCCAGCAAGGCTCGCGGCATGTGGTAGATGCGATCAGCCAGTTCAATGAGACCCTGCAACTGAACTAGCACCGCATAAATACTGTAGGAGCTGCGGCACGCTGCGATCTTCTGATCTTTAAATTCAAGATCAAAAGATCGCAGCGTGCCGCAGCTCCTACATCATGTTTCATGCTGCCTTGAGGTCAAAGTGCAGCAAGAAACTTGTCGCCTGTCCTTGACGTCACTGCAGTGGCTGACGATTTATGTCGCCGCCGCAGAATCCGGCAACGCCGAAGCAGGCAGACCAAACACCCGATCAAACAGCCAGTTGAAGGCAAACGTGTAGCAAGGGATGAAGATGATCAGCGCCAGATCCAGCAGGAAAGCCTGCACCAGGCTGATATTCATCCACCACGCGATCAGCGGAATCAGGAACACGATCAACGTCAGTTGAAAACCGATTGCGTGGGCGATGCGTCGTTTTACGGTGCGGGTGCGTGATTGCTGACGACTTTCCCAGTGCTCGAACATCGAGGTATAGATGAAGTTCCAGGTGACGGCGATGGTCGTGATGATCACAGCCAGCGGCCCGGTACTGCCCGGCGAGGTGCCCGACAACAGCGCCAGACCAAGGGCGGAAAAGGTCATGCCGATCACTTCGTAGAGCGACACATAGACCAGTTTGCGTTTGACGCCTTGCATGCAGATTTGCCTCTTTCTTGCCATTTGTTGCCAGTGGGACTGGCGGAGGCGGCGAAAGATAGCTTCAATAGGGTTGACAGAAAAAGTCAGAAGCTTTCAGTTCTATTGATAGGTTGATCCATTGAATTTCAACAGCGACAGCATCGAACTGTTCCTTGCGGTGATTGAGCGCGGGTCGTTTTCCGCCGCCGCCCGCGCATTGGGCAAAGTCCCATCGGCGGTGAGCATGGGCATCGGCAACCTTGAGGCCGAACTGGGTTATTCGCTGTTTGATCGCAGCCATCGCGAACCGCAACCGACGGCAATGGCGCTTTCACTGGTCCCTCATGCCCGGCTGATCGCCGGGCAGCTCAAGCAACTGCAAGTACACGCGGTGGAGTTGTCATTGGGGCTGGAGAGCAAGTTGTCGATCGGCGTGACTGCGGACATCGACCGTCGGCGTTTGTTGGCGGCGATCAAGGCTATTGCCGAGCGTCATCCGCTGCTCGATATCGAAGTACTGACGGCGCCGCAGGATGATGTGCTGGCGATGCTGCACAGCGGCCGCGTCAGTGTGTGTCTGGCGTTCGCCGGGTTGAGCATGAACGTGCTGGAGCGCTTTCAGTTTGTCGGCAGCGAACGGATGATCGCTACGCTGGCGGCGGACAGTCCGCTACTGCAGGGCCAGGATCTGTTTCTGGAAGACCTGGTGCACGTACGGCAAATCTTCGTCGCCAGTCGTGACTTGCCGATCAGTGAGACGCGGCCATTGGTGGCTGAATCTCACTGGCGCACCGATACGCTGGAAACAGCGATGGAGATGGTCGAGGCGGGATTGGGCTGGGGCAATTTCCCGCTGTCGGTGGTGCAGTCGCGACTGGATGCCGGGCGTTTGAAACGGCTGAATTTTCGCAACATTGAAAATGGCCTGGTGCTGCCGGTGCACGCGGTTTGGCTCAAGAGCCAGCCGCTACAGAAAGGCGCATTGGCCCTCGTTGACCTGCTCAGTCACTAGAGACGGTGGAGATCCAATGTGGGAGCGAGCCTGCTCGCGAAAGCGCCGTGTCAGTCGTCAATTGCTTATCTGACACGACGCTTTCGCGAGCAGGCTCGCTCCCACCGGGATTGTAATTCAACCTTGAATTTTGCGAACACCACAAAACCTGTGGGAGCTGGCTTGCCAGCGATAGCGGTGTATCAGCCAAAAATGTATCGACTGACCGGACGCCATCGCTGGCAAGCCAGCTCCCACAGGAATTTCAGGGGTTATGTGCTTTCGCGGATCTTCAGTTCGAAGCCCATGTCTTCCACCGGTCGTGCCACCTTGTTCCCGGCCATCAACGTCAGCATCTGCTCCGCCGCGCGCCGGCCAATCGCCTCACGCGGTGTGTTGATGCTGCTCAGGCGCGGCACCATGTGCTCGGACATCGGCAAGTCGTTGAAGCCCAGAATCGCCACTTGCTCAGGGATTTTGATGCCGTGGCGCAGCGCCTCCAGCAATGCGCCCTGTGCCAGGTCATCGTTACCGAAGAAGATCGCATCGACATCCGGGTGCGCCGCGAGCAATTGCAGAAACAACTCGCCACCCAATCCCACTGACGAAGCGCGAGGCGTCAGCACTTCCAGATCCGGGTCATAACGCCCGGCCTTCTGCAACGCTTTGCGAAAACCTTCGCCACGCAGCAACGTGCGCTGATCAAGTTGCGCACCGATGTAAGCCAGACGTTTGCGCCCTCGCGAGAGCAAATGCTCAGCCGCCGTTTCGCCGGCGCTGAGCTGGGAGAAGCCGACGCAATTCACTCCGGCGGCGCTGTCCAGTTCCATCATGTACACGCAGGGAATGTTGCTGGCCTCGATCATCCGCCGCGAACTTTCGGTGCGATCAAACCCGGTCAGCAGAAACCCGCGCGGCTGATAGGCCATGTAGTTGCGCAGCAGGTTTTCTTCTTCATCACGGGAGTAGTGGAAGTTACCGATCAGCACTTCAAAGCCCTTGGGCGTCAAAACCCGATGAATGGCTTCCAGCGTATCGATGAACAACAGGTTGGACAGTGACGGCACCAAAACCACCACCGAATGGCTCTGCGCCGAGGCCAGGGCGCGGGCGGCAGGGTTGACCACGTAGTTGAGTTCGAGGGCGGCCTTGCGGACTTTGTCCACCAGTTCGGTGGCCACGGTGCTGACCCCGCGCAAGGCACGGGAAGCGGTAATCGGGCTGACGCCGGCAAGGCGAGCAACTTCATTAAGGGTGGGACGGCCGGTGGTGCGGGTATTTTTATCGTTTTTAGGAGTGGTCATCGGGCGGCTTGCCAAACAAAAATCAAGGCACTAAGGTAGCGCTGTCCTGATGCAGCTGCAAATGCGTAAGCGAGGTCCTGCCTGATCTTCGCTTTTTGGTGTTGGGAACAAACCTGCTGCAACCCAAAAAAACGACAAGAAGGCGTCGGCAACTTCTATCTGTGCACTAGAGTCATAGCTTGCAAAGGTAGCGCTGTCTGCGCGCTGAGGTGTTTCATGAATCATCCCATCACCGCCCTGGTCATCATGGGCGTTGCCGGTTGCGGCAAGACGTGCGTCAGCGAGGCCCTGTGCCAATTGAGCGGCGCCACTGCCATTGAAGGCGATACTTTCCATCCGGCCGCGAACATCGAAAAGATGAGCGCGGGGATCCCCCTGAACGACGACGACCGTGCCGGCTGGCTCGACAGCCTGTGCGAGGAGCTGCGTCGCGTTGACGCCACGGGCCAGCGCCCGGTGCTGACTTGCTCGGCCCTCAAACACAGTTATCGTGAAGTCTTGCGCAGTGCTCTGCCGGGCCTGGGCTTCGTGTTCCTTGAATTGACCCCTGAAGTTGCCGCCGAGCGTGTGTCCCATCGTCCGGGCCACTTCATGCCGGCCACGCTGATCGAAAGCCAGTTCGCCACCCTCGAATCGCCCAAAGGCGAGCCGTTGACCCTGGCGTTGAACGCTTCGATCCACAGCGTCGAAGAACTGGCAGAGCAAGCTCACGTCTGGTGGCAGGCCAATGGCCTGAAACAGGCGGTATGAGTGTGTTCATGCAGACAGCGCTGTCCTTACGACTTCTGATTAACCCGCTTTAATAACAACAACAAACCAGGAGACACCCCCAATGTTTGGCATGTCCCACGACGCCTACCTGCTGCTTGATGCAGTGGTCACGGTGATCGGACTTATCATCCTGATCACCAAGTTCAAGATTCACCCTTTCATTGCCCTGACCATCGCCGCCGCATTCCTCGGCCTGACGTCCGGCATGCCGATCGGCACCATCATCAAAGCGTTCCAGGACGGCTTTGGTGGCGTGCTTGGTTTTGTCGGCATCATCCTCGCGCTGGGCACCATGCTCGGCAAAATGATGGCCGAGTCGGGCGGGGCAGATCAGATTGCCCAGACCCTGATTCGCGCGTTCGGCAAGGACAAAGTCCAGTGGGCAATGATGTTCGCCGCGTTCCTGGTGGGCATTCCGTTGTTCTTCGAAATCGGCTTCGTGCTGCTGATTCCGCTGGTGTTCATCGTTGCCCGCCGCACGGGGGTGTCGATCATCAAGATCGGTATCCCGTTGCTCGCCGGCCTGTCCGCCGTGCACGGTCTGGTGCCACCGCACCCGGGCCCGCTGCTGGCCATCGGCGTGTTCGGCGCTGACATCGGCAAGACCATTCTCTACGGTCTGATCGTTGCGCTGCCGACTGCAATCATTGCCGGGCCGATCTTCGGTACGTTCATCGCCAAGCACATTCCGGGTCACCCGAATCAGGAACTGGTCGATCAACTGGCCCGCGAAAACGATACCGCTGTCCTGCCGAGCTTCAGCATCACCCTGATCACCGTGCTGCTGCCGGTGTTCCTGATGTTGCTGAAAACCTTCGCTGACGTGGCGTTGCCGGACGGTAACTTCTTCCGCACCTGGATGGACATGATCGGTCACCCGATCTCGGCATTGCTGCTGGCATTGCTGCTGTCGCTGTACACCTTTGGCTACAAGCAGGGCATCGGTTCCAACCAGATCCTCAAGTGGCTGGATGCGAGCCTGGCGCCAACCGCCGCGATCATCCTGATCATCGGTGCCGGCGGTGGCTTCAAGCAGATGCTGGTCACCAGCGGCGTGGGCGATGTGATCGGCCACATGGCGGTCAGCGCACAGATCTCGCCGATCCTGCTGGCATGGCTGGTGGCGGCGGTGATCCGTATTGCCACCGGTTCGGCAACCGTCGCGACCATCACTGGCGCGGGCATCGTGGTGCCGGTGGTCGGGATGGTTCCGGGCGTCAACCGTGAACTGCTGGTGCTGGCCACCGGTGCCGGTTCGTTGATCCTGTCCCACGTCAACGACGCCGGTTTCTGGCTGGTGAAGCAGTATTTCAACATGACCGTGGCCGAGACGTTCAAGACCTGGACGGCGATGGAAACCATCCTCTCGGTGGTCGCGTTGGGCTTTATCCTGCTGTTGTCGATGTTCGTTTAACAGCAAACGCCACTCACAAAAAAACCGCAGCGATGCGGTTTTTTTGTGGGTGATGATTCGTGACACAGACAAACCAATGTGGGAGCGAGCCTGCTCGCGAATGCGATGTGTCAGTCGATATGGATTTCAGCTGACTCGACGCTTTTGCGAGCAGGCTCGCTCCCACAGGGAAGGTGTCAGGTGCTGGATTTCGGGGCTAACCCATCCGCCCGGAACATCCCGCGAATGCCGCGTACAGCCTGGCGAATGCGGTCCTGGTTTTCGATCAGCGCGAAGCGCACGTGATCATCGCCATACTCACCAAACCCCACCCCCGGCGAGACGCACACCTTGGCCTCGGACAGCAGCTTCTTGGCGAATTCCAGCGAACCCAGATGCGCATAAGCCTCAGGGATTTTCGCCCAGACGTACATCGAAGCCTTCGGGTTTTCGACCATCCAGCCCAGTTCATGCAGGCCTTTGACCAGCACATTACGGCGCTGGCGATACTGCTCGGCGATGTCTTTCACGCACTGCTGATCGCCTTCCAGCGCAGCAATCGCGGCGACTTGCAGTGGGGTGAAAGTGCCGTAGTCGTGGTAGCTCTTGATCCGCGCCAAGGCGTTGACCAGTTCCGGATTGCCGACCATGAAACCGATGCGCCAACCGGCCATGTTGTAGCTTTTGGACAGGGTGAAAAACTCCACCGCGATGTCTTTGGCGCCCGGCACTTGCATGATCGACGGGGCTTTCCAGCCGTCGTAGACGATGTCGGCGTAAGCCAGGTCGTGGATGACCAGCACGTCGTATTGCTTGGCGAGGGCGATCACCCGTTCGAAGAAATCCAGTTCCACGCACTGCGCAGTCGGGTTCGACGGGAAGCCGAGGATCATCATCTTCGGCTTCGGGATCGAGCCGCGAATCGCCCGTTCCAGTTCGTCGAAGAAGTCCACACCCGGCACCAGTGGTACAGAACGCACCTGAGCGCCGGCAATTACCGCGCCGTAGATGTGAATCGGGTAGCTGGGGTTTGGCACCAGTACGGTGTCGCCCTGATCCAGGGTCGCCAGCATCAGATGCGCCAGGCCTTCCTTGGAACCGATGGTGACAATGGCTTCGCTTTCCGGGTCGATATCGACCTCGTAGCGTTGCTTGTACCAATTGGAAATCGCCCGACGCAGACGCGGAATGCCCTTGGATGTGGAATAACCATGGGTGTCGTCACGCTGGGCGACTTGCACGAGTTTTTCGACAATGTGCGGCGGCGTGGCCCCGTCGGGGTTGCCCATGCTCAAGTCGATGATGTCTTCACCACGACGCCGCGCGGCCATCTTCAGCTCGGCGGTGATGTTGAAAACGTAAGGGGGGAGTCGATCTATGCGCGCAAAGCGGCGCGGCGAACCTTGTTCAGCCATTGTTGCCTCGGATAACGTAAGCGCCCGGAACCGTCCGAGCGACGCTGGTCACTGCGGTGACCTGTTGGCGAAGATAAGGGCTGTGATGGCAGACTGTCCAGCCTGCGCGTAAACAAATTTTTCCAAGGAAATCGGTTGATGGAATTCACCAGCGGCTTTTTGCTGAGCCTCTCGCTGTGCCTGGATATCGGCGTGGCCAACATCGCAATGATCACGCTGGCCATGCAGCGCGGTTATTTCCAGGGCTTCGCGCTGGGCCTCGGCACCTGTGTCGGCGATCTGTTTTACGCGGTGCTGGCGCTCGCCGGGATGACCGTGTTGCTGCAATACGAAACCGTGCGCTGGGTGCTGTGGATCGGCGGTTCGGCGCTGCTGATCTACTTTGCGGCGAAGATGATCTATTCGGCAATCCATCACGAGGCGCTGCTGGCCGAGACGGCTGAGGTAGGGCAGAACTCCCATCGCAAGGAATTCTTGCGGGGGATCTTCCTCGCCATGTCTTCGCCGAGCGCGATTCTCTGGTTCGCTGCGGTAGGCGGCACGTTGATCGCCCGTTCGGGCGGGGGCGGGCCTTTGAGCTCGGCGTTGTTTCTCGGTGGGTTTCTGTGCGCCGGGCTGTTGTGGTCGGCCGGTTTGTGCTTCGCCGCAAGCCATGGTGGCAAGCTCCTGGGCGATAAGCTGCTGCGCTACTCCTATATGGCATCTGCAGCGATCTTCTGCTATTTCGCGGCGTACGTGATCGTATCTGGCTACAACGAGTTTGTCGGGTCAGGTGCGGCCGAGGCCCTGCATACGCTCTGATGTTGCGAATCGGGTTTGGCTTCTATACTCCCAGCCGAACCCACTTTTTTCGTTCCAGGAGTCGAGTCATGGATGAGCAAACACGCGTCGAAGTGGCAGAACCTCGCTTCGAACATGGACAATTCCTGCTGATAGCAGGGCTTGGCGGACGATTTACTCAGGACACCACCGATGGCATCCCTGAACTGTGGGAAAAATTCATCCCGCATCTGGGCAAGATTCCTGGGCAAAAGAACGAAGTGACGTTCGGCGTCTGCTGCAATGCGGACGGCAAGGGCGGTTTCGAATACATCGCCGGGGTCGAGATCAGCAAACTCGATGACCTGCCGGAACAGTACCGTTGGATCGAAGTGCAACCGCAGGATTACGCGGTGTTCGAGCACAAAGGTTCACTGGATCAGTTGCCAGAGACCTTCCAGTACATCTGGAAAACCTGGCTGCCGCAGTCCGGACGCGAAGCCGCCGATGCGCCTGAGTTCGAACGCTACAGTGAGGATTTCAACCCCAAACTGCATACCGGCACGCTGGAAATCTGGCTGCCACTCAAGGCCTGACGCACGTTGACTGGACGGATCGGCGATCCGTCCAGTCAACGTTTTCAGCCGCGCTTGCCCTTGCCCACACGTCGCGCCCGCAACAGGTCGATGCCCAGGGTTATAAAGCCGAACGTACTGATGCCCAACACCATCAACAGGCCGATTTCTACGCTGCTCATAAACGGTTTCCCCCAAGGGTAATCAGAGACACGCCACAGAAATAGCCGCCCGCGAGGCGCAAGAAAAGCGCTTATACGCAGGCTTTACGCCGCCCGCGCGGATCGATATGCAGTCCTTATTCCTTTATGCTTTGCGCACTTTTCCCGCTGATTTCCGAGCTGCCATGAACACCGTTATCCGCAACGTCACCGCCACTGACCTGGATCGCTGCTACGCCATCGAAACCGTTGCCTACGAAGGCGATGAAGCCGCCACCCGCGAAAAGATCGCCACGCGCATTGCGACCTGGCCGGAAGGTTTCATCGTTGCCGAGGTCGATGGCGAGGTCGCCGGGTTCGTCAACGCGGGCGCGGCATTCGATGTGCAGATGTCGGACGAGGCGTTCAAGGAACTGATCGGGCATGATCCGGCGGGGCCGAACGTGGTGATCATGTCGGTGGTGGTACACCCGGATTATCAGGGGCAGGGCCTGGCCAAGCGCTTGCTGGCCGAGTTCATCGAGCGCATGCGCGGGATGGATAAAGCGACGATTCATTTGATGTGCAAGGAAAAGCATATCCCGCTGTATGCCGGGTTCGGCTTTGCCTACATCAAACCGTCGGAGTCGGATCACGGCGGGATGGCGTGGCACGAGATGATTCTGACTCTGTAAATACTTCCCCCTGTAGGAGCTGCCGAAGGCTGCGATCTTTTGATCTTGCTTGTAAAAAACACGATCAAAAGATCGCAGCCTTTGGCAGCTCCTACATGGGGGGCGTGGTGCGTCAGTAAAGGCTATCGCGGACCCTGATCGGCGCTTCGCGGTCGTACGTGTCGGCGTCGAATTGCCCATCGTTCAGGCGTTTATGAAAGGCGCCAGCCGTGGGCAGTGCCGAGCGCGGCAGATGCGTTTCCGGGTTCCACGCATCCGAACGCACAAACGCCTTCGAACAATGGAAAAACGCCGCTTCCACCGTCACCAGCAACACCGTTTTCGCCGGTTTGCCGTTCACCGCAAAACTCTCCAGCAACGTCGGATCAGCGCTGATGGTGGCCGTGCCGTTGACCCGCAGTGTCTCGCCTATCCCCGGAATGATGAACAGCAGCGACACCCGTGGATCGTGCAGCACATTGCGCAAGGTATCGATGCGGTTGTTGCCCGGGCGGTCCGGCAGGGCCAGCGTGCGTTCATCGACGATCCGCACAAACCCCGGGGCATCACCGCGCGGCGAATTGTCGAGACCATCGGCACCCACCGAGCTGACGATTACCAGCGGCGAGACCCGCACCATCGCCTGATAGTCTTCGTTGAGAAAAGTGATCTGCTTGCGCACCGCACGTTCGTGCGGCAATCCGTAAATAGCTTCCAGTGCTTCGATTGAATCGATCATCGTGCATCCCCTCGATGACTTAAAAAAACAGACCCATGCGCCGCTCGTAACCGATTCGGCCCTTGTACGCTTCGCCGCTGTCGACGTAGCCGTGTTTGGCGTACAGCGCGATGGCAGCCTCGTTGTCGGCGTCCACCGACAGTTCCAGTCCCTTGATCTCCGGCCAGGCCTGGCGCGCAACCTCGGGCAACGCATGCAGACACGCCTTGCCGTAACCCTTGCCCTGCGCCCGGCGATCGACCTGCAACGCATGCAGCGTGGCGCTGTGTTCATCGGCCCATGCCGGTAACACCGGCGGACGCTTGAGCAGCAGGAACGCCACCGGCACTTCATCGGCCAGCAGTGCAAAACCCTTCACGCCAGGGCCGGGTTTCGACAGCAAGGTGTGCAGGGCGCCGTGGATGTCGCCGGAGAACTTGATTTGCTCGGGGTGGATTTCAATCGCCTCGACTTGCTCACGCTGCTGGGCGTTCAGGCTGTCGTACGGCACGAGTTGGGCTGACACGGGAATTTCCTTTTTCCTACAAAGATGAGCCTCGGATTCTAGCGACTTTGCTTCCTTCGGAATTTTTTTGTTTCGCCTGTCGATCTGCCGACGTGCCGAACGACTAAGGGTGTCTTTCCAACAAAAATCACGGAGAACACCATGAGCGCACAAGCTGACATCCAAGCTCTGATCAATACCTACCGCGACGCCGTCATGACCAAGGACGTGGAGAAAGTCATGGCGTTGTATGCCGATGACATCGTCTCGTTCGACGCGATCAAGGCCCTGCAATTCAAGGGCAAACCGGCCTACCGCGCGCATTGGGTGGACTGCATGCAAATGTGCCCCGGCCCGCACATCTTCGATTTTCAGGAAGTCGTCATCGAAACCGCCGACAACATCGCCTTCGCCCACTGGGTCGCCAATTGCGGTGGTACCAACGAGAAGGGTGAAACCCAAAGCTGCTGGATGCGCGTCACCGCCTGCTATCGGCAGGTCGACGGCGCGTGGCGGATTGCCCATGAACACTGGTCGGCACCGTTCGATCCGATGAGCGGCGCCACGCTGTTCGATGTGCAACCGTGATCTTCAGCCATAGTTGATCCGTTCGAATCAGGAGAGCGCCATGAAATATCTATGCCTGGTCTACAGCGATGAACGCCTGCTGCACTCGTCCCCCGACAGCCCTGAAGACGCTGAATGCTGGGCCTATGCCGAGTCGATCCAGGGCAGCGGGCGGATGGTTGCCGCCGAGGCGCTGGAGTCAGTGCAGACCGCCACCACGGTGCGCATGCGCAACGGCAAATTGTCGATCACCGATGGGCCGTTCGCTGAAACCAAGGAGCAACTGGCCGGCTTCTACCTGATCGACGCCAAGGATCTCAACGAAGCGATTCAGGTCGCCGGGAACATCCCGGCGGCCCGAGTGGGCAGCGTTGAAGTGCGTCCCGTGCGGCAGTTGAATGTCTGAGGTCGCGGCGCGGGTCGAGCAGGTTTATCGCGAAGACTCGCGGCGGATTCTGGCGACATTGATCCGCCTGCTCGGCGATTTTGACCTTGCCGAAGAAGCCTTGCACGAGGCGTTCTTCGTCGCGGTCGAGCGTTGGCAGCGTGACGGCGTGCCGGACAATCCGCGCACCTGGCTGGTGTCGACCGGGCGCTTCAAGGCAATCGACGTGCTACGCCGCCGTGCACGCTTCAAAGCCTCGCAGCCATTGTTGCTGGCGCAACTCGAAGAGCTCGAAGATGCCGACTGGAGCGACGAAGACGTGGAAGACGATCGCCTGCGGCTGATCTTCACCTGCTGTCACCCGGCGCTGGCGGCGGATGCGCAAGTGCCGCTGACCTTGCGTGAAGTCTGCGACCTCACCACCGAGGAAATCGCCCGCGCCTTTCTCTCGGCGCCGGCGGCCATTGCCCAGCGCATCGTGCGCGCAAAAGCCAAGATCCGTGACGCGAAAATCCCTTATCAAGTCCCCAGCCTGAGCGAACTGCCCGAGCGTCTGGACAGTGTGTTGCGGGTGATTTATCTGGTGTTCAACGAGGGCTATTCGGCGTCGATGGGTGCTGAGCTGACTCGCGAGGACCTGACCCGTGAAGCGATCCGGCTCGGGCGACTGCTGATGGAATTGTTGCCGGAGCCCGAGGTGATGGGGTTGCTGGCATTGATGCTGCTGCACGAGTCCCGGCGTCCGGCGCGCACCTCGCCCGATGGCGAATTGGTGCTGTTGGACGATCAGGATCGCTTGCAGTGGGATGCTGAGTTGATCGCTGAAGGTTGTGCGTTGGTGGAACGGGCGCTGACCACACGACGATTCGGGCCGTACTGTCTACAAGCGGCGATTGCCGCCGTGCACGCCGAGGCGCCAACCGCCGAGGAAACCGATTGGCAGCAGATCGTCGGGCTGTATGACGTGCTGTTGCGGGCGATGCCTTCCCCGGTGATCGAGTTGAATCGCGCGGTGGCGGTGGCCAAACGAGATGGGGCGTTGGCGGGGTTGACGTTGATTGAAGAGATTCTGGATCGCGGCGAATTGCAGGACTACCACTTGGCGCATTCGGCGCGGGCGGAGTTTTGTCGGCAGTTGGGCCGGGTCGAGGAGGCGCGGGTGGCTTATTTGCGGGCGTTGGAGTTAACCCGGCAAGAGCCTGAACGGCGGTTCATCGAGGCGCGCTTAAACCAACTACCGACACCCAACCCCCTGTAGGAACTGCCGAAGGCTGCAATCTTTTGATGTTGATTTTCTTCAATCAACAACAAGATCAAAAGATCGCAGCCTTCGGCAGCTCCTACATGGGTTGCAACTGTAGGAGCTGCGGCACGCTGCGATCTTTTGATCTATTCCAGCATCTTGCTCAGCAACCAGCTCCCCGCCGGCCCTGGCGGATATAGCCGCGACCACAAGGCATCGACAAACACCGGTTTCGGCCAGCCGCGCACTGTCAGCTCCACCAGCGTGCCATTGCCGAAACGCCCCACCAGCCAGCGCGGCAACGGCGCCCAGCCGAAACCCATTTCGGCCATTTCCATCAGCATCAGATAACTCGGCGCCGACCACACCCGGCCCTTGGCGCGACTGTCGTAGGGATTGACGATCGTCGCCAGACGCAACTCGCGATGCTGCTCCAGGATCGGCTGGTCGACGTTTTCCAGTGTCGCCAGCGCATGTCCGCGACTGACGAACAGGGCGATATCGGTGCGCTCGGCCACAGTCGAGGTCACCAGGTCCGGCGGGTAATTGTCCTGCATCTCGGCAAACGCCAGATGCGCCCGACCGCGCTGCACCAGTTCGATCAAGTCATCGCATTCGGCAATCAGGCATTCGAGTTCCAGATCCGGATAGCGCTGTTCAAAACCGAACAGCGCCGCCTCGAAACGCGCGGATTGATAAGTGTCGGAAATCGCCACGGTCAACTTCGGCTCAACGCCTTGGGACAATTGCCGCGCGGTCATTTCCAGGCGACTGTTGGCCGTGAGAATCGCCTCGGCGCGTTGCAGCATGACGTGGCCGGCAGGCGTCAGCGTCGGTTTGCGGCTGCTGCGATCAAACAACACCAGGTCCAGATCAATCTCCAGACTCGCCACCGCCGCACTGATCGTCGACTGACTGCGCCCGAGTTTGCGCGCTGCCGCCGAAAACGATCCCTGGGTCGCCGCTTGGACGAATGCCAAAAGCACTTCTTGCGATGCCATGAACTATCGCCTCAATCGATGGTTATTGGTTTTGAAGTATCGATGCGAGGATGGATCATGGCAACCATCTTCACTCAAGGAGTCAGGCCATGACTGCCCAAAAATCCATCACTGAACGTATCTTCCAGGCTATCGGTTTCGAATTGCTGGCGATTCTGATCTGCACGCCACTGCTGGCGTGGATCATGAAAAAACCGCTGCTCGACATGGGCGCGGTGACGGTTTTGATCGCGATGCTGGCGCTGGGCTGGAACGTGGTGTTCAACCGGTTTTTCGACCGAATGCTCGAGCGCATGAATGTTGCCCACAACGCCTGGGTGCGGGTCGTTCACGCCTTGCTGTTCGAGGGTGGATTGATCGTGATGGGCGTGCCGCTGATTGCCTGGTGGCTGTCGGTCAGCTTGTGGCAGGCGTTCTTGCTCGACATCGGCGTGTTGCTGTTTTTTCTGCCGTACACCTATGTGTATCACTGGGGCTACGACGTACTGCGCGAGCGCTTCCTGATGCGCAACGCCTGCCAGGGCTAACCCTCATTTTCGTGTAGGAGCTGTCGAAGGCTGCGATCTTTTGATTTTGATCTAAAAAAGATCAAAAGATCGCAGCCTTCGGCAGCTCCTGCAGTGGGATTATTTCGGTTAGAAGATCTGGGTGAACAGCCAGTAGAGGCTACCGGACAGCAGGATCGCCGCCGGCAGCGTCAGCACCCACGCCATCAGCAGATTACGGATAGTCCTCATCTGCAATCCACCGCCATTGGCGACCATGGTCCCGGCCACGCCCGAGGACAGCACATGCGTCGTCGACACCGGCAAACCAAACATGTCCGCTGCACCAATGGTCAGCATCGCCACGGTTTCCGCCGAGGCGCCTTGCGCGTAGGTCAGGTGGGTGTTGCCGATCTTCTCGCCCACCGTCACCACGATGCGTTTCCAGCCGACCATGGTGCCGAGCCCCAATGCGATAGCAACGGCGATCTTCACCCACAGCGGGATAAACCGTGTGGCGTTGTCGATCTGTTGCTTGAACAGTTGCAGCTTGCCTGCGGTGTCGGCGTCGAAGTTGCCGACCTTGTTCTTGTCCATCAGGCGAATCGATTCGCTGGCCAGGTACATGTCATTACGCACGTTGCCCATCGCCTCGGCCGGGACTTTCGCCAGCGAACCGTAGCCTTTGACTTCCTCGCCAATGTGCCCGGTGAGTGCGGCGAGGGCGGGGATCAGTTGCGGCGTGGCCTCCTTGCTGCGCACGTAATCCGAGAGGATCGGGCGCGGATCGGCAGGTGCCGGCTGCGGCGCACTTTTCACCAGGGCTTGTTGGGTGACTTGCGCCACGGCGGCGAACTGCAGCGATTGTTCTTCGGGCATGGTGCGGTTCAATGCATAGGCCATCGGCAAGGTGCCGACCAGAATCAGCATGATCAGGCCCATGCCTTTCTGGCCGTCGTTGGAACCGTGGGCGAACGATACGCCGGTGCACGTCAGGATCAGCAGACCACGAATCCACCATGGCGGCGGAGTGTTGCCTTTCGGTGCCTTGTACAGCGCACGGTTCTTCACGAATGCGCGCAAGGCCAGCAGCAACAGCGCCGCACAACCGAAACCCACCAGCGGTGATAGCAGCAACGCATAACCAATCTTGGTGGCCTGCGCCCAATCGACACCGCTGGTGCCGTCGCGGCCATGCATCAAGGCATTGGCCACGCCGACGCCGATGATCGAACCGATCAAGGTGTGCGACGACGAGGCCGGTAAACCCAGCCACCACGTGCCGAGGTTCCACAGGATCGCTGCGATCAACAGGGCGAAGATCATCGCGAAACCAGCAGACGAACCGACCTGCAGGATCAGCTCCACCGGCAGCAGGGCGATGATGCCGAATGCCACCGCACCGCTCGATAGCAGCACGCCGAGGAAGTTGAAAAACCCCGACCAGACCACCGCAACATTCGGCGGCAGCGAGTGGGTGTAGATCACCGTAGCCACAGCGTTGGCGGTGTCGTGGAAACCATTGACGAACTCAAAACCCAGCGCAATCACCAACGCCACGCCGAGTAGCAGAAATGGCGTCCAGGTGGTGACCGTCGTGCCAAGTTCCTGCACGTCGTGCATCAGACTGTAGGCGGTGAACAGCATCCCCATGGCCAGCACTGCGAAAAACAATACGTAAGTGAACGGGCTGGTTTTCTTGTCGAGGGAGGGCCTGCCGCTGGCGGCGGACGCTGGGCTGGCGGTCAGGGAGGGAGTAGCCATGAGAGGACAATCCTGAGCGAGGGAAGGAATGTCGCCCATGATCGTTGCAGAATGTTACAGAGAGACTGCCTCAGGTCAGTGTTTGGATGAATCGCTGGAGGCAAAGTCAAAAGATCGCAGCCTTCGGCAGCTCCTGCAGTGGCAGTGTAGGAGTTGCCGAAGGCTGCGATCTTTTGATCTTAATAATCTCCACGCTTACGAAACGCCCACCGCCCCGCAATCACCGTAAACGTCGCCACCAACGCGACCAGTATCCAGAACCCATGCGCGTCCTGCGACAGCGGCACGCCGCCGACATTCATCCCGAAGAAACCGGCAATGATGTTGATCGGCAGCGCCAGCACCGTCACCACTGTCAGGGTAAAGAGCGTGCGGTTGCTCTGTTCGTTGAGGTTGGCGGCGATTTCTTCCTGCAACAGTTTGATGCGCTCGCCGAGGGCCGTGAGGTCATTGATGATCAGCGCAAACTCCTCGGTGGATTTGCGCAGTTCCTTGACGTCCTCCTTCTGCAACCACGGCGGCGGGCGGTTGAGCAGGCGCAGTAACGAACCTGGCTCCAGTGCCAGCAGCCGTTGCAATCTCACCAGCACTCGGCGGTTGGCACCGAGTTCGGCGCGGTTGGTCGACAGGCGCGAGGAGAGCAACTCGTCTTCGACCGTATCAACGCTCATGCTGGTCTTGCGCACGATCTGCGTCAGCACTTCGCCCTGATCGCGCAGCAGGTGCACGAGCAATTCCGAGGGCGAACGAAAACGCTCGCCGGCCTTCACCGACGAGCGCAGTTTATCCACCGAGTGCAGCGGTTGCAGGCGCGCACTGACGATCAGTTTGCTGCGCACGCACACCCACAGCGTCGACACGTCCGACGACACCATGCTGCTGAGGTTGAACACCACATCGTTGACCACTGCCAGCAACGCCGAGTCAACGTGCTCGATGCGCGTCGAGCGCGAACCTTCGTGCAGCGCCTCGAAAAATTCTTCGGGTAATTGCAGATGGCTTTTCATCCAGCGCTCGCATGCCGCGTGGGCCAGGTTCAGATGCAGCCAGAGGAATTCGCCGCTGTCGTTGTCGTCTTGCAGGCAACGCAATGCAGTTGTCGAATCGACTTCGCGACCCCGTTCGCCGGGCAGGAAACGAAAGCCGTAAAGCAAACCGAACAGGTCCGGATCGCGATGGCTGATATCGAGGCTGTGGTTCATGGAGGCTCGCTGCGAGGAGGGCGCTGGGCGGGATTTTCAGATTCACCTGTGCCGAATCATCGCAATGTCACATGACGTTTGTGTGACAGCTAAATGACGTCAAATCAAAGTGTTACCGGCGGTCGGGATTTGTTCAAGAAGCACTCTGGCGCGCCGATCTCAGGTGAGTTAGGTTGCGCGCCACTGGCCGTTGGCCAAGGTTCGCCGACAGGGACGTCCGGCAATATTTCACGCCTTTTGCTGGCGTGCCTCATCCCTGTCCTGAGTATCTGCGATGCTGCAAAAATCCCTGAGAGCGCAAATTCTCGCCCTGCTGAGCGGTAGCCTGCTGGCGGTCTTGTTGATCGCGCTGGCGTGTTTCCATTTCCTCTCGAATGGCGTGCAAAGCTACAGCCAATTGATTGCCGGCCCGTTGCACACTTCGCAATTGATCGATGAAGCCAACCTGCAATTCAAGGTGCAGGTACAGGAATGGAAAAACGTCCTGCTGCGTGGCAAGCAGCCGGCGGATCTGGCCAAGTATTGGAGCCAGTTTGAAGATCGCCAGCGCGATGTGCAGAGAATTCTTGGCGAACTGGCCAGCCAGAAAGGCATCGAGCCAAGCCTGAAAACCCGCATCGAACGCTTGCAGGAAGAGCATCGTCAGTTGGCAGGCGCCTACCAGAAGGGCCGTGATGCCTACGTCGCCGCGGGTGGCGATTCTGCTGTCGGCGACGCCGCTGTCAAAGGTGTCGATCGCGCTGCCAGCGATCAGATGAGCGAGCTGGTCGCCGAATTGCGCAAACAGGGCACCGAGCAGTCGGCGCTGATCAGTGCTGATGCCGATCGCACCGTATGGCTGGGGCTGTTGGTGATGCTCGCTTCAGGTCTGTTGATCGGGCTGTTGAGCCTGTGGCTGGTCAACCGTAACCTGGTCGAACCGATCCGCAAACTCATCGACTACGTCACCCAACTGAGCCGCGGCAAACTGGCCGAGCGTGTGGTCAGCGACCGTCAGGATGAGCTGGGTAACCTCGCCGCCGCAGCCAATACCCTGCGCGACTTCCTCGCTGATACGTTCACCCGTTTGCAGCGCAGCGCCAGTGATCTGGACAGCGCCAGCGGCGAATTGAACGCCATCGCCACGACCATGGCCGGCGGCACCAACGAGCAGTTCAACCGCACCGACCAGGTGGCCACGGCGATGAACGAAATGTCCGCCACCGCCCAGGAAGTCGCGCGTCACGCCGCCGATGCCGCGCGAGCCGCCGACGATGCCGACCAGTCCGCCCAGCAGGGTGAAAAGGTCATGCAAAGCACCATTCACTCCATCACGCTGATGCGCAGCGAAATCGCCAACACCGCCACGGTCATTCGTCGTCTCGAAACCGACAGTGGCCGCATCGGCAAAGTGCTGGAAGTGATTCGCGGCATCGCCGAACAGACCAACCTGCTGGCGCTCAACGCCGCGATTGAAGCGGCGCGTGCCGGTGAGGCCGGGCGAGGTTTTGCGGTGGTCGCTGACGAAGTGCGCAACCTGGCGCAGCGCACGGCTGAGTCGATCATCGAGATCAACCAGATCATTCAGAGTGTGCAGACTGGCGCGATAGACGCGGCGCAAGCCATCGATAGCGGCCAGACCCGCAGCGACGAAAGCGTTGAGCAAGTGACGCAGGCAGGCGCCATGCTGGAACGCATCACCCACGCGGTGGAAGCGATTCGCGACATGAACCGTCAGATCGCCACGGCCGCCGAAGAGCAGACTTCGGTCGCCGAGGACATCTCGCGCAACCTGACCGAAATCACCTCGATTGCCAGCACCAACCTGGACAACGTGCAGCGCACCGAAAGCGCCAGCCAGAATCTGCACGGCCTGTCCGGGCAACTGAACGAAGTCACCGCCCGCCTGAGCGCGTGACGCCATTTCCCCTCACCCTGGCCCTCTCCCGGGGTGAGGGGGGGACGATCTTTCTTGCGACACATCATCCAGGCCAGACCCCAGACGTAAAAAAGCCGCACGATCTTTCAATCGTGCGGCTTTGGTTAAACGGTGTATCAAGTGTCTTGCTTGTTGCTCAACACTTTGCCGGTGGTGGCGTCGAAGTCGACATCGAACTCTCTGCCATCAGCCATTTTCAATTCAACTTCATACACGTAACCGTTGAAGTGGTTGTCCAGGTCAGTGTCAGTGATGGTTGCACCCGGATGCAGTTTCAATGCCTCGGCGTTCATCGACTCCAGCGACTTGATCTTGCCAGACTTGACCAACTCAGGGATCTCATCAACGCGAACATCAGCCTGAGCGATACCAGCGGTGAGGGTCAGGGCAGCAGCGGTAAACAGGGCAGTCAAAGTTTTCATCGGTTCGTTCCTTGGGTAAATCGTTTAAGTGGGCTCAGGTTAACCACCGCAACTTAACTCACCCTTAAAACCCCGCATCGTTCGCAGATTGCTCTTGTGGGAGCGAGCCTGCTCGCGATGCGGATACCTCGTTAACTGATCAGAACCCGTTGTTCTTCAACACCTGATCAACACTACCGGCCGCCGGGCGTTTGTAGAACTTCAACAGTTCACTGGCGCGGTTGGTGAAGATGCCGTCGACGCCTGCGGCCATGACTTTGTCGAAGTCCACCGGTTCATCGACCGTGTAGACATGCACCAGCATCCCTTGGTCGTGGGTGTACTGGTTCATCCACGGTTGCACCAGATCCGAATAGCTCTGGTCGCCACCTTGGGTGAGCTTCGCCGAAGGGCCTGTGCCGATAGCGCCCTGAGCCTTGGCGTAATCAACCCATTTTTTAAATTCAGCTTCGGATTTCGGCTCCTGCTTGCCGTAGAAAGCGTTTTTGTCTTTCTCACCGGACTCGGCAAACGTCACCTTGGATTTCGGCTCGATGCTGCCTTCGCCGACCCACAGCAGCAGGATCTTCGGCACCTGCGGCATTTCCTTTTGCAGCAGCTCGAGGCTGTTCTTCTCGAAAGTCTGCAGGATCACCTTGCCTTTGCCCTGACCGACACCCAGCGCACTTTTCGCCAGTTTCGAGCCGGCCGGGCTGAGCCAGCCGCGATCCTGCAGTTTCTCCTTCAGGTCTTTTTCGAGGCCGGGGAACAACTGCGGCTCTTTGGTCTCGATGTACAGGCCCGGTTTGTGCTGCGGATTGGCTTGGGCGATGTCGATGACTTCATCGAGAGTGAGGATCTTCAGCCCGGCGTAGGACGGGCGCGCGCGGTCCGGGTATTTGGTGTTGTACCAGGTGCCGGCATCGAGGGTTTTCAGCTCGGCCATGGTGAAGGCGTTGGCCGGGCTGTCCTTGCGATCCGGGAATTTGCTGGCAACGTCGGTGGTGCGCTGCAGATTGTCGTCGTGCAGCACGAACAACACGCCGTCCTTACTGCGTTGCAGGTCCATTTCCAGATAGTCGGCACCGAGGTCACGGGCCAGTTTATAGGCCGCAGCGGTGGATTCCGGTGCATCGAAGGACGCGCCACGGTGAGCGATTACCGCCGGGTGCGGGATGCCGTGAGCTCCAGCCACGGCGTTCGGATCGCTGTGCGTGGCGGCATGCGCCTGACTGAGGCCGAGCAACAGGCTCAGCATGAGGGCGCTTTTGGTGAAAGTGGCGGGCATGGTCGAGGTCCTTTCGCAGGGCATTTTAAAAGACGTACCTTTTAACAACTGAATCGATTGCATGCTATCGCCAGACCGACATAAACCTATTAAAAGCGATATTTCCTGCACTTTTGTGGTGCTGTTTGCAGTACGCTTGCCCTCGGCAGACGTCCCGGCAGAGGGCGCGCCGTTCAGTTGTCCTGCGTGTAAACCATCGATCAACATTTCGTGAGGTTTACCATGCGCATCACCTCCCAACTCATCTGCCAGGCGGCCGACGACCTCAAAGGCTTCGTTGGCCTCAACCGCAAGACCGGCCAGTACATTGTGCGTTTCAGCGAAGACTCATTCGGCATGGACGTGGCGGATGACGGCATTATCCCGACCAGCGAATTCGTCTGGGCCCCGATTTCGCCCACGACCATGACGTTGAAGCGTGAGCTGATTCAGCTGCTGCTGGATCAGAATATCGATGACCGGATCAACATCACTGAGCCGTTGCGGGTGTATATGAGCAAACGTGAAGTGCCGGAGATTGAAGCGGTGCGGAGTTTGGTGCGGGGCTGAGGTTTTTGCTGTGGCTGTCAGGGCCTCATCGCTGGCAAGCCAGCTCCCACAGGTACGGCGTGATCTTCAGAGCAACACCTAACCTGTGGGAGCTGGCTTGCCAGCGATCAGGTCTGTGAGTCCGCCGCTGGCATAACCGTTGTCACCCTCGATGCGGGTCGAGGTAAAAAATCACCGCGAAGCAAGACGTCATCAACGTGGCTCCGCGCAGGCTTCAATAAATGCCCGAACCAGCGGCGGCATCTGTCCCTTGAGTGCCGCACGCTCCGGTTGAAATAAAGTCGCGACAAAAAAACGATGATCTTTGAGTTCGATCGCCCGCAAGTCCCCCGCTGAATCACGACCCACTGCCTGTAGCTGATGTTTTAAAAGCTCCGCTTCGAACTGCGGATTCACACCGAAGCGGCAGCGATAGCCTTCTTGAATCTCCGACGTTTCGTACGCCTTGGCGATCAACGACCCGGGCAGTAGATGAATGCTGTCGATGGCTTCCACCAGCGAACAGGTCAACGGGGAGAGGATTGCTCTTTCGGCGTTGGGGGACGTTTCGCCATGTTCGGCATCCATCCAGCCCAGCACATTGCGGGAAAACTCCAGTACCGCATGTTGAAAACCGCCGCAGGTGCCGAGGAAAGGGCGTTGTTGCTCGCGGGCAAAACGAATCGCCCTCAGCGCACCTTGTTCGCTTTTGTAAGGGCTGGCAGGCACGCACCAGAAACCGTCGAACCTGTTTAATGGTGTATCAGCGTGGATTTGATCCGTGGCCAGCCATTCGAATTGCACTTGGCGATCGAGCTGTTCGGCGACCAGAGCAAGGGCCACAGGGATAGCTTGGTGGGCAGTAACTTGCGGGTCGTAATCGCCGATCAGGGCGACGGAAATGGCGTCCATGGGATTTCCTTTTCAAGAGAGTGGCAAACGTGATTGTCCTGAGATCGTAGCCATTATGCGCTGGCCGGCCACATTGGACGATGAACCAGGGCAGGCCTTGCGGTTGCCCTGATCAACGCTGTGGGTTCTGGCACACGTGAGCGTGCAATTCGCTGGTCAGGCCTTCGATGCGCTCCGTGAGGTTTTTCGTCATTTCGGTAAGGCGGGTGTTTTGTTCAAGCAACGCCAGCAATTGCGCGGAGTTCTTCGCCGCCTCAGCCTGACGTTCGGTATTGGCCTGTGCCAGCGCTTCACGGTGCTGCGCGTCGGCGTCGGCCTGCGCTTTGTCGCGTGCGGCCTGACGGGTTTGTGCGAGCAGGATCAGTGGCGCGGCGTAGGCCGCCTGCAGGCTGAAGGCCAGGTTCAGCAGGATAAACGGGTAGACGTCGAATTGAGTCACGCCCCAAACGTTGAGGCCGATCCACACCGCAACAATCAAGGTTTGCGCGCCAAGGAACAGCGGCGTGCCGAAGAACCGCGCAAAGGCTTCGGCGCGCAGGGCGAAGGCGTCGTTGCCGAAAGTCGTGTTCAGGTGGGCGTGGGGGCGGTGGAAGCGCAGGTGATCGATGGGGGCGGGGGATGTTTCGGGTTTTTCGCTATTCATGATGTGCTCGGCAGGACTTCGGACGTGCCGTCACTATAGCTCTGCGTTGTGGCGGCCGGCCTCTTCGCGGGCAAGTCCGCACAGGTTCAGCAGTCGTACACAGCATGTGTGATTGACTCATTCCCTGTGGGAGCGGGCTTGCCCGCGAAGGTCGCGACTCGGTCTATCGCTCCTGCACAACCCTCAATTGGGCGCCCGCTCATTGGCAAACATGCTCACCGCCTGCACCGCTTCACTGGCGCCATCACGAATCTGCAAGATCACCGTACCCGCCTGATCCGCCAGTTCCACGCCCTGGGCCGCGCGATCGCGGGTGCCGTCCATGCTCTTGATCGCCTGGCGGGTTTCGCTCTGGATCAAACCGATCATGTTGGAAATTTCCGCTGTGGAGCCGCTGGTACGCGCCGCAAGTTGCCGCACTTCATCGGCCACCACCGCAAAACCACGGCCCTGTTCACCGGCGCGCGCCGCTTCGATGGCAGCGTTGAGCGCCAGCAAATTGGTCTGGTCGGCAATCCCGCGAATGGTGTTGACGATGGCCGTGATCTGCTCCGAGCGTTCACCCAGGTGGGCGATCAGCGTCGAAGACGCGGCAATATCTTCAGCAATTTCGCGCATTTCGCTGGCCGCTTGTTGAATGACCTGAGTGCCTTGTTCGGCGACTTTCCGCGTCTCGACCGAGATGTGATAGGCGGCGCTGGCACTGCGTGCGTCTTGCTCGTGCTGTTCGACCCTAGCGGTGACGTCCGAGGCGAATTTCACCACTTTGCACAAACGGCCGGAGGCGTCGTAAACCGGGTTGTAATTGGCCTCCAGCCAAACGGTCTGGCCGCGCTTGTCGACGCGTTCGAACTGGCCCTGAAAGAACTCCCCCTGATTCAACCGTCGCCAGAAATCCTGATACGCGCTGCTGTTGACCAATTCTGCGGTGCAGAACAAACGGTGATGTTTGCCTTTGAGCTCGGCGAGTGTGTAACCCATGCGCGTCAGAAAATTCTGGTTGGCCGTGATAATGCTGCCGTCGAGGTTGAATTCAATCACCGCCATCGCCCGGTCGATCGCCTCCAACTTGGCGTTGGCCTCGCTTTCCTGCTGCACCTTGGCCGTGACGTCCATCGCGTACTTGACCACTTTCACCACGTGTCCGGCGGCATCCTTGATCGGGTTGTAACTGGCTTCGAGCCAGACCGATTCGCCTTTGCTATTGATGCGTTCGAACGTGCCGGACTGAAATTCACCTCTTTTCAGGCGTGACCACAACTCGCTGTACTGAGCACTGCGGCCAAACTCAGGCGTGCAGAACAGACGATGGGGTTGGCCAATGGCTTGTTCGGCGCGGTAACCCATGGTTTTGAGGAAGTTGTCGTTGGCGCTCAACACCACTGCGTCGAGATCGAATTCGATCACCGCCATGGAGCGGTTGATTGCATCGAGCAGGCCGTTCTGTTGAGTGAGGGTCTGTTGAAGGTCGTCGAGGGCTGATTTGTGGCGATTGAAAAACATGGCGCATACCTGGAAGTAGGGGAAGACGGGGTTTTGTCCCTGTTTCCGCGGGGCAGACCAAGCTGAGGGTTATTGGCATTGGCTGCAAAGTGCCAGCATCCAGGCTGACCAATGAATCTTATACAGACTTATAGGTTCTGTACAAGAAACTGCTGCTTCGAAATTGTACGAACGTGCTCAGATGCCAAGCAGACTGGCGTCATTTGAGGCCGGATCGCTCATCGCCACGCCGATGGTGTTGCGGCCGGCATGCTTGGCTGTGTACAGCGCCTTGTCGGCGGCATCCAGCCAGACAATCGCATCGCAATAGGAGGGCTGGAACTGCGCCAGACCGATACTGAGGCTGACCCGCAGTTGTGGCACATCGGGATGGCGATACTGATCCAGCGCCTGGCGTAGTTGCTCCATCAGTGCTTCAGCCTTGTACAACGGCAGGTTCGGCAGAATCACGCAGAACTCATCGCCGCCGTAGCGTCCGGCCGGTTCATTTTCGACCAGCAGACGTTTCAACTCGCGACTCAACTGTTGCAGCACGGCATCGCCGACGATATGCCCGTAGCTGTCATTGATGACCTTGAAATGATCAATGTCGATCAGCGCCACAATGGCTTGGCTGTTGTGCTGGTGACATTGTTGAAACTTCAGGTGCAGCACATCTTTCCAGGCCCCGTGATTGAGCAATCCGGTCAGGCTGTCAGTGCGGCTCAGGCCGCTGAGCGCGCGTTTGTGTTGGGCCAGTTTGATCGCCAGTTGGTAACAGACCATGCCCAGTGCCAGCGGATATAGGGTCAGCATCGGCAAGCAGGCCCAGACCTGGATTTGCGTCATGATCGGGTTGAATTTTAAGCCCAGCAGCATTGCGCCGAGCAGCACGCCGGCCACTTGGGCGAGAGCGCCGAAGATGAACAGACGACGGCCACCGGCCGCGACATTGTTCATGGTCATCATCGACAAGACGGTCACGGTGGCCAGCGGATTGAACTGGAAACACGCGACCCAGAAGCCGCCACACAGCGAGTCGTACAACAGGTTGCGGCGTTCGGCCTGATAGGGAAATGCCGAGTGGGTCGACATTTGATAGGCCACGTGCGGCCAGAAAAATCCGTTGAACACCAACAGCGCCCATAGCCAGGTCGGCGTGCTCAGCGGATACAGCGCCGCGGCGACGCTGAAAAAACCGACACCCAGCCCAATGGCGCGTGGCAGGTAAATACGTCTGGAGAATGACAAGCCTTTGCCGCGTTGGTTTTCCATGATGTCCTGCGCCAGATCGCCCTGAAATACTTTGCAGTATTTTTATCGAATTGACCGTTCGTCGGTCATTGGCGGACATTGTCATTTATTCCAGCGGAAATAATCAGTGTCCTTTCGAGCCATTTGATTTGGGGGATGCGCAGGGGAGGGTTGTTCTAGAGCTGATAGTGCGCCAGAAACATCTCCAGAGCCGATTCGGCCACGGTGTTCTGCATGGCCTCATCAAGCGGTGGCCGCCCCATGGAAATCTGTGGCCAAAAGCCGAACGACTTCAGCAGACCCTGCAACTGTTGCGCAGCAAAATCCGCATCAACGGCTTTCAACCGGCCATCTGCCTGGGCGGCACGAATCCATACCGTCAGGCCTTCTTCCCGCTCTCCCATGCGGGCCACCATGTTCTGCGCGCGTTCCGGGGAGTGAATGGTCGCGGCAATTGCCACGCGAGCCAGGCTCAGAAAATTGTCATCAGCCAACAAATGCAGTTTGGCCAACAACATCTGCCGCAACTGATCGCGCAGCGGCTGATCGGCTCGGTAAATGACCGACTGCTCGGCGCTGATCCGCGCCCACAACTGGTTGAGAATTTCGGCGAAAAGCTCTTCTTTGCTGGGGAAATGGTTGTACACCGTGCGCTTCGACACACCGGCAGTCGCCGCGATTTTGTCCATGCTGGTGATCTCGAAACCGTTGGCACGGAATTCGGCAATCGCCGCCTGAATGATGGCTTCGCGTTTGCGGTCGGTGAGGCGCTGTGGAGCTGTCATAAGTACGCTTCGGCAGGAAAAGGGTGAAGTTACACTTGGCAGTTTACTTGTCATCTCGTTTGATGCAACCTAGAAACTACACCGTCGAGTGTAATGTTGCGTTAATCCTCGCAACCTAAAAACAGACCGTTCGGCTGATGCGTGCGTGCTTTGGCCATTTATCGTCCCACCGAGGAAAACCGTGAATCGCGCGGGTTTTCTGGAGTCAATCAGTCATGGCCAATCCAGTTTCCGTTCCGGATAAAACATCCACGCCTGAAGCCTCTCGACAGGATCAAGGGCTGTTCCGCAATCATGCGCCGGTGCAACGCGAAGGTGTGCGCAAAATGCTGCGGATCATGTGGAACATGATTTTCCACAAACCGAGCAACACCCGACCTGCTGCGGCAATCCCGGTGCAACCGCTGACCCGTGAAGATCTGCTGGCAGCGCCGAACCAAAGCGTTTTTCGTCTCGGCCACTCGACTCTGTTGCTGAAGATGCAGGACAAATTCTGGATCACCGACCCGGTCTTCGCCGAACGCGCCTCGCCCGTGCAATGGGCCGGCCCGAAGCGTTTCCATCAACCACCGATCAGCCTCGACCAGTTGCCACCGATCGAGGCCGTGATCCTTTCGCACAACCACTACGACCACCTTGATTACGAGGCGGTGCTCAGGCTGGCGGTCAAAACCAATCTGTTCCTGACCCCGCTGGGCGTCGGCGACACGCTCATCAAGTGGGGCATCGACGCGAACAAGGTGCGCCAGTTCGACTGGTGGCAAGGTACTGAAATCGCCGGTGTCCGCTTCATCGCCACTCCGTCGCAGCACTTTTCCGGTCGTGGTCTGTTCGACGGCAACAGCACCTTGTGGGCGTCATGGGTGATGATCGACGGTGATACACGAATCTTCTTCAGCGGCGACAGCGGCTACTTCGACGGCTTCAAACGCATCGGCGAACAGTTCGGCCCGTTCGACCTGACATTGATGGAAACCGGCGCCTACAACGTCGAATGGCCGCATGTGCATATGCAACCCGAGCAAACCCTGCAAGCCCACATCGACCTAAAGGGCCGCTGGCTGTTCCCGATCCACAACGGCACTTTCGATCTGGCGATGCATGCGTGGCATGAACCGTTCGACCGGATACTGGCGCTGGCCTGGGAGCGCAGCATTTCGATCACGACGCCGCAAATGGGAGAGGCGTTCAACATCAGTCAACCGCAGCGCGGCAATGCCTGGTGGTTGGGGATTGAAGGGGAGAGCGAGGGAGTTGTGCAAAACGCCTGATCCCCTTCAGTCAGTGCTGATGTTGATTTTCGTGGTGACGAGGAATCTATCCCGTCGCCACAAACCCTCACTCAGCCATCGCATATTCCCCATGCCCTGCTGATTCCGAAGCCATCGCGTTTAAACTCGCACTACGGCCCGGCGCAAACCCGGGAAAGAACACCAGCCCCCGCGACTCAAACCGGTAGGCCAACGCCAGGCGTGCCGCATCCGCCACTTCTTGCTGCGCTTCAAACCGTTGAATGTCGCCTACCGAAACTTCAGCCTCCCGCGATAGCTGTTCCACGCTCCAGCCCAGCATTACTCTGGCCTGCACGCAGTGCGTCGGGGTGAACTGGAAAAGGGCAATGCGTTCGAGGATGTGGTTCATCGCAAGAGAGGCCATGGTGTGCTCCGGGCTCAAGAGTGCTGATTGAAAATGTACTGTGTTTTTGTACAGTTGTTTTCAGTCGGGATCAAACGCATTTTTTGATTTTGCCTATTTTGCCACCTCCAACCAGACGGACGGTGGCTGACCGAGGATGCGCCGGAACATCGTCGAAAACGCTGCGGGGCTTTCGTAGCCGAAGTCCAGGGCGATCCGAGTCACCGTTTCACCCGCCGCCAACCGTGCCAGTGCGAGCACCACGCAGGCTCTTTGCCGCCATTCGCTGAAGCTCATTCCAGTCTGCTGGCGAAACACTCTGTTGAAGGTGCGTAAGCTTATGTGCAACTGCTCGGCCCAATGTTGTGGCGACTGATGGGCGTTGGGCTGATGCAGAAAGTTCTGACACAGCGCGAGTAGTTTTCCGTCGTTCGGCAACGGAATGTGCAGGGGCAAAGGAGCACTGCGTGTAACTTCGTGCAGCAACAAATCGATCAGCAAACCGTCGCGCCCACTCGGGTCGTAGGCCTGCGGAACCTCCACCGCTTCCATGAGCAGATGGCGCATTAACGGTGACACGTCGATAACCTGACAGCGTTCGCCCAAATCAACCGCTCCCGGTTCGATGTACAAACTTCGGGTACTCACCCCAAGCATCAACACCTCATGCGCCACCCCCGGCGGAATCCACACCGCCCGTTGCGGCGGCACCACCCAGTTGCCGTCATGGGTGCTGACCTGCATCACTCCCGTCGCGCCGTAGAGCAATTGCGCTCGACGATGCGTATGAAATGGCAGCAGATGGCCGTGGGAATAATCCGTACCGATCGCCACAACCGGGCGCGGTGTGTCATCCAGCAAATTGATTGAAACATTGCGCATCGAACGGCACCCCAGCGGTTGGCGTAAACGCAAACATTATTGGCTGATTTGCTGAAGCAGGCCAAACCATGTCGCTCTATCGTCGACCGCTCCTCATTACCGGAAGACGCGCCATGGTCTACCTCCTGCTAACCCTCTTTGGCTGTCTGACCGGCATCACCGCCGTGCTCTTCGGCTTTGGTGGCGGCTTCGTCGTTGTACCGCTGCTGTACCGCATGCTCACCGCCAGTCACGGGGCCGACGACCCCATCGGCCAATCAGCGATGCACATTGCCGTCGCCACTTCGACCTGTGTGATGATCGTCAACGCTCTGATAGCCACCGACAAACACCGCCGCGTCGGCAATCTCATTCGGGATTACCTTTGGCCGTTGGGCGGGTTCATCGGATTGGGCGCGATCCTCGGCGCGATCGCCGCCGTGTGGGTCAGCGGCGAAGTCATCCGCTATGCGTTCATCGCCTACCTTGGCGTGACCATCGTTGATTGCCTGCTGCGACGCGGATTTCTCACACACGCTAAAGACGTAGTCCCACGCCGATTGGGCAGGATGGAAACGTCCGGCGGCGGTGTAGGCATTGGCGCCATCGCGACGTTTCTTGGCGTAGGAGGAAGCGTCATGACCGTGCCGCAGCGGGTTGAGCATGTCCCAGGCGACGTCCATGGCCAATCCGTTGAGCGTACCGGTGGCAGTGGCCGGGACCCTGACGTACATGGCGCTGGCCGGTTTCAGCGAGACAGATCTAGGGCCATGGTTTATCGGGTATGTGGATTTGCTGGCGTTTTCAGTGCTGACGGTTGGGTCGTTACTGGGGATTCGATTGGCGACGCGATGGATCGGGCGGATACCGGATCGGGTGCATGCGTGGGTTTATGTTGGATTGTTGATAGTCGTGATGCTGGGGATGGTGATCAGATGAGTGATTATTCGGCTCAGCTCAGGCAAAGGTCACGGCGCGGTGAGGAAGCGATCGGTTCTGAGTGATGAGATGCGTGAGAAAATCTCGTACGCTGTACGCCAGCCTTTCGGAATTGAATGGGCAGAAGAAATCGAACGCGATGATTGAACATCGTTAACCGTCTTAGCAGAGAACCAGGATGTTGATCTTCAATTGCACCGAGGCTGCCAGCAAGTTCTTCAGCCGCATCCATAAGGGCAAAAAGATTTCGCCCGTGGATAACAAACCGCCGTCGCCGGCCATCGAAGACGACGAGGCCAGCAGATCTGTAGAGCAGTGGCTAGTCCATGCGATCACTGTGCAACGTAAGCACGTATTGTTTGTTATCCATGTGAAAACCCGTTACTGCATGGTCTTCGCCGATGCGAAAAAGGCTGACGCAGAAGGTTTTGTTGCCTGGTTTGCTGATCGCTGGCGTGAAGGCTTGATTCGCGATGCGATCAATCATGGTCTTATGGATTGGGTCGATGCCGGCATCATGCCGGAGCGTATGGATCAAAGCTGTCGCGAGTACAGGTTTTATCGGCGCAGCCATCGCAGCGCACAAAAACACATTGATGAAATCGCCTGGTATTTCCAGGGCAGTGCAGCTGAGTGGGGCTGTTTACCACAAGGTGAACGTGCAGCCATTGGTTTCGATGCCGCGATGAATGACACGCCCAGGAGCAGCAAAGGCCAGAAAGATACGTACTGGCCAAATGTCGAAATGGTCGCTCACTGGTTACGTGATTATTGCGCTGTTAATGAGGCGGGTATCAAACGTGCCTTGGAGCGACGACTGGCGGCGTGGCGAGAGATCGAAGCTTTTCATTAAGCGCCAGGGTGAGGCCGAAATGTGCGGTTGCACTCGATTCTCTGGTTTAGCCTCGCCATAATCCGCCCCGACTTTCTGCGCGCCGGTGTGCAAACACCGGCGGCGCCTTCGCCTCTTTCAAGGATCGATCCATGCTCAAGGGACTGCTGCGCCTGGCGCCATACGCCGCGGCGCTGTTCACACTGATTTCCACCGCCCATGCTGAAGATGGCCGACGCGTGTTCACCGGTACGTTGGGTAAAACACCGATTGTGGTGGAGCTCAACACTACGCAACCGGACGAAGTGAATGGCCGCTATTTCTACGAGAAATACCATCGCGATCTGGCACTCAGCGGTTCGTTGCACGAAAGCACTTTGACGCTGGTAGAAGGTGAAAACCGCTATGGCGAAGATGAGCCGTTAGCAACTTTGAAGCTGGAAAAAACCAGCAATGGCTGGCAGGGCGAATGGCAAAGTCCACAGGGTAAAAAACTGCCGGTGAAGCTGGCTGAGGCCAAACTCCCAGCGCCGACCTCAATGACTTTGCCATTTATTGCCACGCTGCCCCAAAGTGCACCGTATGAGTATTTGCGCTTACAGGGACTCAAGCTCAAACCCGCGAAGAAAGAAAACTTTATGGGCTACGACCTGCAATGGTGGACTGAGCCAGAGTCGAAGATATCCTTGTTCAGCGTGGAATCCGGTTTACCAAAAGATGACCTTCGGCGGGTCAATCAGCAGTTGCTCGGAAGGTTGTGGCGCGAGGTGATCAGTTATCACGGCTGCCTGCTGCAAGGCGGCGTGAACACCGACTTCATGCAACAAGCAGAACCGAAGATGATCTCGCCAGCGGTGGTCAGTCTTAACATCTCCACCAGCTATTACTGTGGCGGTGCACATCCGGACTTCGGCGATTCACCCCTTAATATTGATGTACAAACCGGCCATCCGCTGTCTTTGGCAGACGTGTTATGGGTCGGAGCGGGCAAGCCACTGTCACATGCCGACCGCGACAGCACAGGTGACCAGCCGTTGAGTGCTTCGGAAAGTGAAGCGTATTCAACTTATCAGCGCGAAGTGCTGGTGCCTTGGCTGATCAAGCAGTTCACCACGCTTTACCCCAATGAAATGAAGAAACCAGCGGAGGACGACGACAACGCTTGCGACTACAGCGACGAAAGCATTTGGGGATACTCACCCTGGTACTTCACCACGAAAGGTCTCTATCTCGGCCCTTACTTTGCTCGTGTGGCCCGCGCTTGCGATGCGCCAGACTGGTCGATCCTGCCGTACTCCGTCGTCAAACAACACCCCGGTGCCGTCAAACTGCAACTGCCCCAAGGCTAACCGTCACTCCAGACCCGGCGCTTCACGAATGATGAAGTGATCCAGGTTCTCGATATTGGCATTGAAGACCTCGAAAGGCTTTTCGGGGTTCTTCTTGCCCGGCACCTGCTTCAACTCCGGCGTCACACCATAGAAGAAACAGAACAACGCCTTGTCGCTATCAGCGGCGTGCTTGATCTCTTCCAGAAACGCCTTGCGCTTGCGGTAGTTGTCGATCAGCTTCTTGTTCAGATAAACACTGACCGCATACGGCTTCTTCTTACTGTCCTCCGGCTTCTTGAACCAGACCTTGTCTTCGAAATCGATCCGGAAACTGGCGCCGCTGTGAAAGTCTTCAATCTTCTTGATCCGCCCCCAGTAAATCAGTCCCTTGTTGTCCGTCAGATACTCGATCTTCTTGAAGAACGAACTGTACGGCGCCGAATGCTCACCGACCTTCAACGGCATCCGCTTGAGCAACTCCTTGTCCGCGAAGTTCGAGACAAAACACTCCACCGGATGCGCGAAAACGCTGGTCTTGTCCGGCGCCGACTCACGACTCGCTGATTCCTTACCACTGTCCGCCGCCACCCGCACCGGATCATCGCGCAATACATCCGCCGCCCCCTCTGGCGCGACAGGCTTGCGCACATACTCACGCCGCGTCAGCAACAACTCTGATGGGAAGTGTTCCTCACGACCCTCATCCGCCTCGCCATCTGCCGTCTCAACCCCCGACGCCGACGCCTTCAAACTCACATAAGGACAACCCACCACATGCTGCGTCGTGGGCAGGTTCTTGAAGTGCGGCGTGCGCACGTAATTCACATTCTTGGCGTTGAACGTGCCCAACTCGTTGGAGGCCTCGAACGCAGAGCGACAGGCATCGTTGGGGCACTGGAAGTGTTCTTTGGCGGAATCGAACGCCACCGTCTCATCGAAATTGAGATCGCGAACGTCATAGATCGACAACTTGTCGTCGAGGCTGAGGCAATAGGCGAGATCGAATTTCATGGTGGGGCTCGGATCCTTGAGTGGGGGAGGGGTATTAATAGCGGGAGGTGGCGCGGGTTGCACTGATTGTTTTCAGGATGATGCGGAATCTGTGGGAGCTAGCCTGCTGGCGATTCTTGGCATCAACTAGATTTCAATGCACACACCGCCATTGCAGGTCACGCATCACCCTGTGGCGAGGGAGCTTGCTCCCGCTGGGCTGCGAAGCAGTCCCAAGAACAGCAAATACGGTTAGTCAGATGAACCGCGACTATTCCTTTTCGAGTCTTCCAACGTTGTCATACAGCCAAGCAGTGAAAGCCTCTCTGTCGTCAGAATGGTGGCAGCGTCGATGACAGTTTGGGCATAGCGCTACGGTGTTGGTCTTGAAGTCCGTCCCGTTGTCCGACAAATGCTTAACGTGGTGAACCTCAAGGTAAGGTTCTCCATTCATTTCAAACGGACCTGGTTGTCCACATCCCTCACAGACACCCTTGGCGTTGAACAGAATCCAATCTTTGACTTTGGATATGCGGGCGTAGGTTTTGGTTGTCCTGACGATTTGCTGAGGTATCTGCACACCCTCTGGCTCACTCACAAAATCACGTTGTTTCGCTCGTTGTACATTTCGAAGTGATGATTCTTCTTGCGTGGAAGGTGTACCGGAATCCAGCGTAATGAGGCCTTTAGATTCTAGGATTTTGATCAGGCGCGCGGTAATCCCCGAACCGAGATTCACCTTTGGTTTGTAGCTAGAGATCGTTTTCAGCCCAAGATCTTCGAACAGAGCGGTAATGTTCTGCAGTCGATAGTCAATCGACTTGGTGTTTCGCCCGGCGAGTACGCCGTTCTGCAGACGCTTATGCTCCAAGGACTTATTAAATTTTTGTTCATTTGGGTAGCGAGTCTGAATATCGAGATAGCCATCAACCGAAGCTTCAAGCTCCTCATCCGTCCAGCCACTATTTTCTTTTTCCGTATCCATAAAATCGCCGAGGGTTGGAAACCCTCGGACGATACTGAGTGGCCATTACTGCTGTCTACGAAAATTCCTACAAAAAATAGCGACTGATCTCGCGTCCGATCCTACAAGAGCATCGCTCAACCCATCGAATGCTTCGACGCCTGAAACGCCTGAGCGACCCTCCGCCACCAAGGCTTCGTCGCCATCGCTTTTCGTGGTGTCTGATCGCTCAACAGATAAGGCATATCCCGCAGCCGAATCCAGCCTTCGTCCTGCCAATGCAGCAGGCTCAACGACATCTCCGGCCAATCCAACAAGCTCAACATCGGCCGTTCTGAATGTCCTAAGTGTTCTGCATCGCGTAGGGCCGGCACCACTTGTAGAGTCAACCACTCCCGCAACAACCGGTTTCCCGGAACGTAGTGATACACCAGCAGAGCATACACACCAGACTCGCTGAGCATCAGTTGCTTTTCGGGTTGCCGAAAATACTCAATCCACAAAACGCGACGTTGATCCTTGTCTAGCTTATTGACCATGCGTTCGCATAGATGGATACCCATCAAACGACCCACATCACGAGCGCAGAACCAGGGTTGGTTTTCGAGCAGAAGGGCATGTAGAGCGAGGTTGTGACGTGAGAAGACTGTTACAGAAAAAGGATCGGGCATATCCATTACCTCTACGTTTAGATTTTTGGAGGGCCTGACCCCAACGTAGAGTGGACTTAAGAAATCCCAACGAGCTTGGCAGCTCCACCGACGGCATGTGCGTCTGTGTAACTGACCAAGCTTTCTACGTTGGGTGTTTCTTAGGCACCTATTTTAAAGTTTAGATGATTTCTCAAGGGTGACAATGCGGCAATAGCTACAGGCGGTGTAGGAAATTTATTTCTAAGATGTAGGGGGGAGATATGTTGGTTTTGAAATAGCTCTTTATGGTAAAGAGCTATTTTTTTGGCTTTGAGGTCGTGTGCGCGTGTGTATTTTTTTGGGGGGATATATTTCCGAATCGGGATTTTAATTTTTATTTAATACAATTTTTGTTTTGCTAGTCTCTGTTGCTGAGAAAAAAACGAGGGAGGCGTTTTCTGTGGATATGTAGGCGAGGAAAGATGTACTTTCATTGCCTGATAATCCAAGTAAAGAAGATGGTTTTGCAGGGGTCATATTTTTTGTGTAAGTAAATTTTGCGCTGCGATTCTGTAACGTTCCAGAAAGTTTGCATAGAAAATTCTGGGTTTGGCTAAAGCGAAGCTCGGTAGTTGTCCATTCTGCTGAGATTTTTTCATTCTCAATAGTAAAAATTACTTGTTCGCCTTTTTCAGTTCTCCAGTTCCCGCTCCAGATGGCACTGGTGTGAGGCTCAAAGCAGGCCTCACCATAAAGTCTTATATTTCTTTGGAGTTCCTCTGCTTCTTTGATAGTGGTTGCCCATGTTTCGTTGTCATGGATTGTTTTGGTTTTGAGAGTAAATAGGGATGTTCCGATGTTTTCATGTGGATCGTCTGATTTTCTCGCCTCATCAAGAATTTGCTGTGCCTCATCGTACAGACCATTCTCAAGATAAATATTTGCGAGATTGGACATGGCTAGGGTAGAGCCACAGTCTCGTGAGCGCTTGAAAAACTCTATTTGTTTTCCTCGTATATTGAGAGCTCCGGCGCTGACTCCAATATTATTGAGTGCTACCGAATGCTGAGGGTCTAAATTCAGTAACGTTGAATAGTTTTTTATAGCGAGACCGTTGAGGTCGTTATTGCTTTGTACGTAGGCAGCATCGAACAAACGCTCTCTATTGCCGGGAGCATATTCGACTGACTTTTCTAATGCAATTGCTTGGGCGCTAAAGTTGCCCTGCTCTTTTAGTAAGCTGGCGATCGATTCATATATGGATGACTTTTGTTCGTCTGAGTGGACTACTAACAGTCTGTCTTCAAGGGTTTTTAGGCCTGTATTGATGTTGCCAAGATTTTTATGCGCAAGCGCGAGTTTTAGAGTGAGCTCTGTTATTGCGGATTCACTTTTAATGCGGCTGATGGCATTCTCAATGAGTTCTTTGTCTCTTTTTGGGTCGTTCGTTTCGTTGTATATCAATGAGAGCCATAATGAAATGTTCTTTATTGCAGTATCTGAAGTGCTGAGATTGTAGATCTTTTCAAGTTTTTCCAACGCTTGTTGATCTTTTCCTTTGATGAAACATACGTATAGGTAAAGAGCTTCGTTGTCATGTTGTTTTTCTTCATCAGCTTCGTTGTGCTGATTGTCTTCGAATATTTGCTTGGCTAGTTTTTGGTCGTTGGCCTCAAACGCGTCGAATAGCCTAGTCACCCAAAAATCTGCTTCTTCTTTAGGTTTATCTTGTGAAGGTTGTTCTTGAGGGCGCTCTATCGTTTCTTTAGTATCAGTATGAGGTTGGCGAGGCTCCTCAATTATAATTACAGGTGATGCAGCTTCCATTGCTCCTGTGGCACCGGCAAATGAGAAATTTAATTTAATCAGCCGTTCAAGAGCGCTTGCCACGCTTTTTCTTGTAATTATGACAATGACTAATATGATCAGTGGCCAGATATTCTTGTCTACGAAAGAGAGTGCTAATTCGAAGTATCCGGGTGTGTTGCTTTCCATATTGCATTTCTCCCTTTCATTCGAAAAAAGCCCCGCGATTGCGGGGCTTTCTAATGACTACTGTTCGAACATATCGAAAAAAAATTTAGTCCCAGCTCAACGCACCACCAGTCTGATACTCAATAACCCGAGTCTCAAAGAAATTCTTCTCTTTCTTCAAGTCCATAATCTCGCTCATCCAAGGGAACGGGTTAGTCGTCCCTGGGTACTCTTCTTTCAAACCAATCTGCGACAAACGACGGTTAGCGATGAACTTCAGGTAGTCCTCCATCATCGCCGCGTTCATGCCAAGTACGCCGCGTGGCATGGTGTCACGGGCGTATTCGATCTCCAGCTGCGTACCCTGCAGGATCATCTGGGTCGCTTCTTCCTTCATTTCGGCATCCCACAGGTGTGGGTTTTCGATTTTGATCTGGTTGATCACGTCGATGCCGAAGTTCAGGTGCATGGATTCGTCGCGCAGGATGTACTGGAACTGCTCGGCGACGCCGGTCATTTTGTTGCGGCGGCCCATGGAGAGGATCTGGGTGAAGCCGCAGTAGAAGAAGATGCCTTCCAGCACGCAGTAGTAGGCGATCAGGTTGCGCAGCAGCTCTTTGTCAGTTTCGACGGTGCCGGTTTCGAACTTCGGATCGGAGATCGAACGGGTGTATTTCAGGCCCCAGGTGGCTTTTTTCGCGACCGATGGGATCTCGTGGTACATGTTGAAGATCTCGCCTTCATCCATGGCCAGCGATTCGATGCAGTACTGGTAGGCGTGGGTGTGGATCGCCTCTTCGAACGCCTGGCGCAGGATGTACTGGCGGCATTCCGGGTTGGTGATCAGGCGGTACACGGCCAGCACCAGGTTGTTGGCAACCAGGGAGTCGGCGGTGGAGAAGAAGCCGAGGTTGCGCATCACGATGCGGCGCTCGTCGTCGGTCAGGCCTTCCGGGTTTTTCCAGAGGGCGATGTCGGCGGTCATGTTGACTTCTTGCGGCATCCAGTGGTTTGCGCAACCGTCCAGATACTTCTGCCAGGCCCAGTCGTACTTGAATGGCACGAGTTGGTTGAGGTCGGCGCGGCAGTTGATCATGCGCTTTTCGTCAACGGCGACGCGGGCGGAGGCGCCTTCGAGTTCGGCGAGGCCTTCGGCGACGTCGAGGGAGTTCAGTGCAGCCTTGGCGCGGGCCACGGCAGCCGAGTCACTGGCCGTTACGGCGCGTGCTTCGAGGGCGGCGGCACCGCCGGCGCTGTCGAGGCGGTCCATGTTGGCTTCGGTAGCGTGGCCGGCGTTGGCGCCTTTCACTGCTGCTACTTCACTGTCTTCTTTGTCGAATTCGTCCCAGCTCAGCATGACGTGTCGTCTCCTGCGTGAGGGCCTGTCGCCCGTGTGAAACCTGATGGTTGGTTTTTCACACGGCCATACAGACCGCGTTGGATCTAAAGGAATCGTTTTTTGCAGCAGCTAAGGCAGGCAATAAAACAGAATTTTGTTCGGGGTTCCGAGAGCCTCTGACGGGCGCAATCAGCGTTGGACGCTGCTGCGGGGCTTCAGACTGGCTTTTCATCCCTGTAAGGGAATATTGCTGTCCCGATTAGGGCGGCATTATAGGGAAAAAAACACGGCTGTGCTGAGGCGAATCCGCACATGGAGCGGTCGAGGAGGATGGTTTTTCGAGGAGAGTGAGGGTTTACAGGGCTTTGCCGGGGAAAGATTTTTTTTTGGAAAAATATCGCAGTTGTGGATTTGATCAAAAAACGTACAAAAAATCGCGGTTTTCACTACATCTAGTGTTTTGCAACCCTTTTGAACGACTTCAGACACAACTGAGCCCGACCGAAGTCGGGCTGGAATCGACCCTCAATGTTGCGCAGAGCGGTTCAATTCGGTGCAGTCTCAATCATCAATTGGTACAGCCGTTGCCCATCACGCTATAGCGCAGGATGTGGCGCTGGCCTTTGGAGTCGTCGTACTCCATTTTCGCCGGTACCACTTCGCAGACATTTGGAATCTCGCTCATGGATACAACATTGGCGATGTCCAGGTGGGTCGAGTAGGTGTATTCCTCGATGATCGGTTGTTGCTGTGCGACATCAGTCGGGACCTCGTCTGCCATGGCGGTTACGCACAGACTGCTGAGGGCCAGAACCAATAAAGCTTTCATTTCAAAGTTACCTTTTTGAGGTCGAGTGGGGTCACGCAACCTTTTTGGGGTTGCGTGTGGAACTTCATCGTTTGCAGTTATTGCTTGAGAGCTGGATTAACGGCCTTCGTGGGGGCTGTAACGTTGTTAATCGCGTTTGCCGTGTTGGCGAGGTGAATTTTAGGGAGGTAGGGCGGGGGTAAACAGAGCGGGTTTTGATAAACACTTTTGGCAGATTTGGTAACAATCGCTGAAAGCCACCGCGATTCCCCTGTAGGAGCTGCCGCAGGCTGCGATCTTTTGATGTTGTCTTCAGGAGCAAGATCAAAAGATCGCAGCCTGCGGCAGCTCCTACAGGAAGGGGGTGTGCGGATCGAGGGTGAGGGGTTTGGCTTGGTATCGCCATGTTTTGTAGGGGCTTGTTACTACCATCGTCGAATGGTTCTATGGGCCCGGCCCCGTTACAACAGGGTCATACAAAAACAACTATTACACCGAGGTAGGAAAGATGAGTGCGGCTTCTCTGTATCCCGTTCGTCCCGAGGTTCTGGCTAACACGCTGACTGACGAGGCGACCTACAAAGCCATGTACCAGCAGTCGGTCGTCAACCCTGACGGTTTCTGGCGCGAGCAGGCCAAGCGTCTCGACTGGATCAAACCTTTCACCACGGTGAAGCAGACGTCGTTCGACGATCACCATGTCGACATCAAGTGGTTTGCCGATGGCACCTTGAACGTTTCCTACAACTGCCTCGACCGTCATCTGGCCGAGCGCGGCGATCAAGTCGCGATCATTTGGGAAGGTGACGATCCTTCCGAAAGCCGCAACATCACTTACCGCGAACTGCACGAACAAGTGTGCAAGCTCGCCAACGCCCTGCGTGGCCAGGACGTACACCGCGGCGACGTGGTGACCATTTACATGCCGATGATTCCCGAAGCCGTGGTCGCCATGCTGGCCTGCACCCGGATCGGCGCGATTCACTCGGTCGTGTTCGGCGGTTTCTCGCCGGAAGCGCTGGCCGGTCGCATCATCGACTGCAAATCGAAAGTGGTGATCACCGCCGACGAAGGCATCCGTGCCGGCAAGAAAATCCCGCTTAAGGCCAACGTCGACGACGCACTGACCAATCCGGAAACCAGCAGCATCCAGAAAGTCATCGTGTGCAAGCGCACCGGCGGCGACATCAAGTGGAACCAGCATCGCGACATCTGGTACGAAGACCTGATGAAAGTGGCGGGCACCGTTTGCGCGCCGAAAGAGATGGGTGCTGAAGAAGCGCTGTTCATCCTTTATACCTCCGGCTCGACCGGCAAGCCGAAGGGCGTGCAACACACCACTGGCGGTTACTTGCTGTACGCGGCGATGACCCACGAGCGCGTGTTCGACTATCGCCCGGGCGAAGTTTACTGGTGCACCGCCGACGTCGGCTGGGTCACTGGCCACAGCTACATCGTCTACGGCCCGCTGGCCAATGGCGCGACCACGTTGCTGTTCGAAGGCGTGCCGAACTATCCGGACATCACCCGTGTGGCGAAGATCGTCGACAAGCACAAGGTCAACATCCTCTACACCGCACCGACCGCGATCCGCGCGATGATGGCGTCGGGTCAGGCAGCCGTTGAAGGCGCTGATGGCAGCAGCCTGCGTCTGCTGGGTTCGGTGGGCGAGCCGATCAACCCGGAAGCCTGGGACTGGTACTACAAGAATGTCGGCAAGTCGCGTTGCCCGATCGTTGATACCTGGTGGCAGACCGAAACGGGCGGCAACATGATGAGCCCGTTGCCGGGGGCGCATGCGCTGAAGCCGGGTTCGGCAGCGCGTCCGTTCTTTGGTGTGGTGCCGGCGCTGGTCGACAACCTTGGCAACATTATCGAGGGCGAGGCCGAAGGCAATCTGGTGATTCTCGATTCGTGGCCGGGTCAGGCGCGTACGCTGTATGGCGACCATGACCGCTTCGTCGACACCTACTTCAAGACCTTCCGTGGCATGTACTTCACCGGTGACGGCGCACGTCGTGATGCCGATGGTTACTACTGGATCACCGGGCGTGTCGACGACGTGCTCAACGTGTCTGGCCACCGCATGGGCACAGCCGAGATCGAAAGCGCCATGGTTGCCCACCCGAAAGTCGCTGAAGCAGCGGTGGTCGGTGTGCCGCACGACATCAAGGGGCAGGGCATTTATGTCTATGTCACGTTGATTGGCGGTGAAGAGCCAAGTGAGCAACTGCGTCTGGAATTGAAAAACTGGGTGCGCAAGGAGATCGGGCCGATCGCTTCGCCGGACGTGATCCAGTGGGCGCCGGGCTTGCCGAAGACGCGTTCGGGCAAGATCATGCGCCGGATTCTGCGCAAGATTGCTACGGCGGAATATGACGGGTTGGGCGATATTTCGACCCTGGCTGATCCGGGTGTGGTGCAGCATTTGATTGATACGCACAAGACCATGAATGTTGCATAAGTAGCAGGTCTGAAGAGAAGAAAGCCCTGTCCGGTGTATGCCGGGCGGGGCTTTTTTGTGTCTGGAGGTTTTGTGGTGGTTGGACTGGCCCCTTCGCGAGCAGGCTCGCTCCCACAGTTTGACCGAGTACCTTCAGACAAAATGCAGATCCCTGTGGGAGCGAGCCTGCTCGCGAAGGCAATTTGTCAGACGCCGGGGTAGTCAGCTGTCAGTCCGCAAACCCACCCAACCAATAATTATCGATCTGCGCCGTAAGACATTTCCCACTGTTACCGGGCCAGATCCACGTAACCGAATATGTAACCGCTGGCGCCAAACCGGGGCATTGGGAAACGCATCGCCCCGTTTTAGAGCCTCAAACCCTCCAGTGAAAAATAAGACATAACGCTGCGCTTGCCGGATTAGAAGGGTTTGCGAATAATAGGCCCGCAATTTGCAGTATAGATCGGTTCACAATCGTTCGCTCTTGCATGAAAATGCGGGGCTGTCAATGTGCTCAAGCGGGTTTCTCTGTGCATCTGTAATTAGTTGTCGCATTGAAGAAATATCGGCTTCGGGCCTGTCGTTAGAATGCCGATCACCCGCTCATCGTGGCTGACGTTGAAACCTGCGACGGTTTCAATGGGAAATTTCCCACCGATGCAGCAACCGATTTCTCGATTCACCCATTCGCATATTGGGCTGTCGCTCACTCTGCCGTTTTTGCCCTTTACCGATGGAGTCCCAAGATGAAGAAACTTGTGCTGCTTGGCGCCCTGGCACTGTCCGTGCTGTCGCTGAATTCCTTCGCAGATGAAAAACCTCTGAAAATCGGTATCGAAGCGGCTTACCCTCCGTTCGCGTCGAAGTCGCCGGACGGCAACATCGTCGGTTTCGACTACGACATCGGCAACGCCCTGTGCGAGCAGATGCAGGTCAAGTGCGTGTGGGTCGAGCAAGAATTCGACGGTCTGATCCCGGCACTGAAAGTGCGCAAGATCGACGCGATCCTGTCGTCCATGTCGATCACTGAAGATCGCAAGAAGTCTGTGGACTTCACCAACAAGTACTACAACACTCCGGCCCGCCTGGTCATGAAGGCCGGCACTCAGGTCAGCGAAGGTCTGGCTGAGCTCAAGGGCAAGAACATCGGCGTGCAACGTGGTTCGATCCACGAGCGTTTTGCCCGCGAAGTCCTGGCCCCACTGGGTGCCGAGATCAAGCCGTACGGTTCGCAGAACGAAATCTATCTGGACGTGGCCGCCGGTCGCCTCGACGGCACCGTGGCTGACGCGACCCTGCTGGATGACGGCTTCCTGAAAACCGATGCTGGCAAAGGTTTCGCCTTCGTTGGCCCGGCATTCACCGACGTCAAATACTTCGGCGACGGCGTAGGCATCGCAGTGCGCAAGGGCGACGCCCTGAAAGACAAGATCAACACCGCTATCACGGCTATCCGTGAAAACGGCAAATACAAAGCAATCCAGGACAAGTACTTCGCCTTCGATATCTACGGCAAGTAATACGTCTCTGCGACAAGTCCGAAATGGCGCAAGCAACAGGATCTCTGAGGTTTGCGCCATTTTTTCATCCCAACTTTCGAGGACCTGAATCATGTTGAAAGGCTACGGGGCTGTCATCCTCGATGGCGCATGGCTGACGCTTCAGCTCGCCTTGTCTTCCATGGCCCTGGCCATCGTTCTCGGGCTGATCGGTGTCGCGTTGCGCCTGTCGCCGGTGCGCTGGCTGGCCTGGCTGGGCGATCTGTATTCCACGGTGATCCGCGGCATTCCCGATCTGGTGCTGATCCTGCTGATCTTCTACGGTGGTCAGGACTTGCTCAACCGCGTCGCGCCGATGCTGGGCTATGACGATTACATCGATTTGAATCCGCTGGCCGCCGGTATCGGCACCCTCGGTTTCATCTTCGGTGCGTACCTGTCGGAAACTTTCCGTGGTGCGTTCATGGCCATTCCCAAAGGCCAGGCCGAGGCAGGCATGGCGTACGGCATGAGCAGTTTTCAGGTGTTCTTCCGGGTGATGGTGCCGCAGATGATTCGTCTGGCGATTCCGGGCTTCACCAACAACTGGCTGGTACTGACCAAGGCCACCGCGCTGATTTCCGTGGTCGGTCTGCAAGACATGATGTTCAAGGCCAAGCAGGCGGCTGATGCTACCCGCGAGCCTTTCACCTTCTTCCTTGCAGTGGCGGCGATGTACCTGGTCATCACCAGCGTTTCGTTGCTGATACTGCGTCAACTTGAGAAGCGCTACTCGGTAGGCGTAAGGGCGGCTGATCTATGATCTTCGACTACAACGTCATCTGGGAGGCTCTGCCGCTGTACTTCGGCGGCTTGGTGACCACCCTCAAATTGCTTGCGTTTTCGCTGTTTTTCGGTTTGCTGGCGGCGTTGCCACTGGGCCTGATGCGCGTCTCGAAGAACCCGGTCGTCAACGGCGCCGCGTGGCTGTACACCTACGTGATTCGCGGCACGCCGATGCTGGTTCAGCTGTTTTTGATCTACTACGGTCTGGCGCAGTTCGAGGCAGTACGTGAAAGCTTCCTCTGGCCATGGCTGTCCAGCGCGACGTTCTGCGCGTGCCTGGCGTTCGCGGTCAACACCAGCGCCTACACCGCTGAAATCATTGCCGGCAGCCTCAAGGCCACGCCGAACGGTGAGATCGAAGCGGCCAAGGCCATGGGCATGTCGCGCTTCAAGCTGTACAAACGCATCCTGTTGCCGTCGGCCCTGCGCCGGGCGCTGCCGCAGTACAGCAACGAAGTGATCATGATGCTGCAGACCACCAGTCTGGCGTCCATCGTGACCCTGATCGACATTACCGGTGCGGCCCGTACCGTCAACGCGCAGTTCTATCTGCCGTTCGAGGCGTACATCACCGCTGGCGTGTTCTACCTGTGCCTGACCTTCATTCTGGTGAAGCTGTTCAAGCTGGCCGAGCGCCGCTGGCTGAGCTACCTGGCCCCGCGGAAGCACTGATATGGAACGCATCGATCACGTATTACCGTGGAGCCATCTGGGCAGCGAGCGCAAGATTTCGGTGTTCCGTTTCGGCGGCGGCGAGCGCAAGGCCTACATTCAGGCCAGCCTGCACGCTGACGAATTGCCGGGCATGCGCACCGCCTGGGAGCTGAAAAAGCGCCTTGGCGAACTCGAAGCAAAAGGCTTGCTCAACGGCGTGATCGAGTTGGTCCCGGTGGCCAATCCGCTGGGCCTGGGGCAATTGCTGCAAGGCAATCACCAGGGCCGTTTCGAGGCGGGCAGTGGCAAGAACTTCAACCGTGATTTCGTTGAGCTGAGCGCGCCGGTTGCGGCTGCTTTGGCCGACAGCCTCGGTGATGATCCACACGCCAACGTTCGCCTGATCCGTCAGGCGATGGCTGATCATCTGGCGGCGTTGCCTGCGGCGAGCAGCCAGTTGCAAGGCATGCAACGCGTCTTGCTCAGCCACGCCTGCAACGCTGATGTGGTGCTCGACTTGCACTGCGACGCCGAAGCCGCGCTGCACATGTACGCGCTGCCGCAGCACTGGCCGCAGTGGCGTTCGCTGGCGGCGCATCTGAATGTGAAAGTCGGGTTGCTGGCGGAAGATTCTGGCGGCAGCTCCTTCGACGAAGCGTGTTCGCTGCCGTGGTTGCGTCTGTCGCGGCAGTTCCCCGATGCGCAGATTCCATTGGCGTGCCTGGCGACGACCATCGAGCTGGGCGGTCAGGCCGACACTGGCCGCGCTGAAGCCCAGGCGTATGCTGAAGGCATTCTGGCGTTCCTCGCCGAGCAAGGTTTGATTACCGGCGAGTGGCCGAATGCGGCGCACGAAGCGTGCGAAGGCATGCCGTTTGAAGGCACGCAATTGCTGTTCGCGCCCCACCCGGGCGTGGTGAGTTTTCTGCGTAAACCCGGCGAGTGGGTTGAAGCCGGTGACGAGATTTTTGAAGTGATCGACCCTGTGTCCGATCGGGTCAGCACGGTGTGTGCTGGTACGTCCGGGGTGCTGTTTGCCATTGAACGGCTGCGCTATGCCCAACCCGGTTTCTGGCTGGCCAAGGTGGCGGGGCGCGAAGCGCTGCGTCACGGGCGCTTGCTCAACGACTGACTGACTGTTTTTGTGAGAACCGACCGCATGTACAAACTTGAAGTCCAAGACCTGCATAAACGCTATGGCAGTCACGAAGTGCTCAAGGGGGTTTCCCTGAAAGCGGCAGCCGGCGATGTGATCAGCATCATCGGCTCCAGTGGCTCCGGCAAAAGTACTTTCCTGCGCTGCATCAACCTGCTCGAGCAGCCGCACGCGGGCAAAATTCTGCTCAACAACGAAGAGCTGAAACTGGTCGCCAACAAGGACGGCGCGCTCAAAGCCGCTGATCCGAAACAGCTGCAACGCATGCGTTCGCGCCTGTCGATGGTGTTCCAGCATTTCAACCTGTGGTCGCACATGACCGCGCTGGAAAACATCATGGAAGCGCCGGTGCACGTGCTCGGCGTCTCCAAGGCCGAAGCCCGCGAGAAAGCCGAGCACTACCTGAACAAGGTTGGCGTGGCGCATCGCAAGGACGCGTTCCCGGGGCACATGTCCGGTGGCGAGCAGCAGCGTGTGGCGATTGCCCGAGCGCTGGCGATGGAACCGGAAGTGATGCTGTTCGACGAACCGACGTCGGCACTCGATCCGGAACTGGTCGGCGACGTCTTGAAGGTGATGCAGGCGCTGGCTCAGGAAGGCCGCACCATGGTTGTCGTAACCCACGAAATGGGCTTTGCCCGTGAAGTGTCGAACCAGTTGGTGTTCCTGCACAAAGGTGTTGTTGAAGAGAGCGGTAACCCACGCGAAGTGCTGGTCAATCCGCAATCGGAACGTCTGCAGCAATTCCTGTCGGGTAGCCTCAAGTAAACGGGGCTGCCGATATGCACCGGAATAGTGCATGCTTCGCAGCCTGAAGGCTGGCTACAATTCCTGTGGGAGCTGGCTTGCCAGCGATAGCGGTGGGCCAGTTGGCATATCTGGTGCAGATACACCGCCATCGCTGGCAAGCCAGCTCCCACAATGGATCTGCGCCGGTTTTGCGATTTACGTTCATTTACGGGCTAGCATTGGCCCATGCCTTCATCACCGTTGTTCGTTTCGGATCGCTCACCCATGACTGCCCATCGAATTGGTTTCCTGATTTGGCCCAGCACTAAAGCGTTGACGCTGGCGCTGGCGGAGGAGGCCTTGCGTGTTGCTCAGCGTGTGCATCCGGACGTGGTCTACGAACTGTCGTTCTTGCAGGCAGAGCCGCCGAGCGACGGCGCCTGGCAATTACCCGGCGAACCGTGGGCCGGCAAGCTGGAAAACTTCCAGAAACTGTTTTTGGTCGCCGATGAGCCGCCGACTACCCTGGCCCCGGCACTCAGCAGTGCGCTCAAGCAACTGGTGCGTGCCGGTTGTGTGATCGGTGGTTTGTCCGCCGGTGTGTACCCGTTGGCGCAAATGGGTTTGCTCGACGGTTACCGCGCGGCGGTGCACTGGCGTTGGCAGGACGATTTCGCCGAGCGCTTTCCGAAGGTCATCGCTACCAGCCATCTGTTCGATTGGGATCGTGATCGCCTGACCGCGTGCGGCGGCATGTCCGTGCTTGATCTGCTGCTGGCATTGCTGGCCCGTGATCACGGTGCAGAGTTGGCCGGCGCCGTTTCGGAAGAACTGGTGGTCGAGCGCATCCGCGAGGGCGGCGAGCGTCAGCGCATTCCATTGCAGAATCGCCTCGGTTCCAGCCATCCAAAGCTCACGCAAGCCGTGTTGCTGATGGAAGCCAACATCGAAGAACCGCTGACCACCGACGAAATCGCCCAGCATGTGTGCGTGTCCCGTCGGCAGCTTGAGCGGATCTTCAAGCAATACCTCAACCGCGTGCCGAGCCAGTACTACCTGGAACTGCGCCTGAACAAGGCCCGGCAAATGTTGATGCAGACCAGCAAGTCGATCATCCAGATCGGCTTGTCGTGTGGCTTCTCCTCGGGGCCGCACTTCTCCAGCGCCTATCGCAATTTCTTCGGTGCCACGCCGCGGGAAGATCGCAACCAGCGGCGTAGCAGCAGTCCGTTTGAATTGTCGTCGGTGCCGTCAGAGCGCGGTTAACCGCCGCCGGTCATTCTGAAAGTTCGGATGAGTCGATCGACATGACTGATCCTTCCGTTTCTGTGGAAATGGATGTCGACTCGGACGGCGTCGGAACTCGCTCTGTTTGTCGCTCTGCCAGTGCGGCATTTCTTCTGAGTCGATAACGTTCCACGCGTTGCTCACTTTGCGCGGATAGAGGATTAGCGCTGAAATCGAACTCGGTAGTGCTGGCGTTCCAGAAATTTTCCGGTAACTCGACAATCGCATTGTTGGAGAAATTGACGTACTCCAGGCGCTGCACGGGGAGCGTGAGCGGTGGTTCGCTGATGCCGGTGTTGCTCAGATCCAGCCAGCACAACTGCTCCAGGCGGCCGAGTTCAGGGGTGAGGCCTAGCGGGTTGTCTCTTAGGATCAGCGTGTTGAGATTGCTCCTCGTGGCCAGCACCTCAACGCTGGCCGGGGTCAGCGTGATGTGGCAGCCCGACAGTCTCAATGCAGTGAGTTTTTCCATGGACGTCACGACTGTTGCAATGTCGTTGAGCTGATAACCCTGAATCGCCAGCTTCTCTGCGTTAGGAAACAGCTTCAGAAACTCACCGAGACGCGACGGCGCGCCAGACCCGTTCAACAGGAAGACAGTGCGCACATGCGCGAAGTCTGCTGTAGGTGTGGGCAGGTCCCCCCTCACAGGGACGTTGAAGTTGAATTCGAATTCGTTGTGCCCCTGTGCAACGATCCGGCGCCAGCAGTTTTCCAGGGTTTGCTTGAGCGACTGTCTGTTGGCCTGTTCCTCTCTCAGAGCGTTGCCCGTCAGTGGACTGCGGTTGGCCGGATCCAGCGGTGTCTCCTTGGCCCATAAATCGAGCTCGTGTGTCAGCGTGGCAAGCTCGGTGGTGCGGCGCACCAGTTCGGCATGACCATCAGCTAGCGTGCCGGGCAAACTGTAGACAAGTTCGTTGATTTGGCTGTCAGTCAAACTTGGGTAAAGCGTAAGGGCCAGTTCCCTGTCCGTGGCTTCGACCGGCACGCTGAATGTGTAGCCGCTGGTTTGGTAGCAGACTTTGATGCGTTCCCGCGCAGCTGCCGAGATCGGGTTGTCATGCAAGTCGATAATCTGGGCGACGTCGGCGGGGAGATTGAGCAGTTCATCAGACAGTTCGCTGATGTTGTTCTCAGAGAGCATTACGTCCTCCAGAAGCGGCAGGCTGGAGAGTCCGGGCGGTACACGGTCGATCGAGGTTTTGGAGAGATCCAGAAATATCATTTCGGTCAGCGCCGAGACGTCTGGCGCTTCGACCAATGGGTTGTTGTGAAGATCCAGTGCCCTGAGTCGCGACAGTGAAGAGAGCGCAGCTTGCCCCTCGGCATCGAAGATGACGCCGCAACTACTCAGCACCAGCGATCTGAGCGTAGGCATTCGATTGAGCACCGGGGGAATCCGCCCCAAAGCGAATGTGCGCAGCTCCAAAGCCTGTAGCCTGCTGAAGCCGCTCAGAAAGCCATCAGACACTGTCAGCGCATCGTTGCCCAGCAAAGAGAGTTGGGCGACGTGACTGAAATCAGCAGTCAGTGTCGGCATGTCGCCGATAAACCTGAGTTCGGCAGCGAAGATGTTGGAGCGTAGTTCTGTTTTTTCGACATGTCGGCTGCGCCAGAAAGTCTGCAACTCCCGACTGAAATTCGTCCGGGCAAAATGCTGGTTGGCTCTTTCGACCGCATCGATGAAACGACCCGTGCTCGGGGCGCGTGGGGGAATGCGTTCGGCCCACTCGGCGAGGTCGCTGATCATCGTCGCTATCTCGGCTTCCCAACGCAGCAGTTGAGCGCTGCCAGCCGCCAGCGTGCCGGGCAGGGAATAGATCATGTTGACGGCGCCTTTGGACTTCAGTGCTGGAAACAGTACCTTGGCTTTGGCGATATCGGCTGTATCGGGGAGCACTCCGAAATTGTTGAGGGCGTGGTAATGCCCCTTGATTCGATTGCGACTGGTCGCAGACAGCGGATTGCCCGCCAGGTTGATGCCATCGGCAAGGTCGGGAACGACCTCAAAAAAGGAGTCGGGCAGATCGACGATCCCGTTGCCATCAAGCCTGACATCGCGCAGGTTGGGATGGTCAGCGAGACCTTCCGGCAAGCTGTAAATACCGGTATTGGAAAGGCGAAGATCATTGAGCAGGGGCATTGTCTCAACGTTAGGCGCGACCCCCAGCGGGTTGTTGCGCAGATCAAGCAGCTCAAGTTCACTCAATGATTCCAGAACGCTCTGCCCGTCGGCGGTCAGCGTAATGCCGCAGTTAATCAGCGACAGCTCCCTGAGCTCTTTCAGGCGAGTGAGGTTGTCTGGCATTTGACCCAGTGCGAAATCGCGCATTTCCACCACTTGCGCGTAGGGGAAGAGCTCTAGAAAACCGCCGACTTCGGTGATGCCCGGATTGCCGGTGAAATCCACCGTCAAAACGTGACTGAAGTCGACCGTCAGCCTTGGCATATCTCCCGAAAAAGCCAGGTTCGCTTCAAAGAAGTCGTTGCGCGTGTCGGTGCCGTCCGAGCGGCTTTCCCAGAGTCGTAAAATCTGCTCGCGAAAGTCCTCTCGCGCCCGGAAGTCATTGAGAAAATCCATGGGCGGGCGAGCTTCGCCGGTCACCGGGTGATGCGTCGAGCCTTGGGTAGTCCACGCAGAGAGATCCGCCCTCAGGGTTTCGCGCTCCGCTTGCCAGTGTTGCAATTGAATCCTGCCCTCTGCCAGGGTGCCGGGCAGGGAGTAGATCATGTTGCTAGCATCCTGCGCGTCGAGTGACGGAAACAGCTCTCTGGCCAGTTCGACATCGGCGGTGTCTGCTGACACTTCGAAGTCATGACTGGTCTTGCGGAAGTAGGTTTTTATCCGGTTACGCGATTCGGTTGAAAGCGGGTTCTGAGCAAAGTCGAATCCTCGTGTATGGTCCAGCGGTAGCTTGAACAGCGCTTCTGGCAACTGCGTGATGAAGTTGTCGCGCAGAACCGCGATGTGCAGTTCGGGAAGATCGAGCAGCCTGGGCGGGAGTTCGTTGATACCGGTCAGGGACAGATCGATGCTCCTGAGCATGGGCAAAAGATTCAAATCAAACAGGGAGCCTAATGGGTTGTCGCTCAGCTCCAGGATCTCGATCTGATTCATCTTCACCAAGGCTGCCTGGTTTTCAGGCGTGAGTACGAAGCCGCAGCTCTTGAGCTCCAGTGCGCAGAGCCGGGGCAGGTCGAGGGTTGGCAGAAGACCCGGCTCCAGATCAAAAAAACGCAGTTCCAGAATGGTCAGACTCTTGAACCGTTGCAGGAACGATGACAACGCCGTAATGCTCTTGTTGCCGTTAAACGTCAATCGGGTCACATGGTTGAAGTCTGCGCTGAGCACGGGCATGTCCCCCATGAACTCGAGGGTCGCCACCAGATGGCTGTCTCTGGCGCCGGGCTGGCGAGGCGACCTGTTGCGCCAGAAGTGCTCCATTTTTTCGGCGAAGTCCTCCCTCGCCAGATGCTCACTTACCTGTTCGTTGTGATTCAAGCGTTGGCCACTGGAAGCCGAGTGCTCCGGGATCCGGGTTTTCCATTGAGCAAGATCAGTGCGTAATTGCGTGACCTCTGCCTCCCAGTTGGCGAGTTGGCTTCGGCCTTCGGCCAGTGAGCCGGGCAACTTGTAGAGCAGGTCATTCGCTTGCTCAGCGCTCAGTGCTGGAAACAGTTCGGTGGTGCGATGAATATCCGCCTGCTCGATCGTCACCCCGAAATTTTTCTGCGTTCGGTTGAAGAGGGTCTTGACCGACTCCCGAGTGGCGGCGGATAGCGGGTTGTTGGTAAAGCTCAGTTGCCCGGTCAAATAGTGCGATGACGTCAGCAACTCTTCGGGGATTTCAGTGATCTGGTTGTCGTCGAACTTGCCGGTAAACAGGTTTGGATGGTCGAGCAATCCCGGGGGCGTGGTGGAGATGCCGGTATTGTCGAGGTTGAGGTAGTGCAACGCAGGCAGGGTGCTGATGTCGGGCGGCACGCCCAGCGGGTTGTCTTGCAAATCAAGGATCGAAAGCTGTTCCATGGGCGGGAAGCCAGCGGACTCCGCGGTCGAAAGCCTTATGCCGCAGTTGCGCAGCGCCAGATGCTGCAAGTTCAGCATATTGGCAAAGCTCTGCGGTAAATCGGGCACGTTCAGGTCATGCATGTCGAGGTAGCGCAGGGACGGGAAATACTGCAGAAAACGCTCAACACCGCGTGTACCGGCGCTGCCCTTGAAGGACAGCATGGTGACATGGCTGAAATCGGCATGCAGCGTCGGCAGTTCTCCCGCCACCGGCTCCAGAATCTGCAGCATGTAGGTGTCGGCCCCTCCTGGTTCTCTACGCCAGCAACCCTCTACGGCTTTCTTGAACAGCGCACGGTTCTGCGCGGCGGCCCGGCGCTGGATGTCCGTCAGTGCTACCCCGGTGTCCGGGTCATTCACAGGCGCCTCGTTCTTCCAGCGCCGCAGGTCATCCTTGAGTCGGCTGAATTCCGTCCGCAAGCGCGACAGTTCGTTGCTCAGCCCGGCTCGATCATGCTGAAACCGGGCTGCGAATGCCCGTGCATCTTCAGGGGTAAAGGTCGGAAAAATCGCCCGTACCCGTTCTACATCCGTTGCTGCGGCATCCGGCGCGCCGAAGGAATAAGCCGCATCAATCCCGGCGCCGCCACCACGGCCACCGCGCCCCACAAGCCGCAGCGTGTCCACGGTCGGTTCCGGGATCGGCGCAGGAGAAATCGCGAGGCGCAACTCGCTTCGCTCCATTGGCCGCTTGCGGATCGCTGCCTTGAGGTTGTCGCCCTGACCGATCTGGATACTCAGGTTTTGGCGTTCGCTATCGGGCAGTGCGTAGAGAATGCCGGAGTACAAATCGGTCGCTGAATGCAGTTCCTGACCTCGCTCGTCATAGGGTTGATAAGTGCCGTCGCTTTGCCGCACCAGGACTTTTTGAACGGGCGCCTCCACGCTTCCGGTGCTGTCGACTAATCGTCCTTCGTAATGCCCGTCACGAATCTCCAGTCGCACCTCACCGCTCCAGCCGGGCAGACGTTTAAGGCTGTGCAGTGCCAGGGTGTCGGTATCCGGACTGTTGACCGAGTCCAGCTCCAGCCCCTCGTAAGCGCGGGTGACACGCAGCTCCTGATTGGCCAGTTGCATGAGCGCCTGTTGGCGCGGGGGCAACTGACCTTCGCTGATTTGCACCAGCTCTTCTCCGGTCGCGGTGCCGAGCAGTTCGCGCGTGACGCTGGCGGGCAATCCTGAATCGTGTTGTGCGAGCAGGTTGGCCAGCGGATCGTCATTGCGCTGAAGGGCGTCGTAGCGGGATTCGAAGATTGAAGTTCGCTGCTGTGTGGCGATCTCTGCCAGTTGCTGTCTCAACTTCTGGCTTCGCACATCCAGCGCCAGCGTCGGACCGGCGAACGACTCGCCGAGCAGGGCCTTGGCTTGCTGCTCGTCGAGGGAGGAGAGCAGGGTCTTGAGCAGGTCGCCGTCCTTGAGGCTGCCTTGGCCAAGGGTTGTCAGCGGCAGGCGCTCATCGCTGGACGACTGCCAGACGAGTTCGCCCGCAAGGTCGAGCAGGCGCAAGCGCTGGCTCTTCGGCCAACGACCCTGTTCGGTCAACAGTTGTAACTGCAAAACAGGATCGGCGCGCAAATACGCCTTGGGCGATTCGCTGTGTAAATCATCGGCAAAGCGTTGCAGGTCCTGATCGATCCTGAAGCGCTGGATGCTGTCCGCCAGCAGCGGCGGAACCGTTTCCTGATCGACGTGCATGGTGCGCAGCACTTCTTCGTCGAGGCCGCTGACCTGCAGGATCGTTTCTCGCTGGGCGGCTGAAAACGACTCGACCGAATGGCCGATGCGGCGCAGCGCCGTCGGTCTGTCCCACGTCAGCGGTTGTTCGATTTCGCTGTGCCAGGCGCCTTCGCCGTTATGGCGAACCCAGGGTTGATAGGCGTCGGCCTGGGTCGGGTGGGCAATCCGGTATTCACCGGCATCGGGTGTTTCGCTCACGGCAAAATGCGCGTCATCAAGGGGCAGCAGTTGACGGCCCTCGTGTGTGTGCAGGCCCAGTTCATTCGGTGCGGAATTTGCCGCGGGAGACGCTGTGTGCTCGTACCGGGTCAGGTTCGGCTCCCAGTATTTGGTCTGGCCGCCGGGCATTTGCACAGGTTTGAAGCGGTCGATGAACTCGACGATTTCCGTGGGCAGGACTTTGCGGAACTCACCGGCGCCAATCGCCCCGCCGATGGCGAAAATGCCTAACTGCACCAGTGATTCGAGGGTGCCCATCAGGTAGGTGAACGCTTCGGTGGTTCGGCCTTGCGCCCAGGCAATGATCCCCTCGAACACTTCGTCGAGCAGTTGATAAGCCATGTAAGCCATCATCAGTTCGCCGAGGCCGGGCACGAATGGCGCGATGATGAACGCGACCGTCTGCAGGATCGTCGAGACAATGTTGACGACCGAGTCCCAGAACGCCCAGCGCACTTTCTGATCAACCGTTGCCGTGGGCACTGCGATGATCGCCGCATCATTGAGGATCTTGTTCAACTTGCTCTGGTAGAGGTGCTGCCACAGTGGAGCGCTGATCGGCGTGACGGTCAGTTGCAGTTTGGGCTGCTCAAGTGGGGTCTCGCGCCAGGGCGGCTCGCTGCTGCCGGCGACCGGTTCGTGCCATTTCATCCCGCTCAGGCGTGCGTTCAGCGTGGCGAAGAACACGCCGCGCTGTTCGAGATTGACGAACCGGCTGAAGAATTTCTGGTAATCACTGGAGCGCAGTTGTCGCGTCAGTTCGGTGTACATCTCGGCGGGCGAGGCATACTCCTTGACCGGATGCTCCGGGTCATCCGGTATGTAGGCCACAACGCGCGCCGACGTTCGCGGCTCGAGCAACTCGGGCGCAAAGACGACGATGCCGGTCAGGGGCGTTTCCAGCATCGACAGGTCCTGGCATTTCAATGCTGGCCGATCACCTGGCGCAGCCGGTGCTGCATCGAGCAGTGCTTCGATCCGCAGGAAATAGTCCTCGCTGATGTCACCGCTCATCCGTGCCCATTGCAGCGCGGCCTGCATCGCGGCCTTCTGGCTCGCGTCGATTTTGTGTCGCAGCACCGCCGCTGCAACGGGATGGGTGGAGCCAAGGGCTTCCCGCAGGTAGGTCTGGTATCGGGCGCCGATATCCAGCTCGCGGCACAGTTTGGTGAACGCCACGATGCTCAGCCTGGCCTTGAGCGAGGGCAGGGTTTCAAACTGTCCTCTGGCGTCGGGTTGGGTGATGAAGGTCGACTCGGGTTCGTAGGCGTCGTCTTCGGTCTCGGCGAGTTCGAAGTTGTGCAGTGCGGCATCCAGCAACGAGACCGTCCAGGCGCGCGCCCCGGTTTTGATTGGGAACCACGGCGTCTTCGCGGGAACATAAAGGCGCACGAACGTGGTCCTGACATCTACATCCAGATCGAATTTCTCCTTCAGCTCTGCCTTGAGCAGCGGTTCGGCGAAGGCGCTGGCGTCCTGCAGCTGTTCAAGGCGTTTCTCAACAGCGTTTTGCGCGCGCCAATGCGTGGCGTTCAGCGCCATGAGGGCTTGATGCCTGACGTCCGGTTGCGTCTTCAGTTTTGGCGGCAGGAAAGGAGCCTGGCGCCCAAAGGCTTGGCGCCTGGCGGCCGAAGCGGTGCCGAGCCAGTCAGGGATGCCGGCTATGAGCGGGTGGAAGTTGGCGTCATGTATGTCGTCATAGGGTGGTTTGGGGAGCTTGGCAGATTGCCGATCTGGGATTGGGTGCATCGGGACCGTTCCTTGGTCTGGAAAGGCCCCAGCAAATCAGAGTCATGCGATGGCGGTGCGGTACATATATATACCGCTGGCACCGGGTTGAATTGATATCCTCCGGGGCCTGCCGCAAATCGGCGGCGGCAGTTTAAACTGCGCCTTTGCGACGTTATTTGTCGCATTGCCGTAAACCCGGAAAAATCCGGGGTTGGCGCTATAAGAAGTTGTCGCCTGGCGGCAAGGCCGGGCCGATAACTGTCCTTACAATCCCCCCATCGCTCGCCAGTTTCCGGCGGGTGGCCCTCATCAGGAGACTCCGATGTCCGTTGAGCACGCTGCGGTACAACGCGCCGATTTCGACCAGGTTATGGTTCCCAACTACGCGCCTGCCGCTTTCATTCCGGTGCGTGGCGCCGGTTCCCGCGTCTGGGATCAGGCCGGCCGCGAGCTGATCGACTTCGCCGGCGGTATCGCCGTCAACGTATTGGGTCATGCGCATCCGGCGCTGGTCGGTGCCTTGACCGAGCAAGCGAACAAGCTGTGGCACGTTTCCAACGTGTTCACCAACGAGCCAGCCCTGCGCCTGGCGCACAAGCTGATCGACGCCACGTTCGCCGAGCGCGTGTTCTTCTGCAACTCCGGCGCTGAAGCCAACGAGGCCGCGTTCAAGCTGGCCCGTCGTGTTGCATTCGACCGTTTTGGCAGCGAGAAATACGAAATCATTGCCGCGCTGAACAGCTTCCACGGCCGTACCCTGTTCACCGTCAACGTCGGTGGCCAGTCGAAGTACTCCGACGGTTTCGGTCCGAAAATCACCGGTATTACCCACGTTCCGTACAACGATCTGGCTGCCCTCAAAGCCGCCGTTTCCGACAAGACCTGTGCGGTCGTGCTGGAACCGATTCAGGGCGAGGGCGGCGTGCTGCCGGCCGAGCTGGCTTACCTGCAAGGCGCCCGTGAACTATGCGACGCGAATAACGCGCTGCTGGTGTTCGACGAAGTGCAAACCGGCATGGGCCGTAGCGGCAAGCTGTTCGCCTACCAGCATTACGGCGTGACCCCGGACATCCTGACCAGCGCCAAGAGCCTGGGCGGCGGTTTCCCGATCGCAGCGATGTTGACCACCGAAGCGTTGGCCAAACATCTGGTCGTCGGCACCCACGGCACCACTTACGGCGGCAACCCGCTGGCGTGCGCGGTGGCAGAAGCGGTGATCGACGTGATCAACACCCCAGAGGTGCTGAACGGCGTCAATGCCAAGCACGACAAGTTCAAGACCCGTCTGCAGCAGATCGGCGAGAAGTACGGCCTGTTCACTCAGGTGCGTGGCCTCGGTCTGCTGATCGGTTGCGTGCTGAGCGATGCCTGGAAAGGCAAGGCCAAGGACATCTTCAACGCCGCTGAACAAGAAGGCCTGATGATTCTGCAAGCCGGCCCGGACGTGATCCGTTTCGCCCCGAGCCTGGTGGTGGAAGATGCCGATATCGATGCCGGTCTCGACCGCTTTGAACGTGCCGCAGCGAAGTTGACGCAAGCCTGATAGACCCTTCGGCGCCCGAACTTCTCGGGCGTCGATCAAAATTTTTGATACCGGGCGAATTCCATTGTGGGAGCGAGCCTGCTCGCGATGAGGGCGTGTCAGTCAACATTTTTGCTGACAGATAGACCGCTTTCGCGAGCAGCCTCGCTCCCACAATATCCGGTGTTTTTTTCAGTAAATTTTAAGAGAAAGGAGTGACACCATGCTGGTGATGCGCCCCGCGCAAATGGCTGATCTGGGCGAGGTACAGCGTCTGGCTGCGGACAGCCCGATTGGTGTCACTTCCTTGCCGGATGACGTGGAACGTCTGAGCGACAAGATCGCGGCGAGCGAAGCCTCGTTCTCTGCCGAAGTGAGCTTCAACGGTGAAGAGAGTTACTTCTTCGTTCTCGAAGACACCGCCACCGGCAAACTGGTCGGCTGCTCGGCCATCGTTGCTTCGGCCGGTTACTCGGAACCGTTCTACAGCTTTCGCAACGAAACCTTCGTCCACGCTTCCCGCGAACTGAAGATCCACAACAAGATCCACGTGCTTTCGCAGTGCCACGACCTGACCGGCAATAGCTTGCTGACCAGTTTTTACGTGCAGCGCGAGTTGGTCGGGTCGCCGTGGTCGGAGCTCAACTCCCGTGGTCGCTTGCTGTTCGTTGCCAGCCACCCGGAGCGTTTCGCCGATTCGGTGGTGACCGAGATCGTCGGTTACAGCGATGAGAATGGCGACTCGCCATTCTGGGATGCCATCGGTCGCAACTTCTTCGACCTCAACTACGCTGCGGCTGAACGCCTGTGTGGCCTGAAAAGCCGTACGTTCCTCGCCGAACTGATGCCGCATTACCCGATCTACGTGCCGCTGCTGCCGGATTCCGCCCAAGAGGCGATGGGCCAGGTGCACCCGCGTGCGCAGATCACCTTCGACATCCTGATGCGCGAAGGCTTCGAGACCGATCACTACATCGACATCTTCGACGGTGGCCCGACCCTGCATGCGCGCGTTTCGGGGATCCGTTCGATCGCCCAGAGCCGCGTTGTGCCGGTAAAGATCGGCGAGCCGGTCAAAGGTGCCGGGCGTCAGTATCTGGTGGCCAACGCGCAGCTGCAGGATTACCGCGCCGTGTTGCTCGAGCTGGATTACGCGCCGGGCAAACCGGTGACTCTGGATCTGGAAGCGGCCGAAGCCCTGGGCGTCGGTGAAGGTGCCAGCGTGCGCCTGGTGGCGGTTTAACGCCTTAGCGAGTTTTACGGGTGGCCGCAGGCGGCCCGTTTGAGGAGATAGCATGATTGTTCGTCCCGTACGCAGCAGCGATTTAGACGCGCTGATCGACCTGGCCCGCAGCACCGGTACCGGCCTGACCACGTTGCCGGCCAACGAAGAACGCCTGACCCACCGGGTTGGCTGGGCCGAGAAGACCTTTCGCGGCGAAGCCGGCCGTGGCGATGCGGACTACCTGTTCGTGCTCGAAGACGACGACGGTCGCGTGGTGGGGATTTCCGCCATTGCCGGCGCGGTCGGTCTGCGTGAGCCTTGGTACAACTTCCGTGTCGGCCTGACCGTCAGCGCTTCGCAAGAGCTGAACATCTATCGCGAGATTCCGACGCTGTTCCTGGCCAACGACCTGACCGGCAATTCCGAGCTGTGCTCGCTGTTCCTGCACGCCGATTACCGCAACGGCCTCAACGGTCGCATGCTGTCCAAGGCGCGGATGCTGTTCATCGCCGAGTTCCCGGAGCTGTTCGGTAACAAGATCATTGCCGAGATGCGCGGCGTGTCCGATGAAGCCGGCCGTTCGCCGTTTTGGGAAAGCCTGGGGCGTCACTTCTTCAAGATGGAATTCAGCCAGGCCGATTACCTCACCGGTGTCGGCAACAAGGCATTCATTGCTGAACTGATGCCGAAATTCCCTCTGTACACCTGCTTCCTGTCGGAAGACGCGCGCAGTGTGATCGGCCAGGTTCACCCGGACACCGAACCGGCGCTGGCGATGCTCAAGAGCGAAGGCTTCAGCTACCAGGGTTACGTCGACATCTTCGACGCCGGCCCGGGGATTGAATGCGAGACCAGCAAGATCCGCGCGGTGCGTGACAGCGAAGCGTTGGTGCTGGCCATTGGTACGCCGGGCGACGACGCTACGCCGTTCATCATCCATAACCGCAAACGCGAAGATTGCCGCATTACCGCCGCGCCGGCCCGTTTGGCTGCCGGCACGCTGGTGGTCGATTCGCAGACTGCCAAACGTCTTCAACTTAACGCAGGCGACCAGGTTCGCGCCGTGGCGTTGTCCGCTGCTCGGGAGTCGAAATAATGAATTCGCTATACATCGCAGGTGAGTGGCTGGCCGGTCAGGGCGAAGCCTTTCAATCGCTGAACCCGGTGACCCAGCAAGTGCTGTGGTCGGGGGAGGGCGCTACCGCCGCTCAGGTTGAGTCGGCGGTGCAGGCTGCGCGTCAGGCGTTTCCGGGTTGGGCGCGTCGTACGCTGGAGGAGCGCATCAGCGTTCTTGAAGCCTTTGCCACCGCGCTGAAAAACCACGCTGACGAACTGGCTCGCACCATCGGTGAAGAGACCGGCAAACCGTTGTGGGAAGCCGCGACCGAAGTCACCAGCATGGTCAACAAGATCGCGATTTCGGTGCAGAGCTACCGCGAACGCACAGGCGAGAAGAGCGGCCCATTGGGCGACGCCACCGCTGTATTGCGTCACAAGCCGCACGGCGTGGTGGCGGTGTTCGGCCCCTACAACTTCCCGGGACACTTGCCGAACGGTCACATCGTGCCAGCGCTGCTGGCCGGTAACAGCGTGCTGTTCAAGCCAAGCGAATTGACGCCGAAAGTCGCCGAGCTGACGGTCAAGTGCTGGATCGAAGCCGGCCTGCCCGCAGGCGTGTTGAACCTGCTGCAAGGCGCTCGCGAAACCGGCATCGCGCTGGCCGCGAATGCCGGTATCGACGGTCTGTTCTTCACCGGTTCGAGCCGTACCGGCAATCATCTGCACCAGCAATTTGCCGGACGTCCGGACAAGATTCTGGCTCTGGAAATGGGTGGCAATAATCCGCTGGTCGTCGATCAGGTTGCTGATCTGGATGCGGCGGTTTACACGATCATTCAGTCGGCGTTCATTTCTGCCGGCCAGCGCTGCACCTGCGCCCGCCGTCTGCTGGTGCCGCAAGGCGCGTGGGGCGACAGCCTGCTCAAGCGACTGGTTGAAGTGAGCGCGACCATTGAAGTCGGTGCATTCGATCAGCAACCAGCGCCTTTCATGGGTTCGGTGATTTCCTTGGGCGCTGCGAAAGCGCTGATGGATGCTCAAGAACATTTGCTGGCCAACGGTGCCGTATCGCTGCTGGAAATGACTCAGCCGCAAGCGCAAGCCGCACTGCTGACGCCGGGCATTGTTGATGTGACCGCGGTTGCCGAGCGTCCGGACGAAGAACTGTTCGGCCCGTTGCTGCAAGTGATTCGTTACGCCGATTTCGCAGCGGCAATCGGCGAAGCAAACGACACCGCTTATGGCTTGGCCGCCGGTTTGTTGTCGGATTCTGAAGATCGCTACCAGCAATTCTGGCTGGAAAGCCGCGCCGGTATCGTCAACTGGAACAAGCAATTGACGGGTGCTGCGAGCAGCGCACCGTTCGGCGGTGTGGGTGCCTCTGGCAACCATCGCGCCAGCGCCTACTACGCAGCGGATTATTGCGCGTACCCGGTGGCGTCGCTGGAAACGCCGAGCCTGGTGATGCCATCGGCCCTGACGCCCGGCGTGAAAATGGTGTGATGCCTATCGCTGGCAAGCCAGCTCCCACAGGGATTGAGTCGTCCACAAAATCTGTGAACACCGCCAATCCTGCGGGAGCTGGCTTGCCAGCGATGGCCGCGACGCGGTCGCACTGAACAGTTAGTTACTGAAGCCTATAACAACAGATTCTCGTGGAGCCTCGCTGATGAAATCCTATGAAGTCAATTTTGACGGTCTAGTGGGGCCGACTCATAACTACGGCGGTCTGTCCTACGGCAACGTCGCGTCCCAGAGCAACAGCCAGCAATCCTCGAACCCGAAGGAAGCCGCGCTGCAAGGTCTGGCAAAAATGAAAGCGCTGATGGAAATGGGCTTTCAGCAAGGCGTACTGGCACCGCAGGAACGTCCGGACGTGGCCGCACTGCGCCGTCTGGGTTTCAGTGGCACCGACGCTCAGGTGATCGAGCGTGCCGCCAAAGAAGCGATGCCGCTGCTGGTTGCCAGTTGCTCGGCATCGAGCATGTGGGTGGCCAACGCCGCCACCGTCAGCCCGAGCGCCGATACCGCTGACGGCCGTGTGCATTTCACGGCCGCCAACCTCAACTGCAAATATCACCGCAGCATCGAGCACCCGACCACCAGCCGCGTACTCGGCGCGATGTTCGCCAATCAGCAGCACTTCGCCCATCACGCGGCGCTGCCGGCAGTGGCGCAGTTCGGAGACGAAGGCGCGGCCAACCACACGCGTTTCTGCCGTGAATACGGTGAAACCGGTGTCGAGTTTTTCGTGTTCGGTCGCAGTGCCTTCGACAACCGCTACCCGGCGCCGCAGAAGTACCCGGCGCGCCAGACTCTGGAAGCGTCGCAAGCTGTTGCGCGTCTGCACGGTCTGCGTGACGAAGGCGTGGTTTACGCGCAGCAGAATCCTGGCGTGATCGATCAGGGCGTTTTCCATAACGACGTGATTGCGGTGGGTAACGGCGAAGCACTGTTCTATCACGAGGACGCGTTCCTCGACACCGAGCAGATGCTGGCCGAGTTGCAAGGCAAGCTCGCCAGGGTCGGCGGCAATTTCCAGTCGATCTGTGTGCCGCGTTCGGCGGTAACCGTGGATGACGCGGTGCGTTCGTACCTGTTCAACAGTCAGCTGCTGTCGCGTCCTGATGGCTCGATGCTGTTGATCGTGCCGCAAGAGTGCCAGGCCAATGAGCGCGTGTGGAATTACCTGCAAGGCCTGACCAGCTCCGGCGGCCTGATCCGCGAAGTGAAGGTGTTCGACCTCAAGCAGAGCATGCAGAACGGCGGTGGCCCGGCGTGCCTGCGACTGCGCGTCGCGCTCAACGAAACCGAACTGGCGGCGGTCAACCCAGGGGTTATCATGACGGCCCCGTTGTACGGTTCGTTGACCGCATGGGTTGAAAAGCACTACCGCGACCGCCTGAGCGAAACTGATCTGGCGGACCCGCAATTGCTGCTTGAATGCCGGACGGCACTGGATGAACTGACGCAAATCCTTAAACTGGGCGCGGTTTATCCATTCCAGATCAATTGATGGCCGGCGCGTCGCCTGAACGCGGCGCGCGGCTTGTCTTCACAAGAGAGTAAAAACATGAGCGATTCCCTGCGGCTGATCCTTGAAGACACCGACGGCAAGCAACTGGAAACTTCCTGCACCCGCGTCGCGGTCATGTGGCAAGGCAAAGAGCTGTGGATCCAGCAGGACGGCCGCGGCCAGCTGTTGATCGGCGTAGACGTCGAAGAAGGCGATGCCGAGTACGCCAACCTGCTGTTGCGCCCATTGGCGACTAATCTGGTAAGTCTGCAACTGGAAATGGAACCGGCCGAAGTCGGCGACGACGAAGATCACGTGCACGGCCCGGATTGCAACCACGACCACTAAGGAAACCGCTCTATGCTCGCTCTCGGCAAACTGCTTGAACTGACCCTCGCCGGCCGCGAACCGGCGGAGAAGACTCAACTGACTGTCGAAGGCGTGCGCATGCGCTGGTTGAGCGAGGGCGCGCTGGAAGTCCGGCCTCCCGAAGCTCGCGACAATGGCCTGGATCTGCTGCTCTCGGCAGGCATCCATGGCAACGAAACAGCGCCGATCGAGTTGCTTGATCGGCTGCTGCATGACATCGCTCGCGGCGATCTGAAGCCGCGCGCACGCATTCTGTTCCTGTTCGGCAACCCCGAGGCGATTCGCAAAGGCGAGCGCTTTATCGAACAGGACGTCAATCGGCTGTTCAACGGCCGTCACGAGCAAAGCAGCGGCAGCGAAGCGCTGCGTGCCTGTGAGCTGGAGCGGTTGGCGGCGGTTTTCTTCAGTCAGCCGGATCGCCAGCGTTTGCACTACGACCTGCACACAGCGATTCGTGGCTCGAAGATCGAGCAGTTCGCCTTGTATCCGTGGAAGGAAGGTCGCCAGCATTCACGTCTCGAACTGGCGCGTCTGCGCGCGGCCGGGATGGAGGCGGTGTTGCTGCAAAACAAGCCATCGATCGTGTTCAGCTCGTACACCTACGACAAGCTCGGTGCCGAGTCTTTCACGCTGGAACTGGGCAAGGCGCGGCCGTTCGGGCAGAACGACGGGGTGAACGTGTCGTTGCTGGAAACGCGTCTGAAGCAGATCATCGAAGGCAGCGAACCGGAGCAGACCACGCAAGAATTGGACGGTTTGCAGTTGTTTAGCGTGTCGCGGGAAGTCATCAAGCACAGCGATGCGTTCCGCCTGAACCTGCCGGCGGACATTGAAAACTTTTCGGAGCTGGAAGTGGGTTATGTACTGGCCGAGGATCTGGCCAATACCCGCTGGATCATCGAAGAGCCGGGCGCGCGGATTATCTTCCCCAACCCCAAGGTCAAGAACGGCTTGCGCGCTGGCATCCTGATCGTCCCGGCCACTGACGAAAACCTCGCCTGACCTGATCGCCATAAAACCCTGTGGGAGCGGGCTTGCCCGCGATGGCGTACGGTCAGTCGACATCTGTGGCGACTGATACACCGCTATCGCGGGCAAGCCCGCTCCCACAGTGCATTGAGTGAAGCTCTAGACCTCACTCAACGCGGGATAAGCTCAGACCGCCAGAGCGCGCGGCTCGCTACGGCGCAGCGCACGAACCTTTTGCAGCGTATCCGCACACGTCTTCGCCGCTTCCTGGCCCTTGTGCACAAAGTGCTCGAAGAAGAACTTCTGGTGTTCTTCGCCGGCATGGAAGTGGTGCGGGGTGAGTGACACCGAGAACACCGGCACTTCGGTTTCCAGCTGAACCTGCATCAGGCCGCTGACGACCGACTGGGCGACGAACTCATGACGATAGATCCCGCCGTCCACCACCAGGGCTGCCGCAACGATACCGGCATAGCGACCGGTTTTGGCCAGCAGCTTGGCGTGCAGGGGCATTTCAAAGGCACCGCCGACTTCAAAGAAGTCGATGTCCGATTCCTGATACCCCTGGGCAAGCATTTCGGTGACAAAGCCTTTACGGCTCTGGTCAACGATTTCCTTGTGCCAGCAGGCCTGGATGAACGCGACGCGCTCGCCGTGAGGGTGTTTGCTTTTGCTGTCGATAGCGGTGGGTTGCATGTTCTGACTCCTGTTTGTGTGAAAAACAGGGCGTTATGAATCGAAAGGGATTCAAGGGTGCGCACGCTGGCACGAATGCACGCGGACGGCCCTCTGGCGTTAATCCCGTTCTCTCTTCATCCGGACTATGACCGTCGGCCCCGGGATCAAACCGGGTCTGCTGACCTTGCCGTCGATCACCGGCCAAAACCGTGTTCGTCGCCAAGCGCTCGCGGGCTATGCGCATTGCGCGCAATTACCGCCGGTGGGGAATTGCACCCCGCCCTGAGAACGTTTTTGCCGCCCCTTTTTGGGCGACGCAGCGTTTTTAACACAGATTGTGAGTCCGTGCATTGCGCCTATCTGATGATTGTTATCGAGTTTTTTAAACGCTCTCGTGGTGTTTTCCTGCGCCAAGGGTTGATTAATCGAGGCGATGACTGCAGTAATTCACCTTCGTAAAGGGATTTCCCCTGCTGACTTGAGGCCAGGTTCATGAGCGTTATCGATCTTCGCAGCGACACCGTCACCCAACCGACCCCCGCCATGCTCGACGCGATGACTGCGGCGGACACCGGTGACGACGTTTATGGCGAAGATCCGACGGTCAATCGTCTGGAAGCGGAACTGGCAAAACGGCTGGGTTTCGCTGCTGCGTTGTTTGTGCCGACGGGCACCATGAGCAACCTGCTGGGGTTGATGGCGCATTGCGAGCGCGGTGACGAATACATCGTCGGCCAACAGGCGCACACCTATAAGTACGAGGGCGGCGGTGCGGCAGTGCTCGGTTCGATTCAGCCGCAGCCGCTGGAAGTTCAGGCTGACGGTTCGCTGGATCTTGCGCAGGTCGCGGCGGCGATCAAGCCTGATGACTTCCACTTCGCCCGGACCCGGCTGCTGGCCCTGGAAAACACCATGCAAGGTAAAGTGTTGCCGCTGGAGTATCTGGCCCGCGCGCGTAAATTCACCCAGGACAACGGTCTGCAACTGCACCTGGACGGCGCGCGCCTGTATAACGCGGCGGTCAAATTGGGCGTTGATGCCCGTGAAATCACTCAGCACTTCGACTCGGTGTCGGTGTGTCTGTCCAAAGGCCTTGGCGCGCCGGTTGGCTCGGTGTTATGTGGTTCGGTCGAGCTGATCGGCAAGGCTCGGCGCCTGCGCAAAATGGTCGGGGGCGGCATGCGTCAGGCCGGATTGCTGGCGGCGGCGGGGCTGTATGCGCTGGATCACAACGTCGAGCGTCTGGCCGAGGATCACGCCAACGCGCAATTTCTCGCCGAAGGCGTGCGTAGCGCCGGTTTCAGCGTCGAGCAGGTGCAGACCAATATGGTTTATGTGCAGATGGGCGACAAAGCTGAAGCGTTCAAGGCATTTGCCGCCGAGCGCGGGATCAAATTGAGCGCCGCGGCACGTCTGCGCATGGTCACGCACATGGACGTCAATCACTCGCAAATCGAACGAGTGATAGCGACATTCGTCGAGTTTTCACGCAAGTGACAGCGTTACCCGTCCAATTGACCGTTTCTATCGTATAAACACGCTGTACCCCGCGCGCAGGGCCGATATAATGCGGCCCTTTGCCGTCGCTTCGTCTGTTGACGTTTCGAACAGGCCTTTGGCCGCAGCCTCCGTGGAAGAACCTAATGAAAAGCGCAGAAATCCGTGAAGCCTTCCTTCGCTTCTTCGAAGAGCAAGGCCACACCCGTGTAGCCTCCAGCTCTTTGATTCCGGGCAACGACCCAACCCTGCTGTTCACTAACGCGGGGATGAACCAGTTCAAGGACTGCTTCCTGGGCCAGGAAAAACGTGCGTACACCCGTGCAACCAGCAGCCAGAAATGCGTGCGTGCCGGTGGCAAGAACAGCGACCTGGAAAACGTCGGTTATACCGCTCGTCACCACACGTTCTTCGAAATGCTCGGCAACTTCAGCTTCGGTGACTATTTCAAGAAAGACGCGATCACCTTCGCGTGGACTTTCCTGACCGGCGTGCTGCAATTGCCGAAGGAAAAACTCTGGGTCACCGTCTACGCCTCGGACGACGAAGCGTATGACATCTGGACCCAGGAAATCGGTGTGCCGGTCGAGCGCATGATCCGCATCGGCGACAACAAAGGCGCGCCTTACGCGTCCGACAACTTCTGGACCATGGGTGATACCGGCCCATGCGGCCCTTGCACCGAGATTTTCTACGATCACGGCGACCACATCTGGGGCGGCCCACCGGGTTCGCCGGAAGAAGACGGCGACCGTTACATCGAGATCTGGAACAACGTGTTCATGCAGTTCAACCGCACCGCCGATGGCGTGTTGCATCCTTTGCCAGCGCCGTCGGTCGATACCGGCATGGGCCTGGAGCGGATCAGTGCGGTGATGCAGCACGTCAATTCCAACTATGACATTGACCTGTTCAAGAACCTGCTGAAGGCTTCGGCTGAAGCGATCGGCTGCGAAAATGGCGATCAGTCTTCGCTGAAAGTTGTTTCCGACCACATCCGTTCGTGCGGTTTCCTGATTGCCGACGGCGTGCTGCCGTCCAACGAAGGTCGCGGCTACGTGCTGCGCCGGATCATCCGTCGCGCCTGCCGTCACGGCAACAAACTGGGCGCCACCGGCAGCTTCTTCTACAAGATCGTCGCGGCGCTGGTTGCCGAAATGGGCGAAGCGTTCCCGGAACTGAAGAAGCAGCAGAGCAACATCGAGCGCGTCCTCAAGGCCGAAGAAGAGCAGTTCTCCAAGACTCTGGAGCACGGCCTGAAGATTCTTGAACAGGATCTGCTGGAACTCAAAGGCACCGTAGTGCCGGGCGACGTGGTGTTCAAGCTCTACGACACCTACGGTTTCCCGATGGACCTGACCGCGGACATCGCCCGCGAGCGCAGCCTGACCGTCGACGAAGCCGGCTTCGAGCGTGAAATGGAAGCTCAGCGCGTCCGTGCACGTTCGGCCAGCTCGTTCGGTCTGGACTACAACACGTTGGTTAAAGTTGACGTGGCCACCGAGTTCACTGGCTACGCCGCCACCAGCGGTTCGGCCAAAATCGTGGCCATCTATAAAGAAGGCCAGTCGGTCGACGTACTGAGTGAAGGCGAAGAGGGCGTGATCGTTCTCAACCAGACGCCTTTCTACGCCGAATCCGGCGGCCAGATCGGCGACTGCGGTTTCCTTCAGGCCGGCAACGCACGTTTCGATGTGCGCGACACCACCAAGACTGGCGGCGCGTTCCTGCACCACGGCGTGTTGGCGTCGGGCAGCCTGACCATCGGCGCGCCGGTTGAAACCCATGTTGATGCCGAAGTGCGTCACGCCACTGCGCTCAACCACTCGGCGACGCACTTGCTGCACGCCGCATTGCGTCAGGTGCTGGGCGAACATGTTCAACAGAAAGGCTCATTGGTCGACAGTCAGCGCCTGCGCTTCGACTTCAGCCACTTTGAAGCGATCAAGCCTGAGCAGATAAAAGCACTGGAAGACATCGTCAACGCCGAGATTCGCAAGAACTCCGCGGTTGAAACCGAAGAAACCGACATCGAAACCGCCAAGAACAAAGGTGCGATGGCGCTGTTCGGCGAGAAATACGGCGACAACGTGCGCGTGCTGAGCATGGGCGGCAATTTCTCCGTCGAACTGTGTGGCGGCATCCACGCCAACCGTACCGGCGACATCGGCCTGCTGAAAATCATCAGCGAAGGCGGTGTGGCATCGGGCGTGCGTCGTATCGAGGCAGTCACCGGTGCAGCCGCACTGGCCTACTTGAACGCTGCGGAAGAACAACTCAAGGAAGCGGCCAGCCTGGTCAAGGGCAGCCGTGACAACCTGATCGACAAGCTGTCGGCTGTGCTGGAGCGCAACCGTCTGCTGGAGAAGCAACTCGAGCAGTTGCAAGCCAAGGCTGCCAGCGCTGCGGGCGACGATCTGTCGGCTTCGGCACTGGATGTCAAAGGCGTGAAGGTATTGGCCGTGCGTCTCGACGGTCAGGACGCCAAGGCGCTGCTGGCGCTGGTCGATCAGCTGAAAAACAAACTCGGCCGCGCAGTGATCCTGCTCGGCAGTGTCCATGAGGAAAAGGTCGTTCTGGTTGCAGGCGTAACCAAGGACCTGACTGGCCAACTCAAAGCCGGTGATTTGATGAAACAGGCTGCTGCGGCAGTGGGCGGGAAGGGCGGTGGTCGTCCGGACATGGCGCAGGGCGGCGGTGTCGACGCCGGCGCGCTGGATGGCGCACTGGCGCTGACCGTCCCATTCGTCGAGCAGGGTTTATAAGACGGCCCGCCGGGCCCGCAGTCTAGTGGCGGGTCCGGTGGCTGTTCGAGAAATTATTGGGCGCCCTTCATGGGCTGAGGCGGCTTTGAAATGGCTTTGATCGTACAGAAATTTGGAGGCACCTCGGTCGGTACTGTCGAGAGAATCGAGCAGGTCGCCGACAAGGTTAAGAAGTTCCGTGATGCCGGCGATGACCTGGTGGTTGTGCTGTCTGCAATGAGCGGCGAAACCAACCGTCTGATCGATCTGGCCAAGCAAATCAGTGGTGACGGTCAACCGGTTCCGCGTGAGCTGGACGTGATTGTCTCCACCGGTGAGCAGGTGACGATTGCCCTGTTGGCCATGGCGCTGATCAAGCGCGGTGTGCCGGCGGTGTCGTACACCGGTAATCAGGTGCGGATCCTGACCGACAGCGCACACAATAAAGCGCGTATCTTGCAGATTGATGACCAGAAGATTCGCGGTGATCTGAAGGCAGGCCGCGTTGTTGTTGTCGCCGGATTCCAGGGTGTCGACGAGCACGGCAATATCACCACGCTGGGGCGTGGCGGTTCGGACACCACCGGCGTGGCATTGGCTGCAGCGCTGAAAGCCGATGAATGCCAGATCTACACCGATGTCGATGGTGTCTACACCACCGACCCGCGTGTCGTGCCGGTCGCTCAGCGTCTGGACAAGATCACCTTCGAAGAGATGCTGGAAATGGCCAGCCTCGGTTCCAAGGTGTTGCAGATCCGTGCGGTGGAATTCGCCGGCAAGTACAACGTACCGCTGCGCGTACTGCACAGCTTCAAAGAGGGTCCGGGCACCCTCATTACTATTGATGAAGAGGAAACCATGGAACAGCCGATCATTTCCGGCATCGCTTTCAATCGCGATGAAGCCAAGCTGACCATCCGTGGCGTGCCAGACACCCCGGGTGTGGCGTTCAAGATTCTCGGCCCGATCAGTGCCGCGAACATCGAAGTCGACATGATCGTGCAGAACGTTGCGCACGATAACACCACCGACTTCACCTTCACCGTGCACCGCAATGACTTCCAGGCCGCACAGACCGTGCTGGAAAACACCGCTCGCGAGATCGGTGCCCGTGAAGTGGTTGGCGACATCAAGATTGCCAAGGTCTCGATCGTTGGCGTCGGCATGCGTTCCCACGCAGGTGTGGCCAGCCGCATGTTCGAATCGCTGGCGAAAGAAAGCATCAACATCCAGATGATCTCGACGTCGGAAATCAAGGTTTCCGTGGTAATTGAAGAGAAGTACCTGGAACTGGCCGTGCGCGCCCTGCACACGGCTTTCGAACTGGATGCTCCGGCCCGCCAGGGCGAGTAATTCCGCTTCTTGAAGGGCGCGGTCTGACCGCGCCCTTTATTTTTTGAATGGCGCGAGCCCTGATCTGTTCTTTTGCTCGCGCTGGTCAATACTCAGGCATGTAGGGCTACGATCGCTCTGGTTGTAGGTCGGGTGCCTTTTTTTTGCAGACTGTTGTCCCTGAACTGAATTGCGTAAGGAGAAAGGTATGTTGATTCTGACTCGTCGGTGCGCAGAAAGCCTGATTATCGGTGATGGCGAAATCACCGTGACCGTGCTCGGCGTTAAAGGAAATCAAGTGCGTATCGGCGTCAACGCCCCGAAAGAGGTTGCCGTGCACCGTGAAGAAATTTACCTGCGTATAAAGAAAGAGAAGGACGAAGAACCAAGCCATTAATTTTTATCGATTTTTATGTTTGCAAACGGGGAAGAAGCTGGTTAATATACGCCCCGTGTTGCGGAGAGCTGGCCGAGTGGCCGAAGGCGCTCCCCTGCTAAGGGAGTACACCTCAAAAGGGTGTCGGGGGTTCGAATCCCCCGTTCTCCGCCATTATTTGCTTAGTACGTCGTAATCTGGCTTTTTCGGTAAGTTGTTGAAATTACTAGAAAAAGTGGTTGGAATAGAGATTAGACGGGCTATAATGCGGCGCAACAAATGCACTCGTAGCTCAGCTGGATAGAGTACTCGGCTACGAACCGAGCGGTCACAGGTTCGAATCCTGTCGAGTGCACCATTTAAGAGTCAGTTACAGCAATGTAAGTGACTTGCTTCAACCAGGTGTGATCTGGTCTAAAAAACACAAATGCACTCGTAGCTCAGCTGGATAGAGTACTCGGCTACGAACCGAGCGGTCACAGGTTCGAATCCTGTCGAGTGCACCATTTAAGAGTTAGTTGCAGCAATGTAAGTAACTCGGTTTCAGCCAGTTGTGGTCTGGTCTAAAAACACAAAATGCACTCGTAGCTCAGCTGGATAGAGTACTCGGCTACGAACCGAGCGGTCACAGGTTCGAATCCTGTCGAGTGCACCATATACCGAAAAGCCCGCGTTTAACGCGGGCTTTTTGCTGTCCGGGATTTGGCTTTTGCCTTCACGCAGCCTCTCTCATCAAAATCGACTTGAGCACTTCGGCCTCGTTTGAGGTCGTATCGATAGCTTGTCGTCGACGTCCGAATATTCACCTTGTCCGGTTTGCCGAGCGCGCTTTCTACATCCTGTTGACTCATGCCGGCAATCACGCGTCGGTTGATGATTGCTTCGCGGCGTTGTCTGGCGTCGATCAGATTTCCGCATTTGTCTTGTGTGCGACCAACGATGCCCGGTTCGCGGCCCGTGTTTTTCATACCGGATATTTCTTCGTGGTTGTGCTCCGGCATGATTGCCACGACCGATCCGGGGAGGTAGGGGTGAACCTCCTGAACTGAAAGTTTTTCACCGTGCGCGCAACTCATCGACGTGAACGTGATGCTGCCGTCAGGGGCTTCGCAGCGATGGAGGCTGGTTGCAGCGCCGGCAGGCGGTAGGAAGAGCAGGCTGGTCAGTACAAAAAGGGATGTTTTCGATGGCATTCGACGTCCTCCATGACGATCTCCGTTCAAGGGTAGTCGCTACAATCTTCCCTGCCGGTGTGTTTTCTTTTCAGGATGAGTCGTCGCACTTACATGGATCAGGATGGCGCTCAGGTTTGTCTCGCAAGCGCTTGTTTCAGCCACGATTTTTTAGCGTGTTAAACCGTTAGGCGGTGTATCATTGCGCCCGTCAGCCCCGCCGGGGCTTATGGAAAACCTCCATGGACTTACCCAGTAGCTACTCAGTACCCCGTTTTTCCAATCATGAATTGACTGATTGATCCTTCCGGCGTGCCCCGCTGCTGGGAGTGGAGTTCGCCTATGTCTGAAATCGAAGTAAAGAAAACACAGGAAAGCCTGCAGGACCGCCTGGCTCAGGTCGTCGAGTTGCTGCAGCGCCAACGGGTCGTCGAAGACCTGACTCACCGCCAGGAAGGCGCGCATCACGACCGGGTGGAAAACCTGGTTCACCGGCAAAATCTGGTCGAGCTGCAACGCAAGCTCGATGATCTGCACTCCGCCGACGTCGCCTACATACTTGAAGCCTTGCCGCTGGACGATCGTCTGACGCTTTGGCAACTGGTCAAGGCCGATCGCGACGGCGACATTCTTCTCGAAGTATCCGATTCCGTCCGTGAAACGCTGATCGCCGACATGGACGATCACGAGCTCCTGGCCGCCGCCAAGGACATGGACGCCGACGAACTTGCTGACCTGGCCTCCGAGCTGCCGCGAGACGTCGTTCATGGGCTGATGGAGAGCCTGGATAACCAGCAGCGCGAGCGTGTGCGTTCGGCCCTGTCTTATGACGAGGATCAGGTCGGTGCGCTGATGGACTTCGAGATGGTGACTATCCGTGAGGATGTCAGCCTTGAAGTGGTTCTGCGGTACCTGCGTCGTCTAAAGGAGCTGCCGGGGCATACCGACAAGCTGTTCGTGGTCGATTACGACGGCGTGCTCAAAGGCGTGCTTCCGATCAAGCGTTTGCTGGTCAATGATCCGGAAAAGCAGGTTGCCGAGGTGATGGCTAGCGATCCGGTGAGTTTCCACCCGGACGAAGACGCCTACGACGCCGCACAGGCGTTCGAGCGTTACGATTTGATCTCCGCCCCTGTGGTCGACAAGACCGGCAAGCTGATCGGTCGTCTGACCATCGACGAGATGGTCGACCTGATTCGTGAAGAGAGCGAAAGCGAAGTTCTCAACATGGCTGGTCTGCGTGAAGAGGAAGACATCTTCGCCTCCGTGTGGAAATCACTGCGCAACCGTTGGGCATGGTTGGCGATCAACTTGATCACCGCGTTCGTCGCCTCTCGAGTGATTGGTTTGTTCGAAGGCTCGATCGAGAAGCTGGTAGCGCTCGCGGCGCTGATGCCGATTGTGGCGGGTATCGGCGGCAACTCGGGTAATCAGACGATCACCATGATTGTGCGAGCCATGGCGCTGGATCAGGTGAGCACCGGCAACACTTCACGGTTGATGCGTAAAGAGTTGGCAGTCGGGCTGATCAACGGCCTGGTCTGGGGTGGGGTGATTGGCGTAGTCGCTTACCTGCTTTATGGCAGTTGGTCGCTGGGTGTGGTGATGACGGCGGCGATGACGCTCAATCTGTTGCTCGCTGCACTCATGGGTGTATTAATTCCCATGACCTTGGCGAAGATGGGCCGCGACCCCGCAATGGGTGCGAGTGTGATGATCACCGCAGTAACGGACAGTGGCGGCTTCTTCATTTTCCTGGGGCTGGCAACAATCTTCCTGCTCTGATCTGCTGCAATTAAACAGCCCGCTAAATTGGCGGGCTTTTTTATGTCTGCGAAAACTGCCAAGCCAAATTCCGGGCAAAAAAAAGCCAGCAATAACGCTGGCTTGAGATGTTCGATAGGGCTCAGGACGCGTCTGCGGCCATTTCGGCGTCGTGTGCAATCAAGGACACCAGTGCGTTCTGTTGGCGGTGAGACAGCTGGCGGAAGCGTTGCAGCAGTTCGCGTTCGTGCAACGACAGCTCAGGGCTGTCCAGGCGCATGCTCAGTTCTTCGCCCAATGCACCTTCCTGAATAAGACTCTGCTCAAGGCGCGCAATGATTTCAGAGTTCATGCTGCGATGATGATTGCGAGCCACCTCGGCAATGCGTTCACGCATTCCGTCTGGCAGACGTACGACAAACTTGTCAGCCGTACGGCTGGAATAAATTGCCTGTTTCAATGGGCGCATATATTTAACCGGTTAGTTCAGGGGAGCGGTTCTCGGGATTGGCCGCAGGATGTGTGGTAGGACACGCATTTGCGCCAAATGGTTCAACCTGAATTGTTAAGAGGCCCGCATCATGCCTCAAAATTGCCGGATCATTGGCGTCAATTCTGTGACAAATATTGATCCGGATAAAGGCTTAATGCCAGCACCAATTATCAGAAATGCGGACTGGTTTGAAAACTTTGTCCTGAGTCGCATCGCTGCTCGCTTCCTGACGCACACCAGTTGATGTCCAAAGACGTCAGAAGGTGCATGCTAAGTGGCTTTCGATCCTTGTCCCTTATCTATACAGGATAGTGGCATTTTGCCGATTTACTAGCGCTGAAGCATGCCGGAGGGCGTTTTCGAGATGGATGGCAGGCTTATTTATCTGATGGGACCGTCCGGTTCCGGCAAAGACAGCTTGATTGAGGCTGCACGTGAGCCATTGCGCGCGCTCGGCTGCGAAGTGATACGCCGGGTGATAACGCGATCGGCCGAGTCGGTAGGCGAGGATGCGATCGGCGTGACGCCGCAAGAGTTCGAAAGACGTCAGCGCGCAGGAGACTTTTCCCTGGCGTGGCAGGCCAATGGCCTTGCCTATGGCATTCCTGCGCAAATGGATCAATGGCTCAAGGATGGGCGGCACGTGCTGGTAAACGGCTCTCGCGCCAACCTTCGGCAAGCCCTGGAGTGCTATCCGACGCTGTTACCGGTTTTGCTGACAGTCAAGGATGGGGTGTTGGGTGAGCGTCTGCTCAGACGTGGCCGTGAGACGTCTGAGCAAATTGATGCGAGGCTGGCCCGCAACGCTCTGTTCAAGGACAGGCGATCAACTGACGAGGTTGTTTACCTGATAGACAACTCGGGTGACCTGGCTGACGCGGTCAGCCATCTACTGGACTTGGTCCGACTCAGCGCAGAACCGGATCAAACTTGAATTTGCGCCCGGCCACCAGTGCCAATACGAACAACACCGCAAATACGCCACAGCCAACCAGAGGCAGGGTGATTTGGGTTTCCTCGAACAGCGAAAAATGCAAAACGCCACTGACTAAGGCGAGGATCAGAAATCCTGCAGCTGACTTGGACATGCTGTACTCCTGAAGATATTTCAAAAAACCAGACGTTCGGTAGCGTGAACTGGCAATGCCTGCTCAGGCTCGCTGACCGCCTGTGGGACGAAACTGTGCTGATCGCTCAACACCGCTAGCTGCGGCGCTTTTTGCACCTGCAAGTAATGTGGCATGCGTTGAGCCACCGACTCCGGCGCAGTTCGCTCCGGGATGAAGTGAAAACCCATCAAAACCGCGAATGCAATTGCGTTTGCAAGCAAGAGAGTGCTGTTCATGGGACGGTGCTCCGATTGTTCTTCTATGGAACAGACAAAGCAGCCGTCGTGCCAACAGTCTAACCGCTGTTAAGTCCTTTAAAAACAAGGATTTGAGAGGGCTTATCGGATGTTGTGGGTTGCAATCTGCAATGCTGGCATTTTGCAGTAGTGCAAAATGCACGGTAAAGCTTCCCGCAACATTGCGAGGCGCCTGCCTACACTTAAAAAGCCCTAGGGATGACATGACAAATCGGGGCCCGGTCGTTAAGATGCACGCCGTCCGTCGCGCAGCCTGCTGCCGACAACTCAGTGTCTCAGTAGCTCAATTGGATAGAGCATCCCCCTCCTAAGGGGAAGGTTGGCAGTTCGAACCTGCCCTGGGACACCACTTTTGAGATTTCCCCTGTCCTGCATCTCGTAAAGATAAAGCATCGCCGATGCTTATGACGCGTTTTTCCCTGCTAAAGGCTACTATTCCATCGTCAGTGAAGCCGCTGTTACTGACGAAGATTTCCCTCGTCTTGGCGGTCGCTGCTCCAGCGCCCCTTGGAGTATGCAAAGGTAGTTACCAGCGCCATCGAACTTTCATTGTACGAAACACTAAGAGCCGCTTATATGTCAGATCCGAAAATTTCCGTGATTGTTGCCACATACAATGTCGAAGATTACATCGAGGAGACGATGGATTCGCTTTTGGGGCAAACTTTTCCGCCATCGGAAATTGTGATTGTCAATGATGGATCAACGGATGGGACGCTGGCGTTAGTCAATTCAAAATATGCCGATGACAGCAGGGTAAAAGTCATCACGCAGGAAAACCAGGGGGTCGGCGCAGCCCGTGTAACAGGTTTTAACGCGGCCACAGGTGATTATCTGTTTTTTTGTGACCCCGATGATGTGGTAGATCTCAATCTTTTCGAAGGTTTAAAAACGGCAGTTAATGAGAATGCCGACCTGGAGCTTTACTACTTTTCTAAACGATCTTTCGTCGATTCTAATGGCGAACGTAATTACTTGCGACGCAATACCGCGCCGTCCCGCGAAGGCTGGTTTAGTAAGGGCGTGGAGTTGTTGGAAGATCTGATTGTCAGTAATAAATACAAGGCCACAACATGGCAGTATATTTTTAAAAAAACCATGACTGAGCGCTTTGAAGTTACATTCAAGGGGCGTGCGCACGAGGATCAGCTGTTCAGCATGAACGTCTACCTGCATAGCAAGCTCTGCTATGCAACACAGGCCGACCGATATTTCCAAAGGGTGCGTCAAGGGTCGCTTACCAATAGCGTCAAGGACGAGCACCATGTTTTGACTAGCTACGAAGCCTACCGAGATACTCTGACTGCGCTCAAGGCCCATCTCCACCACTTCGGCCGCAAGCGCCAGGTCGCGATGGCTTACATGCGACGAGGCGTTACCTGGACAATCAAGGGTTGCGTTCGAAATCGTGTGAGGCTGCCTCATCGGTTTTGTGCGTTAACCCGCAAAGATTCCCGCGAATGTGGCGTAGGGCGTGAGGGAGGCATGTTATTAGTCTTGCCGGAGTGGCACTTCCTCGCGAAAAAAATCGGCTTTGAATTGAAAGTTCTCTTGCGTCGGGGTCGATCCCGAGTTGCCTGAGGGCGGCTTTGCTCGCCCGGAGCACGCGTGGAGCCCACGACCACTCATGGTGCCCCCCCCCCAAGTTCTCATCGAACACTTCACTACGCGTCAACGTTTCGCGCCCGGTATCGCAGTGCGAGGAATCTTGAAGCACCCGCTTCAGGGAACGCGACGTCTGGCCGATAACCCAAACGGTGAGTTCAGACTTGCGTGAAAACGCTTGATAGCATTTTGCCGGCAGTTATCATCTGCGCGCCTGAAATCGCCTTTGGTTCATCTACTTCAATTGCCTGGAAATCCTCGATGCTGTCGTATCACCAAAAGCGTTTTCTGATCGTCGATGATTTCTCGGATTTTCGCAGTTCCGTGCGCTCGATGTTGCGCGAGCTGGGCGTCAAGGACGTGGATACGGCAGACAGCGGCGAGCAGGCGCTGAAGATGTGTGCGCAGAAGTCTTATGATTTCATCCTGCAGGATTTTCACCTCGGCGACGGTAAAAAGAACGGCCAGCAAGTCCTCGAAGACTTGATGGTGGAAAAGCTCATCAGCCATGAAGCGGTGTTCGTCATGGTGACCGCCGAGACCAGTCAGGCGATGGTGCTCAGTGCTCTTGAGCATGAGCCGGATGCCTACCTGACCAAACCGTTCAACCGCTCGGGTCTGGCTCAGCGCCTTGAGCGTCTGGAGCAGCGCAAGACGTTGCTCAAGCCGATTCTGCAAGCCCTCGATCGTGGCAAACCGGTCGAGGTGCTCAATGCCTGCATCGCCCTGTGCAAGCAGGACATCCGCTATTCGCCGCTGTGCCTGCGTTACCGCGCCGATGCGCTGCGCGACCTGAATCAGAACGAAGCGCTGGAGCGTTTGTACGACGGCATCATTGCTGATCGGCCGCTGCCTTGGGCATTCGCCGGGCTGGGCAAGTTGTTGTTCAAGCGTGGCCAGGTTGCACAAGCCAAAGGCGTGTACGAGAAAGCCCTGAAAGCGTTCCCGCTGATGCCGTCGCTGTATGACGGCATGGCCGATGTGCTGGTTGCCGAGGGCGATACCAAAGGCGCGCAGCGGGTGCTGGAAGAGGCGATCCGGTTGTCGCCACTGGCGGTGCGTCGACAGGCGTTGCTGGGCAAACTGGCGATGGCCAACGAAGATTTCGACACCGCCTCGCGCGCTTATCGTCAGGCCGTGGCGCAAGGCGCGCAGTCGCGATTCAAGGATGCGGAAAGCAACCTCGGCCTGGCCCACGCATTGATCAGCAAGGGCAGCGAGCGCGGTCTCGACACCCGCACGCGGCTTGAGATCAACACCACGCTCAGCGCGGTGGCCAAAGAGAACCCGAGCGATCCGGGCTTGCAGATTCGGGCGCGTCTGATGAAGGCCACCAGCCTGCTGCTCAACGATGCCGAAACCGCTGACAAGCTTACCGAGCAGGCGATGATGCGCCTCGACGGCATGGAGCAGTTCATGAGTCCGGAGGCAGCGTTGCTGGTCGCCAAGCAGTTGCAGATGCTCGGTCAGGCCGAGGCGGGTAACTCGATGCTCAAGAGCTGTGCGGAAATCTACGGCGACGATCCGGCGGTGATGAAAGACATCGCCAAGCTCACCGACGACCCGACGATCCTCAGTTCCAGTAACGCCGCCGCCGACCTCAACCGTCAGGGTGTGCGCGTGTACAAGACCGGCAATCTGGTGGAGGCCCGCGAGGTGTTCCGCAAGGCGCTGAAGATGCAACCGAAGAACATCAGTATTGCGCTGAACATGGCCCAGTCGCTGCTGCACGGCACCGACACCAGTGTGCCGTCGGCGGAGCTGGAAGAATGTCGGGCCTGCCTGAAAATGGTCGGCCTGATGCCCGACACCGACGCGCGTCATGCGCGTTATCAGAAGCTGAAAAGCAAGGCGTTTGGCGAATGAACCAAGACGAGCAGGCTCTCGATTTTTCCACGGTGATTGCCTCCACCGTCCACGACATGAAGAACTCGCTGGCCATGCTCATGCAGGCCCACAGCCAATGGCTGGCGCGTCTGCCGCAGGGACAACGCGAAGGCACGGAGCAGGGCGTGATCGACTTCGAGTTCGCCCACCTCAACGGCATGCTGGTGCAACTGCTCGGGCTGTATAAGCTCGGCGTCAACCAGATGCCGTTGCAGCCGGCGTACCACGAACTCGATGATTTCATCGAGGCGCAACTGGCGGCGCATCAAGAGGTGTTTGCCAGTCGCGGGATCATCGCTACCTATGAAGTTGATCCGCTGAGCCCGCTGGGCTTCTTCGACCGTGAATTGGTCGCTTCGGTGCTGGGCAACTGCATCAACAACGCCATTCGTTACGCCCGCGAGTCGTTGCTGATTACCGTCAGTGACGAGGCCGGGCAATTGGTAATCAGCATCAACGATGACGGCGACGGTTATCCGGCCCAGATGCTCGAGCGTCAGGCCGACTACGTGCAGGGCATCAATCACAGCAGTGGCAGCACCGGGTTGGGCCTGTATTTCGCCAATCGAATTGCGGCGTTGCATCAGCGCAATGGCGTTGAAGGGCGCACCGAAATCGGCAATGGCGGGCCGCTGGGTGGCGGGGTTTTCAGTCTTTATCTACCGTGACGCGGGATTTTGTTTGACGCTGCTTGATATTGCGAACAGCCGGAGCCTATTTTGTACGGGTCGCCGTTCGCGGCTCGCAAAATAACAAGGATTGCGTCATGACAACCGATGGCCAGCGTTCACTCGCACAGCGACTGACGGGCATTGATGAGATTGAATGTGTCACGCCGGATTTGAACGGCGTACCACGGGGCAAGGTAATGACTGCCGAGGGTTTCCTCGAAGGGCGGCGTTTGCAGTTGGCCCGGGGTGTGTTGCTGCAATGCATCATGGGCGGATATCCGCCGGCGCGGTTTTACGGCAGCGATGACGGCGATCTGGCGCTGATTGCCGAGCCAGGCCAGATTCATCGCTTGCCGTGGAGCGACGAACCGCGTGCCCTGGCGATTTGCGATGCTGATGAGCTGACCGGCGAAAGCTCCAACCTGTCGACCCGCGGCCAGCTCAAGGCAGTCATCGCCCGTTACGCGGCGCGCGGCCTGGCACCGGTGGTGGCGACAGAACTGGAGTTCTTCGTGTTCGCGCCTAACACCGATCCAACCCAACCGTTTCGCCCGCCAGTCGGCCTCGATGGTCGCCGCGAGGACGGTTTGTCGGCGTTCAGCGTCAGCTCCAATAACGGTCTGCGGCCGTTCTTCAGCGAAGTGTACAAATGCATGGCGGCCCTTGGTTTGCCGCGCGATACCTTCATGCATGAAATGGGCGTCAGCCAGTTCGAGATCAACCTGCTGCATGGTGATCCGCTGCTGTTGGCCGACCAGACGTTCCTGTTCAAGCATCTGCTCAAAGAAGTCGCGCTCAAGCACGGCTTGACCGTGGTGTGCATGGCCAAGCCGCTGGCGCACACGCCGGGCAGCTCGATGCATATTCACCAGAGCATCGTCGACATCGCTACGGGCAAAAACGTCTTCAGTGACAATCACGGCGAGCCGACCGCGATGTTCCGCCACTTCATCGGTGGGCAGCAGGCGGGGATGGCCGACTTCACAGCACTGTTTGCACCGAATGTGAACTCGTACCAGCGTCTGTGCCATCCGTACGCGTCGCCGAACAATGCTTGCTGGTCGCACGATAACCGTGCGGCCGGGTTGCGGATTCCGGCCAGTGCGCCGGTCGCTCGTCGGGTGGAAAACCGTTTGCCGGGCGCCGATGCCAACCCCTATCTGGCGATCGCCGCCAGTCTGGCCGCCGGTTTGCATGGCATCGAGCATGAGCTTGAACCGAGCGAAGCGATCCAGGGCGAGTTCGAGGTGCCGGACAATCTTTCGCTGCCGTGTACCTTGCACGCCGCGCTCGAGCGTCTGAAGCGTAGTCAATTGGCGAGGGAACTGTTTGGACAGGAGTTCATCGAAGGCTACATCGCTTCGAAGACCATGGAACTGACCAGCTTCTTTGATGAAATAACTCCCTGGGAACGGCGTGTTCTAGCAGCCCAGGCCTGACGTACCATCGTCACCGGGCTATCGTTCTGGTAGCCCGATCTTTACTGCAAGGAGCCGCTCGGAACGCCGATGCGCCAAATCTGGAAATCCTTTCGAGCGCTGTATTTCGCCTCGCTGATGATGTTGATCGGCTCGGGCCTTTTGTCTACGTATCTGGCGTTGCGCCTGGCGGCCGAGAATGTCGACGGACTGTGGGTCGGTGCGCTGATGGCGGCCAACTATTTCGGTCTCGTGCTGGGCGGCAAGATCGGCCACCGGTTGATCGCCCGCGTCGGCCATATCCGGGCGTATTCAGCGTGTGCCGGGATCGTCGGTGCGGCGGTCCTTGGCCACGGCATGGTCGATTGGTTGCCGGCGTGGCTGGTGCTGCGGACCATCGTCGGTCTGGGCATGATGTGCCAATACATGGTGATCGAGAGCTGGCTCAATGAGCAGGCCGATGCCAATCAACGTGGGCTGGTGTTCAGCGGCTACATGATTGCTTCGTACCTGGGGCTGGTGCTCGGTCAGCTGATTCTGGTCATGCACCCGGGGCTGGGTCTGGAACTGCTGATGCTGGTCGCGCTGTGCTTTGCCCTGTGTCTGGTGCCGGTGACGCTGACCCGGCGGATTCACCCGGCGCCACTTCATCCGGCACCGATGGAGCCGCGCTTCTTTATCAAGCGCGTGCCGCAGTCGTTGAGCACGGTGCTCGGTGCGGGATTGATCATCGGCGCGTTCTACGGTCTGGCACCGTTGTATGCGTCGCAGCAGGGGCTGTCAACCGAGCAGGTCGGTCTGTTCATGGGTAGCTGCATCTTTGCCGGACTGCTGGTGCAGTGGCCATTGGGCTGGCTGTCTGATCGTTATGACCGCGCGTTGCTGATCCGTTGCTTCGCCGGTTTCCTTGCGGTGGCGGCGTTGCCATTGGCGATCTTGCCGCAGGTGCCGCTGGAGGTGCTGTTCGTGGTCGGCTTCCTCTGTTCGCTGGTGCAGTTCTGTCTGTATCCGTTGGCGGTGGCGTTTTCCAACGACCACGTCGAGGGGGATCGGCGTGTGTCGCTGACGGCGATGCTGCTGGTCACTTACGGGGTTGGTGCGAGTATCGGGCCGTTGCTGGCGGGGGTGCTGATGAAGTTTCTCGGCAGCCAGAGCCTGTATGCGTTCTTCAGCTTCTTTGCGCTGGTGCTGGTGTGGCGAATCCGCCCGAAAGCCGTGACCAATCTGCATCAGGTCGACGACGCGCCGCTGCATCACGTGGCAATGCCGGACAGCATGTCGAGTTCGCCGCTGGTCGCTGCGCTTGATCCGCGAGTGGATGAGCAGGTGGTGCAGGAGCAGATGCAGAATCCGGTGCCGCCGGAACCAGAGCCCGATCCAGCGCCGGAACCAGAGCCTGAAAAAGAACCAGAGCCTGAGCCAGCAACAAGCCCGGATGAGGACAGCGACAGACCCACGCCGGATATCAGTGGCGCCAGACCTTGAAAATCGGTAGTGCATAAAAAAGGGCAGTCCCTTCAAGGACTGCCCTTTTTATTTGCGCGTACGACTCACATATCGTCTTTGTCGAAACGCCGTGCTTCACGTTGCAACTGATAGACGAAACGCTCGACGTTGCGCGCAGCCGGGCCACTGATGTTGTGGAAGCGCAAGCCGGCGAAGGTGATGTTGAGTTTTTCTTCGAAGTGCAGATAGCGCAGTTCGACGGAAATCGGCTGATTGCCGAACAGTGGCGGGGCGATCATGCGGTCGTAGACCTGGCCCAGTTGCAGCCGGTCAGTGATGTCGCCTTCGAAGCGCAGCTTGCAACCGGTGGCGGAAATATCCAGCAGTTTGCCTTGGATCGGCGCCTTGAGCTTTTCGCCACCCAGTTCAACGCTGACCAGATCGGTCAGTTTCAGTGCTGCGCGAAACGCGTTGCGGCGCTGGTGGTAAACCACTTCGCTCGGCAGCTCGCCGGTGTAAAAGCGGTCGCCGTCGGATTCTTCGATGTTCAGCGTACCGTTGCATTCCCAGGCGATGCGCACGCCATCATGGAAGCCTTCAACTCTGAACGGTTCGCCGGCGAGCAGAAAGCGTTCGCCGTCGCGCGGGATCATTTCATCGAGGGTAATCGAGGCGCTGTCGCGGTCGACTTTGATCAGGTAGCTCTGGAAGCGCTGGCTGCGTTCATGGAACGTGATGATCAGAGGGTCGTGACTGTCTTGCAGTTGACGCAGGTTGCTGGAGATTTCCAGTGGCGTGGTGAGCACCTTAGGGGGCTGCGGAGCATCATCCGCGCTTAGGGCGTTTGGCACGTTCTCTCAATCTCCAGACAAAATTTGACGATGAATGGCCAGCATTTTGCCAGCATGTTCCGCGTGTTGATAGTGCAGGCACATCGAATGGCTCACGCCTGGCTGAAGGTGCGCGGCTTGACGGGTCTGGCGAAAGTGCCGCTCGCGTCATACAGCGCTGGCGGTTCGCCCCCGGTGAGGATTTTCAATTGATTGGACGTCGCGGCCTGCTGGATCTGGATCGACTGGCCGTTCTTGGCGTTGGCTGCCTGACACTGGCTGATGAGGTCAGTGAGGGCGTCGCCCTGCGTCATCAACTGCTCGCCAATGCTCGACTGGCTGGCCAGTTGCTCGAGCCCTGTACGGTCAGTCGGCAGGTTCAGGCTGGCGAGGATTTCGCTGCGCTTGCGGCCATGCTGTTCAAGCAGAATGATCAATGCCTGTTTGCGCGCCAGAATTTCTTCCAGCAAGGGCATGTCGCGACCGTGCAAAGCGAGGGCCTCGGTTTGCAGTAACTCCAGCAATTGTTGAGCTGGAGCAAAGTCGTCGTTGATCAGTTGCAGTAAATTAGTGTCGTGCATGGCTGGCCTTGGGTTTTAAGCGTCCAAAAGCCTGGCGCAGGCGAAGGCCTAGCGCTGGGCTTCGAAGTTGAGCAGTTTGCTGGCTACACGGTTGCTGTCGACTTTATAGCTGCCATCGGCAATCGCGGCTTTCAACTCGGCCACACGGGCTTTGTCGACAGCAGGTTGATCGCGCAGCTTGTCAGTGACCTTCTGCAACTGTTGAGCCTCATTGCTGAGGTGTACCGATTCCCCGCTTTTAGCGGTACTGGCCGATTCGGCCGGGGTATTCAGCGGCGCGGAGGTGCCGTTTTCGGCGGTTTCCTTGGCGTTGCTGGTACGCGTACTGCCCGTAAGTGACGAGGAGCTGTTCAAACGGCTGAAATCGATGACCATGATAAAAACCTCTGGGAATTTGGACGCTTGCCATGTTTTCGGCTATCCCCTGGAAAACTTTAGGCCCATTTGCGAATGAGTCTGCATGCGCCGGCGCGTGTCCTGCTGCGGCACAGTTTAGGGAAGCGACGGGGTCCGCGCCAGTTTTCTCACGAGGGCTTCTACATGGCGACTTCCACTTGGCCCGGCGCGGTGACTTGCGCCTTGATGACCCGTTGCGAGTTGAGGTTTTTCACCCGGATCTGTTCTCTCAAGCCGCCATTGGCAAGGGCTTCACCGGGCATGCGCACGGCGAGCGTGCCGCTGCGGGCGATGATGACCACTTGATCGCCCTTGCGCACCACTTCCGCCTGTTCCAGATGCACCAGGGTAATGACCTGATCGGCTACCGTTGGTCGGGTTAATTTCTGCCCGATCGCTTCGTCTACCGACGTCAAAAAACCTTGGTTGATTGTGCTGACGTCGCGCTCGCGCAATGTCACGTCCTGAGGCTCGATAATTCCGGCGCGCTTGAGTGGCCGGGTAGTGGTCACAATCTCGCGAAACAGGCGGACTTGAGCGGGTACGAACACGGTCCAGGGGGACGCGCCCTCACAGCGAATCTTGACCGTTACCCGGCCCAAAGGACGTGCCGGACTCTCCAGTGAGGCTGTCAATTCCTTGTCGCACATGGGCATGCGCATGCGGGGATCCAGCTGGTTCACTTCGATTTCGTAGCGGCCTTCCGTTTGACTGGTTGCCAGATAGTCTTCTACGGTGAACTCAAGAAAGCCCTGAGTGACGCCGATAAGCATGTCAGGCATGGTAACCGCATCAGCAATGGCAGGGCTGCCAGCGAAACAGCAGCAAATGGCGGTAACCGCGCAAAGCCCTCTGCGGAGGGAAGATGTCAGGCGTCGGAAAAATGTCGTTTGAGCGTTCATACGAGTTAAAAAGCAAGCGCCGTGCCGTTTAGCAATGAATGTGCGTCGCAACAACACTTGGCGTTGGTTTAGGAGTCTGGCATGGCTGGTGTAATGGATTCGGTGAACCAGCGCACGCAACTGGTAGGGCAGAATCGCCTGGAGCTGTTGTTGTTCCGTCTCGACGGTCAGCAGCTCTACGGGATCAACGTGTTCAAGGTTCGGGAAGTGCTGCAATGCCCTTCGCTGACGTTGATGCCCAAGTCCAGTCCTGTCGTGTGCGGGGTGGCAAGTATTCGGGGGGCGACCATTCCGATCCTTGATCTGGCAATGGCGACCGGCTCCGGTGCGTTGAAAGACAAGAAAAACCCGTTCGTGATCATCACGGAGTACAACACCAAGACCCAGGGTTTCCTGGTCCGCTCGGTGGAGCGCATCGTCAACATGAACTGGGAAGAGATTCATCCGCCGCCCAAGGGCACGGGTCGCGATCATTACCTGACCGCTGTGACTCGGGTGGACAATCAGTTAGTCGAAATCATCGACGTCGAGAAAGTGCTGGCGGAAGTCGCACCGACGCCGGAAGCGATTTCGGTCGGCGTGGTCGATGTCGAGACCCAGACCAAAGCGTTGTCGCTGCGGGTGCTGACGGTCGATGACTCGTCGGTGGCACGCAAGCAGGTCTCGCGGTGTCTGCAGACGGTCGGCGTTGAAGTCGTGGCGTTGAACGACGGCAAGCAGGCGCTGGATTACCTGCGCAAGCTGGTCGACGAGGGCAAGAAGCCGGAAGAAGAGTTCCTGATGATGATCTCCGACATCGAGATGCCGGAGATGGACGGGTACACCCTGACGGCAGAAATCCGCAGCGACCCACGCATGCAAAAGCTTCATATCATCCTGCATACTTCGTTGTCGGGAGTGTTCAATCAGGCGATGGTCAAGAAAGTCGGTGCCGATGACTTTTTGGCCAAATTCCGTCCTGATGACCTGGCATCCCGGGTAGTCGACCGGATCAAAGCAGCAGATATCAGCTAGGGGCCTTCTGCCCCTGGCGGTCAACACGATTTAAGAGGCGGCATCATTGTCTACGGGTAATTTGGATTTCGAACAGTTCCGGGTATTTCTGGAAAAAGCCTGTGGCATTTTGCTCGGTGAAAACAAGCAGTACCTGGTCTCGAGCCGTCTCAACAAACTGATGGAAGTGCAAGGCATCAAGTCACTGGGTGAGCTGGTTCAGCGCATCCAGACCCAGCCGCGCAGCGGTTTGCGCGAACAGGTGGTCGATGCCATGACGACCAACGAAACCCTGTGGTTTCGTGACACCTATCCGTTTGAAGTCTTGAAGAACAAGGTGCTGCCCGAAGCCATCAAGGCCAGTCCCAACCAGCGTCTGCGGATCTGGTCGGCGGCATGCTCGTCGGGCCAGGAACCGTACTCGCTGTCGATGTCGATCGACGAGTTCGAGCGCAGCAATCTTGGTCAGTTGAAGATGGGCGTACAAATCGTTGCCACGGACTTGTCCGGTCTCATGCTGAACAACTGCAAGACCGGCGAGTACGACAGCCTGGCGATCGGTCGCGGTTTGTCCGCCGAGCGCTTGCAGCGTTATTTCGACCCGAAAGGGCCGGGTCGCTGGGTGATCAAGGCGCCGATCAAGAGCCGGGTGGAATTCCGCTCGTTCAACTTGCTCGACAGCTATGCAGCGCTGGGCAAGTTCGACATCGTGTTCTGCCGCAACGTGTTGATCTACTTCTCTGCCGAAGTGAAGAAAGACATCCTGTTGCGCATTCACAGCACGTTGAAGCCGGGCGGTTATCTGTTCCTCGGCGCTTCCGAAGCGCTGAACGGTTTGCCGGATCATTACCAGATGGTTCAGTGCAGCCCGGGGATCATTTACCAGGCGAAGTAACTGGCATCGGCAACACAAGAACGGGAGTCCTCAGGGGCTCCCGTTTTTTTGTGCCTGGCGTTTAATCCGAAATCACCGCAAAACCCTGTGGGAGCGAGCCTGCTCGCGAAAGCGGTTTCCCAATCAGCATCATTGGTGGCTGACCCACCGCCTTCGCAAGCAGGCTCGATCCCACATTTGCTCTCTAGTGTTCTTGAGGGCAGGGGCAAGCGGCAGAAAAGCGGCATCTGGCGGAAAACGGTTGCCGCTTTTCTGGCATTGCCGCTTTGCCGATAGCCCGCAAGGCCCCGGTTTACGGGTGTTTCTTGCATTGGCACGCAGCTTGCTAAAGCTCAGTTACGAAAAACCGGTCACCTGAAGGTTCCCGACATGAGCATCAGCTTCGATAAAGCGCTCGGCATTCACGAAAAGGCTTTGGGCTTCCGCGCCCAACGCGCCGAAGTGCTGGCCAACAACATCGCCAACGCCGATACCCCGAACTACAAGGCTCGGGATCTGGACTTCTCCAAAGTGCTGGAAGCACAGACCGAGAAAACCAAAAGCGGCGGCCACTTCGCCCTGAACATGACCAATAGCCGTCACATCGAGGCTGAAGGCTTGGGCAATGGCGACGAATCGCTGCTGTATCGCACGCCGATGCAACCGTCGATTGACCAGAACACCGTTGACGCTCAACTGGAACAGTCCAACTACGCGGAAAACGCCGTGGGCTTCCAGGCCAGCTTCACCCTGCTCAACAGCAAATTCAAAGGGCTGGTTTCAGCCCTGCGCGGAGAGTAATTCATGTCCCTGTCCAGCGTTTTCAACATTGCCGGCAGCGGCATGAGCGCACAAACCACGCGTCTGAACACCGTGGCATCGAACATCGCCAACGCCGAGACCGTCTCGTCGAGCATCGACCAGACCTACCGTGCCCGTCACCCGGTATTCGCCACCATGTTCCAGGGTGGCCAGAGTGGCGGCAGCAACTCGCTGTTCCAGAACCAGGACGCTGCGGGTCAAGGCGTGCAGGTGCTGGGAGTCGTCGAAGACCAGAGCAACCTCGAAGCGCGCTACGAGCCGAATCATCCGGCTGCCGATGGCAAGGGCTACGTCTACTACCCGAACGTCAACGTGGTGGAAGAAATGGCTGACATGATTTCCGCGAGCCGGTCCTTCCAGACCAACGCCGAAATGATGAACACCGCCAAAACCATGATGCAGAAAGTACTGACCCTCGGTCAGTAATAAGGTGCGACTGCCATGAGCGTTACCGATACCACCAATAACCTCAGCATGAAAGACATCCTGGCGAACTCCTCGAAGAAGACGAGCAGCACTACTTCGGGCGGCATCGCTTCGGCCACCAACAGCGCCACCGGTGGCCAGGCCTTGGGCAAGGATGCGTTTCTGCAACTGCTGGTTACCCAGCTGAAAAACCAGAACCCGCTTGATCCGCAGGACAACAGTGCGTTCGTTGCACAGTTGGCGCAGTTCAGCAGCCTGGAAGGCATTACCACGCTCAACAGCACCGTTAGCGGGCTGGCCGGCAACTACAACTCTTCGCAAGCGTTGCAGGCGTCGTCTCTGGTTGGGCGCAACGTAATTGTGCAGACCAACACCGCACAGCTCGACGATCCGACCAAAGGCCTGACCGGTTCGGTAACCGTGCCATCGTCCATCGCGGGCGGCACCGTGACCATCACCGACAAGGACGGCAAAACGGTGCGCACCATCGACCTGGGCAGCCGCGCCGCTGGCGCCGCCAGTTTCACGTGGGATGGCAAGGATACCAGCGGCACCGTGGTGCCCGTCGGTACCTACACCTTCAAGGCCAACGCACCGATCAACGGCGCCGCGACGGACCTGGCGACTTACCTGCCAGCCACGGTCAACAGCGTGACGATCAGCCAGACCGGTGGCGAGCTGATGCTCAACCTGGCCGGCAAGGGCTCCGTCGCCCTGTCCAAAGTACAAACCATTGGTATATAGAGCCGACTAACCGGCACAAAGGAGTGGAATATGTCTTTCAATATCGGCCTTAGCGGTCTCTATGCAGCCAACAAACAACTGGACGTGACCGGCAACAACATCGCCAACGTCGCGACTGCCGGTTTCAAATCTTCTCGTGCAGAGTTTGAAGACGTCTATTCGGCGACCAAACTGGGCACCGGCAGCAAGGTCATCGGTAACGGTGTGCGCCTGGCCAACGTTTCGCAGCAGTTCACCCAGGGTGACATCAGCAACACCGGCAACGTGTTGGACATGGGCATCAACGGCTCGGGTTTCTTCACCATGAGCAACAACGGTTCGATCTCCTATACCCGTGCCGGTACATTCAAGGTCGACGACGCCGGTTTCATCACCAACACCGATTACACCTCGCGTCTGCAAGGCTACGGCGTGGATGCCAACGGCAAGATCATCAACGGTGTGTTGACCGATCTGAAAATCGACACCTCGAACCTGGCGCCGAAGTCGACTTCGGCCGTTGGATCGAGCATCAACTTGAACTCTTCGTCCCCGGTGATCGTTGATACTGGCGCCACCGCCGTCAAGTTCGATCCGTCCAAGGTCGAGACCTACACCAAGTCGTTCAGCACCCCGATCTATGATACGCAGGGCAACAAGCACGACATGGATCAGTATGTGGTGAAGACGGGCCAGAATACCTGGAAGGTTTACACGTTGGTGGACGGTCGTAACCCGGATGCAGCAGGTAGCGATCCAACCAAGGTCGACCCGATTGCTTCGACACTGACGTTCGACTCTTCCGGCAAGTTGCTTCAGGTAAGTACGCCAAACCCGGCAGATCCAGCCAATCCGATCATCAGCAGCGACCTGAAGATGACAGGCTGGAGGCCGGGCAATGTTATCGGCGGTAACTTTGTTCCTAATGGCGCATCAGCAAACCCGGCTGGCGTGACCATTTCGATGGCCAAGACCACCCAGTACAACGCGGACAACTCGCGTACGATTCCGACTCAGGATGGTTACGCCACTGGCCAGATCACCAATCTGACCATCGACGGCACCGGTACTCTGTTCGCCAACTTCAGCAACAATCAGAACAAGGCCATCGGCCAGGTTGCGCTGGCCAGTTTCACCAACGAGCAGGGTTTGCAGGCTGTTGGTGGTACTAGCTGGAAAGAAACCTTTGCTTCGGGTATCCCGGGCTACGACGCTCCGGAAACCGGTACTCTGGGTTCCATCCAGTCCAACTCGCTGGAAGAGTCGAACGTTAACCTGACCAATGAGCTGGTTGATCTGATCAAGGGTCAATCGAACTATCAGGCGAACGCGAAAACGATTTCGACTCAGAGCACGATCATGCAGACCATTATTCAGATGGCTTGATTCTGGGTTTTTGGCTGTAAAGGGAGCCCCTCTTTTTGAGGGGCTTTTTTGTGGGTGGCGTTTTTGGGGGCGGTGGGATATCCGTTGCTGCGGTGATCGCTGCTTGAGGTTGCGCCCTGACGTCGGGGCCACTTTGGCAAGCGCCGGAATGTCGGCCCAGTCCAAAGCAACCAAAGGTCTGTGCCCTGCGTTCGGCCATCTCCCGAGGAGGAGGGAGCGGACTTGTGGGCTATTCAGAGCTTGAACTCGACTCGGTACTCACCTCGGTATATCTCTCCAAATCACCACGGTCAGTCCCCTCTCCCTCGGGGAGAGGGCTAGGGTGAGGGGCTTTTGATCTTTTGCCCCTTCAGCACACCGAGCGAAGGCGATGCCCCCAACCCCAAAAAAACAAAACCCCCGACAAACCAGAAGTCTGTCGGGGGTTTTCTTTGCCTGGAAGAATCAGGCGTTTCGCAACGCCTTATTCAGCTCAGCTTATTGGCAAGCTTCGCAATCCGGCTCGTCAATCGCGCAAGCCTTTGGCACTGGAGCAGGACCGGCCGGAGCTGCCAGGACCGAATCTTCACCGTGGTTGCCGCCGCTGGAAACAGCGTTCAGCTTGCCGGTGTTGATGGTCGACTTCTCGGTGCTGGTCGCGGCCAGGGCACGGAGGTAGTAGGTGGTTTTCAGACCACGGTACCAAGCCATGCGGTAGGTGACGTCAAGCTTCTTGCCCGATGCGCCGGCGATGTACAGGTTCAGCGATTGGGCCTGGTCGATCCACTTCTGACGACGGCTGGCCGCGTCAACGATCCACTTGGTGTCCACTTCGAACGCGGTTGCGTAGAGCTCTTTGAGTTCTTGCGGGATGCGCTCGATCTGCTGAACCGAACCGTCGTAGTACTTCAGGTCGTTGATCATGACCGAGTCCCACAGACCGCGAGCCTTGAGGTCGCGAACCAGGTACGGGTTGATCACGGTGAATTCGCCCGACAGGTTCGATTTCACATACAGGTTCTGGTAGGTCGGTTCGATCGACTGCGATACGCCGGTGATGTTGGCGATGGTTGCGGTCGGTGCGATGGCCATGATGTTGGAGTTACGAATGCCTTTCTGTACACGGGCGCGAACCGGTGCCCAGTCCAGGGTTTCGTTCAGGTCAACGTCGATGTACTTCTGGCCACGCTGTTCGATCAGGATCTGTTGCGAATCCAGCGGCAGGATGCCTTTGGACCACAGCGAACCCTGGAACGTCTCGTAAGCGCCGCGCTCGTCAGCCAGGTCGCAAGAAGCCTGGATGGCGTAGTAGCTGACCGCTTCCATCGACTTGTCGGCAAACTCGACAGCAGCGTCGGAGCCGTAGGCGATGTGCTGCAGGTACAAAGCGTCCTGGAAGCCCATGATGCCCAGACCTACCGGACGGTGGCGGAAGTTGGAGTTCTTCGCCTGCGGTACCGAGTAGTAGTTGATGTCGATCACGTTATCGAGCATGCGCACGGCGGTGTTCACGGTGCGTTGCAGTTTAACGGTGTCCAGCTTGCCGTCGACGATGTGGTTCGGCAGGTTGATCGAGCCCAGGTTGCAGACCGCGATCTCGTCCTTGTTGGTGTTCAAGGTGATCTCGGTGCACAGGTTCGAGCTGTGAACCACGCCGACGTGCTGCTGCGGGCTACGCAGGTTGCACGGGTCTTTGAAGGTCAGCCATGGGTGGCCGGTTTCGAAGAGCATGGACAGCATTTTGCGCCACAGGTCTTTGGCCTGGATGGTCTTGAACAGCTTGATCTTGCCCGGGTACTGGGACAGGGCTTCGTAGTATTCGTAACGCTCTTCGAACGCCTTGCCGGTCAGGTCATGCAGATCCGGTACTTCGGATGGCGAGAACAGGGTCCACGGGCCGTCATCGAAGACGCGCTTCATGAACAGGTCAGGGATCCAGTTGGCAGTGTTCATGTCGTGGGTACGACGACGATCATCACCGGTGTTCTTGCGCAGCTCGATGAACTCCTCGATGTCCATGTGCCAGGTTTCCAGGTAAGCACACACAGCGCCTTTGCGCTTGCCACCCTGGTTAACGGCTACAGCGGTGTCGTTCACGACTTTGAGGAACGGAACCACGCCTTGCGACTTGCCGTTGGTGCCTTTGATGTACGAACCCAGCGCACGGACCGGAGTCCAGTCGTTGCCCAGGCCACCAGCAAATTTCGACAACATGGCGTTGTCGTGAATCGCGTGGTAAATGCCCGACAGGTCATCCGGCACGGTGGTCAGGTAGCAGCTCGACAGCTGAGGACGCAGGGTACCGGCGTTGAACAGGGTCGGAGTCGAAGCCATGTAGTCGAACGAGGACAACAGGTTGTAGAACTCGATCGCACGGTCTTCTTTGTTCTTCTCTTCGATCGCCAGGCCCATGGCCACGCGCATGAAGAAGATCTGCGGCAGTTCGAAACGCACGCCATCCTTGTGGATGAAGTAGCGGTCGTACAGGGTCTGCAGGCCCAGGTAGGTGAATTGCTGATCGCGCTCGTGGTTGATCGCCTTGCCCAGTTTTTCCAGGTCGAAGGTGGCCAGCACAGGGTTCAGCAGTTCGAACTCGATACCTTTGGCGATGTAAGCCGGCAGGGCCTTGGCGTACAGGTCGGCCATTTCGTGGTGAGTGGCGCTCTCGGCCACTTCCAGGAAGTTCAGGCCTTCGGCACGCAGGGTGTCCATCAGCAGGCGGGCGGTCACGAACGAGTAGTTCGGCTCGCGCTCGACCAGCGTACGGGCGGTCATCACCAGGGCGGTGTTGACGTCGGTCAGGGCCACGCCGTCGTACAGGTTTTTCAGGGTTTCGCGCTGGATCAGGTCGCCGTCGACTTCAGCCAGGCCTTCGCAGGCTTCGGTGACGATGGTGTTCAAGCGACCCATGTCCAGCGGCGCCAGGCTGCCGTCGGCACGGGTGATGCGGATCGACGGATGCGCATTGACGGCTTCTTCGGCCGGGGCGTGTGCAGCGCGTTCTTTCGAACGACCGTCGCGGTAGATCACGTAGTCGCGAGCGACTTTCTGCTCACCGGCACGCATCAGGGCCAGTTCGACCTGGTCCTGGATTTCTTCGATGTGGATGGTGCCGCCCGAAGGCATGCGACGCTTGAAGGTCGCGGTGACCTGTTCGGTCAGGCGGGCAACGGTGTCGTGGATTCGCGACGAAGCGGCAGCGGTGCCGCCCTCAACTGCGAGAAACGCTTTGGTGATAGCGACGGTGATCTTGTCATCGGTGTAAGGAACGACAGTGCCATTACGCTTGATCACGCGCAGTTGACCAGGCGCGGTGGCTGCCAGATCCGAATTCGAATCAGCGGCCTGCGGCAAGGTGCCCTGCGGGTTCTCGCGAGTTGTGTCGGTTTGCATGAGGGATTGTCTCCACATTCTCTATGTTTGTTTGGGCACCATCATGGTGCTCACCGTTCTGTCCCGAAGCACTACAACCGACGAGAGTCGGCATTCACAACTTCGGAGCAGTAGGAAAAAGGCTACGACGCCGCATCCTTGCCGAAGTTTTTGGTTGCGAGCACAGGCTCGAACCGGATTCCTTTCGGATGACAGTAATGACTGCAACACCCATACCGTTTTGCCCGTTCGGGGCTATAAAAACGGTGCCATCCGCCAGTGCGGTTTGGTCTTCGAAAAACTTGCTGCGTTCAAGCTGAAACTCGCCATAAATCGCTTGAGTTTCAGCTCTGAAATGTGGTTGGCCCTTTAAGGCAAAAACCCTACATGTAGGGTCTCTGTTTTCGCTGTGCTACAAGATAATGCGTTTTAAGGGGTGTTGCAACGTACGGACTGTGGATAAACCTGTGCGTAAATTGTGTAAGAAACCTGGAATTCCCGTGTAGGCCGCGAACCTGCTGACCTAGACCGTTTGTCACTGTTTTTCCGCCGACAAAATCGCTTCAGCGGTTTTTTAAGGGCGCGAACCCTATCACAAAATCTGGCCTTGTCCGAACGCATTTACCGACTTGTGTTCTGGCTGTACGCCGTTTATACAATCGGCCCATGCACAGGCATTCTTATCCTCCCAGGACATGACAAATGAACGGGAGGATTCAGAAAAATGTAGGACCGTGCCTGGCAGGGCATCGCCTTCCTTCTATTAATAAAAACAGCAAGCAGAGGTCACCGGTGGAGCAACAAGCCTTTCAGATATTGATAGTCGAGGATGATCAACGTCTGGCCGAACTCACTCGGGACTACTTGCAAGCCAATGGATTGCGCGTGGAAATCGAAGGCAACGGCGCGCTGGCGGCGGCGCGGATCATCGCCGAGCAGCCGGATCTGGTAATCCTCGATCTGATGCTCCCCGGTGAAGATGGCCTGACGATCTGCCGCAAGGTGCGCGACCGTTATGACGGGCCCATCCTGATGCTGACTGCGCGCACCGACGATGCCGACCAGATCCAGGGGCTTGACCTGGGCGCCGACGATTACGTGTGCAAACCGGTACGTCCGCGACTGTTGCTGGCACGCATTCAGGCATTGCTGCGACGCAGTGACACACCCGAGCCGAGCGCGGAAAAAAGCCGTCGCCTGCAATTCGGTCCGCTGGTGGTCGACAACGCATTGCGCGAGGCCTGGCTGAGCGACAACGGCATCGAGCTGACCAGCGCCGAATTCGACCTGCTTTGGCTGCTGGTGTCCAACGCCGGGCGCATCCTGTCGCGGGAGGAAATCTTCACTGCGCTGCGTGGCATCGGTTACGACGGCCAGGACCGTTCGATCGATGTGCGTATCTCGCGCATCCGCCCGAAAATCGGTGATGACCCCGATCACCCACGCCTGATAAAGACCATCCGCAGCAAAGGCTATCTGTTTGTCCCTGAAGCCTGCGTAGACCTGACGCTGTGAACTCGATCTTTCTGCGCATCTACGGCGGCATGTGCGCAGCGCTGATTCTGGTGGCGGTGCTCGGGGTATTGGCGCTGAACCTGCTCAATCAGGTGCGCAGCGAGCAATATCGCGAGCGTCTGGCCCACGGCACGTTCTCGCTGATGGCTGACAACCTGCAGCCGATGAACGAAACCGAGCGCCATCGTGCGCTGCTGGTGTGGGAGCGACTGCTGGGGATTCCGCTGACCCTGAAGACATTTGCCGAAACCGATCTCGATTTGTCTCAGCGGGCCCGGGTGCAGCGCGGGCAGGCGCTGGTCGAACAGACCGGGCCGCACGCGGCGAAAGTTTATCGACTGGTCAGCGACAAGGAGCAAATCGTCCTCACCGGCGAAGTGCAACAGATCAGCGAGCAACTGGCCCGGGCGACGATTTATCTGCTGGCTGATGAGCTGGTGCGCGTGCCAGTGGCCGAACAACCGAAACGGCTGGCGCAGATAAAGAAAGACAAGGGTTTTGGTTTTGACCTGCGACTGGTCACGATCAGTGACGCCGACATGGACGAAGACCAGAGCCGGCGCGTGTCCGAGGGCGATACGGTGATGGCACTGGGCAAGGGCGGCGATTCGATCCGTGTCTTTGCCGGCATGGTCGGCACGCCATGGGTGCTGGAAATCGGCCCGTTGTATCAGATGAATCCGTACCCGCCGGAGTGGCTGGTGCTGATCGCCGCGCTCGGTCTGAGTTTGATCGGCCTCATCGTTTATCTATTGGTGCGTCAGTTGGAGCGGCGTTTGCGCGGTCTCGAAGCAGCGGCCACGCGCATCGCCAAGGGCAGCCTGGAAACCCGCGTGCCGGCGCGCGGTGCCGACTCGGTCGGGCGCCTGGCCTCGGCGTTCAATGGCATGGCCGAGCACTTGCAGCAGTTGCTGGCGATCCAGCGCGAACTGGTGCGCGCGGTGTCTCACGAATTGCGCACGCCGGTGGCGCGCCTGCGTTTCGGTCTGGAGATGATCGGCTCGGCGACCACCCCGCAAGCACTGGAAAAGTACCGTGAAGGCATGGATCACGACATTGAGGACCTCGATAAGCTGGTCGACGAAATGCTCACTTATGCACGGCTGGAGCAGGGTTCGCCGGCGCTGACGTTTCAGCGCATTGACCTCGACGCGTTGGTTGATCAGGTGATCGAAGAGCTGGCGCCGTTGCGCGCCGAGGTCACGGTGCAGCGTGGGTTGTGCCTTTCGGCTGCCGACAACGATGATGCCTGGGTCGAGGCTGAGCCTCGGTATCTGCACCGCGCCCTGCAGAATCTGGTGGGTAACGCGATGCGCCACGCGCACTCGAAGGTCACGGTGAGTTATCAGGTCGGGCAATTGCGTTGTCGGGTTGATATCGAAGATGACGGGCCGGGTGTGCCGGAGGTGGCGTGGGAACGGATTTTCACGCCGTTTCTACGACTGGACGACAGTCGCACGCGGGCGTCGGGCGGGCATGGGTTGGGGTTATCGATTGTGCGGCGGATCATCCACTGGCATGACGGCCGGGCGATCATTGGCAAAAGCAAAAGCCTGGGTGGAGCTTGCTTTAGCCTGAGTTGGCCGAGGAATCAGGAACGCCGCTGAGTCTTGAGCTGGCCGGGCTGGCCCCATCGCTGGCAAGCCAGCTCCCACAGGTATGAGGTGGGTCCATCAACTCAGCCACAGGTGTGAGGTGGGTCCATAAGCTCAGTCACAGGTATGAGGTTGGCCCATGAGCTCAGTCACAGGTATGAGGTTGGCCCATGAGTTCAGTCACAGGTATGAGGTGGGCCCATGAGTTCAGTCACAGGTATGAGGTGGGTCCATGAGCTCAATCAGAGGTTTGAGGTGAGTCCACAATATCTGTGTTCATCACCGACACTGTGGGAGCTGGCTTGCCAGCGATGAGGGCCCATCAGGCAATAATGATCTCAGGCCTTGATGCTGACCAGGCTCAACAACTGACCATCCTGCACCCCGAACTGGGCATCCAGCTCCGCGCCGTTGCGCCACTCAGCCGACAGATCGGTCAACAAGCGCAACCGGACGGATCCCGCCTCGGTCCACTCCAGCACCTCGGCGTGCTCAAAGTAAAAGCGTTTCTGCACGATCGGGTAGAGCGCCTTGAACAAACTCTCTTTCACCGAAAACGTCAGTGTCACCCACAGGGCCGTTTGATCCGGCGATGCCGCAGCCATGCGCTGCATTTCCGGCGCGGTCAGAATTTCTCCGGCCAGGCGCTCGGCGCGTTCGCGGTTGAGCAGGTTTTCCAGATCCATGCCCAAACCGCGCCAATGCTGCTTGTTGGCGACAATCGCCGCCGCGCGGCCGGTGCTGTGGGTGATCGAGCCGCAGATGTGCGCCGGCCAGACTGGCGCGCGATCTTCGCCAATTGGCGGAACCACGCCGCTGCCCTGAAGTTGCTGCAACGCCGCGCGGGCGCAGATGCGCCCCGCCAGAAACTCCGCCTGCCGCTTGGCCACCGAACGCTGAATACTCGGCGGCGGCTCGATGGCGCTGCGCTGGAAGTCATTGCCAAGCAGTTGTGACGGATCGAAATGCGTGCTGAGCAGCACCGTGTCGGGCAATACCGTCGGCAACGGCCAGTGAGCATCGAGCGGGGTGCAACAGGCGGGGAGGGCTGGAGTTGGATTCATGACGGGCATTTTGCCGGTTAGTCGGAACAAGGTCGAGATCAGTGGTGCGGCTTTCGCGAGCAGGCTCGCTCCCACATTGAATCTGCGTTGATCACAAATTCCCTGTGGGAGCGAGCCTGCTCGCGAAGGCCGCGCCGCGGTCTTTCAGGTCAGCCAAATATTTTTTGGAAGAACGCTTTCATGTCCGCCCAGGATTTTTCATCGGCGGCCTTGTTGTAGCCGATATCCGGGCCACCGTGCTCGCCATGACTCAAGCGATCAGCATCCGGATTGCTGAAGCCATGCTTGGCACCCTCAAGGCTGACAAATTTATAGTCAGCGCCAGCCTTGTCCATTTCTGCTTTGAAGGCGCTGACGTTTTCCGGAGTGACCATGCTGTCGAGCGCGCCATGTTCCACCAGGATTTTCGCTTTCACACTGCCAGGCGTGGCCGGGGTTTTGGTTGCCAGTGCGCCGTGGAAACTCACCACACCCGCCAACGGTACACCCTGACGTGCCGCGTTCAACACCACCGCACCGCCAAAGCAGTAACCGATGGCCGCCAGTTTGTTCACGTCGGTCTGTGGCTGTTTCTTCAGCAAATCCAGCCCGGCTTCGAAACGCTTGCTGGCGGCCGCCGCGTCCGCGGTCGCTGCCTGCATGAACGCCATCGCATCTTTCGGGTGCTCGGTGTTCTTGCCTTCGCCGTACATATCGATCGCCAGCGCGCTGTAACCGAGTTCGGCCAGATCCCGCGCGCGGCGCTTGGCGTAATCGTTCAGGCCCCACCACTCATGCACAACGACGATCCCCGGACGCTTGCCTTTGATGGCGTCGTCGTAGGCGTAGTAACCGAGCAGCTTGGTGCCGTCGGCGCTCTGGTAGGGGATCTCCTCAGTCTTGATCGCAGCCTGGGTGAGGCTGCTGACAGCGAGCAACGTGAGGGCGAGGAACAGGCGCATGGTCGGTCTCCTTATTGATAAGTGGTCAAAACAGCCTAGTCGATTTGGTTCAGGTCAGGTTCAGAGAGCGTTCAGGGCCGGTACAGGGGAGGGGCAGTAATCTTGCGCCATACCCAAACAGCACTGTGAAAGAGGAAATACCATGACTCGTTTAAACAAACTGCTGCTGGCATTTACCGTAATGAGCGCCAGCATCGCGGCCCATGCCGACACCACTTCCAACTTCGCTGGCCTGACTTTCGGCCAGACGAGCGACAAGATCAAAAAGTCCCACGCACTGAACGATAACCTTGATCACCCGAACGCCACTGGCGCGATCGACGGCAACAACACTTACGGCGTACGCCTCGGTCAGCAAAACTCGCAAGGTCGCTACTACGCCACCTACGACAATGTGTCCGGTTCGCACAATGGCATTAAACTGCGTCAGGAAAACCTGCTGGGCAGCTACGATCTGTTCTATCCGGTGGGCAGCAGCACCAAACTGTTCGGCGGCGCGACGGCGGGTCTGACCAAGCTGACTCAGGAATCCCCAGGCTTTAGCCGTGACAGCGACATCGGCTATGCAGTCGGCGGCCAGTTCGGTGTGATGCAGCAAGTTTCGCAAAACACGTCGGTGGAACTCGGTTACCGTTACCTGCGCAGCAATGCCAGCACCGAGATGAGCGAACGTGGTGGCAGCAAGCAAGGCTCGCTGGACCTGACCAGCAGCGCGCAGACGTACTTGTCGGCCAACTACTTTTTCTAAGAAGTTGCCGCCAGGCTAAATGTGGGAGCGAGCCTGCTGGCGAAGCGATGTGTCAGTCGACAATCTTCATTGACTGATCCACCGACTTCGCGAGCGGGCTCGCTCCCACAGGTGTGTTTTTGGAGATTTCTGATTTGCCCGGGAGAGCGTCATGAAGCTATTGGTCGTCGAAGATGAAGCGCTGTTGCGCCATCACCTGCAAACCCGCCTGACGGAGAGCGGTCACGTGGTTGAGTCCGTGGCCAATGCCGAAGAGGCGCTGTACCAGACCGGCCAGTTCAACTTTGACCTGGCGGTGATCGATCTGGGTCTGCCGGGTATGGGTGGTCTCGACCTGATTCGTCAGTTGCGTTCAGGCGGCAAGACCTTTCCGATCCTGATTCTCACCGCGCGCGGCAACTGGCAGGACAAGGTCGAAGGCCTCGCCGCCGGCGCCGATGATTACGTGGTCAAACCGTTCCAGTTCGAAGAACTCGACGCGCGCCTGAATGCCTTGCTGCGCCGTTCCAGCGGCTTCACCCAGTCGACCATCGTTGCCGGCCCGCTGTTGCTTGATCTCAATCGCAAACAGGCGAGCCTCGATGAGCAACCGCTGGCGCTGACCGCTTACGAATACCGCATCCTTGAATACCTCATGCGCCACCACCAGCAAGTGGTGCCCAAGGATCGCTTGATGGAGCAGCTCTATCCGGACGACGACGAGCGCGATCCAAATGTGATCGAAGTGCTGGTCGGCCGCTTGCGCCGCAAACTCGAAGGCCCGGCCGGGTTCAAGCCGATCGATACCGTGCGGGGCCTCGGCTACCTGTTCAATGAGCGCTGCACTTGATTCGTTCCCTTCGCGTTCGGCTGATGCTCGCCGCCACCACGTTGGCGGTGTTGTTCATGCTTGCCCTGCTGCCGGCGATGCAAGGCGCATTCAGCCTTGCCTTGCAGGATTCGATCGAGCAACGCCTGGCTTCGGACGTCACCACGCTGATCTCTGCCGCGCGGGTTGAAAACGGGCGATTGATGATGCCGTCGCAGTTGCCCGACGAGCGTTTCAACCTCACCGACTTCCGTTTGCTCGGTTACATCTATGACCGTGAAGGGCACTTGGTCTGGCGTTCCAGAGCGACTCAGGAAGAACAGATCAACTACAAGCCGCGTTACGACGGACTTGGCAATGAGTTCGCGCGGATACGCGAAGCCAATGGTCAGGAGTTCTTCGTTTACGACGTTGAAGTCAAACTGCTCGGCGGCAAAAGTGCGGCGTTCAGCATCGTCGCCCTGCAACCGGTGCGCGAGTACGAAACCACCCTCGAAGGCCTGCGCGAAAATCTTTATCTGGGCTTCGGCGCAGCCTTGCTGGTGCTGTTGGCTCTGTTGTGGATCGGCCTGACCTGGGGCCTGAAAGCCCTGCGCCAACTCAGTCAGGAGCTCGACGAAATCGAAACCGGCACTCGCGAAAGTCTCACCGAACAACACCCGCGCGAACTGCTGCGCCTGACAGGCTCGCTGAACCGTTTGCTGCTGAGCGAGCGTCAGCAGCGCAGCCGTTATCGTGACTCACTGGATGATTTGGCGCACAGCCTGAAAACGCCGTTGGCGGTGTTGCAAGGCGTCAGCGAGGACATGGCTCAGCGGCCTAAAGACGTCGATCAGGCCTGGGTTCTGCAGAGTCAGATTGAGCGCATGAGTCAGCAGATCAGTTATCAGCTGCAGCGGGCGAGTTTGCGTAAAAGTGGGCTGGTGCGGCATCAGGTGCGGTTGCGTCCGGTGCTGCAAAGTCTGTGCGATACGTTGGACAAGGTGTACCGCGACAAGCGTGTGCAGGTGGCGTTTGATCTGCCGGAGCATTGTTATGTGCCGATCGAGCAGGGCGCCTTGCTGGAGATGATGGGGAATTTGCTGGAGAACGCTTACCGGCTTTGTCTGGGTGAGGTGCGCATCAGTGTGCGTGAGAGCCTGACCGGGGTTGAGTTGTGTGTTGAGGATGATGGGCCGGGTGTGCCGCCGGATCAGCGGGCGCGGATTCTGGAACGTGGTGAGCGCCTGGATCGACAGCATCCGGGGCAGGGGATCGGGTTGGCGGTGGTGAAGGATATTATTGAGAGCTATAACGCCAAACTCGCGCTGGGCGATTCGCCGATGGGTGGGGCGGCGTTCAGGATTCACTTTCCTGCGGTTTGAGTTTTGACCGGGGGTTTGGTTTTGGTTTTGGTTTTGGTTTTGGGGTTGGGGTGTATATCCGTTGCTGCGGTTATGGCGGCTTAGGGTTTCGCCCTTACGGCGAGTCACTTTTTCCAGACGCCGAAAAAGTAACCCAAAAGGCTTTGCCCTGACGTTCGGCCCACTCGCTGGGGCTCGGGGTTCCTTCGCTCCGGGATCCATCCGGGGCATCGATTCCGGTTTGCTTCGCTGCACCTCCTTTCGATGTCTTCCCCGGATGAACCCCTACACTCAGCCTGCCGACGGGCCTTTTAGATCAAGATCAACAGCTGCACTCGAGCTAACGCTCATTGTGTTGAGTGGTGGAGAGGCCGGGCGGTGTGCGCTTTGCATTGAGTTCAAAATTGTGGGAGCTGGCTTGCCAGCGATGGCGGGCTGACAGTCGGCAGTTTCTTGCGTGTACTCGGCTCAAGTGTAGGAGCTGCCGGAGGCTGCGATCTTTTGATTCTGGTCTTTGCGGTGCTTTCCTGGATGCGAGCACGGCTCGATATACCGCGGGGGCGTACTTCCCCCTAACTCCTCCGTCAGTCCCTCAAAACTGCATCAATCAATGCTGGAGTCCGGCGCTTGGCGGGAGGCGGCTTCTAGGTCCAGCAGTCCTTGTCCGTAGGCTTCGCTGTTGCCGTAAATGCCCGTCCGGTTGGCGGTGGCCAGCAAGTGCGCGCGTACTTGTTGTGGCGTGAGTTCGGGATAACGACTTTGCAGCGCTGCCATGGCGCCACTGACCAGTGCGGCGGCTGGAGATGTGCCGGCAGTCTGCACGTATTGACCATCCTTGTTGGTGGTCAACAGACCTTGGTCAGCACCTGAGTCGCCACCCGGTACGGCGATGCACCAGGCTGCTGCCACGCCGCAGTAGTTGGATTTGGCATTGATGGCGCTGCCATCGTTTTTCAGTGCAACCACGGCGATCCAGCCTTTTTCAAGTTCTGGCAGGGCGAGCGGCAAGCCAGGTTCGGCCAAGGGTTCTCGTTTCAACTCGTTACCGGTCGGGAACACAAATACCGCGCCGTCCTGAACCAGTTTTCGGGCGGTTGCCAGCGACTCCGGCATGACCTGCTTGTAGCGTGCTTCATTGATCTCGGTCGCCGGGATGGCATTGGCCCACGAATTATTGAGGATCAGTGCGCCTTTGTCGAAACCGGCCTGCCAGGATTGGGCAATCTCGCTGTCGAAGAAAAACGGCTCATTGTCGTCACCGAAACGAAACGGAATCAGCTGTGCGTTGAACGCAACGCCGTGCATACCCTGGTCGTCCTTGTTGGCGGCGAGAATGCCCGCCATCTGGGTGCCGTGACCGATTCGGTCAAAGGTGCCGACCCGGTTTTCGACATGATCAAACCCCGGATCACGCAGCCGTCCCTGAAATTCCGGCACGTTGCTGTTCAATCCCGAGTCGATCAGTGCGACGGCCACGCCCTGACCGGTGCCGCCACGGGCATATAGAGATGACGCATGAATGATCGCCAGGCCTTTCTGGGCTTGATATTCAGGCGTCTCGAACGGCGTCGGATCGATAGCGGGCTGTACGGGGGTTGTCAGGCATCCGGTTAACAGCAGCGGCAGCGCAAGCGCGGGGATGATTGAGATATTGGCTATTTGAAGCATGATCGTTCCTTGATAAGGCTCCGTGCAGGGCAGGCTTTCTGGCCTGTGCAAATGTCGCGGAGGATGTTTTTTTGAAGCGAGAACCTTACCGGTGAGAAGCGGTGAAACGTCATGGAGGCAAAGTGCCCCGTCTGTTTCAAAGAATGGCGAATGGAAAGGTTTGAAGTATCGAAGTTTGAGGCGAGGGGGCGCAGCGCCCGGATTTACTTAACATGACCTGCCTGAATCACTTCCAACGAAGGGTTTAAATCGACATCTTCAGACATGCTTTCACTACACATCGAGACCTGTGAGCGTTTTCAATGCTCTTGAGCGCGATAGGCCCCCGGCGTCAGCCCCGTCCACTTCTTGAACGCCCGATGAAACGCCGACGGCTCGGAAAAACCCAGCTGTTCAGCGATCTGTTGCAACGACAGGTCCGCGCGGCCCAAATGGTAGATGGCGATATCCCGCCGCAGCTGATCCTTCAACTCTTGAAAACTGGTGCCTTCCTCGCGCAAATGCCGGCGCAGGGTTTGCGGGCTGATGTGCAGGTGCGCGGCCACGGCGTCGAGATCCGGCCAGCGTGTGCTGTCGCGGCTGAGCAAGCGGCGCAGGCGGCTGCTCAGGCTGTCGCCGTCGTCGGGGCGTGACAGCAAATCAGCGGGGGAGCGTTCGAGGAAGTGTTTGAGGGTGCGTTCATCCTGCAACAACGGCATGTGCAGGTAGCGGCTGTGGAACAGCAGGCTGCTTCGATCTGCTGAAAACACCAAGGGGCAGGGGAACAGCAGGTCGTATTCGGCGCCGTGCGCAGGTTTCGCATAGCTGAATGTCGCCTGCTCCAAGCGGATTCGCTGGCCGATCAGCCAACTGCCGAGACGATGCCAGATCACCAGCAGGCTTTCGCTGAGGAAGTGATCCGGGTCCCACAATTGCGAATCGTCGAGGCTCAGGCGCACCCATTCGTCCTCGCGGCTCAGGGTCAGGCGCGGTGCGTCGGGGAACAGGCTGTAAAACAGCAGGCCGCGTTGCAGAGCCTTCTCCAGGTTGCGGCAGTGAATCGAGGCGTGGCACATCATGGCGAAGCTGCCGGGTTTGCTCGCGGCCTTGCCGAAGCCCAGGTATTCGTCGTCCAGTGCCAGCCACAGGCTCTGGATCAGGCGGGTGAACTGTTCCGGGGCGATGCGCGCACGGGGCTCGTCAAGCAGTTCGGGGCTGATCCCCAGTTGCAACAGCAGGCCCGAGTAATCGAACCCCTGGCGGCGTGCGCCACCCAGGGCGGCACGGGCGAAATGACTGGCAACGGTGCGTTCGCGCATAAGCGGCAGATCCTTCCTCAGGCGTCGGATGGTAGCCGGGGGGTGGCAGGGGAACAAGGCGGATTTCCGCCAAATTGTAGGACGAGAACCGGCGAGTTGGCGGATATCCGCCACCCTTGAGTAACCGGGTTGTGACGAAAAAAACCTGTAACCCCTGATATCGAAAGGCTTGTAGCCATCTCCACCAAAGTGGCACGACGTTTGCGATATGAGCGATAGAAACGTGCGTTGAGCCTGTGCGCAAGGTGCCGTTCCAACAACAAATCCCTCCAGTGCAGGAGGGTTCGCAATTCAGGTGTCGCGGTCAACAGATGGATGCTGCCACGCGGGACTCTTGAGGAAACTTGCAATGACGACTCGTCAGCCAATTTACAAATCCCTGTATTTCCAGGTGATCGTTGCCATCGCTATCGGCATTCTGCTCGGTCACTTCTATCCGCAAACCGGTGTGGCCCTCAAACCGCTGGGTGACGGGTTCATTAAACTGATCAAAATGGTCATCGCCCCGATCATCTTCTGCACCGTTGTCAGCGGCATCGCCGGCATGCAGAACATGAAATCGGTGGGCAAGACCGGCGGCTACGCGCTGCTGTATTTTGAAGTCGTATCCACCATTGCCTTGCTGATCGGCCTGATCGTCGTCAACGTCGTGCAGCCGGGCGCCGGCATGCACATCGACGTGACCACTCTGGATGCTTCGAAAATCGCCACCTATGTGACGGCCAGCCAAGACCAGAGCATCGTCGGCTTCCTGCTCAACGTGATCCCGAACACCATCGTCGGCGCGTTTGCCACAGGCGATATCCTGCAAGTGCTGATGTTCTCGGTGATCTTCGGCTACGCCCTGCATCGTCTGGGTTCGTATGGTCGTCCGCTGCTGGACATGATTGATCGCTTCGCCCACGTGATGTTCAACATCATCAACATGATCATGAAACTGGCGCCGCTCGGTGCGTTCGGTGCCATGGCTTTCACCATCGGTGCTTACGGTGTCGGCTCGCTGGTGCAACTGGGCCAGTTGATGATCTGCTTCTATATCACCTGCGTGCTGTTTGTGTTGGTGGTGTTGGGTGGGATCTGCCGCGCGCACGGTTTCAGTGTGTTGAAACTGATTCGCTACATCCGCGAAGAGCTGCTGATCGTACTGGGCACTTCGTCCTCTGAATCGGCACTGCCACGCATGCTGATCAAGATGGAGCGTCTGGGTGCGAAGAAATCGGTAGTTGGTCTGGTGATCCCGACCGGTTACTCGTTCAACCTCGACGGTACTTCGATCTACCTGACCATGGCCGCGGTGTTCATCGCTCAGGCGACCGATACCCACATGGACATCACCCACCAGATCACCCTGTTGCTGGTGCTGCTGCTGTCCTCCAAAGGTGCGGCGGGTGTGACCGGTTCGGGCTTCATCGTGCTGGCGGCTACGCTGTCGGCGGTAGGTCACCTGCCGGTGGCCGGTCTGGCGCTGATCCTGGGTATCGACCGTTTCATGTCCGAAGCTCGCGCATTGACCAACCTTGTTGGTAACGCTGTTGCGACCATCGTTGTCGCCAAGTGGGTGAAAGAGCTGGACACCGACGTGCTGCAATCCGAGCTGGCCTCGGGCGGTCGCGGTATCTCCGACCAGCGTGAAGAAGACGACCTGGGTGTGGCTGAAGGCCCAACTCCGGTCAATGTGAAGTAAGCATCGCTTGTAGGAAAAACCCGCTTCGGCGGGTTTTTTCATGCCCGCAATTTGAGCGTAACGGTCACGGCTGGTGACACTTACGGTGATTGCTGTACCGGCCATCGCTGCCTAGGCTGAAGGCATCGTCCAAGGAGTTCGCCCATGTCCGCACCGCTGGCCTCATTGAAGATTCTCGATTTCTCGACGCTGCTGCCGGGGCCGTTTGCTTCGCTGTTGCTGGCGGACATGGGCGCCGAGGTGTTGCGCATCGAATCGCCGACGCGCATGGATCTGCTGCGAGTCTTGCCGCCGCATGATCAGGGGCTGTCGGCCAGTCACGCTTATCTGAACCGCAACAAGCGCAGTCTCGCACTCGACCTGAAACAGCCCGAAGCGCTGGAGCTGGTCAAGCAGTTGCTGGCCGATTACGACATCGTCCTCGAGCAGTTTCGCCCCGGTGTGATGGAGCGTCTGGGTCTTGGTTACGAGGCCCTGAAGGCGATCAACCCGAAGCTGATTTACGTGTCGATCACCGGTTACGGCCAGACCGGCCCGTACAAGGATCGCGCCGGGCATGACATCAACTACCTGGCGCTGGCCGGCCTTGCCAGTTATACCGGCCGGGCCGACAGCGGGCCGTTGCCGTTGGGCATGCAGGTTGCGGATATCGCGGGTGGTTCGCTGCACGGGGTGATTGGTCTGCTTGCTGCGGTGATCGCCCGTCAGCAAACCGGGCAGGGCACGCATCTGGACGTGAGCATGACCGATTGTGCATTCAGCCTGAATGCCATGGCCGGTGCCGGTTTTCTCGCCTGTGGTGCAGAGCCGGGTTGGGAAGACCAGATGCTCAATGGCGGCAGTTTTTATGATTATTACCGTTCACGGGATGGCCGCTGGATGTCGGTGGGCAGTCTGGAGCCGGCATTCATGCAGCCATTGTGCGCGGCACTGGGGCGGCCGGAATTGGCGGCGCAGGGCTTGTCGCCCAAGCCCGAGCATCAGCGAGCGCTCAAGGAAGCCTTGAAGGTCGAGTTTGAAAAACATGACTTTGCCGAACTGTGCGAGTTGTTTGCCGGGATCGATGCGTGTGTCGAGCCGGTGTTGAATCTGAGCGAAGCAACCGAGCATCCGCAATTACAGGCGCGGGAGTTGGTGACGCAAGTGCCGCGCGGGGATGGTTCGACGCAGGCGCAAATGGCATGCCCGCTGAAGTTTTCCCAAGGGTTGCCGGCGCCACGGCATGTCGGGGCGGTGTTGGGACAGCATACGGATGAGGTGTTGGGAGAGTTGGGGTTGAGTCCTCCGAAAATTGAAGAGCTGCGCCGGGCCAAAGTCATTCTTTAGTGCCTGTTCTGGCTTCATCGCTGGCAAGCCAGCTCCCACAGGTTTCGGTGTCGTACACAGAATCTGTGGACACCTCGAACACTGTGGGAGCTGGCTTGCCAGCGATGGGGCCAGTCAGGGCAACACAACACTGACTATTCCACCCGCATCTCACCGCTGAACACCAACGTGTTGCGGCAGCGGCGGCACAGATACCGCCGCCCTTGCCGCACCAGACTATGGCGCTGCGCCGAAAACGGAAAATCACTTTCCGCACACGGGCATTTGTAGATGTAGCGGGTCACGCTGCGGCGTTTGATTGCATAAGTGTGGCAGCGATCTGGCGGCAGTTCGTAAACGCCGCGCATGATCAGTTGCCACTCTTCGCCGTGGGGCTGGATGCGGTCGCCGAACAGCTGATGGGCGATCAGGTGCGCAACTTCGTGGGCCACGGTTTGCTTGAGGAAGTGTTCGGCGTTTTCCCGGTAGAGCTGAGGGTTGAAGCGCAGCAGGTTCTCGTGCAGATGCGCGACCCCGGCTTTTTGTCCGCGCAGCTTGAGACTCACCACGGGGCGTTGGAAATGACGTTTGAAAAAGGATTCAGCGAGTTGGTAACAGTCTTCGACGCGAGTATTGAGTTGCTCGGGCATGCTTGATGGATCTCCAGAGGCGTCAAGTATGCCGCAACCCTCGAGAGTTGCGAATCGCCGAACCGCCGAATGGTCATCCTCCACACGAGAAGGCCGCCTTGCGGCGGCCTGTATTGGCAGATCTTGTTTTTCTCGGGGAGTCATTGCGTCAGTTGGTATAGACGGGGCCTACGCCCAGTCCCCAGACAATCACGGTGAACGCCATGATGGCTACCAGCACCACCAGACCCACCGCCAGTACCGAGCTGGAAAACAGAAAACCTTCGTCCGACGGAATATTCATGAACGTCGGTAGCCCCACGTACAACAGGTACACCGTGTAGCAGATGGCCGCCGTGCCAACGATCATGCCCAGCCACATATGCGGATACAGCGCCGCCAGCCCGCCGACAAACAGCGGCGTCGCGGTGTATGTGGCAAACGCCACGCAACGCGCCAGACTGGGGTTGGCGTCATAAGTGCGGGCCATCCAGTGCACGAAGGCACCCATGACCGCGACCCCGCCGAGCATCGCCAGGTATGACATGACCGTCATCCACGCCGCACTTTCGACGGTGAGCATGACCGGCGCGCGATTACCAATCACCCAGCCAACCTGGGTGGTGCCGATAAACGCCGAGACAGCGGGGATCGCCGCCAGAATCAGCGTGTGCGTCAGGTACATGTGGCTGATGCTTTCCTCTTGGTCGCCACGGATTTCCTTCCATTCCTGATCGGGGTGGGTAAAAAGTCCCACTACGTGATGGATCATGCCATTCACTCCTCTTGTTATTGCCATCGCCCCCCAACGGAGCGCCTACGGGCCAAGGTGGCCGAGCAAATTCAGGTCTTCAGATGTGTGCGACCTTACGTCGCAGTATAGAAAGGTCTTAACCGCACAGGCACTAGGGGCTTAGAGCAAATTGCGCTGTAAACACGGGGCTTAATCGCGGTGGGGTCTTGCCGCAGCCCGACGGCCCTTCGCCCTCACGATTTTTTTGCGTAAAATGCCGGCCTTTCGTCACACCTCACGGATTTCGCGTCATGGGCACTCTTACGGTCAACCAGAACAAGCTGCAAAAGCGCCTGCGCCGTCTGGCGGGCGAAGCTGTCGCCGATTTCAACATGATTGAAGACGGCGACAAGGTCATGGTCTGCCTGTCCGGGGGCAAGGACAGCTACACCATGCTCGACGTGCTGATGCACTTTCAGAAGGTTGCGCCGATCAGGTTCGAGATCGTCGCCGTGAACATGGACCAGAAGCAGCCGGGCTTCCCCGAGCACGTGCTGCCTGCCTACCTCAAAGAGCTGGGCGTCGAGTATCACATCGTTGAAAAAGACACTTATTCGGTGGTCAAAGAGCTGATCCCGGAAGGCAAGACCACCTGCTCGCTGTGCTCGCGTCTGCGTCGCGGCACGCTGTACACCTTTGCTGACGAAATCGGCGCGACCAAAATGGCCCTCGGTCACCACCGTGACGACATCGTCGAGACGTTCTTCCTCAACATGTTCTTCAACGGCAGCCTCAAGGCGATGCCGCCCAAGCTGCGCGCCGACGACGGCCGTAATGTGGTCATCCGTCCGCTGGCCTACTGCAGCGAGAAAGACATCCAGGCCTACTCGGACCTCAAGCAATTCCCGATCATCCCGTGCAACCTTTGCGGCTCGCAGGAAAACCTGCAGCGCCAAGTGGTCAAGGAAATGCTTCAGGACTGGGACCGCAAGACCCCGGGCCGAACTGAAAGCATCTTCCGCAGTCTGCAGAATGTGATTCCGTCACAACTGGCCGACCGCAATCTGTTCGACTTCACCAGCCTCAAGATTGACGAGACCGCCGCTTCGCGCTTCGTCAACGTCGTTAACCTGTAAACACCTTCAAATGTGGGAGCGAGCCTGCTCGCGAAGAGGGAGTATCAGTCAACAAATCAGTTGAATGACACACCGCTTTCGCGAGCAGGCTCGCTCCCACATTGGTTTCTTCGCTTTATTCAATAGGAGAGGGCATGCGCGATTACAAGTGGCTGCACGAATACTGTCTGAACCGTTTCGGTTCGGCGGCTGAACTGGAAGCCCATCTGCCCGTCCCCAAGACTGCGGCACAACTGCGCAAGATCAGCGACGACCGCTACCTCTCGACAATGGCCCTGCGCGTGTTCCGCGCCGGCCTCAAGCACAGTCTGGTAGACGCCAAGTGGCCGGCCTTCGAAGAAGTGTTCTTCAAATTCGACCCGGAAAAAGTCGTGCTGATGAGCGCCGAACACCTTGAACGGTTGATGCAGGACGCGCGGATTATCCGTCACCTGGGCAAGCTCAAAAGCGTGCCGCGCAACGCGCAGTTCATTCTCGACGAGGAAAAAGAACGCGGCAGCTTTGGCGCGCTGATTGCCGACTGGCCGGTTACCGACATAGTCGGTCTGTGGACGTACCTGAAAAAGCGTGGCCATCAACTGGGTGGGCTGTCGGCGCCACGGTTTTTGCGCATGGTCGGCAAGGACACTTTTGTGCCGAGCTATGACGTGGTGGCGGCGCTGAATGCGCAGAAGATCGTCGACAAAGTGCCGACCAGTCTGCGTGATCTGGCGATTGTGCAGGATGCGTTCAACCAGTGGCATGAACAGAGTGGCGGGCGGGCGATGAGCCAGATTTCGATGATGCTCGCTTACACCGTCAATCATTAAGACCGCGTCGCCCCAATCGCTGGCAAGCCAGCTCCCGCAGGTTTTGCGTCGATCACAAATTAGTGTTCCAACACAGATCCTTTGGGAGCTGGCTTGCCAGCGTTGGCGTCAGCTCAGGCGACTGAGATTTCACCCTCGCCAGCCAATTTGCGATTCAACTGATACCGCCAGCGCACATACAGCAGCGCCGAGCAGAACACCGCCAGGCTTGCCGCCATTTCCAGCACGCCAAACCACTGTCGGTTCGGGTCATACGCGGCCAGTGCGCCTTTGATGAAATACAGATTCACCACAAAGCACATCCATGAATGCCCGCGGGCGCTGCCCATGATCATCGCCGGAGCGAGGATCAGCCACGGGACCAGTTCGACCAGCAGAATCACCCACGGCCGCGCACCATGCAGGTCGGCGAATATCAGGTAATAGACGGCGAGCAATCCGGCCAGGGCGAAAAAGCTCAGCAGACTGATGATCCGCATCGCCTTCACGCGCGGCTCCAGCCACTCGACAGAGGGCAGGACTTTCGGCTTCTTGGCCACCTCAGCCCTCCAGTTTCTGCGCGGTTTTGGCCAAGCGCAGACCGAGGGCGCGACACAGCGCCACTTCGTGCTGATCAAGACCTTTTTTGCCATCCGCGCCGGCGTGGTGGCTGGCACCATAAGGCGTGCCGCCGCCTTGGGTTTCCAGCAGCGCCGACTCGCTGTAGGGCAGGCCGGTGATCAGCATGCCGTGGTGGAGCAGCGGCAGCATCATCGACAGCAGGGTGGTTTCCTGACCGCCGTGCAGGCTGGCGGTGGAGGTGAACACGCCGGCCGGTTTGCCGACCAGCGCGCCGGTCAGCCAAAGGTTGCTGGTGCCATCGAGGAAGTACTTGAGCGGCGCGGCCATGTTGCCAAAACGCGTCGGGCTGCCCAGTGCCAGACCGGCGCAGTTTTTCAGGTCGTCGAGGGTGGCATAGAGCGCGCCTTCGTCCGGGATGCCTGGCGCTACGGCTTCGCACTCGGTGGAGATCGCCGGCACGGTACGCAGGCGCGCTTCGAGGCCGGCCTGTTCTACGCCGCGGGCAATCTGCCGCGCCATCTCGTTGGTCGAGCCGTTGCGGCTGTAATAGAGGACCAGAATGTACGGCGCGCTCACGGCAGCAACTCCAGAATGTTCTCCGGTGGACGACCGATGACGGCTTTGTCGTCGGCTTCGAGAATCGGCCGTTCCATCAGTTTTGGATGTTCGGCAATCGCGGCGATCAACTGCGCTTCACTGAGGCTGTCGTCAGCGAGCTGAAGCATTTTGTATTCATCTTCCCCGGTACGCAGCAATTGCCGCGCGCTGATTCCGAGCTTGCCGAGCAGGGCCTTGATTTGCGCGGCATTCAGCGGGGTTTCGAGGTAGCGCACGACGTTTGGCGTCAGGCCGCGGGCTTCAAGAAGCTCCAGCGCACCGCGGGATTTCGAGCAGCGCGGATTGTGATAAAGCGTCAGATCGGTCATGTCGGGTCGCTTCTGGCGTAGAGTGGCGGCTATTCTAACTGTGCAGCGCGCAATCCAGAACCTTCAGAGGCGATGGGTCGCAGGCGTTTTCAAATTTTCACAAGGAACAGGACATGACACGGCGATTGGCAGCGGCATTGACGATAATCGGGGCGTTGATGCTGGGGGGTTGCGGCAACGATTACGGGATTGACCAGAACGGTCAGAAGGTCGCATCCGAGCGCCTCGACAAGCAATGGATAATCGTCAATTACTGGGCTGAATGGTGTGGCCCGTGCCGAACCGAAATCCCGGAGCTCAACCACCTGGCTGAAGAGCTCAAGAGCAGGAAGGTCGGTGTGTTCGGGGTCAACTTCGACAACGTGCAGGGTGAAGAGCTGAAGAGCGCCAGCGAAAAACTGGGCATCAAGTTCACCGTGCTGGCGCAGGACCCGGCGGAGTTGTTCGAGCTGCCACGCAGCGAAGCGCTGCCAGTGACGTACATCATCGACGACAAGGGCAAGGTGCGGGAACAGCTGATGGGCGAGCAGACGGCGGCCGGGGTGATGGCGAAGCTTGAGGCGTTGCAGGCTACGAAGTAGCTTTCAAAAGCCCCTCACTGTAGAGACCGGTACATCCTTTACAAATTAAACCGGGGACATCGTTTACACCTTTACAGGCTTGAAACGCGTTTGGCGCCGCTTTCAAGCCTGCCTAAACAGTGGCTGCAAAGGTACAGTTCCCAAGCGTCATCAGCCACTTCCTTCAGCGCGATGTCCTCTCCAATCAGAGCCTCTCCTAGAAAAATCAGTTGTCCTTTCCATTTAATTTCCCCATTTGACCGAACCTTGCGTACTTCAACATCGGAACCGTATTCAAGCGCAGGCAAGTAACCGGGATAAGCGCGTGTCGACGGGCTATAGACAGATGCCGGCGGTTTCATGCCCAGCGCGGTGTGCGGTCGGTGGTGGTTGAAGTCTTGGATGAAATCCTGAAAAGCCAGCTGCTGGCGCACCAGGTTTTCCGCCGGTGACACTGCTGCCTTTAGCGTTCGATGCATCCGTTCATGTCGACCATTTTGGTCGGGACGGCCAGGCGTAATCGTTTCGACATGGATTCCAAGCCTGATGAACCAAACTGATAACTTCGAAAGTCGCGCCAGACCTGTCGACGCGAAAGGAGCGCCATTGTCAGTGCGGATCACATCCGGCAGTCCATATTCTCGAAAAGCCCACTCGAAGCCTTCCCGCGTCGGCGCTCCGTGCGTACTGGGCAAAGCGCGACAGACGAATAAAAAGCGGCTCATCTGATCGGTAATGGTCAGCGGATAGCACCAGTTACCGTCCTGCATTTTGAACTGCCCTTTGTAATCAGCACACCAGGTCTGATTGGGTTGGTCGACCGGACGTAAATGTGTCGGAGCGCGGGGGCGCACGGGATAGGGTCGCCGCGCGGTAACGAGGCCAGCCTTCTTCAACCATATCCCGGCGGTGCTCGCAGCCGGCCAGTGGATATCCGGATCGGAGACACGTAGACGATCAATGATCTGTTTAGGCCCTCGATCAGGATGTTCGTTTTTCTTGGTCAGCAGCGTGGCAATGATTTCATCGGGAGTTTGATGAGGGCAGTTCAACGGCTTGCGCGATTGCTCTTTCAAGCCATCCACGCCCAACGCTGCATACCGTTCCAGCCACTTGTCGATGGTTGGACGGCTGACGCCATAGCGCCGGCTCAATTGGCTCTTGGTAAAGCCGCCGCTAAGCCAGTCGCTGACTAATTTCACTCGTTGATCCATTGGGGACTCTTGATTCCAGGGCATGGTCAGCACCTCCTGACCATGATTGATACCTGTAAACCATGTCCCCGGTCTCAAATGTAAAGGATGTACCCGGTCTTTACCCACCTCAGCCCTCTCCCAGTGGGAGAGGGCTAGGGTGAGGGGCTTGGCGATTCAAGCGATCAACCCTCTTCCAGCCACCAGCGCAACGGTTTGCCTTGCGCCGGCCAGAAGCGCATCTGCTCGATTGGCGAAATGTCCCAGCGCTCGACATGCTCCAGCGCCTCCAGGAACCGTTGCTCCTGTTCCATCAGCGCCGGTGCACACAGTTTTCGGGTCTTGCCGATCTTGCCGAAGGTCAGCTTGTCACCATCCAGGGTGTACGGCGCGAACCAATGGTTGCAGCCGCCGTTACCGTAGGCGCGACCGTCATCGCCAAGGGTCACGGTCAGATGGCTGTAATCCATCAATGGCCGCTCGCCGATCCATTCCAGAATGTAGCTGCGGTTCTGTTGCAGTTGCACAGGCTCGGCGGCGCAGCCCGCGAGGCCAATACCGACCAGAGCGGCCAGGGCAAAGCGTTTCATCACGCAGGCTCCTGGCATTTCGGGCACAGGTGCTTGTCGCCAACGGCCTTCCAGCCCAGCTCGGCAATGCGCGCGGTGGCGGCCGGTTTTTCTGCCGTTTTGCCCAGCTTGGCGTCCACTGCAAACTCGAAGTTCAGCGCTTTGGCGCAGCTGTCGCAATTGACCTGCCAGGTGTGGATCGCCAGTTCGCCGAACACCGGGCCTGTGGTCATCGCGGTCCATTGGCCCGGCGGGTTGATCAGGTGGCGGACGGTTTCAACGGTCAGGCGCATGGACAAATCCTTGCTGCCTTTGAGGGTGACCAACAGCGCGTCACCGATGCGGATCGAGCCACCGTTGCCGGTGACCTGATAGCGGCCCGGCACGAGGGCGCGGCATTCGGTGAGGGTGTGTTGCGGGTTCATCAGGTTGTAGCGGAAATCGTGTTCGACCATGGGTCCTCCAAATATGCGCGACATGCTAGCACGGGCTGGATTGCAGAATGATGCACGCGTGCGACCTTCGATCAGGTTCAAATCGACCTGCGCACATGGCAAACTGCCGCCCTCGACTCTGAAGGAACGGAACATGGCGCTGATCGAATGTTATGAATGCAAGCGGAGCATCAGTTCCGAAGTCAAAGCGTGCATTCATTGCGGGGCTCCGATGGCAAAGCACCAGGCCCACGCACAAGCGCAGACCGCAGGCGCATCGGCTCAGGCTTCGACGATTTCTTTCGGCAGTCTGCCGCGTAACAACGAGGTTCCTGAGGCCGCGGTGTTGCCGCAAGCTTCGCAGGGTTTGCCGAAAGTCATGCCGGCTGCGGCGGGGCGTCGGCGTCGACAACAGGCTGCGCAAGCCGCGCAGATCAACGAGGACGGCAGCCGCCCGGTGGAAGGCTGGCTGAAGATCATGGTGTTCCTGATTCCGTGGATTTTCGTCTGGTTCCTGCTGCGCAGCGGCCATTCGGCGAAACAGCGGTTGTTCGGCTTCGGCTGGCTGGCGTTGCTGATTCTGGCGTCGTCGCTGAAGTAAGTGGTTAAGCGATCAACCTTCGACCTGATTCTGCGGTGATCCCGCCGCCCAGGTCGCGATGTTGCGCAGTGTCGTCGCAGCAATCGCGCCCAGCGCCTCTTGCGTCAGGAACGCCTGGTGCGCGGTGACGATCACGTTAGGAAAGGTCAGCAGACGCGCCAGCACATCGTCCTGCAACGGCAAGTCGGAACGATCCTCGAAAAACAGCTGCGCTTCTTCTTCATACACATCCAGCCCCAGATAGCCGAGTTGACCGTCCTTGAGGGCGTCAATAAGCGCCGGGGTGTCGACCAACCCGCCGCGACCGGTGTTGATCAGCATGGCGCCGGCTTGCATGTGCGCCAATGAATCGCGATTGATCAGGTGCTTGCTCTGCTCGTTCAGCGGGCAGTGCAGGCTGATGATGCGCGACTGCGCGAGCAAGTCCGGCAGGCTCAGATAACGTGCACCGAGTGCCAGAACATCGGGATTTGGATACGGATCGTACGCCAGCAATTCACAGCCGAAACCGTGCATGATTCTCGCGAAGGCGGCGCCGATCTGCCCGGTGCCGACGATGCCGACAGTCTTGCCGACCAGATCGAAACCGGTCAGGCCATGCAGACTGAAATCACCTTCGCGGGTGCGGTTGTAGGCGCGGTGCAGGCGACGGTTGAGGGCGAGGATCAGCGCCACGGCATGCTCGGCCACGGCATGCGGCGAGTAGGCCGGAACCCGCACGACGGCCAGCCCCAGACGTTTGGCCGCGAGCAGATCGACATGGTTGTAACCGGCCGAACGCAAGGCAATCAGCCGGGTACCGCCCGCCGCCAGACGTTCCAGCACTGCGGCGCTGAGATCGTCATTGATAAAGGCGCAGACCACCTCATGCTGGTCGGCCAATGCCGCTGTATCGAGACTGAGCCGGGCCGGTTGAAAATGCAGTTCAATCTCTGCCGGGCAATCGGCATCGAGGAAACTCTCGCGGTCGTAGGTCTGGCTGCTGAAAATGATCGTGCGCATGGAATCCTCCTGGAGCATCACCGGGGCTGCATCACCCAAGTCCACTTTAGCCGTGACGGCGTTGACCGGCATTGCGCTGGATCAGGCGCTGATCTTCGCTTGCGCGGCCAGTCGGTTGATTGCAAGTTCCAGCTCATCCAGCGCCATCGCTGCTTTCGGGTCTTCCTGTTTGAGCAGGGTTTCACTGCGCTGGCAGGCTGCGCGCAATTGCGGTACGCCGCAGTAACGCGTGGCGCCATGCAGGCGATGCACGCGTTCAATCAGTGCATTCTGGTCGTGGTTGTCGCGCGCGCTGCGGATGGCTTCGCGGTCGGCCTCCAGTGAAGCCAGCAGCATCGCCAGCATGTCCGCCGCCAGATCTTCTTTGCCGGCAGCCAGACGCAAACCTTCCTCGTGATCAAGCACTGGCAGTTCGTGATTGCCCGCAGCACCTTCGCTGACGCGCTCCGGTGCCTGATTGCGCAGTGCCAGACCGGTCCATTTCAGCACCACTTGCGCCAGTTGCCGCTCGCTGATCGGTTTCGTCAGGTAGTCATCCATGCCGCTTTGCAGCAACGCACGTTTTTCGTTGGCCATGGCATGGGCGGTGAGGGCGACGATCGGCAGCGGTGTGCAATGCCGCTCGCTTTCCCACTGGCGGATGGTTTCGGTGCTCTGGCGACCGTCCATGCCCGGCATCTGCACGTCCATCAGCACCAGATCGAACGATTCGGTCTGCACTGCTTTGACCGCGGCATAACCGCTTTCCACGGCCAATACCTTGGCGCCCATGTCTTCGAGCAAGGTCTGCACCAGCAACAGGTTGGCCGGGTTGTCGTCGACACAGAGCACTTTCGGCGCGCGACTCGACAGCGGTTCGCCGGGTTCGTTACGCGGTTGACGCGGGTTGGCCAGGTCCGAAAGGGCGCGGCGCAGTTTGCGCGTGCAGGCCGGTTTGGCCTGCAGCTGGCTGTGCGGGTTGGGCACCGACAGATGGAACAGCGTCTGCTCAGTGGTCGGGCACAGCACCAGCACTTTGCAGCCCAAGTGTTCGAGGTCCCAGATATGCTGGTTCAGGCGTTCGGGCAGCATGTCGTTACTGGTGATGCCGATCACCGCCAGATCAATCGCCTGATCGGTCTGGTGTGCGCCGGTAACGCCATTGGTCAGGCTTTCCAGGGTATTGAACGGGGTGACGATAAGCCCGCAGTCTTCCAGTTGATGCTGCAAGGCCTGACGCGCCAGTTCATGGTTTTCCAGCACGGCGACCCGGCGGCCGAGCAGCGGCGCCGAGGGCAGGTCTTCGGCATCGTCGCGGGCCTTGGGCAGGCTCAGGCTGATCCAGAATTCCGAACCTTCGCCCGGCGTGCTGTCGACGCCGATCTCGCCGCCCATCTGTTCGATCAGGCGCTTGGAGATCACCAGACCCAGTCCGGTGCCGCCGGGCTGGCGCGACAGCGAATTGTCTGCCTGGCTGAAGGCCTGGAACAACGCGCGCACGTCCTGATTCGACAGGCCGATGCCGGTGTCCTGAATGCTGATGCGCAGCTGCACGCTGTCATCGTGCTCTTCTTCCAGCATTGCACGGGCAACGATGGTGCCCTCGCGGGTGAACTTGATGGCGTTGCTGACCAGGTTGGTGAGGATCTGCTTCAGGCGCAGCGGATCACCGACCAGCGACAGCGGGGTGTCGCGGTACACCAGACTGACCAGTTCCAGCTGCTTGGCGTGAGCGGCGGGGGCGAGAATCGTCAGGGTGTCTTGCAACAAGTCGCGCAGATTGAACGGAATGTGGTCGAGCACCAGTTTGCCGGCCTCGATTTTCGAGAAGTCGAGAATCTCGTTGATGATCCCGAGCAGGCTGTCGGCGGACTTTTCGATGGTGCCTAAATAGTCGAGCTGGCGCGGGGTCAGTTCACTTTTCTGCAACAGGTGGGTGAAGCCGAGAATGCCGTTGAGTGGCGTGCGGATCTCGTGGCTCATGTTGGCGAGGAATTCGGACTTGATCCGGCTCGCCTCCAGAGCCTCTTTACGCGCCAGATCGAGTTCGATGTTCTGAATCTCGATGGTTTCGAGGTTCTGGCGCACGTCCTCGGTGGCTTGATCGACGCTGTGCTGCAATTCTTCCTGGGCGTTTTGCAGGGTGCCGGCCATGCGGTTGATGCCCGACGCCAGTTCGTCCAGTTCCTGACTGCCGAGGGGTGGCAGACGGGTTTCCAGGTGACCGTCCTTGAGTTGCGCGACGGCCTGTTTGATCTGGCTCAGCGGCCGATTGATGGTGCGGCCCATGCGTAATGCGAGCAGCGCCGCACCGGCGAGGCCTGCGGCGATCAACAACAGGCTGGCAAACAGGCTGCGATACCCGCGCAGCAACATGCCGTTGTGCGACAGCTCGAGTTCAACCCAGCCGAGCAGGCGCTCGGATTCTTCCGGGATCAGTTCGCCGGCGAGGTTGCGGTGCTTGCCGAAGACCGGCATCAGGTAACGGGTCGCGTCATTGCCGCTGCGTCGTTGCAAGTGCGCGCTGTCGCCGCTCGGCGCCTGATTGAGCATGGTCGGGCCGGCGTGGGCCAGTGGCGAGCGATCCGGCGCGAGAAAAGTCACCGCGCGCACGTCCGGTTGTTCGAGGGACTGAGTGGCAATGCGTTCGAGCAGTTCGCCGTTGCCGTGGCCCATCGCCGGCGCCACCAAGGGTGCCAGTTGCTCGGCGATCATTTCGCCACGCTGGAGCAATTGGGTTTGCAGGTCGGACTGCTGCGTCCAGGTGAAATAACCACCCAGCACCAGCGCCATCAGGCTGGTCGGCAACAAGGTCAGCAACAACACGCGACCTTTGATTCCCAGTTTCTTGAGCACGCCTATCTCCTGCATCCCGCTGATCTGTTGACTCATGCGTGCATCCGGCACGCGACATGGGCGCAGTGTAGCGATTTGCTCGCGGGCAATCTCCGGAAAAATACCGGCGTTGTCGTTCGGCCTGGCAAGGCGCGTTTGTCCCACAGTGCAACCTTGGGTTGCCCAGTGTCCGCCAATCTTGAATAATTGCGCCTAACTGAGAATTACTTGCAGATACTCATGACTCCTGTTTCCGTTGGCCAGCCACGCATTCTTTCCATCGAGGACGATCCGGTCCTGGGTGCCTATGTTCATGAACATCTGGGTCGCAGCGGGTTTCAGGTGACCTGGTGCCAGAACGGCCAGGAAGGCCTGAACATCGCCCAACGCCAGCCGTTCGACGTGGTGTTGATGGACATCCTTTTGCCGGGGCTGGACGGTCTGAACGTGCTCACTCAACTGCGCCAGAGCCATTCGACGCCAGTGCTGCTGATGTCGGCGCTTGGTGCCGAAGCCGATCGCATCAGTGGTTTTCGCCTGGGTGCCGACGATTACCTGCCCAAGCCGTTCAGCATGGCCGAACTGCATGTACGCATCGAAGCGATCCTGCGCCGGGTCGCCCTTGATCGGCGTCCTCCAGAGCGCTCGGCGCAGGTGGCGACCGGCACGCTGCGCTTCGACGATGAACAGTGCGACGTGTATTGGCGCGAGCAACCCGCCGGCCTGACGCGAAGCGAATTCCGGCTGCTGGAAACCCTCAATCGCAATGACGAGGAGGTCCTGAGCAAGGCCTTCCTTTATCAGCACGTTCTGCAACGCGGCTATGCCGCGCACGATCGCAGCCTCGACATGCACATCAGCCAGATCCGCCGCAAACTCAAAGCCATCGGCTACACCGAGCGCGAAGTGCGCACTGTGTGGGGCAAGGGCTACGTGCTCAGTGGTGCAGATCAAAGTGTCTGAGCTGCCGGGGCGTCATTCGCTGTTCTGGAAGCTGGCCTGTTTGCTGGTGGCGTTCTGTCTGCTAATGATCTGGCTGAGTTGGTCGTGGGGCCGATACATGGAGCAGCGCAACCAGTTCCTGTCTGACGTCGCCCGCGACACCCTTACGCGTTACGCCGCTGAAGCCGAGCGGGCGTGGCAGCAAGGTCGGCGTGACGGCGTCGATAGTTGGCTGCAGAGCATGGAATTGCGCGAGGCTGGCTGGGTCGGCGTGATTGACAGCAATTTGCAGTCGCTGGCCAATGATCCGTTGAACGAACAGGAAATCCAGCGCCTGACTTTTCTGCGCGGGCTCGATTGGCCGATTCATAAGAAGGGCCGGCCCGGGCTGCGCATACCGTTTCCCAAGGATCCTTCCGCCGGCAGTCTGGTGATCGAGTTGCCCGAGCGTTTCCTGCCGGGCAAATATCGACTGTTTTGGCGGGTGATCACCAACGGGGTGATTCCGGGGTTGTTCACCTTGCTGCTGTGCGTGGGGCTGTATCGCCTGCTGGTGGTGCCGCTGAACAATCTGCGTGAACAAGCCAATGCCTGGCGTGCCGATCAATTGAATGTGCGGCTGTCGAGCGGCATCACCCAGCGCCCGGACGAACTCGGTGAACTGGCCCGGGCGTTCGACTCGATGTCCGAACGTCTGCAGTCCACCGTCGCCCTGCAACAGCAACTGCTGCGAGACCTGTCCCATGAACTGCGCACGCCGCTGAGCCGATTGCGGGTAGCGAGTGAAAGCGAGCAGGGCCTGGTGCAATTGCGCGAACGTATCGGCCGTGAGGTCGACGGCATGCAGCGACTGGTCGAAGACACGCTGCAACTGGCGTGGCTCGACACCGAACGCTCACCATTGCCCGACGAGGCGATCCAGATTCAGGCGCTGTGGGAAATGCTCACCGATAACGCCTGTTATGAAAGCGGCTGGCCGAGCCTGCAGTTGCAGTGCTCGGTGCAGGCTTCTTGCTGGGTGCGCGGCAATCTCAACACCTTGGCCCAGGCGCTGGAGAACATTCTGCGCAACGCCATTCGTCATTCGCCCGAGGGCGGGATTGTGCGGCTGGAAGGACGGCGGGACGGGGATTACTGGCATCTGTGGCTGGAAGATCAGGGCGGCGGCGTGGCTGAAGCGGATCTGCAGCGGATTTTTGATCCGTTCACCCGACTCGACGGCTCGCGCCCGGGGGATGGCGGGTTTGGTCTGGGGTTGAGCATCGCCAGGAATGCGGTGCAGCGCCAGGGCGGAACGCTTTGGGCGGAGAATAGCGGGGCGGGGTTGCGGGTGAATTTGCGGTTGGTGGCGGATGATGCTGTTGTCAGCCCAGACGCCATCGCTGGCAAGCCAGCTCCGACAGGTGCCAGCGGCGCTCACCCAACCTTCACCCACCCCCAGGCCCTGTAGGAGCATTCGAGTGAAACGAGGCTGCGATTAAAGGCAGACCGAAAGATCGCAGCGTGCCGCAGCGCCTGCACGTATATAAGCAAGACCAAAATTCTGTGGGAGCTGGCTTGCCAGCGATGAAGCCTTTTGCACCCCTGCTGAATCTGAAATGTCTCACCACTGGCGAGACAATTGCTGCTTATTCCCATAAACCATAAGCACCGCACTTTGCGTGATATGGCCTTCGCGGGTTTGCCGGTATGATAGGCGCCCCCGCACGTCTGGATTGCGAATACGCCATGACCCTGCAGTACCCAACCATCGCCGATTGCGTCGGCAACACTCCGCTGGTGCGTTTGCAGCGCCTGCCCGGTGTCACCAGCAACACCTTATTGCTCAAGCTCGAAGGGAATAACCCGGCGGGTTCGGTCAAGGACCGTCCGGCGCTGTCGATGATCACCCGTGCCGAGTTGCGCGGGCAGATTCACGCCGGCGATACGCTGATCGAAGCGACCTCGGGCAACACCGGAATTGCGTTGGCGATGGCCGCCGCGATCAAGGGTTACAAGATGATCCTGATCATGCCGGACAACTCCAGCGCCGAGCGCAAAGCGGCGATGACCGCTTATGGCGCCGAGCTGATTCTGGTCAGTCAGGAAGAGGGCATGGAAGGCGCTCGCGATCTCGCCCAACGCATGGAGGCCGAAGGTCGTGGCAAGGTGCTGGATCAGTTCGCCAATGGCGACAATCCTGAAGCGCATTACACCAGCACCGGCCCGGAGATCTGGCGTCAGACCGAGGGCACCATCACTCACTTCGTCAGCTCGATGGGTACCACCGGGACCATCATGGGCGTCTCGCGCTACTTGAAAGAGCAGAGCGACAAGGTGCAGATCGTTGGTCTGCAACCGATGGAAGGCTCGGCCATTCCAGGTATTCGCCGCTGGCCGCAGGAATACCTGCCGAAGATCTATCAGGCTGATCGCGTTGATCGCATTGTCGACATGGCGCAAAGCGAAGCCGAGGACGTGACCCGTCGTCTGGCCCGCGAAGAAGGCATTTTCTGCGGCGTGTCCTCGGGCGGTGCGGTAGCCGCGATGCTGCGTCTGTCCCAGGAAGTTGAAAACGCGGTGATCGTCGCGATCATCTGTGACCGTGGCGACCGATACTTGTCGACCGGCATTTTCGACGCGCCCAACTGATGGCCAAGCAAGAGAGAGGCCTGCGCTTCCAGCCCACTGGCGGCAGCAAGGCCCCGCAAATCCCGACTGGCAAGAAGCAGCGCTTGAACATCGAGCGCCTGGCGAATGACGGGCGCGGTATCGCGTTTTTCGAAGGCCGGACCTGGTTCGTGCTCGGCGCCCTTGCCGGTGAAGAGGTCGAAGCTCGAGTGCTCGGCGCCCACGGCAAAGTGGTCGAGGCGCGCACCGAACGCGTGTTCAAGGCCAGCGAACTGCGCCGGCCGACGCCGTGTCAGCACGCCGGTCGCTGCGGTGGTTGCAGCGTTCAGCACTTGCCCCACAGTGAACAGCTCGCCCTGAAACAGCGCATGCTCGCCGAGCAATTATCCAAGGTTGCCGGTGTCGAACCGCAAGAGTGGGTAGCACCGTTGACCGGTCCCGAGTTCGGCTATCGCCGTCGCGCCCGCGTTGCTGTGCGCTGGGACATGAAAGCGAAGAAACTCGAAGTGGGTTTCCGCGCCGCCGGCAGTCAGGACATCGTCGGCATTAACGAATGCCCGGTGCTGGTACAGCCCTTGCAGCCGATCATGAGCCGTTTGCCGGAGATGCTCCGTCGTTTGAGCAAGCCGCAAGCGTTGGGCCATGTCGAATTGTTCGCTGGCTCGTCGCTGGCCGTGTTGCTGCGGCACATGGCGCCGTTGTCTGAGGCAGATCTGACGATCCTCAAGGACTTCTGCCAGTTTCATGAAGCGCAGTTGTGGTTGCACGGCGAAGGCCAGCCGCAGCCGGTCGATGCGACGCAGTCGCTCAGTTATCGCCTGGAGCAGTGGGATCTGGATCTGGCTTACCGGCCGGGGGATTTCATCCAGGTCAACGCGGGCGTCAACGAAGCAATGGTTGCGCAGGCACTGGACTGGTTGAAGCCGACCAGCGAAGAGCGCGTGCTGGACCTGTTCTGCGGGCTCGGCAACTTTGCTTTGCCACTGGCCAGAACGGTGCGCGAAGTGGTGGCGGTGGAGGGTGTGCAGACCATGGTCGAACGTGCCGCTGCGAATGCCGCCAGTAACAATTTGCATAACACAAAGTTTTTTCAAGCCGATTTATCCCAGCCTTTAACGGGTGTCGAGTGGATCGGAGATGGCTTTTCTGCGGTACTCTTGGACCCACCGCGTGACGGTGCTTTCGAGGTGGTGCGCAAGTTGGCGACCCTGGGTGCGAAGCGGTTGGTGTATGTGTCGTGCAACCCTGCAACGCTGGCGCGCGACACGGTCGAATTGATCAAGCAGGGCTACCGGTTAAAACGTGCCGGGATTCTCGATATGTTTCCTCAGACGGCACATGTCGAGGCCATGGCGTTATTTGAAGCGAGCCAGGATGGCTCGTCTGATCCGTCTGGTCCGTCCGTACAGCGCTCGCTTTAGCCCCACGAGTGCAAACGGGCAACGAAGGTCAGCGATTTGACGCATTGAATCTGCGTCGTAGGGAAGGTAAAGCAAGATGGTACAGGTGAGAGCACACCAGCCGATCAACACTGACGGCAGTATCAATCTCGAGGCTTGGCTCGATCACGCGGTCAGTGTCGATCTGGCACTGGATCGCGAAGCCTTGAAAGAAGCCTGCGAGTTTGCTCGCGAGGCCGAACAACAGTCCAATGCTGCGAAAAACCTGTGGGCCGAGGGCTCCGGGAGTTTCAGAACCGGCCTTGAGATCGCCGAGATTCTCGCCGACCTCAAGCTCGATCAGGATTCGCTGGTTGCCGCGGTCCTGTACCGCGGTGTGCGCGAAGGCCAGATCGAATTCGCGGCTGTCAGCCAGCGCTTTGGTCCGGTGGTGGCCAAGCTGATCGACGGCGTGCAGCGCATGGCCGCGATCAGTGCCAGCCTCAGTCCGCGCCAGTCCATGGTCATGGGCACGCAAGGGCAGGTGGAAAACCTGCGCAAAATGCTCGTCGCCATGGTCGACGACGTGCGTGTTGCCCTGATCAAACTGGCCGAACGCACCTGCGCCATTCGTGCGGTGAAAACCGCCGACGACGAGAAGCGTAACCGTGTCGCCCGGGAAGTCTTCGACATCTATGCGCCGCTCGCGCACCGGCTCGGCATCGGTCATATCAAATGGGAACTGGAGGACTTGTCCTTCCGTTATCTGGAGCCTGATCAATACAAGCAGATCGCCAAGTTGCTCCATGAGCGACGGCTTGATCGTGAGCGTTTCATTGCCGACGTGATGACCCAGCTCAAGGATGAACTGCAGGCCACCGGCGTCGACGCCGACATCAGCGGTCGGGCCAAACACATCTATTCGATCTGGCGCAAAATGCAGCGCAAGGGTCTGGAATTCAGCCAGATCTACGACGTGCGTGCGGTGCGCGTGCTGGTCCCGGAAATGCGCGATTGCTATACCGCGCTGGGTATCGTCCACACGCTGTGGCGGCACATCCCGAAAGAATTCGACGACTACATCGCCAACCCGAAAGAGAACGGCTACCGCTCGTTGCACACGGCCGTGATCGGTCCGGAAGGCAAAGTGCTGGAAGTGCAGATTCGTACGCATTCGATGCACGAAGAAGCCGAGCTCGGGGTTTGCGCGCACTGGCGTTACAAGGGCACTGACGTCAAATCCGGCTCCAATCACTACGAAGAGAAAATTTCCTGGCTGCGCCAGGTGCTCGAGTGGCATGAAGAGCTGGGTGATATTGGTGGTCTGGCCGAACAGCTGCGCGTTGATATCGAGCCGGATCGGGTCTACATCTTCACGCCCGACGGTCACGCCATCGACTTGCCGAAAGGCGCAACACCGCTGGACTTCGCCTACCGCGTACACACCGAAATCGGTCACAACTGCCGTGGCGCCAAGATCAACGGGCGCATCGTGCCGCTCAACTACAGCCTGCAGACCGGTGAGCAAGTCGAGATCATCACCAGCAAACACGGCACTCCCAGCCGAGACTGGCTGAACTCGAACCTCGGTTACGTCACCACTTCGCGAGCGCGGGCGAAGATTGTTCACTGGTTCAAGTTGCAGGCTCGTGACCAGAACGTCGCCGCCGGTAAAACCCTGATCGAACGCGAGCTCACACGCCTCGGCTTGCCGGCGGTGGATTTCGACAAGTTGGCCGAGAAGGCCAACATGAAAACCGCCGAAGACATGTTCGCCGCCCTCGGTGCCGGTGACCTGCGCCTGGCGCAACTGGTCAACCTGGCGCAGCAACTGGTCGAGCCGGAGCGCGGTAACGAACAGCTGGAACTGATCCCGCGCAAAGCGACCGGCTACAAGCCGGGCAAGCGCGGCGACATTCAGATTCAGGGCGTTGGTAACCTGATGACGCAAATGGCCGGCTGCTGCCAGCCATTGCCGGGCGATGCGATCGTCGGTTACATCACCCAGGGCCGTGGCGTGAGTATTCACCGCCAGGACTGCGCCTCGGTGCTGCAACTGGGCGGACGCGAGCCAGAGCGGATCATTCAGGTCAGCTGGGGGCCGGTACCGGTGCTCACTTATCCGGTGGACATCGTCATCCGCGCCTACGACCGTTCGGGTCTGCTGCGTGACGTCTCGCAGGTGCTGCTCAACGAGCGGATCAACGTGTTGGCGGTCAACACCCGCTCGAACAAGGAAGACAACACTGCGCTGATGTCCCTGACCATCGAGATCCCGGGTCTGGATGCACTGGGGCGGTTGCTGGGACGGATTTCGCAGTTGCCGAACATCATCGAGACACGGCGTAATCGCACCCCGTGACGCAATTGATTGTTCCCTGTGGGAGCGAGCCTGCTCGCGAAGAGGGCGTGTCAGTCGACATCTTTGTTGCAGACACACCGCTTTCGCGAGCAGGCTCGCTCCCACATGGGGTTTGTGGTGAGACAGAAAACATGATGTACAGCCTTGAAGACCTGCTCCATCTCATGAGCCGTCTGCGCGATCCGCAGTTCGGTTGCCCGTGGGACATCAAGCAAACCTACGCAACCATCGTCCCGCATACCCTCGAAGAAGCCTACGAAGTGGCCGACGCCATCGAGCGCGGCGATTTCGACCATTTGCAGGGCGAGCTTGGCGACCTGTTGTTCCAGGTTGTCTATTACAGCCAGTTGGCGCGCGAAGAAGGGCGCTTTGAGTTTGCCGGTGTGATCGACAGCATCACCCGCAAGCTGATCCGCCGTCATCCCCACGTTTTCCCCACCGGCGACCTGTACGCGCCGCTGGACGTGCCGCGTTTGAATGAAGAGCAGGTCAAGCAGCGCTGGGAGGAAATAAAGGCCGAAGAGCGTGCCGAGAAATCCGCCGCGCCACAGCAACTGTCACTGCTTGATGACGTACCGGCCACGTTGCCTGCATTGTCGCGCTCAGCCAAGCTGCAGAAGCGTGCGGGGCAGGTGGGGTTCGACTGGCCGGACGCCTTGCCGGTGTTCGACAAAGTGCGTGAAGAGCTCGATGAAGTGCTCGAGGCGATGTCTGAAAACGATCCCGCAGCGGTGGCTGACGAGATCGGTGATCTGCTGTTTTCCGTGGTCAATCTGGCCCGGCATCTGAAGGTTGACCCGGAAACTGCACTGCGTGGCGCCAACGGCAAGTTTGAAAGACGTTTCCGTTTTATCGAACAGGCATTGCGCGACACCCACCGTCCCATAGAAGATTGCACCCTCGAAGAGTTGGACGCCCTGTGGGGTGAAGCCAAACGTCAGGAAAAGAATTTGCCCAGCTGTGGCTGAGCAACTGCCCAAGTGAGTAAGCACCATGAGTATTTCCCTTCGCGATCAGTTGCTCAAAGCAGGCCTGGTCAACCAAAAGCAGGCCAAGCAGGTCAGCAAGGACAAACAGAAGCAGCAGCGTCTGGCCCACAAAGGTCAGATCGAGCTGGACGACTCGCAGCAGCGCGCCGCCCAGGAAGCCATGGCCGAGAAGGTCAAGCGCGACCAGGAGCTGAACCGTCAGCAGAAAGAGAAGGCCGAAGCCAAGGAGCGCGCCGCGCAGGTCAAGCAATTGATCGAGGTCTCGCGTCTGCCGAAGCTGACCACCGAGGACTACTACAACTTCGTTGACGACAAGAAGGTCAAGCGCCTCTCGGTCAACACGCTGATGCGCAACAAGCTCAGCAGCGGTTCGCTGGCGATCGTGCATCATGCCGGCGGCTATGAAGTGATCCCGCGTGAAGCGGCCCTGAAGATCCAGGAGCGCGACCCACAGCGCATCGTGCAACTCAACGTGAAGACCGAAGAGGTCAACGCCGAGGACGATCCGTACGCGGCCTATCAGATCCCCGACGATCTGATGTGGTAAATCGCCAAGCCGTAACAACGACAAACCCCGCTGATCGCGGGGTTTGTCGTTTTCAATGCTGTGGTTGATTCAGGCGGATCGTAAATCCCGTTGCTGCTCTTGCACTTCCAGTTCGGCCTTGTAGTTGTGGGCGTCAATCTCGTTGTGGAACATCCCGACCAGCAAGTCTTGTTGATGCACATCCCAGATCCGGATACCGGCGGCTACGCCTTCATGGGACATGTGTGAATCGTCGCGTTCAGTTACTTTTACAGTCATCTGCTAGCTCCAAATCTCAAGTTATCTGCAGCAAGGCGTGTGCAGGACTCTTTTATAGAATTTGTTAGGCAGCTAAGTAAACGGCTTATTCGAGCAAGGTGTTGTTGCGTTTTTTGCAACAGTGCTGCAGGCCGCTAAATCCGCGACATTCGGTCGCAGGGCGGTAAGTTTCATGACAGAAGTTTCATTTTCAGGGCATGCATAGAACCCTGTGGGAGCTGGCTTGCCAGCGATGACGTCGGCACAGCAAACATCTTCGTTACCTGACAATCCGCTATCGCTGGCAAGCCAGCTCCCACAGGGATCAGCGGTGTCCCGGTTATTTTCTTCAAACGAAAAAAAACGCCCCGAACCAGTCGGGGCGTTTTTCATGTGTGGCTCAAGCCTTGGGAATTACTTGCCTTCCCAGCGCTTCATCACCAGCGTGGCGTTGGTGCCGCCGAAGCCGAAGCTGTTGCTCATCACGGTGTTGATGGTGGCGTTTTCGCGAGTCTTGGTCAGAATCGGCATGTCAGCCACTTCCGGGTCCAGTTCGTCGATGTTGGCGGAACCGGCAATGAAGTTGCCTTCCATCATCAGCATGCAGTAGATCGCTTCGTGAACGCCGGCAGCGCCCAGGGAGTGACCGGACAGGCTCTTGGTCGAGCTGATCGCTGGAGCCTTGTCGCCGAACACTTCACGCACACCTTTCATTTCCGCGACGTCGCCGACCGGAGTCGAAGTGCCGTGGGTGTTCAGGTAGTCGATCGGGGTATCAACGGTGGACATCGCCATCTGCATGCAGCGGATCGCGCCTTCGCCACTTGGGGCAACCATGTCGTAGCCATCGGACGTCGCGCCGTAGCCAACGATTTCCGCGTAGATCTTCGCGCCACGGGCCAGAGCGTGTTCCAGCTCTTCAACCACGACCATACCGCCACCACCGGCGATGACGAAACCGTCACGGTCGGCGTCGTAGGCACGGGAGGCCTGCTCCGGGGTGTCGTTACGCTTGCTGGACAGGGCGCCCATCGCGTCGAACAGGAACGACTGGCTCCAATGCTCTTCTTCACCGCCACCGGCGAAGACGATGTCCTGCTTGCCCATCTGGATCTGTTCCATGGCGGTACCGATGCAGTGAGCACTGGTGGCGCAGGCAGAAGCGATGGAGTAGTTCAGGCCCTTGATCTTGAATGGCGTGGCCAGGCAAGCGGAAACGGTGCTGCTCATGGTCCGCGTTACACGGTATGGGCCGACGCGCTTCACGCCTTTCTCGCGCAGGATGTCCAGCGCTTCCATCTGGTTCAGCGTGGAAGCACCGCCGGAGCCGGCGATCAGGCCGGTACGCGGGTTGGACACTTGCTCTTCGGTCAGACCGGAGTCAGTGATCGCGTCTTTCATCGCCAGGTAGGCGTAAGCCGCGGCGTGGCCGACGAAGCGAAAGATCTTGCGATCGATCAGCTCTTCGAGGGGAAGGTCAATGGAGCCGGAAACCTGGCTACGCAGACCCATTTCGGCATATTCCGGGTTGAACCGGATGCCAGGGCGACTTGCACGCAGGTTAGCGGAGACGGTCTCTTTGTCATTGCCCAGGCAAGAAACGATACCCAGACCAGTGATAACGACGCGGCGCATGCGGATAACCCTTAGAAGTTTTCAGTGGAGGTAAACACGCCGACCCGAAGGCCTTCGGCGGTGTAGATTTCGCGACCGTCCACAGAGACCGAACCGTCAGCGATAGCCAGGTTCAGCTTGCCCTTGAGGACGCGCTTGATTTGAATGTTATAGGTGACTTTCTTGGCGGTCGGCAGAACCTGGCCGAAGAATTTCACTTCGCCCGAACCCAGCGCACGGCCGCGGCCCGGCAGACCTTGCCAGCCCAGGAAGAAGCCAACCAGTTGCCACATGGCGTCAAGGCCCAGGCAGCCCGGCATCACCGGATCGCCCTCGAAGTGGCAAGCGAAGAACCACAGGTCAGGGGTGATATCCAGCTCGGCGACCAATTCACCTTTGCCGTACTTGCCGCCTTCTTCGCTGATATGGGTGATGCGATCCACCATCAGCATGTTCGGGGCGGGCAGTTGCGCGTTACCTGGGCCGAACAGCTCACCGCGACTGCAGCGCAGCAGGTCTTCCCGAGTAAAGGCGTTTTGTTTGGTCATGCGAGCTCCTCAATAATCCCATGCGGCAGGTGGGGCAAATCTTCCCGACCGTTCGAAGCATTCATGCCTCGAACCGGCAGCCTACTCATAGACTATTGCGTTGTGGTGAAAGTCACAGCACCAAGGACATGAATGTACACTTGTGCACTGAAATTTTTAATCAAGCCTCTTTTGAGGCTCGTTCGGGTGCCTAAGACTGCCGCACTTTCGCTTTTCATGCCAGTCGCAGATGCTCGAAAAGCCGACACTAAGACACCCACCGCTGCAGAATCTGCTGCAGATCATTACGTTTGAACGGCTTGGCCAGATAATCGTTCATCCCCGCCGACAGACAGGTTTCCCGGTCGCCCTGCAAGGCATTGGCGGTCAGCGCGATGATCGGCACGTTGCCGCGTCCGGGCAGGTTGCGGATCTGTCGGGTTGCTTCATAGCCGTCGATGATCGGCAGGCGACAATCCATCAGAATCACTTCGAACTCACTGCCCTGGGCACTGCGCACTGCCTGAGCGCCATCGGTGGCGACACTGACAGTAAAGCCCAGACTGCGCAGCATCGCTTCAATAACCGTCTGATTGACCGGGTTGTCTTCAACCAGCAACACAGTGCGTCCAGCGCCCTGGCCGTCACCGTTCAATGCGCGCGGTGCGACCTGCTTTGGCAATGCCTGCTTATAAAGAGCCAACGGGATTTCCAGGGTGAACACCGACCCAAGACCTTCCTCACTCTGCGCTCTTAATGTGCCGCCCATGCGTTCGGCGAGTGTGCGGGCGATCGGCAGGCCCAGGCCGGTGCCGCCGTAGCGTCGCGAAATCGAGCTGTCGGCCTGCTGGAACGCGTTGAACATCAGCTCCAGGCTCTCGGAGGAAATGCCGATGCCACTGTCGCGCACCGAGCAGGTGAACCACAGCAACTCGTGATCCAGCGACTGCCACTGCGCCTCGATACTGACCCGGCCCTGTTCAGTGAACTTCAAGGCATTGCCGACCAGGTTGACCAGAATCTGCCGGATCCGCGTCGGATCGCCCTGCACCTGCAAGCCGCGCATGTCTTCGGGAATCCTCAGGTTGAGCGCCAGACCACGTTGCACTGCGCTGTGCTGGAACGACTGGGCGCACGCGCCGATCAGTTCGGAGAGGTTGGACGGGATGTGTTCCAGTTCAAGCTCCGAACGCTCGATGCGCGAAAAGTCGAGGATGTCGTTGATGACCTTGAGCAAGTGTTCAGTGGACTCCGAGGCGAGCGCGGCGTACTCGATCTGCTCCTCGGTCATGTCGGTGGTTTCGAGCAATTGCAGCATGCCGAGCACGCCATTCATGGGCGTGCGCAGTTCATGGCTCATCATCGCCAGGAAGTCGGATTTGGCGTTGTTGGCCTTTTCCGCTTCCTCGCGTGTCTGGATCAACTGTGCCATCGCCTGATGCTGTTCACGACTCGCTTGCTCCAGCGCCTGAGCGAGATTGTTGATGTGCTGCGACAGCGCGCCCAGTTCGGTGTCATCGACGATCGGCAGCGGGGTTTTAAAATCGCCATCCTGGATCGCCTTCACCGCGTTGCCGATATCGCGAATCGGCTGCGACAGGCTGCCGGCCAGACGCCGTGCCAGGACAAACGTAAAGAGCAGGGCGAACAGCGCCAGAATCCCGGCCTTGAGCAGAATTTCCTGTTGGCGCTGACTGAAGGCATCGTTGGACAGACCGACGATCACCCGCCCCAGATAATCCTCGCTGGCCGCGCCGCTGCTGACTTTGGCGTCCTGGAAAAAATCATTGTTCAGGGCGATCCGTTGCAGGCGTACCGGCGCCTGGAACACTTCGACCTGATGCGGACGACTGTGGGAATCCGCCGGTTGTTCGACATACACCAGAATCCGGTTGGCGCTGTCCTGTACTTCAAGGAAGCGCACGTTGGGCGTTGCCAGCGTCGCCTTGAGCAGACTTTCCAACACGTCGTTGTTGCCGGAAATCACCCCGTATTCGGTGGCGGGCGCCAGTTGGTTGGCGATCAGTTGACCGGTGTGGTTCAGCTCCTGGCGCAAATCCTGAATGCGCACGAACGTGAAGAAACTGATCAACAACAACGTCAGCAACAGCGCCGGGCCGAGGCTGATCAATTGGGTACGGGTGTTGATGTCCCAACGACGAAAATTCATGGGCGGCTTTCTCCTTCAGCCAACGCGCTGGCGACAGACGCTTCATTCAGCGGTTCGATACCCAAGGAACGAGCGACCTGGGCATTACTTGAGACCTTGAAGCGTTCGGGATAGAGCGATCGCGGCCAATGGAGCGGCGGCTGGTCGAGCAACCGGTCGAGAACGCTCAGCCAATCGCTCTGGTCGCTGTAAGTGCTGGCCAGGCTGCCGGCGCGCACGAACGCGGCATTTGGCCCGACCAGCGCCATTTGTCGGGAGTAGCTGCTGAGCAGCAGATTTTTCGCGGTCTTCGGGTTGTACAGATCCGGATCATCCAGGCCCAGCAGCACGTCACTGTTTTTCAGCACGGCTTGCAGGGGGCGGCTGTCGTGAGTGTTGTCCCAGCGCTGGCTGACCACTTGCAGATTCAGCGGCTCGGCAGCCAGAAGCAGCTCTTTGAGGAGGAACTCGCTGTGTTCATCGAACAACACGCCAATCCTGCTCGCCTGAGGCAGGATGCGTCGGATCAATTGCAGCTGTCGGCTTAGTGGCGGATCACTCCAGAGCAAACTCAGGTGCGCCGGTTGCGCCGCGCCGAGGCGTTGTCGGGCTTGCAGACGACTGATGCGCAGCACCAGCGTCGCCGGGCCTTGAGGTTCTTGCAGGCGCCAGTCGAGGCTTGGCAGGTCGAGCAGAATCAGGCGCAGGCTGGACGGCAATTTGCCTGGCGCGGGCAGACTGGCCAAGGGCTGGAAACGCACGTTGTCGGTGGGACGCAATTCGCTCAGCGCCTGCACGAACGCCTGCACGCCGGGGCTTTCTTCGGCGCCGGTCAACAGAATGTCGGCGGCCTGCACCGCCATGCCGTGCAGCCACACGGTCAGAAACAGGCCAAGTCCGGCCAGCCAATGGCCGAGGGTCGGCGTCTTCCTTGACAGACCGTGGCGCATCCTAGAACTCCAGCTCGGCGCTGACATACATCACGCGGCGTTCGTCGTAATTGTTGTCGACGAACGTGGTCGGCTCGTGATCGAGGCGCTGCTGCAGCACGCCAGCCAGTTCCAGTTGGGCCTTGCCCAGCTTGATGCGTTTGGCGATTCGGGTGTCGACGCGCTCGAAGCGATAGCCGTTGAGCGCGTTGTCGCCGTAATAGAAGAGGGCGCTGTTCCAGCCGTGACCCCAATCGCGCAGCCATCCGGCAGAACCGCTGTGACTGGCGGTAAATTGCTGATCCAGCGGATTACTCGCTTCGGCTTCGACGTAGGCGTAAGTGAAGCGCAAGCGGTCGACCGTGTTCACGCGCCAGTCGAGTTGGGTTTCGGTGCCGCGAAAACGTGAGCTGTTGGCGTTGCTGGCGATGTACTGATTGTTGCGCAGAGGTTCGCTGATCATCCCGGTGATCTCGTCGTAGAACAGTTTGACGTCGACCGCCAGACCCCACTCGGCGAAGTAGCCGTTGTAGCCCAGCTCTCGCGAGCGCATGTGTTCCTGATCGAGATCGCCGGGGCCGCGCGTCTTGACGAAATAGCGCGCCGAAGACTTGCCGTACGCCGAAGGTCGCAATTTGCTGACCTGATAGCTCCAGTTGACGTTGTTCTCGAACATGTCCGGCGAGCGGATCGCCTCCGAGTACACCGCGCGCAGGCCGTGACGCGGGTTGATCAGGTAATTGATCGCGAAGCGTGGGGTCAGCGAACTGCCGATCAGTTGCGTGTCTTCGAACATCGCACCGCCCTGCAACAGCCAGTGTTCAGTGGCGCGCCACTCCAATTGGCCGAACGCACGCCACGTGGTGTCGTCCAGCGTGCCGTTGAAGTAGGTCTCGGAACTGGCGCGGTCATAACGATAGTTCATGCCGCTGACCAGGCGCAGGCTGTCGGACAGGCTGAGGGTGTCTTGCAGTTCGAGGTCGTAGCGTGACTCGCGAGCGCTTTGGTCGATGTCGCCGCACAGGGTCTGACTGGCGCCGTTGCGCCACTGATCGAGCACTTGGTTGGCCAGCGCCATTTCCTGCGGCGTGCCGGGCGCAGCGCCTGGGCCGGTGAAGCGTGTGATGTTGCGCGCTAAACGTTCGGTGTAATTCGGGTTGAGCTGCCACAGCTGTGTCAGCTCTGGGCTAAAGGACACCTCGGCATCACAGGCGCGCCACACCTGCTGACGATCCCAGTGCTGCGCCGAACCTTGTACGTAGAGACTGTGCTCGGGATTGATGTCGAGATTCCAGCGCACCGAGCCGGCATAGTCCTTGGCTACGACGTCGGAATTGTTGCCGCTGTCAGTAATCCCCGAGAACACCGGGCGGTAGGTATAAGGGCGTTGATTGCTGCCGTCCTTCGCGTTGACCTGCCAGTCGAGGCTCTGGTTGTCATTCAGCGTGTGGCTGACCGCGAGGCTGAAGCGGTTCAAACGGCGGCTGTCACGGTAATCGGCGCCCGTGCGATCGCTGTCGAAACCGTCATCCTCCTGGCCGGACAGCGACAGACGCAGATCACCGCCATTCCATCCGGTGCCCTGGCTGGCATAGAAGTCATTGATGCCGCGCTGGCCCCGGGTGATTTTCAGCCGCGTGCCGTGGCTTTCCGCCGGGTGGCGCGTGATGATATTGACCACCGCCATCAGCGCGTTGGCGCCGTAGCTGACGGTGTTCGGGCCGCGAAAGACTTCGATGCGGTCGATGTCCTCCATGGCCACCGGCATATCGCTCCAGTCCACCGTGGCCAGACCAGCGCGGTACACCGAGCGGCCGTCGATCAATACCTGCATGCGCCGCGCTTCGGTGGCATTGGTGCCGTGGTAATTGACCGCCGCCTGATTGCCGCTGATGTTGCCGACCATCATGCCCGGCACCAGCCGCAGCAGTTCGCTGATGTCGCGGGCGCCGCTGGCGCTGATCAATTCGCTGTCGAGTACGGTCATGCTCCCCGGCACTTCCGCCGGCGTCTGTTTTAGCCGGGTGGCCGTCAGTACCTGCGGCAGCGCCTGGCCGTCCATGAACAGGTCGTCCGCCAGCAGCACCGGGCTGAACAACAGCGCCAGCAGCAGGGAAGAACGCGGTGGGGGAGGAGCGAAAAACACGACGCGGCCTATCGAACGAAGAATTGGCGCGCATGTTAACCGAGGACAGCGACTTTTCCAGTTACGTTGCGGGCATTTTCCCAGGTTTTATTGGTCTTCTTCCTATAACTGCCGGTTATTGACGCAGGGGCTGGCCGCGACCGGGTCGCCCCGTATAATGCCGGCATCGCCACTGGTATGGATTAACGGATTGCATATGACTGAGCAGCGCCCGATTGCGGTCCTGGGAGGCGGAAGTTTTGGTACCGCCGTGGCCAATTTATTGGCCGAGAACGGCCATCAAGTCCTGCAGTGGATGCGTGACCCCGAGCAGGCCGAGGCCATCCGGGTCAATCGCGAAAATCCGCGTTACCTCAAAGGCATCAAGATTCTGCCGGGAGTGACGGCGGTCACCGACTTGCAGCAGACCCTCGACGCCTGCGATCTGTGCTTTGTCGCGCTGCCGTCCAGCGCACTGCGCACAGTGCTCGCCGCGCACGCCGAGCGTTTGAGCGGCAAGATGCTGGTCAGCCTGACCAAAGGCATCGAAGCCCAGACCTTCAAGCTGATGAGCCAGATCCTCGAAGAGATCGCCCCGCAGGCGCGCATCGGCGTGTTGTCCGGGCCGAATCTGGCGCGGGAAATCGCCGAGCACGCGCTGACGGCCACGGTGGTCGCCAGTGAAGACGAAGAACTGTGCAAACAGGTGCAAGCCGCGCTGCATGGCCGCACCTTTCGTGTTTATGCCAGCGCCGACCGTTTTGGTGTCGAACTGGGCGGGGCGTTGAAAAACGTTTACGCGATCATTGCCGGCATGGCGGTGGCGCTGGAAATGGGCGAGAACACCAAGAGCATGCTGATCACCCGCGCCTTGGCCGAGATGACCCGGTTTGCGGTGAATCAGGGCGCCAACCCGATGACCTTCCTCGGTCTGGCGGGTGTTGGCGATCTGATCGTCACGTGCTCGTCGCCGAAAAGCCGCAACTATCAGGTCGGATTCGCCCTCGGCCAGGGCCTGAGCCTCGAAGAAGCGGTATCGCGCCTCGGCGAAGTCGCCGAAGGGGTCAATACCCTGAAAGTGCTGAAAGCCAAGTCCCAGGAAGTCGGCGTCTACATGCCGCTGGTCGCAGGCTTGCACGCGATCCTGTTCGAGGGGCGCACGCTGGAACAGGTCATCGAACTGTTGATGCGGGCCGAGCCGAAAACCGATGTCGACTTTATTTCCACCAGTGGTTTCAACTGACTGCTGTTATTCACGGGTAGGGGAGCTGAACATGAACGAATCAAAATCTGAAGCCAGGTATGAATCCATCCTCCTGCGGGTGTTGTGGATGATCGTCTACCTGCTGGTCTGGCAAGTGGCGCAGTTTATTCTCGGCGCAGTGGTGCTGGTGCAACTGATCTATCGTTTGATCTATGGCGCACCGAGCGCCAGCCTGATGAACTTCGGTGACAGCCTGAGCCAGTTTCTGGCGCAGATCGGCCGCTTCGGCAGTTTTCACAGCGACCAGAAGCCTTGGCCGTTTGCCGACTGGCCAGCGCCGCGTACGCCCGAAGGTGAGGCGCCACATGCCGTGCCGCCAGCACCGCATCCGGTTCGCGATGAGGAACCCAAGCTATGAAACTCTGGGTATTGCGTCACGGTGAGGCCGTGCCTTATGGCTCTTGCCCCGACTCCGAACGGGAGCTGACCGAGCATGGCCGTGAAGAAGCATTGCGCAGCGCTGCGCAGTTGATCGGGCAACCGATCACCGCGATCTACGCCAGCCCGTACCTGCGCGCGCAACAGACCGCGCAGATTGTCCGCGAGGCGCTGGGCTTCGAGCCCGAGATCCGCACGGTCGAGTGGCTGACGCCGGAGGTCGATCCGGACAAAGTCGCCGATCAGCTGGTTTCGGTGAGCAATGCGCTGCTGGTCAGTCACAACCCGCTGGTGGGCAATTTGCTCAGCTATTTGCAGCACGGCGCTGGGTATCCGCCGGAGAAGGTCGGCACGGCGGGGTTGGCTGAACTTGAGAGTGCTGAACTGCTGATTGGCTCGATGACTCTCAACAGCCTCAAGCACCCTTAAAGCAAAAGATCGCAGCCTTCGGCAGCTCCTACATGGGATCGCATTCTCATGTAGGAGCTGCCGAAGGCTGCGATCTTTTGATCTTGTTTCTTTTAGTGAAAATTCCAACCAAGCACTTGCTTGGTTGACTACGCTTGCTCCAGACCTAAAAAAACAGGAGCGAGTCGCATGTCTGCCGCATTCCGTTTGCCGCTGGACGTGTTTTACGAACGTGAAGCCCGGCATCCACGCCAGCGCTTTCTCGTGCAGCCCATCGGGGGGGGCGAGGTCGAGACGCTGACCTGGGCCGACGTTGGCCATCAGGCTCGCTGCGCTGCACACTGGCTGCGTGCACGGGAGTTGCCGCAAGGCAGCCATATCGCCCTGATCTCGAAAAACTGCGCGCACTGGATCATTGCCGATCTGGCCATCTGGATGGCGGGGCACGTTTCCGTGCCGCTGTATCCCAACCTGACGGCCGACTCCGTCGCTCAAGTGCTCAATCACTCGGAGAGCGTGCTCGCATTTATCGGCAAACTTGACGATTGGCCGAGCATGTCGACCGGCGTGCCGGCGGGCTTGCCGACCATCAGCCTGCCGCTGCATCCGCCCGGCGATTTCGATTTCAGCTGGGCTGAGTTGCAACGCAGTTCGCCGATCCAGGACGACCCACGTCCCGCCGCCGAGCAACTGGCGACCATCATTTACACCTCCGGCACCACTGGCCTGCCCAAAGGCGTGATGCACAGTTTCGCCAATCTGGGGTTCGCCACCAGCCGTGGCACGCAGCTGTTCGGGCTCAACGAGAACGATCGGCTGCTGTCGTACCTGCCGTTGTGCCACGTCGCGGAACGCATGTTCGTTGAAATGGCTTCGATTTATACCGGGCAGACAGTGTTCTTTGCTGAAAGCCTCGACACCTTCATCACCGATCTGAAGCGGGCGCGGCCGACGGCAATGTTCGGGGTGCCGCGGATCTGGACCAAATTCCAGATGGGCGTTTACAGCAAGATCCCGGCGAAACGTCTGGACTTGCTGCTCGGTCTGCCCTTCATCGGTAAGCGGGTCGGGCACAAAGTGTTGGCGGGCCTGGGGCTGGACGCCTTGCGCGTGGCCCTTTCCGGTGCAGCACCTGTGCCGCAGACATTGCTCGCCTGGTATCAGAAACTCGGCCTCGATGTGCTGGAGGTCTACGGCATGACCGAGGGTTGCGGTTACTCGCACATCTGTTTGCCCGGCGAATACAAACAGGGCTGGATCGGCAAACCGTGCCCGGATGTCGAGGTGCGCATCGATGCATCCGGCGAGGTCCAGGTGCGCAGTCAGGCGAACATGCTTGGCTATTTCAAGGAGCCGCAGAAAACTGCCGAGACCCTCACCGCAGAAGGCTTTCTGCGCACCGGCGACAAGGGCGAACAGGATGCCGAAGGGCGCTTGCGCCTGACCGGGCGACTGAAGGAAATCTTCAAGACCAGCAAAGGCAAATACGTCGCTCCGGCGCCGATCGAAAACCGTTTGGCCGTGCACTCGCGCATCGAGCAGGTGTGTGTGGTCGGTGATGGTTTGAGTGCGCCGCTGGGCCTGTGCGTGCTCTCGAGCGTCAATCAGGAAGAGCCACGAGCGAGCCTGCATTCGAGCCTGGAAAAGCTGCTGGAGGAGGTCAACGCCGTGCTCGACAAGCACGAGCAACTGCGCCGGCTGGTGGTGGTCAAGGACAGCTGGGCGGTGGAAAACGGTTTTCTCACGCCGACCCTGAAGATCAAACGCAACGTCATCGAAGACACCTACGGCGCCCGATTCGAAGAATGGAGCGCGCGCAGCGAGGCGGTGCTGTGGCAGGATTGAGCGACGACTAAAACAACAAAGGAAGTCTGCGATGAGCTTGTGGCGCACCACTCCCAACATCGAGCAGTTGAACGCGATTCAGAAAAACACCATCGGCGAAGTGCTCGACATCCGTTTCGAAGCGTTCGACGAAGAATCGCTGACCGCGAGCATGGTCATCGATCACCGCACGCATCAGCCTTATGGCTTGCTGCACGGCGGCGCGTCGGTGGTGCTGGCGGAAACCGTCGGTTCAATGGCCAGCTATTTGTGCATCGATGCCAGCAAGTTTTATTGCGTGGGGCTTGAGATCAACGCCAACCATTTGCGCGGCCTGCGCAGTGGCCGGGTGACAGCGGTGGCCAAGCCGATTCACATCGGTCGCACCACGCATGTCTGGGATATCCGCCTGACCAGCGATGAGGGCAAGGCCAGTTGTGTGTCGCGGTTGACCATGGCGGTAGTGCCGCTGGGTGAGCAGCCGCCAGCACGGTGACATCGAAAAAGCCCCTCACCCCAGACCTCTGGCTCTCCCGACAAGTCGGACCGTCCAGAGGTCTGGGGTGAGGGGGAGGGATTTCCTTGGCACACCATAACCCTGACCAGACTGTCACCATTCCTGGCAGTTACAGTCATTGCCGCCGGGCGCGGTCTTACGGACAATCAACGCCACGTTTCCCGCTCATGGATTTGCCCGCATGTCGCAACCTATCTTTTTCGCCCACGCCAACGGGTTTCCCTCGGGCACCTACGGCAAGTTGTTCGCGGCGCTGGCGCCCGAGTATCGGGTCGCGCATCTGGAGCAGCACGCTCATGACCCGCGTTTTCCGGCGGATGACAACTGGTACAACCTTGTCGACGAATTGATCCACCATTTGCAGCAGCAAGATCAGCCCGTGTGGGGCGTCGGTCACTCCTTTGGCGGTGTGCTGCACCTGCATGCGGCGTTGCGTTGCCCTGAGTTGTATCGCGGTGTAGTGATGCTCGATTCGCCGGTGCTGACTCGCACCGACCAATGGGTGATCCGCGCGGCCAAGCGCTTCGGTTTCATTGACAGGCTGACCCCGGCCGGCCGCACCCTTGGCCGACGTGAAGAATTTACCGACCTCGCCAGTGCGCGCAGCTATTTCGCCGGCAAGAGCCTGTTTCGTGGTTTTGACCCGGAATGTTTCGATGCTTACCTGCAACATGGCCTGCACAAGGTGGGCGACAAACTGCGCCTGCGCTTCGACCCAGCCACCGAAATCAGCATTTATCGCGGCGTGCCGCACACCAGCCCCGGCCGCACCCGCCAGTTGCAGGTGCCGCTGGCGGTTGTGCGTGGGCACACGAGCCGGGTGGTCATGCGCCATCACACGCGCTTCGTTTCGCGGCTTGCCCAAGGTGAAGCACTGAGCATGCCCGGTGGGCACATGTTTCCCCTTGAACGTCCACAGGACACGGCACGCTTGCTGAAAAACCTGTTTAGCCGCTGGGAAAATCGCCAGGAAAAGGATTGCGCATGAGCCCGACCTTCGAAGAAGTGCGCCTGAGCCTGCCGCATATCGAACTGGCCGCGCATTTGTTCGGACCCGAGGATGGTGTGCCGGTCATTGCCTTGCATGGCTGGCTCGACAACGCCAACAGCTTTGCCCGTCTCGCGCCGAAGCTCAAAGGTCTGCGCATTATCGCGCTGGATATGGCTGGGCACGGGCATTCCGGGCATCGGCCGCACGGCGCCGGATATGCGCTGTGGGACTACGCCCATGACGTACTGCAAGTTGCCGAGCAATTGGGCTGGAAGCGTTTCGGCCTGCTCGGGCATTCCATGGGCGCGATTGTTTCCATGGTGCTGGCGGGATCGTTGCCGGATCGGATCACTCATCTGGCGTTGATCGATGGGGTGATTCCTCCTACAGACAAGGGCGAAAACGCTGCCGAGCGCATGGGCATGGCCCTGCAAGCGCAACTGGATCTGCGCGAGAAGCGCAAACCGGTCTACACCACCCTCGACCGTGCCATCGAGGCGCGGATGAAAGGCCTGGTCGCGGTCAGTCGGGAGGCTGCAGAGTTGCTGGCCCAGCGCGGCTTGATGCCGGTGCCCGGCGGTTACACCTGGCGCACCGACAATCGCCTGACCCTGCCATCGCCGCTGCGCCTGACGCAGGAGCAGGCGATGGCCTTCGTCCAGCGCATCGGTTGCCCAGCACAATTGGTGGTCGCGGCGGACGGCATGCTGGCCAAACATCCTGAGCTGCTGGAGCGTCTACCCTTTTGCCGGGAACAGCTGCCCGGTGGGCACCATTTGCACCTGAACGACGAGCCCGGTGCGGATCTTGTCGCAGACTGTTTCAATCGGTTCTTCGCCATTCCTTGACTTGCACCGGGCAACTGTCGAGGCTGGGCGGGTTGAAATGGGAGACAACCACGATGGATTTCTATACCGCTACGACCCCGATCCGCCAAGCCATGCCGATCCGATGAGCCTGACTATGCGATCACTCAGTCTGTTGGCGCTGTGCTGCTTCAGTTCCATTTCGTTCGCCGCCGATGTGCCGGGCAGTCAGGACATGCAGATCGTGCCGCGACTGGCCGACGCGCAAATCGTCGACTATCGCCCTCCGGCAGAGCAGGAGCGGATTTACCCATTGGGCTCGATCCGCAAGATCAGCGGCCAGTTGCGCTTTGACGGCCAGGTCACGGCCCGTGGCCAGACCACCTCGGTCACTTATGAGTTGCCACCCGAACACGCCGCCACCGAAGCCTTCACCGCCGCCCGCGAGGCCCTGCAAAAGCAGGACGCCGAGTTGCTGTTCTGGTGCCAGGCCCGCGACTGCGGCGAAAGCAGCCTGTGGGCCAACGAGGTGTTCGGCAATGCCAAACTGTACGGTTCCGACGAGCAACAGGCGTACTTGTTGCTGAGGCTGGCCGCGCCGCGGGACAACACGCTGGTGGCGCTCTACAGCATCACGCGCGGCAATCGCAAAGCCTATCTGCATGTCGAACAGTTCGAAGCGGCTGCGCCGCTGGGTGAACTGCTGCCGACCTCGGCGACCCTGTTGCGCCAGCTCAAGAGCACCGGCGAGCTGGATTTCCCCAAACTCGTCAATGACCCGGATGACACGTGGTTACGCCTGATTTCCCGTGGACTGAATCTCGATACCACGCAGCGAGTGACAGTGTCCGGACCGAAAGCCGAGGCCTGGCGCCAGGCATTGATCAATCAGGGCGTGCGTGCGGCACGGATGGAAACCGGCAAAGTCGATGGCGTAGGTTTGCGCATTGATTTGTTGCGATAAGCTGCATCGGGCGAGCGCGCGCCGCGTGTTCGCCTACTCTTTGCCTGACTGACTTTTTCGAGACCTTACATGCTCAATAACGATCGACTGCTGGTGCAGATCCTGCTGCTGGTGTTGTTTGGCGCCAGCCTGTGGGTGATGGCGCCGTTCTGGTCGGCGCTGTTCTGGGGCGCAGTACTGGCGTTTGCCAGTTGGCCGCTGATGCGTCTTTTGACCCGGCTGCTCAATGGCCGTGAATCGCTGGCGGCGGCGGTTCTGACCCTGGGCTGGATGTTGTTGGTGGCGGTACCGTTGGTCTGGCTGGGCTTCAACCTGGCCGATCACGTGCGTGACGCGACGGCGTTCATCAAGGACGTGCAGGTCGATGGTTTGCCGGAGGCGCCGACCTGGCTCGGCAGTGTCCCGCTTGTGGGCGAACGGCTGGTCGGCATTTGGGACAGCATCGATCAGCAGGGCGCCGCGTTGATGGTGTCGATCAAGCCTTATCTGGGGCAGGTCGGTAACTGGTTGCTGGCGCGCAGTGCGCAGATCGGCGGCGGGATTCTCGAGCTGTCACTGAGCATTGTCTTTGTGTTCTTTTTCTATCGCGACGGGCCGCGTCTGGCGGCGTTCGTGCACGGTTTGCTGGAACGTTTGATTGGCGATCGCGCCGGGTACTACATCGAACTGGTTGCCGGGACGGTGCAGCGAGTGGTCAACGGGGTGATCGGCACGGCAGCGGCGCAGGCGGTTCTGGCGTTGATCGGGTTCCTGATTGCCGGGGTGCCCGGGGCGTTGGTGCTGGGTATCGTCACGTTTCTGCTGAGTCTGATTCCGATGGGGCCACCGTTGGTGTGGGTGCCGGCCACCGCCTGGCTGGCCTGGAAGGGCGAGTATGGGATGGCGGTATTTTTGGGTATCTGGGGGACGTTTATCATCAGTGGCGTGGATAACGTGCTCAAGCCGTATCTGATCAGCCGAGGCGGGAATTTGCCGTTGGTGATTGTGTTGCTTGGGGTGTTTGGCGGGTTGATTGCGTTCGGGTTTATCGGGTTGTTTATCGGGCCTACGCTTTTGGCGGTGGCTTATAGTTTGTTGACGGATTGGAGTAAGAGTCAGGCTCGGGTTTAAGGACGCTTCAAGGTTTTTGGCTTGGGGTATATCCGTCGATCTTGATGTCGACTGACACGCCCCCATCCCGGCAGGCTCACGCCTACCGGGATGGGGCTTTTCAGGTGCGCGGCAGGCGAATGATGGCGGTGAGACCACCGCCCGGTGTTTCCTCCAGATTCAATTGCCCGCCCAGTCGCTGCGCGGCTTCCCGGGCGATGGTCATGCCCAGCCCGACGCCACCGGAATTGCGGTTGCGCGATCCTTCCAGACGAAAGAATGGCTCGAACACCGCTTCACGTTTGTCCTCGGCAATCCCCGGCCCATGGTCGATCACGCAGATCAGCAGTTGCTCGCGCTGATCGTGCAATTCGATGCGCGCCTGCCCGGCGTAACGCAGGGCGTTATCCATCAGGTTGTTGAGGCAGGAACGCAGTGCCATCGGTTGCACCGGCAGCGGTGCGCAATGTCCGCTGACGTATACGTCCGCACCTTGATCCTGAGCGTTTTCGCACAATGATTCGACCAGCGCCTGCACGTCCATCAGCTGCAGGGCTTCGCTGGTGCGTTGCTCATGCAGGTAGGTGAGGGTGGCGTCGAGCATGGCGATCATGTCGTTCAAATCCTGCCGCATCTGGCTTTGCAGTTTGTCGTCGCTGATGTTCTCCAGGCGCAATTTCAGTCGTGACAAGGGGGTGCGCAGGTCATGGGACACTGCGCCGAGCATGCGCGCACGTTGCTGGACTTGTTCTCGAATGCGCCGCTGCATCAGGTTGAAGGTATGCGCCGCTTGCCGCGCCTCGCGTGGGCCTGACTCGTCCAGCGGGGGGCTGTCGAGGTCTTCGCTGAGACGTTCGGCGGCGTCGCTCAGGCGTTGGATCGGCCGACTGAGCAACTTGGCGCCGTACCAGGCGGCGACCATCAAGGTGATGAACTGAAAAGTCAGCGGCACGATCGGGCCACCGAACCAGGGGCGCGGTGGGCGTGGCGGGTAGCGAGAATCGTGCGACGACGGTTGGCCTTCGATGGTTTGGGAGAATTCCGGTGGCGGCGGAGGCGGGGGCGGGCCGTAGAGGCGGAACCAGGTAAAAGCGAGCAAGTGCGCCAGGACGATCGCCACGAACAGCACGCCAAACAGCCGGCCGAACAGCGTGTCGAAGCGCGCCCGCATCAGCCGATGTCTCGGGCGTCGAACAGGTAACCTTCACCGCGTACGGTTTTGATCAACTGCGGGGCTTTCGGATCATCGCCGAGTTTCTGTCGCAGGCGCGAGACCAGCAAATCGATGCTGCGGTCGAACGCTTCGATTGAGCGACCGCGCGCAGCGTCGAGCAATTGTTCGCGGCTGAGCACCCGACGCGGACGTTCGATAAACACCCAGAGCAGGCGAAATTCGGCGTTGGACAGCGGCACCACCAGGCCGTCGTCGGCGACCAGTTGGCGCAGGACGCTGTTCAGGCGCCAGTTGTCGAAGCGGATGTTCGCCCGCTGCTCGGTGCGATCATCGCGCACGCGGCGCAGGATGGTCTGGATCCGCGCGACGAGTTCGCGCGGTTCGAACGGTTTGGCCATGTAGTCGTCGGCGCCGAGTTCCAGGCCGATGATGCGGTCGGTGGGTTCGCAGCGTGCGGTGAGCATCAGGATCGGGATGTCCGATTCGGCGCGCAGCCAGCGGCACAGCGACAAACCGTCTTCGCCGGGCAGCATCAGGTCCAGCACCACCACATCGAAATGCTCGGCTTGCATGGCCTGGCGCATCGCTGTGCCATCGGTGACGCCGCTCGCATGGATGTTGAAACGCGCGAGGTAGTCGATCATCAACTCGCGGATCGGCACGTCGTCGTCGACGATCAGTGCACGAATGCTCCAGCGCTTGTCGTCTTTTTGCTCATCCGTCACGGTGGTTTGGGTGTTGTGCATGGGGCTGTTCATCTGCCAGTAGGCCGCCAACCACAAAGATGGGCTGCGAGGTGGTGGTTTCAGCATAGGCGTCCGGCGGTGAGGCGGGAAGTGCTGATGTAAGGACGTATTGCGGCTGGCGAGGCTAGCGCGGGCGCGTGTTGGCGACATGTCGGTTGTGTATCGGAGTCGACACAATAGCAGCGAGCGCTATGCTGATCTCGGCTGGTGCGACGATTTTACCGATCATCGGGTGCCGCGCCGCCGCCGGTTCCGCTACAATGCGCGCCGATTTCGACCTGCCTGAGAGCCCTCCCAATGTCCGTCTGCCAGACTCCTATCATCGTCGCCCTGGATTTCCCCACCCGTGACGCCGCACTGAAGCTGGCCGACCAGTTGGACCCGAAACTGTGCCGGGTCAAAGTGGGCAAGGAGCTGTTCACCAGTTGCGCCGCTGAAATCGTCGGCACCCTGCGTGACAAGGGTTTTGAAGTATTCCTTGATCTGAAATTCCACGATATTCCCAACACCACTGCGATGGCCGTAAAAGCGGCTGCCGAGATGGGCGTGTGGATGGTCAACGTTCACTGCTCCGGCGGTATGCGCATGATGGCGGCCTGCCGTGAAGTATTGGACAAGCGTAGCGGCCCACAGCCGCTGCTGATCGGCGTCACTGTGCTGACCAGCATGGAGCGCGAAGACCTGGCAGGTATTGGTCTGGATATTGAGCCGCAAGAGCAGGTCCTGCGTCTGGCAGCACTGGCCGAGAAAGCCGGGATGGATGGTCTGGTGTGCTCGGCACTGGAAGCCCAGGCGCTGAAAACTGCGCATCCGTCGCTGCAACTGGTGACCCCGGGGATTCGCCCGGCGGGCAGCGCGCAGGACGATCAACGACGCATTCTGACCCCGCGTCAGGCGCTGGATGCAGGCTCCGATTACCTGGTGATCGGCCGTCCGATCAGCCAGGCGGCTGATCCGGCGCAGGCGTTGGCCTCCGTCGTCGCCGAAATCGCCTGATCAGACCCTGCACAAAACCCTGTAGGAGCTGGCGCAGCCTGCGATCTTTTGATCTTTCCCTCAGCTGATATAAATGGCTGCAAGCGGTAAAAAGATCGCAGCCTTCGGCAGCTCCTGCATGGGCTGCCTACAGGCTGAGATCCTTTTGACTTTGCTTTAGATCTTCAACACCAACTTGCCGAAATTCTCGCCGCTGAACAATTTCATCAGCGTCTCCGGGAACGTCTCCAGCCCCTCGACAATATCTTCCTTGCTCTTGAGTTCGCCCTTGGCCATCCAGCCGGCCATTTCCTGTCCGGCGGCAGCGAATTGTGCGGCATGGTCCATCACCACAAAACCTTCCATCCGCGCACGGTTGACCAGCAGCGACAGGTAGTTGGCCGGGCCTTTGACCGCCTCCTTGTTGTTGTACTGGCTGATCGCACCGCAGATCACCACTCGCGCCTTCATGTTCAAACGGCTCAGCACCGCGTCGAGAATATCGCCGCCGACGTTATCGAAATAGACGTCGACGCCTTTCGGACATTCACGTTTAAGCCCCGCAACCACGTCTTCGCTCTTGTAGTCGATGGCGCCGTCGAAGCCCAATTCATCAATAAGGAATTTGCACTTGTCGGCACCGCCGGCAATGCCGACCACGCGGCAACCTTTGATCTTGGCGATCTGGCCGGCAATGCTGCCCACCGCACCGGCCGCGCCGGAAAGCACCACGGTGTCGCCGGCCTTTGGTGCGCCGACATCGAGCAGGGCGAAGTAGGCGGTCATGCCGGTCATGCCGAGCGCAGAGAGATAAACCGGCAACGGCGCCAGTTTCGGATCGACTTTGTAGAAACCTCTGGGCTCGCCGAGGAAGTAATCCTGCACGCCAAGGGCGCCGTTGACGTAGTCCCCGACTGCAAAGCCCGGATTGTTCGATGCGACGACTTTACCTACGCCCAAGGCGCGCATGACTTCGCCGATACCGACCGGCGGAATGTAGGACTTGCCTTCATTCATCCAGCCGCGCATGGCCGGGTCGAGGGACAGGTATTCGTTCTTGACCAGAATCTGTCCTGCCGCAGGTTCTCCGACCGGCACTTCCTGATAGGTGAAGGTCTCGCGGGTGGCGGCACCCACCGGGCGTTTGGCGAGCAGGAACTGGCGATTGGTCTGGGAAGTCATGACAGGCACTCAAGTTGAATGAAGCCTTGTTGATAGACCTTCATGGGCGATGCCGCAAGGTTGGCTGATGCGGCGAATGCACGTCGATCCAATGCAGTGATAGTCATAGGCATGGATTTATCACTGCGACGCATGGGGGCATAAACAGCCCTCTGATAGTGCTGATGTCCGGCAAACCCTTGTCGCTATGCTGCAATTGCGCTGCATGTCTACACAGCCCCTGCATCTATCCGTTCGAGGACATAACAATGAGCATGACGTTTTCCGGTCAGGTCGCCGTAGTCACGGGAGCCGCCAATGGCATCGGCCGCGCCACGGCCCAGGCATTCGCCGCCGAAGGTCTGAAAGTGGTGGTGGCCGATCTGGATACTGCCGGAGGGGAGGGCACTGTCGCGCTTATTCGTACAGCCGGCGGAGAAGCTACCTTCGTGCGCTGTAACGTTACCGTCGAAAGTGAAGTAAAAAATCTGATGGACGAGGTGATCAATACCTACGGCCGTCTCGACTATGCCTTCAACAATGCCGGGATCGAAATCGAGAAGGGCAAACTGGCCGACGGTTCCATGGACGAGTTCGACGCGATCATGGGCGTCAATGTCAAAGGCGTCTGGCTGTGCATGAAATATCAGTTGCCGCTGTTGCTGGCTCAGGGGGGCGGAGCGATCGTCAACACCGCCTCGGTGGCAGGCCTGGGGGCGGCGCCGAAGATGAGCATTTATGCCGCGTCGAAACACGCGGTGATCGGTCTGACCAAGTCGGCGGCTATCGAGTACGCGAAGAAGAAAATCCGCGTCAACGCGGTGTGTCCGGCAGTCATCGACACCGACATGTTCCGTCGTGCCTATGAGGCCGATCCGAAGAAAGGCGAGTTCGCTAATGCCATGCATCCGGTGGGGCGCATCGGCAAGGTCGAGGAAATCGCCAGCGCGGTGTTGTACCTGTGCAGCGACGGTGCAGCGTTCACCACGGGCCATTCGTTGGCGGTGGATGGTGGCGTTACCGCGTTCTGAATCACATGGCTGAAAAAACCCGCATTCGTGCGGGTTTTTTTATGGGCTGCGTTGAGTTCACTTAAACCACTAAACAATGTGTATCAAATGATTAGAACAGTCGCTTTTGACGGCGTTGTCGCACAGCCTGTGCCGCGTGGCTGTGATTAACTGCCGCCAGCAAAACGGACAGGAGTTTGCTTGCTCATGGAATTGAGAATTGACCGACAGGCAATGGTGCCCGTCGTACAGCAGATTGTTGACGGGCTGACTGAGTGGATCCTGCAAAGCGGGGTACCGCCGGCCACCCGTTTGCCCTCGGTTCGGCAAATCGCCCGGGGTAATCTGCTCAGCCAGTCGTGTGTCGTCGAGGCGTGCGAGCGGTTGGTTTCGCAGGGCGTCCTGACCACCCGTCAGGGCGCGGGGTTTATCGTGGCAGCGTCGCCGTCGACGGCGAGCGCAGAGGATGAGTCGGTGCCCTTCGAGGACCGGCTTGCCTGGTGTGATGCGGTGTGTGGGGCCGCGAGTGGTTTGAAACTTGGCGGCGGCGGTTTGCCGCAGAGCTGGCGCGAGCCTGACGATCTCAGCTATGCGCTGCGAGAGGTGGCGCGCACCGACATGGCCAGCCTGTTCAACTACAGCACGCCGCTGGGCCTTGCGGCATTGCGCGAGCAGATCGTCAAACGCCTGCGACTGTTCGGTATCGAGGCTCGCAGCACGCAGTTGCTGAGCACGAGCGGCGCCAGTCACGCGCTGGACCTGATCGTTCGAACCTTGTTCAAGGCCGGTGACTGCGTGGTAGTCGAAACCCCCGGTTACGCGCCGCTGTTCGACCTGTTGCGGCTGCACGGGGTGCAGATGCTTGAAGTGCAGCGCACCCCGAGCGGGCCGGATACCGTCGCGCTCGAGGCGTTGCTGCGCCAGTTTCAGCCCAGGGCGTTGTTCATTAACAGCCATCACCAGAACCCGACTGGCAGTTGCCTGACGCCGGCGGTGGCGCAGCGCATCGTGCAATTGAGCAAGACCTACGATTTGCGCGTGATCGAAGACGATGTCTACGCCGACCTGCACACGGGCAACGGTACTCGACTGGCGGCACTCGACGATGAAGGGCGGGTGATTTATGTCGGCAGTTTTTCCAAGACACTCAGCAGTTCGTTGCGGGTCGGATTTGTTCTTGCCGACAGCGAGATTGTTGCGCGGCTTGCCCAGGTCAAGATGATCAGTGGTCTGGGGGCCTCAAGGTTTTCCGAGGCGGCGCTGGCCAACCTGATGGCGACCGGTGCTTATCGCAAACTGGTGCAGCGCCAGCGGCAGCGTTTGAATGCCGATCGCGCCGCGGCGTTGCAGGCACTGGAAGACGCCGACTGGGAAGTGTTCGGCAAGCCGACTGGCGGCTTGTTCATCTGGGCACGTGCGCGGGTGGCGGATCAGGCGCGAGTGCGCGCACAGGCTCAGCGTTGCGGTGTTTTGCTGTCCGCCCCGGACGCCTTCAGCCCCAGTGGCGAGGCGGGCGACTGGCATCGCATCAACGTTGCTTACGCCTGTGATCCGCGGGCTCGACAGTTTTTTCGGCATACCGGTTCGGATCGACCTCAAATGTTCTGAAAACGACGCAGGCGTAGCTTTTTGCCATTATTCCGACGCCAGAGACTTGTGCTTGTTCATGGCCATTGCGACTCTTCGTCAACTGACTTTGGCAGGGGACTACGCGCAATGATTTCGGCCGTGCAAGGACGTTTTGCCAACCTCGATATGGCGAAAAAACTGGGTATCGGGTTTGTGCTGGTTTTGCTGCTGACCGCACTGGTGGCGGCGATTGGCGTCTGGTCCCTGCAAACCATCAGCCACCGGTTCGACGGACTGAAACAGATGTCCTCGCTCAATAGCGGCCTGCTCAAGGTGCGTTTGCTCGAGCAGGAGTATGCCTTGCGCGGTAATCCGAAAACGGCCGACGCCTTGCGTGAGGGTGTGGATGGCTTGATTGCCCTGGCCAACGAGCTCAAGGCGCAATCGCCGGCCAACGTCCCGGTCATGCTGGATGTCGAGCAGTCGCTGGGCGCCTATCGCAAGGCGTTCGACGAGTTTGTCTCGTTGACCCAGACCAAGGATCTGGCGCTGGAAATGGCCAGTTGGTCGGTCTCAAGCGTGGCCAACAACCTCGACGTGTTGCAGGCCGGGCTGGCGGACGACGGTGCCTATACCTTGAAGGACACCGAAGGCAAGGACGGTGCGCAGTTCATCGAACAGGCCAATCAGATCAGCCAGGTGTCGAGGCTGATGCTGCAAGCGATGAATGAGGCGCGGGTCCGTCTGGATCAAAGTCGCAAGGGCGATGACAGCGCTGGCAAGGGCAATATCGAACAGGCCGCGCAAGCGCAGAGCCAGGCCGAAGCGCTGAAGTCCACGGTCAAGGACGATGGGTATCTGACGGTGCTTAATGAAGTCTCGGGGCACATTGCCGGTTTCAACGACAAGCTGGCCGAGTACACCGGATTGCTCGAACAGGAAAAAACTGTCTACGAGCAATTGCATCAGCGCGCGGCACAAGTGATGGCGCGAGTGGATCAGGCTTACGTTGCCGAAGACGCCGCCATGCAGGCCGAGCTGAAAAAGAACTCACTGTTGATTGTGGGTTCTTCGGCATTGGCGCTGTTGGTCGGTTTGATTGCGGCGTGGCTGATTACTCGGCTGATCGTCGCGCCGTTGCGCAGTGTGATCAATGTCGCGCAGCGCATTGCGGCCGGTGATTTGAGTGCGACCGTGGAAGTCACCCGCCGTGACGAGATTGGCCAACTGATGTTGGCGATGCAGCAGATGGGCGCGGGGTTGAGCACAATTGTCAGTGGGTTGCAGGCCGGTATCGAACAATTGGCCAGCTCCGCGCAGTCGCTGTCTGCAGTCACCGAGCAGACCAATCTTGAGGTCAGCAGTCAGAAGGAAGAAACCGAACAGGTGGCCACGGCCATGAACCAGATGACCGCCACCGTCCACGATGTCGCGCGCAACGCTGAAGAGGCGGCGTTTGCGGCGCAGACGGCGGATGGCAAGGTCGAGAGTGGTCAGCAGGTGGTGCGCCAGAGCATGGCGCGGATCGAGCAACTGGCGGAATCGGCGAATTCGGCCAGCTTAAGCATCGAGAGTCTCAGTGCCGAAATCCAGAATATCGGTACGGTGCTGAGTGTGATCAAAAGCGTTGCCGAGCAGACCAATCTGTTGGCACTGAATGCGGCGATCGAGGCGGCGCGGGCCGGGGAGCAGGGCCGGGGCTTTGCGGTGGTGGCCGATGAGGTACGAGCATTGGCTCGACGCACGCAGCAATCGACCGAAGAGATCGAACGGCTGGTCAGTGCATTGCGCTCGGCGGCGCATTCGTCGGTGCAGCAAATTCAAAGCAGCGGTGAGTTGGTGAAGCTCGCGGTAAGCGATGCTTTGCAGACTGAGAGTGCGTTGGGGAGTATTGCGACGGCGGTTTCGTTGATTCAGCAGATGAATCAGCAGATTGCGGCGGCGGCGGAGGAGCAGAGTTCGGTGGCGGAGGAGATCAATCGCAGTGTGACGAGTATTCGCGCGAGTGCGGATCAGTCGTCGATTGCGATGCGTGGGAACGCGGCTTCGAGTATTGAGCTGGCGCAGTTGGGGAGTGAGTTGCGGGGGATGGTTGGGCATTTTCGGCTTTGACGCTTTTGACTTGGCGGCCTTTGGGCCGACCATGTTGTGGGGGTTGGGGGGAATATCCGTTTTTTTTGGTGTTGCGGCTGGCGGTTTCGCTTTTACAGCGAGTCCCTTTGGCAAACGCCCCAAAGGAACCAAAGGTCTGGGCCCCAACGTTCGGCCCGCTCGCTGGGGCTCGGGGTTCCTTCGTTCCGGGATCCATCCTCTCAGCCTGCCGACGGGGCCTTGTAGATCAAGAGCTGCAGTCGAGCTTGCGCTCATTCTGTTGAGTGGGGCGGCTGCGCCGCGGTGGTGCTGCTTGCTGTTTTGCTTGTATTTTGGAGCGGGTCTGCCAGCCAACCAATCTCTCGGTGGGGACTCCCTGTAGGAGCTGCCGAAGGCTGCGATCTTTTGATTTTGCTGTTGCTCTTTGTGTGAGCTGACCAATCCCTAGTTGAATGCATCCATTCCAAACTGTAGGAGTGAGCCTGCTCGCGATGGCGATCTGTCATTCGCCTTGCTTGTGCAAATGAAACACCAACATCAGCCCACAAAAAAGCCACCTCTCGGTGGCTTCTCTTTCAGCATCTGCGATCAGTCGTAGATGACTTTTTTCTTCCAGTCCGCATCGGCTTCAACGTCTTTGAGCCCTGCAGTCAGTTGGTTCTCTTCACCTTCCACTGGAGCGATTTTGTCCATGACCTGGGCGTTGGCGCGAGCCAGCAGTTTCTCCAGGTACTCCAGTTGTTCGGCATACATTTTCGGGTCTTGTTGTTTGCGCAGGTATTGCACGCCGCGTTCGAAGGCGAGGCGGGCCTGGCCGGGTTGGTTTTGTTGCAGGGACTGTTGGCCGAGGTTGTTGAAGAACTCGATGTGCAGCAGTACCAGAATGTGCCGGACTTCGCGGATCCATTGTTTGGCTTCGTTCGGTGGCAGGAAGCCGTCATGGGCGGCGCGGGTGATCTGGCCGTGCAGGGCTTCGAGGAGGAAGCGTACGTCTTTGGCTTTGGCTTCGGTCAGGATCGGCGCCGGTGGATTGTTGACCGGGATCGATTCGCCTTGGGCTACCAGTGCATTCAGTTCGGTGATGCGGGCTTTGGTGGCTGCGCTGGTTTTCTCAAGGTTCAGCAGGCGCTGACAGACGTTGAGTTCCAGACGAGTCAGTAACAGCTTGAGGGCCGGTGTCATGAACTGGCCGGGGAAGGTCTCGGTCAGTTCACCGCAACGGCGCAGTCGGTCGTTGAGTTCGACTTTGGTGCGGGCCTTTTCCAGTTTGTTGTTTTCCACCACATGGTTCATGTAGCCAATGGCGATCAGAATTGCGATCCCGGCTACTACTAGCAGGGTGATCATGAGTGGTGTCACCGGTAAGACCTCTTTATAGGGTTCGCATGCGAGTGTAGTGGTTGGAGATTTACGCGCCTAGCGCCGTTCGACGAGCTGGCGCGGCGGGTTCTATCTGTATCGGCCATACACCGCTTATATGAATGCTGGCGCATGATGTGCAGATTGCCATCACTGTGTGGTGGACTATAACGTCTTGGCGACTGCCGGAATATAGGCGTCAATCGTCGGGCGACGGAAAAGTCGGATCGGTGCCTTAAAGCAGGTCGAAGTCATTGATTTAAATAAATTTATATCAGGGGGTTGACGACCTCCCAATCCATCCATAGAATGCGCGCCACTTACAGCGTAAAGCACACAGCGAAACGCGGTAGGGAGTGAATGTTGTAGTGTGTCCCCTTCGTCTAGTGGCCTAGGACACCGCCCTTTCACGGCGGTAACAGGGGTTCGAGTCCCCTAGGGGACGCCAATGCGGGAATAGCTCAGTTGGTAGAGCACGACCTTGCCAAGGTCGGGGTCGCGAGTTCGAGTCTCGTTTCCCGCTCCATTTTTAAACAGCACTGCTTTCGGGCGGGGCTGAGTGAAACCAGAACCAAGTCTTCGGGCTCGGATCTGGACACCGAAACACACACCATGTGTTCCGGGTAGCGTGTCCCCTTCGTCTAGTGGCCTAGGACACCGCCCTTTCACGGCGGTAACAGGGGTTCGAGTCCCCTAGGGGACGCCATTTGCGGGAATAGCTCAGTTGGTAGAGCACGACCTTGCCAAGGTCGGGGTCGCGAGTTCGAGTCTCGTTTCCCGCTCCAAATTCACAAAAACGCCGCTCAGTGATGAGCGGCGTTTTTGTATGCGCGTTATTTGGATTCTTCTCCCAGGTATCTCCAGGCAAAAAAAGGCCCACCGATGAAAATCGGTGGGCCTTTTTGCGTTGCGGGATAGATTACCAGGACAGCATCAGTCGACCGGCAAACAGAATCAGCACAACGCCCATGGTGCGTTCGAACCAGTGCCCCATGCGCATGAACAACAACCGTACCTTGCTGCTCGAAAAAAACAGCGCGACCACCACAAACCACAGCGCATTCACAAAACACATCCACACACCGTAAAGCGCTTGAATCTTCAGCGGTGTGCTGGCGCTGATGATGGTGGTGAATATCGCGAGGAAGAACAGCGTGGCTTTGGGGTTGGTGGCATTAGTCAGAAAACCGGTACTGAAGGCTTTGAACAACGTTTGTTCGGCGACGGGTTCATCGGCAGTTTTGTCACCTTCGAGTGTCGATTTCGGCTTGCTGCGCAGCAGGCTGATACCCAGATACAAAATGTAGGCACCGCCAATCACCTTGGCGACCGTCAACAGCCACGGGGTGGTGTGCATCAATGCGCCGACGCCCAGCAAGGTGTACAGCACATGTACGGAAATGCCGGCGCCGATACCCAATGCCGTGCAAATCCCGACCAAGCGTCCAAAACGCACACTCTGGCGAATGGTGACAGCGAAATCCGGTCCGGGAGCGACCACGGCCAGAAAGTGAATGGTGGCCAGCGCCAAAAACTCGCCCAGGTAGTTCGATAACATCTCAGCTCCAGAAGGTCAGGGGTGAAGCGTTGCCGCGGTAGCCGACAAAGAAGGAAAGGCTCAAGCGCGGATCGGCCACGCCCGGCGTGACCGAGTGCATGCAGCGCGAATTGAACATGATGAAATCGCCGGGCTCAGGCTGTACTTCCAGGGTTGGCGGGCCGAGCAGTGCCGGATCGATGCCGTAGCTGTCGCCGCGCATTTCGTCGAATTGATCCGGCGTAATGTCGTCATCCCACATTTGCAACGCGCCGCCCTCGGTCGGCATGTTCAGGTATACGTTGCAGGCAAATTGCGCCTCGAGGCTGCGGGCCTGAAAACTCTCTGGCGCGTCCTTGGCGAAAATGTCGTGGTGGGCCAGGAAGCACACGCCGGGTTTCACCACGCGCGAAAGACCGACATACATTTTGCGTCCGTAGAGGTTTTCCAGATGTGCGCCGGCTGGCCAGGATTCGTCGAGCATGCAACGCAGCGTGTCGACAGGCGAAGAGTAGGGCGCACAGCGCTGACGCAGTTCGGCGATGTTGCTGGTGGCCCGTTCGAAATAATCCTCGATCAGTAGCGGCTGGTTTTCCGCTTCATAAAACGCCATGCCGATGCGGCCGATACTCGGTGCATTGATGTAGCCCTCAAAGCCTGGAGCAAGAATCCTGTCGCCAATCTGGATCGCCAGCGGCTCGGGCAAAAAGCCTTTGACGCGGATGGCGAGGACTTCTTCGTTGGCCAGTTTTTTTATGCACGTCTCATCGAGACGCTCGACATCTAGCATCATTTTCTTTTAGGTCCATCTATCGATAGTCAACGGAATCCGCGCGTGCGGTTCCCCCGCGCTGGCCACTGCGCGGGGCAGTGGCCGAAATGCTCAATCCACGCTGTAGTGGACGGACAGCGTGCCTTTCTTCTGCGAAAGGGACGCGATCGTGACTGTGCCCAAATCCTTCAGGCTACGTACGTGGGTGCCGCCGCAGCCATAGGCCGGCAGCTCGCCAAAACCGATTTCCCGCGCGCCTTCGCGCAGTGACGTCAGGCGTGGCAGATCGTGTTCGACCCATTGATCGATACCGAGTTGAACGGATTGCGCGTCGATCTCCTGCGCGTCATCGCCCGGCTTGAATTGCACGCGTCCTTCGTCTGGCCAGTGGTGCGCCTTGATCGGCGTCCAGCCCAGCGTCTGAATGAAATGCCCGATCAAATGACCGGCCGAGTGCATGCGGGTATTAAAACAGCGGCGCTGTTCGTCGACGCGGATGCAGGTCATACCGAGCGGTACCGGTCGGTCAACGAAGTGGATGATTCGATCCGGTTCCTGCACCACGCGCAGCACCAGACTCTCGCCAATCCAGCCGGTATCACACGGCTGGCCGCCACCTTGCGGATGGAACAAAGTGGCGCGCAGCACTACTGCGAATTCGTTCTCTTGGGGCGTGCAGTCGAGGACTTCCACATTGGCCTTGAGGTCATCACTATGGAAAAAGAGGCGAAGCGTCATATTCCATGCCCTGATTAAAGTTTCTATTTTTATTATATGAATCGTGCAATAACGTGATAATCCGTTCAAACATCAAAGGACTTGTGCGCTGTGAGCATCAATCTACCGCTACCACTGCTTGGCGAAATGGCGATTTTCGTCAAGGTGGTGGAGACCGGCAGCTTTTCTGAGGCGGCGCGCCAGCTCGGCTCTTCTCCATCGGCGGTCAGTCGCAGCATTTCTCGGCTGGAAAAGGCCTTGGCTACGCGGCTGTTACAGCGCACCACGCGCAAGCTGCGGCTGAGTGACGGCGGGGAAGAGGTGTTCAAGCGTTGTCAGGAGATGGTCAGCGCCGCCAAGTCGGTGATGGAGATCAGCGGCCAGTTCACCCATGAAGCCGAGGGCCTGATACGCGTCAGTGTGCCGAAGGCGGTGGGGCGTTTCGTGATTCATCCGCACATGCCCGAGTTTCTGCGGCGTTACCCCAAAGTCGATGTCGAGTTGTTGCTGGAAGACCGGCAGGTCGACCTGATTGACGATCATGTCGATCTGGCGATCCGCATCACGGATCGGCCACCGGCCGGGCTGGTTGGGCGGCAACTGCTGACCATCGATCATTTGCTGTGCGCTTCCCCGCAATATCTGGCCGAGCACGGTACGCCGACGCATCCCCACGATTTGCTCAATCACAGCTGCATTTATCTGGGCGAAACCCCAAGCGATGCGCGCTGGAAATTCAAGAAGGGCACCAAAGCAGTAACGGTGGGGGTGCGCGGGCGCTATGCCGCCAATCACACCGGCGTGCGCTTGGGGGCGGTGTTGCAGCACATCGGTATAGGCAGCCTGCCGTATTTCACCGCGCGCTATGCGCTGGAGCAGAAGTTGGTGGTGCAGGTGCTGCCAGACTGGACGTTCCTGGCTTCGTACCACGGGGGGCTGTGGTTACTGCATTCGCCAACGCGCTACCTGCCGCCAAAGTTGCGGGTGTTTATCGACTATCTGGTGGCGTGTCTGGAGAAAGAGCCGACGTTGAGTAAGCCGGGGAAATCGGGTGACGTTATCAACGCAGCGATGGCGTATGAGCTACCGGAAAGCGAGGGGTTGTTGTAGCGAAAAAGCTAAAGATCGCAGCCTTCGGCAGCTCCTACATGGGAACGTACTCTCCTGTAGGAGCTGCCGAAGGCTGCGATCTTTTGATCTTCAGCAGATAAAAATCAGTGCTTGCTGTCCTGAGCGGACATCGCCAACAGCTGTTTTTCCTGATTCCAGTCGAACGGCTCATCGTTCTGTTCAGCCTCAAAGCGACGCTCTTCCAGAGCCTGATACATGTCGATCTCTTCATCAGACAGGTAGTGCAGGCAATCGCCGGCAAAGAACCACAGCAGATCCCGTGGAATCAGGTGGGCAATCTGCGGATAGCGGCTGATCACTTGAGTCAGGATGTCCTGGCCCAGGTATTGGCTTTCGATCGGTTCGATTGGCAGTGAAGCGAGCAATTCGTCAAAGCGCTCCAGGAACAAGGCATGGCTTTCTTCGGGAACCTGTTCGGCCTCACCTACGGCGACCAGAATACTGCGCAGATGGTCGAGTAACACAAGATGATCGGCAACGACGTTGGACACGAGATAAGTCCTCAAGAGCAAAACGGGCGCAGGAGTATAAAGCTCCTGCGCCCTTTTTTCACGGCTAACGGTTAGGCGGTAGCGGCGATCAGCGCACTTTGCCCTCTGCCAGCAGCAGTTCTTCTTTGTCGAAGTCATCGACATCGATCACCTTGCGCCGTGCTGCTTCGGCATCGCGCAGGCTCTGCGCTTCAATCGGTTGCAACACACCTGCTTCCAGGGCCGCATCAATGGCGTGTTCGCCCGCCACCGGTTTGACCTGGCCGCTTTTCAACGAAGTGTGCAGTTTTTTGTGCAACGGCTGCGCGGCATTCAGCAGATCGCTGGCGTGTTGCAGCGCACCGACAGCATCGTCCGCCGATTGCGGGCGATAGCAGCCGGCAAGCAGTTCTTCCAGCGCCGGGTCACCTTTGGCTCGACCAATTACCCCTGCCACTTCGGCACCGAGTTTGTCCGACGGGCCTTTGTGACGACGACCGAACGGGAACACGATCACGCGCAACAGGCATCCGAAGACCTTGTTCGGGAAGTTGCTGAGCAGTTCATCCAGCGCCCGTTCCGACTGACCAAGGCTTTCTTCCATGGCCCACCTGAACAACGGCTCCATGTAGGCCGGCGAATCCAGATCGTGATAACGCTTGAGCGAGGCCGATGCCAGATACAGATTGCTCAATACATCACCCAGGCGTGCCGACAGGCGTTCGCGACGTTTCAGTTCGCCGCCCAGCAGCATCATGCTGAAGTCGGCGAGCATGGCGAACGCCGCCGCCTGACGATTGAGTGCGCGGAAGTAACCCTGACTGATCTTGTCGCCCGGTGCTTTTTCGAAATGACCGAAGCCGAGGTTCAGCACCAGCGTACTGGCGGCGTTGCCCACGGCGAAGCCGATGTGTTTGAGCAGCAGGCCATCGAACTCTTTCAGTGCCTGATCCTTGTCCTCGCGACCGGCCAGGGCCATTTCCTTGAGCACGAACGGGTGGCAGCGAATGGCACCCTGGCCGAAGATCATCAGGTTGCGCGAGAGAATGTTCGCGCCTTCCACGGTGATGAAGATCGGTGCACCGTTCCAGCTGCGTCCCAGGTAATTGTTCGGGCCCATGATGATCGCCTTGCCGCCGTGTACATCCATGGCGTGGCTGATGCATTCGCGACCGCGTTCGGTGAGGTGATACTTGAGGATCGCTGACAGCACCGAAGGTTTTTCGCCCAGATCCACAGCGTTGGCGGTGAGCATCCGCGCGGCGTCCATCATCCACGCGTTACCGCCGATGCGTGCCAGCGCTTCCTGAATACCTTCGAATGCCGACAGCGGCACGTTGAATTGCTCGCGAATCTGCGCGTACTGGCCGGTCACCAGGCTGGTGAACTTGGCCGCGCCGGTGCCCACTGCCGGCAACGAAATCGAGCGCCCGACCGATAGGCAGTTCATCAGCATCATCCAGCCTTTGCCAAGCATTTCCTGACCGCCGATCAGGAAGTCCAGCGGGATGAACACGTCTTTGCCCGAGTTCGGCCCGTTCATGAACGCGGCCCCCAGTGGCAAGTGCCGACGGCCGATTTCCACGCCGGCTGTATCGGTCGGAATCAGCGCCAGGCTGATACCGAGGTCGGTTTTGTCGCCCAGCAGGTGATCCGGGTCATAGGCCTTGAACGCGAGGCCGAGCAGGGTGGCCACCGGGCCGAGGGTGATGTAGCGCTTCTCCCAGTTCAGGCGCAGGCCAAGAACTTCCTCGCCTTCCCATTGGCCTTTGCAGATGATCCCGGTGTCGGGCATCGCGCCGGCGTCGGAACCGGCCAGTGGTCCGGTGAGGGCGAAGCACGGGATATCGTCGCCTCGGGCCAGCCGTGGCAGATAGTGATTACGTTGTTCGTCGGTGCCGTAATGCAGCAGTAGTTCGGCCGGGCCGAGGGAGTTGGGCACCATCACGGTGGAAGCGAGGTCGCCGCTACGCGTGGCGAGCTTCATTGCCACTTGCGAGTGGGCATAGGCCGAAAAGCCTTTGCCGCCGAATTCCTTGGGAATGATCAGGGCGAAGAAGCCGTGCTCCTTGATGTGCGTCCAGGCTTCTGGCGGCAGGTCCATCGACTGACCGATCTGCCAGTCCGTGACCATTGCGCAGAGTTCTTCGGTCGGGCCATCAATGAACGCCTGTTCTTCTTCGCTCAATTGAACCTTGGGATAAGCCAGCAGTTTGTCCCAGTCCGGACGACCACTGAACAGCTCGCCATCCCACCACACGGTGCCGGCATCGATCGCGTCGCGTTCGGTCTGGGACATTGGCGGCAGGGTCTTCTGGAACCAGTTGAACAGCGGCGCACTGAAATGTTTACGGCGCAGGTCGGGCAGCAGCAAGGGGGCCGCGACTACCGCCAGGACGACCCAGAGCACCAGCAGCAGCAAGCCTGGCGCGTGGCTGAAAATCCCCATGGCTACCAGATAAACAGCAACGATGCCCAGCGCGGGCAGCGGGGCGACGCGCCGGTGGGCGAGGTACGCCACACCAATGATCAAAACCAGTATCCACAACAACAGCATATTCAGTCCTCCGTGAACCAAGGCAAATCGACCCTCCACAGCTTAGACGGCATCTGCGAAACCGGGTGGTCAGAGCATGGTGATTGAAATCGTGGGAAACCCCGGATGGTTTTCGTAGGTTCGGTGGGCAACACGTGTGGGAAATCGTTCGCTTATCCCGCGCCTTTGCGTCCAAGTTTGGCCGAAACGTCGTTATCTCTGTGCTTTGGCTATCGCTAGACTCGGCTCTCACCCAGGAGATCTGTCGTCATGCGCGAGTATCTGAGTCCCGGCCGCTTCATCGATAGTGACCACCCAGCGGTGGTGGAGTTCGCCGAATTGCATCGTGGTACCAGCCGCGATCCGCTGGCGCAGGCGATCAGCCTTTATTACGCCGTGCGCGAGGCAGTGCGTTACAACCCGTACACCTTCAGCCGTGACCCGCAAACCTTGTGCGGCAGCTATGCGCTGGCGACGGGGGAGAGTTACTGCGTGCCCAAAGCCACGCTGCTTGCCGCCTGCGCGCGCCATTGCGGTATTCCTGCGCGCATCGGCCTGGCGGATGTCAGAAATCACCTGTCGACCCCGCGATTGCTTGAACTGCTGAAAAGCGATGTGTTCGCCATGCACGGCTACACGGAGCTGTTACTTGATGGTCGCTGGGTCAAGGCGACCCCGGCGTTCAACCAGCAGCTCTGCGAGATGTTCAACGTCGCACCGCTGGAATTCGATGGCATCAATGACAGTGTTTTTCACCCGTTCAACCGTGACGGCGCGCAACTGATGGAGTATCTGGTCGATCACGGCCAGTTCACCGATGTGCCGGAAACCTTCTTCTTCGAACACCTGGAAAAATGCTATCCGCACCTGTTCGGTGATCACTTGCCGCCACTGTTGGGCGACATGCAGAGTGATGTCAGGAGAGTCTGATCCGGCGTATGCTGCCTGCCCACTCAAGTGCAAAGAGGCGGTCATGCTGAAGATCTGGGGACGGAAAAACTCATCGAATGTCAGAAAGCCGCTTTGGGCCGCCGAGGAATTGGGCCTGGATTACGAGGCGCTTGATGCCGGTGGCGCATTCGGCGTGGTCGACACGCCTGAGTACCGGGCGATGAACCCGAACGGTCGGGTGCCGGTGATCGAAGATGACGGTTTCGTGCTGTGGGAATCGAACGTCATCGTCCGCTATCTGTTGGCCAAGCATGCGCCGGGCAGCAACTGGTACCCGGCAGATCCGCAAGCGCGCGCGATTGCCGACAAGTGGATGGACTGGGCCACCGCGAGTTTTGCCGGCCCTTTCCGCACCGTGTTCTGGGGCGTGTTGCGTACTCCGGCGGACCAGCAGGACTGGCCTGCGATTGAGGCCGCGATCAAGGAATGCACCGAGTTGCTGGCCATGGCCGATCAGGCCCTCGCCGACAAACCCTACTTGTCCGGTGACGAAATCGGCATGGGCGATATCCCGCTCGGCAGTTTCATTTATGCCTGGTTCGAGATGCCCATCGAGCGCGCGCCGCAACCGCATCTGCAAGCCTGGTACGAGCGCCTGAAGCAGCGTCCGGCGTACCGCAAAGCAGTTATGACCGCGTTGACTTAATACCTACTATCGACACGCTTGACTGTACTTGTGCGGCGGCGGCACGCACCATTGCGCTCTTGCGCCGCGGTTGAATTCGCCGTCGCGCGCCCTTATTCAGTTCTTTCTTCCCTTCACCATGGTGCGTAAATCAGATATGAGTTCCGCTCTGTCCATCCGGCAGCTAACCAAAACCTACGGCAACGGGTTCCAGGCCTTGAGTGGTATCGATCTGGACGTCGCCGAAGGTGACTTTTTCGCCTTGCTCGGCCCCAACGGCGCCGGCAAATCCACGACCATCGGCATTCTCTCGACTCTGGTGAACAAGACCAGCGGCACGGTGAATATCTTCGGTCATGACCTGGACAAGAACCCCGCGCAGCTCAAGCGCTCGATTGGCGTGGTGCCCCAGGAATTCAACTTCAACCAGTTCGAAAAGACTTTCGACATCGTCGTGACCCAGGCCGGTTACTACGGCATTCCAGCGAAGATCGCCAAGGAACGCGCCGAGCAGTACCTGACCCAGCTCGGTCTGTGGGACAAACGCGATGTGCCGTCGCGTTCGCTGTCCGGCGGCATGAAGCGGCGGCTGATGATTGCCCGCGCGCTGGTGCATGAGCCGCGTCTGCTGATCCTCGACGAACCGACTGCCGGCGTCGACATCGAGCTGCGCCGTTCGATGTGGACGTTCCTTACCGAGCTTAATCAGAAAGGCATCACCATCATCCTCACCACGCACTATCTGGAAGAGGCTGAGCAACTGTGCCGCAACATCGGCATCATCGACCACGGCACCATTGTCGAGAACACCAGCATGCGTCAGCTGCTCGGTCAGTTGCATGTGGAAACCTTTCTGCTCGACCTGAAAGGTGATCTGGCTGCCGCACCGCAACTGGTCGGCTATCCGGCGCGTCTGGTGGATGCGCGCACGCTGGAAGTCCAGGTCGACAAATCGATGGGCATTACCGCGCTGTTCGGCCAATTGGCGTTGCAGAACATCGAAGTCCTGAGCCTGCGTAACAAAACCAATCGCCTTGAGGAGCTATTCGTGTCCCTGGTGGAGAAAAATCTGTCGAAGGTGGCGGTATGAGTTCCGAGTTCCGTCCCAACCTCGTCGCCCTCCAGACCATCGTTTACCGCGAGGTCAAACGCTTCACGCGGATCTGGCCGCAGACGCTGCTGCCGCCGGCGATCACCATGGTTTTGTACTTCGTGATCTTCGGCAACCTGATCGGTCGGCAGATCGGCGAGATGGGCGGCTTCACTTACATGGAGTACATCGTGCCGGGGCTGATCATGATGTCGGTGATCACCAACTCCTATGGCAACGTGGTCTCGAGCTTCTTCGGCAGCAAATTCCAGCGCTCGATTGAAGAACTGATGGTCTCGCCGGTATCACCGCACACGATTCTGATCGGCTACACCTGCGGTGGCGTGTTGCGTGGGTTGATGGTCGGGGTGATCGTGACCATCCTGTCGCTGTTCTTTACTGATTTGCAGGTGCATCACCTGGGCGTGACCATTCTGGTGGTGGTGCTGACGGCGACGATTTTCTCGCTGCTGGGCTTCATCAACGCGGTGTTTGCACGCAACTTCGATGATATTTCGATTATCCCGACCTTCGTGCTGACACCCCTGACGTATCTGGGTGGCGTGTTTTACTCGATCACTCTGCTGCCGCCGTTCTGGCAGACCGTGTCGATGGCTAACCCGGTGTTGCACATGGTCAATGCGTTCCGTTACGGCATTCTCGGGGTGTCGGATATCCGCATCGGCATCGCGATCACGTTCATGCTGGTGGCGACGGTGGTGTTGTATATCGGCTGTGCGCGGTTGCTGGTGAGTGGGCGCGGGATGCGTACGTAATGCCCGTGTAGGAGCTGTCGAAGGCTGCGATCTTTTGATCTGGTTTTTAAAGGCAAGATCAAAAGATCGCAGCCTTCGGCAGCTCCTACAGTGGGATTGTTGTCAGTTCAGGCAACACAAAAAACGGCCTCCATTGCGGAGGCCGTTTTGCATTCACGACATGCGTTTTTTCTTGCGCCGCGCCCATTGCCGGGACACCCACCAGCGCCAGTACATCATCACGCCGAAATAGGCGATGACGCCAAGCACCAGCCCGACCACTATCGAGCCCAGCAAAAACGGTTGCCACAGCGTCGACAGTTCACCGCTGATCCATTCCCAGGTCAGCTCATCCGGCAAGTGCCGCGCCGGCACGTCCATCAACCAGGCGCCGGCCTGATAGGTGCAGAAAAACACCGCCGGCATGGTGATCGGATTGGTCAGCCACACCAGGCTGACGGCAATCGGCATGTTGCCTCGCACCACGACTGCCAGTGCCGCGGCGACCAGCATCTGAGCGGGAATCGGCAGGAAAGCGGCGAACAGCCCAACCGCCATCCCTCGGGCCACCGAGTGGCGATTGAGGTGCCAGAGGTTTGGGTCATGCAGCAACTTGCCGAGAAAGCGTAAGGATTTGTGTTCCCTGATGCTCGTCGGGTCGGGCATGTAACGTTTGAATAAGCGCCGGGGCATAAGGCTTCTCGGTCGGTTAAGGCGGCAAGTATGTCTGGATTCCATGAACGGCCCATTCAGACTTTGTGACAATTGTTGACGGCGGTCGTGCCAAATACCCGCTATGCCTAAGTTCGGGACTCTCAAGTACGGGCTTATGCGCACAGGGATGATGGCGCTGGCAGTCGGTTTGCTTGCTCCGATATTTATGCCGGCCTTACCGCCGGTCTGGTTGATGGTGTTGCTGGCGGTCGTGGCTTTGATGTTGCTGCCGTTTCGCAGCTATCCATTGGCTTTTCTGCTTTTTGGTTTCACCTGGGCTTGCGTCAGCGCGCATTGGGCGTTGCAGGATCGCTTGCCGGTGGCGCTGGATGGCGAGACCCGTTGGCTCGAAGGGCGCGTGGTCGGGTTGCCGCAAAACAGCGACGGCGTGGTTCGTTTCGAGTTGGCGGATGCCCATTCGCGCCACGGCAAACTGCCGTCACTGATGCGCCTGGCCTGGTACGCCGGGCCGCCGGTCAACAGCGGCGAGCGCTGGCGCCTGGCGGTCAAGCTCAAGCGCCCGGGCGGGTTGCTCAATCCGGACGCCTTTGATTACGAAGCCTGGCTACTCGCCCAACGCATTGGCGCAACGGGCACGGTCAAGGAGGGTCAGCGCCTTGGCGAGGCGCGATGGGCGTGGCGCGACAGCATTCGTCAGCGCTTGCTGGCGGTCGACGCGCAGGGCCGGGGAGGGGCGCTGGCGGCGCTGGTGCTCGGCGATGGCTCGGGCCTGAGTCGCGAGGATTGGCAGACTCTGCAAGACACCGGCACCGTGCATTTGCTGGTGATTTCCGGCCAGCACATCGGCATGCTGGCGGCGGTGATGTACTTGCTGGTCGCCGGGCTGGCCCGATATGGTCTGTGGCCGCTGCGTTGGCCGTGGCTGCCTTGGGCCTGTGGCCTGGCCTTTGCCGCGGCACTCGGTTACGGCTTGCTCGCCGGATTTGATGTGCCGGTGCAAAGGGCCTGCGTGATGGTCGGGCTGGTGCTGTTGTGGCGCCTGCGCTTTCGTCATCTCGGCGCCTGGTGGCCACTGTTGCTGGCGTTTAATGGCGTGCTGTTGCTGGATCCGCTGGCTAGTCTGCGCCCCGGCCTCTGGTTGTCATTTGCGGCGGTGGCGGTGCTGATCTTCACCTTTGGCGGGCGCCTTGGGGCATGGCGCTGGTGGCAGACCTGGACGCGAGCGCAGTGGTTGATCGCGATCGGCCTCTGCCCGGTGTTGTTGGCGCTGAATCTGCCGATCAGCCTCAGTGGGCCGTTGGCAAATTTCCTGGCGGTTCCTTGGGTCAGTCTGGTGGTGCTGCCCCCGGCATTGCTCGGGACTCTGTTGTTGCCAGTGCCGTATGTCGGCGAAGGGCTGTTGTGGCTGGCGGGTGGTTTGATCGACTGGCTGTTCCGCGGCCTGGCGCTGATCGCCGGGCAGTGGCCGGCGTGGATTGCGCCGTCGCTTCCCGGTTGGGCGTTGGCTATCGGCAGTCTCGGTGCGGCGCTGTTGCTGTTGCCGCGAGGGGTACCGCTGCGTCCCTTGGGCTGGCCATTGTTGTTGATTCTGGTCATGCCACCCCGGGAGCGGCTGGACGCCGGACTGGCCGATGTCTGGCAACTCGATGTCGGCCAGGGCCTGGCGATTCTGATCCGTACTCGTCATCACGCGCTGCTCTACGATGCCGGGCCGCGGTTCCGCGATTTCGATCTTGGCGAACGTGTTGTCTTGCCGGCCCTGCGCAAATTGAATGTCGAGACACTGGACCTGATGCTGCTCAGCCATGCCGACGCCGATCATGCCGGTGGTGCTTTGGCCGTTGCGCGCCGTTTGCAGGTGAAGCAAGTCATCAGCGGCGATCCGCCGGGGCTGCCAGCCGAACTGAACGCGCAGGCGTGTGAAAGTGGCCGGCAATGGCAGTGGGACGGTGTCAGTTTTCAACTCTGGCAATGGGCGGACGCTCAGGACAGCAATCAGCGCTCCTGCGTGTTGCAGATCGAGGCCAATGGTGAGCGCCTGCTGCTGACCGGCGATATTGATAAACAGGCCGAGCGAGTCTTGCTGCAAGGCCCTCTGAACGTGCCTACTCAATGGTTGCAAGCCCCGCACCACGGCAGCCGCAGTTCATCATCGATGGCATTGCTCAAAGCGTTGAAACCCGATGCCGTTTTGATATCCCGTGGTCAGGGCAACTCGTTCGGTCATCCGCATCCGACCGTCATTGCGCGTTATCGCCAGCAAGGGTTGCGTATTTACGACAGTGCCGAGCACGGTGCCATTCATCTGCAACTTGGGGCGTTCAAACCACCGTGGACAATGCGCCAGTACCCGCGTTTCTGGCGTGAACCGCCGCTGTCCTCCCATTGAGCGAGGCAAGCGTGGAGGCGACATCACGGTCGTCGGAGCGGCGGGTCTTAATCTTTACCCTATATGGTAAAGTGGCGCACTTTTTCGAGGGGACTGTCACTGTGTGGGAATTGGTCAAATCCGGCGGCTGGATGATGCTGCCGATCATTCTGAGTTCCATCGCTGCCATGGCGATTGTCGCCGAGCGCCTGTGGACCCTGCGCGCCAGTCGCGTCACCCCCGAGCACTTGTTGGGCCAGGTCTGGGTCTGGATCAAGGACAAGCAGCTCAATAAAGAAAAACTCAAGGAGTTGCGCGCCAATTCGCCGCTGGGGGAAATCCTCGCCGCAGGCCTGGCCAACTCCAAGCATGGTCGCGAGATCATGAAAGAGTGCATCGAAGAGGCCGCTGCCCGGGTCATTCACGAGCTCGAGCGCTACATCAATGCACTCGGCACCATCGCCGCCATGGCGCCGTTGCTGGGTTTGCTCGGCACCGTGCTCGGCATGATCGACATTTTCAGCGCGTTCACCGGCTCCGGCATGACCACCAACGCCTCGGTTCTGGCCGGTGGTATCTCCAAAGCGCTGATCACCACGGCTGCGGGCCTGATGGTCGGTATTCCGGCGGTGTTCTTCCACCGTTTCCTGCAACGCCGCATCGATGAACTGGTGGTGGGCATGGAGCAGGAAGCGATCAAACTGGTTGAAGTGGTGCAGGGCGACCGTGACGTCGACCTGGCTGAGGGCCGCGCGTGAAATTCCGTCGCAAGCCCCGGGAAACCGTAGACATCAACCTTGCGTCGCTGATCGACGTGGTGTTCATCCTCCTGCTGTTTTTCGTTGTGACCACCACATTTACTCGCGAAACCCAATTGCGCGTGGATCTGCCGGAAGCGGTCAGCGGCTCGCCGGCCGAAGATCAGCAACTCAAGCAACTGGATGTCGCCATTAGCGCCGAGGGCGTGTTTTCGGTGAATAACAAGATTTTGCCGAAAAACGATCTGGCCACGCTGATGGAAGCCATGCAGAAAGAATCCAACGGCGATACCAGCATGCCGTTGTCGATCAGTGCCGATGGCAAGGCTCAGCATCAATCAGTGATCACCGCCATGGACGCGGCCGGCAAGCTCGGTTTCAGCCATCTGCGCATGACCACGGTCGAGGCGGCGCCTAAATCCTGATGAGCCTGTCCGATCGTTTGCTCGCCGCGTGGTATCAGGGGCACCCGGCCCTGACGCTGTTGCGGCCGCTGGAAATGCTCTATCGGCGCGTCGTCATCGGCAAGCGCCAGCGTTTTCTCGACGGTGAAGGCGAAATCTATCAGCCGCCAGTGCCATTGATCGTGGTTGGCAACATCACGGTCGGCGGCACCGGCAAGACGCCGATGATTCTCTGGTTGATCGAGCATTGCCGGCGCAGGGGGTTGCGCGTCGGCGTGGTCAGTCGTGGTTACGGCGCCAAACCACCGCAGTTGCCCTGGCGAGTCGAGGCCGATCAAAGCGCCGACATTGCTGGCGACGAACCATTGCTGATCGTGCAACGCACGGGCGTACCGCTGATGATCGACCCCAATCGCAGCGCCGCCGTCAAAGCCTTGTGCGCCAGTGAACCGCTGGATCTGATCCTCTCCGACGATGGCATGCAGCACTACCGACTGGCGCGGGATCTGGAGCTGGTGCTGATCGACGCCGCCCGTGGCCTGGGCAATAAGCGCTGCTTGCCGGCAGGTCCTTTGCGCGAGCCGATCGAACGTCTGCAAAGCGTTGACGGCGTGCTGTTCAACGGTGCCACCGAGGACCGCGACGACGGTTTCGCTTTCCGCCTGCAACCCACCGCGCTGATCAATCTGCGCAGTGGCGAACGCAAGCCGCTTGATCATTTTTCGGCCGGGCAGGCGCTGCATGCGGTGGCCGGGATCGGTAATCCGCAACGTTTCTTCAATACCCTCGAAGCGCTAGACTGGCGGCCAGTCCCCCATGCGTTTGCCGATCACGCCGAGTACAGCGTGCAGGCCTTGAATTTCACACCGTCATTGCCGTTGGTGATGACTGAAAAGGACGCGGTGAAGTGCCGTGCCTTCGCGGCTGCCGACTGGTGGTATCTGGCGGTCGATGCCGTGCCGTCGCCGGCCTTCGTGGCCTGGTTCGACACACAGCTGATACGCCTGTTGCCGGATCGTCTTTTGCCTTAACTCTTTTATCCAGGGAATGTTCATGGACACCAAATTGCTCGACATCCTCGCGTGCCCTATCTGCAAAGGCCCGCTCAAGCTCAGCGCCGACAAGACCGAACTGATCAGCAAGGGCGCCGGCCTGGCGTACCCGATCCGTGACGGCATCCCGGTCATGCTCGAAAGCGAAGCCCGCACCCTGACCACCGATGAGCGTCTGGATAAATGACCACTGCCTTCACCGTTGTCATCCCGTCGCGTTACGCTTCGACCCGGCTGCCGGGTAAACCGCTGCTGGACATTGCAGGCAAGCCGATGATCCAGCACGTCTGGGAACAGGCGAGCAAAAGCAGCGCCACTCGTGTGGTAGTGGCAACCGACGATGCGCGCATCGTCGAGGCTTGCAAAAGCTTCGGCGCCGAAGTGGTACTGACCCGTGAAGATCACAACTCCGGCACCGATCGTCTGGCCGAAGTCGCGGCGAAACTGGGCCTTGAGCCTGACGCAATCGTGGTCAATGTGCAGGGCGACGAGCCGCTGATTCCGCCAAGCGTGATCGATCAGGTCGCCGCCAACCTCGCGGCCCACACCGAAGCGCGCATGGCCACGCTGGCCGAGCCGATCGAAGATGTGGAAACCCTGTTCAACCCGAACGTGGTCAAGGTCGTCAGCGACCTCAATGGTCTGGCGCTGACCTTCAGCCGTGCAACCTTGCCGTGGGCGCGCGATGCGTTTGCCAAGAGCCGCGAGCAATTGCCTGATGGCGTACCGTATCGTCGCCACATCGGCATTTATGCCTACCGCGCCGGATTCCTTCAGGACTTCGTCAGTTGGGGCCCGTGCTGGCTTGAAAACACTGAATCGCTGGAGCAACTGCGTGCCCTGTGGCACGGCGTGCGGATTCATGTCGCCGACGCGCTGATCGCGCCGCCGACCGGTGTCGACACCGTCGAAGACCTTGAGCGCGTTCGTCGCCTGCTGGAGGCTTGATGCGGGTTTTGTTTGTGTGCCTGGGCAACATTTGCCGTTCGCCCACGGCCGAAGGGGTGTTGCGCCACAAACTGCGTCAAGCGGGGCTGGCCGATCAGGTCGAAGTGGCCTCCGCCGGCACCGGTGACTGGCACGTTGGCAACGCGCCTGACAAGCGTAGCCAGGCGGCGGCCAAGGTGCGCGGTTATGATTTGTCGGCGCAACGCGCGCAGCAAGTCAGCCGTGCCGATTTCGCCACTTACGATTTGATCCTGGCCATGGACAACAGCAACCTGCGAAACCTCAAGGCGCTGCAACCGTCCACTGGCAAGGCCGAGCTGGATCTGTTCCTGCGTCGTTATGCCGGTGTCGTCGATGAAGTGCCTGATCCGTATTACGACGGCGACCAGGGTTTCGAGCAGGTGCTGGATCTGATCGAAGCGGCCTGTGACCAACTGCTGATCGAAGTAAAGGGCCGGTTATGAGTCTGCTGGTGCAACCCCGGGTTTCCCTGAAACCGTTCAACAGTTTTGGCGTGGACGTTCACGCGCAGCTGTTCGCCGAAGCCCACTGCGACGCCGATGTCCGCGAAGCGCTGGCGTATGCCGAGTCTCACGATGTGCCTCTGCTGGTAATCGGTGGCGGCAGCAACTTGCTGCTGACCGCTGACATTGCGGCGCTGGTGCTGCGCATGGCCACGCGCGGTATCCGCGTGATCAGCGATGACGGCAGTCGCGTGGTGATCGAAGCCGAAGCGGGCGAGCCGTGGCATCCCTTTGTGCAGCACACTTTGGCGCAGGGTTTATCCGGGCTGGAAAATCTCAGTCTGATCCCCGGCACCGTTGGCGCTGCGCCGATGCAAAACATCGGTGCCTACGGCGTCGAGATCAAGGATGTGTTCGCCGGGCTCACCGCGCTGGATCGCCATACTGGCGAACTGCGCGATTTCAGCCTCGAAGAATGCAACTTTTCCTACCGTGACAGCGTGTTCAAGCAGCAGCCGGGGCGTTGGCTGATTCTGCGGGTGCGTTTTACGCTCAACCGCGTCGCGCATCTGCATCTGGAGTACGGTCCGGTGCGTCAGCGCCTGACCGAGCAGGGTATCGAGCAACCGACGCCCACTGACGTCAGCCGCGCAATCTGCAGCATCCGCAGCGAAAAACTGCCGGACCCGGCAGTGCTCGGCAATGCCGGCAGCTTTTTCAAGAATCCGTTGGTGCCGGCAGCGCTGGTGGCGCAGATCAAGAAGCTGCATCCGGATCTGGTGGCCTACGCCCAACCGGACGGGCAGATGAAACTCGCCGCCGGTTGGCTGATCGAACGTGCCGGCTGGAAAGGTTTCCGTGAGGCCGATGCCGGCGTGCATAAGTTGCAGGCGCTGGTGCTGGTCAACTACGGCGCGGCGACCGGCCTGCAGTTGCTCGACTTGGCGCAGCGTATCCAGAAAGACATTAGCGAACGTTTCAATGTCGAACTGGAAATGGAGCCCAATCGGTATTGAGGCAGCTACAAGCTATAAGCTTCAAGCGGCAAGCTACACTGCGTCATGAGTGCCAAACCGCTTTTTCTTGCAGCTTGTAGCTTATAGCTCGCAACTTTGCAGCATGTAGCTAAAAGCTCGTAACTGAAAGCCCTGTCTCAGCAGGGCTTTTTTGTTAATCCTGGGTTAACTTAGCGAGCTAACGATACCGTTCATTTGCTCCACCAAAGGCCCGGTGCAGACCTTTCCGTCAGCACAAGAGAGCCCATTAGCCTGAGTCGATCTGCGCGAACCCACCGCTGACTTTCCGGCGGCAGATTGCTCGACCCCATAACCTCCAAAAATATGCGGGCGTGCCCATGATTACCCTGAAACTCAATGGCCAAGACCATTCACTCGATGTCACCGAAGACATGCCGCTGTTGTGGGCGATTCGTGATGTCGCCGGTTACAACGGCACCAAATTCGGTTGCGGCATGGGCCTTTGCGGCGCTTGCACCATTCATATCGATGGTTTGCCGGCGCGCAGTTGCATCACGCCGATCGGCTCGGTAGTCGGCCAGAACGTCACTACTATCGACAACCTGCACGCCGACCCTGTCGGGCAAGTCGTCCAGCAAGCCTGGCTCGACAGCGCCGTGGCCCAGTGCGGTTTTTGTCAGGGCGGGCAGATCATGTCGGCCACCGCTTTGCTCAAGACCAATCCCGACCCGAGCGACGAGCAGATCGAAGAAGCCATGGTCGGCAACATTTGCCGCTGCGGCACCTATAACCGGATCAAAACCGCGATCCGCCAGGCTTCCACCCACCTGAAGGAGGCCAAGGCATGAGTCGCCTGCCGAATGATTTCGCCCTGAGCAATCTCAGTCGCCGTGGCTTCCTTAAAGGCGCAACCGCCACCGGTGCATTGGTGCTGGCGGCGAGCTGGGGTTGGCAGGATGCGTTCGCCGAAGACAAGCCGAAACAGTTCGGTGCCGATGGCATGCCCAACGGCTGGATCGACGATCCGAAGGTCTACGTCAGCATCGCCACCGACGGCACGGTGACTGTTGTGTGTAACCGGTCCGAGATGGGCCAGGGCGTGCGCACCAGTCTGACCATGGTTGTCGCCGACGAACTGGAAGCTGATTGGGCGCACGTCAAAGTGCAGCAGGCGCCTGGCGATGAAGTGCGTTTCGGCAATCAGGACACCGACGGTTCGCGCAGCATGCGTCACTGGTACGAGCCGATGCGCCGTTGCGGCGCGGCAGCCCGTACGATGCTTGAGCAAGCGGCGGCAGCGCAATGGAAGGTGCCGGTGGGCGAATGCCATGCGCAATTGCACAAAGTCATTCACAAGCCGTCCGGGCGTGAGCTGGGTTATGGCGAGCTCGCCGCTGCAGCCAGTGCGTTGGCGGTACCGGCGCGCGACAGTCTGCGCCTCAAGCAGCCGTCGGAATTTCGCTACATCGGCAAGGAAGGCACCAAAGCCATCGACGGTGACGACATCGTCAAAGGCCGTGCGGTGTACGGCGCCGACGTGCATTTCGACGGCATGCTGTACGCGACCATCGCCCGTCCGGCGGTGTACGGCGGCAAGGTCAAATCCGTGGATGACAGCGCGGCGCTGAAAGTGCCCGGCGTGATAAAAGTCATTCAAATCGAAGGCCGCCCATTGCCTTCGGAGTTTCAACCGTTGGGCGGGGTGGCCGTGGTTGCCAGCAACACCTGGGCGGCAATCAAGGGTCGCGAGGCGCTGAAGATCGAATGGGACGATGGCCCGAACGCCAGTTACGACTCGATCGCTTATCGCAAGGAACTGGAAGCCGCGTCGCTGAAGCCCGGCAAAGTGGTGCGCAACACCGGCGATATCGACAAGGCGCTGAGCAGTGCTGCCAGCAGCCTGGAAGCTTCTTATTATTTGCCGCATCTGGCGCAGGCACCGATGGAGCCGATGGTGGCCATCGCCCGTTTCAACAACGGCGTTTGCGAGGCATGGGCGCCGAGCCAGGCACCGCAGGTGACGCGTGAACGCATCGCTGAGCGCCTGGGGCTGCCATTCGATAACGTCACAGTCAATGTGACGCTGCTGGGTGGCGGTTTCGGGCGCAAGTCGAAACCGGACTTCGTCATTGAAGCGGCGATCCTCGCCAAGGAGTTTCCTGGCAAGGCCGTGCGGGTGCAGTGGACGCGCGAGGACGACGTGCACAACTCGTATTTCCATACCGTGTCCGCCGAATACCTGAAGGCGGGCGTGGGCAAGGACGGCATGCCGTCCGGCTGGTTGCATCGCACCGTGGCGCCGAGCATCACCGCGCTGTTTGCGCCGGGCATGAACCACGAAGCCGCGTTCGAACTGGGCATGGGCTTCACCAACATGGCCTACGCCATTCCCAATGTGCGTCTGGAAAACCCGGAAGCGAGGGTGCACACACGGGTCGGCTGGTATCGCTCGGTGTCGAACATTCCTCATGGTTTCGCGATCCAGAGTTTCGTCGATGAACTGGCACACAGGGCCGGTGTGGATCCGCTCAAATATCAGATCAAGCTGCTTGGCCCGGACCGTCAAATCGATCCGCGCACCTTGAGTGAAGAGTGGAACTACGGCGAATCCCCTGAGCGTTATCCGATCGACACCGGTCGTATGCGCGCCGTGCTCGAAACCGCGGCCAAGGCAGCCGGTTGGGGTCGTCAACTGCCAAAGGGTCGTGGCCTGGGGCTGGCGGTGCATTACAGCTTCGTCACTTACGTGGCGGCGGTGATTGAAGTCGAGGTCAAGGACGATGGCACGCTGATCGTGCACAAGGCCGACATCGCCGTGGATTGCGGGCCGCAGATCAATCCTGAACGTATTCGCTCGCAGTTCGAGGGCGCTTGCGTGATGGGCCTGGGTAACGCCGTGCTGGGTGAAATCAGCTTCAAGGACGGCAAGGTTCAGCAGGACAATTTCCATATGTACGAAGTGGCGCGCATGTCGCTGGCGCCGAAGGAAGTTGCCGTGCATCTGGTCACGCCACCGGGCGATGTGCCGTTGGGCGGCGTCGGTGAGCCGGGCGTACCGCCGATTGCGCCGGCACTGTGCAATGCGATCTTCGCCGCTACCGGCAAACGCATCCGCAACCTGCCTGTGCGTTATCAGTTGCAGGGCTGGCAGAAGGCAGAGGCCTGATGGACAGCGTTGATCTGAATGTCCTGCGCAGCGTGCTTGAATGGCGCCGCGCCGGTCAGCGGGTGGTGCTGTTCAGCGTGGTGCAGACCTGGGGCACGGCGCCGCGGTCGCCCGGCGCCATGCTCGCCTTGCGCGAGGACGGCGTGGTAATTGGCTCGGTGTCCGGCGGCTGTGTCGAGGATGACTTGATCGCCCGGCTGCACGACGGGCGCATTGCCACCGACGGGCCGCCGGTGCAACTGATCACCTATGGCGTCACGCGTGAAGAGGCGGCGCGGTTCGGTTTGCCGTGTGGCGGCACGTTGCGCCTGACAGAAGAGCGGGTCGGCGACCCGGCGTGGGTCGCCGAACTGCTTGCGCGATGTGAGGCCCACGAGATCGTTGCCCGTGAGTTGAACATTGAAACGGGTGAAGTGGTATTGACGCCCGCGAGCAAATCCGACGCGCTGGAGTTCGATGGCAAAACCCTGCGCGCGATTTACGGTCCGCGCTGGCGTCTGCTGTTGATCGGCGCCGGCCAGTTGTCGCGGTATGTGGCGGACATGGCGCGACTGCTGGATTTCGAGGTGCTGATCTGCGATCCGCGCACCGAGTTCGTCTACGGCTGGGAAGAACAGCATGGTCGTTTCGTTCCGGGTATGCCGGATGATGCGGTGCTGAACATCCAGACCGACGAGCGCACGGCGATTGTCGCGCTGACCCACGATCCGCGGCTGGACGACATGGCGTTGCTCACTGCGCTCGATTCGCCGGCCTTTTATGTCGGCGCACTGGGTTCGCGGGTCAACAGTCAGAAACGCCGGGAGAATCTCGCTCAGCTAGGCTTGTCAGTCGACGCGATCAAGCGTTTGCATGGGCCGATCGGTCTGCACATCGGCAGTCACTCGCCGGCGGAAATTGCCTTGTCCTTGCTCGCGGAGATCGTGGCGATCAAGAACGGGGTCGAGTTGAAACAGAAGAAGCCAGTGGAGGGCGCATGAGTCGCTCCATCGCAGTGATCGTGTTGGCAGCAGGCGAGGGCAGCCGCTTTCGCCAGGTGGCGGGCGCGGACAAGGACAAGTTGCTGGCCGACTGCGCTGGTCGTGATGGCGCCGTGCGTTCGGTGATCGAGCACGTGCTGGTGAACCTGCCGGCCAGTCTCGACAAGCGCGTGCTGGTGACGACTGAAGCGCGACCGCAGGCGATGCGCATGGCGCAGGCTTATGGCTGTGAAGTGGTCTCGATCGAGTCGACCGGCATGGGCGACAGCATTGCCGCAGGCGTGGCGGCGTGTCCGGATGTTGATGGCTGGCTGATCGTGCTGGGAGATATGCCGTTTATCTTGCCGTCGAGTATCGAGCGGGTGATGGCGGCGATGGTGGACGATGCGGTGAGTGTGCCGGTGCAGGATGGCGAGTTTGGGCATCCTGTAGGGTTTGGGCGTTCGTTTGGCTCGGGGTTGCTGGCGTTGAGCGGTGATCGCGGAGCCAGGCCTTTGTTCAAGCAGGGAAGGGTGGTGGAAGTGTTGGTAGATGATCCAGGGGTGTTGTGGGATATCGACGTTCCTGAAGCTTTGGTATTTAAGTAACAGCAAAGTCAAAAGACCGCATAAAAAAGCCCCGCCTGATTGCTCAGGCGGGGCTTTTTAGTGGCTTACGGAATCAGACGAGTGGTTTAGGCTCGTGTTCTTTTTCCTGGGCCTCTTCGTGTTGCTGTGCCGCGTCCTGAACGGAGCGTGGCGCTTCAGCGATTACCGATTCAACGGTAGCTTCTTCGGCAGTCGGGGCAGGAGCTGCCTCAATCACTTCAGCAACCACTGGCTCGGCAACAACCGGAGCAGAAGCTGCTGCCAGCTCGGCTTCCTTCGCCAGACGCTCTTCTTCACGCTTGCGACGACGCACTTCACGCGGGTCGTTCGGCGCGCGGCCGCTTGGTGTCAGCGCGCTGACCGGTGCAGTTTCAACCACTGGGGCTGGTGCTTCGGCAGCCACTGGAGCCTCGACGACTGGCGCTTCAACGATTGGCGCTGGAGCCGGTTCGGCAACCTTGGCTTCTTCAACCACTGGTGCTTCGTATGCAGGCGCTGGTGTTTCAGCGGCGGCAGGCTCAGCTACCCAGTTGAATGCAGTCTGCTCTTCGCGAACTTCACGCACGGTTTCGGTCACGGTTTCAGCGACGGTTTCGACAACCGGCTCTGCAGCGACGACTGGCGCCTCGACGACTGGTGCAGGTTCGGCGGCAGGTTCAGCAAAAGCTTCAAACTGAGCCTGGGTTTCGCGAACCGGTGCTACTTCAACTTCCGGAGCTGCTGTCACTTCCACTGGAGTGGTGGCTTCAACAACCGGTGCTTCTACTGGAGCAGTTTCCAGAGTAGCGGCGGTGGCACGTTCGGCTTGCTCGTGAGCTTGTGCTTCAGCCGGAGCGCTGATCACGCTGCTGGCAACGGCGGTAGTCACGGCCAGGCCAGCGGCCAGATCGGCAGTGCTTGGGCCTTCAGCGTTTTCGTCGGACTCGGACTCTTCCGAACCTTCGATCACGTTGCCATTGGCATCACGCTGACGCTCACGACGGTTGCTGCGACGACGCTGACCGCGGGAGCGACGACGTGGGCGATCGCCTTCGGCGCTCTCCGAACCGTCTTCCGGCAGTTGCTCTTCGTTGCTGATGACTTCTTCTTCATCGGCAACGGCAGCAGCGGCCTGCTCGGCGCGCGGTTGACGTTCTTCACGCGGTGGACGCGGTGCGCGCTCTTCACGTGGCTGGCGGGCCGGACGCTCTTCAGCGGTCACGGCAGCGGCTGCGGCTACAGCTGGAGCGGCATCCAGTGGCTCGCGCAGTTCACGAACACGTTCCTCACGCTCGCCACGTGGCTTGCGATCTTCACGTGGAGCGCGTGGTGCACGCTCTTCACGCGGGGCGCGTGGTGCGCGTTCTTCGCGGGCGGCTGGCGCTTCGGTGCGGGCTTCGCGAGGCTCGCGAACTTCACGGGCTTCACGAGGCTGACGCTCTTCACGCGGCTCACGTGGGGCGCGCTCTTCACGCGGTGCACGCTCTTCGCGCGGCTTGCGTTCTTCATCGCGGCGACCGTTACGGTTGCGGCTCTGCTGACGACCGTTGCGACGCTCTTCGTTACGGGCCGGGCGTTCGGTGGCCGGTTTTTCAACCACCACCGGAGCGGCTGGCTCTTCCTTGGTAGCGAACAGGCTGACCAGCGACTTCACCAGACCTTTGAACAGGCTTGGTTCTGGTATGGCAGCTGGAGCAGGCGCTGGTGCGGCAGGTGCTGCAACTTCGGTCGGAACCGGAGCGTTGGCGCGAGCCGGAGCAGTCTTGACCGCGGCTTCCTGGCGAACCAGGGTGCGGGTCGCAGCGGCTGGCTGGACTTCTTCGACTTCGGCAGCGGCCGCAGCGATTTCGTAGCTGGACTGGTTGGTCGCGGCTTCCGGGCTGTCATCACGCAGACGCTGAACTTCGAAGTGCGGCGTTTCGAGGTGATCGTTCGGCAGAATGATGATGCGGGCACGGGTGCGCAGTTCGATCTTGGTGATCGAGTTGCGTTTTTCGTTGAGCAGGAACGCAGCAACCGGGATCGGCACCTGGGCGCGGACTTCGGCGGTGCGGTCTTTCAGTGCTTCTTCTTCGATCAGGCGCAGGATCGCCAGCGACAGCGATTCAACGTCGCGGATGATGCCGGTGCCGTTGCAACGCGGGCAAACGATGCCGCTGCTTTCGCCCAGCGATGGACGCAGGCGCTGACGGGACATTTCCAGCAGGCCGAAGCGCGAGATACGGCCGATCTGCACGCGAGCGCGGTCGGCTTCCAGGCATTCGCGGACTTTCTCTTCCACGGCGCGCTGGTTCTTGGCAGGGGTCATGTCGATGAAGTCGATGACGATCAGGCCGCCGATGTCGCGCAGGCGCAACTGACGGGCGATTTCTTCAGCCGCTTCAAGGTTGGTCTGCAGGGCGGTTTCTTCGATGTCGCTGCCTTTGGTGGCGCGGGCCGAGTTGATGTCGATAGACACCAGGGCTTCGGTCGGATCGATAACGATGGAGCCGCCGGAAGGCAGTTCGACGACGCGTTGGAAAGCGGTCTCGATCTGGCTTTCGATCTGGAAACGGTTGAACAGCGGGACGCTGTCTTCGTACAGCTTGATCTTGCTGGCGTACTGCGGCATCACCTGGCGGATGAAGGTCAGGGCTTCGTCCTGGGCTTCAACGCTGTCAATCAGCACTTCGCCGATGTCCTGGCGCAAGTAATCGCGGATAGCGCGGATGATCACGTTGCTTTCCTGGTAGATCAGGAATGGCGCGGCGCGATCCAGCGAGGCTTCTTTGATGGCGGTCCAGAGTTGCAGCAGGTAATCGAGGTCCCACTGCATTTCTTCGCTGCTGCGGCCAAGGCCGGCAGTGCGCACGATCAGACCCATGTCGGCTGGAGCAACCAGACCGTTCAGCGCTTCACGCAGTTCGTTGCGCTCTTCGCCTTCGATGCGACGGGAGATACCGCCGGCACGCGGGTTGTTCGGCATCAGTACGAGGTAACGACCGGCCAGGCTGATGAAGGTGGTCAGGGCTGCGCCCTTGTTGCCACGTTCTTCTTTCTCGACCTGAACGATGACTTCCTGGCCTTCGCTCAGGACGTCCTTGATGTTGACGCGGCCTTCAGGGGCTTTCTTGAAGTATTCGCGGGAGATTTCTTTGAGGGGCAGGAAGCCGTGGCGCTCAGAGCCGAAGTCGACAAAGGCAGCCTCAAGGCTTGGTTCGATGCGAGTGATCTTGCCTTTATAGATATTGGCTTTTTTCTGCTCGCGTGCACCGGATTCGATGTCCAGGTCGTAGAGGCGTTGACCATCTACCAGTGCAACACGCAACTCTTCGGGTTGAGTTGCGTTAATCAGCATTCTTTTCATGTAGTACCGTCGGTTTCCGGGCTGCCGGAAACGGCGTTCGGCACACACGACTTCTCATGGTCGGTGTCAGGTGCGTCGGGAGTGGTTGGCCATTCCCGTGTCTAGCGATTGCGACCAATTGGGCCGAGACCGCGACGTACGCGTCCTGCTTGCTGTGGCTACTTAAGCACTCAGTCAGGAGGAGGAATCAACCAGCGGCTGTGGACGAGATGAAGCGTCTTGATAAAGCCTAATGCTACACAGTCCAGCGGTTGTGCATCTCCACCCTACACGTATCCCTGATAATTCGGGTGCTGCCGCGCGCAGAATCCGCAACGGGTTGGCATTTACCGTGAGCTCCGAAAGGGGAGGTCACGCATCATGGCTAATTTAGGCGTTGTTTCCGAAGCCTTCGCTCGGGGTCATTCACAGCTGACTGCACTTTGTGAACTGGCCTTGAATGTTTGCCTGCCAGGCGAGTAAAAACTCTGCTCGGCGGTGTGATTCAGGCCTTATGTCACCTGCGCTTGTTACAACTGCAAACTCCACCGTTACGTAGCGAAAGCCCCGTAGGACGGCCTCGCGTCCTGGTGAATTGCGTTGGTCAGGGCCGGTTTTTGACCGTGGTGCCGCTGTCCAGGCCGCTTTTGGCGGCGTTCGCGACTATAGCAGCAATGATTAAGTGCTTCAAATCCATAAAAATTGTTATCATCCGCGCCATGACAACTACTGCCCCTTCGACTCCAGGCGTTCAACTGCTTGAAGTCTCGCCGGAGTATGCCGGCCAACGAATCGACAATTTTCTCCTCGCCCGGCTCAAAGGTGTGCCCAAGACTTTGATTTACCGCATTTTGCGCAAAGGCGAAGTGCGTGTGAACAAAGGTCGGATCAAGCCCGAATACAAGCTGCAGGCCGGTGATATCGTGCGCGTGCCGCCCGTTCGCGTGCCTGAGCGTGACGAGCCGGTGCCTCTGGCGCAGGGCCTGTTGCAGCGCCTGGAAGCCTCGATTGTCTTCGAAGACAAAGCCCTGATCGTGATTAACAAGCCTGCGGGCATTGCGGTTCACGGTGGCAGCGGCTTGAACTTCGGTGTGATCGAAGCCTTTCGTCAGTTGCGTCCGGATACCAAAGAGCTGGAGCTGGTTCACCGTCTCGACCGCGACACTTCCGGCCTGCTGATGATTGCCAAGAAGCGCAGCATGCTCCGTCACTTGCACGAGCAGTTACGCGGTGATGGCATCGACAAGCGCTACATGGCGCTGGTGCGCGGCAACTGGGCGACCTCGATCAAGAAAGTCAGCGCACCATTGCTCAAGAGCAACTTGCGTTCCGGCGAGCGCATGGTTGAAGTCAATGAAGAAGGCAAAGAAGCCCTGACCCTGTTCAAGGTGCTGCGCCGCTTTGGCGACTTCGCGACCATGGTCGAAGCCAAGCCTGTGACCGGTCGCACCCACCAGATTCGCGTTCACACCCTGCATGCCGGGCATTGCATTGCTGGCGACAGTAAGTATGGCGACGAGGGTTTCACCAAGGAAATCCGCGATCTGGGCGGCAAGCGCCTGTTCCTGCATGCTTACATGCTGACCGTGCCGCTGCCGGATGGCGACAAGCTGACCCTGCAGGCGCCGGTCGATGAAATGTGGGCCAAGACCGTGGAGCGATTGAGTGCGCCCATCTGATTACAAACTGCTGATTTTCGATTGGGACGGCACGCTGGCCGATTCCATTCATCGGATCGTCGAGGCCATGCATTCGGCGTCCGGGCGCTCCGGTTTCGAATTGCGTGATGATTTTGCCGTCAAAGGCATCATCGGTCTTGGCTTGCCCGAGGCGATCCGCACCTTGTATCCCGAAATCAGCGACGCCGAAATGACCTTGTTTCGTGAGTATTACGCTGATCACTACATTGCGGCAGAGGCTGTGCCTTCGCCGCTGTTTGAGGGGGTCGTCGAATCAATGGCGTCCTTTCGTGAGCAGGGTTATCACCTCGCTGTCGCGACCGGCAAGAATCGGCGCGGACTGGATCGGGTGCTCAAGGCCAATGGCTGGGAAGAGTATTTCGACATTACCCGCGCGGCCGATGAAACTGCGAGCAAGCCGCACCCTCTGATGCTGGAGCAGATACTTGCTCATTGCGGTGTGCGTGCCGAACAGGCGCTGATGGTCGGGGATTCGTCCTTCGATCTGCTGATGGCGCGTAACGCGGGGATGGATTCGGTGGCTGTCAGTTATGGCGCGCAATCGATCGAATCGTTGCAACAGTTCGAACCGCGTCTGTCGATCGACCGTTTTTCCGAATTGCATGCCTGGCTGGCGCAGCAGGCTTAATACGTTTTTGCTGGGGTGGATGGCATGACCGACGAATGGAAAGCACCGGCCAAGGCAAGTGCCGACGACGGTGACGAGAAGAGCTGGAAGCTGCTGGAAAAGACCCTTCTGGCGGGTGTGCAGGAACAACGTCGTTCGCGGCGTTGGGGGATTTTCTTCAAGCTGCTGACATTTGTTTACCTGTTTGTCGCGCTGATTCTGTTCACGCCGCTGATGGACATGGAAAAAAGCGCCACTCGCAGCACCAACTACACCGCGCTGATCGACGTCACTGGCGTGATCGCCGACAAAGAGCCGGCCAGTGCCGACAACATTGTCGGCAGCCTGCGCGCAGCGTTCGAGGACAAGAAGGTCAAGGGTGTCATCCTGCGGATCAACAGTCCGGGCGGTAGTCCTGTGCAGTCCGGTTATGTGTATGACGAGATCAAGCGTCTGCGTGGCTTGCACCCCGAGATCAAGCTGTATGCGGTGATTTCCGATCTCGGTGCGTCTGGTGCGTATTACATCGCCAGCGCCGCGGATCAGATCTACGCCGACAAGGCGAGTCTGGTGGGCTCCATTGGTGTAACGGCGGCCGGTTACGGCTTTGTCGGCACCATGGAGAAGCTGGGAGTCGAGCGTCGCACGTACACGTCTGGCGAGCACAAATCGTTCCTTGATCCGTTCCAGCCGCAGAAGCCTGAAGAAACGGCGTTCTGGCAAAGTGTGCTGGACACCACGCACAAGCAGTTCATCAACAGCGTCAAGCAGGGCCGTGGCGATCGCCTGAAGGACAAAGAGCATCCGGAACTGTTCTCCGGGCTGGTCTGGTCTGGCGAGCAGGCGCTGCCGCTGGGCTTGATCGATGGTCTGGGCAGTGCCAGTTCGGTGGCGCGTGATGTGGTCGGCGAGAAAGAGTTGGTGGACTTCACCGTCCAGGAATCGCCGTTTGACCGCTTCTCGAAGAAACTTGGCGCCAGTGTGGCCGAGCAGTTGGCGATGTGGATGGGCTTCCACGGGCCATCGTTGCGTTAATTGGTTGTAGCGATCAAAAGATCGCAGTCTGCGGCAGCGCCTGCAGGTTCGATGTTCATTCGCATTATTTGCGATGACGCGAACCCTGTAAGAGCTGCCGCTGGCTGCGATTTTTTGCTTTAAGGAATCTGTACGCCTTCAAGTAGCAGCATGTCGATCAGGCGAATCAGCGGCAGACCGATCAGGCTGGTAGCGTCAGGGCCTTCGGTGGACTGGAACAGGCTCACGCCCAGACCTTCAGCCTTGAAGCTGCCCGCGCAGTCGTAAGGCTGCTCGATGTGCAGGTAACGCTCGACCCGTGCCTGATCGAGTTGGCGCATGTGCACGGTGAACGGTACGCAGTCGACCTGGCATTGCCCTGTCTGGCTATTGAGCAGCGCTAGGCCGGTGAGAAAAGTCACGCTGGCGCCGCTGGCGGCCATCAGTTGCTCGCGGGCCTTGTCGAAGGTGTGCGGCTTGCCGATGATCCGGGCGCCGAGTACGGCCACCTGGTCGGAGCCAATAATCAGATGAGCGGGGTGGCTGTCGGCCAATGCTCGGGCCTTCTGTTCGGCAAGACGTTTGACCAGCTCGATCGCTGGTTCGCCGGGACGGTGGCTTTCATCGATATCTGGGGAGCTGCAGACGAATGGCAGGTGCAGGCGGGAGAGCAATTCCCGGCGATAAGTCGAGCTTGAAGCAAGTAATAAAGGCAGCATTTGCGTCTCCTGAGGCAGATGTGAATTCTAGCGGAGGCACGCAAGTGACGGACAGGGCACAATTTCCTTTGACATGGGTGGGGGCATCCCTATAATGCTGCGCCTATGTTGAATGACCCGATTCCACCTCACGTTGACCCGCGCAAATTGGCTGATCGTGGCACCACCATCCAAGGTGAGCTGCTACTGGCCGATTTGAAGAGACTCTGCGACCCGCTTTCCGACACTGTCGGTACGGTGCAGGCGAAATTCGTTTTTGAACGAGATGAACGTAAATCTGTGGTAATCCACAGCTTTATCGACACCGAGGTCAAAATGGTTTGCCAGCGTTGTCTTGAGCTGGTCACCCTGCCGATCCACAGCGAATGCAGTTACGCTGTGGTTAAGGAGGGTGCGAATACCCAGTCGTTACCGAAAGGTTATGACGTGCTGGAACTGGGCGAAGATCCATTGGATCTGCAGTCACTGGTCGAGGAGGAGCTTTTGCTTGCCTTGCCTATCGTGCCTGCTCATCATCCGGAAGAATGCCAGCAGCCGGCGGGGTCAGATGAGCCCGAACCGAGCGAGGACGAGGTAACGCGGTCCAACCCGTTCAGTGTATTGGCGCAGTTAAAGCGTGACCCAAACGTTTAGGAGTTAATCAATTATGGCTGTTCAGCAGAACAAAAAATCCCGCTCTGCCCGTGACATGCGTCGTTCGCACGACGCCCTGACGGCGAGCACTCTGTCTGTAGAAAAAACCACTGGTGAAATTCACCTGCGTCACCACGTATCGCCAGAAGGCGTATACCGTGGCCGTAAAGTGATCGACAAGGGCGCTGACGAGTAATCACTTGTCTGCTCAAGTCATCGCGATTGACGCAATGGGCGGGGACTTCGGTCCCCGCAGCATTGTTCAGGCCAGCCTTGCTTGCCTGTCTGCTACACCCTCGCTGCATCTGACCCTCGTCGGTCAACCCTCCCTTCTTGAAGAATTGATCAATGGCCAATCGGCTGCCGATCGCGCGCGCCTGACGATTGTTGCGGCCAGCGAAGTCATCACCATGGACGAAAAACCGACTCAAGCCCTGCGTGGCAAGCCGGACTCGTCGATGCGTGTTGCCCTTGAATTGGTGCGTGATGGCAAGGCTCAAGCCTGTGTCAGTGCCGGCAATACCGGCGCGTTGATGGCGCTGTCGCGCTATGTGCTGAAGACCTTGCCGGGTATCGACCGTCCCGCGATGGTTGCCGCCATTCCGACGCAGAAAGGTTATTGCCAGTTGCTTGATCTTGGCGCCAATGTCGATTGCAGTGCGGAGCATCTGTTGCAGTTTGCGGTGATGGGTTCGGTGGCGGCGCAGACGCTGGGTATTGCTCGCCCTCGGGTGGCGTTGCTGAACATCGGCACCGAAGACATCAAGGGCAATCAACAGGTCAAGTTGGCGGCAACGCTGTTGCAGGCGGCCAGAGGTATCAACTACATCGGTTTCGTCGAAGGTGACGGCCTGTATCGCGGTGAGGCGGATGTGGTGGTGTGCGACGGGTTTGTCGGCAACATTCTGCTCAAGTCCAGCGAAGGCCTCGCCACGATGATTGCTGCGCGCATTGAGGCGCTGTTCAAAAAGAACATGGCTTCGCGCGCAATCGGTGCCTTGGCGCTGCCATTGATGAAGCGCTTGCAGGCAGATCTGGCACCGGCGCGACACAATGGCGCAAGCTTCCTTGGCTTGCAGGGCATTGTGGTGAAAAGCCACGGTTCGGCGGGAGTTCAGGGCTTTCAGAGTGCGATTCAGCGTGCGCTGATCGAGATTCAGGAGAACCTGCCCGAGCGCCTTCACGGGCGTCTGGAGGATTTGTTGTCTTAGGCGTTTTCGTCGGACAATGCTTAAATGTGACCGCCCGGTTCAAAGGGCCATCCAACTGTCAGTTTCTTGCGTCCCCCAGTGGGGCGTCATTTTCCGACGACAAGATCATTAGGGGCTTGTTACATGTCTGCTTCCCTCGCATTCGTCTTTCCAGGACAAGGTTCGCAGTCCCTCGGCATGCTGGCCGAGCTGGGCGCGCAACATCCATTGATCCTCGAAACTTTCCAAGAAGCCTCCGCTGCTCTGGGCTATGACCTGTGGGCACTGACCCAGCAGGGGCCGGAAGAGCTGCTTAATCAAACCGACAAAACCCAACCGGCCATTCTGACCGCATCGATCGCCTTGTGGCGTCTGTGGCTGGCTGAAGGTGGTGTGCGTCCGGCATTTGTTGCCGGTCACAGCCTGGGTGAATACAGCGCGCTGGTGGCTGCCGGCAGCCTGAGTCTGGCTGATGCGGTAAAGCTCGTTGAGCGCCGTGGCCAGCTGATGCAGGAAGCGGTTCCGGCCGGGCAGGGCGGCATGGCTGCCATTCTGGGTCTGGAAGATGCTGACGTGCTGGCGGCCTGTGCTGAGGCGGCACAGGGCGAAGTGGTCAGCGCCGTCAACTTCAACTCCCCGGGCCAGGTTGTAGTGGCCGGTGCCAAGGCTGCCGTCGAGCGCGCCATTGAGGGCTGCAAGGCGCGTGGCGCCAAGCGTGCCTTGCCGCTGCCGGTGAGCGTGCCGTCGCACTGCGAGCTGATGCGTCCGGCTGCCGAGCGCTTTGCCGAGTCCATAGCCGCCATTAACTGGCAGGCGCCGCAGATCCCGGTGGTACAGAACGTCAGCGCACAAGTGCCGGCCGATCTGGAAACCCTCAAGCGTGATCTGCTCGAACAACTCTACAAGCCAGTACGCTGGGTCGAGTCCGTACAGACTCTGGCCGCGAAGGGCGCGACCAATCTGGTCGAATGTGGCCCGGGCAAAGTACTGGCTGGTCTGAACAAACGTTGCGCCGAAGGCGTTTCGACTTCCAACCTCAATACCCCAGACGCTTTCGCTGCCGCTCGTGCAGCGCAGGCCTGAATCAGGAGAAACTTGCATGAGTCTGCAAGGTAAAGTTGCACTGGTCACCGGTGCAAGCCGCGGTATCGGCCAGGCTATCGCACTGGAACTGGGCCGTCAGGGCGCCATCGTTGTGGGTACCGCAACCTCCGCCAAGGGTGCCGAGGCGATTGCCGCCACGCTCAAAGAGCACGGCATTCAGGGTACCGGTCTGGAACTCAACGTCACCAGCGACGAATCCGTCAGCAAAGTGATCGCGACCATACAGGAGCAGTTCGGTGCACCGGCGATTTTGGTCAATAATGCCGGCATCACCCGCGATAACCTGATGATGCGCATGAAAGATGACGAATGGTACGACGTGATCGATACCAACCTGAACAGTCTGTATCGCCTGTCCAAGGGCGTTCTGCGCGGCATGACCAAAGCCCGTTGGGGTCGAATTATCAGTATTGGCTCGGTGGTGGGTGCCATGGGCAACGCAGGCCAAGTAAACTATGCAGCCGCCAAGGCCGGTCTGGAAGGTTTCAGCCGTGCAATGGCGCGTGAAGTCGGTTCGCGTTCGATTACGGTCAACTCGGTAACCCCAGGGTTTATCGACACCGATATGACCCGCGAACTGCCTGAAGCACAGCGTGAAGCCTTGCAGACGCAGATTCCGCTGGGTCGTCTGGGACAAGCTCAAGAGATCGCGTCTGTGGTCGCTTTTCTTGCATCCGACGGTGCGGCATACGTTACTGGGGCTACAATCCCGGTGAACGGTGGGATGTACATGTAAGTAAAATGTGACGGATTGCTTCAAAAAAATGTCATACGAGCTGTCTAAAATCCGTTATAAAGCTGCAATCTATTTATAGGCAGAGGGCCGCAGGGTTTGAGGAGTGAAGCTTTCAGTTGAAAAACTGAAAAGTCTTTCTATACACTTACCCACTGGCCAGCTGCCTGAATTTGTCCATTAGGAGTGAAAACAAGGTATGAGCACCATCGAAGAGCGCGTCAAGAAAATCGTTGCCGAGCAACTGGGTGTTAAAGAAGAAGAAGTGGTTAACACCGCTTCCTTCGTAGAAGACCTGGGTGCCGACTCCCTTGACACCGTTGAGCTGGTGATGGCTCTGGAAGAGGAATTCGAGACCGAAATCCCTGACGAAGAAGCTGAGAAGATCACTACTGTACAAGCTGCAATCGATTACGTTACAAACCACCAGGCTTAATAGCTTGTAATCGTTGCTCGCTGTCATGGAAAAACCGCACTGCCATCACGGCGTGCGGTTTTTTCTTTAGGCCTGATGCAAAGTCGTCATTTGAAAAAGGAGAGTGCTGTGTCGCGTAGACGCGTCGTAGTCACCGGTATGGGTATGTTGTCGCCACTGGGCACGGATGTGCCAAGCAGTTGGCAGGGCATTCTGGCTGGCCGCAGTGGCATTGGTCTGATCGAACACACCGACCTTTCTGCCTATTCCACCCGCTTTGGCGGCTCGGTAAAGGGCTTCAATGTCGAGGAATACCTGTCGGTCAAGGAAGCGCGCAAGCTCGACCTGTTCATCCAGTACGGTCTCGCGGCTGGCTTTCAAGCCGTACGCAACGCTGGCCTGGAAGTCACTGACGCCAACCGCGAGCGCATTGGCGTGGCCATGGGTTCGGGCATCGGCGGTCTGACCAATATCGAAGAAACCAGCCGTACTTTGCATGAGACGGGCCCGCGTCGAATCTCGCCATTCTTCGTGCCAGGCTCGATCATCAATATGATTTCCGGTTTCCTGTCGATCCATCTGGGTGCACAGGGACCTAACTACGCCATTGCTACAGCGTGTACCACCGGTACGCACTGCATCGGCATGGCGGCGCGCAACATCATGTACGACGAAGCCGACGTGATGATTGCCGGCGGTGCCGAAATGGCCGCATGCGGTCTGGGCATGGGCGGCTTCGGCGCGTCCCGTGCGCTGTCGACCCGCAACGACGAGCCAACTCGCGCCAGCCGTCCCTGGGACAAGGGCCGTGACGGTTTCGTACTGTCCGACGGTGCCGGTGCACTGGTGCTCGAAGAACTCGAACACGCAAAGGCGCGCGGCGCGACCATCTACGCCGAGCTGATCGGTTTCGGCACCAGTGGCGATGCGTTCCACATGACTTCGCCACCTGCTGACGGCGCGGGTGCAGCTCGCTGCATCACCAACGCCTTGCGCGACGCGAAGATCAACGCCGATCAGGTGCAATACATCAATGCCCACGGCACCTCGACCCCGGCCGGCGACCTTGCCGAGGCCAACGCGATCAGGTCGGTGTTCGGTGAGCACGCCTATAAACTGGCGGTCAGCTCCACCAAGTCCATGACGGGCCACCTGCTGGGTGCGGCCGGAGCGGTCGAGGCGATCTTCAGCATCCTGGCGATCAACAGCCAGGTAGCGCCGCCAACCATCAACCTTGATGAGCCGGACGAAGGCTGTGATCTCGATTTCGTGCCGCACACCGCGCGCAACATGGACATCGATGTCGTGCTGTCGAACTCCTTCGGCTTTGGCGGCACCAACGGTACCTTGGCGTTCCGTCGGTTCGCAGGCTGATGGACAGCTGGGTCGACGGTCAACCGGCTGACACTCTGTCGCTGAAAGACCGCGGCCTGGCTTACGGCGATGGTCTGTTCGAGACCATTGCCGTGCGTGACGGCCAGCCGGTATTGCTTGATCGACACATGACGCGGCTGGCCGATGGCTGCTCGCGTCTGGCTATCGCTGCCGATATCGAAATGATTCGCCACGAACTGCTGAGCTACGCTGCCGCGATGGACGAGGGTGTGCTTAAACTCATCCTCACCCGTGGCGACGGTTTGCGCGGTTACGCGCCTGACCCTGCGGCGCCGGGTCGACGCATTCTGCAAGGCAATCCGCCGGCGGCTTATCCTGCTGCGCATGCCGAACATGGCATCCGCCTGTTTCCGTGCAATACGCGTCTGTCCAGGCAGCCATTGCTTGCCGGACTCAAGCACCTCAATCGACTGGAACAAGTACTCGCCCGCGCCGAATGGCAAGACAGCGAGCACGCTGAGGGCTTGATGCTTGATCAGGCCGGTCGAGTGATCGAAGGGGTGTTCAGCAACGTGTTTCTGGTGCGCGATGGTGTGTTGATCACGCCCGATCTGAAACGCTGCGGTGTCGCCGGTGTGATGCGCGCGGAAATATTGTTTCAGGCCGAGTCATTGGCCATCCCCACCCAAACCGTTGATATCGGCCTGGAACAGCTGCAATGGGCCGATGAAGTGTTTGTCTGCAACAGCGTATATGGCGTCTGGCCGGTACGCGCCTACGCTGCACTGAGCTGGCCGGTTGGCCCGCTCACCCGTAAACTGCAAGCCATTGCCCGCGCCCTACTGGATGCCTGATTTGTGAGACGTAAATTATTGCTGCTGCTGGAAACCGGACTGGTTCTGGCGGGGCTGCTGTTGGGCGCCAGCGCCTGGAAGATTCACTCCGCGCTGGAACAGCCCTTGAACATCACGCAGGAAGAACTGCTGGATGTGCCGAAAGGCTCTACACCGACCCGTACCTTCCTTGGACTCGAAAGCGATGGCGTCATCAAAGACGCTTTCTGGCTACGGGTCTATTGGCGTTTCAATCTTGCTGGCACGCCGATCCACACTGGCGAATACCGCATGCAGCCCGGGATGACCGTCAACGGTCTGATCGATTCGTGGAAGCGTGGCGACGTGGTTCAGTACAGCCTGACGCTGGTTGAGGGCTGGAATTTCCACCAGGTGCGTGCTGCGCTGGCGAAAGATGAAAAAATCGAACAGACCATCAATGGTTTGAGCGACAGCGACGTGATGGCGAAGATTGGCCACAAGGGCCTGTTCCCGGAAGGCCGTTTCTTCCCCGATACCTACCGCTTCGTGCGCGGCGTGTCCGATACCGAGCTGCTGAAAAAGGCTTTTGAGCGTCTCGACGAAGTGCTGGCCAAAGAGTGGGAAAAACGCGCTGCCGATGCACCGTACAAAGAGCCTTACCAAGCGCTGATCATGGCGTCCCTGGTCGAGAAGGAAACCGGAGTACCGCAGGAGCGCGGCGAGATTGCCGGGGTTTTTGTGCGCCGGATGGCGCTGGGCATGCAGCTGCAGACCGATCCGACGGTGATCTATGGTTTGGGCGATCGCTACACCGGCAAGTTGACCCGCGCTCACCTCAAGGAGCCGACGCCGTATAACACTTACGTGATTCCCGGCTTGCCGCCGACGCCGATTGCGATGGTCGGGCGTGAAGCCATTCACGCGGCGCTGAACCCGGTGGGAGGCACCAGCCTCTACTTTGTTGCCCGTGGCGACGGTAGCCATGTGTTCTCTGACGATCTCGATGCGCATAACAATGCGGTGCGTGAATTTCAGCTCAAGCGCCGTGCCGATTACCGCTCCAGCCCGGCGCCGGCAACTACGCCGGAAGCGGCACCGGCCGCCGAGGAGTCGATTCCTGCCGCATCGCCTAATACTGCGCCCGAGTCGCTGCCGCAGGTTCCGACTGAGGAATCCGCGCCGACTCCTGACGCCGACGCACCACAAAACACGCAATGACTTTTATTAAGGACTGCCTGTGACTGGCTTGTTTATCACCCTGGAAGGCCCGGAAGGCGCCGGCAAGAGCACCAATCGCGAATACCTCGCCGAGCGTTTGCGCGCCGCTGGTGTCGAGGTCGTGCTGACCCGCGAGCCCGGCGGTACGCCACTGGCAGAGCGGATTCGCGATGTGCTGCTGGCCCCGGCCGACGAAGTCATGAACCCGGATACCGAACTGCTGCTGGTGTTCGCCGCGCGTGCTCAGCATCTGGCCGAGGTGATTCGCCCGGCGCTGGCGCGCGGTGCGGTGGTGCTGTGTGATCGCTTCACCGATTCGACGTATGCCTATCAGGGAGGCGGTCGCGGTTTGTCGCTGGAGCGTATCGCGACGCTGGAGGCTTTCGTGCAGGGTGATCTGCGCCCGGATCTGACGCTGATTTTCGACCTGCCGGTAGAAATCGGCCTGGCTCGTGCCAGCGCTCGCGGTCGCCTCGATCGTTTCGAGCTGGAAGGCCGGGCATTTTTCGAGGCGGTGCGCAGTGCATTCCTCAAGCGTGCTGAAGCCGATCCTGCGCGCTATGTGCGCATCGATGCCGGTCAGCCGTTGGTCAAGGTCCAACAATCGCTGGATACCCTGATTCCGAACTTGCTGGAGCTGAGCCGTGGCTGAGGCCTATCCATGGCAGGACAGCCTCTGGCAGCAACTGGCCGGACGTAGCCAGCATGCTCACGCTTATCTGCTGCATGGGCCGGCCGGGATCGGCAAACGCGCACTGGCCGAGCGGTTGATGGCCAGTTTGTTGTGCAAGCACCCGACGCCGGAGGCTTGCGGTGAATGCAAATCCTGCCTGCTGCTCAAGGCCGGCAGCCATCCGGACAATTACATTCTCGAGCCGGAAGAAGCCGACAAGGCGATCAAGGTCGATCAGGTGCGCGATCTGGTCAGTTTCGTTGTGCAGACCGCGCAACTGGGCGGGCGTAAGGTGGTGCTGATCGAACCCACGGAATCGATGAATATCAACGCCGCCAACGCCTTGCTCAAGAGCCTTGAAGAGCCTTCTGGCAATACGGTGTTGTTGCTGGTCAGCCACCAGCCGAGCCGTTTGTTGCCGACGGTCAAGAGTCGTTGTGTGCAGCAGGCCTGCCCGCTGCCGGGTGAAGCGATGAGCCTGCAATGGCTGGCTCAGGCCCTGCCGGAGTGTTCCGAAGCGGAGCGTGTCGAACTGCTGACGCTGGCCGCCGGTTCGCCGTTGATGGCGGTAACTCTTCAGTCCCAGGGCGTACGCGAACAGCGCGCACAAGTGGTCGAAGGGGTGAAGAAGTTGCTCAAGCAGCAGCAATCGCCAACGCAATTGGCCGAAGAATGGAAAAACATTCCGATGCTGCGCCTGTTTGACTGGTTCTGTGACTGGTCGAGCCTGATCCTGCGTTATCAACTGACTGAGGACGAAGCCGGCCTCGGTCTGAACGACATGCGCAAAGTGGTGCAGTACCTGGCGCAGAAAAGCGCCCAAGGCAAAGTGCTCGATATTCAGGACTGGATTCTCGCGCAGCGGCAGAAAGTGTTGAGCAAGGCCAATCTCAATCCGGCGCTGTTGCTGGAAGCGCTGTTGGTGCAATGGGCGGGACTGCCAGGCCAGCGGTGATCCCCGCAAAAACGATGGTGTGCGCCTAGACTCTGAGCATCAGCAGTGGAGGTCAACATGAATGAACCCGTCAGCCCGGGGCCGCGCAACGGCATTTTGTCCCTGACCATCAAAGACAAGTCGGTGCTTTACGCCGCTTACATGCCGTTCATCAAAAACGGTGGCCTGTTCATCCCGACCAACAAGAGCTACAAGCTGGGCGACGAGGTGTTCATGCTATTGAACTTGATGGATGAACCGGAAAAGATCCCGGTTGCCGGCAAAGTCACCTGGATTACGCCCAAAGGCGCACAAGGCAATCGCGCAGCCGGTGTCGGCGTGCAGTTCAACGACGGCGACAACACCGCGCGCAGTCGCATCGAAACCCATCTGGCCGGAGCCCTCAAGTCCGACCGTCCCACTCATACGATGTAAGTAGCCGTATTTTTATGCTCGTAGATTCCCATTGTCACCTGGATCGCCTCGACCTCACCGCCCATGACGGCTCGCTGGATGCCGCACTCGATGCGGCCCGCGAGCGCGGGGTAGGGCATTTTCTGTGCATCGGCGTAAGCGCCGACAACGCCGCTGACGTCAAAGCCCTCGCCGAGCGTTACGACGATGTCGATTGCTCGGTCGGCGTGCATCCTCTCGATGTGCAACCGGGAGCCGCCCCCGCGCTGGACTGGTTGCTGCACGAACTCAATCACCCGAAAGTGGTGGCGATCGGTGAAACCGGTCTGGATTACCACTACGAGCCGGAAGCCGCCGAACTGCAGCAGGCCTCGTTCCGCCTGCACCTGCAAGCGGCGCAGCACACCGGCAAACCGGTGATCATCCACACCCGCGGCGCCCGCGCCGATACCCTCGAACTGCTGCGTGAAGCCGCGTTGCCACAGGCCGGGGTGCTGCATTGCTTCACTGAAGACTGGGACATGGCCAAGGCTGCGCTGGACATGGGTTATTACATTTCCCTGTCAGGCATCGTCACGTTCCGCAATGCCGATGCGCTGCGTGATGTGGCGAGCAAAGTCCCGGCGGATCGTCTGCTGGTTGAAACCGATTCGCCATACCTGGCGCCGATCCCTTATCGCGGCAAGCCGAACCTGCCGCAATACGTGCGTGAAGTGGCAGAGTTCCTGGCGATGCTGCGTGGTGAGAATTACGAGCGTTTTGCCGAGCAGACGACCGAAAACTTCAAGCGGCTGTTTCCGCTGGCTCATGTGAAAGTCTGAATCGCAGGCAAAAAAAACCCGGGTTCTGGGGGGTGAATCCGGGTTAAGACCATTAGGAGTAAAACAAAGGCACGCGGTCCGTTGGTACCTTTATCGGCACGGCACTTGGGGGAGATGCCGTCCGACAGTTGAAGTATTGATCAGTCTGGCGTGCAGTCCAGTTAGCTGGTCGTGGTTTTTAAACAAATTTGGAATACGTTCGCTTCAGTTGAGTTCTCATTGCGCCCAAAACGTTCTCAAAATGAACAAGAAACACAGATGTGGTCGGATGATCCGTGCATTTTTGCGCAAGTTAGGCATAATACGCGGCTTCGAATTTTGACCCTTCAGACCTTTTTCTTATGCACAAAGAACCTCGTAAGGTCCGTGAGTTTCGTCGCCGCGAGCAAGAAATTCTCGATACCGCGCTCAAGCTGTTCCTCGACCAAGGTGAAGACAGTGTCACCGTCGAGATGATTGCTGATGCCGTAGGTATCGGCAAAGGCACGATCTATAAACATTTCAAGTCCAAGGCCGAGATCTATCTGCGCCTGATGCTCGATTACGAGCGCGATTTGAACGAGCTGCTGCATTCGGCCGATGTCGACAAGGACAAGGAAGCACTGTCCCGTGCCTACTTCGAATTCCGTATGCGTGATCCGCAGCGCTACCGTCTGTTCGATCGTCTCGAAGAGAAGGTGGTCAAGGGCAACCAGGTGCCGGAAATGGTCGAGGAGCTGCACAAGATCCGTGCCTCGAACTTCGAACGCCTGACCCTGCTGATCAAGGGGCGCATCAGCGAAGGCAAGCTCGAAGACGTGCCGCCGTACTTCCACTACTGCGCGTCCTGGGCATTGGTGCACGGCGCTGTCGCGCTGTATCACTCGCCGTTCTGGAGCAATGTGCTGGAAGATCAGGAAGGTTTCTTCCAGTTCCTGATGGACATCGGCGTGCGCATGGGCAACAAGCGCAAGCGCGACCCCGAAACGCCGAGCAGCTGAGCCATTCAGCTGCCTTATTGCGCAATGATTTCGTTACATGGCGCAGTACCGCAGGAATATACTCAGGCATAGGGCTTGCTAAAACTTGATTTGTGAGTCAAGTTTTAGCTGCTCGATTTCCTTTCGCCGGAGTAATCATGATCGTTGACCGTCAAGGCAGGCGTTTTCGCAATTTGCGGATCAGCCTGACTTCAGCCTGCAATTACGCTTGTACCTACTGCGTGCCCAACGGCAAGCGGTTGGTAGCTGCGCAGGATGAGCTGTCGGCCGACGCCATGGCGCGCGGCGTGGCGTATCTGATTGAAGCCGCTGGCATTGAGCGTTTGCGCATTACCGGTGGCGAGCCGCTGGTCAGCCCCAAACTTGAATCGTTCATGACCGCCGTCGGCAAGATGGGGCTGGAAGACATCAGTCTGACCACCAACGGTCAACTCCTCGCCAAGAAACTTCCGCTGCTGGTGGATGCCGGTCTGCGCCGGATCAACGTTTCTCTCGATACCCTCGACGCCGACGCGTTCCGCAGCATTGCCCGCGGCGGCGACCTGGCCACCGTGCTCGACGGCATGGACAAGGCCGCAGCGGCGGGGATGAAGATCAAGGTCAACATGGTGCCGTTGCGCGGCCAGAATCTTGATCAGGTCATGCCGTTGCTCGACTACTGCCTGGAGCGCGGGTACGAGCTGCGCTTTATCGAGCTGATGCGCATGGGCCACCTGGCCAAAGACTCCAATGCCTTCCTGCAGCAGTTTGTCAGTCTTCAACAATTGCTGGAGCTGATCGGTGAGCGTTACGAGTACGCGCAAGCTGATGCCCCTGTCGACGCTACGGCGGTGCGTTACGCGATTGCCGGGGTGGGCCATTTTGGGGTGATTGCCAATGAAAGCGTGCCTTTCTGCCGAACCTGCTCACGCCTGCGCCTGTCGTCGACCGGTTGGCTGCATGGTTGCCTGTCGTCGAGCAACCGCCACTACGTCGGCGATCTGCTCGACAAACCGCGTCACGAGGCACTGCCTGCGCTACAACGCTTGCTGGTGAAGGCCTTGGGCGACAAGCAGGAAGTGGCATTTTCCGGCGGCGCAACCATCATGAAAATCATCGGCGGCTGATATTCCCATTCGCGAGCAGGCTCGCTCTCACATCTGGAATGCGTTCCACTTGTGGGAGCGAGCCTGTTCGCGAAAGCGTCCTGTAGATAGACGAAGTTCCCGAGCTGGCGCAAAAGCTGCATTCAACGCCCATTCGCCGGTTTTCCGTCACCGGCTTCTGGAGGATAAGGATGCGTAGCCTGGTTTTGCTGCTGGCCATTTTGGCGCTTGGCGGCTGTATGACTGTCAGCGATATGGCCGAAGGCACTCGCTATCAGATGAGCGACGCGGGGCTGCTGGACCACAGCGACAGCCGCCGCGTGAACAACTTCCGTATTCAGCCGGATTCGTTTATCTACATCGCCCAGGGTGCGTTTGCGCCGCCGGGTGGTTCGTATCCGCGGCCGAACGTGGTCGCCGAGGAAGCGTTCAAAGGCTTTATCGAATACTTCCCGATGGTTCGCCGCGCCCGCGCGCCGGAAGGCCTCGATCAGGCAATGGGTGAAGCCCGTGACGCGGGTGCGCATTACCTGCTCTACACCCGTTTCGCCAAGGCAGACGACCGCATCGGCAACTCTGATGAGTGGCTGGATGAGGAGGCTGTGGATCGCCTCGGTATCGACGGCGGCGTGATTCAGATCATGTTGATCGAGACCAGCACCCAGTATTTGATTGATACTGCACGGATCAAGAGTCGTGGCGGTTTACTGACGTTCCACGACAGCAAACCCGAAGACCTGATCGGCCCACCGCTGGCGCAGTACGCGCGCAGCCTGTTGGGGATCGGCAACCAGTAATTTCAAGGAGTACGCCATGAGTGGCCCGCAAAAAGCCAATGACCTGTTGGGACAAATCCCCAAAACCAAAGGCCTGCCACCGGTGCACTTGTGGAACCCGGACTTCTGCGGCGACATCGACATGCGCATCGCCCGGGACGGCACCTGGTATTACCTGGGCACGCCGATCGGGCGCAAGCCGATGGTTAAGCTCTTCTCCACGATCATCCGCCGCGACGGTGATGATTATTTTTTGATTACCCCGGTCGAGAAGGTCGGCATCAAGGTCGACGACGCGCCGTTTGTGGCGATTGCCGTCGAGGTTGAAGGCGAGGGCGAGGCGCAGGTGCTGCGCTTTACCACCAATGTTGACGAAACCGCTGAAGCTGGGCCGGAGCATCCGATTCGAGTTGAGATCGATCCGGTCACTCAAGAGCCTGCGCCTTACGTACACGTGCGCACCAACCTTGAAGCCTTGATTCATCGCAATGTGTTCTACCAATTGGTCGAACTGGCGGTCAGTCGAAAAATCGATGGGCAGAACTGGCTCGGTGTGTGGAGTGGCGGCGAGTTCTTCCGTATCGGCCTCGAACCGTAATTCAAATCCCTGTGGGAGCGAGCCTGCTCGCGATAGCTGTGTATCAGTCGACGAAAATATTGACTGACACTCCGCTATCGCCAGCAGGTTCGCTCCCACATTTGTTTTGTGTGATCAAAAAAATCTGATTTGACACCCAATCGTATGATCATTAGCTTGATCACCCATCGCGATCCGCTTTGAGGTGTTCATGTCCAGCAGCTTTCATGCATCAACGGTTGACTGGCTGGGCAGTTGGATTGCCGCTGGCCAGATAAAGCCGGGGCAGACCATCAAGGTCGAAGCTGATCTGGGCGAACAGCTCGGCGTCAGCCGCACCGTCATTCGTGAAGCGATCAAAACCCTCGTTGCCAAAGGCATGCTTGAAGTCGGGCCGAAGGTCGGCACCCGCGTGTTGCCGGTGCGCCGCTGGAACCTGTTCGATCCCCAGGTCGTCGGTTGGCTGTCACGCAATGGTCTGCCGGAAAACTTCGTCGATGATTTGCTCGACCTGCGCCGCACCATTGAACCCATGGCCGTGCGCTGGGCCTGCGAGCGCGCGACGCTGGAGCAGATCGACGCCGTGCAACTGGCCTACAACGCCCTTGAGCGCGCGGTAGACAGCGGCGGCGATTACAACCGTGCCGATCAGGCCTTCCACGAGTGCATTCTTGCCGCCAGCCATAATCAGTTCATTGAACAGATGGTCCCGGCGCTCGGGGCGTTGCTGGCCGTTTCGTTCGAAGTCTCGGCGGCCGATCCGGATGAACTGCGCCGCACCTTGCCAATCCACAAAGACATGGCCGACGCCATCGCCGCTCGCGATTCTGCGCGCGGTGTGTGGGCCTGCATGACCCTGATCGACAACGCAGACCTGGCGATCAAACGGTTTTACCCAAAAGTCATGGCCGACAAAAAGGCCGGCTAAATATCCAATATCGCTCCCACACTGAAAAAAACTACAAGATCCAAGGAGTTGAAATGACCTGGACCGCACTGACCCAGCACCGCGCCCAACTCGGTGAAGGCCCGTTCTGGGACGCGCCCACCCAGGCGCTGTACTGGGTCGATATCGCCGGCCAACAGGCCCTGCGCCTGATCGGCCAGAACGTGCAGATCTGGCAAATGCCCGAGCACGTTTCCGCGTTCATCCCCTGCGCCAGCGGCGATGCGCTGGTTACGCTGAGCAGCGGCGTCTATCGTCTCGATCTCGACTCCCCGGGCCTGGAACCGCGCCTGACGCTGTTCTGTGTCGCCGACCCGCAACCTGGCAATCGTCCCAACGAAGCCCGCTGTGACGGACAAGGCCGACTGTGGCTCAGCACCATGCAAAACAACATCGGCGAGCAGGGCGAAGATCTGCCGATCGTCCGGCGTTCCGGTGCCCTGTTCCGTATCGATCCCGACAAACGCGTCACGCCATTGCTGCGCAACCTGGGGATTCCCAACACGCTGCTGTGGAGCGACGACGGCACCAGGCTGTTGTTCGGCGACAGCATGGACGCCACGTTGTACAGCTACTTCATCCACACCGACGGCAACCTCGACGTCGCCAATCTCTGGTACGGCCCGGATGAACAGGGCGGCCCTGATGGTTCGGCGATGGATGTCGAAGGCTATGTGTGGAACGCCCGTTGGGACGGCAGCTGTCTTTTGCGACTGGCGCCTGATGGCAAGGTCGATCGCAAAATCGATCTGCCGATCAGTCGCCCGACCAGCTGCGTATTCGGCGGCGAAGACCTGAAAACCCTGTACATCACCAGCGCCGAGAGCCCGCACAACCATCCTCTGGACGGCGCAGTGCTGTCGATGCGTGTTGATGTTGCAGGAAAGCTCTGTACGCGCTTCGCTGGTTAAATCCCAAAATATGGGATGCAAAATTATATATTGAGATTATTTGGCGGTCGGGTTTATAGTCGGCTCCAGCAGTAACACGCACTCACACTTAAAAAGAACAAAACAGGTGAAGTGATGCAGCGAATTTCCATCGCACTCCCACGCGGAGTCCGTGCCACGCAACGGCCCAATGCCGTCAGTGGCGCCTGCCTGTTCAGTTCTAAACGCTCTCCAGACCGGACATCGTCAGATGCCCGGTTTTTTTGCGCTTGCGAACAGGAGTCCTTGAGCCATGGCTGAACCTCTTTCCCTGCCGCCGGTGCCCGCACCGCCGAAGGGCGAGCGTCTGAAAAACAAGGTCGTGCTGCTCACCGGTGCCGCTCAGGGTATCGGTGAAGCCATCGTCGCAGCCTTCGCTTCGCAGCAAGCCAAACTGCTGATCAGTGATATTCAGGCCGAAAAAGTCGAGAAGGTTGCCGCCCATTGGCGCGAGCAAGGCTTTGACGTTCAGGCGATCAAGGCTGATGTGTCGCGCCAGCCCGACCTGCACGCCATGGCCAAACGCGCTGTTGAACTGCACGGGCGCATCGACGTGCTGGTCAACTGCGCCGGGGTCAATGTGTTCCGCGATCCGCTGGAAATGACCGAAGAAGACTGGCGTCGCTGCTTCGCCATCGACCTCGACGGCGCGTGGTACGGCTGCAAAGCGGTCCTGCCGCAAATGATCGAGCAAGGCATCGGCAGCATCATCAATATTGCCTCGACTCATTCTTCGCACATTATTCCCGGCTGTTTCCCGTACCCGGTGGCCAAGCACGGGTTGCTGGGACTGACGCGCGCACTCGGCATCGAGTACGCAGCGAAAGGCATCCGCGTCAACGCCATCGCCCCCGGCTACATCGAAACGCAGCTGAACGTCGATTACTGGAACGGTTTCGCCGACCCGCATGCCGAGCGTCAACGCGCCCTCGACCTGCACCCGCCCAAACGCATTGGTCAGCCGATTGAAGTGGCGATGACGGCGGTGTTCCTGGCCAGCGATGAAGCGCCATTCATCAATGCTTCGTGCATCACCATCGATGGTGGCCGCTCGGTGATGTACCACGACTGATCGATCGAATTCCACGCAAAGAAATCCGCCTGAAATCCAATCATCATACGATATGACTATTTTCAACAGGCTTTGCAGGAACGTGCTTTACCGCTTTTCAAACATTGCTCAAAAAAAATAACAAGGAGTCAGCTTATGAAACGTCGTTTCGGGATTCGTACCCTGTGCAGTGCCGCGCTCGCGGTCACCGCATTCAGCCTGAGCAGTGCGCTGCTCGCCGCCGATGCCGTGAAGATCGGTTTCCTCGTCAAGCAGGCCGAGGAGCCGTGGTTCCAGACCGAGTGGGCCTTCGCCGAGAAAGCCGCCAAGGACAGGGGCTTTGAACTGATCAAGATCGCCGTCCCGGATGGCGAAAAAACCCTGTCGGCCATCGACAGCCTCGCCGCCAACGGTGCCAAAGGCTTTGTGATCTGCCCGCCTGACGTGTCGCTCGGCCCGGCGATCATGGCCAAAGCCAAACTCAATGACCTCAAGGTGATTGCCGTCGACGACCGTTTTGTCGACGCCAACGGCAAGTTCATGGAGGACGTGCCTTACCTGGGGATGGCCGCGTATGAAGTTGGTCAGAAGCAGGGCGCCGCCATGGCTGCCGAAGCGAAAAAACGCAACTGGGACTGGAAAGACACCTACGCGGTCGTCAACACCTACAACGAACTCGACACCGGCAAGAAACGCACGGACGGCTCGGTCAAGGCCCTCGAAGACGCCGGCATGCCGAAGGATCACATCCTCTTCGCCGCACTGAAAACTCTCGATGTGCCAGGCAGCATGGACGCCACCAACTCCGCGTTGGTGAAACTGCCAAGCGCGGCGAAGAACCTGATCATTGGCGGCATGAACGACAACACTGTGCTTGGGGGCGTGCGCGCCACAGAAGCCGCCGGGTTTGCCGCGGCCAATGTGATCGGCATCGGTATCAATGGCACCGACGCCATCGGCGAACTGAAAAAGCCTAACAGCGGCTTCTTCGGTTCGATGCTGCCGAGCCCACACATCGAAGGCTACAAGACCGCCGAGATGATGTACGAGTGGGTCACCACCGGCAAAGAGCCGCCGAAATACACCGCCATGGACGACGTCACCCTGATCACCCGCGCGAACTTCAAGCAAGAGCTGGAAAAAATCGGCTTGTGGAACTGACGTAGCGACGGCCCGGGCAACCGGGCCGTTTGAACGGTGTGAAGAGGTGGCTTAAATGCACGCGCAAGTACAAAGACAAGAAAACAGCGCCGGCGGCAGTCTGCGCTTCAACGGGATCGGCAAAACCTTTCCCGGCGTGAAGGCGCTGGACGGCATCAGCTTCGTCGCCCATCCCGGCCAGGTCCACGCCTTGATGGGCGAGAACGGTGCCGGCAAGTCGACCCTGCTGAAAATCCTCGGCGGCGCTTACATTCCGAGCAGCGGCGAGTTGCAGATTGGCGAACAGACGATGGCCTTCAAGTCGACCGCCGACAGCATCGGCAGCGGCGTGGCGGTGATCCATCAGGAACTGCATCTGGTGCCGGAAATGTCCGTCGCCGAAAACCTGTTCCTCGGCCATTTGCCGGCCAGTTTCGGTTTGATCAATCGCGGCACGCTGCGTCAGCAAGCGCTGGATTGCCTCAAAGGCCTGGCCGATGAAATCGATCCGCAGACCAAAGTCGGGCGTTTGTCGCTGGGCCAACGGCAACTGGTGGAAATCGCCAAAGCCCTGTCGCGTGGCGCCCATGTGATCGCCTTCGACGAGCCAACCAGCAGTCTTTCGGCGCGCGAGATCGACCGCTTGATGGCGATCATCGGGCGCCTGCGGGATGAGGGCAAAGTCGTACTTTACGTGTCCCATCGCATGGAAGAAGTGTTCCGTATCTGCGACGCGGTGACGGTGTTCAAGGACGGCCGCTACGTGCGCACCTTCGAGGACATGAGCCAGTTGACCCACGATCAACTGGTGACCTGCATGGTCGGCCGCGACATTCAGGACATCTACGATTACCGCAACCGCCCACGCGGCGCAGTGGCGCTGAAAGTCAACGGCCTGCTCGGCCCGGGCCTGCGTGAGCCGATCAGTTTCGAGGCGCACAAAGGCGAGATTCTGGGTTTGTTCGGATTGGTCGGGGCAGGGCGCACCGAGTTGTTTCGCTTGCTCAGTGGCCTGGAGCGCAAAACCGCCGGACGCCTCGAACTGCGAGGCCATGAACTGAATCTGCGCTCACCGCGCGATGCCATTGCCGCCGGGATTCTGCTGTGCCCCGAGGATCGCAAGAAAGAAGGGATTATTCCGCTGGCCAGCGTCGCCGAGAACATCAACATCAGTGCGCGTGGCGCGAATTCGGGTCTTGGCTGCCTGATTCGTGGTTTGTGGGAGAAGGGCAACGCCGACAAACAGATCAAGGCACTGAAAGTCAAAACGCCCCACGCCGGCCAGCAGATCAAGTTCCTTTCCGGCGGCAATCAGCAAAAGGCCATTCTCGGTCGCTGGCTGTCGATGCCGATGAAAGTCCTGCTGCTCGACGAACCGACCCGTGGCATCGACATCGGCGCCAAAGCCGAGATCTACCAGATCATCCATAACCTCGCTGCTGACGGTATTTCGGTGATTGTGGTGTCGAGCGACCTGATGGAAGTGATGGGTATTTCCGACCGCATCCTGGTGCTGTGCGAAGGCGCCCTGCGCGGCGAAGTCAGCCGCGATCAGGCCAATGAATCCAACCTGCTGCAACTGGCTTTGCCGCGCCACCGCGCTGACGGCGTGGCGAACTGAGAGGTGACTATGATGACAACCCAAAACGAAACCTTGCCGAAAGAGCGCAAACCTTTGGACATGCGCCGCTTCCTCGATGACTGGGTCATGCTGCTGGCGGCGGTGGGCATTTTTGTCGCCTGTACGCTGCTGATCGACAACTTCCTTTCGCCGCTGAACATGCGCGGGTTGGGCCTGGCGATTTCCACCACCGGCATTGCTGCCTGCACCATGTTGTATTGCCTGGCGTCGGGACACTTCGACTTGTCGGTGGGCTCGGTGATTGCCTGCGCCGGGGTGGTGGCGGCGGTGGTGATGCGCGACACCGACAGCGTATTCCTTGGCGTCAGTGCGGCGCTGGTGATGGGCTTGATCGTCGGGCTGATCAACGGGATTGTGATCGCCAAGTTGCGCGTCAATGCTTTGATCACGACGCTTGCGACCATGCAGATCGTGCGTGGCCTGGCCTACATTTTTGCCAACGGCAAAGCAGTGGGCGTGTCGCAGGAGTCGTTCTTCGTGTTCGGCAACGGTCAGTTGTTCGGCGTGCCGGTGCCGATCCTGATCACCATCGTCTGCTTTCTGTTTTTCGGCTGGCTGCTGAATTACACCACCTACGGGCGCAACACCATGGCCATCGGTGGCAACCAGGAAGCGGCGTTGCTGGCGGGGGTCAACGTTGATCGCACCAAGATCATCATCTTCGCCGTGCACGGTGTGATCGGTGCACTGGCCGGTGTGATTCTGGCGTCGCGCATGACCTCCGGGCAGCCGATGATTGGTCAGGGTTTCGAGCTGACAGTGATTTCCGCGTGTGTGCTGGGCGGCGTGTCGCTGAGTGGCGGGATCGGCATGATTCGGCATGTGATTGCCGGGGTGTTGATTCTGGCAATCATTGAGAATGCGATGAACCTGAAGAACATCGATACGTTTTATCAGTACGTGATTCGCGGTTCGATTTTGCTGTTGGCTGTGGTTATTGACCGCCTCAAGCAACGCTAAGTCAAAGCTAACCCTCACCCCAGCCCTCTCCCGGAGGGAGAGGGCTGGGGTGAGGTTTCTGGCATCCTGCATCGACCTGATAAATACAGTCGACTATGGATTCGGCAAAGCACTTCCAGGTCGGCAAATCTTCTGAGCATCCCCCATTCAGTCCCCTCTCCCTCCGGGAGAGGGCTGGGCGGGCGGCGTTCCGATGAGGGGCTTTTGACCTTCAGCCTTCCGTCATCTTGCTTAAATTTCCCTTGCCCACCCACGCCCGTTTCGGTTATCAATTTGTACATGATTAGACAGGTACGATTCGACAAGAAACAACGGGTGGTCGACGAGCTCGTCCGGCGCATCGAAAGCGGTCTCATGGAGGACGGCTTTCTGTTGCCCGGCGAGCATCAGTTGGCTCAAGAATTCAACGTCAGCCGTGGCACGTTGCGCGAAGCGCTGGCCGAACTGAAGCGGCGTAAATACATCGCCACGCAAAGCGGGGTCGGTTCCATCGTCACCTTTGACGGTGTGGTCCTCGACCAACGCAGCGGCTGGGCTCAGGCACTGGCAGACACTGGTGCGTTGATCAACACCGAAGTATTACGCCTCGAAGCCGTGACCCGGACCGACCTTTCGGCTGTGTTCGGCTCCGATCAATTCATTCTGCTCGAGCGCCGTCGCCGCTCCAACGACGGCACATTGGTGTCCCTCGAACGCTCGCTGATGCCGGCCAACGGCGGCCTGGAAAGCCTGCCGCGTGTCGGCCTGATCGACAATTCCCTGACCATCACCCTGGCCGCCTACGGCTACATCGGCGAGCGCGGCGATCAGTGGCTCGGCGCCGAACCCTTGAATGCCGAAGACGCCGAATTGCTCGGCCGCCCGCCAGGCACGGTATTTCTCAAAGCCCTGCGCACCACCTATGACCGGCAGAACCGTTTCATGGAGCAGGTTGAAAGCCTGCTCGACCCGGTGCATTTCCGTCTGCATCTGCAATTTGGAGAATCGAAGTGACCCCGCTTAACCGTGCCCTCGGTGCGTTTTATGGCCTGGCCCTCGGTGATGCGCTGGGCATGCCAACGCAATCGCTGAACCGCGAAACCATCAAGACACGTTTCGGCCAGATTACCGATCTGCAAGACGCCGGTCCGCTGCAACCCATCGCTGCGAACATGCCCAAAGGCTCGATTACCGACGACACAGAACAGGCGATTCTGGTTGGCGAGTTGCTGGTCGAAGGCAAGGGCCACATCGAACCGGCCATCCTTGCGCAACGGCTGATCGAGTGGGAAGCGCAGATGCAGGCCAAAGGCTCGCAGGACCTGCTGGGCCCTTCGACCAAGCGCGCCATCGAAATGATCCTCGCCGGTCATTCGCCGCAAGAAGCCGGGCGCTACGGCACCACCAACGGCGCGGCCATGCGCATTACCCCCGTCGGGATCGCGGCGGACGTTGCTGATCCTCAGCGGTTTATCGCCGCAGTGGTGCAGGCCTGTCAGGTCACACACAACACCACTCTGGGGATTTCCAGCGCGGCGGCGGTGGCGGCGGTGGTCTCGGCCGGGATCAATGGCATGGACCTGGGCGAGGCGCTCAACCTCGGCCAACAAATCGCGCAACAAGCGCAAGAACACGGTCACTGGGTGGCCGGTGGGCGCATCGCTTCGCGCATCAGTTGGGCGCGCAGCATCAGCGTCGACAGCGACAAGGCATTGCTCGCCGATCTGCTCTACGACGTGATCGGCACTTCCGTGGCGTCGCAGGAATCGGTGGTGGTCTCGTTCGCCCTGGCGCAGCAGGTGGCCATCGGTGAAATGAGCGCGTTCGATGCGTTGTGCATGGCGGCGAGCCTGGGTGGCGACACCGATACCATCGCCGCGATTCTCGGCGCCATGCTTGGGGCCTGCCTGGGTCTTGAGTGTTGGCCGACCGAGATGATCAATACGGTGAAAGCCGTCAATCATCTGCAGCTTGAGCCGTTGGTGCAGGGGCTATTGGCCTTGCGCTGATTGAACTGACGCCATCGCTGGCAAGCCAGCTCCCACAGAGCAAGTGCACACCTTAAGGTTCACTCTGTACCTGTGGGAGCTGGCTTGCCAGCGATAGGCGCACCGCATAATCGAATATTCACCCGCAATGGATCGCAAAGACAGGCCGAGGATGGCCGCGATGTCTTGTTGTTTCGCATCATTGCCACAACCACAAAAAAGGCAAACAGGAGCATTTTCATGAGTTCATCGAACGCCGGGCAGAGCGCCGGGCAGCTGGAAACCCGTGGCATCGAGCCGGTGCCGGAAGCCGAGTGCAACGGTCATCCGCTGCAACTGTTCTGGGTCTGGTTCGCCGCCAACATTTCCATTCTCGGCCTGCCGCTGGGTGCCACGCTGGTCGCGTTTCGCGGTCTGGCGATCTGGCAGGCAATCATCGTCGCGATCATCGGTGCCGCCGGTTCGTTCGCGGTGGTCGGGATCATCTCGATTGCCGGCCGCCGTGGCCGCGCGCCAAGCCTGACCTTGTCGCGGGCGATCTTCGGCGTGCGTGGCAATATCGGCCCGACACTGGTCTCGCTGATGTCGCGTCTGGGCTGGGAAACCGTTAACACCACCACCGCTGCATTCGTGCTGTTGTCGCTGTGCTCGATCCTGTTCGGCTCACCGGTTGAGGCGAAAAGCGCACCCGTGCTGACGCTGCTCTTCATTGCGATTTTCGTGCTGCTGACCCTGGCGGTCTCCGGCCTCGGCCATGCAACTTTGCTGGTGATCCAGAAGTGGGCGACGTATGTCTTCGGCGCGCTGAACATTCTGGTCGGCGGCTTCCTCTGCGCCACCATCGACTGGAGCGCGGTGTTCAACGCCACACCGGCGCCGGTCAGCGCAATGATCATCGGCATCGGTACCATGGCGGCCGGCACCGGTATCGGTTGGGCCAACGCGGGCGCTGACATGTCGCGCTATCAGCATCGCAGCGTCAAAGCCGTGCGTCTGGTCGCTTCCGCAGCGTTCGGTGCGGGTATTCCACTGGTGCTGCTGATCACCCTCGGCGGCCTGCTGTCGGTGGGTAACAACGATCTCGCCTCGGCGACTGACCCGATCGTGGCGATCCGCGACATGCTGCCGACCTGGATGGCCGTACCGTACCTGATCACGGCGTTCGGTGGCTTGCTGCTGTCGAACAACCTGTCGGTGTACTCCGCCGGTTTGACCACATTGACGCTCGGCCTCAAGGTCAAGCGCGTCTACGCCGTGGTGGTCGACATCGTTGCGATCTTCGCCGGTTCGATCTACTTCATGCTGATCGCCGACAGTTTCTACGGCCCGTTCATTACCTTCATTTCCCTGCTGGCGGTGCCGATCACCGCGTGGGTCGGGATCTTCGTGATCGACTTGATTCATCGTCATTACTACAGCCCGCAAGACCTGCTCGACGTCAGCCCAAGCAGTGCCTATTGGTATCACGGCGGTATCGAGTGGCGCGCATTCGGGGCTTGGGCAATCGCCATCGTGCTCGGTTTCAGCTTCACCACCATCGGCACCACCGCTGAGAATGTCTGGTTCAAAGGTTTCCTGTCCGACTCGTGGCTGGGCCACAACGGCCTCGGCTGGATCGTGACGTTCGTGGTGGCCGGTGGCATCTATTTCCTCCTCGGCGGGGCAAAAGATCGCCGTGCCGCGCCAGTCGAGAATGCTCATGCCTAAGATGTTGCACACCGGCCAGGTCATCATCGACCTGGTCATGGCCGTGGATAAACTGCCGCAGATTGGCGGCGATGTACTGGCGCAGTCCGCCGGTTTCGAGGCCGGCGGCGGTTTCAACGTGATGGCGGCAGCGGTGCGCAATGGCCTGCCGGTGGTTTACCTCGGTCGCCATGGCACGGGGCGTTTCGGCGATCTGGCGCGGCAGGCGATGCAGGCCGAGGGGATTCACATCGGTATCAGCCAGCCTGCCGAGCGCGACACGGGTTTGTGTGTGGCGCTGACCGATGCGTCGGCCGAGCGCAGTTTCATCTCCTACATCGGTGCCGAGGGCGAGGTGAGCATCGATGATTTGAACAGCGTGGCTTTTGAGGCCGGGGACTATGTTTATCTCAGCGGTTACAGCCTGCTGCACGAGGGCAAGGCGCAAGCTCTACTTGACTGGACGTTGGCATTGCCCGCCACGATTCACGTGGTGTTCGATCCGGGCCCGTTGGTGGAATCGCCGGATTCACCGCTGATGCAGGTGCTGTTGCCGCGCATTGATGTGTGGACCAGCAACAGTGTCGAGGCGTTGCGTTTTACCGGTGCTGAAGACATCGGTGTTGCGCTGGATTGTCTGGCTGAGCATCTGCCGCGAGACGTATTGATGGTGGTGCGCGATGGGCCGCAGGGTTGCTGGATTCATCAACGTGACGAGCGTCGGCATGTGCCGGGGTTTGCCGTCAAAGCGGTGGACAGCAATGGTGCCGGTGATGCGCATGCCGGGGTGTTTGTTGCGGGCTTGGCGCAGGGTTTGACTGCGTATGAAGCGGCGCAGCGAGCGAACGCGGCGGCGGCATTGGCCGTGACACGCTGGGGGCCGGCGACAGCGCCGGGGACTGCTGAAGTGGATGCGCTGATCCGTGAATCCAGCGGCGGCTGATCTACCTTTATCGCTGGCAAGCCAGCTCCCACAGAGATCGGAGGTGTGCACAAATGTTGCTCCCACCAGAAAAACTGTGGGAGCTGGCTTGCCAGCGATGAGGCCATCAGCCCCACCATAAATTTCAAGCGGCCGCTCACCGCATCTGCAGCGAGCGGCCGCAGTACTACTGCATATCCAGTTTGCGCGCTGCTTCAACCCCGGCAGCACTGAGCTTGATCGGCAAATTCAGCGAGTGTTCACCGGCCTCGTTGCAGGTGATATGGCCATGGTGAATCAAACCGCGGTCCTGCAATGAGGCGAGGGCGCTGGCGACGACTTTTTCGCCCCGGTAGTTGTCCAGCACCTCCTTGCCCAGTCCACTCGGGTGGGCGTGCAGCAGGCGGGTGAGGACTTCTTTTTCCAGGTTTTTATCGACGTTCATGGTTACCTCTTCATGGGTGTGAATAGGGTCGCTCGCGTCGGCGAACTACTGGCCGGATCCTTCGGAACCGGAGCCACCGGTGGTGGTTTTCGAACCGACGCCCGGGCCCGCGTTGTCTGGCGTGGCGGGAGCGTCGGGGGTGTTCATGCCACCTTGACGACCGGGATCACTGCCTTGCGTGCGCGGGTCAGTACCGGTGGCAGGTGGCTGGTTGATCAATGGCACGCCAGAGCCATCGGTGTTCATGCCGGGGGCACTGTTGATGACTGGGGCTCGGGGTGGGGTCGGATCGGTAGGGCCGGTGCCCGCAGCGGTGGCGGCGAACACCGTGGGGCAGAGCAGGGCGCTGAATACGAAAGCGGTCAACCTTGACGGGATCATAGGGCTTCTCCAGTGATTGGAATCCATACCCTTTGTTGGTCTGCCCTCGTCGTCGATTGGTGCCTGATGAGCGACGAACGGTCTAGATCGCTGGCGCGGTTCTGACGTTGAGTCGTCGCCAGAGCAAGCGGCCGATGGTGATCAGCCAGTTGATCAGCGCCACAGCCAATACGGTGTACAGCAGTGCCGCCATTCCGTGTTCGACGATGATTTTTCCGGCCAGCAGCGGAAAGCCGAACACGCCGATGAAGTACGCCAGGCTGAACAGCAACAAGGCCTGCGAAGTGGTACCGATGGGCGCTTCGTTGGCCGCCAATCCGTTGATCACCGAATAGGTCAGGCCGTATCCGACACCGAGCATGACCGCCGCCAGCAGATAGCTGAAAGCGCTGTGCACGCCGAAGGCGAACAGCACAATCGAGCCGAGCATCAAGCCCGACAACAGACACGACGCCCGCAACGGATCACGCTTGACCACAAACCCTGCGATCAACAGGCGACTGCTGATTGCCGCGCTCATGAAGCCGAGAAAGAACAGCGAATAATCCAGCGAATGGGCGGCGGCGTAACTGGTCTGGAAACTCGACAAACCGCCGAATACGCAGCCACCGAGACCGACCATGATGATCGCGAAGACTGCGCGGGAACCGAGCACCTGCGCCGACGTTGACCAAGTGATGCTTGCGGCTGTTGTGGCTTGGGTGCTTTTCAGTTGCGAGCCGAGACGCCAGAACAACAACACGCCGATCAGGCTCGCCAGCGCTGCCAGATAAAACGCCGAGGTCACCGGTAACTCCAGCGCACTGGCCGCACGCCCGAGCAATGGGCCACTGCCAATCCCGGTCATCATGCTGCCGGACAGCAAGGCAAAGTACTTCGCCCGCTGCGCCGGGGTCACCAGACTCGCCACAATAATCGGCCCCAACGTGTAAAACACACCCCAGCCCAGACCGAGCAGCAAGCCGAAAAACAGCAAGAGATGACCGAACCCCGGCGTCATCGCAAAGCCCAGGCTCGCCGCAACAAGCATCAGACCAAACAAGGCAATCGAACGCGCCGCCCCCAGCAGATCCGACAAATGCCCGGACACCAGCACCGCGACAAACGTACTGAGCATCGCCGCAGAAATCACGCTGCCCGCATCGTGTTCATTGCCACCGCGAGAACCGATCAACAGCGCCAGCAAAAACGTCGAGCCGTAGGACAACGACAGCAGATAACTGGCGAGGCAGAACAGGCCGAACAGCTTGCCCGACACTTGAGGTGTTGCTTGCGACATGACGCGGTTCCTTGACCCGAGAAAGTGAACAGCATCTGTTTACCACGCCATGGTCAGGGATTAGGTGCGAGGTTGGCGAAGTCAGGATCGCGGCAGGCCGGAGTATTGCTTCAGAGGATGCCGATCTCTTCTTTGAACTGTTCCATGAAACCCTTCAGACGCTGATGGCGAATCTGCGCCAGACGCTGGCCGGCGACGGTCTGGAAACCGTCGGCGAGGTGCAGCAGTTTGGTCTGGAAGTGGTCGAGGCAAAAACGTGTGTCGTTGTAGTCGCGCTCCTTCGCTTCCGGATCTTGCGGGTCATACAGCGCCGACCCCATGCGTCCGGCAACATAGAACGTGCGAGCGACGCCGAGCATGCCCAGCGAGTCGAGACGATCGGCGTCCTGGACGAGTTTCGCTTCGAGGGTGAGCGGGGTGATGTTGGCGGAAAAACTGTGGGCTTGGATGGCGTGGGCGACGGCGTCGATTTTAGCGTCGGCCCAGTTCAACTCCGTCAGCACCGCCGACGCTTTTTCCGCTGCCAGACGTGAAGCTTGCGAGCGCAGTGGCGAGTTCTTTTCGACGGCTACGCAATCGTGAAGCAGCACGGCGGCGAGCAGCACTTCCAGATCGCCACCTTCTTCGGCTTGCAAAGTGCGCACGTTGTGCCAGACACGTTGCAGGTGTGCGAGGTCGTGCGCGCCGTCATCCGAGGGCTCCAGAGCATGGGGCAGCAGTTCTGCCGCAAGCGATGGCAGTGGTGCGAAGGCGTAGTTATTCATAAACATCCTTTTAAGCGAATGCAGAGCCTGTGGGAACGAGCCTGCTCGCGAAAGCATACTGTCAGTCACATTGAAGGCGGCTGAAATAATGCATTCGCGAGCAGGCTCGCTCCCACAGGAACGGCGGTGTTTTGCCACATCGAGCAGGATAATGCGTTGTTGCCATATGAAGAGCGCTTCAACGCGTTTTACTATGGCGTTTTCCTCCCCCGACAAGGCCCGTCCATGACGATCGAGATCCGCCCGGCGACTCCCAGCGATGCACCCCAAATCCTCGCCTTCATCACTGAACTCGCGGATTTCGAAAAGGCTCGCCACGAAGTCATCGCCAGCGTTGCCGACATTGAGCGCAGCCTGTTCGGCGAAGGCGCGACCGCCCATGGTCTGATCTGTCTGCGCGACGGCCTGCCAATCGGTTTTGCGGTGTTCTTCTTCAGCTATTCGACCTGGCTCGGCAGCAACTGCCTGTACCTTGAAGACCTCTACATCACCCCCGAACAACGCGGCGGCGGCGCGGGCAAAACCCTGCTGCGGCAACTGGCGAAAATCGCCTGCGCCAATGACTGCGGACGCTTCGAGTGGAGCGTACTCGACTGGAATACCCCGGCCATCGAATTCTACAAATCCCTCGGCGCGCAACCGCAGGAAGAATGGGTGCGCTATCGCATGGACGGCAAAGTGTTGCGCGAGTTCGCCGAAGGCCAGTGAGCGATGATGGCTATTTAGTGTTTATTCGATTGTCGCCAAGGCTCTAGTCCGGCATTCTACGCGCGCATTTTTGCGCGCTCACGGACGACACCTGCAATGCCTCTGGCAAAAACTCTCCACGCCCGTGGAGCCTTCGCTGTGTCAATGAGTGGCGGGCGATGAGCGGACTAAGTGCGTCAATACGTTTGTATGGCCTGGTGAAAAACTCGGGCTTTTCCGACAACCCCCAGCGCCAACCGGTAGACATTCTCTGCATGGTCAATCGCCTGGGCGGCAAAGCCATCCGCGCATTTGTCTCGCGCCTGGATGCCGAACTCATGACTCGCTGCGCAGGCCTTCACGACTATCGCGTAATCCCGTTGCGCAACTTCGAACCGAAGACGTTCATCGACGCGCACCAAGGCTGGCTAACGCTGCACATCAGTTGCGGTTTCGTCGCTCCGGCGGGGCATTCGCTGCTCAAGGATGGCGCATTGATGCCGATGGGGTGGTACGTCTACTCCGAGATCGGCCAGTGGACGGCCGAACATCATTTGGACCTCGGCACGCAAATGGCTGAGTTGCTGCAAAGTACCTACGAGCTGAATCGCCTGCGAAACTACAACGCTTGGCTCAACGAACTCGATGACGCCACGCCCGCTGAACTCACCTGGCATGTCGACGAAGCCTGGCAGCACCTGCAAACCGCTATATCCCCCGACAGCCGCGAGCACAGCCACGCACTGTTCGACCCCGTCGACAATCGCTGGCGCTTTGCCGCGACCGAAGTCGACATCTACCAGCCACACCCGGAACCTCTGAAGCAAGGAGCTTTGAATTGAGTGGAAAACCCGCCGCCCGCGTCACCGACCCGACCGCATGCCCATTGCCAGGCCACGGCACTAACCCGATTGTTTCCGGCTCGCCCGACGTCTTCTTCGACGGCCTCGCCGCTGCGCGCATGACTGATAAATCGGCCTGCGGCAGCCCGATCACCGGCGCTGTCTCCGGCACCGTTTTCATCAATGGCCTGAACGCCGCAACGCTCGACAGCACCGGAGGACACGGCAATGTCGTGGTCGGTGGTTCGGGGACGGTGATTATTGGACAGAGTGGCGGAGGGGCGGCGTTTAGTGGGTTGCTGCCGATGCCGGTGCATTTTACGGACAGGTTGCAAGTGGTGAATGACACGACTGGAGAACCCGTGCCCTACCACCCCTACACGATTCAGCGTGGCAATGGCAGTGAGGAACATGGCATTACGGATGCTTCGGGATATACCCATACCGTTAGTTCGCATTTACCTGAAACTATTAAATTATTTGTTGAGTGACGGACATGGCAGGAGAAAATACGGCGGGCCTGGAACCTTTGGCTAAAAGAGACGTAGGAAACGTTGAATTAACCAAGCCCGAAGATAAGTGCGCCAAAATCATTGCCATCAGCATGAAGAAGGTGTTTATTTTATTTGTCGGTGGGGCTGGAGATCAGGAAAGTTACTACATGAGCGGGCCGAACTGGAACGTGACCCATGTTCAAACTAAAGTAGTGGCTGATGCTGATGCGCTTTGCTATTTGTCGAAATGCGATATGAAAGCATTGGCCTATAATAAGTTCTTGACGGATGACGATCTGGCGAAAAATGTATTGGTTGAAGCTCCTGATAAAACGACACCTGTTTATATCATCGGGCATAGTTTGGGCGGTTGGAACGGTGCACACCTTTCCAGTGTTTTGACGGATAAGGGCTACAAAGTCAGAATGTTGATCACGATAGACCCCGTGGGCCAGGGAAAGATCGTCTATGGTATTTCAACCATTTACAGGCGAAAACCTGAGCCAAAGGCGGAGTTCTGGATAAATATCCGCGCGGCGAAAATCCAGAATCGGGACATATCGGATACTGTTGCAGACTTTGGTGAACAGTGGGAGATAACTTCAGGTCCCAATGTCAGTGGTCGAGTCGATGTCAATCACGCAGATGCGGATATTATGTTTGATCAAAAACTGGAGGGTGGGAAGTCGGCCCGTCAATTGTTGGCGGACTCGATACTCGGTTATCTCAGGGAAAAATAAGCTGTGAATAGAATTTTTTTGGCAATCGCCATATTGCTATGCAGTTCATGTTCCTCGAATCATGGCAGGCAAATAGCGGTGCTTGACTTTCAAGGCGTTTCAATTACGCCGAGCGCGAGTTCGTTTTTCGTTTGGTTCTCAAGTGATACGGATCTGTTAGGATTATTCCAGTCTAAAATCGGCGAGGAGCTGGTTTGTACTCTGGATGATGATCTGGATTTTTCTATTGGTCATTACCAGAAACGATATGGTAGCGGTATCGTTGAGGTGAGTGAGAACTCTTCGAAAGGAAAATATATCTCCCGGGTTATTTTTCGAGAGACCGGAGACGTGCAGGGCAAGGAACTTATTCTTGAGGGCGATAGGTTGCGCAGTGCCTTGAGCGCGCACCCATTTGTCGTATGTACGTTTAGAGTCAATACAACGAAATATAAAACCTACTTTTCGGAGTTTATGCGCATCCCTTCAGAGGACTTTACAAGGGCATTCGGCAGGTGAGGACAGAGGGCTAAATGTTGAGTTTGCGAATTTTTAAATGGCTTTTGCTCGGTGGTTTTTTATCGTGTGCGGCTTGCATGCATCTGGATGTCCCTCCCGCCAGGCTTGAGTTTGTCTCGATCGATCACCTGAGTTCTTCCTATTACGATCTGCGTTTTACATCCGACAGAAATCTGATCGACTTGTATAAGGTGCATGGGCGACAAGGTCAGATCGGTACCTCGATCCGGTGCTCGCTGGATGGCGATCTGGACTTTTCCGTCGAACATCAAATCGCGCTTGAAGCTGCCGGAACTGTCAGTGAAATGCGATTGATCGAAGGTGATCGTCGTTATGAAATGTTTGCAAGCATCCGGGTCGAGAACCATGTCATCAATGATGGTCATAACGAGATCAGGCCCGTTGAGTTGGTGCAGCTCCTCAAACCGCAGGAATACATTCCATGCAAAGTGGTGATTACTGCGTTTGCATTCGTGGCGTATTACTCAAAGGTCATGTATTTGCCCACCTCGCGGTTTATCGCCGCCGTGGAAAACCCGCGGGTGGCGCCTTCACGCCTGACGCTCAAACCCTCTGATCAACCGCGAACGTGGGTGCCCTTTGCGCCCCTGTGCATTCTGCGCTGGCGCTATGAACGGTCGCCGATGTATGACCAGATCGACAGTCTCGGTTTATGTAGCGACGTGCCCTATGCCGGCATGCTCGCTTCATTCGCGCCATACAAGACCAAATTACGACTTGTTTCAGAGGTAGATGAAACTCCCGCGCCGCTGGCGGCGTACACCATCATCAGAGGGGATGGGCGCCTGGAGCCCGGTGTAACCGATCAGGAAGGGCGGACGCATGAAGTCGGAGCCAGCGAACATGAAGTACTGCGCGTCATCCTCGACAAAAAACTGCAACCCGTAAAGCGATGGACGCCGTGGATTGAATACGTCCCAAAATATGGGATGTGAAATTACATATTGAGATTTTCAGCTTGAGAGGTCTATAGTCCGTCGCACTCACTGCCAAAAACAAAACAGGTGAAGCGATGCTGGCGCAATTGATCGCGCTCGATTGGGGGACGACCTCATTACGTGCTTACAAACTCGCGGCGGGCGGTGTGGTGCTGGAGCAGCGCTCGCTGTCGTCCGGGATCATGCAACTGCCGAAGACCCCGCGAGTCATCAACGGTCGCGAATGTGCCGACGGTTTTGAACTGGCCTTTGATGAGGCCTGTGGCGACTGGCTCGATGCGCAGCCGGATCTGCCGGTGATCGCTTGCGGCATGGTCGGCAGCGCGCAAGGCTGGCGCGAAGCCGCCTACTGCGACACGCCGGCGAACGTCGCCAATCTCGGAAACTCCCTACAAACAGTTATCAGTCTTCGCGGCGCGCGAGTGCATATCGTGCCGGGCGTGATTCAGCGTTCCCGTCTGCCGAACGTGATGCGCGGCGAAGAGACCCAAGTGCTGGGCGTTCTGCAGAACCTCCCGGTCGAGGCGGGCGGTGATCTGTTGATCGGCCTGCCGGGCAGTCACTCGAAATGGGTCGAAGTGGTCGATGGCTGCATCACCCATTTCGACACCTTCATGACCGGCGAAGTGTTCGCGGTGCTCAGCGAACACAGCATTCTCGGCCGCACCCAACAGCAAGGCGCCGCTTTCGATGGCCAGGCATTTGACCGCGGTGTGCAGGTTGCGCTGTCGGCGGACGGTGAACTCGGCGTGCTCTCTACATTGTTCAGTGCCCGCACCTTGGGTCTGACCGGCGAGCTCAGTCCGACGGCGCAAGCGGATTACTTGTCCGGCCTGATGATTGGCCATGAACTGGCGGCACTTGCCGCCGCTCAGCGCCGTCGCCGTGACAATCCAAATCTTCCCTCGATCATCCTCATCGGCAATGCGCAACTGTGCACACGTTATAGCCGTGCCCTCGACGCCTGTGGGTTCGCCAACGTGACGCTGGCCGAGCAGGCCACCGAGCGTGGCCTGTGGCAACTGGCGCTGGCCGCCGGACTGATCGATTCCTCATCCCGTTAACCCCGACTGGAGGCCTGACATGCTCAAGCAAGCATTGGCGCAAAACGGTCTGATCGCGATTCTGCGTGGCCTGCATCCGCAGGAAGCTGCTGCTGTGGGAGAAGTCCTGTATGCGGCCGGATTTCGCGTCATCGAAGTACCGCTCAATTCCCCTTCGCCGTACGAAAGTATCGCCATCCTGCGTAAGGCCTTGCCACCCGATTGCCTGATCGGTGCCGGTACGGTGTTGACCCCGGAACAGGTCGAATTGGTGAAGGAGGCCGGCGGCCAGGTCATCGTCATGCCCCACAGCGATGCCAAGGTCTTGCGTGCGGCAAAAGCGGCGGGGCTTTACCTGTCGCCAGGCGTTGCCACGCCGACCGAAGCCTTCGCTGCGCTGGAGGAGGGCGCGGACATTCTCAAGCTGTTTCCGGCCGAGCAGATGGGGCCGGCGGTCGTCAAGGCCTGGCTGGCGGTGTTGCCCATCGGGACGATTCTGGCGCCCGTCGGTGGCATCACCCCGGACAACATGCAGGTGTTCATCGATGCTGGCGTCAAGGGTTTCGGTCTCGGCTCGGGGCTGTTCAAACCGGGGATGAGCGTTGAGCAAGTAGCGGCGAATGCCAAGGCCTATGTGGCTGCCTGGAAAGCCCTTCGCTAAGACTTTTGGCGCTGCGAGCGCTACCTCTACAAGAGAGACAACAAGATGAAAATCACCAAACTCACCACCTTCATCGTTCCGCCGCGCTGGTGCTTCCTCAAGATCGAAACCGACGAAGGCGTGATCGGTTGGGGCGAGCCTGTGGTTGAAGGTCGCGCACACACGGTAGCAGCGGCTGTTGAGGAATTGTCCGACTACCTGATCGGCAAAGACCCACGCAACATCGAGGACATCTGGACGGTGTTGTATCGCGGCGGCTTCTACCGTGGCGGCGCGATCCACATGAGTGCGCTGGCCGGTATCGATCAGGCGCTGTGGGACATCAAAGGCAAGGCTCTTGGTGTGTCGGTCAGTGATCTGCTCGGTGGTCAGGTGCGCGACAAGATTCGCGTGTATTCGTGGATAGGCGGCGACCGTCCGGCTGACACGGCGCGTGCAGCGAAAGAGGCCGTGAGCCGTGGTTTTACCGCGGTAAAAATGAACGGCACGGAAGAGCTGCAGTTTCTCGATACCTTCGAAAAAGTCGATCTCGCCCTGGCCAACGTCGCCGCCGTGCGTGATGCGGTCGGGCCGAACGTCGGCATCGGTGTCGACTTCCATGGTCGGGTGCACAAGCCGATGGCCAAGGTGCTGATGAAGGAACTCGACCCCTACAAACTGATGTTCATCGAAGAGCCGGTGCTCAGCGAGAACTACGAAGCGCTGAAAGAACTGGCACCGCTGACCAGCACGCCAATTGCACTGGGCGAGCGGCTGTTCTCCCGTTGGGACTTTAAACGCGTGTTGAGTGAAGGCTACGTCGACATCATCCAGCCGGATGCCTCCCACGCTGGCGGCATTACCGAAACCCGCAAGATCGCCAACATGGCCGAAGCCTATGACGTGGCGCTGGCGTTGCATTGCCCGCTGGGACCGATTGCGCTGGCGGCGTGTCTGCAACTGGATGCGGTTTGCTACAACGCGTTTATCCAGGAGCAAAGCCTGGGCATTCATTACAACGAGAGCAACGATTTGCTCGACTATGTAAAAGATCCGCGGGTGTTCGATTACGACAAAGGCTTTGTGAAGATTCCGAACGGGCCGGGGTTGGGTATCGAGATCAACGAGGAATATGTGATCGAACGCGCGGCCGTCGGTCACCGCTGGCGCAACCCGATCTGGCGCCATGCCGATGGCAGTTTTGCCGAGTGGTGAGTCCAGCCTGACACACCACTAATCCCTGTGGGAGCTGGCTTGCCAGCGATGACGGCGGCACGTCCAACACTGATGTGACAGACACACCGCAATCGCTGGCAAGCCAGCTCCCACAGGGTTCCGTGCAAGTCTTAAGACTGTCCTCAAATAAACATAAGAAGAGGCATCTCTCATGCAACCGCAAACCCTCACCGGGCAGGCGTCTTTAGTCGCGCCTAGCCGAAAGCGTTTTTTCATCATGGTGTTGCTGTTTATCACCGTGGTCATCAACTACCTCGACCGCAGCAACCTGTCGATTGCCGCCCCGGCCCTGACCAGCGAGCTGGGCATCGATCCGATTCACGTTGGCCTGATCTTCTCCGCATTCGGCTGGACCTACGCTGCGATGCAAATCCCCGGTGGCTGGCTGGTGGATCGCGTGCCGCCACGCATTCTTTACAGCGTCGCGTTGCTGTTGTGGTCGATCGCCACCGTGATGCTTGGTTTCGCCGCCAGTTTCATCGCGCTGTTCGTCCTGCGCATGGCAGTCGGCGCGCTGGAAGCCCCGGCCTATCCAATCAACAGTCGCGTGGTGACAACATGGTTTCCCGAGCGTGAACGCGCCACGGCGATTGGTTTTTACACGTCCGGGCAGTTCGTGGGTCTGGCCTTTCTCACGCCGGTTCTCGCGTGGCTGCAACACGAATTCGGCTGGCACATGGTGTTTGTCGCGACAGGTGCGGTGGGCATTATCTGGGCGGCAATCTGGTACGCGGTGTATCGCGAGCCACGGGATTTCAAAGGTGCCAACGATGCAGAAATCGAGCTGATCCGCGAGGGCGGCGGGCTGGTGGATATCCAGGCCGACAGCGCCAAGGTCAAAGCCAAATTCAGCTGGACCGATCTCGGCATTGTTCTCACTAAACGCAAGTTGTGGGGCATCTATCTCGGCCAGTTCTGCCTGAACTCGACACTGTGGTTTTTCCTGACGTGGTTCCCGACCTACCTGGTGAAATATCGCGGCATGGACTTCATCAAGTCTGGCTTGCTGGCCTCGTTGCCGTTTCTCGCCGCGTTCGTAGGGGTGTTGTGCTCGGGGTTCTTTTCCGACTTCTTGATTCGTCGCGGTTACACCATTGGTTTTGCGCGCAAGTTGCCGATCATTGGCGGACTGCTGATTTCCACTTCGATCATCGGCGCCAACTTCGTCGAGTCGACGCCGCTGGTGATTGCCTTTCTGGCGCTGGCGTTTTTCGGCAATGGACTGGCCTCGATCACCTGGTCGCTGGTGTCGACACTGGCGCCGGCGCGCCTGCTCGGCTTGACCGGTGGAGTGTTCAACTTCATCGGCAACCTGTCGGCGATTGCAACGCCGATCGTGATCGGTTTCCTCGCCAGCGGGGATTCTTTCGCCCCGGCGATCACCTATATCGCGGTTCTGGCATTGATCGGTGCATTGTCCTACGTGCTGCTGGTGGGCAAGGTTGAACGTATCGAGTTGTAGTGCTTAGCGTCGGGCGACCATAATGCCGCCCGTTCCCTCGCTCAACGGTAAAGGCTGGATATGCAGGAAGACGCCCCGGAAAAAATCAAGGACGCCGCACCCACCGGCACCCAGACGCTGCTTCGCGGGCTGGGTGTGGTGCAGGCCGTGGCCAGCGGCGCGCGTGATCTCAAGGAGATTGCCCGGCTGATCGGCACCACGCGCAGCACCACCCATCGGCTGGCCAGTTGTCTGGTGGATGAGCGCTACCTGCGCGTGGTGCCGCAAGTCGGTTATCTGCTGGGACCGAAGCTGATCGAGCTGGGCTTTCAGGCGCGTGAAGAATTGCCGCTGGTGACGTTGGCCGGACCTTATCTGGATGAGTTGTCGGCACTGACCGGGGACACCGTTCACCTGGGGATTCGTGAAGGCGATGAAGTGCTGTATCTGCTGAAGAACCCGGGGCGCAACGGACCGGAAATGCGTTCGCGGGTAGGCCATCGTATGCCGCTGGCACGCACCGGGATCGGCAAGGCGTTGATGCTCGATGATTCGCCGCAGGATTGGCAGCGTCTGTACGACATCAGCCTGCCGGCGGGTGGGAAAAGTCAGTTCTGGCCGCAGCATCCCCAGCAGTCGTGGGAACAGCTTGAACAACGCATGACCGATTACGTGGCCGGTGGCTACGCGTTCGATCTGGAAGACAACGAACCGTCGATCCGCTGTGTGGCGGCGCCGATTCGTGATGCGAGCAAAGGCATTGTGGCGGCAATCAGCATCGCCAGCACCGTGCCCTATATGCCGCTGGAGAAAATGGCCGAGCTGATTCCCCTGATCAAAGGGGTCACAGCCCGGCTATCGGCGGAGCTGGGTTTAAAGGTGTGATTAAACCTTGAGCGTTGCCATGTCGATCACGAAACGGTACTTCACGTCGCCGGCGATCATGCGGGCGTAAGCCTCGTTGATCTGGCGGATGTCGAGCATTTCGATGTCGCAGGTGATGTTGTGCTCGGCGCAGAAATCCAGCACTTCCTGGGTTTCGGCAATGCCACCGATCAACGAGCCGGCGAGTACGCGGCGGCTCATTACCAGTTTGCCGGCGTGTACCGGTGGATCAATCGGCTCGATAAGGCCGACCAAAATGTGCACGCCGTCAAAGCGCAGGGTATCGAGGTACGGGTTGAGGTCGTGCTGCACCGGAATGGTGTCCAGCAGGAAGTCGAAGTAACCCGCGGCAGCCTTCATCTGCTCGGCGTCGGTGGAGACGATCACATGATCGGCGCCCTGACGACGACCTTCTTCAGCCTTGCTCGCCGAACGGGTGAACAGGGTTACTTCCGCGCCCATCGCCTTGGCAAACTTGATGCCCATGTGGCCCAGGCCACCCATGCCGAGAATCCCGACCTTGTCGCCAGCCTTGACGCCGTAATGCTTGAGCGGCGAGTAAGTGGTAATGCCGGCGCAGAGAATTGGCGCGGCGCTGGCCAGGGCGAGTTTTTCCGGGATGCGGACGACGAAGTGCTCGCTGACGACGATGCTGTCGGAGTAGCCGCCCATGGTGTTGCTGCCGTCGACCCGGTCCGGGGTGGCGTACGTCATGGTCGGGCCTTCGAGGCAATACTGCTCGAGGTTCGACTGGCATGCTTCGCAACTGCGGCAGGAGTCGACCATGCAGCCAACGCCGACCAGATCGCCTACTTTGTGTTTGGTGACATTCGCACCGATTGCGGTGACTTTTCCGACGATCTCGTGGCCGGGCATTAACGGGTAAACAGCGATGCCCCATTCGTTGCGTGCCTGGTGGATGTCGGAGTGGCAGACGCCGCAGTAGAGAATTTCGATGGCGACGTCGTCGACGCGAGGGCTGCGGCGTTCGAATTTCATCGGGGCGAGGGGCGTGGTGGCCGATTGGGCGGCGTAGCCGATAGCGGTATACATGTGAAACCTCGCAAAAGCAGTGACAAGTGAGGCGGCGCATTTTGGGCGCCGCGCGACTGTCCGGCCATGGCGATTCCTCCGGGTCTCATGCCTAATCCTCCGGCATGCGGGTTTGTTCAGTCGCATTGGCAAAAGGATCTGCGATGATGCTTTCATGCCTTTTTCCGTTACTTTTTTCTGAAGAACCTCGATGCAATTAACTCGTCACCTTGATGCCAATGCCACCCTGGTTTCGCTGATTGAACCGCTGGCACTGCGCGACGGTTATTCCCCTACCGGGCTACCGGGCGTGCAGGTGCTGCGCGCCAGTTGCGATGTTGCCCGTGGCCCGCACATCTATGAACCGAGCCTGATGATCATCGCCCAGGGCAGCAAACTGGCGTTTCTCGGGCCGCGCACCATGGAATATGGCGCCGGGCATTATCTGATTCAGGCGCTGCCGGTGCCTTTCGAGTGTGAAACCTTTGCCTTGCCGGATGCGCCGCTGCTGGGTGTGTCGGTGGCGATCGACCGGGTTTTGCTCGGCGAGCTGGTGCTGGCGATGGGGCTGGCGCCGGGGCGGCATATTCCGGCGCAGACACCGGAGTCGATGACGTCGGTGGTGCTCGACGATGACATGCGCGGCTGTGTCGAACGGTTGCTCCGTTGTCTGCACGATCCGCTGGAGTGTCAGATTCTGGGGCCGGCGCGCATTCGCGAATTGCTGTTTGTCGCGTTGCGCGGACCGCAGGCCGATGTGTTGCGCGCGCTGGTTGAGCAGCAGGGGCAGTTCGCCCGCGTGGCGGCGTCGATTAGCCATTTGCATGCGCATTACACCGAACCGTTGAATGTCGAGACATTGGCCAGTTGCGCGAACATGAGCGTGTCGACCTTTCATGAGCATTTCAAACGCAGCACGTTGTTGTCACCGGTCCAGTATTTGAAACGCTTGCGGCTGCTCAAGGCGCAGACATTACTGGTGGCTGAGGGATTGGGTGTGGCGCAGGTGGCGCATCGGGTGGGGTACCAGAGTACTTCGCAGTTTAGTCGTGAATATAAGCGCTACTTTGAGCGCAGCCCCGGGGATGAACGCGCTGCTTGAGGATTTACACAATCCCTGTGGGAGCTGGCTTGCCAGCGATTGCGGTGGTTCAGGCTGCCAGGATGGTGTCTGACACGGCCCCATCGCTGGCAAGCCAGCTCCCACAGGGTTTGATGTGATGCACTGAATGGAGGGCAACAAAAAGGCCCCCGTTTCGGGAGCCTTGTTGTTCAACGGTTCGGCTTACATGTTCGGGTAAGTCGGGCCGCCAGCGCCTTCCGGCGTCACCCAAGTGATGTTCTGCGAAGGGTCCTTGATGTCACAGGTCTTGCAGTGCACGCAGTTCTGGGCGTTGATCTGGAAGCGTTTCTCGCCGTCTTCCTTGGTGATTACCTCGTACACGCCGGCCGGGCAGTAGCGCTGCGCCGGCTCGTCGTACAGCGGCAGGTTTTTGCTGATCGGAATGCTCGGGTCGGTCAGCTTCAAGTGGCAAGGCTGTTCTTCTTCATGGTTGGTACCGGAGATGAACACCGAGCTGAGTTTGTCGAAGCTGAGTTTGCCGTCGGGTTTCGGGTAGTCGATCTTCTTGCAGTCGGCCGCGAGCTTGAGGCAGGCGTAATCCGGCTTGTTATCGTGCAGGGTGAACGGCAGTTTGCCGGCGAAGATGTTCTGATCCAGCCAGTTGAAACCACCGCCGAGGATCGCGCCGAACTTGTGGATCGCCGGGCCGAAGTTACGGCTGGCGAACAGTTCGTCGTAGAGCCAGCTCTTCTTGAAGGCGTCGACGTAAGTGGTCAGCTCTTCAGTACCGTCCTTTTCAGCGAACAGCGCGTCAGCCACCGATTCAGCGGCGAGCATGCCGGATTTCATCGCGGTGTGGCTGCCTTTGATCTTGGCGAAGTTCAGGGTGCCGAGGTCGCAACCGATCAGCGCGCCGCCCTTGAAAACCATCTTCGGCAGCGAGTTCAGGCCACCTTTGCAGATTGCGCGGGCGCCGTAGCTGATGCGCTTGCCGCCTTCCAGATACTGAGCCAGCACCGGGTGATGTTTGAGGCGCTGGAACTCGTCGAACGGCGACAGGTAGGTGTTGCTGTACGACAGATCAACGATCAGGCCGACCACTACCTGATTGTTTTCCAGGTGATAGAGGAACGAGCCGCCGGTGTTCTCGGTGCCCATGATCTCCAGTGGCCAACCGGCGGTGTGAACCACCAGGCCTGGCTGGTGTTTGGCCGGATCGATTTCCCAGATTTCTTTCAGACCGATGCCGTAATGCTGGGCGTCGGCATCGCTGTCGAGGTTGAAACGCTTGATCAGTTGCTTGCCGATGTGGCCACGGCAACCTTCGGCGAAAAGCGTGTATTTGCCACGCAGCTCCATGCCCGGGGTATACAGGCCTTCTTTCGGATTGCCTTCGCGATCGACACCGAGGTCGCCAGTGATGATCCCGCGAACCACGCCTTGCTCGTCGATCAGCGCTTCCTGAGCAGCGAAGCCCGGGTAGATTTCCACGCCGAGGTTCTCTGCCTGCTGGGCGAGCCAGCGGCACAGGTTGCCCAGGGAGATAATGTAGTTGCCTTCGTTGTGCATGGTCTTGGGCACAAAGAAGTCAGGAATTTTCTGCGCGCTTTCGGCGTTTTTCAGCACGAAAATGTCGTCGCGGGTAACCGGCGTGTTCAGCGGGGCGCCGAGTTCTTTCCAGTCCGGGAACAGTTCGTTCAGTGCGCGGGGTTCGAATACGGCACCGGAAAGGATGTGTGCGCCGACTTCGGAGCCTTTTTCGACCACGCAGACGCTGATTTCCTTACCGGCTTCGGCGGCCTTCTGCTTCAAGCGGCAGGCGGCGGACAGGCCAGCGGGGCCGGCACCGACGATGACCACGTCGAATTCCATGTATTCGCGTTCCACAGGCTATCTCCTACTCAAGGCTCAACAGTTTTTTTTCTAATATGGAGGTTTGATGTCGCTTCCGCTACGCCTTTACGTTAACGTCAAGGGGATAAAGGAGAAGCCACCTTTCTCTCTAGGGGGCGCATTATATCTACACCACTCCTAGCGTCCAATACAAACGTTTGTTTGAATCGGCTCCAGGCCAGATAAATCAAAGAAGCGCGGCTTATGAATGGTCATTTTGCTGTATTGACCGGAATAGGCGTTCCGGTCAAGATACGGGCGGTTTTGCGCTCGCCGTAGGCAGACTGGCGGTTTCAAGAGCACCTCTAAAGACAGGGCGTAGGCAATACAAGGTGATGCGCAACGCAGGTGCGGCGCGCAGTTTACACACCGTGAAGAGGTATGACTCGTCGGTCACCACTGACGAACGGTCACAGCACTTCGCAGCGTGGAATCACCGCGTATACAGGCCGGCGTTTTTAGAGGTGCCCTTGTAGCCCGATGAGCATCAACCGCCAGGTTCGCCTAGGCGACTTTCTTTTCACCGGAGAGTAACGAGGAATCCATGAAGGTTCTTGTAGCTGTCAAACGCGTTGTGGATTACAACGTCAAGGTTCGCGTCAAGGCGGACAATTCCGGCGTAGACCTCGCCAACGTCAAGATGTCGATGAACCCGTTCTGCGAAATCGCAGTGGAAGAAGCCGTACGCCTGAAAGAGAAAGGTGTTGCGACTGAAATCGTCGTCGTCTCCATCGGCCCGACCACCGCTCAGGAGCAGCTGCGTACCGCACTGGCTCTGGGTGCCGACCGTGCCATCCTCGTCGAATCCGCTGAAGATCTGACCTCGCTCGCCGTGGCCAAGCTGCTCAAGGCTGTGGTCGACAAGGAACAGCCTCAGCTGGTGATCCTTGGCAAACAAGCCATCGACAGCGACAACAACCAGACCGGCCAGATGCTCGCTGCACTGAGCGGTTATGGTCAGGGCACGTTCGCCTCGAAAGTCGAAGTCTCCGGTGACAGCGTTGCCGTGACCCGCGAAATCGACGGCGGCGCGCAGACTGTTTCGCTGAAACTGCCGGCGATCGTCACCACCGACCTGCGTTTGAACGAGCCGCGCTACGCGTCCCTGCCAAACATCATGAAAGCCAAGAAGAAGCCTCTCGAAGTGCTGACTCCGGACGCTTTGGGCGTTTCCACCGCCTCCACCAACAAGACCCTGAAAGTCGAAGCGCCGGCTGCACGCAGCGCAGGCATTAAGGTCAAGTCGGTGGCTGAACTGGTCGAGAAACTGAAAAACGAAGCGAAGGTAATCTAATCATGACTATCTTGGTAATCGCCGAACACGACAACAAAGTGCTGGCTCCGGCCACGCTGAACACCGTGGCTGCTGCTGCCAAAATCGGCGGCGACATCCACGTTCTGGTTGCTGGTCAAGGCGCTGGCGCCGTGGCTGAGGCCGCTGCGAAAATCGCTGGCGTGAGCAAAGTCCTGAATGCTGATAACGCCGCTTATGCGCATCAGTTGCCGGAAAACGTTGCTCCGCTGGTCGCAGAACTGGGCGCTGGCTACAGCCACATCCTGGCTGCCGCCACCTCCAACGGCAAAAACATCCTGCCACGCGTTGCTGCGCAGCTGGACGTTGACCAGATCTCCGAGATCATCTCGGTAGAAAGCGCTGACACCTTCAAGCGTCCGATCTACGCCGGTAACGCCATCGCTACCGTGCAATCGACTGCTGCGATCAAAGTGATCACCGTGCGTGCCACCGGTTTCGATCCGGTTGCTGCTGAAGGTGGTTCGGCTGCTGTTGAAGCTGTTGGCGCTGCACACGACGCCGGTACTTCGAGCTTCGTGGGTGAAGAGCTGGCGAAGTCTGATCGTCCTGAGTTGACCGCTGCCAAGATCGTCGTTTCCGGCGGCCGCGGCATGCAGAACGGCGACAACTTCAAGCACCTGTATGCCCTGGCCGACAAGCTGGGCGCTGCTGTAGGTGCTTCGCGCGCCGCCGTCGACGCAGGTTTCGTACCGAACGACATGCAGGTCGGTCAGACCGGCAAAATCGTTGCGCCACAGCTGTACATCGCCGTCGGTATCTCCGGCGCGATCCAGCATCTGGCCGGTATGAAAGACTCCAAAGTGATCGTTGCGATCAACAAGGACGAAGAAGCGCCGATCTTCCAGGTAGCTGATTACGGTCTGGTAGCAGATCTGTTTGAGGCAATCCCTGAGCTGGAGAAGCTGGTCTAATCCAGCGGCTTCACTTATAAAGAGCCCGACCTTTTGGTCGGGCTTTTTTTTGTCTCGGGTTTGAGTGGGAGCGTTTGGCTATGGATCTGCGCTGCGGATTGTTGTTGGGATTGGCGCTGTTGTCAGGATTGGCCTCGGCCGCGGGCAAGTGCGAGCGCCTCATCGTCACCGGCAGCCCGGATGCTCCGCCGTATCTGTGGCAGGATCCGCAAAACCCCAAGCAATTGATCGGTGCCAGCGCAGACCTGTTGCAGCAAGTGGCCAAGGACTTGGGCATCAAGGTCGAGTTGCTCTACGCCGGCAAGCGCTCGCAGGCCCTCGATGAGGTGCGCAGTGGGCGCATGGACATGCTGGCCGATGCGTCGCTGACGCTCAATGAGCTGGAGAACCTCGACTACATCCATCCGCCGCTGCTGGAAAACGACTATCTGGTGTGGACCCGCAAAGGCTCTACGCTGACCTACGGGGAAGCCAGCGACCTGCACGGCCATACCGGTGGCGTGTCGGAAAAGTCTCGAATGACCCAGGCATTCGGCACTTTCGCCGCTCAGCAATTGACCCTGACCCGGACAGCAAACCTCACCCAGGCCTTTCAGAAACTTCTGCTGGGTGAAGTGGAATATGTACTCGCCGGACGCTACTCGGGCATGGCCGCCGCGCAGGCGTTGGGCATGGCCGATGACCTGCTGGCGTTTGAACAACCGATCGACAGACCCGGTCTGTTCCTCGCGGTTTCCCACAACTCGGCGTGCAACGATCCGTGGTTGCGCGGACAGCTGGCCAAAAAGATGACAGAATTGCCCGCGTCCGGACTGACGGAAGCCGCGCTGCAACGCAATATCGAGCGCTGGAAGGCGCAGCAGCAACAGCCGCAACTGCCTGTCAGTGCCCCAAAACAGTAGGGATTCTTAGTGAGTATTCGACCTCTTTTCGCGGCTGTGGCCGTTCTGGCCATGGCCGGTTGCGCGACCGATCCGGCACCCATTGAACAAATGCGTTTGACCGAGCAGGCCATTGCCCAGGCCAAGGCCGTCGGTGCCACTGGCGATGACGTGCCTGAAATGAAACTGGCCGAAACCAAGTACAACCGGGCCAAAGGCAACATGGCAGACGAATCGTTTCGGAACGCGCGCATGCGTTCCGAACAGGCTGAACTCGACGCACGTCTGGCAGAAGCCAAAGTGCTGACCCAGAAAAGCGAAGAACAGTTGAATGTGCTTAACACCCGCATCGTCCGTCTGCGCAAGCAACTGGGAGACGCCCAATGAGCCTCAAATCCAAGGTCCTCGGTGGTCTGATTCTCGTCGGTTGCGCGAGCCTGTTCGGCTGCGCCGGTCAGCACAGTGAATCCGCTTTGCAAGAGGCTGGCGCCGACTTCCAGAAGGTCAAGGAAGATTCCAACGTGCTGCGCATTGCGCCGAAAGACGTGATCCGCGCCGGAGAGTCTCTGGCCCGTGCCGATCGCCTGTCCACTTACTGGGGCAGCGGTTCGGACGTGGTGCACTACGCCTACCTGAGCCAGCGTTATAGCGCGATTGCCCGCGAGCACACCAATCAAGTGCTCAACGAAGAGCGTGCAGCCAAGCTCGAACTGGATCGTCAGCGCCTGCAACTGGCCCTGCGTGAATCAAAGCTGCTGAGCGTGCAACAGCAGGGCAAGTGGCTCGAAGAGCAGATTGTTGCGCTGGCCACCACGCAGACTGATCGTGGTCTGGTGATGACCTTGGGTGACGTGTTGTTCGACACCGGTGAAGCGGAGCTGAAAAACTCGGCCAACCGCGTTGTTCTGAAGATTGTGCAGTTCCTGCAGTTGAATCCGAAGCGCGTAGTGCGTATCGAGGGCTACACCGACAGCACCGGCGGCAAACAGGAAAACCTCAAACTGTCCCGCGACCGCGCGCAGTCGGTGGCCGATGTGCTGATGGACCTGGGCATCGACGACAAACGTATTCAGGTCGAAGGTTACGGTGACGAATACCCGGTGGACGCCAACGCTTCCGAGCGTGGGCGAGCGCAGAACCGTCGTGTGGAAATTGTGTTCTCCGACGAAAAAGGCCAGCTCGGCGCCGCCCGTTGAGGGTTGCGTCTCTGGAAAGCCCGGACTGTCATGCAGTGCCGGGCTTTTTTACGCCTGTGCAATAGCGCGCAAATCGGTACAGTTGTGGCAGACAACGCACTGTATGGTCGTCTATGGTGACAACTGTCCCAGTACACTTCTAAACTGTTCCGGTATTGTTTCACACAAGAATAAAATGCCCGTGAAATCGAGTGCTGCGTCATGACCAATCTCTTGCTCTACCAACGTATTGCTCAGCAACTGGCCGAGGACATCCGCCGTGGTGTCTATCAACCAGGGGAGCGCGTGCCTTCGGTACGCAAGATGAGTTCGCAGCTCAACGTCAGCCATGCGACGGTGTTGCAGGCTTACGCCAATCTCGAAGATCAGGGCCTGATTCGCGCCAGACCGCAGTCTGGTTATTACGTGCACCAGACGCCCGCGCTGACGGCACCGACGCCGGATATCGCCCGGGTCGAGCGGCCAGGGCTGGTCACGCGCAGCAGCATCATTCAGCAGGTTCTGGTCGAGTCGCGCCGCGAAGGCGTTTTTCCGTTGGGCGCCGCAGTGCCGAGCGTGGACTATTTGCCGGTGCGGGCGCTGCACCAGCAACTGGCCAAAGTCACTCGCTTCCACAGCCCGCGAGCGTTCAGCTACATGTTCAGCCCCGGCTTCGAACCGCTGCGCCGGCAAGTGGCGATCCGCATGCGCGACGCCGGTGTGGTGGTAGATCCGTCTGAAGTGGTGATTACCCACGGTTGTGTCGATGCGTTGCAGATGTCGCTGCGCGTGCTGACCCGCCCGGGCGATCTGATCGCCGCCGAGTCGCCGACCTATTACGGGCTGCTGCAACTGGCCGACCTGCTGGGCCTGAAAGTCATCGAGATCCCCAGCGATCCCGCCACTGGCATGAGCCTCGAAGCGCTGCAACTGGCCGCCAACCAGTGGTCGATCAAGGCGTTGGTGTTGACCACGCGCCTGAGCAATCCCCTGGGCGGCACCATGCCTGAAGAGCGGCAGAAACAACTTTTGCGCCTGGCGTCGGATTTCGATATCCAGATCGTCGAAGACGACATCTATGGCGAGTTGATGTTTGAACAGGGCCGCACCAAGGCCCTCAAGGCGTATGACCGACTTGACCGAGTGATCTATTGCTCGAGCTTCTCCAAGACCTTGTCGCCCGGTGTGCGGATCGGCTGGATGATTGCCGGTAAGTACCAGCAGGAAATCCAGCGCTTGCAGACCTTCAGCACCCATTCGGCGTGCAGCGTGACGCAGATGGCGATTGCCGCCTATCTTGAAAACGGCGGCTATGACCGGCATTTACGGTACATCCGCCAGGAATACCGGAAAAACCTCAGCGCCTTCCAGTTAGCGGTGCAGCAGCACTTCCCCGAAGGCACGCAAATGACCCGGCCCACGGGCGGTTTTATCCTCTGGGTGAGTCTGCCGGGGCGGGTCAATACTCAGGAATTGCACGTGCGCGCGTTGCAGCAGGGCATCAGTATCGCGCCCGGCCTGATCTTCAGTAATACAGAGCAATTCAACCACTGTATCCGCCTGAACTGCGGCATTCCGTGGAACCGCGAGGCGGAGCGGGCGTTGATGACCCTTGGAATGTTGGCAACCCAACTGTGTCAGGAAACGGCGGTCGGTTTCTGAACGAAGGTACGGACAGACTTGTCTTGTGACGCTCAACAAGCGAGCATATGGCCCTCTGCTGTTAGTGTCGTTGGGTTCATGAAAGCGATTTTTTCTGCCGCCGGGATTGTCCTTTGCTTGCTGATGATCAGTCATTCGCCGGGTGTCATGGCGGCTGCGGTCCAGGAAAAACCGGCCGCGGCGGCGCCCCAGAAGAAACCGCTGGCGAGCCAAACAAATACGCCGGCTAATGTGCAGAAGAAGAAAGCTGCGCCGGTAAAGAAGCGTCCACCAGTGGCTTCCAAGTCGAAATCTGCCAGCGAAGTGGCGAAAACCAAACTGCCGTCAGCCAGACTCGACTTGAGCTTGCCCAAGGACATGGTTGAAGAGTTGAAACCAATCGGCACAGTCAATCTGCCCAAGCGCGAACCGATCCTGCCGCAAATGTTTGGCGAGAAGAACAGCGGGTTCCAGCTCAATGGCCGTTTACTCAGCAACGAAATGCAGTTGCAACTGCGCAATGACGAGCGTCGCGAAGTAGACGGCGCAGCCCTGGATTTTGAATTCAAGCAGTAAATCCAATGCATCTGTGAGCCCTGAACCAGACGCTTTGTCGGAGACTGGTCAGTCACATTCACTTATCCGTAAAAACCCCGGCGCAGGGAATTTTAAACAGCCGTTTTAGCGGTTACCCTGTCCGCGTCCCTTTCACACATCGCCCCTCGCGAGGATTTGTTCGTCATGAAATGCCGTGAAGGCTGTGGCGCCTGCTGCATTGCCCCCTCCATCAGCTCGGCGATTCCCGGCATGCCTGATGGCAAACCTGCCGGCGAACGTTGCGTGCAACTCTCGGTCGAAAACCTGTGCAGCATTTTCGGCCGCCCGGAGCGCCCGGCTGTCTGTTCGGGCTTTGCCGCCGATGTCGAAGTCTGTGGCGATAGCCAGGAAGAGGCGATCAAGTTGATCGGCTGGTGGGAGCAAATGACGGCGGCCTGATGTGTCAAACGAACGGAACTTCAACAATAAGGAAAAAGACTATGGGTTCGCTGCATCGTATTGCTGTGTTGTGTGGTTTGACCGCCGTACTGGCCACGTCGCTGGCGCAGGCTGAAGACTGGAAAGTCGCCAAGAACGAGGACGGCATCAAGGTTTCCCTGAGCGAAATCCCGGGTTCGGACTACAAGTCCTATCAGGGCGTAGCCTTGATGAAGACCACTGTCGCCAAGTTGCGCGCGCTTCAGGACGATGTGACGGGCGCTTGTGCATGGATTTACGAATGCAAAACCCAGAAGCTGCTCAAGCACGAAGGTGATCAGAGTTGGACTTACACCCAGTTCAATACGCCGTGGCCCGTGACTCCGCGTGATTCGGCAACGCATGTCACCACCGTTGAAGGCGCCGATGGCAGTCTGACTCGCACTCTTGAAGGTGTGCCGAAGTACATTCCGGAAGAAAAAGGGTTTGTCCGCGTGGCCCAGGTCAAGGGTTTCTGGAAGTTCGTGCCCAAAGGCGATCAGGTTGAAGTGACCTATCAAGTGCACACCGAGCCAGGCGGCAGTGTCCCGGCGATGGTTGCCAACAAGTTCGTCGTCGATGCTCCGTTCAACACCCTTAAAGCTCTTAAAGAGCGCGCCGAGAAGTAATTCCCGTCTTAATGAAACGCCCCGATCGATTCGGGGTGTTTTTTTTTGCGGTTTATATTGTGTTTCCAGATATGCGTTGAACGAAATTTTCACAACGCGTTCAAGACAATCCGCCCGCGCTATTTCCATGCTGTCCCGTGGACATTACTTCAAATGAATGTGTCTGGTGACAGGGCAGTAATCAATGGCAATGGTGCCGGTGATCGTGCAACATTTGCGCACTGCGCACGCCCCGGGGTCTGGAATGACCAATAGAGGGCATGGCGCCGCTGTATTTTTTGCAACTTCAACTTCCAATGGGTCCTAAAACGACATGGCAAACCCGGACGCCCTGAATCAGCAGCGATCTTCCAGTCGCCTGCTGCAACCGACCGTCAAATCGCATCTGGCCTACACGCTGCTCTGTGCGCTGGTCATGATGGTGATGTTTTCCGTGCTGCGCCTCGCGCTGCTGGTCTACAACCGCGAGATGATCCTCGACACCCCGGCCGCGACGTTCCTCGAAGCATTCGCCAACGGCTTGCGTTTCGACCTGCGCCTGGTGGTTTACCTGAGCATTCCGCTGGTACTGGCGCTGTTCAGTGCCCGCGCCATGGCGGCGCGCGGCTTCTTCCGGCTGTGGCTGACCGTTGCGTCGAGCATCGCGCTGTTCCTCGGTCTGATGGAAATGGACTTCTACCGTGAGTTCCACCAGCGCCTCAACGGTCTGGTGTTCCAATACGTGAAGGAAGACCCGAAAACCGTGATGAGCATGCTCTGGTACGGTTTCCCGGTGGTGCGCTATCTGTTGGCGTGGGCTATCGGCACGGTGATTCTGACGCTGGCGTTCAAAGGCGCCGACCGTGCCACGCGTCCGCGCGGGCCTTTCAGCGGTGGCACTGTCAGCTCCCGTCAGGTGGCGCCGTGGTACACCCGTCTTGCGGTGTTCGTGGTTTGTCTGCTTATTTGCGTGGTCGCTGCACGCGGCACCCTGCGTCAAGGCCCGCCAATGCGCTGGGGTGACGTGTACACCACCGACTCCAACTTCGCCAACCAGCTCGGCCTTAACGGCACGCTGTCGTTGATCGCTGCCGCCAAGTCACGCATGGGCGAGGACCGTGACAACATCTGGAAAGCCACGCTGCCGCAAGAGCAAGCGCAGCAAATCGTCCGCGACATGCTGGTGATGCCACAAGACAAACTGGTCGATACTGAAACCGCCGCCGTGCGCCGTGATTACACGCCGGACGCCGACAAGACCCTGCCGATCAAGAATGTCGTCGTGATCCTGATGGAAAGCTTCGCCGGTCATTCGGTCGGCGCTCTGGGAAGCCCTGGCAACATCACGCCGTACTTCGACCAATTGTCGAAAGAAGGCCTGCTGTTCGACCGCTTCTTCTCCAACGGCACCCACACCCACCAGGGCATGTTCGCCACCATGGCCTGCTTCCCTAACCTGCCAGGTTTCGAATACCTGATGCAGACCCCGGAAGGCAGCCACAAACTGTCCGGCCTGCCGCAACTGCTCAGCGCCCGCGACTACGATGATGTGTATGTCTACAACGGCGATTTCGCCTGGGACAACCAGTCGGGGTTCTTCAGCAACCAGGGCATGACCAACTTCATCGGGCGTAACGATTTCGTCAATCCGGTGTTCTCCGACCCGACGTGGGGCGTATCCGACCAAGACATGTTCAACCGTGGTCTGGAGGAATTGAAGGCTCGCGACGGCAAGGACAAGAAACCGTTCTATGCCTTGCTGCAAACCTTGTCCAACCACACGCCATACGCATTGCCGACGCCGTTGCCGGTCGAGCGTGTGACCGACCGTGGCAGTCTCAACGAACACCTGACCGCCATGCGCTACTCCGACTGGGCACTGGGTCAGTTCTTCGAGAAGGCGCGCAAGGAGCCGTACTTCAAGGAGACGCTGTTCGTGGTCGTCGGTGACCATGGTTTCGGCAATGAGCAGCAGATCACTCAAATGGACCTAGGCCGTTTCAACGTGCCGATGCTGATGATTGCTCCGGGGATGCAAGAGAAGTTCGGCCAGCTTGACCACACAGTGGGCACCCAGATCGACATCGTGCCGACCATCATGGGTCGCATCGGTGGTGAAGTCCTGCACCAGTGCTGGGGCCGCGACTTGCTCAATCTGCCGGAAGGCGACAAGGGTTTCGGCGTGATCAAGCCGTCCGGCAGCGATCAGACCGTGGCTCTGCTTACCGCCGACCGCGTGCTGGTTCTGCCCAAAGAAATGCCACCGAAACTCTATCGCTACGAACTGGGCGCAAACCCGAAAGGCGAAGTGATTCCGGCGTCGGAAGATGAGGCGGCACTGAAGCAGAAACTTGAGTCGTTCATTCAGACGGCGACTAAAAGCCTGATCGACAACACCGCCGGTGTCGTTGATGGCAAGCCAGACTGATTTGTCCGCGCAATAAAAAAGAGGCCCTTTTTCAAGGGCCTCTTTTTTTGTCTGTCAGATCGTTTATATCCGACCGAGTAACAGCAGCACCAGCAGCACGACCAACACCACGCCGATAATGCCCGATGGACCATAACCCCAACTTCTGGAGTGCGGGAAGACCGGCAGACCACCGATCAGCAACAGGATCAGGATAATGATAAGAATTGTGCCCATGGTGATTTCCTTGTTGATAGCGTTCGAGAAGTCTTGGTATTCCAGGGCGACTGGAGATTAACTAATTCCAGACGGCTTACAAATTCCGACCGGTATGAATGAAAGAAAATTCAATGTTTTTTTAAGGTATTTGGATTGCTTGCTTATTTCCTTTTAAAGGCATCGATCTTTTGATCTTTACGCCACGGTTTGCCCTCACCATTCAGCAATCTGATAGAGCGTGGGTGGGCACCGTTCCTTCGCTACACTCGGCGAATCTTTCCCGGAACAACAAGGCTGTCTGCTATGCAAAATCGCATGATGATCACTGGCGCGGGCTCAGGCCTGGGTCGCGAAATCGCGCTGCGCTGGGCGCGTGAAGGCTGGCAACTGGCCTTGTCCGACGTCAGCGAACCCGGTCTGCAGGAAACCTTGAAACAGGTCCGTGAGGTTGGCGGCGACGGTTTTATCCAGCGCTGCGATGTGCGTGATTACAGCCAGCTCACCGCGTTCGCCCAGGCTTGCGAAGAGAAACTTGGCGGTATCGATATCATCGTCAACAACGCCGGTGTCGCTTCCGGCGGGTTCTTCAGCGAACTGTCGCTGGAAGACTGGGACTGGCAGATAGCGATCAACCTGATGGGCGTGGTCAAGGGCTGCAAGGCGTTCCTGCCATTGCTTGAGCAAAGCAAAGGCAAGATCATCAACATCGCCTCCATGGCGGCGCTGATGCAAGGCCCGGCCATGAGCAACTACAACGTCGCCAAGGCGGGGGTGGTGGCATTGTCGGAAAGCCTGTTGATCGAACTGGCACAACAGGAAGTCGGCGTGCATGTGGTCTGCCCGTCGTTCTTCCAGACCAACTTGCTCGACTCGTTCCGTGGCCCGACCCCGGCGATGAAAGCGCAGGTCGGCAAGTTGCTGGAAAGTTCGCCGATCAGCGCAGCGGACATCGCCGAGTACATCTATCAGCAAGTAGCGGCCGGCGAATTCATGATCTTGCCCCACGAACAAGGGCGCATGGCGTGGGCGATCAAACAGAAGAATCCGCAACTGCTCTACAACGAGATGACCTCCATGGCCGATAAAATGCGCGCCAAGGCCAAACAAAACAACGGTTGATCTTGTCCGTAGCACTTCCCGTCGTTAGGGTGGCCGCAATGGTCACCCTGTCGAGACGCGATATGCTCAATTACTTGTGGTTCTTCCTCGCGGCATTATTTGAAATCGCCGGATGTTTCGCCTTCTTCATGTGGCTGCGTCAGGGCAAAAGTGCGCTGTGGGTAATCCCGGCGCTGCTCAGCCTGACGTTGTTTGCGCTGTTATTGACGCGCGTTGAAGCGGCCTACGCCGGGCGTGCCTATGCCGCTTACGGCGGGATCTACATCGTGGCGTCGATTGGTTGGCTGGCCGTGGTCGAGCGGGTTCGGCCATTGGGGTCGGACTGGATCGGCGTGGCACTGTGCGTGATCGGTGCCAGCGTGATTCTGTTCGGGCCGCGCTTTTCTGCTGCTTGAGATGAGGGCTGTTTAACAATTTGCGGGAAACGTCTGAAGGGCTGCGCGCTGAAGGGTTGTAGGGCATTACTGATTTGCCCGCGATGCATTGAACCGGCGCCGTAAGCCGCGCATCTTCATTGCTCGCTAACCCTGAAGGACGAATCTCATGCTTGTACTCAGCCGTGTCGTTGGTGAGTTGATTTCAATTGGTGACGACATCACCGTGCGCGTTCTGTCAGTGAACGGTGCAAGTGTGCGCTTTGGCGTCGAGGCACCCAAGAAGGTCAATGTGCATCGCGCGGAAGTCTACGAGCGGATCCAGCGCAAACAGGCCCTGGAAAAGGCCCGTTGAGGTTTCAGTCAAACAGATGCTTGGGCACGTCATGCTTGAGCATCAACTGGCACTGCTCGCTGTCGGGATCAAAAACAATCAATGCCTGGCCCTTGGTCAGCGCCTGACGCACACGCAGAACGCGGGTTTCCAGCGGAGTGTCGTCGCCGTTGTCGGTACCGTCGCGGGTGACGAAATCTTCGATCAGGCGGGTGAGGGTGTCGACTTCAAGAGCGTCGTAAGGGATGAGCATGGGCACCTCGGCTAAATCAATGTCGCGATGCTACGGCGATTGATCTTCGCCTGCCAGTTTTGTGTTGTCTTGGCCGGCCCCATCGCCGGCCAGCCAGCTCCCACAGTGACTGATGCTGTACGCAAAAGTTGTGTTCCACCCAAATAACGGTGGAAGCTGGCTGGCCAGCGATGGGGTCAGTCATGGCGCTACACCATCTGGATCAATTGTCTGAACGCTGCCCCACCAGACTGTCCACCGGTGGCACCCGCGTATCGCTTTCCATCTGCGTGTCGTGCTCGATCTGATGACTGAAGCGGTCCAGCGAAGCATTCGCCGGCGCCGCGTCGCTGGCGAATACCGGCGGGCTCAGGATGTACGCCCCTAGCAAGCGGCTCAGCGCTGCCAGGCTGTCGATGTGCGTACGCTCATAGCCGTGAGTCGCATCGCAGCCAAAGGCGAGCAGGGCGGTGCGGATGTCGTGGCCGGCGGTCACCGCCGAATGCGCGTCGCTGAAGTAATAACGGAACAGATCACGGCGCACCGGCAACTCGTTTTCACCGGCCAGGCGCAGCAGGTGCCGCGACAGGTGATAGTCGTACGGCCCGCCGGAATCCTGCATCGCCACACTCACGGCGTGTTCGCTGGAGTGCTGCCCCGGCGCGACCGGTGCGATGTCGATGCCGACAAACTCACTGACGTCCCATGGTAAGGCCGCCGCTGCACCGCTGCCGGTTTCCTCGGTGATGGTGAACAGCGGATGACAGTCGATCATCAGTTCCTGACCGCTGTCGACGATGGCTTTGAGTGCCGCCAGCAGCGCTGCGACGCCAGCCTTGTCATCGAGGTGGCGGGCGCTGATGTGGCCGCTTTCGGTGAATTCCGGCAATGGATCGAACGCCACCACGTCGCCGACATTGATGCCCAGCGACTCGCAATCGGCCCGGGTTGCGCAGTAGGCGTCCAGGCGCAGTTCGACGTGATCCCAACTGATGGGCATCTCGTCAACGGCGGTATTGAACGCGTGCCCGGAGGCCATCAGCGGTAACACGCTGCCGCGGATCACACCGTTGTCGGTGAACAGGCTGACGCGACTGCCCTCGGCAAAACGGCTCGACCAGCAGCCGACCGGTGCGAGCGTCAACCGACCGTTGTCTTTGACCGCACGGACCGCGGCACCGATGGTGTCCAGGTGCGCGGAAACGGCGCGGTCGGGGCTGTTCTTTTTACCTTTGAGCGTCGCGCGAATGGTGCCGCGTCGGGTCATCTCGAACGGAATGCCGAGTTCTTCCAGACGCTCGGCAACATAGCGCACGATGGTGTCGGTAAACCCGGTGGGGCTGGGAATGGCGAGCATTTCCAGCAGTACTTTTTGCAGATAGTTGAGATCCGGTTCGGGGGTTTGGAGGGTCATGGAAACTCCTGATGGGTTGAGCACATCGATGGTTTCGATGAGGAGGGAGAGTTAGCGTCGCTTGTCAGGCCCTCATCGCTGGCAAGCCAGCTCCCACAGGGGAATGCGGTCACATGTGGGAGCTGGCTTGCCAGCGATGGCGTCAGACCAGACAAAGCAGATTCAGGAAACAACCGGCTGACTGTGCGGAAACAACAAATCCACAAAGCGTTCAGCCGTGGGCTGCGGCTCATGGTTGGCAAGACCGGCCCGTTCGTTGGCTTCTATAAACACGTAGCCTGGCTGATCCGCCGCCGGCACCATCAGATCGAGGCCGACCATCGGGATGTCCAGCGCCCGCGCCGCCCGCACTGCTGCGTCGACCAGCGTTGGATGCAGAATCGCCGTGACGTCTTCCAGTGTGCCGCCGGTGTGCAGATTTGCCGTGCGTCTTACGAACAAGTGCTCGCCGGCCGGCAAGATGCTGCTGTAGTCATAACCCGCCGCATGCAGCGTGCGCTGGGTTTCATGGTCCAGCGGGATTTTGCTTTCGCCGCCCGTGGCCGCTTGCCGGCGTCGGCTCTGGGCTTCAATCAGCGCACCAATCGAATGCTGACCGTCACCGATCACTTCGGCCGGTCGACGAATGGCTGCCGCCACCACTTCAAAACCAATCACCAGAATCCGCAGATCCAGACCTTCGTGAAAGCTCTCCAAGAGCACACGGCTGTCAAACTGCTTCGCTGTTTCGATGGCCTGCTGCACCTCTTCGATGCTCTGCAAATCCACGGCCACGCCCTGACCCTGTTCACCATCGAGCGGTTTGACCACCACCCGCTGATGCTCATCAAGAAACTCCAGATTGTCGTCAGCGTTGCCTGCCAGTTGCTGCGACGGCAGTTTCAGCCCGGCGGCTTTCAGCACTTTGTGGGTCAGGCTTTTGTCCTGGCACAGGCTCATGCTGATCGCGCTGGTCAGGTCGCTCAGCGATTCGCGGCAGCGTACGCGGCGCCCGCCGTGACTGAGAGTGAACAGGCCGGCGTCGGCGTCATCCACTTGCACATCGATGCCACGCCGATGAGCTTCTTCGACGATGATCCGCGCATACGGATTGAACTGCGCTTCAGGACCCGGGCCGAGAAACAGCGGTTGATTGATGCCGTTCTTGCGCTTGATTGCAAAGGTCGACAGGTTGCGGAAACCGAGTTTGGCGTAGAGGCTTTTCGCCTGACGGTTGTCGTGCAGTACCGACAGATCCAGGTAGCTCGAACCGCGACTCATGAAGTGCTCGACCAAGTGCCGCACCAGCACTTCGCCTACTCCGGGCCGCGAGCACTGTGGATCAACTGCCAGGCACCAGAGGCTGCTGCCGTTTTCCGGATCGTTGAACGCCTTGCAATGATTGAGGCCCATGACGCTGCCGATCACCGCGCCGCTGTCCTCGTCCTCGGCCAGCCAGTACACCGGGCCGCCCTCATGACGCGGGGTCAGCAGCGCGGCGTCGATCGGCAGCATGCCACGCGCCTGGTACAGCTGATTGATCGCCTGCCAGTCCGCTTCGCTTTGCGCACGACGAATGCGGAAGCCACGAAACACGCGAGTGGCGGGGCGATAGTCGCTGAACCACAGGCGCAGGGTGTCTGACGGGTCGAGGAATAACTGCGTCGGTTCGAGGCCAAGAATCTGCTGCGGCGCGGCGACGTACAGGGCGATATCACGCTCGCCCGGCTGCTCGTTGAGCAGTTCCTGGGCCAATGACGCAGGGTCGGGAAACGTGTGACCGATCAGCAACCGGCCCCAGCCGCAATGCACGGCAATCGGGGCGGTGTTGAGTTCGCTGCCGTCTTCAGCCAGACGCGCCTGTAATCGTTCATACGACGGTGTCTGGCCGCGTAGCAGGCGTTGGTTAATGGCTGTGGCGTGAGGTTTCATCAATCAGATTCCTTGTTCACTGAGCCACAGGTTCAGGGCTGCCAGTTGCCACAGCTTCGAGCCGCGCAATGGGGTCAGTTGGCCTTGCGGGTCAGTCAGCAACTTGTCGAGCATGGCCGGGTTGAACAGGCCGCGATCCTGACTTGGATCGAGCAGCAGTTCGCGTACCCAGCTCAATGTGTCACCTTGCAAATGCTTGAGGCCGGGCACCGGGAAGTAGCCTTTTTTGCGGTCGATCACTTCACTTGGAATGACTCGTCGCGCAGCTTCCTTCAGCACCTGCTTGCCGCCATCGGGCAGCTTGAACTTGCCTGGCACACGGGCCGAGAGTTCAACCAGTCGATAGTCGAGGAACGGCGTGCGCGCCTCCAGACCCCAGGCCATGGTCATGTTGTCGACACGTTTGACCGGGTCATCGACCAGCATCACCGTGCTGTCCAGGCGCAGGGCTTTGTCCACGGCGGCGTCAGCACCGGGCTGGGCGAAATGTTCTTTGACGAAGTCGCCGGCAGCGTCATTGGCGGTCAGCCATTTCGGTTGCACAGTGGCAGCGTAGTCGTCGTAGCTACGGTCGAAAAATGCATTGCGATACGCCGCATACGGGTCGGCTGCGCCATCCACCTGCGGATACCAGTGGTAACCGGCGAACAACTCATCGGCACCCTGACCGCTCTGCACAACCTTGCAATGCTTGGCCACTTCGCGGGACAGCAGATAGAACGCGATGCAGTCATGACTGACCATCGGTTCGCTCATCGCGCGGAACGCGGCGGGCAGTTGCTCGATGATCTCTTTCTCGTCGATGCGCAGTTGGTGATGCTGGGTGCCGTAGTGCTTGGCGATCAGATCGGAATACTGGAACTCGTCGCCGCGCTCGCCACCGGCATCCTGAAAACCGATAGAGAAGGTCGACAGGTTTTCCACACCGACTTCACGCAGCAGGCCTACGAGCATGCTCGAATCGACGCCGCCGGACAGCAACACACCGACATCCACCGCCGCACGTTGACGAATTGCCACGGCTTCGCGGGTGCTGTCGAGCACGCGGTCGACCCAGTCTTCGAGGTTGAGGTTTTTCTCGTCCTCGTGTGGGCCGTAAGGCAGGGTCCACCAGGTTTTCTGCTCGGTGGTGCCGTCGGCTTCAACACGCATCCAGGTCGCTGGCGGCAGTTTCTCGATGCCGGCCAGCAGGGTGCGTGGCGCGGGCACCACGGCGTGGAAATTCAGATAGTGGTTGAGCGCTACCGGATCGAGGATCGGGTTGATGTCGCCACCCTTGAGCAGCGCCGGCAGTGCAGAGGCGAAACGCAAGCGCTGGCCGGTGCGCGACAGGTACAGCGGCTTCACGCCGAGACGGTCGCGGGCGATGAACAGACGCTGCGCATCTCGCTCCCAAATGGCGAACGCAAACATGCCGTTGAGTTTGGGCAGCAGTGCTTCGCCCCAAGCGTGATAACCCTTGAGCAATACTTCGGTGTCGCCACCGGAATAGAAGGCATAACCCAGTGCTTCGAGTTCAGCGCGCAGTTCCGGAAAGTTGTAGATCGCGCCGTTGAAGGCCAGGGACAAACCCAGTTGACTGTCGATCATCGGCTGCGCCGAGCCGTCCGACAGGTCCATGATTTTCAGGCGACGATGGCCCAGGGCAATCGGCCCTTGGGCATGGAAACCCCACGCGTCAGGGCCGCGAGGGGCCAGGTGATGGGTGATTCTCTCAATGGCTGCAAGGTCTGCAGGTTGATGATCAAAACGTAACTCGCCAGCTAATCCACACATAAAATCCTTACCGGTTTTTCCGTTGGGGAGGGGGTCAAACGCTACCTCGCCAAAGGGCGGGTACTCAGAAACTGACCCGCCCCGGTATGTGGAGTTTTAGAACGATAAGTTATAAGCATCCCGTTGAGACAAACGGCAGCCACCGTTCTGGCCGGGCGCGTGTGCGATCCTGCTCAGGTCATGGTTTGTGTTCGACGAGTCGCCCGACCTGTGCGGTGGACGCTTATTTAGCCAACTCCCAACCTCGGTACATGACGTACGGGCGATAAGCGCTTTTATTGAATGGGTGGACCACTCGCCAACCCAGGAGGCTTGGCTTCACTTCATAGGCGCTGTCCTTGATCCAGATAAAGTACCTGCTGTTGAAGAGCAGGATCTGCGCTCCGTCTTCATAAGGTTGCCCTGAAGTCTTCAGTCGGCTTGCCACAACGTCTCGTTGCTGGTAACCGGCCAGATCGCGTTTCCATAGAAAAAGGCGTGTGTTTTCACGGTTGCCTACCAGCTCGAACGCGTTGAAGTAATCCGGTAACCGGGTTTGAGCATCGGAGTTTTCTTCGTCTTCGGCAGAAGAGGACGTGGGCTGCTGATTTCGCAACTCCTTCAGCTCCAGCAATTGCAGTAGCCCCTTCTTTTTTTCTTCAACTGTCCATTCTTCTACTCCGGTAAACAATTCGCTTAGCAGAGCATCCACAGGGGACGACCGCAGGCGCATGTGGAAGGAATAAGTGAGTTGTTCGGACACCGGCGGGCGTGGGTGCAAATGACTATTTGCACGCCGATTGGCATGGGTTGGCAGATTGACTTCATTGACGGGAACGGCAATTCGTTTGGTATCGGTTATAAATGTATTCAGGTTCAGGGTGGCAATATGGGCGAACAGGTTTTCGGCCTTCAACTTTGTCAGCGTTACATATTCTCTGCCGGACAAATCGATGGTCTCTACGCTCCGTTCTTTCCTGTCAACTGTGCCGGTATTCTTTGCTTTCTGTAATTCCTTTAGTTCAGCCAGGCAGGCCGCTTGGTCGACAAGGTTCATCCGGGATGCTAAAAATTTTGGCAGAGGTGTGTCGTTTTGCAGTAGGTATTCAAACTTCTGACGAAAATCATCCGGGCTGTCGTACACATAAAAGCCCGGCCCCCTGTCATTGGGGACATATAATATGTACTGGTTTTTCGTCGGGTCGTCTTTGCTCACTATCAGCATGACCGTGTTGGTGTCGTACTTGCCTAAAAGTTGAACGCTGTAAAACAGGGTGCGTCCTTTTTCAGGGGCGCTACCATTGGCAGTGTCGACTTTTTTATCTGTCAGGTTCTTTAGCGTCGACCAGGTTTGTTCATCGATATCCTTGCTGAAGAATTTGGTGTACGCCGCCAATTTCATATTGAGCATGGCCAGTTGCACGGCATCTGCTCGGGCTTGCGCAGTATTGAACTTTTCCTCGATCATTTTCTGGTATTCGTTGCCAAGATCAAGGCTGCGGCTCAGCGCAGAAAATTCCTGGGCGGTGATTTTCTCCTTGGGAATATCGTCATCAGACGCGTCCTGAGGATTGAGCACGATTTCGCTGTCACTTGAGTAGTAATCGGCGGCGGCTTCGGTGTCCGTGAAGTTCAACATCGCAGCCTGCAGCAAGGTAATACTGTAATCCGCATCATCCGTGGAAGCTTTCGGTTTGAGCTTGATTTTGTGTTTGGAGGTGACCCAGGCCGGGTATTTAGTTCGCATCATCATGTTGAGCTTTCGCTTGCAGAAGACGCTGGGTGTCTCGAGTGTTGAAAGTGATTGGTCGACAGCGTTCTGAAGAACAAACGCCTCCTCCAGTGCCGCACGATATTCATCAATCTTGCTTTTGTGCGAAGGTTCAAAGTTTTCCAGAGATGTGGCCAGGAAGTTTGCTACAGGCGTTGTCATGTCCTGATCGGTGATTTTTTCGAAAGCGTTGTTGATGACTTCATGGGCGTGATTGTTATTTGTCGAGTTGTCTGTCGGTGATGTCATGTAGGAAAGCTCATCTATTGGGTGTGGAACTAGCCTACGGATGTTTCGTGGATAAATATAACTTCAATATTGAATGGTTTTAGGGTGTGTTTGTGCAAGACTTTGAAAGCTTGATATAGATATGTAGTGCACGAATGTTGTGGTTTTATGCTGCATATGATGTATCTGCGATATATCGTTATTGTCGGGTTGTAATTTGGTTTCAAGTCGATAGGTTTATTGGCTCCAACCTGCAATAAAGGATTATTGCCATGAAAACCGAAACGGAAAACACCGGCCCGCAACCGTGAGCCGTGAGCCGTGAGCCGCGTAAGGCGGCTGGCGAAGGGGGGAATAGCTTAAAACTTTTGCTTGCTCTTGGCTGGGACCTGCTTCGGCTGGAAAAACTGGATCCATGGGCTCGATACGCCTGGTGGATCTGGGCATCTGTGCGATGCCCGAGGTGTAACGGTTATTTGCCGCGAATCAGTTGGCGTAACGCAAAACGATTGGGATGACAGGCCTCGGCCACGCTGCGTGGCACCGGCAACGGCTCATTGTCCAGCCACGCGGCGAGCAGCTCACCCGACAGCGGCGCGGTGATCAGCCCGCGCGAGCCGTGGCCGCTGTTGACGTACAGACCGTCGAGCCACGGGCAGGCGATGTCCGGCACTTGCCGGGCATCTTTGCTCAGCGCGGCATACGCCTGAGTGAAGGCTTCACGGTCGGCGAGCGGGCCGACAATCGGCAAATAATCCGGACTGGTGCAACGAAAGGCTGCGCGCCCCTCAAGGTCTTCAGCATTGAGTTCGTTGATGGCCAGACGGGCAACCAGATCGCTGGAGATCTCTTCAAGCATCGCCAGATTGCCCAGGTGTTCGGCGGTGGTCGGGGTCAGGTCATCGCTATTGAAATCGAAGCTGGCGCCGAGGGTATGTTCGCCCAGCCGCGCGGGCGCAACGTAGCCTTCGGCGCACACCACGGTGGACAGCGCCTGACTTTGTCCGGTCTGCGCCAAACGGGTGATCTGCCCGCGAATGCGCTTGAGCGGTAACTCGGCGCTTTGGGCGAAACGCTTGATCTCGGCAGCGCCGGCCAGCACCACGACCGGCGCGCTGGCGAGCAAATGGTCACCGTCGAAGGCTTGCCACTGGTCATCGACCCTGCGCAGTTCGACAGCTTCCTGATGGCTGAGCAATTTGATCTTCGGGTGCGTCGCTTGTGCCTGGCACAACGCGGGCGGATGCACCCAACCCCCTTCGGGATAGTACAAGCCGCCATGGGCCAGACCGACACCGGCGCGGGTTTGCGCCTCGGGCTGTTCGAGCCACTGCAACAGATCTTCGGGGAACGCAGCGGCCAATTGCGCGTGGCGTTCGGCTTCCTTGGCGTTGAACGCCAGTTGCAGCACGCCGCAATCGTCCCAGTCGGTGCCGCGTTGCAGGGTTTCAAGCAGGCGTCGGGTGTAGCCGAAACCGCTGACGATCAGTTGCGACAGCGCGGTGCCATGGGCAGACAGTTTCAAATACAGCACGCCCTGCGGATTGCCCGACGCTTCTTGCGCAACGCCAGCATGACGCTCCAGCAAACTCACTTGCCAGCCGCGTGACGCGAGGCTGGCCGCCGTGGCGCAGCCGGCCAGACCTGCGCCGATCACCAAGGCTCGCCGCTCACCGGTCAATGGCCTCGGGCGCGCAAACCAGGGTTTCTCGGCAGCGGGCGGCGCAACGCCTTCGGGCCAGCCGAGGAACTCACCACGCAGGATTTCCCATTTGTGGCCGATGCCCGGCGTGCGCTTCATCTTGAACCCGGCGGCATTGAGCAAGCGCCGCACCCAACCGGTGCTGGTGAAGGTGCTGATGGTCGAGCCGGGCGCCGCCAGACGTGCCAGTTCGGCGAACAGTTCGGCCGTCCACATGTCGGGGTTTCTTGCCGGAGCGAAGCCGTCGAGGAACCACGCATCGACCTGGGCATCGAGCTGCGGCAATTGCTCAAGGGCATCGCCGATCAGCAGTGTCAGTGTGACGCGACCATCGGCCAGCGTGATGCGCTGGAAGCCCTGATGAATGGCCACGTAATGCTTCAACAGCTGATCGGCCAGCGGCTTGAGTTGCGGCCACAGGGCCAGAGCACGGTGCAGATCCGCCGGGCTCAGCGGGTACTTTTCGACACTGACAAAATGCAGCTGTGCACCTGCCACGGCATGCTGTTCGAACACTTGCCAGGCGCAGAGAAAATTCAACCCGGTGCCGAACCCGGTTTCTCCGATAACCAGTCGTCCACCTGCCGGCAGTGCCGCAAAACGCTCAGCCAGACGGTTCTGCTCAAGGAACACATAACGGGTTTCATCGAGCCCCGACTGATCGGAAAAATACACGTCATCGAAGACACGTGAACGCGGGTGTCCGTTTTCATCCCAGTCGAGTTGGGCGTGGGGCGATACAGGTTTCATGGCAGGCTCGGCAACGACAAGGCGGCCATTCTAGCCGATCAGGCGCAGGGCGCTTGATCCATGGCAATTAGCGTCTTGACGGAATCACGGAAGATCGCGGTCCTCCATAATCAGGAGGTCTGTGTGGCGTGGGAATTTGTGCCCTGTATCCGTGCCCAATCCGCTAGTCTTGCTGAATTCTGGAAGGAGCCGTCCAATGTTTGAATCCGCTGAAATCGGTCATGCCATCGACAAAGACACCTACGAGGCTGCCGTCCCTGCACTGCGTGAAGCACTGCTCGAAGCCCAGTTCGAATTGCAGCAGCAAAAGCGTTTCCCGGTAATCGTGTTGATTAACGGCATCGAAGGCGCGGGCAAGGGCGAGACGGTCAAGTTGCTCAACGAGTGGATGGACCCGCGACTGATCGAGGTGCGCACCTTCGACCAGCAGACGGATGAAGAGCTGGCGCGACCACCGGCGTGGCGCTACTGGCGGATGCTGCCGGCCAAGGGGCGGATGGGGATTTTCTTCGGCAACTGGTACAGCCAGATGCTCCAGGGCCGTGTGCATGGTTTGTTCAAGGACCCGCGGCTGGATCAGGCGATCGCCGGCGCCGAGCGTCTGGAAAAGATGCTTTGCGATGAAGGCGCGCTGATCTTCAAGTTCTGGTTTCACCTGTCCAAAAAACAAATGAAGGCGCGGCTCAAGGCCCTCGCCGACGATCCGCTGCACAGTTGGCGCATCAGCCCGCTGGACTGGCAGCAATCGCAGACCTACGACAAGTTCGTCAAATACGGCGAGCGCGTGCTGCGCCGCACCAGCCGCGACTATGCGCCGTGGCACGTCATCGAAGGCGCGGATGCCAACTATCGCAGTCTGGCGGTGGGCAAGATTCTCCTTGAAGGTTTGCAAGCTGCTCTGAAGCGTCCGGACGTTCATCCTCACGAAGTCAGCGCCGCGCCGCTGGGCACTGCGGTCGATCAATTGAACCTGCTCGACAGCCTGGACCTGAGCCAACACCTGGAAAAGAAAGACTACGAAGAACAATTGATCACCGAGCAGGCACGGCTGTCCGGGCTGATGCGTGACAAACGCATGCGTCGGCACGCCTTGGTGGCGGTGTTCGAAGGTAACGATGCGGCGGGCAAGGGCGGGGCGATTCGCCGGGTGGCGGCGGCACTCGATCCGCGCCAATACGGCATCGTGCCGATTGCCGCGCCGACCGAAGAGGAACGCGCGCAACCGTATCTTTGGCGTTTCTGGCGGCATCTGCCGGCGCGGGGCAAGTTCACCGTATTCGATCGTTCGTGGTACGGCCGGGTTTTGGTGGAGCGCATCGAGGGTTTCTGCCCGCCGGCCGACTGGTTGCGCGCCTACAGCGAGATCAACGACTTTGAAGAGCAACTCGCCGATGCTGGAGTGATCGTGGTCAAGTTCTGGCTGGCGATCGACAAGGACACACAAATGAAGCGTTTCCAGGAGCGCGAAGAGATCCCCTTCAAACGCTTCAAGATCACCGAAGACGACTGGCGCAACCGCGACAAGTGGGACGCCTATCGCACCGCAGTGGGCGACATGGTTGATCGCACCAGCACCGAGATCTCGCCGTGGACGCTGGTCGAGGCCAATGACAAGCGCTGGGCGCGGGTCAAAGTGTTGCGCACGATCAACCTTGCTTTGGAAGAAGCCTTCGAGAAATCCGACAAGAAGGCCAAAAAGCACAAGGATTGAAACGATGGGCACGCATACGCGGGGTGAATGATTGTCGCGGTCGGTAATGGGGTGGACTTATGCTCAGGTCCACTCTCAACCGATAACAACAATGAGGTATGCCATGCGTGAAGTGGTGATCGTCGACAGCGTACGGACCGGCCTGGCCAAATCCTTTCGCGGCAAGTTCAACCAGACCCGTCCCGATGACATGGCGGCTCATTGTGTCAACGCGCTGCTGACACGCAATGACATCGACCCGACCAGTGTCGAGGATTGCATCGTCGGTGCCGGCTCGAACGAGGGCGCGCAGGGCTACAACATCGGTCGCAACGTCGCGGTGCTCTCGCGTCTGGGCACCGGCACCGCCGGCATGACCCTCAATCGTTTCTGTTCCTCGGGCCTGCAGGCTATTGCGATTGCCGCCAACCAGATCGCCTCGGGCTGCAGCGACATCATCGTCGCGGGCGGCGTCGAATCGATCAGCCTGACGATGAACAGCGTTAACACCGATCACCTGATCAACCCGCTGCTCAAGCAACAAACGCCTGGCATCTATTACACGATGGGCCAGACCGCCGAAGTGGTTGCACGTCGTTATGGCGTCAGCCGTGAGGCGCAGGATCGCTACGCGCTGCAAAGTCAGTTGCGTACGGCTCAGGCCCAGGCGGCCGGTTTGTTCGACGATGAAATCGTGCCGATGGCGGTGAAGTATCGCGTCGAGGACAAGAACAGCGGCGAAGTGCAGATCCTCGATGGCGTCGTCGAGCGCGACGACTGCAACCGTCCGGACACTACTTATGAAAGCCTTGCCGGTCTTAAACCGGTGTTCGCCGACGATGGTTCGGTGACGGCTGGCAACTCGTCGCAACTGTCCGACGGCGCGTCGATGACGCTGGTGATGAGCCTGGAAAAGGCGCTGCAACTTGGGCTCAAGCCGAAGGCGTTTTTCCGCGGTTTCACCGTGGCCGGTTGCGAGCCGGACGAGATGGGCATCGGCCCGGTGTTCTCGGTGCCGAAACTGCTCAAGGCCAAGGGCTTGCAGGTGGCTGACATCGACTTGTGGGAGTTGAACGAGGCGTTTGCTTCACAGTGCCTGTACAGCCGTGATCGGCTGGAGATCGATAACGACAAATACAACGTCAATGGCGGCTCGATCTCCATCGGCCACCCGTTCGGCATGACCGGGTCGCGGCAGGTCGGGCATCTGGTGCGGGAGTTGCAGCGGCGTAACTTGCGTTACGGCATCGTCACCATGTGCGTGGGCGGCGGGATGGGGGCGACGGGGTTGTTTGAGGCGGTGCGCTGACTCACCGCACCCCTGTAGGAGCTGCGGCACGCTGCGATCTTTTGATCTTGCTCTAAAAAGCCAGAATCAAAAGATCGCAGCCTCGTTTCACTCGAATGCTCCTACACAGGGTCCTGTTGGGATCAGCGGTTGGAATCCTGAACTTGCATCCGCGCGATGTAGGCCTTTATCTCCTGCTCAGCCTTCTCATGGCTGTCAAACGGCCCCTCAAGGGTATTTTCCCGAGTGCTGAAAAACAGTTCGCCATTAACCCGACACACTCGGTCACTGCGAAAGTGCGTGGCGGGGGCGGGGTCTTGGGCGCGCATGCCTAACATGATCGGTCTCCCTGCTGATGCAACGCTTGGGCTGGATCGAATGAGCTTATGTCTGAACCACTTGGCCCGCCTGATCAGCCGATCAACGGCGTTGCGTCAACTTGATGCAGCGACCTGTACAGTTTCATTTGCGGCCCGGCTCTAACTGTCCCTGTGTTGCACCAGGCGCGAGGCCTAGAATGAGCGCTCCAGTCAGCAGGCTTTGGGGTTCGCATGCACATTTCATCTGGGCGCTGGGCCTACGGTTTGTTCCTGGCGCTGCTGACGGCGTTTCTGTGGGGCATCCTCCCGATCAAACTCAAACAGGTGTTGCTGGTGATGGACCCGGTCACGGTGACCTGGTTTCGTCTGCTGGTGTCCGGCGGCTGCCTGTTCATTTACCTGGCCGCGGTCAAGCGCCTGCCGAGCCGCAAAGTGCTCGGGCCCAAGGGCGGCTGGCTGGTGCTGATGGCGGTGCTCGGGCTGGTCGGCAACTACGTGCTGTACCTGATGGGGCTTAACCTGCTCAGCCCCGGCACCGCGCAACTGGTGGTGCAGATGGGCCCGATCATGTTGCTGATCGCCAGTCTGTTTGTGTTCAAGGAGCGTTTCAGCATCGGGCAGGGCATTGGCCTGGCGGTGTTGCTGATCGGTTTTGTGCTGTTTTTCAATCAGCGGCTCGCGGAGTTGCTGACCTCATTGTCGGATTACACCGCGGGCGTATTGCTGGTGCTGTTGGCATCGACCGTGTGGACGTTCTACGCCTTGGGCCAGAAGCAATTGCTGTCGGTGTGGAATTCGTTGCAGGTGATGATGGTGATTTACCTGTTTTGCGCGTTGTTGCTGACACCCTGGGTGCATCCACTCGAAGCGCTTGAGTTGAGCCCGGTGCAGGGCTGGCTGCTGCTGGCGTGCTGCATGAACACGCTGATTGCCTACGGCGCGTTTGCCGAAGCATTGGCGCATTGGGAGGCTTCGCGGGTCAGTGCGACGCTTGCGATCACGCCGTTGGTGACGTTCGTGGCGGTGGCGATTGCGGCCGGGATCTGGCCGGAATACGTGCATGCCGAGCAGATCAATGCGCTTGGGTATGGCGGGGCGGTGCTGGTGGTGCTGGGTTCGGCGCTGGTGGCGTTGGGGCCTTCGTTGATTGCCGGGCTCAAGGCGCGGCGGCTGCGGATGGCTTGAAGGTCAAAAGATCGCAGCCTGCGGCAGCTCCTACAGTTGGAATGCGTTCCCCTGTAGGAGCTGCCGCAGGCTGCGATCTTTTTGCTTCTAGCCTTTGGCGCCAGCCTCGATCATGTTCTCCGGCCGCACCCACGCATCAAACTCTTCATCAGTCAGATAGCCCAACTCCAGCGCCGCTTCGCGCAAGGTCAGACCTTCGCTGTAAGCCTTCTTGGCGATTTCTGCGGACTTGTCATAACCGATGTGCGGGTTCAACGCCGTCACCAGCATCAGACCGCGCTCCAGATGCTGGGCCATGACCTGCGCATCCGGCTCGAGTCCTGCGATGCAGTGCTGCTGGAAGTTGCTGCAACCGTCGCTGAGCAAGCGGATCGATTGCAGCAGGTTGTGGATGATCACCGGTTTGTACACGTTCAGCTGCAAGTGACCCTGGCTCGCGGCAATGCCGATCGTCACGTCATTGCCCAGCACCTGACAGGCGAGCATCGACAGCGCTTCGCACTGGGTCGGATTGACCTTGCCCGGCATGATCGAGCTGCCCGGCTCGTTCGCCGGCAAGCGCACTTCAGCGGAACCTGCGCGGGGGCCCGAGCCGAGCAAGCGCAAGTCGTTGGCGATTTTCATCAGGGCCACGGCGAGGGTTTTCAACGCGCCGGACAGACTGGTCAGCGGTTCATGACCGGCCAGCGCGGCAAATTTGTTCGGCGCGGTGATGAAGGGCAGGCCGGACAACGCAGCGAGCTCTGCCGCAATGGCCTCGCCAAAACCGTGCGGCGAATTCAGCCCGGTACCGACGGCGGTACCGCCCTGCGCCAGTTCACACACCGCCGGCAGTGCCGCGCGGATCGCCCGCTCGGCGTAATCCAGTTGCGCTATGAAGCCCGACAATTCCTGACCGAAGGTAATCGGCGTCGCGTCCATCATGTGCGTGCGGCCGGTTTTTACCAGTTTCATGTGCCGTGCTGCCAGTTCAGCCAAGCCACCTGACAGCTCGGCAATCGAGGGCAGCAACTGCTCTTGCACGGCTTTGACCGTGGCGATGCTCATGGCAGTGGGGAAGCAGTCGTTGGAGCTTTGCGAGCGATTGACGTGATCGTTCGGGTGGACCGGGGTCTTGCCGCCGCGTGGATTGCCGGCCAGTTCGTTGGCACGACCGGCGATCACTTCGTTGACGTTCATGTTGCTTTGAGTGCCGCTGCCGGTCTGCCAGACCACCAGCGGGAACTGGTCGTCGTGCTGGCCGTCGAGGACTTCGTCGGCAGCCTGCTCGATCAGGCGGGCAATGTCGGCGGGCAGGTCACCGTTGCGGTCGTTGACCCGCGCGGCGGCTTTCTTGATCAGGGCCAGGGCGTGCAGTACCGGCAGCGGCATGCGTTCCTGGCCAATGGCGAAGTTGATCAGCGAGCGTTGCGTCTGAGCACCCCAGTATGCGTCGTCCGGGACCTCGATCTGGCCCAGGCTGTCGGTTTCGATACGGCTCATCGTGCACACTCCTGTTGGTCTGTTTGCGCAGTTTAGGCCGGTGTCGGCCCTGGTGGTTCCCTCGAATCGATTGTTGACCGGTAAAACCCCGCCAATCAAGCGCGGCAAGGCTTTGGGGGTTGAGCCGCGATGAATGTTAGGCGCAGAATGGGCGCCCTTGGGGTTTTACCTCGCCTAGCTGAAAAGGAAACTCGATGACTCGTCTTCGTGCCATCTGTACCGCAGTAGCCCTGGTTTGCGCCAGCGGCCAGGCCCTCGCCGATACCGCCAGCCACAACGCCAGTGCCGAAGCTTTCCTGACTCTGGCGCACGCTGACAAACTGGGCACCCCGGTGTACATGCAAGTACAGCAAATGTTTGCCCAGCGTTTTGAGCAGACCAAAGCCCCGGAAGCCAAGAAAGCCGTGCTGGAAACCTATCAGGCCAAGGCTAACGCTGCGCTGGACCAGGCCATCGGCTGGAACAAGCTCAAGCCGGACATGGTCAAGCTCTACACCACCAACTTCAGCGAGTCCGAACTCAAGGACCTCGTCGCTTTCTACAAGTCGCCACTGGGCAAGAAAGTCCTGGAAAAAATGCCGCAGCTGACTCAGCAATCGGCCCAGATGACGCAGGCCAAGCTGGAAAGCGCCGTGCCGGTAGTCAACAAGCTGCTGGAAGACATGACCAAAGAGCTGGCTCCTGCAGCTCCTGCGGCCAAGAAGAAGTAAGCGGAGTTCGTGATGACCATGCAACAACGCATCGAATCGACGCTGGCGCTACTTCAGCCTGAGCATCTGCAAGTGCTGGATGAAAGCCATATGCACAGTCGTGGGTTACAGACTCACTACAAGGCCGTCGTAGTCAGCGCGCAGTTCGAAGGGCTGAGCCGGGTCAAGCGCCACCAGAAAGTCTACGGCACGCTTGGCGAGCTGATGGTCGAGTTCCATGCGTTGGCGCTGCACACCTACACCCCGCAGGAATGGGCAGAGACTGGCGCCGCCCCCGCGTCGCCAACCTGTGCCGGAGGAAAGCAGCGATAAGCTTCAAGCGGTAAGCTGCAAGGCAATGGCGGACAGGTTTTGGCTTGTCGCTTGAAGCTCGCCGCTCGAAGCTGCTTTTTTGCTAGAATCCGCAACGCGCCGCTCACCCGGCGCGTTTTTTTTCGCATCCGGTTCACCCTTTACGAGGGTAGCCACCTGGAGAAATACCCATGACACAACCGATTGTCGTGGCGGCACTGTATAAGTTCGTCACCCTCGAAGATTACGTCAACCTGCGCGAGCCGCTGCTGCAAGCGATGGTCGACAACGGCATCAAAGGCACCTTGCTGATTGCCGAAGAAGGCATCAACGGCACGGTTTCCGGCACTCGCGAAGGCATCGATGGCCTGCTCGCCTGGCTGAAGAACGACCCACGCATGATCGACATCGACCACAAAGAGTCGTACTGCGACGAGCAGCCGTTCTACCGCACCAAGGTCAAACTGAAGAAAGAGATCGTCACCCTCGGTGTTGACGGCGTCGACCCGAACAAAAAGGTCGGCACCTACGTTGATCCGCAAGACTGGAACGCGTTGATCAGCGACCCTGAAGTGCTGTTGATCGACACGCGCAACGATTACGAAGTGTCGATCGGCACCTTCGAAGGCGCCATCGATCCGAAAACCACCAGTTTTCGCGAATTCCCCGACTACATCAAAGCGCACTTCGACCCGGCCGTGCACAAGAAGGTCGCAATGTTCTGCACCGGTGGCATTCGCTGCGAAAAGGCATCGAGCTACATGTTGGGCGAAGGCTTTGAAGAGGTTTACCACCTCAAGGGTGGCATTCTGAAGTACCTCGAAGAGGTGCCGCAGGAAGAAACCAAGTGGCAGGGCGACTGCTTTGTGTTCGACAACCGCGTAACTGTGCGCCACGACCTCACCGAAGGCGACTACGATCAATGTCATGCTTGCCGCACACCGGTCAGCGTTGAAGATCGCACCTCCGAGCACTACGTCGCTGGCATCAGTTGCCCGCATTGCTGGAACACGCTGAGCGAGAAGACTCGCCGCAGCGCCATCGACCGGCAGAAGCAGATCGAACTGGCCAAGGCCCGCAACCAGCCGCACCCGATCGGCTTTAACTACAAGCAAGCATCCACCGAGGCTTAACCATGTCTGCGCGCCTGCTCTATGTGATGGATCCGATGTGTTCCTGGTGCTGGGGATTTGCTCCGGTGGCCAAGGCACTGGTCGAGCAAGCGCAGGCAGCCGGGGTCGAGCTGCATCTGGTGGTGGGCGGATTGCGCACCGGCAGCGGTTCGGCGCTGGAGCCGACCACCCGCCGCTACATTCTTGAACACTGGCAAGCGGTCACCGAGGCCACGGATCAGCCGTTCAAGCTTGACGGTGCGTTGCCCGAGGGTTTTGTCTACGACACCGAGCCGGCCTGCCGTGCGATTGTCACTGCACGCAGCCTGGCGCCGGATTGTGCGTGGAAACTGGTCGGACTGATCCAGCAGGCGTTTTACGCTGAAGGTCGCGATGTCACTCAGGCCAGCGTACTGGTCGAGTTGGCGGAGCAGGCGGGCGTGCCGCGCATCGAGTTCGCTGCGTTGTTCGATCATGCCGATCAACACAAAGCCACTCAGGCCGATTTCAGCTGGGTGCAGGATCTCGGCATCGCCGGTTTCCCCACGTTGCTCGCCGAACGCAACGGCCAGCTGGCATTGCTGACCAACGGTTATCAACCGCTCAGCGAACTGTCGCCATTGCTGGGCCGATGGCTGGAGCGCGCAGCCTGTGCCTGACCGGGCCGATGACACGCCAGCCGCAAAGCGTATCGACCGGCTGAGCTGGGCAGAAGTCCGGCGACTGGCACTCACTCACAAAAAATCCCTGTGGATCGCCAACGGCGTCGCCGTTCTGGCCACGCTGTGCAGCGTGCCGATTCCGTTGCTGCTGCCATTGCTGGTGGACGAAGTCCTGCTCGGCCACGGCGATGCGGCGCTGAAGGTGATGAATCACCTGTTACCGACGATGTGGCAGCAAGCGGCGGGCTATATCGGCCTGATGCTGGTGGTCACCTTGACCCTGCGTTGCGGCGCGTTGGGCTTTGGCGTGTTGCAGTCGCGGCTGTTTGCGCGTTTGGCCAAGGACATCGTCTATCGCATCCGCGTGCGCTTGATCGAACGGCTGAAGCGTATTTCCCTCGCCGAATATGAAAGTCTGGGCAGCGGCACGGTGACCACCCATCTGGTCACCGATCTCGACACCCTCGACAAGTTTGTCGGTGAAACCCTCAGCCGGTTTCTGGTGGCGATGCTGACGCTGGTTGGCACCGCGAGCATCCTGATGTGGATGCACTGGAAGCTGGCGCTGCTGATTCTGCTGTTCAACCCGTTGGTGATCTACGCCACGGTGCAGTTGGGCAAACGCGTCAAACACCTGAAGAAACTCGAGAACGACAGCACCGCGCGTTTCACCCAGGCGCTGAGCGAAACCCTCGACTCGATTCAGGAAGTGCGGGCGGGCAACCGTCAGGGTTTCTTCCTCGGCCGGCTCGGTTTGCGGGCGCAGGAGGTGCGTAACTACGCGATCAACTCGCAATGGAAAACCGACGCCTCCAACCGTGCCAGTGGCCTGCTGTTCCAGTTCGGTATCGACATCTTTCGCGCCGCGGCGATGCTCACCGTGCTGTTCTCCGACCTGTCGATCGGGCAGATGCTCGCGGTGTTCAGTTACCTGTGGTTCATGATCGGCCCGGTGGAGCAACTGCTCAACCTGCAATACGCCTATTACGCGGCGGGCGGGGCGCTGGCGCGGATCAACGAACTGCTGGCGCGGGCCGATGAGCCGCAGTATCCGGGCGGCGTCGATCCGTTCAAGGGCCGCGATACCGTGGGCATCGAGGTGCAAGGCCTGAGCTTCGGTTACGGCGATGAACCGGTGCTGGATCAGTTGAACCTGTCCATCGCGCCCGGTGAGAAAGTCGCGATTGTCGGCGCCAGTGGTGGTGGTAAAAGCACCCTGGTGCAATTGCTTCTGGGGCTGTACACGCCGCTGGCCGGGACGATTCGCTTTGGCGGTTCGACCCAGCAGGAAATCGGTCTTGAGACGGTTCGGGAAAACGTCGCGGTGGTGTTGCAGCATCCGGCGCTGTTCAATGACACCGTACGCGCCAACTTGACGATGGGCCGCACGCGCAGCGACGAAGCCTGCTGGCAGGCGCTGGAAATTGCTCAGCTCGAACCCGCGATCCGCGCCTTGCCGGATGGACTCGACAGCATCGTTGGCCGTTCCGGCGTGCGCTTGTCTGGTGGCCAGCGCCAGCGCCTGGCAATTGCACGGATGATCCTCGCCGAGCCAAAAGTGGTGATCCTCGACGAAGCCACTTCGGCCCTCGACGCCGCCACCGAATACAACCTGCATCAAGCCTTGGCGCGGTTCCTACATGGCCGCACCACGCTGATCATTGCGCACCGGTTATCGGCAGTGAAGCAGGCTGATCGGGTGCTGGTATTCGACGGCGGACAAGTGGCCGAAGATGGCGATCACCAGCAGTTGATTGCCGACGGCGGGCTGTACGCCAAATTGTATGGCCATTTGCAGCAGATTCAGCGCCCCTGAGTTTCTTGCCCTTTTTTGCCCTCAGTGTGTGAATATCATTGAGTAAACCTGCTCGGAAAGCCTCTAAAGATCAGTCGGTTGCACGATCAGCGTTGCAGACGGGCGAGCTGTCCCTTTGACATATCAAAAATTAGCCTAGGCTGAGCTGTCAGGAGCGGGATTTTACGGTTGTTCATCTGGCAGTACTTGCGCAAGGGATCTCATGGAGCAAAAGCGGACTTTCGGAACGCCACGATTGTTGGGCATCGTCTGGCCATTTATTGCCGTCGTGTTGTTTCAAGCGTTATTGGGGGGCGTGAGCCTTTACGTGCTGTCGGCCGTTCGCGGCTACGTTGCGGGGGAAAGTCTCTGGTCCAAGGGCCAGAAAGATGCCATCTACTACCTCAATCTGTACGCAGACAGTCGCGACGAAAAGATATTCCTCAAATACCAGACCGCGATTGGCGTCCCCCAGGGCGGTCATCAGCTGCGTCTGGCGCTGGACCGCCAACCGCCGGACCTGGCCGCTGCACGCGAAGGCATCCTCAAGGGTGGCAACCATCCGGACGACGTCTCCAGCGTGATCTGGCTGTACCTCAACTTCCGTCATTTCAGTTACCTGGAGACTGCCATCGACCGCTGGACGGTGGGTGACGCTTATCTGATCGAGCTGGATGATCTCGCGCGCGCGATGCACCGCAGTATTTCCGAGAATACCGCCAGCAGTGCCGATATCCTGCGCTGGAAGGCGCAGATCTTTGCGATCAATGATGCCGTGACTCCGGCGGCGAAAGCCTTCAGTGATGCCTTGGGCGAAGGCTCGCGGATGATCCTGCGACTGTTGCTGGCGATCAACCTGGCCACGGCGCTGGGGCTGATCGTGCTGGCCTTGCTGCGCACCCAGAAATTGCTCAAGCAGCGCCACGCCTTTGCCGAGGCGCTGCAATTGGAAAAGGATCGCGCGCAGGTCACCCTGCAATCGATCGGCGATGGCGTCATCACCACCGACGTGACGGGGGCCATCGATTACATGAACCCCGCCGCCGAAGCCATGACCCACTGGAAAGCCGAACAGGCCGCCGGTTTGCCGCTGGCGGCGCTGTTCAATTTGCTTGATGACAACGCCCAGGCCGAAGGTCTGACGCTGATCGAACACATTCTCAGCGGTCAACTCGGTGGCGGCAGTGAACACTCAAAGCTGATCCAGCGCCTGGACGGCAGCACGTTGTCGGTGACGCTGGTGGGTGCACCGATCCGCAATGCGGGCAAGGTCAGCGGCACCGTGCTGGTGCTGCACGACATGACCCAGGAACGCCAATACATCGCCAATCTCTCCTGGCAAGCCACCCACGATGCGCTGACGGGGCTGGCTAACCGCCGCGAGTTCGAATATCGCCTGGAGCAGGCGCTGCACACCCTAACGCGGCAAGCGGGGCGGCACGCATTGATGTTCCTCGACCTGGACCAGTTCAAACTGGTCAACGACACCTGCGGCCATGCGGCGGGCGATGAACTGTTGCGACACATCTGCACGCTGCTGCAATCAGGCCTGCGCGAGGGCGATACGCTGGCGCGACTTGGCGGTGACGAGTTCGGTATTCTGCTGCAGAACTGCTCGCCGGAGGCGGCGGAGAAAATTGCCGAGGTGCTGCGTCATACCGTGCAGAACCTGCATTTTGTATGGAAAGGGCGACCATTCCAGACCACGGTCAGTATCGGCCTGGTGCATATCACGCAAACCCCGACGACCCTCGAAACCTCGCTGCGTGCGGCAGATATGGCCTGCTACATGGCCAAGGAAAAGGGCCGCAACCGGGTGCAGGTCTATCACGCCGACGACTCCGAACTGTCGCTGCGCTTCGGTGAAATGGCTTGGGTGCAGCGTTTGCACATGGCGCTGGAAGAGGACCGTTTTTGCCTCTTTGCCCAGGAAATCTCCCCCCTCAAACCAAGTGAGGGCAAGGGCGGGCACATTGAGATTCTCCTGCGTCTGCATGATGAAGCCGGGCGAATGATTCTGCCCGACAGTTTCATTCCCGCTGCCGAACGTTATGGCTTGATGAGTCAGCTGGATCGCTGGGTAGTGCAAAATGTGTTCAAGGTGATTGCTCAATGTATTGCGCAAGAACATGAAGGCCCATTAGCGATGTGTGCGATTAATCTGTCAGGCATTACTATAGGAGATGACGCGTTTTTGAACTTTCTGCGCGAGCAGTTTGTTAACTATTCAATACCGCCTGAAATGATTTGTTTTGAAATTACTGAAACCAGTGCAATTTCAAACTTGGGCAGTGCAATTAGATTTATTAATGAACTCAAAGGCTTAGGTTGCTACTTCTCTCTGGATGACTTTTGTGCCGGAATGTCTTCATTCGCTTATCTGAAACATTTGCCTGTAGACTTCCTGAAGATCGACGGGAGTTTCGTAAAGGATATGCTGGACGACCCGATTAACCGCGCAATGGTCGAAGTGATCAATCACATCGGGCATGTCATGGGTAAGCAGACAATTGCCGAGTTTGTCGAAACAACTCAGATCGAGCAGGCATTGCTTGAAATTGGTATGGATTACGCACAAGGTTATGTTATTGAGCGTCCGCAATTGTTTACCTGTGACAGTTTGCAAAGTCGGCCCGCCAGACCGCAACCACTGTTATTCAAAGCGCCTGGCACGTTCCGTTGAAATCTCTCGCCGATCCTTACAATCACAAATCAAAAGGAGCCGAACAGTGATCGACACATTCAACCGAACCGGACCACTCATGGAAGCCGCAAGTTATCCAGGCTGGGCACAGCAGCTGATAGATGATTGCAGCGAGAGCAAGCGCCGGGTTGTCGAGCATGAACTTTACCTGCGCATGCGTGATAACAAACTCAGCGCCAAAACCATGCGCCAGTACCTCATCGGGGGCTGGCCGGTCGTTGAGCAGTTCGCCTTGTACATGGCGCAGAACCTGACCAAGACCAGATTCGCCCGTCACCCCGGCGAAGACATGGCGCGGCGCTGGCTGATGCGCAACATTCGCGTCGAACTCAATCACGCCGATTATTGGGTGCATTGGAGTCGCGCGCACGGTGTAAGCCTTGAGGATCTTCAGGCCCAGCATGTGCCGCCTGAACTGCATGCCTTGAGTCATTGGTGCTGGCATACCAGTTCCGCCGATTCACTGATTGTGGCCATCGCCGCGACCAACTACGCCATCGAAGGCGCGACCGGGGAGTGGTCGGCGCTGGTCTGTTCCAATGGCGTGTACGCTGCGGCATTCCCTGAAGAGGAGCGCAAGCGTGCGATGAAGTGGCTGAAGATGCACGCCCAGTACGACGATGCTCACCCATGGGAGGCGCTGGAAATCATCTGCACCCTCGCTGGCATGAGCCCGAGCAAAGCCTTGCAGGTCGAATTGCGTCAGGCCATCTGCAAGAGCTACGACTACATGTACCTGTTCCTGGAGCGGTGCATGCAGTTGGAAACGTCCGAACGCTTGCTGGTAAGCCGTGAGCGCAGGGCCGTGCTCGAAAACTGATTACCGGCTTCGCCAAAAGCTAATGTGGGAGCGAGCAGGCTCGCTCCCACACTGTTTTGTGCTGTCTGGAAGGATTCAGCCCGCCATTGCCAACCGATTACGCCCCTCACGCTTGGCCACGTACAGCGCACTGTCCGCGCGGCGCAACAGGCTTTCTGCCGATTCACCCGGTAGCAGGGTGGAGCAACCCAGGCTGACCGTCAGCTCGATCAGTTGACCATCTGCGTAATACTCTGCCGCTTGCGCCGCATAACGCAGACGCTCGCCGACCATCGCCGCCGCTTCCCGGCTGGTGTTGGACAGCATGATCAGAAACTCTTCCCCGCCATAACGAAAGACCATGTCGACGTTGCGCAACTGGCTCTTGATCGACGCAGCTACGGCTTTAAGCACGTCATCTCCTGCGCTGTGGCCGTGACTGTCGTTGACGCGCTTGAAGTGGTCGATATCCAGCATCAACACCGACAGCGGCTGCACATGCCGTCGAGACATCTCGATCTCGCGTTGCAGCGTCTGCTCCATTGCGATGCGATTGCCGGCGCCGGTCAGCGGATCACGCAACGCGCTCTGGGTGGCTGCTCGGTACAGCAGGGCATTGCGCATCGGGTATAGCAGCGACGACAGTAGCGATTCGAGATTGCCCTGATCCTGCTCGTTGAAGCGGTGATTGCGGCGGAACACCACTTCGCCCATGTGCTCGCCTTCGTGGCTCAGGCTGTAGCTGACGGAATGGTGGCCGCGTGCGCCGAACTCCAGGCGCAAGTCGCTGCCCTTGTGCTCGTAGCTCAAGGCGTCAAGCGGCACAAGGCGTTGAACCTCGCGGAAAAACAGACCGAGTATGCGTTGCGGTTCGAGACTGGTTTGCAATTGCAGGCTCATTTGCTGGCGCAATTGCGTCAGGCTGGTCGGGCGTTCCAGAAGTGGAGGAAGCTGACCAAAGCCCAGGCGTTGCAATTTGGCACTGTCAAAGTCAATTGCATTGGTCTGGGAGGGTGATTTCATGTGGCGTGAGCCCCTAAGCAGTAAGTCTGTCTTACAGGCTGGGTGAGAGCGGCTATGGGCTGCGCGTCGTACTGATCCATCAGTCCCGTAGGACATTTGGCGTAAGTTTAGTCTGCCTGATGACGATTAGTAAGCTATCGAATCAGGCCTCGCCCCACTGCCTTCACACGGCATGCTTTGTGGCAAATTAGAGCGAAAGTCGTGCCATTCAGTTCGGTTTTATTTAAACCCATATGAATCAATGGTTTGTGAAGTCGCGAGGAGGAGAGGTGATGGATATTTGACTTTATTGTGACGGCCGATAGCGGCAAATGACTGCCGCGGCAGTAATCCGCCGCGGCTACAAATGCGACGTATGGCATTACTGTGCGTTGAATGCCTGGCCGTTGATACCGGTGCTGTCGGGGCCCATCAAGTAGAGGTAGACCGGCATGATGTCCTCCGGGGTCGGATTGTTCAGCGGGTTTTCTCCGGGATAGGCCTGTGCTCGCATGCTGGTGCGGGTGCCGCCCGGGTTGATGCTGTTGGAGCGCACCGGCGCTACGCCGTCGACCTCATCGGCCAGGGTTTGCATCAGGCCTTCGGTGGCAAATTTCGACACACCGTACGCGCCCCAGTAAGCACGGCCCTTGCGACCAACACTGCTGGAGGTAAACACCACCGACGCATCCTGCGACAGCTTGAGCAGCGGCAGCAGCGTGCTGGTCAGCATGAACATGGCGTTGACGTTGACCTGCATGACGCGCATGAAGTTTTCCCCGGACAACTGCTCGATCGGCGTGCGCGGGCCGATGATCGAGGCGTTGTGCAGGAGGCCGTCGAGGTGGCCGAACTCAGTCTCGATCATCGCTGCCAGTTCATCGTATTGATGGGGCAGGGCGGTTTCGAGGTTGAAGGGGATGACTGCTGGTTGCGGATGGCCGGCCGCTTCGATTTCGTCGTAGACCTGCGTCAGATTGGCTTCGGTCTTGCCCAGCAGCAGCACGGTGGCACCATGGGCGGCATAGGTTTTCGCGGCGGCCGCGCCAATGCCACGACCGGCACCGGTGACCAGAATGACCCGATCCTTGAGCAATTCGGGGCGAGCGGAATAATCAAACATAAAAACCTCACAATCCGTTAATAGCTAAAAGATCGCCGCCTGCGGCAGCTCCTGCATGAGTTGGATAACTTCCCTGTAGGAGCTGCCGCAGGCGGCGATTTTTTGACTTTGATCAGCAGCTGCAGAGCGCGCTATCCAGCACCTTGCGCAACTCCAGCGGATGATCCACCACCACATCCGCGCCCCAATGCCGCGGGTTGTCGTCCGGATGGATGTAGCCGTAGGTTACCGCGGCCGTTTTGGTCCCGGCATCGCGCCCCGACTCGATATCGCGCAGATCATCGCCCACAAACAGAACGGTCGATGGATCCAGATCAAGCATCTTGCACGCGAGAATCAGCGGCTCCGGATCCGGCTTGCTGTTCTTCACGTGATCCGGGCAGATCAGCAGCGCCGAGCGCTCGGCCAACCCCAGTTGCTGCATGATCGGCTCGGCGAAACGCACAGGCTTGTTGGTGACCACGCCCCAGATCAGGTTGGCCTTTTCGATGTCGGCCAGCAGTTCGCTCATGCCGTCGAACAGTTTGCTGTGCACCGCGCAACCGACGAGGTAGCGCTCAAGGAACTCCAGACGCAGTTCCTCAAAGCCCGGCGACTCCGGGTCCATCGAGAACGTCACCGCGACCATGGCTTTGGCGCCACCGGAAATCTCGTCGCGGATGTGCTTGTCGTTGATCGGCGGCAAGCCGCGATCCGCGCGCATCGCCTGGCAGATGGCAATGAAGTCCGGCGCGGTGTCGAGCAGAGTGCCGTCCATGTCGAAAAGAACTGCTCTGATGGCCATCGGCTTATTCCTCGCGCAGGGTCTGGATCATGTAGTTGACGTCAACGTCGTTGGCCAGTTTGTAGTGCTTGGTCAGCGGGTTGTAGGTCAGGCCGATGATGTCCTTGACGGTCAGGCCGGCCAGGCGGCTCCAGGCCCCCAGCTCGGACGGACGAATGAATTTCTTGAAGTCGTGGGTGCCGCGCGGCAGCAGCTTCATGATGTATTCGGCGCCGATGATCGCGAACAAGTACGCCTTCGGGTTGCGGTTGATGGTCGAGAAGAACACCTGGCCGCCCGGCTTGACCATGCGGTAGCAAGCGGCGATGACCGACGATGGATCAGGCACGTGTTCGAGCATTTCCAGGCAGGTCACGACGTCGAACTGCTCGGGCATTTCCTCGGCCAGGTCTTCGGCGGTGATCTGGCGGTACTCGACGCTGACGCCGGACTCCAGTTGATGCAACTGCGCGACCGCCAACGGCGCCTCGCCCATGTCGATGCCCATGACGGTGGCACCGCGCTGGGCCATGGCTTCGCTGAGGATGCCGCCGCCGCAACCGACGTCGAGGACTTTTTTGCCGGCCAGATTGACCCGTTCGTCAATCCAGTTGACCCGCAGCGGGTTGATGTCGTGCAGCGGTTTGAACTCGCTTTCACGGTCCCACCAGCGATGGGCCAGGGCTTCGAATTTGGCGATTTCGGAGTGGTCGACGTTGCTCATGGTTCAATCCTCTAAAACTTGAAAAAGGCTGTAGCCCCGCGGGTTGGCTGCGAGGTGTTTACGATTCGGTGTGGCCGCTGATGCGCTGGCCCCAGGCCCGGGCGGTGGCGCCCAGTTGCTGTTCATCCATGCGCGTCAGGCGCCGGTCGTCGAGCAGTTGTTTGCCGGCGACCCACAGGTGTTTCACGCAATCGCGCCCGGTGGCATATATAAGCTGCGAAACCGGGTCATAGATCGGCTGCTGCGCCAGGCCGGACAGGTCGAAGGCGACGATGTCCGCGGCTTTGCCGATTTCCAGCGAGCCAACCTGCGCTTCGATTCCCAGTGCGCGAGCACCGTTGAGCGTGGCCATGCGCAACGCACGATGGGCGTCGAGCGCAGTGGCAGAACCGGCGACAGCTTTGGCCAGTAGCGCTGCGGTACGGGTTTCGCCGAGCAGGTCGAGGTCATTGTTGCTCGCCGCACCATCGGTGCCGACCGCGACATTCACACCAGCCTGCCACAAACGCTCGACCGGGCAGAAACCGCTGGCCAGTTTTAGGTTCGATTCCGGGCAGTGGATCACGCTGGTGTTGCTTTCTACCAGCAACGCCAGGTCGTCATCGCTGATCTGCGTCATGTGCACAGCCTGGAAGCGCGGCCCGAGCAGGCCCAGTCGGCCTAGGCGGGCCAGCGGCCGCTCACCGCGTTGCTCGACCGCTTGTTGCACTTCGAACGCCGTTTCGTGGACGTGCATGTGAATCGACGCGTCCAGCTCCTCGGCGATCACGCGGATTTTCTCGAGATTTTCGTCGCCTACGGTGTAGGGTGCATGAGGGCCGAAGGTGATCTTGATGCGCTCGTGATGCTTCAGATCGCCGAATAGCTCGACACCTTGGCGAATGGCCTCATCGGCGCTGGAGGCGCCGGGAATCGGGAAGTCGAGGATCGGAATGGCGATCTGCGCGCGAATGCCACTGTCATGCACGCGTTCGCTGGCGACTTTGGGGAAGAAATACATGTCCGAAAAGCAGGTGATGCCGCCCTTGATCTGCTCGGCGATGGCCAGATCGGTACCGTCACGAACGAAGTCTTCATCGACCCATTTGGCTTCGGCCGGCCAGATGTGGTTTTCCAGCCAGGTCATCAGCGGCAGATCATCGGCCAGGCCACGGAACAGCGTCATTGCCGCATGGCCGTGAGCGTTGATCAGGCCGGGGCTGAGCAGGACGCCGGGCAATTCGCGCACTTCAGCGGCGTTACACTTCAGTGCGTCGCTGCGCGGGCCGATAAACACGATGCGACCGTCGCGGATGCCCAGGCCATGCTCCTTGAGCACAACGCCTGCGGGTTCGACGGGTACCAGCCAGGTTGGCAGCAATAATAAGTCGAGCGCAAGGACAGGTTTCGGCATCGAGGGTCGGTTCCAGTGCTTTTGTAAAGGATGGCGAAGTATACCCGAGCGTCTTCGCGGGGGGATCGCTATAATCGGCGGCTTTTGTTCATGAGTGCGGGGTGTGGGATGCGCGATCGACTGTTGGCTGCGGAGAAAGTAAAGGCCATCGATTGGCGAGATGGCGCGCTCCACCTGCTGGATCAGCGTATTTTGCCGTTCGAGGAAACCTGGATCGCTTACACCAGCGCTGCCGGCGTGGCCGAGGCGATTCGTTCGATGGTGGTGCGTGGCGCCCCGGCGATCGGCATCAGTGCGGCTTATGGCATTGTGCTCGCGGCGCGTACGCGGGTGGCCGAAGGTGGCGACTGGTACGCCGCGCTGGAAGAGGATTTTGCCCTGCTGGCCGATTCCCGGCCGACGGCGGTCAACCTGTTCTGGGCGCTGGGTCGCATGCACGATCGGCTCGATCGCCTCAAAGGCAATGCCGATCCGCTGGCAGCACTGGAAGCCGAGGCCATCGCCATCCACGAAAGTGATCGCGAGGCCAACCTGACCATGGCCCAGCTCGGCGTCGATCTGATCCGCAAGCATCAGGGCAACGCTCAAGCGATTCTCACCCACTGCAACACCGGCGCTCTGGCGACGGGTGGTTTTGGTACGGCGCTTGGCGTCATTCGTGCGGCATTTCTCGAGGGCATGGTCGAGCGCGTTTATGCCGACGAAACCCGGCCGTGGCTTCAGGGCTCGCGCCTGACAGCATGGGAGCTGGCCAACGAAGGCATCCCGGTCACCCTGAATGCCGATTCTGCCGCCGCGCACATCATGAAAACCAAAGGCGTGACCTGGGTGATCGTTGGTGCTGACCGGATCACCGCCAATGGCGACGTGGCCAACAAGATCGGCACTTATCAACTGGCGGTCAACGCCATGCATCACGGTGTGCGTTTCATGGTGGTGGCGCCGAGTTCGACCATCGACATGAATCTGGCCAGCGGCGACGAAATTCCGATTGAAGAGCGCGATGGTGCCGAATTGCTGGAAGTCGGCGGCAAGCGTGTTGGCGCTGACGTTGAGGCGTTCAACCCGGTGTTTGATGTGACACCGGCGGATCTGATCGATGCGATCGTTACCGAAAAGGGCATCGTCGAGCGGCCGGATACGGCGAAAATGGCCCAGTTGATGTGCCGCAAGCGCCTGCATTGATTGGCTTGACGTTTGCGTTGACCTCTTCGCGAGCAGGCTCGCTCCCACAGGTTTTGTGCTCGCCGCCGATCCTGTGGGAGCTGGCTTGCCAGCGATGAAGCCCTAAAAGTCAATAAACATCCTCAAACTCAGCCCGAATTCTGCATTCAAAGAAGCTCTGAGCCTCTCTCGTCCCCGTTAAGCCTGTCACCAGTCAACTAACTATGCTCCATGCGCGTCTGGGGGATAGGTGCGTGGCGGCCTTTGTGATAACATCCGGCGTTTTCCGAGGCCGCTCCACGGAGCTGTCTTTACTGCGCAAATCCACTCTCCGGAATGTTGATTTGTCGTAAGTCGGCGCACTGCACTCTGCCGTGCCCGACGAGCTTCGTTGCTCCCACATGGATATGACGAAGTTTCACCAGAAAAAGGAATCAGGCTTCTCATGGGCGAACTGGCCAAAGAAATCCTCCCGGTCAATATCGAAGACGAGCTGAAGCAGTCCTACCTCGACTACGCGATGAGCGTGATCGTCGGCCGTGCACTGCCGGATGCGCGCGATGGCCTCAAGCCCGTGCACCGTCGCGTACTGTTCGCGATGAGCGAGCTGGGCAACGACTACAACAAGCCGTACAAGAAATCTGCCCGTGTTGTCGGTGACGTGATCGGTAAGTATCACCCGCACGGTGATACTGCGGTGTACGACACCATCGTCCGCATGGCTCAGCCTTTCTCCCTGCGCTACCTGCTGGTCGACGGTCAGGGCAACTTCGGTTCGGTGGACGGCGACAACGCCGCGGCCATGCGATACACCGAAGTGCGCATGACCAAGCTGGCGCACGAGCTGCTGGCCGACCTGCACAAGGAAACCGTGGACTGGGTGCCGAACTACGACGGCACCGAGATGATCCCGGCGGTCATGCCGACGCGGATTCCCAACCTGCTGGTCAACGGCTCCAGCGGTATCGCCGTGGGCATGGCGACCAACATTCCGCCGCACAACCTCGGTGAAGTCATCGACGGTTGCCTGGCGCTCATCGACAACCCTGAGCTGACCGTCGATGAACTGATGCAATACATCCCCGGTCCGGACTTCCCGACCGCCGCGATCATCAACGGTCGCGCCGGCATCATCGAAGCCTACCGCACCGGTCGCGGGCGCATTTACATGCGTGCCCGCTCGATCATCGAGGACATCGACAAGGTCGGTGGCCGTCAGCAGATCGTCATCACCGAACTTCCTTACCAGTTGAACAAGGCGCGTCTGATCGAGAAGATCGCCGAGCTGGTTAAAGAGAAGAAGCTTGAAGGCATCACCGAGCTGCGCGACGAGTCCGACAAGGACGGTATGCGCGTCGTGATCGAGCTGCGTCGCGGTGAAGTGCCTGAGGTGATCCTCAACAACCTCTACGCCCAGACCCAGCTGCAAGCGGTGTTCGGCATCAACATCGTCGCGCTGATCGACGGTCGTCCGCGGATCCTTAACCTCAAGGATCTGCTGGAAGCCTTCGTTCGTCACCGCCGCGAAGTTGTCACCCGCCGTACCGTGTTCGAGCTGCGTAAAGCCCGTGAACGTGGCCATATCCTTGAAGGTCAAGCGGTTGCCCTGTCGAACATCGACCCGGTGATCGCCCTGATCAAGGCTTCGCCGACCCCGTCGGAAGCCAAGGAAGCGCTGATCAAGACCGCGTGGGAATCCTCCGCCGTGGTCGCGATGGTTGAGCGCGCTGGTGCTGATTCGTGCCGTCCTGAGACGCTCGATCCGCAATACGGTCTGCGTGAGGGCAAATACTTCCTGTCGCCAGAGCAGGCGCAAGCCATTCTGGAACTGCGTCTGCACCGTCTGACCGGTCTGGAACACGAGAAACTGCTGGCCGAGTATCAAGAGATCCTCAACCAGATCGGCGAACTGATCCGCATCCTCAACAGCGCCGTGCGCTTGATGGAAGTGATCCGCGAAGAGCTGGAAGTGATCCGTGCCGAATACGGCGATGTGCGTCGCACCGAAATTCTCGATGCGCGCCTCGATCTGACCCTGGGTGACATGATCCCGGAAGAAGAGCGCGTCGTGACCATCTCCCACGGTGGCTACGCCAAGACCCAGCCATTGGCTGCGTACCAGGCTCAGCGTCGTGGCGGTAAAGGCAAATCGGCGACTGGCGTGAAGGATGAGGACTACATCGCTCACCTGCTGGTTGCCAACAGCCACACCACGCTGCTGCTGTTCTCCAGCAAGGGTAAGGTGTACTGGCTCAAGACCTACGAGATCCCGGAAGCGTCCCGCGCTGCCCGTGGTCGTCCGCTGGTCAACCTCTTGCCATTGAGCGAGGGCGAATACATCACCACCATGCTGCCGGTTGATCTCGAAGCCATGAAGCGTCAGGCTGACGAAGAAGAAGCCGAAGGCGCCGAGGCTGATGTAGAAGAAATCGAAAACAGCAACGAGACCGACGAAGAGCGCCGCGCGCGCATCAAGGCGGCCGATCGCAAGAAGGCGCCGTTCATCTTCATGTCGACCGCCAACGGTACCGTCAAGAAGACCCCGCTGGTGGCCTTCAGCCGTCAGCGTAGCGTTGGTCTGATCGCGCTGGAGCTGGACGAAGGCGACATCCTGATTTCCGCGGCCGTCACCGACGGCGAGCAGGAGATCATGCTGTTCTCCGACGGCGGCAAGGTCACTCGCTTCAAGGAATCCGAAGTTCGCGCCATGGGCCGTACCGCCCGCGGTGTGCGTGGTATGCGTCTGCCGGAAGGTCAGAAGCTGATTTCCATGCTGATCCCGGAAGAAGGCAGCGAGATTCTCACCGCTTCCGAGCGCGGTTATGGCAAGCGTACCGCCATCACCGAGTTCCCTGAGTACAAGCGTGGCGGTCAGGGCGTTATCGCCATGGTCAGCAACGAGCGTAACGGCCGTCTGGTCGGTGCGGTTCAGGTGCAGGACGGCGAAGAGATCATGCTGATCTCCGATCAGGGCACGCTGGTGCGTACCCGTGTCGACGAAGTGTCGAGCCTGGGTCGTAACACTCAAGGTGTCACGCTGATCAAACTGGCCAAGGATGAAACCCTGGTCGGCCTGGAGCGGGTTCAGGAGCCTTCGGAAGTCGAAGGTGAAGAGCTCGAAGGTGAAGAGGGCGAGGAGTTCGAAGGCAATGTCGTGATCGACGACGCAGTCGAAGACCAGCAGCTCGACGCCGCAGCAGACGAAGAACCGCAAGAGTAAGCGGACAAGCGAGGGGGCGGATGAGAATTCGCCCCCTTGTTATTTGTCCGGTATGAATTTTCGACATCATGGAGATCCCCTGTGGGAGCGAGCCTGCTCGCGAAAGCAGGCGCTGCGGTACCTTCGAAGCACTGCGGTGATGCGTTCGTGAGCAGTCTCGCTCCCACAGGGCCGTGTTGATCAATAGTGTGATTTATTGCGTGATACCACCAAATCAGAGCGAGATTGGATGTGAGCAAGCGAGCCTATAACTTCTGCGCCGGTCCTGCGGCGCTTCCTGAAGCTGTCCTGCAGCGCGCCCAGGGTGAACTCCTTGATTGGCATGGCAAGGGCTTGTCGGTCATGGAAATGAGCCATCGCAGCGATGAGTTCGTGTCCATTGCCACCCAGGCCGAGCAGGATCTGCGTGACCTGCTGAATATCCCGTCGAACTATAAAGTGCTGTTTCTGCAAGGTGGCGCCAGCCAGCAATTTGCGCAGATTCCACTGAACCTGCTGCCTGAGGGCGGCTCGGCCGACTATATCGACACCGGTATCTGGTCGCAGAAAGCCATCGAAGAAGCCTCGCGTTACGGCCATGTCAACGTCGCCGCGACCGCCAAGCCTTACGACTATTTCGCCATCCCCGGCCAGAACGAGTGGAACCTGTCGAAAGACGCCGCTTACGTTCATTACGCCCCGAACGAGACCATTGGCGGTCTGGAATTCCAGTGGATTCCGGAAGTCGGCGACGTGCCGCTGGTCGCTGACATGTCTTCGGACATTCTGTCGCGTCCAGTCGATGTCTCGCGTTTCGGCATGATCTACGCCGGCGCACAAAAGAACATTGGTCCGAGCGGTATCGTCGTCAACATCATTCGTGAAGACCTGCTGGGCAAGGCCCGTGCGCTGTGCCCGACCATGCTTGACTACAAGGTCGCGGCCGACAACGGCTCGATGTACAACACGCCGCCGACGCTGGCCTGGTATCTGTCCGGTCTGGTGTTCCAGTGGCTCAAAGAGCAGGGTGGTGTCGAAGCCATCGCCAAGCTGAACGATGCCAAGCAGCGCACGCTGTACGACTTCATCGACGCCAGCGGTCTCTACAGCAACCCGATCAACAAGTCGGATCGCTCGTGGATGAACGTGCCGTTCCGTCTGGCCGATGATCGTCTCGACAAACCGTTCCTGGTCGGTGCCGAAGAGCGTGGTCTGCTCAACCTCAAGGGCCACCGCTCTGTGGGCGGCATGCGCGCCTCCATCTATAACGCCGTCGACATCACCGCCGTTAACGCGCTGGTGGCGTACATGGCTGAATTCGAGAAGGAACACGGCTGATGTCCGAGCAAGAACTCAAGGCACTGCGCGTTCGCATTGACGCTCTGGACACCAAAGTCATGGAGCTGATCAGTGAGCGTGCGCGTTGCGCCCAGGAAGTTGCGCGAGTAAAGATGGCCTCGCTGGCCGAAGGCGAAGTGCCGGTGTTCTATCGTCCTGAGCGCGAAGCCCAGGTACTCAAGCGAGTGATGGAGCGCAATCAAGGGCCGTTGGGCAACGAAGAAATGGCGCGGTTGTTCCGCGAAATCATGTCTTCGTGCCTCGCGCTGGAGCAGCCGCTGAAAGTGGCTTACCTCGGCCCTGAAGGCACCTTCACTCAGGCTGCGGCCATGAAGCACTTCGGTCACGCGGTGATCAGCAAGCCGATGGCGGCGATCGACGAAGTGTTCCGTGAAGTGGCGGCCGGTGCGGTGAATTTTGGCGTGGTGCCGGTGGAAAACTCCACCGAAGGCGCGGTCAATCACACCCTTGACAGCTTCCTCGAGCACGACATGGTGATCTGTGGCGAAGTCGAGCTGCGCATTCACCATCACCTGTTGGTCGGTGAAAACACCAAGACCGACAGCATCAGCCGCATCTATTCCCATGCTCAGTCGCTGGCCCAGTGCCGCAAGTGGCTGGATGCGCATTACCCGAATGTCGAGCGCGTGGCGGTGTCCAGCAACGCCGAGGCGGCCAAGCGGGTCAAGGGCGAGTGGAATTCGGCGGCGATTGCCGGCGACATGGCCGCCGGTCTGTATGGTCTGACGCGTCTGGCCGAGAAGATCGAAGATCGTCCGGACAACTCCACGCGCTTCCTGATGATCGGTAACCAGGAAGTACCGCCAACCGGCGACGACAAGACCTCGATCATCGTGTCCATGAGCAACAAGCCCGGCGCGCTCCACGAGTTGCTGGTGCCGTTCCATGACAACGGGATCGACCTGACCCGCATCGAAACCCGGCCGTCGCGCAGCGGCAAATGGACCTACGTGTTCTTCATCGACTTCGTTGGCCATCACCGTGATCCGTTGATCAAAGGTGTACTGGAAAAGATCAGTCAGGAAGCAGTAGCACTCAAAGTGCTGGGTTCCTACCCGAAAGCAGTTCTGTAAGGGGCGGTAGTAATGAGTGGCAATTTCCTCGCTCTGGCACAGCCGGGCGTGCAACAACTTTCGCCTTACGTTCCGGGCAAGCCTGTGGACGAACTGGCGCGCGAGCTGGATCTGGACCCGGCAAAAATCGTCAAGCTGGCGAGCAACGAAAACCCGCTGGGTGCCAGTCCAAAAGCCTTGGCGGCGATCCGTGAAGAGCTGGCTGAGCTGACTCGTTATCCCGATGGCAACGGCTTTGCGCTGAAGTCCTTGCTGGCCGAGCAGTGCCGCGTCGAGCTGAACCAGGTCACCCTGGGCAACGGCTCCAACGACATTCTTGAGCTGGTGGCGCGTGCCTATCTGGCGCCAGGCCTCAACGCCGTGTTCAGCGAACATGCGTTCGCGGTGTACCCGATTGCCACTCAAGCGGTCGGCGCTCAAGCCAAAGTGGTGCCGGCCAAGGATTGGGGGCATGACCTGCCTGCGATGCTGGCGGCCATCGATGCCAACACTCGCGTGGTGTTTATCGCCAATCCGAACAACCCGACCGGTACCTGGTTCGGCGCTGAAGCGCTGGACGAGTTCCTGCAGGATGTTCCGGAGCATGTGCTGGTGGTCCTGGATGAGGCCTACATCGAGTACGCCGAAGGCAGCGACTTGCCGGATGGTCTGGATTTCCTCGCGGCGTATCCGAACCTGCTGGTTTCGCGCACCTTCTCCAAGGCTTATGGCTTGGCGGCGTTGCGCGTCGGCTATGGTTTGTCAACTCCGGTAGTGGCGGACGTGCTGAACCGTGTTCGCCAGCCATTCAACGTCAACAGCCTGGCCCTTGCGGCTGCCTGTGCGGCGTTGAAAGACGAGGAGTATCTGGCACAAAGCCGTCAGCTCAACGAGTCCGGTATGCAGCAGTTGCAAGCGGGTTTCCGTGAGCTGGGTCTGGGCTGGATCGAGTCCAAAGGCAACTTTATCTGCGTCGATCTCGCTCAGGTGGCGGCTCCGGTGTTCCAGGGGTTGCTGGCCGAAGGTGTGATCGTGCGTCCGGTGGCCAATTACGGCATGCCGAATCACCTGCGGATCACCATTGGTCTGCCGGCCGAAAACAGCCGTTTCCTTGAAGCGCTGCGCAAGGTTCTGGCTCGTGGGTGATGTCACTGCGCTGCAATCTGCTGCACCTATGATCGGTCGCCTTGTGGTGGTCGGTCTGGGGTTGATCGGTGGTTCGTTTGCCAAAGGCTTGCGTGAAAGCGGTGTTTGCCGCGAAGTGGTCGGGGTCGATCTCGATCCGCAATCGCGCAAGCTGGCGGTCGAGTTGGGTGTGGTGGATCGCTGTGAAGACGATCTGATGGCTGCGTGCCAGGGCGCTGACGTGATTCAGTTGGCGGTGCCGATTCTGGCCATGGAAAAAGTCCTCGCGCGTTTGGCGAGCATGGATCTGGGTCAGGCGATTCTGACTGATGTCGGCAGCGCCAAAGGCAATGTGGTGCGCGCGGCGACCGAGGCGTTTGGCGGCATGCCTGCGCGGTTCGTGCCGGGCCATCCGATTGCCGGCTCCGAGCAGAGTGGGGTGGAGGCCTCCAATGCCGAACTGTTCCGTCGTCATAAAGTGATCCTGACGCCGCTTGAGCAAACCGATCCGGCTGCGCTGGCGATCGTTGATCGGTTATGGCGCGAATTGGGGGCTGACGTCGAGCACATGCAGGTCGAGCGTCACGATGAAGTGCTGGCCGCAACCAGTCATCTGCCGCACTTGCTGGCCTTCGGTCTGGTTGACTCGTTGGCCAAGCGCAATGAAAACCTTGAGATCTTCCGTTACGCTGCCGGTGGTTTTCGCGATTTCACAAGAATCGCCGGAAGCGACCCGGTGATGTGGCACGACATCTTCCTCGCCAACCGCGAGGCTGTTCTGCGCACACTCGATACATTTCGCAGCGACCTCGACGCCTTGCGCGACGCGGTCGATGCAGGGGATGGGCACCAATTGTTGGGCGTTTTCACTCGCGCCCGGGTTGCCCGTGAGCATTTCAGTAAAATCCTGGCCCGCAGGGCCTATGTGGACGCTATGAATTCCAACGATCTGATCTTCCTGGCTCAACCTGGTGGCCGCCTGTCCGGTCGGATTCGCGTACCGGGCGATAAATCCATTTCCCACCGCTCGATCATGCTCGGTTCGCTGGCCGAAGGCGTCACCGAAGTCGAAGGTTTCCTTGAGGGCGAAGACGCCCTGGCAACCTTGCAGGCGTTCCGCGACATGGGCGTCGTCATCGAAGGCCCGCATCATGGTCGCGTGACCATTCACGGTGTCGGCCTGCATGGCCTGAAGCCTGCGCCGGGCCCGATCTATCTGGGCAACTCCGGTACATCGATGCGTCTGCTGTCCGGCCTGTTGGCGGCGCAGAATTTCGACAGCACCCTGACCGGCGATGCTTCGCTGTCCAAGCGTCCGATGAATCGCGTGGCCAATCCGCTGCGTGAAATGGGCGCCGTGATCGAAACTGCTGCTGAAGGTCGTCCACCGATGATCATTCGTGGCGGTCATAAGCTCAAAGGGCTGACCTACACCATGCCGATGGCCAGTGCGCAGGTGAAATCCTGCCTGCTGCTGGCGGGTCTGTACGCTGAAGGCAAGACCACCGTCACCGAGCCTGCGCCAACCCGTGACCACACCGAACGCATGCTGCGTGGCTTCGGGTACCCGGTGAGTGTTGAAGGCGCGACGGCTTCGGTCGAGTCCGGCGGCAAGTTGACCGCAACGCATATCGAAGTGCCGGGCGATATCTCGTCGTCAGCGTTTTTCCTGGTGGCGGCTTCGATCGCCGAAGGCTCCGAGCTGGTGCTCGAGCACGTCGGTATCAATCCGACCCGTACCGGTGTCATCGACATCCTGCGCCTGATGGGCGCAGACATCACGCTGGAAAACCAGCGTGAAGTCGGCGGCGAGCCAGTGGCTGACTTGCGCGTGCGAGCAGCTAAGCTCAAGGGTATCGAGATTCCGGAGGAGCTGGTTCCGCTGGCCATCGACGAGTTCCCGGTGCTGTTCGTGGCCGCTGCCTGTGCCGAAGGGCGTACTGTGCTGACCGGCGCCGAAGAGCTGCGGGTCAAGGAATCGGATCGTATCCAGGTCATGGCGGACGGTTTGCTGGCGCTGGGCGTCAAGTGCGAACCGACCCCGGACGGCATCATCATCGACGGCGGCCAGATCGGTGGCGGCGAAGTGCATGGTCACGGCGATCACCGCATTGCCATGGCTTTCAGTGTCGCGTCATTGCGCGCTACCGCGCCGATTCGCATCCATGATTGCGCCAACGTCGCGACATCGTTCCCGAACTTCCTCGCGCTGTGCGCTCAGGTCGGCATTCGTGTGGCACAAGAGGCTCAGTCGTGAAAAACATTGCACCGGTCATCACCATTGATGGGCCAAGCGGCTCGGGCAAAGGCACTGTAGCCGGGATTCTGGCCAAGCGTCTGGGCTGGAATCTGCTGGATTCCGGTGCGCTTTACCGCTTGCTGGCGTTTGCTGCGCACAATCACGGTGTCGACCTGACCAATGAAGAGCTGCTGAAGAAACTTGCCGCTCATCTGGATGTGCAATTCATTGCGGCGACCGACGGTCAGCTGCAGCGCATCATTCTGGAAGGTGACGAAGTCAGCGATGTCATTCGCACTGAAAGCGTCGGTTCCGGCGCCTCTCAAGTGGCTGCATTGCCCGCCGTACGCGAGGCGCTGCTGCAGCGTCAACGCGCGTTCCAGGAGGCGCCGGGTCTGGTGGCCGATGGTCGCGACATGGGTACGGTGGTTTTTCCGACCGCACAGCTGAAGATTTTCCTGACCGCCAGTGCCGAGGAGAGGGCGCGCCGTCGATATTTGCAGTTGAAGGGCAAAGTCGAGGGTGTTAGTCTGTCGAGTCTGCTAGATGAGATCCGTGCACGCGATGAGCGTGACACCCAGCGCGCAGTAGCCCCGCTCAAGCCGGCGGCTGATGCCATACAGCTGGATTCCACGGAGTTGTCCATCGATCAGGTGCTTGAACGCATCATGAGCGAGATCGCCATTCGCGATATCGCCGGGTGACCAAGAAGGTCGCAGGGGACCAGTCATAGTCCTGCGGCGCTTCTTCTATATGAAACTAACCCACACCGTCTGGGGTGTGGAGATGGGCGTATCCTTCGCCCTCATTTACAGGAATTAAAATGAGCGAAAGCTTTGCGGAACTCTTTGAAGAAAGCCTAAAAACCCTGAACCTTCAGGCAGGCTCCATCATCACCGGTGTTATCGTTGATATCGATTACCAAGCTCGCTGGGTAACCGTTCACGCTGGCCTGAAGTCTGAAGCACTCATCCCGCTTGAGCAGTTCTACAACGACGCTGGCGATCTGACTATCAATGTCGGTGACGAAGTTCACGTTGCTCTGGACTCGGTTGAAGACGGTTTCGGTGAAACGAAGCTGTCCCGTGAAAAAGCCAAGCGCGCTGAATGCTGGATCGTTCTGGAAGCTGCCTTCGCAGCCGAGGAAGTGGTCAAGGGCGTTATCAACGGTAAGGTTAAAGGCGGCTTCACTGTCGACGTTAACGGCATCCGTGCGTTCCTGCCAGGTTCCCTGGTTGACGTCCGTCCAGTGCGCGACACCACGCACCTGGAAGGCAAAGAGCTGGAATTCAAGGTCATCAAGCTGGACCAGAAGCGCAACAACGTTGTCGTTTCCCGTCGCAGCGTCCTGGAAGCCGAGAACTCCGCCGAGCGTGAAGCTCTGCTGGAATCCCTGCAGGAAGGCCAGCAAGTCAAAGGTATCGTCAAAAACCTCACCGATTACGGCGCATTCGTCGATCTGGGTGGCGTGGACGGCCTGCTGCACATCACCGACATGGCCTGGAAGCGCATCAAGCATCCTTCCGAGATCGTCAACGTTGGTGACGAAATCGACGTTAAGGTTCTGAAGTACGATCGCGAACGCAATCGTGTTTCCCTGGGCCTGAAGCAGCTGGGCGAAGATCCATGGGTTGCTATCAAAGCCCGTTACCCAGAAAGCACTCGCGTTACCGCTCGTGTAACCAACCTGACCGACTACGGCTGCTTCGCTGAGCTGGAAGAAGGCGTTGAAGGTCTGGTACACGTTTCCGAAATGGACTGGACCAACAAGAACATCCACCCTTCGAAAGTCGTACAAGTCGGCGACGAAGTGGAAGTTATGGTTCTGGACATCGACGAAGAGCGTCGTCGTATCTCCCTGGGCATCAAGCAGTGCAAATCTAACCCATGGGAAGATTTCTCTGGCCAGTTCAACAAGGGCGATAAAATTTCCGGCACCATCAAGTCGATCACCGATTTCGGTATCTTCATTGGTCTGGACGGCGGCATCGACGGTCTGGTTCACCTGTCCGACATCTCCTGGAACGAAGTTGGCGAAGAAGCTGTTCGTCGTTTCAAGAAGGGCGACGAGCTGGACACCGTTATCCTGTCGGTTGACCCAGAGCGCGAGCGTATCTCCCTGGGTATCAAGCAACTGGAAAGCGACCCGTTCTCTGAGTACGTTCAAGAGAACGACAAAGGCGCCATCGTTAAGGGCACTGTGAAAGAAGTTGACGCCAAAGGCGCCATCATCGTTCTGGCCGACGATATCGAAGCGACTCTGAAAGCCTCCGAAATCAGCCGTGACCGCGTTGAAGACGCGCGCAACGTTCTGAAAGAAGGCCAGGAAGTAGAAGCCAAGATCATCAGCGTTGACCGCAAGAGCCGCGTAATCCAGCTCTCCATCAAGTCGAAAGACGATGCTGAAGAGAAAGAAGCTATCCAAAGCCTGAAGGCTGAAGAAGCTCCTGCTGGCGACACCACCATGGCGGCACTGCTGCGCCAGGCAATGGCCAAACAGAACTAAGTTCTGCTTGATCATTAAAAAGGGCGACTTCGGTCGCCCTTTTTTGTGCCTGCGATTTGATGCGACGCTTCAGCGCGTGAAACCAATTCCTTTGCTCGTAGGTCTGTTTCTTTAATCGGATCAATCGTCTATTCACGACTAAGCTGGTCTTAAGCGTGTAGTCGTCAGGCATGGCCTGGCATAAGGAAGTGGATGAACAAGTTTATTGTCGTTGCAGTGGTGCTGGCGTTAGCAGGTTGCACCACAAGTGCGAAGACCCATGCCGTGCGCGGCGTCAGTGGTATCGAGGTCGACTGCTCAGGGCTGGGCTCTGGGTGGGAGAAGTGCCAAAAGCGTGCGGCGAAGGAGTGCAAGGGAGCAGGCTACAAAGTGATTACACGATCCGACGACGCCGAGGATGAGGATGAATACCCGTTCGGCTTCAACCCTGCGGGCTTCGTGACTCGAACCATGCTGGTGATCTGTCGCTAATCTCGCATGATCCGGTCGGGTGTTGATCTCATGAAAATGCGCGTATCGACGCGTAGGAAGATATGTCAATCCCTGGGCTGTTCAAAATCTTCCGGGCGTGCTAAAACCTTTCAAGCGCTGATCTAGCTGCTTGAAAAAGAAGGGAAAAATATGACGAAGTCGGAGTTGATCGAACGAATTGTCACCCATCAAGGGCTGCTCTCATCCAAGGATGTGGAGCTGGCCATCAAGACCATGCTTGAACAAATGTCCCAATGCCTGGCCACCGGTGATCGCATCGAGATCCGTGGGTTCGGCAGCTTCTCTCTGCATTATCGCGCGCCGCGCGTTGGTCGCAACCCGAAAACCGGCCAGTCCGTCAGTCTGGACGGCAAATTCGTTCCGCACTTCAAGCCGGGCAAAGAACTGCGCGATCGGGTGAACGAGGAAGAGGAGGAGGGGGTTTGACAGTGGCTATTTTTCAGGGAGCTGGTCATGCGTAACTTGAAACGCATACTTCTCGGCGTTTTTATTCTTTTGCTGGTGATGGTGATTCTGGCGTTTGTTCTTGAGAATCAGCAGTCGGTATCTTTGTTGTTTCTTGGGCTGTCTGGTCCGCAGTTGCCAGTCTCGTTGGTCGTCGTACTGGCGTTGCTCATTGGTATGTTGATTGGGCCAGTACTTGGCTGGTTCTTGGGGCGTTCCTCCAGAGCCGCGCGTAAACGACTGGTCTGAGAGCGACAGGTGCAGGGCATCTGTCGAAATTGCGCCCCAGCCTGTCTTTATCCATTAGTAAAACCATCATTAAGCTGTAAAATGCTGCCCTTGTTCGATAGTGCCTTATTGCATGTCGTTTCAGACTGACTCTGACGGATGCCACTGCTTGATGGCTTCTGCATTCATGGATTAGACAGCGCTCGTTGTTGGCTCTGTCCGCAGCTCAAGGGTATCGTTTCGCGTGAAAATTCTAGTTACCGGCGGCGCCGGGTTCATCGGCTCGGCAGTCATCCGTCACATCATCTCCAATACCACCGACTCCGTCGTTAACGTCGATAAGTTGACGTATGCCGGTAACCTCGAATCCCTGGCAGAAGTCAGTCAGGATTCGCGTTACGCCTTCGAGCGCGTCGATATCTGCGATCGCGATCAGATCGACCGAGTCCTGCGTGAGCATCAACCGGATGCGATCATGCATCTGGCCGCAGAATCCCACGTTGATCGCTCAATCTCCGGCCCGTCTGAATTCATCCAGACCAACATCATCGGCACCTACACGCTGCTCGAAGCTGCTCGCCATTATTGGGCGGCGCTGGATGATGCGCGTAAAGCCAACTTCCGCTTCCACCACATTTCGACTGATGAAGTTTACGGAGACCTCGAAGGTCCGGAAGACCTCTTCACCGAAACCACGCCGTATCAGCCAAGCTCGCCGTACTCGGCCAGTAAAGCCAGTTCCGATCACCTGGTTCGCGCCTGGGCTCGTACATACGGCTTGCCTACTCTGGTGACCAACTGCTCGAACAACTACGGCCCGTGCCACTTCCCTGAGAAGTTGATCCCGCTGATCATTCTTAATGCACTGGAAGGCAAGCCGCTGCCGGTTTACGGCAAAGGTAATCAGGTCCGTGACTGGCTGTACGTAGAAGATCACGCTCGTGCGCTGTACAAAGTCGTGACCGAGGGTGTGATCGGTGAGACTTACAACATCGGCGGCCATAACGAAAAACAAAACATCGAAGTGGTGCATACCCTATGTGCGCTGCTCGATGAGCTGCGTCCCGATTCTGCCCATCGCCCGCATGCCAGCCTGATCACTTATGTTCAGGATCGGCCTGGTCATGACGTGCGCTATGCAATCGACGCGAGCAAGATTCAGCGCGAGCTGGGCTGGACGCCGGAAGAGACGTTTGAAACCGGTATTCGCAAGACTGTCGAGTGGTATCTGAGCAACACTGAGTGGGTAGAGCACGTGAAGAGCGGTAGCTACCAGCAGTGGATCGACCAGAACTACGCGGATCGTTCGAACAAGGCATGAAGATCCTACTTCTAGGGAAAAACGGCCAAGTGGGCTGGGAGCTGCAGCGCTCACTGGCACCGCTTGGCAAGTTGGTGGCTCTTGATCGTCATCCCGTTGATGGGCTCAGTGGTGATCTGTCCAATCTCGAATCCCTGCGCGCAACGATTCGTCAGGTAAAGCCTGACGTTATTGTTAACGCCGCTGCGTATACCGCGGTCGACAAGGCTGAATCGGAAACCGAGTTAGCAGATCGCGTAAACGGCCTTGCGAGTGGCGTTATGGCGGAAGAAGCCGCAGCGTCGGGCGCATGGCTGATTCACTACTCAACGGATTATGTTTTCAGTGGCCAGGGCGTCACGCCATGGCAGGAGACAGACGCTGTTGCGCCGGTGAACCATTACGGCTCCAGCAAGCTCGCCGGCGAGCAGGCAATTATCGCGTCGGGTTGCAAGCATCTGATTTTCCGCACCAGTTGGGTGTACGGTGCCCGCGGCAATAACTTTGCAAAGACTATGCTGCGCTTGGCGAAAGATCGCGAAACGTTGAGCGTGATTGCGGATCAGATGGGAGCACCGACCGGGGCTGATCTCATTGCTGATGTAACGGCGTTGGCCGTCCAGAAAGTTCTCAGGCGTCCAGAGTTGGCCGGTCTCTATCACCTGGCTGCTGCGGGCGAAGTGTCTTGGCATGGCTATGCAAGTCATGTCATTGACTTCGCAAAAGCCCAAGGCGAGGAGTTCGCTGTGACGACGGTCAGTCCGATCGAAACAACCGCCTACCCAACACCTGCGCGCCGCCCTCTGAACTCGCGATTGAATACTCAGAAGCTGCGCGACAATTTTTCACTACACTTGCCGGATTGGCAAAGTGGCGTAACCCGAATGCTTATGGAAGTCTTGAATAAATGACCACAACAAATCGTAAAGGCATCATTCTCGCTGGCGGATCGGGGACTCGTCTGCACCCGCTGACTCTTGGTGTGTCCAAGCAGATGCTGCCGATCTACGACAAGCCGATGATTTTTTATCCGCTGTCGGTACTGATGCTTGCAGGGATGCGCGAGATTCTGATTATCTCCACGCCAGATGACTTGCCATGCTTTCGCAAGTTGCTTGGGGACGGCAGCCTGTACGGTATCAAGTTGACTTACGCTGAACAGCCTAGCCCGGACGGACTAGCTCAAGCCTTTATCATTGGCGAAGAGTTCATCGGCAATGACCCTTGCTGCTTGATCCTTGGCGACAATATCTTCTACGGTCAGCACTTCTCGGATAACTTGCGTTCTGCGAATGAACAGAAGACTGGTGCAACCGTATTTGGTTATCACGTTTCTGATCCCGAGCGTTTTGGTGTGGTTGAATTCGATGCTACTGGGCGTGCTCTCAGCATTGAAGAAAAACCACTGAAGCCCAAGTCCAACTATGCGGTAACCGGCCTGTACTTCTACGACAATGAAGTTATCGAGATAGCCAAGAACATCAAGCCTTCCGAGCGCGGCGAGCTGGAAATCACCGATGTCAACCGTGCTTATCTAGAGCGCAAGTCCCTCAACGTCGAAATGCTTGGCCGTGGTTTTGCCTGGCTCGATACGGGGACTCACGACTCGCTACTTGAAGCCAGCCACTTCGTGCATACCATCGAGCAGCGTCAAGGCTTGAAAGTTGCCTGTCTCGAAGAGATCGCCTATCACAATGGGTGGATTACTGCCGAGCAATTGGGCGCGCAGGCTGATGCTCTAAAGAAAACGGGTTATGGTCAGTACTTACAAAAACTGCTGAACTCACCTTCCCACTGACACTAAGGCTGCATTACACGGAATAGTGCGTTCAATCAGTGCAAGCAGGAATGATATGCCAGTAGAACATCCTAAGGTCGCGGTTTTGCTGGCTGCTTATAATGGCACTCTTTGGATTGAGGAGCAGCTTACCTCAATTCTCGGCCAGTCAGCTGTCGACGTAACTGTTTATATCAGTATCGATGCCTCTACTGATGGCACCGAAGCGTGGTGCGAGACTTACTCTAGTCAGCATCCAGAGGTTTTGGTTTTGCCGTTCGGTAACAGTTTTGGTGGCGCCTCCCGTAACTTCTTTCGACTCATACACGATGTCGATTTTGAAAGTTTCGATTTCGTTGCATTTGCCGATCAGGATGATGTCTGGCACATCGATAAACTTCAGCGTGCGATCTATACCATTCAGACCCGGCATGTCGATGCCTATTCCAGTAACGTTACTGCTTTTTGGCCAAATGGTAAAACCCATTTGCTGAATAAAGCGCAGGCCCAAGTTGAATGGGATTTTCTGTTCGAAGCTGCAGGTCCGGGTTGTACTTACCTGATGAGTAAAAGGCTTGCAGATACATTAAAGGTCTCAGTGCTCGACAATTGGGAGTTAGTGCAAAAGGTCAGTTTGCACGACTGGTATTTTTATGCCTTCGCCCGTAGTCATGGTTTTCGTTGGTACATAGACCCTGAGTCATCAATGGACTATCGCCAACACAAATGTAACCAAGTAGGCGCTAACAAGGGTTTGGGGGCAATGATTGCTCGCTGTAAAACCATTCATAACGGTTGGTGGTTCAATCAAGTGCAGTTGATTACGAATTTAGTCGGTCAAGATACAGATCCGTTTGTTCAAACTTGGTTGAAAATGCAGCGAGGACACTTAATAAGGCTTTCCTTCAGTGCTTGGCAGTGCCGGCGACGGGGTCGGGATAAAGTATTTTTCTTTTGTATTTGCTGGGTTGCTGCATTTATCGGGCGTAAGGCTTGATTAATGCTTTTTTTTTAGTGGGGCAAGCGGTTTTTTGGGAAGGTTGTGGTTCCGCCAAGAAAAAGTACGCCCTGATCGACTACAATCTTAGCTTCAGTAGGCTCCAAAGCGCTGAATTACAGCCATCACCAGATGGCCTCGACTCAATACTCACAGAAGGTGTTGAGACTTTAGTTAAAAATAGAGTGATTCATAACATCACCTAATCTCAGCGATTAGGTGATTGGTCTGCCCGGTCCATGAACTGAATCGGCTGCTTGATGATTTTTCTTCTGGCACAGTTTTGACACCGCGTTACGTAGCCTGGCCCTTTATAATTCGGGCCATGATCACTATGTCAATCGATCTTCCTCATTACAATGTTTTGCATTAAGCAGATTTCTCAATACGCTTTGCGAGTTATCATATTTTATTAAGAATGATTGCAAGTAGCAGGCTAATGTTGCCTCTTTTTGTTTGTCGGTAAATACCACTTCTTTTCATTAGTCGTAATCTAGAAATCAAATTGCTCTTTCGTGCTTGTTCAAAGCATTCAAGACGTTTTTGATTTTCTTTAGTAAGCTTTTCTTTTATAGAGTTAAGAGCTGTTAAGTTTGTTGCGTTCCAGTCGCCAAATCTACCGGATAACATTTTTCGTATGCGTAATATCTGGTTTTTTAGATCGGTATTAGCACCGATGAGATTGCTCTCGTGCTGGCGATAGTTGAGAGATGGCAAAGGGTCGTAGATTACTTTTCCTCCGCATCCGCTAACTATTAAATAGGCAAGCCAGTCGTGTGCGACCACTTGAGTATTCACTGCAAGTTGAATTATCAAATTTCTGGCGGCATTATTGATCAGCATTGTGTTCGCGCCAGCAATGCTTTGAACAAGCGCGTTCTGGAAGCTGGTTGGACTTTTGAAAAGAGGGGAGCGACCTATTACCTCTTTTTTAGAGTTAACTAAAAGTGTTCTTGAGCAATAAAGTGAAGGAGTGTGAATGGGGAGCGATGCTAGCTTAAAAATACTCCGTTCCAGTTTTTTTTCAAACCATATATCATCTTGATCGCTGAAAGCGAAGTAATCTGCCGAAATTGAAGGGTTTCTAACCAAGGATAGAAAGTTTTTAGCAAAGCCTTCCTGTGGGCCCTGAAAGATGGAAAGCCGATCTTTTCCTAGCTTTATTTGGTAATCATTAAGGATATGCAATGTTTCATCACTGGAACCATCATCTGAAGCATAAATTGCCCAGTTTTTATGACTTTGTGTGATAAGGGAGTCTAGTTGTTCCCGCAGGAATTTCGCGCCATTATAGGTGCAAATAAGTATCGCGACTCTATAACTATTAGGCGGAACATCAGCTGCTTGGGATAGAATTGGTGACTGTTTGAAATGGGTAGGCTGTATTTTCATGGGAATCTCAAGTAAAGCCAATGCAGTGATAAAAGTACAGTATCTTTTTTGCTTGTAGCATTAAATCTTCCGCCATGCCCGATTTTGCAATTGGTTTGCGCGCTTGCTCCGATTAAAAGCACCAACTTTAACAGCTTTGACTCGCAATTGACGAGTTTGTCATCAGTGAAACCGTAGCTGGACTGGTTGATGCTCGTATCTGGATTCTCCACGCACTGTGCGTATGCTTGGTCATCCAGTTCTTGGAAATGAGGCGGTGTTAGAACGCTTGAGATCGATAACATGGCAAGCGATGCTTCGTCGAAGAAAGGAATTTTAGGCTTTTGCTCGAGTAGCGCTGGGTGGTGGGGGGGGGGCGCAGCGGCTGGCCTACGTAACCTCAAGATGAGCACTGCGTTGCCGGATCGACTGATTTGCATCAGCATGGTTGAAACGGATAACGATCACTACCGCATCTAGTACAGTGACCTAATCGCTCAAAAAATATCGAATCACGTGAACGTAAGCGTCGAGACTATGTGGGTGTCTTTGACGATGGAGGTTTATACGGCCCTGGGTGCGCGTGCCCAAAAACGCTGATGCACATTGGCAATCTACCCGAGTAAAATTGTAATAGGTAGACTCATTCATCGCCGACAGATACACGTCGTTCTGTTATATTTGCTAGGATAATTTCCTTACCATAGGGCTGCTCGATTGATCAATGCTGTCCTCTCTGCGGCCTGCGTTGAACGCAAGCGCCTGCTTCTGATGAAGTCGCTGGGGCCTCGCTTGATTACCATAAGAGATCTTCCAATGACCGCTTGTCAGTACCTACACAAACTCCATGAAATCGTCTGAGTCGTAAACGAAAATAAGCCATCAAATTACAAAATCAGGAGGTTTTCAGTGAAGCCCCGCTGCCCATCAATCCCCGAGGTGACCCTTTCCGTACCTATGGCGTTCCGGGTCGATCGAAGTGTTCTTTTGGAAAATGCTCACCACAAATTTTTCGAGGAGTTAGAGACGGACGCAGTCCAGTGCAATCAAGAAAACCTCTCTAGATCGACCAGAAATGTATCAAAGAGTTTGCGCAATAAAGTTAATACTTCAAAGGGAGCGCTTGCAAGAGTCGCATGTGCGAGTAGTTTAGACGTTGCGAATGGTCTTTGTAGGTCGTCTCCCCAGTTTAAGAAATTGATAGGTGTTCTGCTGAGGGGGAATAATCATATTCAGCAATGGACTCTACAAGGATTGATTAATGTGTTATTGGTTGTTTCCGCGCTTGCGGGATGTATGAAAAAATCATTCTATTATATCTCTGAGTTTGAGCCGATTTTTAAATGGATTTACTCAGGCTTACCTACTAATTGGAGGTTTAACGAAGTCATGGCTGTTCGATCGACGTTGTCGGCTAAAGAACTATCAATACCTACATTTGACGATGCAGGGAAGTTTTCATGAACCCGCATGCAAAAAGTTCAATATCCCCCGTTTTTTTGCTGCATCGACTTCAACAGCATTGGCCGCTTATTGTGCAGATGACTAAGCGTGATGTGGTAGGTCGTTATAAGGGTTCAGTAATGGGATTGTTATGGTCATTTCTCAATCCTCTGTTCATGCTAATAGTATACACTTTCGTATTTTCTGTAGTATTTAAAGCTAGATGGACAGGAAGCGGCGAAGAAACCAGAAGCGAATTTGCGGTGGTCCTATTTGCAGGAATGATCGTTCATAGTCTGTTTGCTGAAATAATTAATAAAGCACCGACGATAATTTTGAATAATTCAAGTTATGTCAAGCGTGTTGTGTTTCCTCTGGAGATTCTTCCTGTGATCACCGCGGGGGGAGCATTGTTCCATACATTTATTAGTTTAATAGTATTGGTTGGGGCTATCTTTGTTGCCGGAGGTGCGCTTCATCTGACAGTCTTTTTGGTGCCAATTGTTATATTTCCATTGCTGGTTTTTACACTGGGTCTGGCTTGGTTTTTTTCGTCGCTAGGAGTTTATCTGCGGGATGTAGGACAAACCGTGGGGATTTTTACGACTATTATGCTTTTCCTATCACCTGTTTTTTTTCCCGTATCAGCACTCCCTGATTATTTACAGCCATACATGATATTTAATCCGTTAACATTTATTATTGAGCAGTCAAGAGCGGTATTAATACTCGGGAAGCAGCCAGACTGGAGTGGGCTAGGGATATATATGGTTATTGCTTTGATTGTAGCGTGGCTTGGATTCGCCTGGTTCCAAAATACTCGAAGAGGATTTGCTGATGTCCTTTGAGGAAAGAGCTATTTCCGTTCGGTCTGTGAGTAAGTGCTACAGAACCTACGCAAATCCTAGAGATCGTTTGAAGCAAGCGTTCATTCCTAGATTTCAGCGGTTGGTTGGCATACCAGCAGCGCAGTATGGTCAAGAATATTGGGCGTTAAATGATATAAGCTTTGAAATATATAAAGGCGAGACTGTTGGGATTGTGGGGCGCAATGGTTCCGGAAAATCAACGTTGCTCCAAATGATCTGTGGCACTCTGACTCCTACTCTGGGTGAAATTCAAACCAACGGACGTGTCGGAGCATTACTTGAGTTGGGGTCTGGATTCAATCCTGAATTTACGGGGCGTGAGAACGTTTATCTCAATGGGGCTGTTTTAGGTTTAAGTCAGACTGAAGTGGATGCCCGTTTTGATAGTATTGCTGCGTTTGCTGATATAGGAAAGTTTCTTGATCAGCCGGTGAAAAATTATTCTAGTGGAATGGCTGTTAGGCTTGCGTTTGCGGTGCAAGCTCAGATAGACCCTGACATTCTTATTGTGGACGAGGCTTTGGCCGTAGGTGACGCAAGGTTTCAAGCAAAATGCTTTGATAGGCTTAGGCAACTGAAAGACAATGGAACCAGCATATTGCTCGTCACTCATTCAGGTGAGCAGGTTGTCACCCATTGCTCTCGAGCGTTACTGCTGGATTCCAGCGAACTTAAAATGATTGGCGAACCACGTAAAGTGGTGAATCGCTATATGGATCTACTGTTCGGTCGTGAGAGAAAAGTTCAAGCCGGGAACGAGGTTGGCGATTCCGTAATTTCTGAAAATGAAAATGAAAATGAAAATGAAAATAAAAATGAGAATGAAGATGAGACTTTGATTAGTCTTAATGGCGAAGATCTTTTTCATACTAGAGCTCACTATAATTCAAATGAATATCGTTGGGGTGATGGGGCGGCCACAATCCTCGATTTTGATATCAGAAGTAATGGGGAGCGATTTAGTTCGGCGTGTGAATCCTTGTCCGTTATGACAATTGATCTTTCTATTAAATTTAATGAGCATATAATTTCTCCGATTCTTGGCGTAAATATAAAAACTAAAGAAGGTGTAACTTTATTTGGTTCCAACTCTGCTCTTCAAGATTGTGTTGAATTTGAGGGCAGTGGTGCGGCAGGTTCGGTAGTATCTGTAAAATTAAAATTCGATAATGTTCTCGCGAGTGGTGATTATTTTATTTCCCTAGGTGTAGCGTCAAAAAATGGCGAGGAAGTAGTTCCGCATGATCGTAGATATGATTCTATCCATCTAGTAGTGGCTCCTACGAATCATCTTTTTGGGCTCGTAGATCTTCAATTATTTATGGATGTAGAACAGGTGACGGCATATGTTTCAGCTTGAAAAATATGGTTATAGCTTTGATGAAGCTAATAAGTTTTGGATGAGGTCTGATTTTTCAGGGATTGCTTATAATGATGGTGATGCATCAGAGCAGAAACTCGCGCAAATTATAAAAAATACGGATGATATATCTATTTTTTCCGTAGATCTCCGCCGGCAATGCACTGAATGGGCGATTCATTATCATTTGAGTTCTCAGCGCGGAAACATACTTCGTCCATTTGTCCACCTACTGCAAGGTAAAGTGCTGGAAATTGGTGCAGGTTGTGGTGCGATTTCAAGATACTTAGGTGAGTCAGGCGGTCAGATTCTATCACTGGAGGGTAGTCCTAGAAGAGCTAGCATTGCGGCGAGTCGAACACGAGACTTGAAGAATGTTACAGTCCTTGCTGAGCGTTTCGATGATTTTGAATGCCATGAGCAGTTCGACGCGATTACGCTGATAGGTGTTCTTGAGTATGCGAGTATGTTTAGCGAAGGTGACTCACCCGCGCTCAACATGCTGACTAAAATCAGAAAGATGTTGAAGCCTGATGGACACCTTTTCATCGCTATTGAAAACCAACTTGGTTTGAAATATTTTGCTGGGGCTCCTGAAGACCATATCGGGGAAGCGATGTATGGCATTGAAGGCCGCTATCAGGAAGATGGCCCCAACACGTTTGGTAGGAAAAAATTAGAGCTGCTTATAAATAATGCAGGGTACGGCGGCGTTGAGTTTCTAGCCCCGTTTCCGGATTATAAAATGCCGCGTTCGATCCTGACTGAGGAAGGTTGCCTCTCCGATAGTTTCGATGGCGCTGCATTTGCTTGGCAAAGTGTTAAGGCTGATCCACAATTACCCAAGGCTGTTAATTTTGATCTAGGGGCGGCATGGCCGGTCATTTTTAAAAATGGCTTGGCTATGGAGTTATCTAATTCATTTTTAGTGGTCGCTAGTTTAAATGATGATAGTACTGTAGATGAAGATTTGTTAGCATTTCATTACAGTACCGAACGAGCTTCTAACTACTGCAAAGAAACAAAGTTTTTTAAAGCTGAGGGGGGGGGGGTAGGCGTTGAATATCGGCTTTTAGCCGACGATGCTACTTCGCCTTCGTCGCAATATCAACTGAACTTACGGTCCCCTGAGAAATATTTTCATGGTCACGTACTTAGCCAGTCGTTCGTAGAGTTGCTATCTTCTAAAGAATGGCGAGTCCAAGACGTTGCAGAATGTTTAAGCGTGTATTTGACACATCTATCAAACATTTTAAGGTCGTTAGGATATGACCTTGACTCTCCTCTTCGTCTTGATACAAAAATTCCTGGGGCGTTTATTGACGCTGTTCCACAAAATATTATTATTGATGAGTTTGGTTGTCCTAATTTTATAGATATGGAGTGGCGTTCGCTGGAAGATATCCACCTTGGGCATCTAATTTTCCGTAGCTTGTTACTTTTACTAAACCAAACATCTAGCCTTAAAGCCACGCAAGAAAATCCCGTACTCACTCGAAGAGATTTTTTTGTTGACCTCTACTCGCTTTTGGGTATGCCAGTTACCATTGATGATTTGGATAGATTCAACGCGAGCGAAGTAAACTTTCAACACGCAGTAACGGGGCTGCCTTCAGAATTACTCATAAACTGGTTTCCCGACCATCCGCTCGTTACAACACATCTCTCCGCAAGTATTTTTTTTGCAGTTAACGGTGAGGATTTTTCAGAGGAGCATGCATTGCATCAACCTCTGCAGCTTGGTAGGCAAAAAATTACTTTCCCATTGCCAGTTAAACCTGGCACTACCTTGACGATTCGATGTGATCCGGTAGATCAATCTCACTGGTTCAATTTATATGAGTTCACTGTTCGCGACAGTGTCGGATCTGTAATATGGGATTTTGCCGGAAACAAAGATTCGATAAAAAAAGGAGTTGTCGAAATTGAATCGGATGACCAGTGCATTCTCTACTACGCCTATAATAGCGATCCGCAATTTGTTACTCCAGAACTGCAGCTCCAAAGTCATGTGGATTTGCAAGTAACATTGGATGTAGAAATACTCGATATACCTCAATCGATGGAAAAGATCTTGCGTTTAGGCGAGGCTTTGGCTCAGTTGAACCAGCAGGCTAAGGCGAGAAGTATAGAGAATGAACTTCTGCAAAAAGAATTGGAGTTTGTCAAACAGGAAAATGTTTCTGATGGGGTGCGTCTGAAAGCGCTAACTTCAGAAATAACTAGGCTTCAATTGGCTCAAGCTGAACTACTCAACTCTACTAGTTGGGCAGTCACCCGTCCGCTAAGAAAGTTGAAACGCATTCAAGGAAATATGCGCAACATGACGCACATTAAGCACTGTCTAGGTCGCCTTGCTAAGCATACTTATAATAATATACCCCTCAATCAAAGAGATAAACAACGGTTAAAATCAACTATCTATAAAATTTTAGCACCGTTAATCAGCCAAACAAATAGCTACAAAGCTTGGGCAAGAAATCAGGTAAATGATGAGCCCACTGTCGTAATTGCAAAAAAATTTCAGTCATTGAGCACCGGGGCAGACTCGCATGGCGGTGACTTGGCTGCGCGCTTTATTCAAAACATGATGAATATACCAGGGCCTGCTGATCAGGATTATTGTCCGATTTCTCCGGTTCCTGTCGATCCTTCATCGCTTCGCGCACGAGCAATCGCATATTATCTTCCGCAGTTCCATCCAACGTCTGAAAATGACGAGTGGTGGGGTAAGGGCTTCACTGAATGGACTAATGTTTCAAAGGCTGTCCCACAGTTCATCGGTCACTACCAGCCTCATCTTCCGGGTGAGTTGGGGTTCTATGACTTGAGGCTCGTTGAGGTCATGGAGCGGCAAGCTGAGCTTGCTAAGCTGTATGGGGTTGAGGGCTTTTGCTTCCATTATTATTGGTTCGGAGGAAAACGAATACTTGAGCGGCCGCTTGATCAGCTTGTGAAGTCCAACATCAATATGCCTTTCTGCATCTGCTGGGCTAATGAAAATTGGACCCGCCGTTGGGATGGTCTGGATAATGAAGTTCTTTTGGCACAGAATTATAGTGCCGAAGATGATCTCGCGTTCATAAAGTCCTTAGAGCCATTATTGAAAGATGAGCGCTACATACGTGTTGATGGCCAACCTTTGGTGATTTTATACAGGCCTTCGTTGTTGCCTGACGCCGCAGCGACCTTAGTCCGATGGAGGGAGTACTGCCGGGAAGCTGGTATTGGCGAACTATTTTTATGCATGGTTCAATTCGATAAATTGGATCCGCGCGAGTTTGGGTTTGATGCTGCAGTAGAATTTCCTCCTCATAAGGTGGCTGCGAATATCCCATGTATAAATGACACCTTGGAAATTGCAAATGCTAATTATGCAGGTTATGTTGTTGACTATCAGGATGTCGTAGATCGCGCTGCGTTGGAACCTGTTTCAGAGTTCCCACTCATCCGAGGTGTATTCCCATCTTGGGATAACGATGCACGGAAACCAGGGCGCGGATATACTGTAGCGAATTCAACTCCCGCAAAATATAGAACATGGTTGCGTTCATCGATCGAATATGCACGTGCAAACCCAGTCAAAGGTGAGAGCTTAGTATTCATTAACGCTTGGAACGAGTGGGCGGAAGGTGCGCACTTAGAACCAGATCGCCGTTATGGCTATGCATATCTCGAAGCTACAAAACAAGCTCTCAAAACGCTACCTTCTATGTTACCGAGTCCTCGTGCAAATAAAATTTGCGTAATTGTCCACGCGTTTTACCCTGAACTGCTTCCTGAAATCTTTGCTTATCTTAAGCAATGGTCAACTCTCTATCGTTTAGTCATTACGACGACGCCAGAGAAATCCGAAGCTGTTCATATCGAATTGGATAAACATTCGATGAAAGCAGATGTTTTGGTACGGGAAAATCGGGGTCGTGATATCTTGCCGTTCATCAGAGCACTGCAGGCTATCGCCAAGGACGAACATCTGATACTGAAGCTTCATACGAAGAAGTCGATGCATAGGGAAGATGGCGACTCGTGGCGAAAGGATTTGTTGAGCAAATTACTAGCACCTGAAAAAGCCAACCAGATATTTTCCGCATTTTCTGAACATAATGATTTAGGGTTGGTTGCTCCAGAAGGCCATATTTTGTCGATGAGCACCTATTGGGGATCAAACGCTGATACTGTCCATAGACTGACGAAGCAAATGGGCGGAGATGTTTTCATGCCTGAATCTACCTTGTTCGCTGCAGGATCAATGTTTTATGTACGCAGTACGGCAATTCAACCCATAATGGAACTTGGTCTTCAAGATTTTGATTTTGAAGAGGAACAAGGCCAGGTCGATGGAACATTAGCTCATGCAATTGAACGGTGCTTCAGTGTTGCGACATGTCTTTCAGGTTACTACCTCGCGTCGAGTGAGCATCCGGAGGCCTCAGCTTCTTCTTCTGGGGAAAAGTATACTTATGCGAAACCGAGTTCTTAGGGGGGTACACTGAATAATCCAGTTTGACAGTCTCAGTGCCTAAATAATAGGTACGACGAGTCCTGCTTGGCTTGATGTATTTGGGTGTTTTCCGCTAACAGAATATATCCCTACCCTAGTGGTAGGGATCGGTTTTTATTTGATCTATTTATTTACTTCAATCTTCTTGTAATATCTTTTTTTCTGCAGTTCTTGCGCGGGGAAGCCAGTTGCCGATAGAGCGCTAACTTCGTATCGGAGCTCTGAGCAGTGTTCTGCTTTTTTCATTGAAAAAGCTCGATGGTCCGATACTTCGCATTCAGGATTGGGTGGCTACCCTGGGCTACGGTATTGTCTCTGGTGAGGCGGCAGCGGAGGATGAGGTTGAACAGGTAGTGCTGGTCACTAGTTTTAAAGTTTGGAAGGCTTATAAATTCGCTCTAGGTAAAGTGGCTACTCAGGAATCATGGCCGCTTTCGCCGAGTTGGGCGACTGCCCCGGTAATCCCTGACATTAGTGCGGACCCTAACTTGCTGAGGTTAAACTACAAGAAAAAAGGATTGCCTTCAGTGGCAAAGACGGCTGGGGGGCGTGTAGCCAAAGATTGATAACATGGATATGCCGTCTGCCCTTTCTCAGCACTTGCTGCGTCAGATAGAGTGGTGAACCGCTGATATGAGGCTGGGGCTGGGGTACCCCAAGAATGGCGAGAATATCGAATGGCCCTTCCATCTATTGTCTCTAGGCAGTCTGTATAGAACATCATTCCTGAAAAAAGCGGGCTATCCAGAAGGCAGCTAGCGGCTGACAGTTCTCATGTGAAGATGTGTGATAAATTCCACATTTTCAGTTGGGTATAGTCATGCAAAGTAGATTTGATGTGGCTGAAGGGATACGAGTCCTAGCTTGTATAATGGTGCTTTGCGCCCACCTGCCTGGTTTTTTATTCCAGAAATAGCAAAGTATTTTGCAGGAACTGGAGAATATGTTGTTTGGCTGTTCTTTGTTCTTAGCGCGATTTTGCTTACTAATAAGTTTTCGCAGATTGGCTTTTCATTTTCTGAGCTTTCCGGATACGCTATCGGTCGAATTCTAAGAATCATTCCTCTATTCTTTGTAGTAATAATTTTTTTACTGGTTTTGCAGTTCGGCTAGCATATTTACACATCTTATATGTGTTTAATGCTGTTTCATTCAGGCAGGGCTATGCCCATCTATGGGTGATACCTGTAGAATTTAAGTTCTATTTTTTTTCTTTCGCTCATTGCTTACTTATTTATTTTCGTTGAGAGAAAATATGGCTATGTGTTAACCGCATTTTTCGTGGGAGTCATGATTTCAGTTCATCAATTTGTTTGGCCTTATTGGAATACACCGGAAAATAGTATTTCTACTCTCTGGTATATTCCTACTTTCGTACTCGGATGGTATGCAGCGGTATCGATTAGTGCACTCAGGAAGTATATCAATTCAGTCTCGGCCATTTTTGTGGCTGTGTTAGTGATTCTATCGTTATTTTTTTTAGTCCAGGACGAACAAATACCCATTCTGGGAATGCCGTTTTACGGTTGGCTTCAGAATAAATTCATCATGCTGAGTTTCTCATGGATGTTGTTTTTAGCGTTTTTAGCCGATGGCAGAGGTTTCGTAGGTGCATTAATGCAGACAAGATTTTTAGAAGTCTGGGAGCATGGAGCTATTCAAATTATCTAATTCATTGGCTTGTCTACGAAAAGCTGCCAGTTGTTCAGCATGGCTGGATATTTGCTTTGGTTCCCGTTTTAGGCTCTATCGGCACAGGCGCACTCTTGTATTTACTTATGGAAGCTCCAATGGAGAAGTTCAGACATTTTTTACAGCGGAAAATTAGTTTAAAGCAGCCACTGCCTGCTTAACCAAGATAATAAAAGCCTGCCTAGGCGGGTTTTGCGGTGCGCCCAGCAGGGCGCAATCTCGTGGGTGAAAGTCCCGTCATGTGCCGACCACAGCGAAAGAAGTGAAGCGCAAATGCATGAGAGCGACCGAGTGTGGGGAGGTAGCGTGAATCGAAGCCACGAGCCCATTTACAAGAACCGAATGAAGGGGGAAGCCGACAGGGCGAGCGGGCACAAAACCGCGACACTCTTGTAGTCAAAGATCAGGTTGTGTAAATCCGGCGGTTATGGGGTGATGGATTGCGTTCTTACCTGGGGAGATCTCGCCTTGTGCCTGAAAGGGCGACGGTGCAAGTCGGAGCGAGAAGTCAGCAGAAGCCGTAGTAGTCTTCTTCTTTCACGAAGGGCCGCAAGGTGGTGGTGGATGTTGATCTGGAGAAGTTCATCGACCAAGTCGATCACGATATGTTGATTGATCGTTTACGCAAGCGGATTGCCGATCAGGTGGTCATCCAGTTGATCCGGGCCTATCTGGCCGCGGGAATGCTGATCAATAGCGTGGTCGAGGAAAGCCGCTGCGGGGCGCCGCAAGGCGGTCCGCTGTCGCTGTTGCTTTCGAATGTGCTGCTGGACGAGGTGGATCGGGAGCTTGATCGTCGAGGTCATTACTTTGTCCGCTACGATGCTAATGTATAGGATCGCAGCCGCAGGGTTGGGCAGTGGACACTGCCGGAAACGACGCTCTTTATCTTCATCACAAAGAATTTGCTATCCCGGTAACAGTACGCCATCTGCTTAATGATCGTAGGCGCTCCATGAACCCCGCGTATTCAAAAATAGGCGGCGCGCTTAGCAAGGCGATGTGAGCGAGCAGTTCCAAGGCCGCAAGGCCCCAAAGTCTTCGTAAGCGCTCCATAAACCCCACCGACTTCAAGATGGGTGGTGCGCTTAGCTAGGCGACACCGGCGAGCAGTTCCACGGCAACAGCGCTTCGTAATCTTCAACCGAGGTCGCCAGTGGCAGCCGTTCTAATGCGTGGCGCAGCCACGCATAGGGCTCTTGGCCGTTGGCTTTGGCAGTCTCGACCAAGCTGTAAAGTTGAGCACTGGCCGTCGCGCCGTTGGGTGTGTCGCTAAACAACCAGTTCTTTCTTCCGATGACGAAGGGCCTGATCGCACGCTGGGCGGGGTTGTTGTCGATCGGCAAATAGCCTTCCTCGGCGTACCGTTCCAGTTCGTTCCAGTTACTCGCCAGATAGCCGATGGCCTTGCCCAAGGCGTTCTGAGACGTAACTTGTGGCTGCGTCTTTTCCATCCAGATTTTTAACAGAGCCAGCACTGGCAGACTCCGATCATGACGGCCGGTTTTACGAACGTCGTCGCCTGCATCCTTCAGGTCACGCTCTACGCCATAGAGTTTGTTGATCAGGTTCAGCGCGATGTCAGCACGTCCCGTCTTGCCTTTCGGCTGCACTTTTTGCGCCTCAACAAACTTGCGCCTTGCGTGCGCCCAGCAGCCCAAACGCTCGACTCCGGCCTGAGCGCCCAACGCGTTATAACCGGCGTAATCATCGGTCATCACGTAGCCACGATAGCCATCGAGCAGGCGTGTCGGCACCTCCTGCGCGCGGCTGGTGGAGTAGTCAAAAAGGATCACTGGTTTATCTGGCGGGCCGCCGGTTTGCACCCACATCCAGGACTGGCTGCTTGGGTCTCGGTCAGGCTCTTTCAACACCTGTACCCGTGTTTCATCGCAGTGGACAACACGGCTGCTCAACAGGCTATCGCGCATTAAATTCAGCAGCGGCTGGAAGTGTCCACCGCACTGGATAACCCAGCGTGCCAGCGTTTGGCGCGGGATATCGACACCATGGCGGCCCAAGACTTTTTCGAAACGGTGAAGCGGTAGTCCATCGACGTACTTGGTGGTCAGCAGCATCGCCAGAACACTTGGGCTGGCCATGCTTTTTTCAATCAGTTGAGCCGGCTTGTCAGCAGTGATCGGCGCCATCTCGCAGTCGCGGCAACCGTAAACTTTCCGAACGTGTCTGATCACACGGATCTGCATCGGCACGATTTCAAGCTGCTCGCTGACTTCTTCGCCAATAGTGTGTTTGCGGCAGCCGCAGACGCACGTCAGTTCATGTTCGGGAAGTTCGTGGATGATCTCGATGCGCGGCAGATCGGCGGGCAGTGGCTTGCGTTTGCCGCGGCTCTTGGTCTGGGCAACGACCTCTTCATCTGAGGCTTCGCCCACAGGCTCGACGACGCTTTCTACTTCATTAAAGAGGGCCAGTTGCGGCGTTGCCGCATCAGCTGTTTGCTCGGACTTACGTCCGAACAGACGCTGAAGCAGGAGGGCATTCTGTTCTTCTAGCCGAACAATCTTTCCCTTATCCAACTGACGCTCGTCGAGCATTTGCCCAAGCATTTGCTTGAGCAGAACGGGATCATCTGGAAGATTTTCGGGCAAGGAATTCATTCCCTGGATTATACCGAATCAGGCTACGAATCGCGGCGTCAAAACTTGATGAGGACGGTTGCGCCAGAGGTCAAAGCCATCGAGCATCCAGTTGAGTTCCTGGACGGTCAGAACGATCGCCTCGTCGGTGGCGTCCGGCGATGTTTTGAATCGTTCGGACTCGAGGCGCTTGAGCCAAAGGCAGAAGCCGTTGCGCTCCCAATATAAAATCTTCACTCGGTTGCGGGGCTTGTTGAGGAAAACGAAAAGCACAGGGTCGAATACTGCGACTTTAATATCCAGTTCGACCAGCGCAGCCAAGCCGTCGATGGATTTTCGGAAGTCCACCGGCTTTGGGTACAGATACACTTTTTCGACTTTCGCATCGGGTCGCATCATGGCGAGCTGGCTCCTGAGGGAATCGGGAGCACAGCATCCGGGATCAGCTAAGCGCTTTGAATGTGGGGTTTATGGAGCGCTTACCGTAAAACCGGCCGTCATGATCGGAGTCTGCCAGTGCTGGCTCAGTTAAAAATCTGGATGGAAAAGACGCAGCCACAAGTTACGTCTCAGAACGCCTTGGGCAAGGCCATCGGCTATCTGGCGAGTAACTGGAACAAACTGGAACGGTACGCCGAGGAAGGCTATTTGCCGATCGACAACAACCCCGCCGAGCGTGCGATCAGGCCCTTCGTCATCGGAAGAAAGAACTGGTTGTTTAGCGACACACCCAACGGCGCGACGGCTAGTGCTCAACTTTACAGCTTGGTCGAGACTGCCAAAGCCAACGGCCAAGAGCCCTATGCGTGGCTGCGCCACGCATTAGAACGGCTGCCACTGGCGACCTCGGTTGAAGATTACGAAGCGCTGTTGTCGTGGAACTGCTCGCCGGTGTCGCCTAGCTAAGCGCACCACCCATCTTGAAGTCGATGGGGTTTATGGAGCGCTTACGGTATTTCGCTTTCATGCGCATGGCGCAGCCATTTCTTTCAGGCCGATCGCAAACCCTTGGCAGTACTCGAGATTCAGAGTGTCTTGAGTTCAGCCTTCATCAAGGAGATTGTTATCAACGCTTGGTTGGCCATCAGGAGATCCTCCAGCCGAGTGAGGATTTTGAGTTAGTGGCGCACTGCTTTTACCGTTGGCTCAGACGGATGAAGCTGTGAAATTGAGTCCATTGAGATTGCCACGTGATGAAATATTTTATTTCGATTGTTTATTTACATAAACTTTTGTTTTTAATGCGGTTAGATTAGTTAGCAGGCGCTGCCCAGGCAGTTCAATTGCGAAATAAGTTGCAGTCGAAATTGCAATCACTAGGCAGATCGTTAGCATGCTGTTGAAAATGAATGCGTTTATCCCTTCGCCAACTATTGAATTTACATAGTTGTATATTCCGTGCTCACGAAGAGCTTGGATGATGGGGAACTGTACTAGATAAATGCTGTAACTTATGAGACCTAACCAGCGAGAAGCGCTGTTATCTAAGATGCGCGGTAGCCCCATCACTGATAAAAGGACAAGAAAAAAGCCAAAAAAAGATAAGAATATCTCCTCCGGGATGCGTTGATTCAGTTTGAACGTAACTGCAATGGCTGCTAGTGTGCAGCAAAAAACAATTCCACATAGATTTTTATGTTTTTCATTGTTTACAAGAAGTGGGTACTGCTGTGTAAGGAAATACAATAATAGCCCTAGAACAAAATATTGAGCATGGGATAGGATGTATAACAGTCCGAATACTCTAAGCTCGCCATTCAAAAAAATTGTGAAGTGATTTCTTCCTAATACCGCGATTGAAGTAAGTAAGATCCATGATAATAGGGCCGAGCGCCAACCAACGATAAGTGAAATAAATAATGGAAATAATGCATAAAATAGCCATTCAATACTGATTGACCAACCGCCACCGACCAATCCATCTGAGCCTGGTATCAACTGGAAAAGAAAGCTTACAGATGTGAGGAGTTCAAAAGCCGATGGCCAAGGCTGTCCCATTGCCTTGGAGTATAGGACTCCAATTGCCAACATGAAGTAAAAAAGTGGAGCAATTCTAAAGAAGCGTTTCAAGTAGAATCGTTTGATTGAGTCAAGATCTGTTATATTGCACGCATATGCATTCGCTATCGCAAATGCGCTGAGTATAAAAAAATTCGCACAAAAAAATCAAATCTGCCTACGATCGATGCCGCAGTTTCGTTTATCGGTAGTCCAGAAAGATACAAGACATGAAAAAAAACGACACCCGTAGCAGCTATTCCTCTTAATACGTCAGGTCCATGCATTCTTTGTTTTAACATGTGTAGGTCTCTGCTGATTTTCGTGACTTTAAAAGGTGTTGGCATATCGATGTTAAATGGTTTGAGGAATGATAAAAGAAAATTTCCTGTTCGTATATCATGCTCGCACGTTGTCCGGCGCCATTCGCACATTTATTGGGAAGCGTTGATCATTTTTGTTGAATTTACATAAAGTCGCATCATGGCTAGCTGGCTCTTGAGGGAATCGGGCGCTCAACATCAGGTTAAAGCTTGATGGTTTGAGTGTGTAGGTGATGGGTCGTAAGCGCTACATGGACCCCACATTCAAAGCGCTAAGCGGATGCCGGATACCGTGCTTCCGACTCCCTCATGAACTAGCTGGCAATGTAGGGAGCCCATGCTGCGTAGTCTGACCCTTCATAATCCATGCCATGACTTCTCTGCCCGTCTATCAGTCCTAATGACCCAGATTTGCTCAAGCAGATGTTGCTTGAAGCGCCCAAACGCCAAGTAAAAACTGCCTAGGCCTATCCCTCGCATCGTCGACCTTCAAGTATGGTTTCGGGGGTGGGGGGGGCGGCAGTTGTGAGCTTCAAATGTGGTATTCCTGAGCCACATATGATCCGATTTTATGGGGCGAGGTCCGTTGTGCGTAACACTGGCGGGTCATCGACACGCCCAAAGGTGGTTTAGCCACGCTCAGTTTTACAGTACGGTGGCGGCGTGTCGACTAAGCAGTTAGTTGTGATCTGTTTCTTATTTGAAATGCCGGTTATTGATTGAATACGAAGTGTCTGTTAAGTAAATAACCGATTATGGTAACAAAAAATACGGACATCAAAACTCCAGCAAGATAATGCAATCCTAATAATTCGCTAGCGAACACGCAACCCCATGAAATCGCTAGGCCTGATAAGCTGACAAGGAAAAACCTTGAGTAACCTGTAAGCGATGTTTTTTTCTGAAATGTCCACTTTGAATTGAGTATATAGGATACGACGTTGGCTGCAGTAAATGCTGCGGCATTAGCCAGCGGCGGCTGTATAGACAACTGCTCTACGAGCAAAAAAACTATGCATAGATGTATGGTTGTATTGCCAATCCCTACGCAAGCAAATCTAAAAAATCTCGGCAGTTGCTGATTACGAATCATAACTGTCAACCTTGGTTTGTACCGAGCGAATTATAAAGGCTGGACGTCGTTTTGATTCTAAATAGGATCGTCCAACATATTCTCCAAGAATGCCCATCCCTATCATCTGTAATCCCGACATGAATAAAAGTATCGAGGCCAGAGACGCGTATCCGGGAACTTCAATGCCTGAGATTAGGGTGCGGACTACGATAACTCCACCGTAAATAAAGGAGCAGAGCGCTACTATAAAACCTATGTAAGTCCAGATTTTAAGCGGTACAATGGAAAATGAAGTTATTCCTTCCAGCGCTAAATTCCAAAGTTTCCAGCCAGAAAACTTTGTATTTCCTAGTGTTCTTTCTGGCCTTGTATAGTCAACGCTAGTAGTGCGGAAGCCGGCCCAAGCAAAGAGGCCTTTCATAAAGCGACGATGTTCAGGAAGAGACTTCAGGACGTCTATAACTTTTCGGTCCATCAGCCTAAAGTCGCCGACGTTGTTTGGTATCTTTACGTCTGACAGTTTATTAATAACAGAATAGAAAGCACCTGCAGTCGTTCGCTTCAAAAAGCCGTCACTAGAGCGATCTACTCGCTTGGCAAGTACCACATCATAGCCTTCTTCCCATTTCTCCAACAATTGGCTGATCACTTGGGGGGGGTCTTGGAGGTCCGCGTCCAGAGGGATGATTGCGTTACCTTTTGCCTGTTCAATGCCTGCAGACAAAGCAGCTTCCTTGCCGAAGTTTCGTGATAAATCGACAATTACTAACTCGAATTTCTCCGGGACGCTGCGGTTTAATTTTTCGAGTGTTGAGTCACTGCTGCCATCGTTAATAGCAACGATTTCCCAGCGGTAGTAATTTGTGTCGATGTGACGAGAGATCTCGGCTAGTGTGGTCTCGATATTTTCTTCCTCGTTATAAAAAGGAATTACTATAGAGATTAGTTTTCTATTCTGCATATTGCTATTATGTCTCCTGTTGGCACTATGTGTTGATTTTTTATGGTGCGCTAAGGCGCAGTTTGCAGCTGAAATAATTGCTTACTTGAGGTAGGTTGTTTGTGACCCAGTCTTCGCGGTTGTTTAACAATCTGATATCGCTGGTATTGGGGAAGGTATGAATTGTAAGTCCATCCTTACATTCGTTAGAGTTTTGTTTTTCTATAATAAAATCTGTACGTAATGACACTTTTCTTGAGTAATCTAGGTATTCGAAGAAAACTTGCCCTGCTAATCCTACACTTACAATTCCAAGGAGGATGGTTGCTGTCTGAGCTATTCGTTCAGGTGATGATTGCAGTATTTTGTACGTAAGTCTGACGATCACTATTATCAATATGGCCCAAGTGAGAGTAAAAGCTCGCGGTTCAATATAGGGGGCCTTTATTACAGAGGCAATGCATAAGGCAGCGGGCAAAGATAGCAAATAGAATGCAGTGGGAAGGCGCCATGGTTTGATCTTTAAGAAAAGACTGATGAGCAAAACCGAGACTAAGGTGACTAGCAGGGGAGTTGAAACTGTTGCAAATGTATTAAGCACAGTCAATGCTTTTTGGAGCAGATAACCAATAGAGTCTTCCGGAATGTTTAATGCGTGAATGTAATATGCGGTCCGAGCATGGGTGGATGGGGCGTTCATCAGAAGCGCCCAGCCGACAAAATAGGTCAGTGCAATCAGTCCCAATTGTATTCGAAACTCAGACTTTTCCTTGAAACGGAAGATTATGGTCAGTGCCATATAGGGAAGGAGTGCTGGAGGCACATTTTCGAATGATAGCCCACAAAGTAGTCCCAGCAGCGCAAGTACGGCAGTGCTAGGCCATTTGCTCAGCATTGAACGACAAGCTCGTGACGAATAAAATGGCAATAGAAGCAGTAGAGTCGCGACCAGTGGCTGGAGATAACCGGCTGCGGTGGTCCGCCAGAAAAAAATCTCTAATCGCGGCCATATCAGAAAAAATGATGCAACTATCAACAGGCTCGAAAGCATCAGAGAGTTACGGCTCCACTTTCCCTGAGGAGTAGCGTACAGAGCCAATAAAAAGGTAAATAAGGTCATGGAAATCAGATTGGCAATAGAAAACCAAACTCTTGGCATCGCCAACCAGAAAATTGCAAGCTGCTCACCCAGTCGGGCATTCCAGTTCGTAGATTGATGTATGGATCTTTCGACCGCCCAACTTGCGCGCTCGAGAAAGCTGGTATCAATAAACGGTTTGGTCAGTGCGTAGTCCTCTCCATTCATTGGTGACACGGCGAAAATTAACACGCTGAGCAACATTAGCAAAGGCAGGAAAAAAAATGTCCACAACTCCATGTTTATCGCTATGTTTGGCTTAGTACTGCCTTGGTCCTCGTCTATGCCAGATTCTTTCATGCCAGTTCCTTTGAATCGAGTAAAAATTAATGCCATTGTCTAGTTCAACTCACGAAGCCGTATCTGGCATTCACCTTGTTAAATTGGGGGGGTACACCTAAAAATCAGCCTGAACCCCCTACCTAGCAGGCATTTTAACACTGAAATGCTGTCTTAATCCGAGGGTTCTCTCTCTGTGGTATCCGCGCTCCAGTGGCGTTTTGTTCGTCATGGTCTGACGGAGCTACCTAGCTGACCCGATCATAAGGCAATGTCTCCACTAGAATAAGCGGGACGCAATCTCCCTAGCTATCAGATTCATGCAACATCGATCGCCTTATTCCTAATCCTTTCAGGCCAAAGTCGACCGGGAATACCTGCAATCTGGCGTATCGGTGGCTATCCGGAGCCATGCGCCACGGCATCAACGCCAACCTGGTTCGTATATGGGTATCTGCCTAACATGATCGTCAGATGTCTATTCTGCCTGCTTTCGTTCCGATGAAGCTGGAATGTCCCGTTCCTAGCCTGGTCGGCAACAGTCAAGTCGGCAATCAGATCCGCCCGTGGACACTTGGCCGTTCTGTCGGGTTGTAGGCCGGATCGCTGTGTCGTGGTGGATGGCTGCGGCGATCATAAGCTTGAACCCGTCGGCGCGATTCAGTGGGAATGCTCCGTATATCTATCTAGAGGGCGTTGTGGCTCAACTGCCGACGCAGCAAGCCAGTTAGATTGTGGGGTTTCTACCGGATCAGGTCGGCACCAGTTTAACTCCGCAAGGCGTGCTCGCCGGACGCTAACAGTGAGGTTAGATAGTTGCTGTCTTCTCAGTGGGCAAACCATTTAGCAACGCAAGCCCTGTCCGTCAGACGATTATGGAGTTACGAAGCCGTGAGCGGGTAGATCAAAACGAAGCTAACTGGCCCGGGGCAGAAGAATCTCAACTCGATTGATACGGTAGGGTGCGCTCGATATTGCGCTAGATTGCGACCGATCGAATTGCCCCTGCTCTGATAGCATCAAAATCGATCAGCCCTTTACACCGCATTATGGTTAATATTCCCGCGACGGTTAACGCAAGAATGCACGCGGCCTGTGGCTTAACTGCCAGATAGATCGCATTGTTTCGAAAGAGCTCTATTTTGATCCGAGGATATTGCAATGGAAGGCTGCTTAGTGCTATGCATCGAGCAAGCGATTCGCTAGGATTGCGGGTTTTACCTAAGCTGACCGCCCCGTGCGCATCCTGGGATACACTGTTATTAATGATCGGATTCAAGAGCAGGTGAGAACGAATTTCCGTCCAAAGCTGCTGAAAAATCCTGCTTCGACTTTTTCTAATATTCCGTAAGGTCGCCAATGAACCTAAAGAAATTCTTGATTACTGGCGGCAGTGGTTTCGTTGGCTCAGCTGTGATCAACCGTTTGGCGCTGGAATCAGGATGCAGCGTGGTTGCTCCTGTTAGAAATATGTCCATAAAATTTGCGGCAGGAGTTCATACGATCCACTTGGCCAATCTCGATTCGGTATCTGACTGGAGCGATTCGCTGAAGGGCGTTGATGTGGTCATCCATGCTGCTGCTCGCGTTCATGTTATGACCGAGGTTTCCGCTGATCCTTTGACTGCGTTCCGCGAGATCAATGTTGAAGGTACTTTGAATCTAGCCCGTCAGGCAGCCGCTGCAGGTGTTCGACGATTCATTTTCATCAGTTCTGTAAAGGTGAACGGTGAGGGACTTCCGCACGACCAAGCTTATTCTGCAGATGATGCACCAGCACCAGTTGATCCTTACGCAATCTCGAAGCTGGAGGCGGAGCGGGCGTTGCAGTCACTGGCAGTTGTAACTGGTCTGGAAATAGTCATCATTCGCCCGGTGCTGGTATACGGACCTGGCGTCAAGGCCAACTTCCTTACCATGATGCACTGGCTGCGTCGCGGCATCCCGCTTCCGTTTGGTGCCGTACATAACAGTCGCAGCCTTGTAGCTATCGAAAATTTGGTCGACCTTATCGTTACTTGTGCCGATCACCCTGCCGCAGCAAATCAAATATTCCTAGCCAGTGATGGTGAGGACGTTTCGACGACGCAGTTACTGCGTAAATTGGCAAATACGCTTGGCAAACCGGTTCTATTACTACCAATACCTGTCTGTTTCATGCGTGGCGCAGCAGCATTGTTGGGGCAACAGGCACTGTCGCAGCGTCTTTTTGGATCTTTGCGGGTCGACATAAGCAAAAATCGGCAACTATTAGGTTGGGTCCCTCCAGTCACTCTTGATAAAGCCTTAAGCCAGACGGCGCAGCATTTTCTGGATTATCAAAAATCATGAATTATGGATGGTTTATCCCTTTTATTGCTTTGGTCTCTTTTGCTGTGACCTGGGGTTTGCGCCATTACGCGATATCTCGCAGGCTTATGGACATCCCCAACGCGCGCAGTTCTCATTCTGTGCCTACTCCCCGTGGTGGGGGGGTAGCCATTGTTTTGGCCTTCACTCTGGCGCTTGGGGCGTTACTGTACTTCGGTTTGATTTCATCTTCGGTTTTTCTTGCAATCACGGGTGCAGGAGCGGTAATCGCAGTCATTGGGTTTATGGACGACCATGGCCATATTGATGCGCGCTGGCGTCTTTTGGGGCATTTTGTTGCTGCAACTTGGTTGCTGGTTTGGTTGGGGGGGCTGGCTCCCGTCCATTTTTTTGGCGGACGATACGATCTTGGTTGGTTAGGTCATGTGCTGGCTGCATTTTATCTGGTGTGGTTGCTCAACCTTTACAACTTTATGGATGGTATCGACGGTATCGCCAGCATCGAAGCGATTTGTGTTTGTCTGGGGGCGTGTCTGCTGTATTGGGTCAGTGGGGCTGCGGATTTGATCTGGGCTCCGTTGTCGCTTGCGGTGGCGGTGGTTGGTTTCCTATTCTGGAATTTTCCCCCCGCCAGAATCTTCATGGGGGATGCCGGGAGCGGTTTTCTGGGGATTGTCCTTGGAGGGTTTTCGCTGCAGGCTGCTTGGATGTCCGCGGATATACTTTGGGCTTGGTTGATCTTGCTAGGTGTCTTCATTGTCGACGCCACCTTCACTCTTTTTCGCCGTTTGCTCAGGGGCGACAAGGTCTATGAAGCGCACCGAAGTCATGCCTATCAATATGCCTCTCGTCGGTTTTCCAGCCATTTAAAGGTTACAAGCGTAGTGGCATTGATCAATTTGCTTTGGTTGTTGCCTATCGCCTTGAGCGTTGTTGAATTCGGTCTTGATTCAAGTCTGGGTTTGATTTTGGCCTATGCTCCATTGGTTATTCTAGCTATCAAGTTCCATGCAGGTGAGCTCGAAGCACCCTCGGAGTAAAAACTGAGTAACTATTCAGTTATTTAGATTCCAGAGTGGATGAGAAGTGCTTGTAGGTGCCACTATGGCGATAAGGCAGTTAAGGGAGAAAACTGAGGTGTTTGAAGAGTTTATGGACAACGTCAGAGCACGCCTTGTTGCGCTCCCCAGGCGCCGCAAGCGACTGATTCAGGTGACCACAGACATCATTCTAGTCTGGGTGGCCCTGTGGTTGGCATTCATCGTCCGTTTGGGCGTCGATGACATGTATAACCCGTTCAGGGTGCATTTCTGGCTATTCGTGAGCGCTCCGCTTGTTGCTATCCCGCTATTCATCCGTTTCGGCATGTACCGTGCTGTCATGCGTTACTTCGGCAATGATGCACTTATTGCCATCATCAAAGCAGTCAGCCTTTCTTCTCTGATTCTCGCGGTCGTCGTCTACTGGTACAGCAACCATGAAGCCGTCGTGCCTCGTTCCATCATTTTCAATTATTGGTGGCTCAGCCTCGTCATCATTGGCGGTCTTCGACTGTGTATGCGCCAGTATTTCATGGGCGACTGGTTCAACGCAGCCCAACACGTGCCATTTACAAATCGCGATGACGGTCTTACCAAAGTCGCGATTTACGGTGCAGGCGTAGCGGGTAATCAACTGGTTGCTGCGTTACGCATGGGGCGCGTCATGCGTCCGGTAGCGTTTATCGACGATGACGCAAGCATCGCGGACCGGTCAATTTCAGGTTTGCAGGTGTACAAACCCAAGCACATTCAACAAATGATTGATGTGACTGGCGCGCAGGAGATCCTTTTGGCGCTTCCATCATCCACTCGCGCCAGACGACGGGAAATCCTCAACCTGTTGGAAGGTTTTCCACTGCATGTACGAAGTGTTCCGAACTTCACCGATCTGGCTAGCGGTCGCGTCAAGGTGGAAGACATTCAGGAAGTCGACATCGCTGATTTGCTTGGTCGGGATTCAGTGCCGCCGCAGAGTGACTTGCTGGAGCGCTGCATCAAGGGGAAGACGGTCATGGTGACTGGCGCGGGCGGATCCATTGGGTCAGAGCTTTGTCGGCAAATATTCTCCCTCGAGCCTAAAACACTGATTTTGTTCGAGCATAGCGAATTTAACCTTTACAGCATCTTGTCAGAACTTGAGCAGAGAGCGGTTCGCGAGTCATTATCGATCAGGCTGTTACCGATTTTGGGTTCTATCCGGCATCAACACAAGCTGCTGGATGTCATGGAAACCTGGGACGTGGAGACGGTTTACCACGCGGCTGCCTACAAGCATGTGCCCATGGTTGAGCACAACATTGCCGAAGGTGTTCTGAACAATGTGATTGGTACCCTCAATACCGCTCAAGCGGCATTACAGTGCGGCGTGGCTAACTTTGTGTTGATCTCCACTGACAAAGCCGTCCGTCCGACCAATGTCATGGGAAGCACGAAGCGCTTGGCGGAATTGACACTTCAGGCTTTAAGCCGTGAGATCGCTCCTGTTTTGTTCGGTGATAAGGCTAACGTTTCCAGAGTCAATAAAACCCGATTCACAATGGTCCGTTTCGGCAATGTGTTGGGCTCCTCTGGTTCGGTGATCCCGCTATTTCACAGCCAGATTAAAACCGGCGGACCGCTGACAGTCACCCACCCGAAAATCACTCGCTACTTCATGACCATCCCAGAAGCCGCGCAGTTGGTAATTCAGGCCGGCTCGATGGGGCAGGGCGGTGATGTATTCGTTCTCGATATGGGCGAGCCAGTAAGGATTGTCGAGTTGGCGGAAAAGATGATTCATCTGTCCGGCTTGAGCATTCGCTCCGACCGCAACCCGCAAGGCGATATTTCCATCGAGTTCACTGGCTTGCGACCGGGAGAAAAGCTCTATGAGGAGTTGCTGATAGGCGATAACGTGGCAGCTACATCGCACCCGATGATCATGACAGCCAATGAAGATCACCTCCCTTGGGAGGCATTGAAGGTCAAGCTAAACGAGTTGCTCATCGCTGTAGAAAACGATGACTACACCCGCGTCCGCCAACTCCTCCGAGAAACCGTCTCCGGCTACACCCCCGACGGCGAAATCGTCGACTGGATCTATCAACAGCGCCGTCTCGAGCCCTGATTGTTTCACATCCTGTAACGCACGCATTTTTGACTTGAGCCCGTCATGACCTACATTTGAAGAGCAGCTTCGGAAAGCTGCTTTCTCAAATGATGATGGAGCGTCACTAATGCGTACTGGTTATTTCTATTCCCTGATGTTTGCTCTGCTCACTAGCGCCTCTATTGCGGTGGTTGCGGCGCCTGTCTCCCCGCCTGTGCCGCCAGAAGCGTCGATCGTGATCGACGCTGCGGCGTCTTCGAAAAGTGCAAAAATCAATCTCAACGAGGCCGACTCGGCAACGCTGCAAAAGGAACTGTCGGGTGTAGGCGAGGCCAAAGCCAAAGCAATTGTTGCATATCGTGAAACAAACGGGCCGTTCGCATCCGTGGACGAGTTGCTGGAAGTCAAGGGTATCGGCAAGGCGATCCTGGATCGCAATCGCGACAAGCTGGAAGTGAACTAAGCTGATTGTTCAACGCCAAGGGGCCGGTCATTGACCGGCCTTTTTGTTTTTCTGGTAAGGCGTTTGACTGAGGAAACCAAGAGCACGCCCGTCGGATAGCCAAAAATTACGGCTATAATATTGTGTTGAGATTATGCCTATAATAATTTCCACGCGCTCTGTATCAACCCGATCTAGAGGGCTATCTCTCAAGCATTCCAGGAGTCCTGTCATGAATTCTGTTGCGTCCCAAGGTACCGCTCTCGTCACTGGCGCATCCTCTGGTATCGGAGCGATTTACGCAGAGCGGTTGGCATCGCGCGGTTTTGACTTGTTGTTAGTGGCCCGCGACCAAGAGCGTCTGGACAGTGCCGCAAGCAAGCTGCGTGACGCCCATGGTGTTCAGGTCGAAGTGCTTAAGGCGGACCTGACGCAAAAGGATGACGTGCTCAAACTCGAGCAGCGTCTGCGCAGTGATTCGAGCATCAGCCTGCTGGTCAACAACGCCGGCGTTGCGGCTGACGGTCTGTTGGCCAATGCAGATTTAGAGAATCTTGAGCGGCTGATCCAGCTCAACGTCACCACCGTCACCCGTCTGGCATCGGCCGCTGCAGCGAGTTTTGCCAAGGCGGGTCGCGGCACGATCATCAACATTGCCTCGGTCGTGGCGCTGTTTCCAGAGCGTTTCAACGCCACTTACAGCGCCAGCAAAGCCTATGTGCTGAGCCTTACCCAATCGCTGAACGCTGAACTCGACGGCACCGGTGTAAAAGTCCAGGCGGTGCTGCCCGGCGTTACCCGCACTGAAATCTGGGAGCGTTCCGGAATCGATGCCAGCGGCATCCCGGCCGAAATGGTCATGGAGGCTGGCGAGATGGTCGATGCCGCGCTGGCAGGTCTGGATCAGGGCGAGCTCATTACCATCCCGTCCCTTCCGGATGCGGGTGAGTGGCAAGCCTTTGTGGCTGCGCGGCTGGTGATGGCGCCTAACCTGTCCCGCAGTTCGGCTGCCAGCCGTTACAAGTAAGATTTTCTGAATCAGTTGGAGGTACATGCGGTATGGATCAGCGTCGAATAGTCGTCACGGGCATGGGCCTGGTTTCACCCTTGGGCAGCGGTGTTGAGGTTGTTTGGCAACGTTTGCTGCAGGGGCGTTCCGGGTTGCGCAATTTGCCTGAAGCAGTGGTCGCTGACTTGCCCACGAGTGTTGGCGGCCGAGTGCCGACTCTGGAAGAAGACGCCGAGGCCGGTTTTGACCCGGATCGCGCCACCGCGCCGAAAGAACAGAAGAAGATGGACCGCTTCATCATGTTTGCCATGGAGGCCGCGCGGCAGGCGCTAGAGCAGGCTGATTGGCATCCGGAAAATGCCTCTGATCAGGAGCGCACCGCGACAATCATCGGTTCCGGTGTCGGTGGGTTTGGTGCGATTGCTGATGCCGTGCGTACGACTGATAGTCGTGGCCCGCGTCGTTTGTCGCCGTTCACCATTCCGTCGTTTCTGGTCAATCTGGCAGCCGGGCACGTATCGATTCAGCACCACCTCAAAGGACCGTTGGGGGCGCCAGTGACTGCTTGCGCTGCCGGCGTTCAGGCGATTGGTGATGCGGCACGATTGATTCGATCCGGTGAAGCCGATATCGCCGTGTGCGGCGGGGCGGAAGCGTCGATCGATCGAGTCAGCCTTGCCGGTTTCGCGGCTGCGCGGGCGCTGTCCAGTGGTTACAACGACACTCCACAGCGAGCCTCACGTCCATTCGACAGTGGACGTGATGGTTTTGTCATGGGCGAGGGCGCCGGCCTGTTGGTGATCGAGTCTCTTGAACATGCCTTGGCCCGTGGCGCGCAGCCCCTGGCGGAACTGGTCGGTTACGGCACCACGGCCGATGCCTATCACCTGACCGCTGGGCCGGAAGACGGCAGTGGTGCACGGCGGGCAATGGAGCTGGCTCTGGCTCAGGGCGGTATCACGCCGGATCAGGTCCAGCATCTGAATGCTCACGCGACGTCCACGCCGGTTGGCGACCTTGGCGAGTTGGCGGCGATCAAGGCGTTGTTTGGTGCAGAGAACAAAATCGCCGTGACCTCGACCAAATCCGCCACCGGCCACTTGCTGGGTGCTGCGGGTGGACTTGAGGCGATCTTTACGTTGTTGGCAATTCGCGACCAAGTGGTGCCGCCGACGCTCAACTTTGAAAATCCGGATCCTGCCAGCGAAGGCGTGGACATCGTCCATGGCCAGGCCCGGCCGATGCCGATCGAATATGCGTTATCCAACGGGTTCGGCTTTGGCGGGGTGAATGCCAGCGTGTTGTTCAAGCGTTGGCAGGCCTAGTCTTTGGATTGTTTGAGGTGCTCGCGGGTGACATCGAGGATGCGTTGAGCGAACTCGGTATCCGAGACACTGCGTGACAGCAGTAAAGCGCCAACCAGGGTCGACATGATGACGATGGCCCGGTCGGCGCCATTGTCACCTTCGAGGGTGTCTTCGATCTGATTCAGTCGTGCGTTGAGCACGGCGTCACTGGTTGGACTGGGTTGTCCACGCAACCCCAGTTCCGCAGAGATGGTAAGGAGGGGGCAACCTTCATGTGGCGATGTCTGATGCCATTCGGACAGGTAAGTGTCGATAAACACTTGCAGCGGATGTTCTTGGGCAAAAATTTCAGCGCATAACCCATCAACCTGGTCGCCTGCCTCTTGCAGTGCCTTTTCGACCAACTCGTCCTTCGATCTGAAGTGCGAGTAAAAACCGCCGTGGGTCAGCCCCAGCGCTTTCATCAACGGCTGAAGGCCGGTCGCACCGATTCCATCCTTGCGGAATCGCGCCGAGGCTTCCTTGATTATTCGTTGATGTGTTTGGGCTTTATGGTCCTGCGAGTAACGCATCTGGATCTCTCCGCAACAATACCCGCATATTAACCATGGAAAATTAAATGGTGACTGTACTTCTACTTCTAAAAAACACGCAGAAGGGCAGATACGGATCTGAAAAACAAACCCCGCCAGTTAGGCGGGGTTTTTTCTTTAGCGGTCTTGGGCTTCTTTCGCGTCCGCCTCGGCATTGCGTGCGGCGACGCGTTTGCGTTCTTCGTCGGTCAGTTCGACCTTGTTGGCGGTGTCTCGCAACATCATCAACCCGCCCACGATCGAGCCGATTGCAACGACAAGAATCAACCAGGCATACCAAGGCATAACGGCTCTCCTTAAAGGCAGATCGGTGGGCGAGGATTTCGCCGTTAACCGCTGCATACAACTTTTGAGCGAAGTTAACTCGCAGTGGTTCCATTCTAGGCCCGTTATGCCCGGTGCACCCGATCAATCCCTCAATGACCCGTGAGCATCGCGTCGGCCGGTGCGTTGGCACGCAGTTGGCCAGTCAGCATGAAATAACCAAACCCCACCGCCATGAAACCGAGGAATATCAGCCCGATCAGTGTGTTGAACCACGCCATCGCCACCAGACACACCACCGCCAGTACCAATGCAATCATTGGGATCAGCGGATAGCACGGCGCACGGAAGGTGCGCTCAAGGTTAGGCTCGGATTTACGCAGTTTGAACAGGCTGAGCATGCTCATGATGTACATCACGATCGCGCCGAACACCGCCATGGTGATCATCGCGGCAGTGAGGGTCATGCCGCCGAGGTTGATCAGGCCATCGCTATAAATAGCCGCGATGCCGATGATGCCGCCGGCGATGATCGCCCGGTGCGGCGTCTGGAAGCGCGAGAGTTTCGCCAGCGATGCGGGCAGATAGCCGGCGCGGGCGAGGGCGAAGAACTGGCGCGAGTAGCCAAGAATGATCCCGTGAAAGCTCGCCACCAGACCGAACAGGCCGATCCATACCAGCATGTGCAGCCAGCCGGAATTATCGCCGACCACGGTTTTCATCGCTTGCGGCAGTGGGTCGTTGATGTTGGCCAAGGTGCGCCAGTCGCCGACGCCGCCGGCAAAAAACATCACGCCCATTGCCAGCAGCACCAGAGTCAGGATGCCGCTGATGTAAGCCTTGGGGATCGTGCGTTTCGGGTCCTTGGCTTCTTCGGCGGCCATGGCTGCGCCTTCGATGGCGAGGAAGAACCAGATGGCGAACGGAATCGCGGCGAACATCCCGGCAATCGCTGGCGCACCGAAAACGTCCGAACCGGCCCAGCCATTGAGCGCGAAGTTACTGAAGCTGAAGGCCGGAGCGACGACGCCCATGAACACCAGCAGTTCGGCGACGGCGAGCACGCAGACGATCAACTCGAAGGTCGCCGCCAGTTTCACCCCAAGGATGTTCAATCCCATAAAGACGATGTACGCACCGACTGCCGCGTGTTTCGGATCAAGCGCCGGAAATTGCACATTCAGATAGGCACCGATGGCCAGCGCAATCGCCGGTGGAGCGAAGACGAACTCGATCAGCGTCGCCAGCCCGGCGATCAATCCGCCTTTTTCACCAAACGCTCGACGGCTGTAGGCAAACGGCCCGCCAGCGTGAGGAATTGCGGTGGTGAGTTCGGTGAAGCTGAAGATAAAGCAGGTGTACATGGTCGCGACCATGAACGAGGTCACCAGAAAACCTAGCGTCCCGGCCACGCCCCAGCCGTAACTCCAGCCAAAGTATTCCCCGGAAATCACCAGCCCCACGGCGATACCCCACAAGTGCAGCGTGCCCAGCGTGGGTTTGAGTTGTGTGTTCATGCGTTTGCTCCCTGAACGGTTGGAAAGCTCGGGGAAGGGCGTTTGCAGTGGGCGTGCCATTTTGTATTGGCGGGTCGTAAAGAGCTGAAAGCTGTCGTATCGGGGATGTTCGGCGGTGGATGTTGGCATTTTTGTGCGCCAGTCGGGTGCGATGGAGTCTGTAATGCCGCCATCGCGGGCAAGCCCGCTCCCACAGGGTTTTGTGTAGACCGCAGAATCTGCTTTCACCGCGAAACCTGTGGGAGCCGGGCTTGCCCGCGATGAGGCCGGCCCAGCCAGCGCAAAACCTGGCTGTAACGAACGCATAAACCCACTCTTTACGCTTTCTTTATGCCCCGCGCGCACCCTCGCTCTCGTTCCTTTACAGCCTCCTTCCCGACAATCACTCCACACGCGGCAATACGCCGTAACACGGAGATCTTCCATGAGCGTTCTGGACGGGGTGTCACTGCTATTGGCAGTGGGGCTGTTCATTTATCTGTTGGTTGCGCTGTTGCGCGCGGATCGGAACTAGGAGCGGCTATGCACAGTTATGACTATTGGCTGATCCTCGCGTTCTTCGCGTTGGTCTTGCTGCCGGCGCCGTTCCTCGGGCGCTTCTACTACAAAGTGATGGAAGGCCAGCGTACCTGGTTGACGCCGATTCTCGGTCCGGTCGAGCGCGGCTGTTTTCGCGTGGCCGGGGTCAATCCGCAGGATGAACAGAGCTGGCAGAAGTACACGCTGGCGCTGCTGGCCTTCAACCTTGCCGGTTTCCTGCTGCTGTTCACGATTCTGCTGTTCCAGGATCACCTGCCGCTGAACCCGCAGAACCTGCCGGGCCAGGAATGGACTCAGGCGTTCAACACCGCGGTCAGTTTCATGACCAACACCAACTGGCAGTCCTACAGTGGTGAAGCGACCCTCAGCTACCTGAGCCAGATGGTCGGCCTCACCGTGCAGAACTTCGTCAGCGCCGCCACCGGCCTCGCCGTGTTGGTCGCTTTGTGCCGTGGCATCGGCCGCAAGTCGAGCAAGACACTGGGCAACTTCTGGGTCGACATGACCCGCGCCACCCTCTACGGCTTGCTGCCGCTGTGCCTGCTGCTGGCGCTGTATCTGGTCTGGCAGGGCGTGCCGCAAACCTTCGCGCAGTATGTGAATGCGGTGACCCTGCAGGGCGTTGATCAAGTGATCCCGCTCGGCCCGGCGGCGAGCCAGATTGCGATCAAGCAACTGGGCACCAACGGTGGTGGCTTCTTCGGCGTCAACTCGGCGCATCCGTTCGAGAACCCGACCGCGTGGAGCAACCTGTTCGAAGTTGCCTCGATCATCCTGATCCCGGCGGCGCTGGTGTTCACTTTCGGCCATTACGTGAAGGACCTGCGTCAGAGCCGCGCGATCATTGCCTGCATGTTGGCGCTGTTCCTGATCGGCGGCGCGACTTCGCTGTGGGCTGAGTACCAGCCGAATCCGACCCTGAACAACGCTGCCGTCGAACAGACCGCACCGCTGGAAGGCAAGGAGGCGCGCTTCGGCACCACCGCCACTGTGCTGTGGTCGGTGACCACCACGGCGGCGTCGAACGGCTCGGTCAACGGCATGCACGACAGCCTCAATCCACTGAGCGGCATGGTTGCGCTGGTCAACATGATGGTCGGCGAAGTGATCTTCGGCGGCGTCGGTGCTGGGCTTTACGGCATGTTGCTCAACGTGTTGATCGCGGTGTTCCTCGCCGGTCTGATGATTGGCCGTACGCCGGAATACCTGGGTAAAAAACTCCAGGCGCGAGAAGTGCAATTGCTCGTGGTCACGCTGTTGGTGATGCCGGTCGGCGTGCTGGTACTCGGCGCGATCGCCGCCACCCTGCCAGGCCCTGCGGCCACCATCAGCAACCCCGGCCCGCACGGTTTCAGCCAGTTGCTCTACGCCTACACCTCGGCCAGTGCGAACAACGGTTCGGCGTTTGGCGGCTTGAGCGCGAACACGCCGTTCCACAACCTGATGCTCGGCCTGGGCATGTTGATCGGTCGCTTCGGCTACATCCTTCCGGTTCTGGCCCTGGCCGGCAGCCTGGCAATGAAGAAAACCGCACCGATCGGCCAGAACAGCTTCCCGACCCACGGCCCGCTGTTCGTGACCCTGTTGACCGTGACCATTTTGCTGGTGGGCGGCCTGACCTTTTTGCCGACTCTGGCGTTGGGTCCAATCGCTGAACACCTGAGCCTGGGCTTCTAAGGAGTCAATGATGAATATGCCCGCAATCAAACCCGCTGCCGCCAAAGCACCGGAACAAGCGAAAACCGCGATCTCGGCCCTGTGGCGTCCGGCGCTGGTGCAAGCCTTCGTCAAACTCGACCCTCGGCAACTGAAGCGCTCGCCAGTGATGCTGGTGGTTGAACTGACCGCGATTTTCACCACAGTGCTGTGCTTCATTCCCGATGCTGATGTGCCGACGTTCGTCGCTGCGCAAATTGCCCTGTGGCTATGGTTCACCGTGTTGTTTGCCAACTTCGCCGAAGCCTTGGCCGAAGGTCGCGGCAAGGCCCGCGCCGACAGCCTCAAGGCTGGCAGCGAAGGCTTAAGCGCTCGACGCAAACAGGCTGACGGCAGCTTCCAGGTTGTGCCGGCGACAAGTCTGCGCAAGGGCGATGTGGTTCGCGTCGAAGCGGGGGAGATGATCCCCGGTGACGGCGAAGTCATCGAAGGCATTGCTGCGGTCAACGAAGCGGCGATTACCGGTGAATCGGCGCCGGTCATTCGCGAGTCCGGCGGCGACCGCTCGGCGGTCACCGGCAACACCCGACTGGTGTCTGACTGGCTGCTGGTGAAGATCACCGCCAACCCCGGTGAATCGACTCTCGACCGCATGATCGCTTTGGTCGAAGGCGCCAAACGCCAGAAGACCCCGAACGAAGTCGCGCTGGATATCCTGCTGATCGGTCTGACGCTGATCTTTCTGCTGGTGGTGGTGACCCTGCAACCCTTCGCCCACTTCGCCAACGGCAGCCTGCCGCTGGTGTTTTTGGTAGCGCTGTTGGTGACGCTGATTCCGACCACCATCGGCGGCCTGCTGTCGGCGATCGGTATCGCCGGGATGGATCGTCTGGTGCGCCTGAACGTGATTGCCAAGTCCGGTCGCGCAGTGGAAGCCGCGGGCGATGTGCATGTGCTGCTGCTCGACAAGACCGGCACCATCACCTTCGGCAACCGTCGTTGCAGTGCTGTGTATGCTGCGCCTGGCGTGACGGGCCGTGACTTGGCCGAAGGTGCGTTGCTCGCGTCGCTGGGTGACGAAACCGCCGAAGGCAAATCCATCGTCGAGTACCTGCGCGGTCTGCATCCGCAACCTGAGCCTTCGCCGCAAACCCTGACTGTTGTGCCGTTCAGCGCTGAAACCCGCTTGTCCGGTGTCGACTACCAGGGCCGCATCTATCGCAAAGGTGCGGTGGATTCGCTGCTGAGTTTCATCGGTCAACCACGCACCGATCTGGCCCCGGCCCTGTCGCGGGAAATCGACAAAATCGCCCAGAGCGGCGGCACGCCGTTGCTGGTCTGTGTCGACGGTAAACTGCTCGGCGCGATCCACCTCAAGGACGTGGTCAAGCCGGGTATCCGCGAGCGTTTTGCCGAGCTGCGCAAACTGGGGATTCGCACGGTGATGGTCACCGGCGACAACCCGCTGACCGCTGCTGCGATTGCGGCTGAAGCGGGCGTCGATGACGTCCTCGCCGAAGCCACCCCGGAAAAGAAACTGGCGCGTATTCGCCTCGAGCAGAACGACGGTCGTCTGGTCGCGATGTGCGGTGACGGCGCCAACGACGCCCCGGCGCTGGCGCAGGCCGACGTCGGCATGGCGATGAACGACGGCACGCAAGCCGCACGCGAAGCGGCGAACATGGTTGACCTCGACAGCGATCCGACCAAGCTGCTGGACGTGGTGCAGATCGGCAAGGAATTGCTGGTGACCCGTGGTGCGCTGACGACCTTTTCCATCGCCAACGACATCGCCAAGTATTTCGCGATTCTGCCGGCGTTGTTCGCCTCGATCTACCCGCAACTGGGCGTGCTGAACATCATGCACCTGAGCAGTCCGCAGAGCGCGATTCTGTCGGCCATTGTGTTCAACGCGTTGATCATCGTAGTGCTGATTCCGCTGGCTCTGCGCGGTGTGCGCGTGCAAGCGGCGAGTGCGGCGGCGTTGTTGCGACGCAATCTGCTGATCTATGGCGTGGGCGGGATTCTGGTGCCGTTCGTGGGGATCAAGGCGATCGACATGCTGCTGACGGCGCTGCATCTGGTGTGAGGCTGAAGAGCTCCTCACCCTAACCCTCTCCCGGGGTGGGAGGGGACTGATTGAGGTGTTTTGGCGAGTTACGCCGACCTGAGATACCGAGCCGAACTCAGGTCTTGAAAAACACATGGATCGGCTCCCTTTCCCCTCGCCCCCTTGGGGGAGAGGGCTGGGGTGAGGGGGAAGAAATTTCCCTGACACGCCACCAAAAGTTTGCCCAACGAATTCGAGGATTATGAAATGTCCACAATGATACGTCCGGCCCTGAGCCTGCTGGTGCTGATGACCCTGGTCACCGGCGTTGCCTATCCGCTGGTCGTCACGGGCGTCGCGCAGGTCGCGTTTCCCGAGCAGGCCAACGGTAGCCTGGTGCACGACGCCGCCGGCAAGGTCCGCGGTTCATCGCAGATCGCCCAGGATTTTGTCGGCGATGCATGGTTCCATCCGCGCCCATCGGCCGGCGCCTTTGCCACTGTTTCCAGTAGCGCAAGCAACCTGGCGCCAAGCAATCCGGCACTGGCCACCCGCGTAATCGACGACGCCAACAAGTTGCAGGTTCCAGGTCAAGGCCCGGTGCCGCTGGCGCTGCTGACTACTTCCGGCAGCGGCCTCGATCCGCACTTGCCTCCGGCGGCAATTGCCTATCAACTGGCGCGTGTCGCGCAAGCGCGTAACCTGCCGGTATCGACCGTGCAGCAACTGCTTGATGCGCACATCGAGCGGCCGCTGGTGGGACCGCCGGTGGTGAATGTGCTTGAGTTGAATATGGCACTGGAAAAACTCTGAATCGGCGGCGCGGCCATTCGCGAGCAGGCTCGCTCCCACAGGGGACTGCATACTCCTGGTGGGAGCGAGCCTGCTCGCGAAGAGGGCCACTAGAACACTGCATAACCATCAGCAAGAGAGAACTTCAAGCATGAGCGACTCCGGCCGCGCCGACGCACTGTTAGCAGACCTGCCCCGCGACGGCCGAGGCCGGCTCAAGGTTTTCCTTGGCGCCGCGCCCGGTGTCGGCAAGACCTACGCCATGCTCCAGGCCGCCCACACTCAACTGCGCCAAGGTGTGAAAGTCATCGCCGGCGTCGTTGAAACCCACGGCCGTGCCGAAACCGAAGCGTTGCTCGGCGGCTTGCCGCAGCAGCCTCTGGTGCGCTCGGAATACCGTGGCGTGATGCTCGAAGAAATGGACCTCGACGGCCTCCTCGCCGCCAAACCGAAGCTGGTCCTTGTCGATGAACTGGCCCACAGCAACGCCCCCGGCAGTCGCCATGCGAAACGCTGGCAAGACATTCAGGAACTGCTCTCCGCCGGCATCGATGTTTACACCACGGTCAACGTCCAGCACCTCGAAAGCCTCAACGATCAGGTGCGCGGCATCACCGGCGTGCAGGTGCGCGAAACCCTGCCGGACTGGGTACTGCAAGAAGCCTTTGAGTTGTTGCTGATCGACCTGCCGCCGCGCGAATTGCTCGAGCGACTGCGCGAAGGCAAGGTCTATGTGCCGGAGCAGGCGCGGGCGGCAATCGATGCATTTTTCACCCAGACCAACCTCACCGCATTGCGCGAACTGGCGATGCAAACGGCAGCGGCGCAAGTCGATAACGACCTCGCCCAAGGCTATCGCCAAATGGGTCAGGCCGCGCCGGCGGTGCGCGGACGTTTGCTGGTCGGCATTGATGGCGATGCCCAGGCGGAACGTCTCGTGCGTCACGCCAGCCGCGTTGCACAGCGCCGGCATTTGCCGTGGAGTCTGGTGCACGTCGACAACGGCAGCGTGCGCGACGAGCAATCACGTTTGCGTTTGCAAAGTGCTCAGCAACTCGCCGAACGTCTCGGTGGCGAAGTGGTGTTGCTGCGCGCCGGCGAGGTGGCGAAAACCCTGATCCAGCATGCTTCCGAGCGCCGCGCGAGTCTGGTGCTGGTGGGCCAGTCCCGGCCACGATTGCGCCGTCGTCTGTTCGGTGGAGGGCTGGCCGCGCGGTTGTTGCGTCAGGCTCATGGGCTGGAAATCAACGTCCTCGACAGCGATCAACAACAGGATCAACCGCGTACTCGAAATCCACTGACACTGGTTTGGTTCGACTACATGCTGGCGCTGGTCGCCACGGTGTTGGCCACTGCACTGGCGTGGGCAGTATCGAGTGTTTTGCCGCTGCCGAACATCTCGCTGGTATTCCTGGCGGCCGTGCTGCTGGTGGCGGTACGCAGCAGTCTCGGCCCGGCGCTGGCCTGCGCGGCGTTGTCGTTTCTGACCTACGACTTTTTGTTCATTCCGCCGAATTTTTCGTTCAGCATCCAGCGCGAAGAGGACGTGCTGACCTTGCTGTTCTTTCTGTTGATGGCGGCGCTCACAGGCAACCTGGCTGCGCGTCAGCGTCGGCAATTGCAGGCGTTGCGCGACACCCAGGAAGAAACCTCCGAGCTGCTCGACCTGTCGCGCAAACTCACCGCCGCCACCGACCGCCAGGCTGTGGTCAATGCTGCCGCGCAGCACCTCAATGGTTGGAGCGATCTGCAAATTTGCTTGCTCAATCGCGACGGGCAGGCTGGCTGGAAAGTTGAAACCGGTGGGCCGCTGCAATTCACCGAGTCCGAACGCGCTGCCGCCGATTGGGCCTGGCAGCACGATCAACCGGCCGGGGTGGGCACCGGCACGCTGCCGTTCGGTCGCTGGTGGTGGTGGCCGCTGTCGGTCGAGGACGGTCCGCTGGCGCTGCTCGGGGTGTGCGCCCAAGAGGGCCAGACCTTGAGCGGCCAGCGTCGTCGTTTGCTCACCGCGCTCAGTCAGCCACTGGCACAGGCGTTGGCTCGCGCGCAGTTGGCGGATGATCTGGAAGCGGCGCGCTTGCACGGCGAAACCGAGCAATTGCGCAGCGCGCTGCTGGCCTCGGTTTCCCATGATTTGCGCACGCCGCTGACGTCGATGCGCGGCAGCATCGACAGCTTGTTGGCCCTCGGCGAAGCGATCCCGCTGGAGGATCGCCGCGAGCTGCTCGAAGGCACCCGTGATGAAGCCGAGCGCCTCGACCGCTACATCCAGAACCTGCTCGACATGACGCGCCTGGGCCATGGCGCGCTGAAACTCGCGCGCGACTGGGTGTCGCCGGCCGATATCGTCGGCAGTTCGCTCAATCGTCTGCGCGCAGTGCTCGCGCCGTTGCAGGTCAGCACTGAGGTGCCAGCCGAGTTGCCGTTGCTGTACGTGCACGCGGCGTTGATCGAGCAGGCGCTGGTCAATGTGCTGGAAAACGCCGCGCGTTTCTCGCCACCCAACGGCCGATTGCAGTTGAATGCCGGCGCGAACGACAACGAAATTTACTTCTCGGTCAGCGACGAAGGACCGGGGATTCCCGAAGACGAGCGGGCGAAGATTTTCGATATGTTCTATACCGCCGCACGCGGTGATCGCGGCGGCCAGGGCACCGGCCTCGGCCTGGCGATTTGTCAGGGCATGGTCGGTGCGCATGGCGGACGAATCAGCGTTGCCGATGGCATTGACGGGCGCGGCACCTGCATCACCTTGCACCTGCCATTGCAGGCGCAACCGGGGATGGACGATGAAGCCTGAATCCGACTGCGCTACTCTCTTGCCAATCTTTTGTGTTGATGTGAATTCATGAGCCAGACCGCGACCATTTTGGTCATCGACGACGAACCGCAGATCCGCAAGTTCTTGCGCATCAGCCTCGTTTCACAAGGCTACAAAGTGCTCGAGGCCGGTACCGGCGCCGAGGGCCTGGCGCAAGCCGCGCTGAATAAACCGGACCTGCTGGTGCTCGACCTCGGCCTGCCGGACATGGACGGCCAGCAAGTGCTGCGTGAATTTCGCGAGTGGGCCACGGCGCCGGTGCTGGTGCTGTCGGTGCGCGCCAGCGAAGGGCAGAAGGTCGAGGCATTGGACGGTGGCGCCAACGACTACGTGACCAAACCGTTCGGCATTCAGGAGTTTCTGGCGCGGGTGCGCGCGTTGTTGCGTCAGGCGCCAGTGGGAGAAGCGCAGCAGGCCGCGCTGAATTTCGGCCCGCTGACGGTGGACCTGGCCTATCGACGGGTATTGCTTGATGGCGTCGAAGTGGCGCTGACCCGCAAGGAATATGCGGTGCTGGCACAACTGGCGCGGCATCCGGGACGGGTGATCACCCAGCAACAATTGCTCAAGGATATCTGGGGGCCGACGCACACCGAGGACAGTCATTACCTGCGGATCGTGGTTGGGCATTTGCGCCAGAAACTGGCGGATGATCCGACGCGGCCACGGTTTATCGTGACAGAGGCGGGGGTCGGGTATCGGCTGATTAGCGACAACACCCTTTGAATTTTATGTTGTCCTTTCTGGCCTAATCGCTGGCAAGCCAGCTCCCACAGGTTTCTCGGGTGTGTTTGAGCTTGTCTTTCACACTAAACACTTTGGGAGCTGGCTTGCCAGCGATGAGGGCCTGGCATTCAGCAGAGAGTTTCAGGGTTCTCTGTTTTGCTCCTCTTCATACCGATCCAGGGTATCCCGCGCAATTTCCCTTCCCAGCGCGATCAACTCCGGCGCCTTGTAAAACTCGAAAAACCGGCACACCCGCTTCGGCACGTTGATCAGGATGTCCGGCGGATACCCTGCAATCTTGTACTGCGCCAACGAGGTCTGCATCACCTCGAAACTCTGGTTGATCAAGTCCAGCAATGACGCCGGCCCCACGTTATCGATGATGAATGAACCGGTTGCGGATTTCGGTGCGCCTTCACGCTCCGGGGCGGCTGCCGGTTGCTGGTTTTCCGGTTCGGCGCCTTCAATCCAGGGATTGATTTCAGCGGCCTGCGCGCGCAGCGCTTCCTGCTCCAGTTTCAACATCTTCTCGGCCTGGGTGCGACGGAACGGCATCTTTGAACCGAGCGAATTGATCAGGCTGTCGAACCGCGAGCGGAAGGCGGGCGGGCGCTGGATCACCGGTAACTTGTAATGCCGCTGGTTGGTCGAGTTGAGATTGACCGCGATGATCAGATCGCAATGACTCGACACCACCGGCACGATCGGCAGCGGGTTGAGAATCCCGCCGTCAACCAGCATCCGGTTGCCTTGCATCACCGGGGTGAACAGGCTGGGAATCGCCGCCGAAGCGCGCATGGCCTGATGCAGACAGCCTTCCTGAAACCAGATTTCCTGTTGGTTGGTGAGGTCGGCCGCGACCGCGGTATAAGGGATACGCAGGTCTTCAATGTTGATATCGCCGACGATCTTGCGGATCTGACCGAAGACCTTTTCGCCGCGAATCGCGCCGAGGCGGAAACTCACGTCCACCAGGCGCAGCACGTCGAGGTAATCCAGGCTTTCGATCCAGTTCTTGTATTCATCGAGCTTGCCGGCGGCGTAGATCCCGCCAACCACCGCGCCCATCGAACAACCGGCAATACAGGCGATGTCATAACCGCGTCGTTCGATCTCTTCAATGACTCCGATATGGGCGTAACCCCGGGCGCCACCGGAGCCCAGCACCAGTGCGACACGCTTTTTCATCAAACTTCCTCCCGACAAGGTTGCACAATGCACCCATCGGGCAGGGGGCTCAATCGCCGAGGTCGTTCAGCGCGCCGATGACGTCGTTTTTTCGATACTGTGTGACCACTCGGCGCTATCCTCTGGCCATCGCCTATTCATGGGGCGGCAAGGCACTTTTTCGCAGCCTTATCGTCTTACCAGCACGACTGTTGACCTATCTTTGAGGTGTGAGTGATGAAAGCCTGGATCTGTGTACCGTTGTTGGCCCTGGCATTGGCCGGTTGCGCCGGTAAAACCGCTTACCGCGACAGCTGCGGCAGCCAGCTCGACACCGCGTGGCATGAGTTGGACCTGGCCAAGGCCGAAGGCTTTGCCGGCACCGTGAGTTATTCCAAAGCGCTGTCATTGCTGACGGCCGCCAAGACCCAGCAACAATTCGAAGGCTTCGAAGGCTGTGCGAACAAGGCCGAGAAGGCGCGTTTCTATATTCGCGAATCCCGCGCCGGCCGCTAAGCTGCTGACTTGGCACAAGTCGGCTGAGGCTGCGACATTGCAGACTCGGTCGACAGGCTTTTTGAATCAGGGAGCAAGTGATGTCTGCGTTGGTTGGCGGCTTGGTGGCTCATGTCCTGAGCCTGGAAGTACGATTGCTGGCCTGTCAGGCGCGCCTCACCGCGCGTACCGACCCTGAGGCGCTGCACGATCTGCGCACCACGGTGCGACGCTTGCGCAGTCTGTTGCGGCCGTTGCGCGGCTTGCCGGGTGTCGAGCAACTGGAAGACGCAGCGTCGGCGGTCGGTCAGTTGACCACTCCGTGGCGTGATCGCGAGGTGCTGGCGGCGTATCTGCTCGAACACGATCAACCCGAAGCCGCACAGCGACGCATGGCGCAGATGGCCGAAGCCTACCCGGCGCTGGCGGCGAGCCAGGAAGTGGCCTCGCTGCTGATGATCCTCGACGCTTTTCCGCGCTTCTTGCGTGCCTCGCAGCGTCAGGGCCTGCTCAAGCGTCTGGGCAAGCGCATCGAAAAACGCCTCGGCAAACAATGGGAAAAACTCGACGAAGCGCTGCACGATCCGGCCCATGACCGGCATCGTCTGCGCCTGCTGATCAAACGTGTGCGTTATGGCATCGAAGCTTATCCCGAACTGGATCGCTTGCCCGAGTCAGCGCTGGAGCGGCTGAAGTCCGCGCAAGGGGCCTTGGGTGATTGGCACGATTGCTGGCAGTGGCTGGCGCGGGCCGAGCTGGAACCGGACCTTCAGCCGTGTGTCGCGACTTGGCAGGCAACGATGATCAAGTCTGAGGCCAAGGCAGATCGGGTGCTCGAAAAACTCAGCGCAACCTGCTTCAAATAATCCCGCAATCCCCCTGTAGGAGCTGCCGAAGGCTCGGGCCGCGATCGGACGATCTTTTGATCTTGTTTTTAAAAACCAAAAATCAAAAGATCTCAGCCTTCGGCAGCTCCTACAGGGGTTTTTCATTGGGTTTGAAATCGGCGTAAGGCCTATCTGTCTGCCCATTTGACCGGAATAGACGCTGCGGCGCTTTGCGTGGCTGGTTAAGATCCTCGCATTCATTTTTCGTTTTTTGAGGTTGCCATGCGCTTTAGCGATCTGCTTGATGCGGTCCGTCGTGGTCCGGAACTGACCATTCCCGCCGAATGGGGTCAGGGCCGCGCGAGTTTCGGTGGCCTGGTGGCTGCGCTGCAATACGAGGCCATGCGCGCCAGGGTGCCGGCGGATCGCCCGGTGCGTTCGCTCGCGATCACCTTTGTCGGCCCGGTCGAGCCCGAAGTGCCGGTGCAATTCGAAGTCGATGTTCTGCGAGAAGGCAAAGCCGTCAGCCAGGTGCTGGGCCGGGCGATGCAGAACGGTCAGGTGGTGACGATCGTCCAGGGTAGCTTTGGTGCCTCACGACCATCAGAGGTAGCGGTGGAAGCTTATCCCGCGCCGCAAATGAAGCACTGGGACGAATGCCAGGAGTTGCCGTACATCAAAGGCGTGACCCCGGAGTTCATGCGACACTTGGCGATGCGCTGGACCAACGGCGGCATGCCGTTCACCGGCACCCCATCGCGGCTGATGGGCGGTTGGGTACGTCTGCGTGGGGATGTGAAAGAAGAGCCGGTCAGTGAAGCGCATCTGCTGGCGCTGGTGGATGCGTGGCCACCCGCGCTGTTGCCGTATCTGAAGAAGCCTGCACCGGGCAGCACGTTGACCTGGACCATCGAATTCGTTCAGCCGCTACGCGACTTGAGTACGCTGGACTGGTGCCAATATCTGGCAGACATCGAGTACGCCGCCGACGGTTACGGCCATGTCGCCGCCAAGCTGTGGAGCGCGCAAGGGGAACTGATCGCCATGAGTCGCCAGACTGTCACGATCTTTGCCTGACTCGATGCCGACGCTGGCGCTCACGCTTCCAGGTGGTGACCGTGGCGCTGTAAACCCAGCGCCGCGACGATGCCAATCACACCGATGGCCACGCTGACCAGGCTCAGGCTGAACACACCGGAAACGATCAACAGAAACGCCACGATGAACAACGGCACTGCGATCAAGTGCAGCACCTGATGGGTCGGATGCTGTTGATTGTCCGGGTGCGCGCGCCATTGCCACGCGGGAAGGTTGGGGTGACGTTTGCCCATGTCTGCTACTCCTCGATCCGTGTTGAACACATGGCTGAAGAATAGGCCGGGGCGTGAAGGGCGGCGAATCAAGCTTGGCTATGAACGCGATAGGCTTCATCGCAGGAATTGATATTGACCGGGCTGACGCCATCGCGGGCAAGCTCGCTCCCACAGGATTGAGCGGTGTTCACATAATTTGCGTCCGCTAAAGATCCCTGTGGGAGCGGGCTTGCCCGCGATGGGCCCTCAGAGTTTCAACTGTCCAATGGCTTTGCTCAGTTCCCCCGCCAACGTCGCCAACTCATTACTGGTCGTCGCCGAATCCACTGTCTGCTGCACGGTGTTCTCGGTCACATCGCGAATGCTCACCACCGCCCGATTCATCTCCTCGGCGACCTGACTTTGCTGCTCTGCCGCGACCGCGATCTGCGTGTTGCTCTCACGCATCTGCGCCACCGCTCCAGTGATTTCCGCCAGCGCCTCGCCCGCTTCCTGCGCCTGCTGCACACAATCGTCAGCCTTATACGAACTCTCCTGCATGAAATCTACCGCATCACGCGTGCCGGCCTGCAACGCCGACACCATGCTGGTGATCTCGTCGGTGGAGGTCTGCACGCGTTTGGCCAGGTTGCGCACTTCATCGGCGACCACCGCAAACCCACGGCCCATCTCACCAGCGCGGGCCGCCTCGATGGCGGCGTTGAGCGCGAGCAGATTGGTTTGCTCGGCGATGCTGTGAATCACGCCGACCACGCCGTTGATCTTCTGGCTGTCCTCGGCCAGCCGTTGAATCATCTGCGCGGTCTGCTGCACGCCGCTGGACAGGCCGGTAATCGAATGCTGAACCCGTGCCACCACTTGCTGGCCGCTGCCGGCGAGGGCATCGGCGGTTTGTGACAGATCGCGGGTGGCGCCGGCGTGCTGGGCGATGTGGTAAACGGTGGCGGTCATTTCGTTGATCGCCGTGGCCGCCTGATCGGTTTCACTCTGCTGGCCGAGCATGCCGTGACGCACTTCGTTCATGCTCGACGCCAGGCGCGCAGCCCCGACATCCAGTTGCCGTGCGGTATTGGCGACAGTGGTGACGACGCGCTGATAACCGGCCTGCATTGCATTGAACGCATTGGCCATCTGCCCGACTTCATCCTTGCCGGCCAGCGGCACGCGGGCGCAGAGGTCGCCGCTTTTTTCAACGTGCAGCATCACGTCTTTCAACGTGTTCAGTTGGCTGAGCAGGAAGCGGATCAGCAGTTGCGAAGCGCCAAGCATGGCAAGCATCAGGATGAACACCGCCACCGCGTAATTGGCGAAGCGCTCCCCGAACACTTGAGTCAGGCTGGGGCCATAAGCGACGACCGCGACTTGCTGACCGTCGGCGCGGCTGAAAACTTCGGCGCCGATCAGCAGGTTGTCGCCGAACAATGGCAGGTGATTGATCTCGTGCCAGCCATTGCTTTCGGTGATCTCCAGCAGCGGCTGATCGTTGAGGCGCGGTACTTCGCCGCGTTTAAACGTCAGCACTTGCTCGGCCTTGGGCAGCGGTTGCCCGGCAGGCCAGGCCTTGAGCAACTGCGCCTGAGTTTGCGCCGACGATTGGGCCGCGTGACTGCGCGCCTGCTGTTCGAGTTGAACGGCATATAGCACCAACAGCAGGGTGGTGACGAAGGCGACCGCGTTGACCGCCCAGAATTTGTATTTCAGCGAGATGTTGCTAAGCCAGGCACCCATGGAGGTCTTCTCTGATAGCGGAAACAGTTTTGGCAAGGTGCCAGCATTGTGCCGCTATGCAGGGGAGCCTATTTGATGTGGGTCAACAGATCCGGTGGTGAAAGAAAAAGATCGCAGCCTCCGGCAGCTCCTACAAGGGAATGCCGTCCATGTAGGAGCTGCCGAAGGCTGCGATCTTTTGATGTTCAGGCCAATTCAGGGAGACCAAAAAATACCCGGCTGCAAGCGGTCGTGTGCGCCGCCAGATCTTCCTCGGTCTCACCCCGATGCAAGGCCACCTCACGCAACACCTCAGTCAGATACGCCGGCTCATTGCGTCCGTTCTTCGGTTTCGGTCGCAGGGTGCGTGGCAGCAAATACGGCGCGTCACTCTCGAGCATCAGCCGCCCGCGCTTGATCTCCTTGACCAGCGGATGCAGATGCGTGCCTCGGCGCTCGTCACAGATCCAGCCGGTAATGCCGATGTGCAGATCCAGGTCGAGATAGCTGAATAACGCCTTTTGTTCGCCGGTGAAGCAATGCACCACGGCGGCGGGCAGTTGATCGCGGAAATCCTTGAGAATCTCCAGCAGGCGCTGACTGGCATCGCGCTCGTGCAAGAACACCGGCAATTGCAGTTCAACGGCCAGTGCCAGATGCTCTTCGAGGACTTTTTCCTGCTGCGGGCGCGGCGAGAAATCGCGGTTGAAATCCAGCCCGCATTCACCCACCGCGACCACATTGGATTCCTTCAGCAAACTGCGCAGGCGTCGGGCGCTGTCAGCGTTCCAGTCACTGGCCGAATGCGGGTGAATCCCGGCGGTGGCGAACAGTCGTTGACCGCTTTCATCCAGCTGCTGGCAGAGTTCCAGAGCCTGCTCGCTCCCCTCGATGCTGGTGCCGGTCAGCACCAGTTGGCAGACCCCGGCGGCATAGGCGCGGTCGAGTACGGCCTGGTGTTTGTCGGCGAAACTTGGGTTGGTCAGGTTGACGCCGATATCGATGAGTTGCATGGTTGCTACCTCGGGCCGAAGGCCGGAAAGCATACCAGAGCTGTAGATTCATAAGAAAAGCCAAGAACTACAAAGAGTTATCGCTGTCTTTTGATGCCGCGAAACAGCTTGGGTTGGCAGTAATGCCATCACTGTGCCAGTCTCTCGCACGTTGCCAGCGCTCCAGGCGCTCTGTTTTCGTCGGTGATTTCAACCGTTGCGCGGTGATTTCGCCCCGTATCCTTTCCGGAGAGTGGATGATTCGTCCCTCGGTTTTGCTGCTGTTGTGTGCATCGTTGCTACTGCCAATGACGGCGGTTGCGCGTCTGCCCGGGCCGCTACAAGCCGTGCCCGCCGCTAAAGTCCGCGATCTTTCGGAGATTCGCAGCAGCCGCGTGTTGCGGGTGCTGGTCAACCAGAGCCGTAACAGTTCCGGTGAAGTCCAGGGCCAGGCCATCGGCGTCGAATACCATCGCCTGCGTGCCTTCGAGCAATACCTCAATGGCCACTCCCGGGATGGCCAGGAAATTACCCTCAAGATCATTCCCAAAGCCAAGGATCAACTGCTCGGCGCGTTGCAGCGTGGGGAAGGTGACCTGGTGGCGCCCGGGGAATTGCTCGAACTGCAACCGGGTTATGCGGTGGCCAGCAGTGAACCGATCGCCAGCAACGTGCCGTTGGTGCTGGTGGGCATCAAAGGCCAGCGGCGCTACACCAAGGTCGAGCAACTCGCCGGTAAAACCCTGGCGTTGCCCACCGGCAGCGCAGCAGGGGAGGCGATCAGTCAGCTCAATCAAAAACTGGCGTTGCACAAACTCGCGCCGATCAAGATCGAATGGGTCGATCCGACGCTGGCCGTCGAGGATGTACTGGAGATGGTTCAGGGCGGCATTTTTCAACTGACCGTCGTTGAACTGCCGATTGCCGAGCGCTGGGGCAAGATCCTGCCCAAGCTGCGTGTTGATCGACAACTGGTGATCAGTGAGCCGGGTGAGGAAAACTGGTTCGTGCGCCGTGATGCGTCGATGTTGCGGGCCAGCGTCGACCGCTTCATCAGCGGTTACAAGAAACCGGCGAACGAAGACGCGGCGTTTCTGCGCATTTATCGCCGGCTCTATCAGGTTCACTATCCATTGGCCAAGGCCGACCGTCAGCGTCTGGAAAAACTGCGCCCGACCCTGCAAAAACATGCTGCTGCACAAAATATGGATTGGTTGAACCTGGCAGCGCTGGCGTTCAAGGAATCGGCGCTGCAGCCCAACGCCCGCAGCGGCAGTGGCCCGACCGGGCTGATGCAGATCACGCCATCCGCCGCCCAGCGCGTCGGCGTGAACAATATCCAGAATCTTGATGCAAACGTGCAGGCCGGGGCCAAGTACCTGGCGCTGATCCGCCGCAAGTTCTTCAACAGCCCCAAACTTAACGAGCGCGAACGCATGGCGTTCACGCTGGCGGCCTACAACATCGGCCCCGAGCGAGTGCAAGGCATGCGCGCCGAAGCCCGGCGCCGTGGACTCAATCCCAACCAGTGGTTCTTTCAGGTCGAGCGTATTGCCATGGAGCAGGTGGGAATGGGGGCCGTCAGCTATGTTAATAGCGTGAACAAGTATTACTTGGCGTTCGATCGGGAGCGGGAGTCGTTGGAGCCCGGTGGACAGAAAGTTGTCTCACGTAAATAATCAAATAAATCGATTGTTATGGCGAAATATTTGCGCTTTAAACATGAAAATAACTGATTAATATAGCGGCCAACCCACACACACTTTCGCAAAACAAGGAACGCAGCATGAGCTCTCTGATCAACAAGGTACTGTTCACCCGCGCTGGCTACGGCCTGACCATCCTGCGCATCGTAGTCGGGGTGATTTTCGCCGCACATGGCGCACAAAAACTCTTCGGAATGTTCGGTGGGTATGGACTTGCCGGCACTGCACAGTACATGGAGAGCCTGGGTCTGACGCCGGGTTACGCCATGGCCGTCCTGTCGGGTGGTACCGAGTTTTTTGCTGGCCTGGCGCTGATCATCGGCCTGCTGGTCCGTCCGGCAGCCTTGGGTTTGACCGTCCTGTCGCTGGTGGCGATCTTTACCGTGCACATCAGCAACGGTCTGTTCATGGCCAACAACGGTTACGAGTTCGCCTTGGCTTTGCTCGGTGGCAGCCTCGCGGTACTGATCGAGGGCGCCGGCAAGCTATCGGTGGACCGCGCCATCGCCGGTTGACCGCTCTGGCTCAAGCAAAAGGCCCGCATTGTGCGGGCCTTTTTTTGTTGTGGCTGATTCTTGACACTGATCGGTCACGTTCTCTAGGATGTTGCCCATGCGCCGATTTAAACAGCTACTTGCGGGGCGCCAGGTGACTCGATCAGTCACCGTCAGAAGCCGGAACAGGGCTTCGAAATACCGCTAAAGCGCTGGTTCGGTGTTGCCTCTCACCTGCCATGCAGACTTTTGAGGCAGAGACACGACCAATGAATGCATTACGCCCTCCAGCACGTCCCGCGCCGATCACGGCACATATCACCCAGCGCAATCCAAAAATCCTCCTTGGCGGTAAACATCAGCCGACGCTGTTGCGTTATCTCGACGGCTGGCCACGGCGCAGCGGCGGTCCTGCCGCGTTCCTGATCCAGTTCGTTGAGGACGGTGAGTCGCTGACGCGTTTTGCCAGTGACAGTTTCGATCTGGCGGTGATTCAGTCACCGAGTCAGGAAGAGGCCTCTGAAATGATCAAGCAACTGGTGCGTGTCGCGCGGCAGGGGCTGATTACCCGTCGCTGATTACGGGTAATCGATCGCCACGATGTAAACGCATTGTTCGCCGGTCGGGGTTTGCACGCGCACTTCGGCATCCAGCGCCTTGCCAATCAAGGCGCGGGCCAACGGCGAATCAATGCTGATCAGGCCCAGCTTCAGATCCAGTTCATCAGGGCCAACGATGCGGTAGCGCGATTGCTTGCCGTCTTCGTCCTCGATGGTGACCCAGGCGCCGAAGTAGACCTTGTTCGGATCGCTGGGTTTTTCGCTGACAACCTTGAGTGCTTCCAGACGTTTGGTGAGGAAGCGCACACGACTGTCGATTTCGCGCAGCATCTTCTTGCCGTAGGTGTATTCAGCGTTTTCCGAGCGATCCCCCTGAGCCGCCGCCTCACTGACCGATTGCGTCACTTGTGGGCGGCGCACGTGCCACAACTCATGGAATTCGGCACGCATCCGCGCTTCACCTTCAGGGGTGATCAGCGCGGTGCCGGCGGTGCGGGGAGGGCGATAACGGCTCATGGCAACTTCTTGTGGTGACGAGCGCTTGAGTCTATCAACCCTCGCGCAACACTGTCAGCGGACTTGCGTTGAGTGCCCGGCGCGTGCCGAACACGCCAGCGCCGCCAATCAGCACTGCGCCAATCAGCGGTAGCACCAGCAGCCACGGATGCGGATGCCACGGCAGATCGAACGCGTAGCGATACAACACCAGACTCACCACATCCGAGCCAATCGCCGCGAGCAAACCGCTGACCGCGCCGAGCAGGCCGAACTCGATGCGCCGGGCCTTGATCAGCAATTGCCGCTCCGCACCCAATGCACGCAGGAGCGCGCCTTGTCGGATGCGTTCATCCAGCGTCGCTTGCAACCCGGAAAACAGCACGGCCATGCCCGCCGCCAGGACAAACAACAGCACGTATTCCACCGCCAGGGTGACCTGGGCGAGGATGCTGCGCAGCTGTTCAAGCAAGGCTTCGACCTGAAGAATGGTCACTGCCGGGAAGGCGCGCGAGAGTTCGACGATCTGCTGGTCGTGACCCGCGGCCAGATAGAAACTGGTCAGGTAGGTCGCTGCCAGATCCTTCAATGTGCCGGGCTGGAAGATCATGAAGAAGTTCGGCTGGAAGTTGTCCCAGTTGATATCGCGCAGGCTGGTGACTTTCGCTTCGCGATTGACCCCGCCAACACTGAACACCATGTGGTCGCCCAGCTTGAGCTTGAGGCTCTCGGCAACTTTGCCTTCCACTGACACACCCGGTACATCACCGGTTGGCTGGTCGGTCCACCACGATCCGGCGGTCAGTTTGTTGCCGGCGGGCATATCCGCGGCCCAGGTCAGGCTGAGGTCACGTTGTACCGCGCGGTCGCCGGCAGAATCCTTGCTGACGATTTGCCGCACCGGCTCACCGTTGATGCTGATCAGCCGCCCCGGCACGACCGGGTACAGCGGCGCCGCTTGCGCAGACACCTTGATCAGGTGATCGGTGAAAGCCTGCTTGTCCGCCGGCAAAATATTCAGGGCAAAGTAGTTTGGCGCGTTTTTTGGCAACTGGTTTTGCCAGGTGTCGAGCAGTTCGCCACGCAACAGCGCGATCAGCGCCATGGACAACAAAATCAAACCGAAGGCCAGCGATTGACCCGCTGCGGCCAGCGGATGGCGCAACAGTTGGCCGAGGCCAAGACGCCACGGCAACGATGCACGGGCGAGCATCCGCCGCAGGCTTTGCAGCAACAGCAGCAACAGGCCACCCAGCACCAGCGCAGCGACGACGCCACCGCCGAGCAGTGCGAACGTCAGCAGCAGATCAAGGCTCAGGCGCCACATGATCAGACCTAGAGCGCCCAAAGCGGCACCGTAAACCATCCAGGTACTCGATGGGATCGGCAGCATGTCGCGGCGTAGCACGCGCAATGGCGGTACGCGACCCAGCGCGGCGAGCGGCGGCAGGGCGAAACCTGCCAGCGCCACCAACCCGGTGCCGATCCCGGCGATGGCCGGAAACAGGCCGCCCGGTGGCACATCACTCGGCAACAGATCATGCAACAGCGCAAACAAACCCAACTGTGCCAACCAGCCAAGCAAAGCGCCGCTGAGGCTGGCGAGCAGACCAAGTACCGTCAGTTGCAGGCTGAACAACACCATGGTTTCGCGGCGTGACAAACCGAGGCAACGCAGCAACGCACTGGCATCGAAACGACGGCTGGCGAAGCGATTTGCCGACAGAGCGACGGCCACCCCGGCCAGCAACACCGCGACCAGGCTGGCCATGTTCAGATAGCGTTCGGCTTTGCCCAGCGCGCCACCAATCTGTCGGTTGCCGTCGCGGGCATCCTGAATCCGCTGGTTCGCCGCGAGCCCCGGTTTGATCAACTGTCGATAGGTTTCCAGCGCTTGCGGCTCGCCGCGCCACAGTTCGCGGTAGCTCACCCGACTGCCGGGCTGCACCACTGCGGTGGCGGCAAGATCGTCGAGATTGATCAGCACCCGCGGCGTCAGGCTGTAGAAGTTGCCGGCGCGATCCGGTTCGTAGGTCAGCACCCGGGTCAGCTTCAATGTCTTTGAGCCGACATCAATGCTGTCGCCGATCTTCAGATCCAGCGCAGTCAGCAGACGTGCCTCGACCCAGGCTTCGCCCGGTTGTGGTTCGCCACCGGTCTCTTCAGTGGCGAAGGGCGCCGGCGCGCTTTTCAGTTCGCCGCGCAATGGATAAGCGCGATCAACCGCTTTGATGCTCGACAACTGAATGCCGTTGTCGGTGGCGATGACGCTGGAGAACTCCACCACTTGCGCATGGTTCAGACGCAGTTCGGTGCCGCTCCTGATCTGCTCCTCACGGGCCGGCGAGCTGCCTTCAAGCACCAGGTCTGCGCCCAGAAACTCGGTGGCACGCAACATCATGGCGCCGTTGAGGCGAGCGCCGAAATACCCGATGGCGGTACTCGCCGCCACCGCCACGACAAGGGCGAAGAACAATACCCGCAATTCTCCGGCGCGGGCATCGCGCAGCAGTTGGCGGATGGCGAGGCTGAACAGACGCAACAGCGGCAGACGTGCCATCAAGCCTCCAGGGGGGCGACCAACAGCCCGGCTTCAAGACGGATCAGACGCCGGCAGCGATGGGCCAGGCGTTCGTCGTGGGTCACCAGCACCAGAGTGGTGCCGCGTTCCTTGTTCAATTCGAACAGCAAGTCGCTGATGCGTTCGCCGGTGTGGCTATCGAGGTTGCCGGTGGGTTCATCGGCGAACAACACGTCAGGTTCGGCAGCAAACGCCCGGGCAATCGCCACACGTTGTTGCTCGCCACCGGACAATTGGCGCGGAGAGTGCGTCAGGCGCTGGCCGAGGCCGACCCGTTGCAGCAATTGGGTGGCGCGCTCACGGGCGTCTTTGCGGCCATCAAGCTCCAGCGGCAACATGACGTTTTCCAGGGCATTGAGGCTGTCGAGCAATTGGAATGACTGAAAGACGAAACCAACGTGCTCGGCACGAATGCGCGCGCGCTGGTCTTCGTCGAGACCGCTCAGGTCCTGGCCGGCCAGCGTGACTTCGCCGCTGCTGGGCAGGTCGAGTCCGGCGAGCAGGCCCAGGAGGGTGGATTTGCCGGAACCGGACGCGCCAACGATGGCCAGGCTGTCGCCCTTGTTCAGTTCCAGGCTGAGTTCGTGCAGGATAGTCAGTTCACCTTCCGCGCTGGAAACCACTTTGCTGAGGTTCTTCGCGGTGAGAATGCTTGCGCCCATGGAGAATCCGATGCGAGTGTGGTTTTTGAGTGCTGGCCTGGCCTTGATGTGCATGGCCCAGAACGCAGCGGCGGGTACTGTCCTGATCGTTGGCGATAGTATCAGCGCCGGTTTCGGCCTGGATACCCGTTTGGGGTGGGTGTCGTTGCTTGAGCAACGGCTTGAACAGGAGGGTTTCGACGATAAAGTGGTCAATGCCTCCATCAGCGGCGACACCAGTGCCGGAGGTCAGGCGCGGCTGCCAGCGCTGCTTGCAGAGCATAAGCCTGATCTGGTCATCCTCGAACTGGGCGGCAATGACGGCCTGCGCGGAATGCCGCCAACGCAATTGCAACAAAACCTTGCGGCGATGATCGACAGTTCGCGACAAAGCGGCGCGAAGGTGCTGCTGCTGGGCATGCAGTTGCCGCCAAACTATGGCAAGCGCTACACCGATGCTTTCGCCGAGGTTTACGGCAAACTCGCCGACGACAAGAAAATCCCGCTGGTGCCGTTTTTCCTCGACGGCGTGGGCGGTCATCCGGACCTGATGCAGGCCGATGGTCTGCACCCGGCGGCCGGGGCTCAAGGCAAGTTGCTGGAAAATGTCTGGCCGACGCTGAAACCGCTGCTTTGAGGCTTTTCTAGCGGCAGGCTTTCGGCTAATGTGGCGCCCCCTTAATCGGAGGCCCCGATGTCGCGTTCTGCCTGGTCCCTTTTTGCCTATCAACTGATCGAGCCTGACGAGCAGCTGGATCTGTTCGCCTGCCAGGAAGTGCGGGTGCATCTGGTGACACGTCAACTCGAACTCGGTGGCTCGGCCGATCGCACCTTGTGCGGCAGCCTGCTGCCGGCGCAACCGCGCTGGTCGAGCGTGGATCGCCGGGTCTTTCAGGACCAGCGGCTGTGCTCGCTGTGCCGGGCGATCCTTGAGTCGCAGAAGCGCGGCACTTCGCCGATCTGGCCCGAGTTGCGTTTCGAGCTCTAAGATAAAAAGAGCGCAGGCACGGTCTATCGGCCTGTCTCCCCGAATATTCCAAGTGCGGTGTACAATCGCGCTCTTATACCCTTGTTGATCACGCGAAGGATTTTCCGGATGTTGCCGCGCTTTCCTGCCGTCACCCGCTGCCTGTCACTTGCCGCCCTGTGTGTGGCCGGTCCCGTTGCTGCATTGGAGCTTCCCTTGCCACCACCCGGTGAAGACATCGTCGGCCAGGTGCAAGTGATCAAAGCCAAGTACGAAGACACCTTCGCCGATCTGGGCACCACCTACGATCTGGGCTATTCGGAAATGGTCGCAGCCAACCCGGGCGTCGATGCCTGGCTGCCAGGTGCCGGTACCGAGATCGTTCTGCCGACGCGTTTCATTCTGCCGCCGGGCCCGCGTGAAGGTATCGTCATCAACCTTGCCGAATACCGCCTCTATTACTACCCCAAAGGCCGGAACGTGGTGTACACCTTCCCGCTGGGTATCGGGCGTGAAGGTTGGGGTTCGCCGATCGCGCACACCACCATCACCGCCAAAACCCCTAATCCGACCTGGACGCCTCCAGCGTCGATCAAGGCTGAACACGCCGCTGATGGTGATCCGCTGCCAAACGTGGTGCCGGCCGGTCCTGACAACCCGCTGGGCCCGTTCAAGTTCACCTTGGGCACGCCGGGTTACCTGATCCACGGTTCGAACAAGAAGTTCGGCATTGGCATGCGCACCAGCCACGGTTGCTTCCGCATGTTCAACAACAACGTGCTGGAAATGGCTGGCATGGTGCCGGTCGGGACTTCGGTGCGCATCCTCAATGATGCGTACAAGTTCGGTCGCAGTGGCGGCAAGGTCTATCTGGAAGCGCACACGCCGATCGACGACAAAGGTAATCCGTCGGTGGTCGACAAGCACACGGCGGTGATCAACGCGATGCTCAAGCGTGAAGACATCACCAACAACCTGCGCATGAATTGGGATGTGGTGCGCGATGTAGTCGCAGCCGAAGATGGCCTGCCAACCGAAATCGGTACGCCTGGCACTTCGGCGCCGATGGTCTCCAGCGCCCCGATCGATCTGCAGCAGTAAGCTCAAACAAAGAACCCGCCGATGCGTGAGCGTCGGCGGGTTTTTTATTGTCCGGACAAAAGCATCCGGCACAAAAAAGCCGACCCAAAATATGGGTCGGCTTGATAATAATCCCGAAGGACTATTACTTGCGGCTAGCTTTTTCCAGCATGCGCAGAGCACGCTCGTTAGCTTCGTCAGCAGTCTGTTGTGCTTTTTGAGCAGCAGCCAGAGCTTCATCAGCTTTACGGTAAGCTTCGTCTGCACGAGCCTGGGAGCGAGCAGCTGCGTCTTCAGTAGCGGTCAGACGTGCTTCGGTTTCTTTCGATGCGCTGCTGCAACCGGTAGCCAGAACTGCGGCCAGAGCCAGAGCAGAGAATTTCAGAACGTTGTTCATCGTGTTCCCCTTCAAGGACTTTCAATTAAGTGGCTGTCTCCTCCGATTGAGGAAATAGCCGGCGTACATACTACCCATTACTTGTAGTAAGTAAACTGACGTAAGGCAAGAAGCAAAAAAAATTGTAGGCGCTGATTCTTTTTCGAGCAACTTTTAACTGGCCTGTTTAAAAAACAGCCAGTCGCAAGCCCCGCGCTGAGCGAGTCAAACAGAAAAAGTTCCCGTCATGGCGTGTTGTTTTTGCAGTGTTGGCTAAAGTCTTTCTAGATGAATTCGTCCACACTTTTGTTCCGATTTTGCGTGCTGCTTCGCTTATCTTTGTCCATGTTGAGGTGACTTTAAAAAAGGTTGCACGTCTTAAGTCTCAACATCCGGCAATGTTCAGGTAAGCGGCCCGGGAAGATCTTCTCCCAAACCGTCCCTGCGTCCATCGGAGCAACCCGCGTCAACCCGCTTGATGACGAGCGTATCTTGAGCAATTTTGCCAATGGTGCCTACTATTTATCAGGTGCTCGGTTGTACGAGATCGGTGTGTCTCTTCTCGGTGTCGATCAGGCACGGGGTGGCGTAGATGTTCCTTCGCCGGAAAAACATCGGTAAGGTAGGGGTCAAAATCCAAGACCCGCGAGGAGTAGTGATGAGCGAGGCGTTGTCCATCCACCATGACCAGGCTGGTCATCAGTTCGAGACCAATGTGGACGGTCATCGTGCCTACCTGACCTATATGGATCTGGGGAAACAGACCCTGGATATCTATCGTACGTTCGTGCCCAACGCCTTGCGCGGTCGTGGCATCGCGGCGGCGCTGACGGAAAGCGCGCTGCAATATGCCGAAGAAATGGGCTACACGGTGATTCCATCCTGCTCCTACGTCGAGCGTTACATGGAGCGTCACCAGCGCCGCGCCGCAAAGATCTGAATCGCACACACAAAAACGCCGGGCAATGCCCGGCGTTTTTTTATGCCTGTAAAACGCGTATCAGCTGCGCTGGCGTTTTGGCAGAACATCCTTGAGCTTGGCGTGCATGCTGCGCAGGGTGTTTTCGGTAGCGGACCAATCGATGCAGGCATCGGTGATCGACACGCCGTATTGCAGATCGGCGAGGTCTTTCGGAATCGCCTGGCAGCCCCAGTTCAAGTGACTCTCGACCATCAGGCCGATGATCGACTGGTTGCCTTCGAGGATCTGGTTGGCGACGTTTTCCATCACCAGCGGTTGCAGGGCCGGATCCTTGTTGGAGTTGGCGTGGCTGCAGTCGACCATGATGTTCGGCTTGATCTTCGCCTTGTTCAACGCCTGCTCGCACAGCGCAACGCTGACCGAGTCGTAGTTCGGCTTGCCATTGCCGCCACGCAGCACCACGTGACCGTAAGCGTTGCCTTTGGTGGTGACGATCGACACGCCACCTTCCTGATTGATCCCCAGGAAACGGTGCGGGCTGGAGACTGACTGCAAGGCGTTGATCGCCACGGTCAGGCCGCCATCGGTGCCGTTCTTGAAACCGACTGCCGAGGACAGGCCGGAAGCCATTTCACGGTGAGTCTGGGACTCGGTGGTACGCGCGCCGATGGCCGACCAGCTGATCAGGTCCTGCAGATACTGCGGGGAGATCGGGTCGAGGGCTTCGGTCGCGGTCGGCAGGCCTTTTTCAGCCAGGTCCAGCAGCAACTGACGACCGATGTGCAGACCGTCCTGGATCTTGAACGAGTCGTCCAGATACGGATCGTTGATCAGGCCTTTCCAGCCGACGGTGGTCCGCGGCTTTTCGAAATACACGCGCATGACCAGATACAAGGTGTCGGAGACTTCCGCGGCCAGCACCTTCAGGCGCTCGGCGTATTCGTGGGCAGCCTTGATGTCGTGGATCGAGCACGGGCCGATCACTACGAACAGACGGTGGTCGGTGCCATCAAGAATGTTGCGAATGACTTCGCGGCCCTTGGTGACGGTGCGCAGGGCGGCGTCGCTCAGAGGGATATCACGCTTGAGCTGATCAGGTGTGATCAGGGTCTCGTTAGAGGCGACGTTTAGGTCGTTGATCGGTAAATCAGCCATCGTTTACTCGTCAGGTCACGGGTGCCGGCCGCCAGCGATCCCCGCGCGGCGGAGCACAGCGGATTTAAGCGCGTCGGGGAGCGGAACCTTAGCGCGTCAGGCGCTGCTCGACAATGGGCAAACGCCGCTTTAATCCAGCACTGGCAGGGTAAAAGCCTTGCTCACGCTGTCGTGGGAGAACTCGTCGGCGTGTTGTTCGACCCATTGCAGGGCCGCCGCTTGAATATTCTGCAGGCCATCGTGGGCGTCGTTGATGCGGCAGTAGCGTTCAATCTGACACACCTGCTCACCCATTCGTGCACTGAACAGCGTTTGTTCGTCAGTGAAGGCGATGCCCACCAGATAACCTTTTTTGCGGCGCAGACACCAAGCCACATAGCCCGGAAAACACATGTCGGCGTTGAGTGTCGGCAGGCGTACTTGCAGCGCCGTGCCATGGCGCCAGGCACGGTGGTAATTGCAAGCGATGCCGCCGAGGCTGATAGTGTGCAGCTGTTGCCTGGAAATACATTCGGGCGTGAGCAACGTCAGTTCAACCGGCACTTCGTCCGGATGAGGAATGAAACGTCCCATGAGCACAGACTCCCTGTGTCAGCCATTTGACATTGTTTCCCCCAGTATAGTGGTCGAATCCGAACTGACCGATTTCGACGCCGACCAAAGGCTGTTGGCGATGAGCGGCGTTTCGCTGGTGATGTTCACCAGCGTCGGCTGCGCCAGTTGCCGCTTCGCCCGCGAAGTGTTACCGGGATTCGCACTGGCGGTGGATCGTTTGTGCTGGATCGATGCGGGCAACAACGGCGGTCTGGTCGAGCGTTATCAGGTCTTTCATTTGCCGGCGCTGTTTGTAGTGCGCGACGGCGAGTTCTTTGGTGCATTGCACACGCGCCTGACAGCTGACGCACTCAACACGGCATTGGCGCAGGCACTGGGTCGAATTGCAGAGGAGTTGCCATAAATGGGGACAATCAACAAACCGGTGGTGGGGATTATCGGCACCGGTGCGATCGGCGGGTTCTACGGGTTGATGCTGGCGCGGGCGGGGTTCGATGTGCACTTTCTGTTGCGCAGCGAATTTTCTGCCGTGGCCGAACGTGGCTTGCAGGTGGACAGTGCGGTACATGGCCCGCTCAAGCTCGATCCGGTGCAGGCCTATTCGGCAGCTGAAGACATGCCAAAATGCGACTGGCTGCTGGTCGGCGCCAAGACCACCAGCAATGCCGGGCTGGCGCCATCGATCATTGCGGCGGCCAAGCCAGGCGCGAAAGTGCTGGTGCTGCAAAACGGTCTGGACGTCGAAGACAGCCTGCGTGAATTGTTGCCTGACTCCCTGCATCTGCTCGGCGGTCTGTGCCTGATTTGCGTGCATCGCAACGGCCCGGGTCTGATCACCCATCAGGCGCTCGGCGCAGTCAACGTCGGTTATCACAGCGGTCCTGCTACTGATGATGTGGCGCGCATGGCCATCGTCGAAGTGGGTTCCGAGTTGTTCCGTGCCGCCGGCATTGATTCTCAGGCGATGCCCAATCTGCATCAGGCGCGTTGGCAGAAGCTGATCTGGAACATTCCCTACAACGGTCTCTCGGTGCTGCTCGGCGCGGACACCACGGCGCTGATGGCCGATGCTGACAGTCGCGCGCTGATCCAGGCGTTGATGGCCGAGGTTGTGCAGGGCGCCAAGGCGTGCGGCCAGGACGTGGCGCCCGGTTACGCCGACTTCCTGTTAACGATGACCGAGAAACTGCCCGACTATTGGCCGAGCATGTACCACGACTTTGTGCACAAGCGACCGCTGGAACTGGAGGCCATCTACGCCCGGCCCCTGGCGGCGGCGAAAGCGGCAGGGTGTGAACTGCCGCGCATCGAAGCGTTGTATCGAACATTGAGTTTTATTGACCGACGCAACACGTGAGTCGGTTTTTTGCGCAGGGTGGGGGAAGGCATGGCGAAAAACATTGATGACAAACTGGTGCTGGCGATTTCGTCGCGTGCCTTGTTCGACCTGAGCGAGAGCCACAAGGTTTACCTGTCGAGCGGCGTCGAAGCCTACCGGCAATATCAGATCGAACACGAAGACGAGATCCTCGCGCCGGGTGATGCGTTCCCGCTGGTGGAAAAACTCCTGAACCTGAACAGTCGTCTCGGCCGTGCACGGGTAGAAGTGATTCTGGTGTCGCGCAACAGCGCCGACACCGGATTGCGCGTCTTCAATTCGATTCACCATTATGGTCTGGCCATTTCCCGCGCGGCGTTCGTCGGTGGGCGCAGTCCTTATCCCTACCTCAAAGCGTTTGGTTGCGACCTGTTTCTCTCCACGCATGCCGAAGACGTGCGCGCTGCGCTGGATGCCGGTTTTGCGGCGGCGACGATTTTGTCCGGAGGCGCCAGTCGCGCGGCCAGCGATGAATTGCGCATCGCCTTCGACGGTGACGCCGTGATTTTTTCCGACGAGTCGGAGCGGGTTTATCAGTCCGGTGGGCTCGAAGCATTCCAGGCCAAGGAACGAGAGTCGGCGCGTGAGCCATTGCGTGGCGGGCCGTTCAAAGGCTTTCTGGCGGCGCTCAATCTGTTGCAGCGCGAGTTCCCTGACGACGACTGCCCGATCCGCACGGCGCTGGTCACCGCGCGCTCGGCGCCGGCCCATGAGCGGGTGATTCGCACGTTGCGTGAATGGGACATCCGCCTCGATGAATCCCTGTTTCTCGGTGGCCTGACCAAATCGGCGTTTCTCGAAGCGTTTGCTGCCGACGTGTTCTTCGACGATCAGGCCGGTCATTGCGAACTGGCCCGTGAAGTGGTCGCCACCGGCCATGTGCCACATGGCATCAGCAACGAGCCGTCGATCTAAAGCCTCGTGCTTCAAGACGTTGCGTCTCCCGTCGTACTCGTCAAGGCACTGCTAAGCTGAATCAAATCTCCGCCATGTTGGCTAGCGAGGAGGTCATATGATTCATTCGATGCTGTATGCCACTGACCTCGGTCTGTACGCACCGTTAGTGATGCAGCATGCCTTGGCGTTGGCTAGGACATTCGATGCCGATCTGTATGTGGTTCACGCGGTGGAGCCGATGGGGCTGTTCGCCGAATCGGTGTTGCAGAGTTATCTCGACGAGCAGGCGTTGAACGAATTCCATAGCCAGGGTCTGAAAACAGTCATCGCCAATATCGAGCAGCGCGTACTGGAGAGTTTTCGCGAAGAGCTTGGGGAAGAGGGCGAGCAGGACTTGCAGCGGATTCGTGCCGTGCGCGTGGTGCAGGGTGATCCGTCACAGGTGATTCTCGACCAGGTGCAGAAACTCTCTGTCGATCTGCTGATCGTAGGAAGTCACAGCCACGGGGTAGGCGCGGAAACACCATTGGGGCGCACGGCGGCGCGGGTCCTGCAATTGGCCAAGGTCCCGGTTTATCTGGTGCCGTTGGTGGAGCGGCGGCGGCGCGAAGATCGCTGAGGCAGGAATAGTGGCGCTTTGACAAAAAAGTTCTAGATTTATTATTTAAACCATTAATATAGTTATATATCGTCGCTGATGCCCGTGGCGTCTACCTGCTTTGAGGGATACATATGAAGCTTCAACAATTGCGCTACATCTGGGAAGTGGCGCACCACGACCTCAACGTTTCCGCTACAGCCCAAAGCCTTTACACCTCGCAACCGGGCATCAGTAAACAGATCCGACTGCTGGAAGACGAACTCGGCGTTGAAGTATTTGCCCGCAGCGGCAAGCACCTGACCCGCGTCACCCCCGCCGGTGAGCGCATCATCACCACCGCCGGTGAGATTCTGCGCAAGGTTGAAAGCATCAAGCAGATCGCCCAGGAATTCTCCAACGAGAAGAAAGGCACCCTGTCGATCGCCACTACCCACACTCAGGCACGTTATGCACTGCCGCCGGTGATCAGCAATTTCATCAAGCAATACCCGGACGTGGCGCTGCACATGCATCAGGGCTCACCGATGCAGATCGCCGAAATGGCAGCTGACGGCACCGTCGATTTCGCCATCGCCACCGAAGCGCTGGAACTGTTCGGCGATCTGGTTATGATGCCGTGCTACCGCTGGAACCGCTGCGTGGTCGTGCCACAGGGCCACCCGCTGACCAAACTGCCGAAGCTGACCCTCGAAGCGCTGGCTGAATACCCGATCGTGACTTACGTGTTCGGCTTCACCGGCCGTTCGAAACTCGACGAAGCCTTCAGCCATCGTGGTCTGACGCCGAAAGTGGTGTTCACTGCCGCCGACGCCGACGTGATCAAAACCTACGTGCGCCTGGGACTGGGCGTGGGCATCGTCGCCAAAATGGCGGTCGATACCAAACTCGACAGCGACCTGGTGGTACTGGATGCCAGCGAGTTGTTCGAATCGAGCGTCACCAAGATCGGTTTCCGCCGCGGCACCTTCCTGCGTGGTTTCATGTGCGACTTCATCGAGAAGTTTGCCCCGCACCTGACCCGCGAAGTAATGGCCAAAGCCATCGCCTGCCACAACAAGCAGGAGCTGGAAGAACTGTTCGACGGCGTCGAACTGCCGGTCCACTGATCGCCTGCCTCAGAGCACCTCGGTAACAGCAAATTGTTGCCGGGTGCCCGCCACCAGAATCTCCACCTCATCCCCCTCGAACTTGCCCAGCAGGCTTTTGCCCAGCGGCGAGCGCGGCGTGATGACGGTAATCGGTTGACCCACCACATCGATTTTCAAGCCTGCGGCGTCCGGCGCCAGGAACAGCCATTGCTCTCGACCCTTTTCGTCTTCCAGGCCGAGAAGAGCGCCGACCTCGATGCCACGGTTTTCGTCATAGGGACGCAGCGTCAGGTTCTGGCACAGCGCCAGTGACTGTCGGATTTCCTCGACGCGTTTCGCTTGCCCCGCCGCCAGATAAGACGCCTCAAGTCCAAGCGTGTCGTACTTGTTCTCGGCGATGTTCTCTTCGTGGGTCGCGGTTTCGTAAGCGGTTTGCGCGGCGCGTTCGGCTATATCGAGGTCGATGCGCAGCTTGTCGAGAATCAGTTGGTGGACGCTGTTTTTGTTCATGATCAATCGCAGAATTGCAAAACGTTGGCGCGGCTTTTTTCGCTGGGCGCGGTTTGGTCCTGTTGCAACCAGAACTGACATTTCGGGTTCGACAGATTGCGGCGGCTGTCGCGTGCCTGATCCAGACGATTCTGTTGCTCGTTCTTGCGCAGGTTTTCTTCGTACTGGTCGAACAGCGGACTCTGCGGCGCAATGTCCGGCGCCGGTTGCACAACGGGTGGAGCCGCCAGTTGCTGCACTGCTTGGGCCACCGGCGCCAGTTGTTCGTTGAACACAAAACGCGAGAGCAGCCAGCAGGTCAGCGCGATCGCGAGGAAACCCAGCCACATACCCAAGGCAATACTGCCGGTCAAATGCAGCGCGCTAAGCTGAACAGGCAAGGGGCGACGCGGGTTGGGACGATAGGGCATGGCTGCCTCCTGGCGGATGATTGCGGGCAAGAGGCGATTGTCGCACGAAGATTAATCGCCGTCGGCTCTTCTGCATCTGCTCATTAATGCGGACAATCGGTGCTTTTGCCAACGGGAGTCTTGAATGCCGTCACTGAATACCCGCTGGGATATTTTTTGCACCGTCGTCGACAACTACGGCGACATCGGCGTGACCTGGCGTCTGGCCCGACAATTGGTGGCCGAGCATTCGCTGGCCGTGCGGCTGTGGGTTGATGATCTGCGTGCGTTCGAACGTATTTGTCCAGAGATCGATATCAACGCCGCGCAACAATGGCAGCAAGGTGTAGAGGTGCGGCACTGGCCGAGCGAGTGGTTGCCCATCGACGCCGCTGACGTGGTGATCGCAGCGTTCGCCTGCCAGTTACCGAGTGCCTATATGGACGTCATGGCCGAACGGGAGAAGCCACCGCTGTGGTTGAACCTCGACTATCTCAGTGCCGAAGACTGGGTCACCGGGTGCCACGGCCTGCCATCGGTCAAATACAAGTCGGTGCAGAAAATCTTCTTCTTTCCGGGGTTCCGCCCCGGCACGGGTGGACTGCTGCGCGAACGAGGTTTGCTTGAGCAACGACGGAAGTTTCAGCTCGATGCCCAGGCGCAGCGACAATTCCTGCAAGGTCTGGGCATCGAGCGTGCGCCCGACGCACAGTTGATCTCGTTGTTTGCCTACGAGAACGCCGGGCTGGCCAGTTGGCTGGACGTGCTGGCCGCAGGCGCGACGCCCACGCATTTGCTGGTGCCGGAAGGGCGGATTCTCGGTGACGTTGCGCGATGGCTCGGGGTGGAATCCCTGGCCGTCGGAGCGATTGATGTCCGTCAGGCGTTGACCGTGCAGGTGCTGCCGTTCATCCGTCAGGATCAATACGATCACTTGCTCTGGTGCTGCGATTTCAACGCGGTGCGCGGTGAAGACTCATTTGTCCGGGCGCAGTGGGCGGGGCGGCCGATGCTGTGGCACATCTATCAGCAGGACGAAGACATCCATCTGGACAAGCTCGATGCCTTCCTTGCCCTGTATACGAAAGGCCTCTCGCCGGCAGCCGCCCATGCGATGAACGGTCTGTGGCAGGCGTGGAGTGCGGGGCAGCCGATTGGCGATCAATGGCTCAGCGCGCGTAAACACTGGCCAGAACTACAGGAAAATGCCGAAGCATGGTGTCTGGAACAAGGCTTGCAGGCCGATCTTGCCGCAGCGCTGGTACAGTTTTACCTAAATTGGATATGATACGCGGCCTAGATTTATGTAAATCCCATCCAAATTCGGATATTCGCAATGAAAACTGGTAAAGAACTCAAACCCGGTACCGTGATCCGTCTCGAAAACGATCCTTGGCTGGTTCAGAAAGCTGAATTCACCAAGTCGGGCCGTAACAGCGCGATCATGAAGACCAAGCTGAAAAACCTGCTGACCGGTTACAAGACCGAGATCGTTTACAGCGCTGACGACAAACTGGACGACGTGATCCTCGACCGCAAAGAAGCGACCCTGTCCTTCATCAGCGGCGACACCTACACGTTCATGGACACCACTGACTACACCATGTACGAGCTGAACGCTGAAGACATCGAAGCCGTTCTGCCTTTCGTTGAAGAAGGCATGACCGATGTTTGCGAAGCGATCTTCTTCGAAGAGCGTCTGGTTTCGGTAGAACTGCCGACCACCATCGTGCGCGTCGTTGACTACACCGAAGGTTCGGCTCGTGGCGACACTTCCGGCAAGGTAATGAAGCCAGCCAAACTGGCCAACGGTACCGAGCTGCAAGTTGCTGACTTCATCGAAATCGGTGACAAGATCGAAATCGACACCCGCGAAGGCGGTTCCTACAAAGGCCGTGCCAAATAAGCACTGTTTTTTGCGGAAAAAAAAAGCCCGACCATTGAGTCGGGCTTTTTTGTGCCTGCAGGTTACGTTCTTTTGCCTTGTTTACACGGTGACGTGCAGACGTACTTCGACATTGCCACGCGTAGCGTTGGAGTACGGGCAGACCTGGTGAGCAGCGTCGACCAGGCTTTGTGCGTCGGCCTGTTCAAGGCCTGGCAAGCTGATGTGCAAGTCGATGTCCAGACCGAAACCACCAGGGATCTGGCCGATACCGACATGGGCGGTGATCGAGGCGTCGTCCGGGATTTTGCGTTTGGTCTGGCTGGCGACGAATTTCAGTGCGCCGATGAAGCACGCCGAATAGCCGGCGGCGAACAGTTGTTCAGGGTTGGTCGCCGCGCCGCCAGCACCACCGAGTTCTTTCGGGGTGGCAAGTTTGACGTCGAGGACGTTGTCGCTGGAGATCGCACGACCGTCACGGCCGCCGGTGGAGGTTGCGATTGCGGTGTAGAGAGTTTGCATGGTGTGGGCCTCGTTGGGTGTGTCGAATCGCGCTAATTGTTTGCGCGCCAAGTAAGTTCGAGGTGAATGTAGCTCGCTAATGTTTAGTGCGCAAGATAAATTTTCGGAAATAGTTGGCTTCATTGGTCCGGAGGAGCGCCAAGAGCGTCAGAACCCTTGATCCAGAGCCGTTATCAGCATTGAGCGGGGAGGGGGAAATTTCACAGCGCAGGGTTCAACTGTAGGAGCTGCGGCACGCTGCGATCTTTTGATCTTTAAAAACAACATCAAAAGATCGCAGCGTGCCGCAGCTCCTACATGGATACGGTCCAGCCCGGGTTTAGTTGAGGCTCTCTTGCAGGTGACTGCGCAATGCCTGCAACTCGGCTTGCAGGCTCTGCAAACGCTCCAGGCTGAAACCGCTCGCACCGAGGATGCATTGCGGGATGCTTTGGGCTTTGTCTCGCAAAGCGCGTCCCTGCGCAGTCAACTCGACAATCACCACGCGCTCGTCTTCACGGCTGCGCGTGCGACTGAGCAAACCTTCACCTTCCAGTCGTTTGAGCAAGGGTGTTAGCGATCCCGGATCCGTCAGCAGGCGCGTGCTGATTTCTCCCACGGTCAGACCATCCTTCTCCCACAGCACCATCATCGCCAGATACTGCGGATAGGTCAGGCCGATGGCTTGCAGCATGGGCTTGTAAACTTTCGTCATCATCAGCGAAGTGGAATGCAGGGCGAAACAAGCCTGATTATTCAGCAGCAGGTCATCGCAGGTGTCGCGGTCGGTGGTCATGTCAAAGCCTTGATCAGTAATGCTCATGAATCTAGCGTTCGAATGTTTAATGCGCCAGATAATTTTCCAGACGTCAGAGTCTGCCTAAATCCCGTTGCAGCGCCAGATCCCACGGTGGCACCGGGCTGAAGCGGGTCTTGAGATATTCCAGCAACAAACGGCTGCGCGAGTTTGTCTGCTGCTCCATGCGCAGGGCGTAAATGCCGGTGCTCTCGGGTTGCGGCAGGCCGTTTTCGCAAAACAGCGGCAGAAGTTCGCCGCGCAGCAGGTATTCGCTGGCCAGCCACGTCGGCAGGTGCGCGATGCCCAGCCCGGCCAGCGCGCCGCACACCAGTGCTTCAGCGTTATTGGCGCTCATGCGGATGCGCGCCGGGCGGTGCAACTGCATCTGCCCGTCCTGCTCGAAGCGCCAGGCGAAGGGAGGGGCGAGGCCATCCCAGTCGAGGCCGTCATGTTCGCCCAACTGCGCGGGATGATTCGGTACACCGCGCCGCTTGAGATAGTCGGGGCTCGCGCAGGCGATTCGCACCATGCTCGCCAGTGGAGTGGCAACCAGTCGGGTGTCGGCCAGTTGCCCGGCGCGCAACACCAGATCGACCTTGCCCAGATTCGAGCCGTGCATGTCGACGAAACTGTCGATCAGGTGCAACTGCACATCCAGGCCCGGATACAGCACCAGAAAATCGGCAATCACCGGCGCCAGATGCCGGCGTCCGAAGGCTGCCGGTGCATCGATGCGGATCAAACCTTCCGGTGCGCTGCTCAAGGAAACGGCTTCGGCGCGGGCCAATTGCAGTTCGGCGACGATCCGCCGCGCCCGTTCGGCAAAGGCCAGACCTGCCGGCGTGGCGCGTACGGCATGGGTGCTGCGAATGAACAACTGGCTGCCCACCGCGCTTTCCAGACTGTCGATGCGTCGCGCGACAGCCGAAGGTGTCAGTGGATGGCGACGAGAAGCGGCAGAGAAACTGCCGCTTTCCAGTACGTCGAGAAACAGCCCGAGTTGATCGGTCAATTGATTGGGATTCATGTTGTTTAACGCTTGTGCGAAATCGGCACAGCCATTGTGCGTTGCTATGCGTTTCCCCGCCAGCCGTGACTGCGTAGGATGAGTCGCCTGACGTAAGAGGAATTCAGCTGTGATGGAGTTTTTGTTGTTCCTGCTATTCGGCGCCGCGCTTGGCACATTGGGCGGCATCTTCGGCATCGGGGGTGGCTTGATCGCGATCCCGCTGCTCGGCGTGTGGTTCGGGCTCGATCAACAGATCGCCCAAGGCACGGCGCTGGTGATGGTGGTGCCGAACGTGATGCTGGCGCTGTGGCGCTATCACCAGCGCAATCGCATTGAACTGCGCCACGCGTTGCCGCTGGCGGTGATGGGGTTTTGTTTTGCGTGGATCGGTTCGATCTTGGCCGTGGGCATTGACGCGCAGACCATGCGTATCGGCTTTGTCGCGTTTCTCGTGGTGCTTTCGGTTTACAACCTGCTGAAAATGTTCGGCAAGCGCCCGGCGCCGACGGCCGAGATGCGTTATTCCTGGCCATGGCTGGGCGTGCTCGGCGCAGCGTCGGGGACCATGGGCGGGTTGTTCGGTGTCGGTGGGGCGGTGGTCGCGACGCCGGTGCTGACCAGCCTGTTTGGCACCACGCAAGTGGTCGCCCAAGGCTTGTCGCTGGCGCTGGCATTGCCGAGTACCGGCGTCACCTTGGTGACGTACGCGGTACATCACGAAGTCGACTGGATGATCGGTTTGCCGCTGGCCATTGGCGGTCTGGCCAGCATCAGTTGGGGGGTGAAAGTCGCCCACGCCATGCCGGAAAAACTTCTGCGTGGGCTGTTCTGCGGTTTCCTGGTGTTGTGCGCGGTGATGCTCGCCTTTAAAGTTTGAAGCCTTCGACGATGTGTTCGGCCAGGCATTCGGTGATCGGCGATGGATTGTTCAGATTGCGGATCAGCATGATGCTGGCCTCGGGCAGCAGCGGCAGATCTTCATCGGCACCGAGAATGCGCATGTCCGGGGTGATCAGGCTTTCCAGTTGCGCGGTGATCGCCAGACCCGCGCTCACCACGGCCATCAGCGCCGAGAGGCTGGTGCTGTTGTAGGCGATACGGTAATCGCGGCCCATTGCGTCCAGCGCATTGCACGCCCACAAGCGGCAGAAACAATCACTGTTGAACATCGCCAGCGGCAACGGCGTCTGCTCGTGGGCGCTGAAGTTTTGTGCCTCGGCCCAGACGAAACGCTCCTTGCGCAGCAGTTGGCCAATCTCGTTACCCGGTTCGCGGGTGACGATCGACAAGTCAAGATCGGTGCGCTGCAACAACTGTTTGGTCGATTCGCAATGCACTTCGATCTGGATCAGCGGATAGAACTGCGCAAACCGCGACAGAATCCCCGGCAGAAAACGCATCACGTAATCGTCCGGCGTGCCGATCCGCACCGTGCCGACCATGTGTGGCTCGCGCAAGGTATTGAACACTTCACTGTGCAGTTTGAGGATGCGCCGTGCATAGCCGAGCAACACCTGGCCCTCGGCAGTCAGGCGCACCTGCCGCCCGTCACGCTCGAACAACTGGCGCTGCAACACGTCTTCTTCCAGACGCTTCATCTGCATGCTCACCGCTGATTGCGTGCGGTTGACCATTTCGCCGGCGCGGGTAAAACCGCCCTGATCGGCTATCGCGACAAAGGTGCGCAGGACATCGGTATCGATACTGGGGTAGGCCGACAATTGATGAATCTCCGTGATGCATACCATCAGAAACATTCGTTGGATTGATCTTAGCGCTGGCGCGAGACTTGAGCCATCCACAACGGAGAGCAAAACGATGAAAGGTCAAAGAGAGTATTTAGACGAAGAAAAATTTTCCGGCCATGGCCACATGGTTTCTGACTTGCTGCACAAGTTCAGCCGCTGGTACGAACTTCACCGTGAGCGTGAATTGCTCGCCAGCCTGAGCGACGAAGCGTTGAAAGACATCGGGGTCAGTCGTGCCGACGTCGAGCACGAATCAGTGCGGCCGTTCTGGGATGATCCGATGCATAAATGATGAGGCCATCGCTACACAAAACCTTCTGGACTGAGGTAGGTTGCGAGCAGACAAGGAGATGCTCATGCCCGCGACACTGTCCTTTTCCCTCAAACAGGCTCGACGTCTGGCGCTGGCTGCCCAAGGGTTCAACGGGCGCCAGCCGCCGACCGTCAAGGCGCCCCACATCAACCGGCTGATCGAACGGCTGGGGCTGCTGCAAATCGACTCCGTCAACGCTGTAGTGCGCTCGCACTATCTGCCGCTGTTTTCCCGTCTTGGTTCCTATTCTTCCGATCTGCTCGACCAGGCTGCCTGGAGTTCGGGGCGACGTCGTTCGCTGTTTGAGTATTGGGGGCATGAGGCGTCGTTGTTGCCGATGTCGATGTATCCATTGCTGGGTTGGCGCATGCAGCGGGCCAAGCGTGGCGAAGATATCTATCAACAGTTGGCGAAGTTCGGTCGTGAGCAGCAGGAAACGGTACGTCGAGTGCTGGCTTTGGTCGAAGAGCGGGGCGCACTCGGTGCTGGCAGTGTGTCGACTCGTCAGGACAAAGCCGGACCGTGGTGGGACTGGAGTGCGGAAAAGCATGCGCTGGAATGGTTGTTTGCCGCCGGGGAAGTGACCGTCGCCGGGCGACGTGGCTTCGAGCGTTTGTATGATTTACCGGAGCGGGTAATTCCCGCGGAGATCCTGCAACAACCGTTGCCTGATGAAGCGCAGGCGCAGCGTGGATTGTTGTTGCACGCGGCCGAAGCGCTGGGCGTGGCCACCGAAAAAGACCTGCGTGATTACTTTCGCTTGAACCCCGCTGATGCACGTCCGCGACTGTCCGAGTTGGTCGAGGCGGGGCAATTGCAGATGTGCGAAGTCGCCGGTTGGCGGCAAATCGCCTATTGCCTGCCGGAGCCGAAAGTCCCGCGCAAGGTCGCGGCCAGTGCACTGCTGTCGCCCTTCGATTCGTTGATCTGGGAGCGTAGCCGCACTGAGCGTCTGTTTGATTTTCGCTATCGGCTTGAAATTTACACACCGCAGGACAAGCGCGTTTACGGCTATTACGTGTTGCCGTTTTTGCACAACGAGCGGATTGCCGCGCGGGTGGATTTACGTGCCGAGCGAGCATCGGGACGACTGGCGGTGCATGCGGTACACGAGGAGGAGCCGGGGCTGAATGAAGAGGGGATGTTGGCGCTGGCGGTGAATTTGCGGCGAATGGCGGATTGGTTGGGGCTGGCGCAGGTGCAGCTTAATTGTCAGCGCGAGAGTGCGGGGCGGTTGCGGGTGGCGTTGGCGCAGATTGATGTTGTTTGAGCTGACGCTATCGCTGGCAAGCCAGCTCCCACAGTGACCGAGTCGTACTCCAATTTTGTATACGACACAGATCCCTGTGGGAGCGGGCTTGCCCTCGATGAGGCCATTTCAAACGGTACAAATCTCGGATCTCAGCGCCGAACCTGCTTCAGGGTTTCAGCAATCAAAAACGCCAACTCCAGCGACTGATCAGCATTCATCCGAGGGTCACAGTGCGTGTGATAGCGATCCGACAAGCCATCTTCAGTGATCGGTCGTGCGCCACCAATGCACTCGGTGACATTCTGCCCGGTCATTTCGATGTGAATACCACCGGCGTAAGTGCCTTCCGCTTCGTGCACCTGGAAGAACTGCTTAACCTCGCCAAGGATCTGCGCAAAATCGCGAGTCTTGTAGCCACTGCTGGCCTTGATGGTGTTGCCGTGCATCGGATCGGAGCTCCACAGCACCTGCTTGCCTTCACGCTGCACCGCGCGGATCAGCGCCGGCAGGTGATCGCCGACCTTGTTCGCACCCATCCGCGCGATCAGGTTCAGGCGCCCGGGATCGTTGTCCGGGTTGAGCACGTCGATCAGGCGGATCAGGTCGTCGGGGTTCATGCTCGGGCCGACTTTGACCCCGATCGGGTTGTTCACCCCGCGCAGGAATTCGACGTGCGCGCCATCGAGCTGACGGGTGCGGTCGCCGATCCACAACATGTGTGCGGAGCAATCGTAGTAATCGTTGGTCAGGCTGTCGCGGCGCACGAACGCTTCTTCGTAGTTCAGCAGCAGCGCTTCGTGAGCGGTGAAGAAACTGGTTTCACGCAGTTGCGGCGAGCTGTCCATGCCGCAGGCGCGCATGAATGCCAGTGTTTCATCGATGCGATCGGCGAGGTGGCTGTACTTCTCGGCCAGCGCGGAGTTGGCGATGAAATCGAGGTTCCACTTGTGTACCTGGTGCAGATCGGCAAAGCCGCCCTGGGCGAAGGCGCGCAGCAGGTTCAAAGTCGCAGTGGACTGGTGATACGACTGCAGCAGGCGTTCCGGGTCCGGCACGCGGCTCTTTTCGTCGAAGCCGATGCCGTTGACGATGTCGCCACGGTAGGCGGGCAGGGTCACGCCATCGATGGTTTCGTCGTTCGCCGAGCGCGGTTTGGCGAACTGGCCGGCCATGCGCCCGACCTTGACCACCGGGCAACCGGCCGCGAAGGTCATGACGATCGCCATTTGCAGCAACACTTTAAAGGTGTCGCGAATCTTTGCCGCGGAGAATTCGGCAAAGCTTTCGGCGCAATCGCCGCCCTGCAACAGGAACGCGCGGCCCTGAGTCACTTCGGCAAATTGACGACGCAGTTCCCGCGCCTCGCCGGCAAACACCAGTGGCGGATAACTGGCCAGGGTTTGCTCGACCTGGCGCAGGTGCGCGGCGTCCGGGTATTGGGGTTGTTGCTGGATCGGCAGGGCGCGCCAGCTATCAGGGCTCCACGGTTGGCTCATCACGGTCTCTATGGTTCTACGCACGGAAGGCCATGTTAGCAGCAATTAGTGCGTGACCTGTTCCCGCCCCTTCGTCGACAATCGCCGCTTTGCCACGGCACAACTGCGGTGCCATCGCGTCACCGCGCCCGGTGACCATCAGGAGACAAGATGACTGAGGAGCGCGTCGAGCATCTGCTCGCCGAAGTACAGGATGAGTTCGGCGTGATTCGCGTGCTGGAAGTGGCCGATTACCGCTTTCTCGAATTCGGCGATGCCATCGAGCAGAGCTGCGTGTTCACTGCCGATCCGAGCTGGCTGGAATATGACTACACCCGGGCGATGCTGATTGGCGCGTTGTGCCACGAGCACCCGGAGAGTGCGCTGTTCCTCGGGCTCGGCGCGGGTACGCTGACGCAGGCGTGCCTCAAGTTTCTGCCGCTGGAAGATGTCGAGGCAATCGAGCTGCGCCCGGACGTCCCGCGTCTGGCCATTGAATACCTTGGCCTGGATGACGATCCACGCTTGTACATCCGCGTCGGCGATGCCCTTGATTTGCTGCCGACTGCCGAGCCTGCGGACCTGATCTTCGTCGACCTCTATACCGACGTCGGCCCAGGTGTCGGGCATCTGGCCTGGAGTTTCCTCGGTGACTGTCAGAAACGCCTGAATCCGGGCGGCTGGCTGGTGATCAACCAATGGGCCACCGATGATGGCAAGCCGTTGGGCGCGGCACTGTTGCGCGGGCTTTATCACCGGCATTACTGGGAACTGCCGGTGAAGGAGGGCAACGTGATTCTGCTGGTGCCGGCGGATCTGGATCAGACGTTGGATATGGAAGCGGTCGCCGCCCGTGCTGAGGCATTGGCGCCGAGGTTGGGTTACTCGTTGCAGTCGCTGATCAAGGCGATTCGCCCGGCGACATAAATGGCGAATTGAGCCTCTGCAGGAGCTGCCGAAGGCTGCGATCTTTTGGCTTTGATTTTTCAAGATCAAAAGATCGCAGCCTGCGGCAGCTCCTACAAGGGTTGGTGCAACTGCTCAGATCCCTTTGAAGATTCCGGGTCGGCGCTCAACCAGCGACCGCACCCCCTCCTTGGCATCTTCACTGGCCAGCAACTTCTTCACCAGCGGCGGCAAGCCCTGTGCCGCCGCTGTCTCGCCCTCATACCGCGCCTGTCGCGCCGACAGCAACGTCGCCTGCACCCCCAACGGCGCCTGTCGCGCAATTCGCTCAGCCAGTTCAATCGCGCGGGGCAGCAGATCCTCGCTGGCCATCACTTCCTGAACCAATCCCAGACGCAACGCATCGTGCGCATCGAACTCGTCCCCGGTCAGCAACCAGCGCATCGCGTTGCCCCAACCGGCCACCTGATGAAAACGTAAAGTCGCGCCACCAAAGGGAAAAATCCCACGCTGTACTTCCATTTGTGCGAAGCGGGTATTGCTCGCGCAGAGGTTGATGTCGGCGGCCAGCATCAATTCGATGCCGATGGTCAGGCAGTAACCCTGTGCCGCGACAATCACCGGTTTGCTGACCCTCGGCCCGACGAAAACACCCCACGGATCGCAACCGCCGGTCGGAACCTGCCAGCCTTGGGCGAGGGCGGAGCTTGCATTCACCAGATCCAGACCGGCGGTAAAATGCTCGCCATGGCCGAACACCACCGCCACCCGCGCCTCGCTGTCAGCCTCGAATTCGCCATAAGCCAGGCTCAGCTCATTCAGCAGGTCGAGGTCGAAGGCATTGCGCTTGGCCGCTCGATCCAGGCCGATCATATGCAGGTGACCACGGCGCTCCCGGCTGACGCGACCAGGACAGGACTGATTCATGGGAATTTCCTCGAGCGGGGAGGGAGGGGGCCGCGACCACATGCCGCACATCGGTGAAGCGTTTAAGCAGTATCTTCAGCAGGGCCGGGCCCTTGGAAAATAGACCTTCGCACGATTATCCGCAAAACCCCGTTACACAACGGTGACGGACGGATTCAGGCGATAAAAAAAGCTCCCTTTTTCGGTAATTTCCGGTATAGTGCGCGCCGGCCTTTAGCCAGGCCGCGTCAAGGTAGCGCAATTCCCCGAAGTCAGCTTCGGCTGCATGTCCGCACTGCGGGCTCTTCCTGGACGTTTCTTTTTTTCTTTCATTCGTTTTCGCAAATCCCCGCCGACAAAGCTGCCAGGGCGACTCTTGAGTCTTACACGGCATGCGCAGCTTTGGAGCATGGGTCTTTGCGGATGCACTTAGAGGCAGACCCATGACCCAGGAAACCGGCGGATTCGCCGCTTTTAATCTTAATCCGAACATTCTTGCAGCCGTCATCGCGACTGGCTACGAAGAGCCTTCGGCTATTCAGCAGCAATCGATCCCGATCATCATGGCCGGCCAGGACATGATCGGTCAGGCGCAAACCGGTACGGGTAAAACCGCCGCGTTCGCTCTGCCAATTCTTCATTGCATCGATCCTGCCAAGCGCGAACCGCAAGCCCTGATCCTGGCGCCAACCCGTGAGTTGGCGCTGCAAGTTGCAACCGCTTTCGAAACCTACGCCAAGCAAATGCCGGGCGTTACCGTTGTGGCCGTTTACGGCGGCGCGCCTATGGGCCCACAACTGAAAGCAATCCGTAATGGCGCACAGATCGTTGTCGCCACTCCGGGCCGTCTGTGCGACCACCTGCGTCGTGACGAAAAAGTGCTGTCGACCGTGAACCACCTGGTTCTCGACGAAGCAGACGAAATGCTCAAACTGGGTTTCATGGACGACCTCGAAGTCATCTTCAAGGCTCTGCCAGCTACCCGTCAGACCGTTTTGTTCTCGGCGACCCTGCCGCAGTCGATCCGCGCCATTGCCGAACGCCATCTGCGCGATCCGCAACACGTGAAGATCCAGACCAAGACCCAGACTGTTACCGCGATCGAACAGGCTCACCTGTTGGTTCACGCTGACCAGAAGACTTCGGCCGTTCTCAGCTTGCTGGAAGTGGAAGATTTCGACGCTCTGATCATGTTCGTACGCACCAAGCAAGCGACCCTTGATCTGGCCAGCGCTCTCGACGCAAAAGGCTACAAAGCCGCTGCGCTGAACGGTGACATCGCCCAGAACCAGCGTGAGCGCGTAATTGACTCGCTCAAGGATGGCCGTCTGGACATCGTTGTGGCGACCGACGTTGCTGCTCGTGGTCTCGACGTTCCACGTATCACTCACGTGTTCAACGTTGACATGCCGTACGACCCAGAGTCCTACGTGCACCGTATCGGCCGTACTGGCCGTGCCGGTCGCGAAGGTCGTGCACTGCTGCTGGTGACTCCACGTGAGCGCCGCATGCTGCAAGTGATCGAGCGTGTAACCGGTCAGAAAGTTGCCGAGGTTCGCCTGCCGGACGCTCAGGCAGTTCTCGATGCGCGTATCAAGAAACTGACCAACAGCCTGGCGCCGCTGGTTGCCGATGCTGAATCGACTCACGGTGAGCTTCTGGATCGTCTGACTGCAGACATCGGTTGCACGCCGCGTGCTCTGGCTGCTGCTCTGCTGCGCAAGGCCACCAATGGTCAGGCGCTGACGCTGGCTGCGATCGAGAAGGAACGTCCACTGGTGCCTAACAACGCACCGCGTGGCGACCGTCCTGAGCGTACCGGTGACCGTCCGGACCGTGGTGATCGCGAGCGTCGCGCGCCAATTCCTTTGGGCGAAGGCCGTGCTCGTTGCCGTACCGCGCTGGGTGCGCGTGACGGTATCGCCGCTAAAAACCTGCTGGGCGCCATCCTCAACGAAGGTGGTCTGGCCCGTGAAGCGATCGGTCGCATCCAGGTGCGTGACAGCTTCAGCCTCGTTGAGCTGCCGGAAGATGGTCTGGACAAACTCCTGACCAAGCTGAAGGACACTCGCGTTGCCGGTAAGCAGCTGAAACTGCGTCGCTATCGCGAAGATTGATCCGCCCCTGGGCTGATTGATCGAACGTAAAAAATCCCCGACTGGTTCGGGGATTTTTTTTGTCTGCTTTTCAAGGGCAAAGATCAAAGATCAATAGATCGCAGGCTTCGGCAGCTCCTGCAGTGGGGTAGTGCGATCTTTTGATCTGGCTGTTTAACCGAAACGATAAATATCCATGCCCAATGCGCCCATGGTGAATCCCTTGTGCGCCACGCTGAACGCTCCCCCGGCCCCCCGCGCAAAATACAGCGGCAATAAGTGCTCATCACTCGGATGGCTGCGCACCGCGTTCGGAGCCTGCTGGCGGTAGTCATGCAGCGCTGCCTCATCACCGGCCGCCAGTTTGTCGATCACCCAGTCACGGAAGTCCTGGGCCCACGGCTCAACGCTTTCCGGGCCGGCATGCCAGTCCAGTTCGCGCAGGTTGTGGGTGATGCTGCCTGAGCCGATCAGCAGAATCCCTTGCTCGCGCAAACCCGCCAATGCTCGGCCGACGCGGGTTTGCAGCGCTGGACCGCCGCGGCTCGGTAGCGACACCTGCACCACTGGAATATCCGCCTGCGGGTACATCAGCGACAGCGGCACCCACACACCGTGGTCGAACGGTCGTTGCGGATCGAGGCGCGTCGGCAGGTCGCTGGCGGTCAGCCGATCGGCGACTTCAGCGGCCAGTTGCGGATCGCCCGGCGCCGGGTACTGCACTTCAAACAGCGCGCGGGGGAAGCCGCCGAAGTCGTGCCAGGTTTCCGGCGTTGGATGGCTGCTGACCAGTAGCTCGTGACTCTCCCAGTGTGCGGAGACAATCACGATGGCTTTTGGCCTGGGCAGTTCGGCGGCCAATCGTGTCAGCGCCGGGCCGCTGGCGCCGGGCTCCAGGGCAAGCATGGGAGAACCATGGGAAATAAACAGGCTGGGAAACATGATGGGTTCCTGAGCGTTAAGATGGCCCATCTTCAGTCAGATCATTGATCTAAATCTAATATAAGTTTTAACGCTTTTTGATCGAATTTTTGGGGGGGTATATGCAGCATGAGTTCTGGCACAAGAAGTGGGCGTCGAACCAGATCGGCTTTCATCTGCCGCAGGTGAACCCGCATTTACAACGACATTGGCCGGATCTGAACATTCCCGCATCGGCGCGGGTGCTGGTTCCGCTGTGCGGGAAAAGTCTGGATTTGCGGTGGCTGGCCGGGCGTGGTCATCAGGTGCTCGGGGTTGAGCTGTCTTCGACGGCTGTTGAAGACTTTTTCACTGAGCATCAGCTACAGCCACAGATTAGCGAGAACGGTGCGTTCAAGGTCTATCGCGCTGACGGCATCGAGCTGTGGTGCGGCGATTTCTTTGCCCTGACGGCAGACGATGTGGCGGAGTGCACGGCGCTTTACGACCGTGCAGCCTTGATTGCCTTGCCACCGCCGATGCGCGAGCGCTATGCGGCGCAACTCCAGCAGATTCTGCCGCAAGGCTTGAAAGGGCTGCTGATCACCCTGGATTACGATCAGGCGCAGATTCCCGGACCACCGTTTGCGGTGGGGGATGAAGAAGTGCAGCGGTTGTTGGGTATTGGCTGGCAGGTACAGACGCTGCAAGTGCAGGATGTGTTGCAGGAAAGCGGGAAGTTTTTGCAGGCGGGGGTGACGGCGCTGGAGGAGCGGGTTTATCGGGTTTCGCCTCGTTAGGTTGTGTTGGCTGTTCCGGCCTCATCGCTGGCAAGCCAGCTCCCACAGTGAATTGCGGTGTATCGAAGATTGGGAACACCACGGAACCCTGTGGGAGCTGGCTTGCCAGCGATGAGGCCTGCATGAACAGCCAAGTACATGGCCCCCACAAAAAAGGCCCGCATCTCTGCGGGCCTTTTTGTTTTTACCGCGGCTGGATCAACCGAGACGACGCAGGGCGTCGATACGATCTTCCAATGGCGGGTGGCTCATGAACATGCGGGCGAACCCTTGTTTGATGCCACCGTTGATGCCAAAGGCATTCAGGGTGTCGGGCATGTGCACCGGCAGGCCCTGTTCGGCGCGCAGACGTTGCAGCGCGCCGATCATTGCGCTGGTGCCGGCCAGTCGTGCACCGGCTTCGTCGGCACGGAATTCGCGTTTGCGCGAGAACCACATGACGATCGAGCTGGCGAGAATGCCCAGGACCAGTTCGGCGAAGATGGTCGCCACGTAGTAAGCAATGCCCTGACCTTCTTCGTTCTTGAAGATCACCTTGTCGACGAAGTTGCCGATGATTCGCGCGAAGAACATCACGAAGGTGTTCACAACGCCCTGGATCAATGCGAGCGTAACCATGTCACCGTTGGCGACGTGGCCGATTTCGTGGGCCAGCACGGCTTTCACTTCATCGGGCGAGAACCGCTCGAGCAGGCCCTGGCTGACCGCGACCAGTGCGTCGTTCTTGTTCCAGCCAGTGGCGAACGCGTTCGCTTCGTAGGCCGGAAAAATACCGACTTCGGGCATCTTGATCCCGGCTTCGCGGGACAGTTGCTCGACCGTTTGCAGCAGCCATTGCTCATGCCGGGTACGTGGCTGGCTGATGATCTGGGTGCCGGTGCTCATTTTCGCCATCCACTTGGAGATGAACAGCGAGAACAGTGAGCCGGCGAAACCAAAGACCGCACAGAAAACCAGCAGCTGACTGAGGTCGAGATCAACCCCGTTGGCCGCCATGAACCCGTTGAAGCCGAAAAGGCTCAGGGTGATGCTGGCTATCAGCACGACCGCCAGGTTAGTGGCCAAAAACAGCAGGATGCGCATCATGGTTGTAGAAATCTCCTCAAGCTAAAGATGTAGCGTACTGCGGGGTATATAAGGTGCTGCACCGGGCTATTCAACTGGGTGACTATTTCAAACTGTGTCCTACAGCTGATTCTTCGTCACATAACCCCATTTCCCACAGCAGACACCGACACGGATGACGAACACTCGCGACCCGTCGCCATTGCGTCAGACGCATGTGACCGGCATGAATCGCAAGTGTAGAAGGCGAGCGGAAGCAGGGATTGCAGAAGTGTTGCTGAATCAGACAGTGCGCAACGTTCGGTCGTTGCGCACTGCTGGCCAGTTACTGGCGGTAAGACTTGAGGAAGTTGCCGATGCGGCCGATGGCCATTTCCAGTTCATCGACCCGGGGCAGGGTGACGACGCGGAAGTGATCCGGCCATGGCCAGTTGAACGCCGTGCCTTGCACCACCAGCAGCTTCTCGGAAAGCAGCAGGTCGAGGACGAATTTTTCGTCATTGTGGATCGGGCAGACTTTCGGATCGATCCGCGGGAACGCGTACAGCGCGCCCATCGGCTTGACGCAGCTCACGCCCGGAATGTCGTTGAGCAACTCCCAGGTGCGGTTGCGCTGTTCCAGCAGACGACCCTGCGGCAGCACCAGATCGTTGATGCTCTGATAGCCACCCAACGCCGTCTGGATCGCATGCTGGCTCGGCACGTTGGCACACAGACGCATGTTGGCCAGCATGTCGATGCCTTCGATGTAGCTCTGGGCATTGTGTTTCGGCCCGGAAATAGCGATCCAGCCAGAACGGAAACCGGCCACGCGGTAGGATTTCGACAGACCGTTGAAGGTCAGGCACAGCAGGTCCGGGGCCAGCGATGCGGTGCAGATGTGCACGGCGTCGTCGTACAGGATCTTGTCGTAGATCTCGTCGGAGAACACCACCAGATTGTGCTGGCGGGCCAGCTCCAGCATGCCCAGCAGCACTTCTTTCGAATACACCGCGCCGGTCGGGTTGTTCGGGTTGATGATCACCATCGCCTTGGTGTTCGGCGTGATCTTGGCCTTGATGTCGGCCAGGTCAGGGAACCAGTCGGCACCTTCGTCGCACAGGTAATGCACGGCGTTACCGCCGGCCAGGCTGACGGCGGCGGTCCACAGCGGGTAATCCGGCGCCGGTACCAGCACTTCGTCACCGTTGTTGAGCAGCGCCTGCAGCGACATCACGATCAGCTCGGAGACGCCGTTGCCCAGGTAGATGTCTTCGATACCGACACCTTCGACCTGCTTCTGCTGGTAGTACTGCATTACGGCCTTGCGCGCGCTGAACAGGCCTTTGGAGTCACTGTAGCCTTGCGCGGTCGGCAGGTTGCGGATCACATCCTGAAGGATTTCGTCCGGCGCTTCGAAACCAAATGGCGCCGGGTTGCCGATGTTCAGCTTGAGGATGCGCTGGCCTTCCTCTTCCAGACGTTTGGCGTGCTTGAGCACCGGGCCGCGAATGTCGTAGCAGACGTTGGCGAGCTTGTTCGATTTGCTGAACTGCATGGCGATGTGATCCCGAAAATGAACGATCCAGGCGGCGGATGGACAACCGTACTGGGATTCCTGCGTTTACACACAGACGGACGTCTTGAGCGCGTGGCTCCAAGAATCCGTTTGAATGCGCCCGGTCTGGCTGCCAGACTGGCGCGTAACGAGGCGCAATCATACGTGCCGCCCGATCCGTGGAAAAGGTACAGATCGGGCTTTTTCAGCCGCTGAGGTGTGATGATGGAAAAGTTGGAAAAAACCCTGGAAGAATGGCAAGCCATGCTCGACCCCGAGCAATGCAACGTGTGCCGCCTCAGTGCGACCGAGCGACCGTTCTCCGGCAAATACAACGCCACCAAAACCGACGGTGTTTATCACTGTGTCTGCTGCAACGAGCCGCTGTTCGATTCCCAGACAAAATTCGATTCGGGCTGCGGCTGGCCGAGCTTCTATGCGCCGATCGGCGAAAGCGCCATGACCGAGATTCGCGATATCAGCCACGGCATGATTCGCACCGAAGTCAAATGCGCCCGCTGTGATGCGCACCTTGGACACGTTTTCCCGGATGGCCCGCCACCGACCGGTCTGCGTTATTGCATCAACTCGGTGTGCCTGGATCTGGTGCCTCGCGAGTGAGTGATCGGGCGACCTGAGGGTCGCCTTTCGGACAATTAAATTGCACACAATTTAATTGCTCGCTATGTTTGCCCTTCGACTATCTGCGGAGAACGTCCCATGAGCGACAACCTGCTGAATATCCCGTGCACCACCATCAAAGGTGAGCAGAAAACCCTGGCCGATTACGCCGGCAAAGCCGTGCTGGTCGTCAACACTGCCAGCAAGTGCGGTTTCACCCCGCAATACAAAGGCCTCGAGGCGCTGTGGCAGGCCTACAAGGATCAAGGTCTGGTGGTGTTGGGCTTTCCGTGCAATCAGTTCGGCAAGCAAGAGCCGGGCAATGAGGGCGCGATCAGCGAGTTCTGCGAACTGAATTTCGGTGTCAGTTTCCCCCTGTTCAAAAAGATCGATGTCAACGGCTCCGACGCCCACCCGCTGTTTGTGCAATTGAAGAAACGTGCCCCAGGCGTACTCGGGTCCCAAGGCATCAAGTGGAACTTCACCAAGTTTCTGATCGGCAAGGATGGCCAGTTGGTCAAGCGTTTCGCCCCGGCGACCAAGCCGCAGGATCTGAGCCGCGAGATCGAAGCCCTGCTCAAATGAACAGCCAGTCCGTTGATTCGCTGAAGCTCGACAGTCAGTTGTGCTTCAAGTTGTATGCCGCGTCTCGGGCGGTAATTCGTGGTTACAAGCCGATGCTCGATCAGCTCGGCCTCACGTATCCGCAATACCTGGCGATGCTGGTGTTGTGGGAATGGCAGCAATCCGCGCCGGAGCAGCCGACGGTCAAGGCCTTGGGTGAGCGTCTGGCGCTGGATTCCGGCACGCTGACGCCTCTGCTCAAGCGTCTGGAGCAGTTACAACTCGTGCAGCGCCAGCGCTCGGCACGCGATGAGCGGGAAGTGCATCTTAGCCTGACGCCGCAAGGACAAGCGCTGCGTGATCAGGTCGGGCCGCTCAAGGCCCGATTGCTCTGCGACAGCGGGGTGGACCTGGACCGGCTCAACGAACTGCGTAACGGTCTTGATCAACTGCTCGTGCAGATCAAGGCGCTGTCCTAGTCGGGATCCACTGATCCAGCAGCGCCGCCAATTCTTCACGACGAAACGGTTTGGCCAGATAGTCGCTCATGCCGGCAGCCCGGCAGCGCTCGCGTTCCTCGGACATGGCGTTGGCGGTCAGCGCAACGATCGGCAGGTTTGGCCAGCGTCCGCTCTGGCGAATCTGGCGGCTGGCTTCGTAGCCGTCCATCACCGGCATGTTGCAGTCCATCAACACCAGGTCGAACTCGTGGTACTCCAATTGATCCAGTGCTTCGGCGCCATGTGCGGCGACGATCACATCGCAGCCGAGTTTGCCGAGCATGCCTTTGGCCACCAGCTGATTGACCGGGTTGTCTTCGACCAGCAACACGTTCGCGCGTTTGACCAGTGTCGACGGTTCGAGCTGCGCGGAGTTGAGGGTAGCGACTTCAGGTTGCAGGGTGCGCCGCAGGTTCTGGTAGAGCGCATTTCGCGCCAGAGGCCGCGCTTGTTGTTGCAACGGAGCTAGGGCCGCCGCCTCTTCACTGGGCAGGAAACTGCCGTAGGCGGTCACCAGCAGGATTGGCGCGACCAGTGTCGGACGCAGCCCGAACAGGCACTCCGGGCAATCGGTGATCACCACATCGGGCGTAACACCCAGCAGCGAGTCGTCGATGGTGCGTTGTTCGTAGGCCAATCCCCACACCGGCAACAGACTTTTCAGCAACTCCGCCAGACCGCTGCTGGCAGCGGTGATGGCGAGAATTTTGCCATGCAGGGGCGGCTGGGCCAGCGCTCGGGTGTGGCAGGGCAAAGGCAACTCAGCGCAAAACTGGCTGCCGAAGCCAATCTCTGAGCTGATGGTCAAGCGTCCCTGCATCGCTTCGCAGAGGTTGTGAGTGAGCGCCAGTCCCAGCCCGGTGCCGCCGTATTGGCGGGTGATACCGGCGCCTGCCTGGGTGAACGGCTGGAAGATTCGCAGCTGGGCTTCCTGCGCGATGCCGATGCCGGTGTCGCAAACTTCTATTCGCACACCCTCCTTGTAAGCCGACAAACGCACATCCACCCGACCGAAGCGGGTGAATTTCAGCGCGTTGGACAGCAGATTGCTGACGATCTGCCGAACCCTTGTCGGATCGCCCAATACCAGCGCCGGAAAATGCGGATCAATCAGGCACGTCAGCTCGACGCTCGGCGCCGCGTTTTGCGACAGCAGGTTGGCGGTGTCCTCGATCAGTGAGCCGAGATCGAACGGTATGTGTTCAAGTTCGAGTTGCCCGGCATCGAACTTCGACAAATCGAGAATATCGTTGAGCAATTCCACCAGCACCTTGCCGGAGTCGTGGGCGATCGACAGCTGTTGCTGCTGTTCGGCATTCAGCGGTCCGTCGAGCGACAGGGCGATCATCCCCAGCAGGCCATTGAGCGGCGTGCGGATCTCATGGCTCATGTTGGCGAGGAACGCGGAGCGGGCTTCGGCCATTTCCAGTGCGGTGCTGCGGGCGACTTCGAGTTCTTCGTTGGACTGACTGAGCCGGGCGTTGATCGTCTTGAGCTCGACGGTGCGCGCCGAGACGATGTTTTCCAGTTGGCCGAGATAATCGGTCAGACGGTTTTCGGCATTGCGTCGCTGCTGGATTTCGGTGGCAATGTTTTCGAATTGCTGATTGGCGACTTTGACCAGCACGCCGATTTCATCGTTGGCGTGCCCGGTCGGGCATTCCAGTGTGGTGGGCTCGACACTGCGCGGATCACGCCCGCTGAGTTCTCGGATCACCCGCACCAGTGGTTTGGTCAGCATCACATAGAACAGCGCCAGGAGGATGCCGGTCAGGAGCAGGCTGCGGGCGAAGCCGTTGAGCAGAGTGACTTCGGCCCGGCGCAGAAAGCGGCTGCCGAACGCATAAGTGTCGACCTCAAGTTTCAGGGTGCCCAGCGATTCGTTGGGCAGATGATCCAGATACAGGCGATCTTCGAACCGGCGCTTGGCGCCGAACAGATAGTCACTGATGACCCGATAGCCGCTTTGCAGCTCCGGGCGTTTGACGCTGGCGAGCACCGTATTGTTGTTGTCGGTCAGTTGCGCAGAAATGATTGCCGGTGAGCGCAACAGCCCCAACGTGAGTTCCTGGGCCAGTTCGGCATCGATGTTGTAGGCGATGCGTGATGCCGGGTTGTGGCTGATTTCCAGCAAAGACAGGATTTCACGGTTGATAGAGGCGTCTTCGCTGGCATAATCGATACCGATTTGCAGCAGGCTGAGCAGCGTGCCCAGAATGAACCCGACCAGCACGGTGAGCCTGGCTTGCTTGTACGACAGCCGGTGGGTGAATTTGATATCCATGGGGTGTTGAACCACTTTCGTTTCCCTTCGCTGCTCAAGCATAGTCGATCATGCATCGATACCGAGGATCCCGAATCGCTTTGTAACAAGGCACGGAGCGGGAATTTCATCTGCGTGTCGTCGCTGGATCGCCATCATCACTGTGAACGTGCCCGAGGAAAAGACGTGGATTCCCGATTAAATGCTTTTCTTGAACGCGCCGAGTCGGTTTTGGCGCGGATCGAACCCTTGTTGCCGGCAACGCGCCCGACAATTGACTGGGGCACTTGCCTGGCGGCGCGCTGGCAGCGTGACGGACGCAGCGGGTACTTGCTGCCGCTGGACGTCAGCCTCGACATGCGCCTGTCCGATCTGATCGGCGTCGACCGTCAACTGGAACAGCTGGGGCGCAACACCCGGCAATTTCTCGATGGCATGCCGGCCAACCATGCCTTGCTCTGGGGTTCGCGTGGCACCGGCAAATCCTCGCTGGTGCGCGCATTGCTCGCGGAACACGCCGAGGCGGGCCTGCGCCTGATCGAGATCGAACGTGACCATCTGGCCGACTTGCCACGGGTGGTCGAGCAGATCGGCAAACTGCCACAACGTTTTGTGCTGTTCTGTGATGACCTCTCGTTCGAATCCGGCGAAGGCGATTACCGCGTCCTCAAAAGCGTGCTCGACGGTTCGTTGGAGCAGGCACCGGACAACGTATTGCTTTACGCCACGTCCAACCGTCGCCACCTGGTGCCGGAGAAGGAAAGTGACAACGAAAACTGGAAACGCGTTGACGGCGAACTGCACCCCAGCGAAGCGGTGGAGGACAAGATCGCGCTGTCGGACCGGTTTGGTCTGTGGCTGTCGTTTTACCCGTTTACGCAAGAACACTTCCTGAACGTCGTCGAGCACTGGATCGGCCAGTTGGCCGCCAAGGCGGGCCTGAACTGGCAACGCGACGAGGAACTGGAGATTCTCGCCGTGCGTTGGGCCACCGGCCGCGGCAATCGCAACGGACGTTGCGCGTACCAATTCGCCCGATACTGGGTGGGACTGAAATTGTTGGAGCACAAGGCATGATTGATTTGCAACAGAGCGGCCAGGGCCTCGAAGGCTATGGAATGTTGGCCGCACAACTGGAATCACTGCTGGCGGACGAACGCGACTTTATCGCCAACGCCGCGCAGTTTTCGGCGTTCCTGTTCAACCAGCTCGATGATTTGAACTGGGCCGGCTTTTACCTTAATCGCAACGAAGAGCTGGTGCTGGGGCCGTTCCAGGGGCAGATCGCTTGCGTGCGCATTCCGTTTGGTCGCGGTGTGTGCGGCGCTGCTGCGGCCACTCTGCAGACGCAGCGCGTTGAAGACGTTCATGCGTTTCCCGGTCATATCGCCTGCGACAGTGCGTCGGAGAGTGAACTGGTGGTGCCGTTGGTCAAGGACGGTCGCCTGATCGGCGTGCTCGATCTCGACAGCCCAAAGCTCGCCCGTTTTGGTGTGCACGATCAGGCCGGCATCGAGCAACTGGCGGCGATTTTCCTGCGCCTGACCGACTGCTGATCATGCGACAAGGCCAGCCTTGCGCAACAGGCTGGCCGGGTCCACGGCATCAATCTGCTGCGGGTCGAGAAAACGCACGGCGTACTGCATGTAGACGCCTTCGTTGATGAACAAGCCAAACAGCTGCGCATCAATGTGTGCCTCGCGGCTCATGGTCGCCATGATTCCTAGGGCTTCGCTTAACGACTTGGCCTTCTTGTACGGGCGATCGGCTGCGGTCAGCGCCTCGAAAATATCGGCAATTGCCATCATCCGTGCCGGCAGGCTCATTTCTTCGCGCCTTAGGCGTTTCGGGTAACCGCTGCCGTCCATTTTCTCGTGATGACCGCCGGCGATTTCGGCGATGCTGTCCAGGTGGCTGGGGAAGGGCAGGTGGCTGAGCATCATGATCGTCTGCACCATGTGGTGGTTGATGATGTAGCGCTCTTCGCGGGTCAGCGTGCCACGCGTGATGCTCAGGTTGTACAGCTCACCACGATTGAATTTGTAGCGCGGTACATCCAGTTTGAAGCCCCACGGATTGTCTTCGGGAATCAGCTCGTTTTCGTCGCGTTCAAGCAAATGCGCGGGTTTGTCCGCCAGCAGTTTTTCGCTGACCGGTAACGTCGGCGCAGGCGTGCGTGCCTGACGCTTGTTCTCTTCCCATGAAACGCCCAGACGGTCATCCAGTGTGCGCATCCAGGTGATTCGGGAAAGCTTGTCGAGGCGTTGCAGATCGGCCTCTGCCATCGCCTCACTGCCCAGATTGCAGCGAGCGATAAAGGCGAAGTCTTCGTCCAGTGCCCGCAGGTTCGTATCGCGCAGATCAGCCAGTGAGGGTTCGTCACCACCCAGGGCCAGCGCCTGCCAGTAACTGATCCAGGCATCACGCTTGAGCACTTCGAAGCGGGTGCGAATCTCGTGGATCCGGTCATTGATGGTTTCCAGTTTGGTGGCCTTGTCGACCACGTACTCCGGCGTCGTGACCTTGCCGCAATCGTGCAACCACGCGGCAATGTGCAGGGCTTCCCATTCATCCTCGGTGGGCTGGTAGGCACTGAAGGCGGGGGCTTTACTCGCCGCTGCGGCCTGGGCGAGCATCAGGGTCAGCTCTGGTACCCGCTGACAATGCCCACCGGTATAGGGACTCTTGGCGTCGATGGCGCCGGCGAGCAGTTGAATGAACGCATCAAGCAATTGCTTCTGTCTGTCTTGCAGGCGCTGACTTTCGATACTCACTGCAGCGGCGCCGGACACCGCTTGCAAGAAGGCGATGCGGTCGGGCCGCAGTTTTTCCATGTCGGCCGGCGTGCCGCTGTCGTTGACCAGCAGGATCAGCAAGCCAATGGTTTCGTTGTGGCGGTTGTGCAGGCGGATGCCGATCAGATGAACGCGGGGTGAGGCCATTGCCAGCAGGATTCGCTGCAGGTCACCCGCCTGATCGACACCGAGATTGCTCACCACATTGTTGGCGCTGACCAATTGTTGGAACCACGCCGGGCCGCTGCTTGTTTGCAGGTCGTGGCCGTGAATATCGAACGTCTCCAACAATTGCGGTGCGCCATCGATGATCAATCCGTATGGCTCCATGCGACTGCTGTCGTTATCACGCAAATAGATCAGCCCGGCCTGAGCCTGGGCGATTTGTACCGTTTCAAACAGCACCCGTTGCAGCAGCGGGGCAAAGCGCGTTTCGGCGCCCAGGGTATCGGTGATGCGGAAGAAGCTCGCCAGGGTGTCTTTCATTCGTGCCATCGACACGCTCAGTTGGTCGACTTCCAGCACCGGTGAGCGTCGGGTCAGGGGGAAATTGAAATCAAAACTGCGGATCGCATCGGCTTCCTTGACCAGCGCATGCAGCGGTTTGACCAGAATCCTCGAGATCAGCCAACCCAGTGGCAGGCACATCAGCAGCGTGGCCAGGGTGATCAATGCGCCTTGCCAGCGCATGCGATAGGCATCGACCAGCAGTTCGTCTTCCGGCACCAGCAGGGCCAGTTGCAAACCTTGCGGCCCACCTTCCTGAATGCTGCTGCGGGCGACAATCCATTGCCGGCCATCGGCTTCAAGGCGATTCGCGGTGGGGGCATCGGACAGCAGCGCGTGTAGGCTCGGGCTCAGGTCGGCGGCTTTTACCAGGTGCGCGGTACTGTCATCGACGATCAGACGGCTGCTGTCCGGGTAGGCCACGGCGTTGCCTTGCGCATCGAACAAGGCTATTTCGGTGGACGGCGTCACCACATGTTTGCTGAGGGTGGCAGACAGCGCGGCCAGCGTCATGTCGGCGCCGATTACCGCGTGTTCACCACTGCGTCGAGCCAGCGTGGTGCCGACATTGCGGGTGGAAAAAAATACGTAGGGCTCGGTGGTGATCTGTTCGGTTTGCTGGCGGGCATTGGCGAACCACGCTCGGCTGCGCGGGTCGTAGGAGTCTTCGGGATTGTCCTTGCGGCTGAGCTGAGTCAGTGTTTGATCAAAGAACAGCGATTGCGAGTGCGATGCGCCCTGCAAGTCATGCTCAATGCTCCACACCTGGTACGCCGCGGCGTCTGGGGCGTTGAGCAGCGATTTCAGGGCCGCAGTGCGTAGCGGACGGACCATGAAAAAATCGCCATTGGCATAACCCAGATAGAGCGAAGCCAAACTCGGGTTGTCCGTGAGTGACTGGCTGAACGGCTTGAGCAGCGGCAAGCGTTGTTCAAGGTTCAACGCCTGAATAGCAGGGTAGTCCCCCAGCAGGCTCAGCAGGTGCCGGATCGGCTGATAGGTGGCGGATATGTCCAGGCGCACGTCCTGTTCGATCCGGTTGAACAGCTTCTCGCTGCTCGACAGAATGATGTGCGTGGTCTGGCGATAATTGAACAACCCCAGTACCACGCCGGTGAGCAGCAGGAGAAACGTGAACATGACGCTGATGTGCACGTGCAGCGGGAACCGGCGTTGTTCCGGGCGCAGTGGGCTGGGCATTTCCGGTTCTCCATGACGTTTAACTCACTGCTCAGCGCCTAAGCATAGTTAAGGCAAGCTCATTGCGCCTTGATCGAACAAAACCAGTTGTTGCTGCAGGGCCTGCTCCAGTTCGAGGATTGCCCGGTTGCTCGCCTCGCAACGACGTTCAATCTCCTCTCTTGCCAATGCCTGCGCGCAGGCGTGTTCGAGGGCATCGCAGCATTCGATCACACGTGATGCCTGGGCAATGCGCGCGGCGCCTTTTATTTTGTGGGCAACCACCGCCAGTGCGTCCCGATCATGTTCCAGCGCCAGCGTGAGTAACTCCTGACGATCGAGGCGGCTGCTCTTGAGCAGTTCCACCAGCAGACGCCGAGCCTGCGCGGGGCTGCCGCCGGTCAACATGTTCAGACTTTGCAAACTGAATGCCGGTGTCGGTGATAAAGGGGTGATGCCGTCGACCCACTGTCCGAGCAGACTCAGGCTCAAGGGTTTGAACAGGCAGTCATCCATGCCGGCCTGTTTGCAGCGTTGTACTTCCTCGGGTTGCGCGTTGGCGGTGAAGCCCAGCACCGTACAGGGTGGGCAGCGATTCTGCAGTTCGTGCTGGCGAATGGCGCGGGTCATCTCATAGCCGTTCATCAAGGGCATGTTGCAGTCGACGATCACCAGGTCGAAGCCGCCATCCTTCCACAGCTCCAGACCGCTGCGGCCATTCTCGGCGACGCTGAAGTGATGACCGAGAAACTCCAGCTGCTGACACATCAACAAGCGATTCGCCGGGTGGTCGTCCACCACCAATACGCGCAAGGGTGTCTGTGAGATCTTGATTGAGGGTTCGGCCCTGGCGGTGCTCACCTGGGCCGGAAAAGTTTCCAGCGGCAGGGAAACGCAAACCTGTGTACCGATGCCGGGCTGGCTGCTCAGTTGCAACTGGCCGCCCATCATTTCGCAGAGGTTGCGGCTGATGACCAGCCCCAGACCTGCGCCGCTGCGGGCTAGTTGATGGCTGTTCTCCGCCTGGGCAAAGGGTTCGAACAATCGCTGCTGATCCTCCGCACTGATACCGACGCCGCTGTCCTGTACCGTCAGTTGCATCAACGCAGGGGCAGGCGCGTCCGTGCTCATGAGGTCCAGGGTAATCCTGATGTTTCCATGCTCGGTGAACTTGATGGCATTGCTGACCAGATTCGACAGCACCTGCTTGAAGCGCAGGGGGTCCAGATGCACATCGACTGCCAGATCCGGCGGGTTGAAGATCACTTGCAGGGCGAGGTTCTTTTGCCGGGCCAGGCCGTCGAAAATTCTTGCGACAGACGTCACCGTATCGACCAGATTGACCCGTTCCGGGCACAGGCTCAGACGCCCGGATTCAATCCGGGCGATGTCGAGAATGTCGCCGATCAGCCCCAGCAGATCCTTGGCCGAATGGTAGGCGGTGTCTATCGAGGCGCGATCCGGATGCTGCTGGTCCATGCGCCTGAGGGTCAGTTCGAGCATGCCGATCACGGCATTCATTGGCGTACGGATCTCATGGCTCATGGTGGCGAGGAATGTACTTTTGGCGCGGTTGGCCTCATCCGCCTGCTCTTTGGCTGCTCGCAGGTCTTCGAACAGCTGACGGCGTTCGCTGATGTCGATCCAGCCGCCAATGATGCCTTTTACGTCACCACTGGAATCGCGATAGGGAATGATCCAGTGATAGATGGTCAGACGTCGGCTGCCGATGTGCAGCGGCCGGTCGAGCAACAGCGGAATGCCTTCAGCGACGACTCGCTGGTAATCGGCGTGGAAGGCTTGAGCCTCGAAAGCGTTGCTCACGGTACCCTGCATGACGCTTTTGCCAATGACATCCTCGCGCTTGGCATTGAACGTTTCGAGGTAACTGTCATTGCAGCTTTGCAGCAACCCCTGGCGATCGCGAACGTAGATAGGGTGCGGTGTACCGTTGACCAGCGAGCGCATGAATTCGAACTGGTCGCTCAGGGCTCGCTCCGCCGCCTGGCGTTGTTTGATCTGGTGGCGCATGTAGGCGTTCCACGCCAGCAACAGCAGCAGGAGCAGGCAGGCGCCGATGACTACTTGATAGAACAGGCGCTGGTAGTTGCGCCAGATATTTTGCGAAGCCGTGGAGTATCCACGCCAGCGGCCATTGATCACGCCCAGTTCTTCGGGGGAAATGCTTAGTAATGCTTTGTTGATGATCGAGTTCAGTTCCGGGTTGTCACGCGCGGTTACCAGCGAAAACGCAGCCTGCCCGGTGCCGATGGTGGTGGTGATTTGCAGCGCTCGTTCGAAGATTTGCGAGGAGATGAAATAGTTGGCGATCACCAGTGAATTGACTGCGCCGTCGACGTGACCTTCGGCCAGCAGGGACACCGCGCTGAAGGTATCTGCCGTCTCAACCAGTTGTATGCGGGGATACTCGCTTCGCAAGTACTCGACCATCGGATTGCCTTTGGCGATCGCCAGTTGCTTGCCTTTGAGCTGGCCCAGATTGGTCGGACTGTCGGCGCTCTTGCGCGTCAGCAGGACATAGGAGTTTTCCAGATAGGGTCGACTGAAGTTCAGGGTTTTTTCCCGCTCGGCAGTCGGAAGGAGGGCGGCGATAAGGTCGGCCTGATGGCTGTCTATCTGCTGGATCATCTCCGCGTCGTTACGACTGCGCCGGATCTCGAAACGCAGGCCGGTGCGCAGGCGGATCAGTTCGAGAAGGTCGGCGCTGATCCCGCGAAAATTGCCGTCGCCGTCGAAAAAGGTCAGTGGTGCGTATGCCTCATTCACGACCACACTGACGACAGGATGCCGGTTGCGCCATGCTTCTTCGCGTTGGGTCAGTTGCAGCTTTTGGTCGGTGAGCAGCAGATCGCTGCCGGCGCTCCAGCGTTTGGCGATGTTTTCACGCTCGCTGCGCGGCACCGCTTTGAGTACGGTGTCGATAACGCCCAACAACTGCGGATTGTCGCGGCGTACGGCGAAACTGAAACCGTGGGCTTCCTGCTTGCCGAAATTGGCCATGCGCACGTTGTTGAGGTAGCCCTTGTTGATCATGTAGTGCGTGGAAATGGTGTCGCCGAGAAATACATCGGCCTGATCGAACGCGACTGCGTTGATCGCATTCTGGTAGGAGGGGTAGCAGGTAATCAGTGCTTTGGGGTACAGCGCCTTGACCTCATGCAGCGGCAGATAGTGATAAACCATGCTCAGGCGCAATCCTGCCAGGCCTTCGGTCAATGTCCGGCTTTCGTCCTCGCGGGTCACGAGCACCGGCTGATCATTGGCGTAGGGTTCGGACAGCGCAAGGTTGGCGTTGCCGGCTTCATAGCCGTTGGCCGTACCGAGCAGGTCGATTTGACCATCGATCAGCGCGCGAATCGCGGCCTCCCGGGAGGGAAAACGTTTGATCCGGATCGACATCCCGGTAGCCTCGCCGATAATCCCGGCATAGTCGGCGGTCAGACCTTCGTAGTCCTGGCCACTGACGGTCATGTCAAAAGGCGGATAGTCCGGCGCGGAAGTGCCCAATAGCAGCTCGCGGCGGGTTTGCAGCCACTGTCGTTGAGACTGTTCAAACGCGACCGGCATCGACTCGTTTGCCGACCGGCTGAGCAAGGTGTAGTCAGGTGAGCCGCCCTGCATGGCGAACACGTTGGCGCTCAGGAAAAACCCTGCACTCAACGCAATTAGATAGTCCTTTAAACGGCTGGGCATGCGGGGTCTCACACGAGTGCGTTGCGTTTGGCCATCTCGATAAGTTCTACAAGGGATTTGGCTTTGAGTTTTTGCATCAAACGTTTTTTGTAAGTGCTGACGGTTTTGTTGCTGAGAAACATCCCCTTGGCTATTTCCTTGTTGGTGCGACCTTGGGCAAACAATTGCAGGACCATCAATTCGCGATCATTGACGGACTTGAAGAGTTCCAGTTCCGTATAACGAACATCGTCACTGCGAACCGGATTCAACGCCTGACTGGGGAAATAGTTGTAGCCGGAGAGTACGGCTTTTATCGCGCTGACCAGTTCGCTCAAATCCTCCTGTTTGCATACATAACCGGAGGCGCCCGATTGCATGCAGCGAACACCGAACAAGGTCGGACACTGGGCGGTCAGCACCAGGGTTTTCAAAGGTGAACTCATGGCGTTGAACCGGGCCAGCACCTCCAGTCCGTCGAGTTTTGGAATACTGATGTCGAGAATGATCAGATCAGGCATGCACTCGCGCACCATCTGCATGGCATCAACCCCGTTATCGGTCTCACCGACGACCTTATAACCTTCATGTTCCAGCAGCATGCGTACGGCGAGACGAATGACCGGGTGATCGTCGACAATAAAAACGGAGTTCATAATCAAATCCCATACAAGCACGAATAAAGCGCGCACCTTAGCTCAGATGAATGAGCGCTCGCATGAGCTGACATGGCTCCAGTCGTGTTATCGGATAATTCCTACATTTAACAAGGAAAAAGACTACAGCTGAACTAGGTCGAGCGTAAGTAAGTGCAGGAATTGTATTGGCTTATAGTTCGCCTTTTTCTTTTTGCAAATGCTGGTTGTAATTGGCTTTTTCAATAGTGTTTAAGTTTGGTGAGATCTGGCGAGTTGGCGGGTTGTCTTTAGCGGTTACATTGCGTCATAAATCGACAAGAGTTTGCCGTTGTTAATGGCATCGTGCAGATAAGTGAGCCCCTTGCATTCAGCTGGCCGGGGTTTGCGGCCAGCTGAACGAGGCGAAGTCAGTGACTGGAGCGACCGGTCATTTCCAGCGCCATGTCGCTGGCGTAGCCGTCGGTCATGCCCGCGATGAAATCGATCATGCGCAAAAATGACGTGTGCAGCGAACCTTGCGGGTCAGGCGCGTTGTTGCCCAGCAGATCGAGGATGCGCCGGCTCTTGAACGACGGGGTGCGTCCATTGTGTTGTTCCAGTGCGGCGCCGCAAAAGGAATTGAGCAGGATCTCCAGCGTCGTGTAGGCGCCGATTTCGTGCAGGGTCTTGCGTTTGTCCTGGAAAATCTTCTTGCGGGCAATGTCCTTGGCGTTCAATACACAGCGCTTGGCCGGGCCATGCATGTGCTCGACCAGATCGCCGTGCAGCGTGCCGGCCAGCAACGCGTCCTGTTGCTCGACAAAGGCTCGCGCCGCTGCATTGGTCAGATGTTCGATGGCCTTGCCGCGCAGGATCGCGAGTTTGCGCCGCCGCGAATCCTGCGGGCCAAGCTGGCGGTAGGTTTCCGGCAGGTCATCGCCCACCAGTCCGAGCAGCAGCGATTCGACTTCGGCGTACTCCAGCAACTCCATCTCAAGGCCGTCTTCGAGATCGATCAGCGCATAGCAGATGTCATCGGCGGCTTCCATCAGGTACACCAACGGATGACGCGCCCAGCGCTGATCTTCGAGTTGTGGCAGGCCAAGCTTGTGAGCAATCTGCTCCAGCAGCGGCAGTTCGCTCTGATAGCAGCCGAACTTGTGTTTCTTGTAGCCGAGGGAGTCCGCGTGACGGGCCGTCCACGGGTATTTCAGATAAGTGCCGAGGGTGGCATAAGTCAGGCGCGTACCGCCGTCGAACTGATGGTACTCAAGCTGAGTGAGCACGCGGAAACCCTGGGCATTACCTTCGAAATTGAGGAAGTCACCGCGCTCGGCTTCGCTCATGCCATCCAGCCAGCCGCGCCCGGCCGCCTGCTGAAACCAATGGCGAATCGCGTCTTCACCGGAATGGCCGAATGGCGGGTTGCCGATGTCATGAGCGAGGCAGGCCGATTGCACTACCATGCCCAGGTCACTCGGATCGCACCATTGCGGCAGCGCACTGCGCAGTGTTTCGCCGACGCGCATACCCAGCGAGCGGCCCACACAACTGACTTCCAGCGAGTGGGTCAGGCGGGTGTGAATGTGATCGTTGCTGGTAACCGGATGCACCTGGGTTTTACGACCCAGGCGGCGGAAGGCGCCTGAAAAAATGATGCGGTCATGATCTTTGTGAAAAGGGCTGCGGCCAAGTTCCTGCGGGCTGTGCAGCGGCTTTCCTAGACGTTCGCGGTTGAGCAGGGTTTGCCAATCCAAGGCTGATTCTCTCCGTCTGATGGATGAATTGTCCTAGCTTCCCGGTTCAGGTCTGCGCCTGCAAGTGGAACTACAGTCCCGCCGCATCAATGTCGATCAACAGCAACCGCTCACCGTTGTCGAAAAATTGCCCGGCCGTCAGGCAATACTGGTTGCTGGTGGCATCACGGTAGGTGTTGGACAGGGTCAGGCGCCGCTCCTCCCAGCCCTCGGCGAGCAAATGGTAGAAGTACGGACGCCACGACCAGTTGTGCCCCAGATAGCGGTCATCGGATACCCAGCCGTCGTGGCGCCATTCCAGATTGGGGGTCAGTTGCGTGCCATGGCGATCGCATTGGTAAAACCGCAGCAGCCATGGGAAAGCGTCCAGTTGCGGTAATGCGCTGAGTGGCGCACGAGCGTGTGCCCAGTTTTGCAGGATCGCCATCAATTCACTGAGTTGATGGCGCATCTGCATCAATCGTCCTCGCTCGGTGAGCTTTTGCTGAACGTAACGCTGGCGCAGTTCGGCAAAACGTCGCACAAACGCGTCGGTGGCAAAGAACTCCTCTTGCGCCCGCGCGAACAGAAAACCCTGCACATAACGCGATCCGCATTCCAGGGCAAAATTCAGTTGTGCTTCGGTCTCGACGCCCTCGGCGATGATCCAGCACCCCGTCTTCTCGGCCATCTGCGCCAGGGCCTTGACCACGTCGCTGCTTGGCCCGCCTCTAGCTGCGGCCTGAAACAGGCGCATGTCGAGTTTGAGAATGTCCGGTTGCAGGGCCAGCACCCGATCGAGCTGCGAGTGACCGGCGCCAAAATCGTCGATAGCGATTCGCGCCCCCGCCTTGCGATAGCGGCCAACCACTTCGGCCAGACGTTGGCTGTTACCGCCAAGTTCGGTGATCTCGAACACGATGCGTTGCGGATCGACATTGTGTCGCGCCATTTGTTTGAGGCTGGGCAGCGCCTGGTCGGGGCGCAGACGGCTGATCCAGTGGGGCGACATATTCAGGCTGAGAAACCAGTCTGCCGGGGCTTCGTGCAGACGGCTCAAGGCGTTGTCGCGGATCTGTCGGTCGAGGCGGCGTAGGGCAATGGCCGGCGTACGCGGATCGGCGAACAACGGCCCGACCGATGTCAGTTGTCCATCAGCCTGGCGCAGACGGCCAAGTGCTTCGACGCCTGCAATACGTCCTGTGGCGGTATCGATGAAGGGTTGATAGCAGGCGAGCGGTTGCCCGTCGATCACGAGGCCTCCTTAGTCGTTGTTGTTCTGAGTGAACCCGCCGACCGGGTAGGCACGCGGGATTGAACCTCCAGGTAAAGAGGTCAATCCCGCCGACATTGCAAGAATGTAGCCAGATACGTCAGTTCAGCGCTTGCCAGGACTCTGCATGACCAGTCTGATCAGTGGCCCAAGGCTGGTTCCCAGGCGAATCAGTCGAGTCAGACCACCGACACCGCCGCTTTTCGCGCCTTTGCCGGTGATAAAACCCAACAGCGTGACCGCGGCAACACCCCACAACGGCGCGTGTTTGATCCCGAATCCGCCTTGCAGGTTTTGCGACATGTCACGCATGCGCTGCAGAGGTTGCAGCACTTGCCCGGCTTCGTGGCGGATTTCCTGCCGATGCATTTCCATGCGCAGGCGAATCAGTGCCTTGCGCATTTCCCGTCGTGAGCTGTTGTGTGGAAGTTCAGGCAGACTCATGGCAGCAGGCGCTCCCGGTCGTTGGCCAGCTCTTCGAGCGTGCCATGGAAGGGTGAGGATTCATCGAACACCGCAGCCTTGAGGCGCAATCCGCAGAACGCAGCCGCAAGGGTATAGAACACGCACAGGCCGATGATCGCAGGTAAGCGATAGGTGTCCCAGAATACGATCAACACCAGCGTCGACAAGCCGACAAGCAACAGCAGGGCAAACACCAAAGCCAGACCTGCGAACAACAACAGGCTGACCGTGCGTGCTTTCTGTTCCTGCAGTTCGATGCCGAACAACTCGACATGACTGTGCAACAAGCCGAGGACAGCGGCGCCCAGACGCCGCGTGGAGGATGAGGTGCCCGCAGCCGGGCCGGATTCACCGATCGACATAATCAGCGCCGAGTAGCTAGCAGGCCGATCAAAAAGCCCACACCGGCAGCGATGCCCACGGACTGCCAAGGATTGGCCGACACGTAGTCTTCGGTGGCGGTGACTGCGGCCTGACCGCGTTCGCGCAAGGTGTCTTCGGTCAGCTTCAGGGTTTCGCGTGCACGCAGCAGGCTGTCGTGGATCTGTGCACGCAGCTCATCTGCCTGATCACCGGCCAGAGTGGCGGTGTGCTCGAGCAACCGCTCGGTGTCGGCGACCAGGGTCTGGAAGTCGTTCATCAGGATGTCTTGAGCAGTCTTTGCCTTGATGCTGGCCATGGGTGGATCTCCGTATATGTGGCTTCTGAATCGTTCGAGTATGAGCCTTGCGTGAAGGTTCAGTACAAATGACTGGTACAACTTTTGCTGTGTCGTGGTGCGTCGGTGGTCAGTCGTGCGCTGTTGCCGGGCGTACAGGCCGCAAAAGCCTGACGCAAATTATGCCGGTTCGTGCCAGCACCTCGATCTCGTGCGCCAAAGCGGTTCATCGGACCTTCCGGTTCATGACTGCGCTGGCGCAACTTGGTGCATGAAATGTGTGCATGAACAGCTTTGGTGCCTTTTTATCTTTCAGGTCTGCCTCTTTATGGAAAATCTGCAAAGCGCTGTGGAAACACTGGTTCACAGCTCCAATACGTTGTTCATCCTGATCGGTGCGGTGATGGTGCTGGCGATGCATGCCGGTTTCGCCTTTCTGGAAGTCGGTACGGTACGCCAGAAAAACCAGGTTAACGCGCTGTCGAAGATTCTCAGCGATTTCGCTGTCTCGACCTTGGCCTATTTCTTTATAGGTTACTGGATCTCTTATGGTGTGACCTTCATGCAGCCGGCGGCAGTGTTGAGCGCCGATCATGGTTATGGGCTGGTGAAGTTTTTTTTCCTGCTGACCTTCGCAGCGGCGATCCCGGCAATTATCTCCGGAGGCATTGCCGAACGCGCGCGCTTCGTTCCGCAGTTGTGCGCCACGGCGCTGATCGTTGCGTTCATCTATCCGTTTTTCGAAGGGATGATCTGGAACGGCAACTATGGTCTGCAGGCCTGGCTGACGGCTCGGTTCGGCGCCGCGTTTCATGATTTTGCAGGTTCCGTAGTGGTGCATGCCATGGGCGGCTGGCTGGCGCTGGCGGCGGTACTGTTGCTGGGGCCGCGCAACGGGCGTTATCGCGACGGACGACTGGTGGCCTTCGCGCCATCGAGCATTCCATTTCTGGCATTGGGCTCGTGGATTCTGATTGTCGGCTGGTTCGGCTTTAACGTGATGAGCGCACAGACCTTGCAAGGCGTCAGCGGCCTGGTGGCGGTCAACTCGCTGATGGCGATGGTCGGCGGCACCATGGCGGCATTGGTCGTCGGGCGCAATGACCCAGGCTTTCTGCATAACGGCCCGCTGGCCGGATTGGTGGCGATCTGCGCAGGTTCCGATCTGATGCATCCGGTCGGTGCTCTGGTGACCGGGGCCATCGCTGGCGCGCTGTTTGTCTGGTGCTTTACGGCGGCGCAGGTCAAGTGGCGCATCGACGATGTGCTGGGCGTGTGGCCGTTGCACGGTTTGTGCGGCGTGTGGGGCGGGATTGCCTGCGGGATTTTCGGCCAGACCGCGCTCGGCGGGCTTGGCGGCGTCAGCCTGATCAGCCAGATGATCGGCACGGCGCTCGGCGTGGCGGTGGCGTTGATCGGTGGTTTTGTGGTGTACGGCGCGATCAAGGCGCTGCATGGGCTGCGCCTGAGTCAGGAACAAGAGTATTACGGCGCCGACCTGTCGGTGCACAAGATCGGCGCGGTGAGCCAGGATTAGGTTTCTTCATCATTGGCTCCGGAATAAAAACCGTGCAGCAGGCGATATCGGTCTCTTCGCACTTGATCGGCTTTCTCTTGTACTTGTCGCGCCGACAAGCCGAGCATGATCAAGGCGTGAGAGCCGAGCATCAGGCTCGATTCCAACAGCTCCGGCACCACTTCACTGGCGCCGGCAGCTTTGAGTTCGGCCAATTCGCTGTCGTCGCGGGTGCGTACCAGGATCGGTATTTGATTATTGAGGCGACGTGCCTCCTTGAGAATGCGCATCGCAACGTCGGTTTGATCCACCGCAATCACTAGCAGTTTTGCGCGTAGCAGGCCGACGGCGGTGAGCAAGTCACCGCGTGATGAGTCGCCGTAATGCACGTCACTTTCTTCGGTGGCGGCTTCCTGTACCCGCACCGGGTCATTGTCCAAAGCGATGTAAGGCTGCTTTGCGTTACGCATGAAGCGGCCGATGGATTGACCGACCCGTCCGTATCCGCAAATCACCACATGCTGGTCGAGGTCGGCGTTGAGCGCGCTGATGTGCTCGATCTGTGCTTCCTCATTGGGTTTGCGGTGCAGGGCCGTGGCGATGCGTGGGGCTGCGCGTAACAGGATGGGGGTCAGCAGCATCGAGCAGAACGTCGCTGCAAGCAGCAAGGCGCCAAGCTTTTCGGGCAGCATGCTGTTCTGTTGCATCTGCGCCATCAGCGCGAAGCAGAATTCGCCTCCCTGGGCCAGCGCCAGACCACTGCGCCATGCGGTTTCACTGTCACTGCCGCGCCACTTCACCAGCAACGCCACCACGACGCCTTTGATGATCATCAAGCCGACAGTCAGTCCAAGGATCAACAGGCCGTCGCTGACGAACAATTGCAGGTCGATCAGCATGCCGATGCTGACAAAAAACACCCCGAGCAGAATGTCGCGGAAGGGCCGGATATCGGCTTCGATCTGATGCCGGTAATGGCTTTCACCCAGCAACATGCCGGCCAGAAAAGCACCCAGGGCGGGAGACAGGCCGAGCAAGTGAGTCAGCCACGCGGTAAGCAGCACAATCACCAGCGCCAACAGCACGAATAATTCTGCCGAGCGTGAGGCCGCGACTTCGTGGAACAGCCGGGGCAGCAACCAACGACTGGCCAGCAACAGACCGACAAACAACACCACGGTTTTCGCCAGCGTCAGCGGCAATGCCCAGTACCAGGCCTGATCGCTGCTGCCGGCGAAAACGGGCACCAGGGTCAGCAGCAACACCGCGACCACATCCTGAAACAGCAAGACGCCGACCGCATTCTGGCCGTGGCTGCTGAACACCTCACCGAGGCTGCCCAATTCCTTGGTCACGATCGCCGTGGAGGACAACGCGAGCCCGGCGCCGAGCAGAAACGCTGGCGTTATCGGCATGCCCAGGAGCATCAATAACAGGCCCAGCACTGCCGCGCTGACCAATACTTGCTGACTGCCAAGACGAAACACCAATTGGCGCAAGGCGATCATCTTTGAAAGGGAAAACTCCAGGCCGAGGGAAAAAAGCAGGAACACCACGCCCAGCTCCGCCACGTCGGGCAGATGTTCACTCTCATTGACCCAATCGAATGCATTGGGGCCGACCAGCAATCCCACGCACAGATAGCCCAATACTGGTGGCAGCCGCAGGCGGCGAAACAGTGCAATCACCACTAGGGATGAGGCAAGGATGATCAACAGGTTGGCAAACACTAGACACTCCGAGGTCAGGCTCTAGCTTCTCAAGCGTAGAAGCAAAAAAACCGTAAGCATCGCGTAATCGTCTTTTGCGTGCGCTGATTTGCATCAGGGTTTTGCGCGCCAGCTGCTGCACATGCGCTCAAGCCTTTGGGCGGCGGTGGCTCGACGGGTTTTCAGTGGCGGCCTAGAATAGGCGGATTAATTTGTGGTTGAGCAATCATGCCTCCTGAATGTCAGCTGTTCGGCACCCTGGGGTGTCATCTGTGTGAAGTCGCTGAAGCTGAGCTGATGCCTCTCGTCGAACACGGCCTGCTGGTTGAACTGGTGGATATCGCCGAAGACGAATCCTGGTATGAGGCTTACAGCCTGCGGATTCCGGTGCTGCGGCGAGTCGACACCGGAGCGGAACTGGACTGGCCATTCAGCGCCGACGAGGTTGTGAATTTCCTGAGCTAGCCTGTTCCCTTGCAGCGCCCGCTGGTCGCCAGCACAAATCCATCCCTTGGCACTTCCCGGCTTATTCGGTTACTGTATGTTCATACAGTAATTGGGTCAGAGGGACGAACCGTGGTCAATGTCGAACAGTTGAAGAACAGCGTGAACCGGATGTCGGTTGACGTGGTGCGCGAGGCCGTTCTGGAATTGCGCCTGGACGGGTTGGTCACGGAAGGCAAGACGCCATTCAACAAGCTGCATTTCAATACGTGTTTTGCAGAGATCGAAGCCTTGTTTCAGCGCGCCGGTTATCACAAGCAACTGGACGTGGTCGGGTATCAGGGTCTGATGTACGCCTTGTATGACCCGGGTCGTTGGGAGGCTGTCGACGTGTTGCGCTGGCTCAAGGAGTTCACCGACGCTGCGGCGCTCAAATCGATTCCGGCCTGAGGATTCTGCGCTAGGTTCGTTTCCCTCAGTGCTGGATAATGCCGGCCTGCATTGAGGGTTCGAATTTTCATATGTCCACATCAACGTTTTCCGCTGCACAGAATCAGGCCAGCACGCTTTATCTGCCGCCCGGCGCCTGGCTGACCGTACTCGATTGCTTGTGCGAGCATTTCAGCGCCATTGGACGCGAGCAGTGGCTGGACCGGATCGCTCGGGGCCGGGTGCTGGATGCTCACGGTCAGCCGATAGCGCAGGATTTGCCCTACAAGGAAGGCCTGCGCATTCACTACTTTCGCGAAGTGCCGGACGAAAAACCGATCCCTGTGGTCGAGTCGATTCTCTATGCCGATGAGCACCTGGTGGTGGCTGACAAGCCGCATTTTCTACCAGTGACGCCGGCCGGCGAGTACGTAGAGCAGACCTTGCTGCGCAGGCTGATCCGGCGTCTGGACAATCCCCATCTGGTGCCCCTGCACAGGATCGACCGGCATACCGCGGGGCTGGTGATTTTCTCGGCCAACCCGCTAACCCGTTCCGCCTATCAGTCGATGTTTCCAACGCGACAGATCGACAAGCGCTACGAAGCCATTGCCCCGGCATTGCCTGGACTCGATTTTCCCTTGGTGCACAAAAGCCGTCTGGTCGATGGCGAACCGTTTTTCCGAATGCAAGAGGGGCCCGGTGTCAGCAACACCGAAACGGCGGTAGAGGTTCGGGAAAAGAACGGCGACCTTTGGCGTTATGGCCTGTACCCGGTGACCGGCAAAAAACATCAGCTTCGGGTACACATGACCGCGCTAGGCGCGAGTATCTGCAATGACCCGTTTTACCCCGACGCACTGAAAGACGTTGAGGATGACTACACTAATCCATTGAAGCTTCTGGCGCAGGGCTTGCGTTTTATCGACCCGGTCACTGGTGAGGAGCGCGAGTTCGAAAGTCGTATCACTTTGCAGTGGTGACGTCGTAGCAACTTTTCGAGCGCCCATGAAAAAGCCCGCAATCAATGCGGGCTTTTCTGTGTCCGGCGTCGCCGTTGAGCTTACAGCTCTTTAACGGTACGAACCTGATCCTTGTTGATGCGTGTTTCTTTGCCGTCCAGTTGCTGGAACTCGTAGAAGCCCGAATCGTCATCGTATTTCGGGGTGTCGACGGCCTGGATTTCGCGACCATCATTCAAGGTGATCACTGTAGGCGAGGAGCAACCTGCGAGGGTAGCAAGGCCCAGTGCGAGCATGAAAGTGGCGAGGGTCCGTTGAGTCATGAGTGTGTCTCCGAATGGGAATTCTTTTGGTTACTGAGCTTGAGACGTATACAAGGCGTGAGAGTTCCTTGAATAGTGTCAGTCTGACACAGTGTTGTGAGCATTTAACAGTTCGGGAGTGTTGAGGTTGGCCAGTCGCGGGTCGTTCTCGGGACATTTCAGCGCCATGGCACCCAGCTCGCGCATGACCCGACCGGGGCTGCGTTCGCCAGCGTTCCAGGCGTTTTCGAATGCCGGTGAAAGGGCTGCCGGAATCACACACAACAGCGGTTCCCAATGTTCGTCATGCCACAACATTAAAGGTTTTTCAGGATTCTGATTGGCGGACTCGCGCATGCTTTGCAGCAATGCATGGTCGATCAGCGGGACATCGCAAGGCAGTACCAGCAAGTGCGAATGTCGCGCGGCTTTGAGGCCTGCGCGAATACCGGCCAACGGCCCTGGAAAGTCGCCTTCGTCATCCTCCACCAATTGATCGGCAAGCGGCGCGTAACGCTCGCGATTGCGGTTGCAGGAAATGATCAGGTCATCGGTCAGCGGACGGGTCTTGCGCTGCAAATGCGCAATCAACGGTTCGCCCTGCCATTGCACCAGACCTTTGTCCTGGCCGCCCATGCGTTGGCCGCGCCCGCCCGCCAGGAGCAGAATTGAGCAGGGCGGCAGTTGCGTATCAAAGGTCATGGCAGCTCTCCACAGGGGCGGCGAAAAAACAGGCCGCTGTGATATAACACCGCACCGTTTCTCCTACAACTGGACGAGCCTATGAAAGCCAAGGCTGATGTACCTTTCGTGCCGCTCAATATCGCGGTGCTGACTGTCAGTGATACCCGTACTCTGGAAACCGACACCTCAGGCCAGGTCTTTGTCGACCGCCTGGCAGCGGCCGGCCACAATCTGGCGGCGCGGGTCCTGCTTAAAGATGACCTCTACAAAATTCGCGCGCAAGTCGCCAACTGGATCGCCGACGATGTGGTGCAGGTTGTGCTGATTACCGGTGGCACCGGGTTCACTGGCCGCGACAGTACGCCGGAAGCTGTGGCGTGCCTGCTCGACAAGCAAGTGGATGGGTTTGGCGAGTTGTTCCGACAGATATCGGTGGCCGATATCGGCACTTCTACCGTGCAGTCCCGTGCGCTGGCCGGTCTGGCCAACGGTACGCTGGTTTGCTGTCTGCCAGGCTCGACCAACGCCGTGCGCACGGGTTGGGATGGCATTCTCGGTGAGCAACTGGACGCTCGTCACCGTCCATGCAATTTCGTCACTCATCTGAAGCAGGCCGCGCCTTGTGAATCCCGTGGGTAAGCCGGGCAAGACGGGCTCGCTGATGCCCGTCGAAGTTGCGCTGGCGCGTCTGCTGGAAATGGCTGAAGCGTCACCGATTGCCGAGCAGGAATATTTGCCGCTGGCGCAGGTCGAGGGCCGAGTGCTGGCCGAAGACCTCGTTTCGACCCTGGATTTGCCACCCTGGCCGAACAGCGCAATGGACGGTTATGCCCTGAACCTGGTCGACTGGACGGGCGAAGCCATGACGGTCAGTCAAAAGGTGTTCGCCGGACAATCTCCGCAAGCCCTGAAACCCGGCACGTGCGCGCGGATTTTCACCGGGGCACCGGTACCGCCGGGCGCCGATTGCGTAGAAATGCAGGAAAACGCTGAGGTTCAGGCTGATGGAAGCGTGCGCTTCATCCAGCCGATGAAGATTGGCCAGAACATTCGCCCGCAAGGCCAGGAAACCACGGTCGGCGAGTTGATCTTGGCGGCCGGAACCCGGCTTGGCCCGATAGAGCAGGGTTTGGTTGCCTCGCTGGGCTGTGCCGGCGTTAAGGTTGTGCGCAAGGTTCGCGTGGCGGTGATTTCCACCGGTGACGAATTGGTCGAGCCGGGGCAGCCGCTGGGGCCGGGTCAGATCTACAACAGCAATCGGGTGTTGCTGTGCAGCTGGTTGGAACGCCTGGGCTGCGAAGTGATCGACGCCGGTATTTTGCCGGATGATCTCGCCACCACCCGTGTCCGTTTGGGTGAGTTGCAGGATGTTGATTTGATTCTTTCCACCGGTGGTGTCTCGGTGGGGGAAGCTGATTTTCTCGGTATCGCCTTGCGAGAAGAAGGGGAGTTGGCCCTCTGGAAGCTAGCGATCAAGCCCGGTAAACCGCTGACATTCGGCCATTTCCGCAATGTGCCGGTTATCGGGTTGCCTGGCAATCCGGCTTCGACGTTGGTGACGTTTGCATTACTGGCCCGACCTTATTTGTTGCGACGTCAGGGGGGGCAGGACGTCGAGCCGTTGAAGTTCCCGGTACCAGCAGGCTTTGTCTGGCCTGTTGCCGGTAATCGGCGTGAATATCTGCGGGGCCGTCTTGAGCAGGGGCGGGCGACTATTTACCGTAACCAGAGCTCGGGTGTGCTGCGCAGCGCCGCGTGGGCAGACGGATTGGTGGAAGTGCTGGAGGGGCGCACACTGCTCGAAGGAGACGAGGTCGTCTTCATCCCGCTAAGTGAACTCCTGGGCTGAATCCTGTCCCGCAATTGCAGGCATGGGCTGATCCAGCCGGTGCCTGCAAAGTTTCATTCGTTCAATGGCTTAGCAGGGTAACCAACTGGTCGAATCGGCTGTTGGCCACCCAACCCAGCAGACCCATCACTACGGCGGTTGCACCCGCCGAGTAGGCCAGACGATGTTTGATCGTTCTGACGTCACTGCGGACTTCGTCCATGTCCCGTCGAATATATTTGAGGTGGGTTTCCAGTTCGGTCACACGAGGTTCCATATCAACTTCTCCAGTGGTCTTCTTGAAATCGGACGAGTGATTCGCGCGACATTCGGTGAGGGGTGCAATCGGATTCACTGGCATTCTGGCTTCACGACCTGGCATGGAGATATCCATCTGCTGCTTCAAACCCCTGCCTGCAATATTTGCCCTCTTTACAATTGCTAAAACCCTTGGAGTAACCTCTCATTACATGCACGTCCTTGTGTAGTCGGATTGATGATTGATACCGCTCGCACACGGTGAACCAACTGTCCTACCGGGTCAATTAAGCCGATTCCTCATGTTTTGTAAGAAAAAATACCGCTGTGTAGGACGCCTCAGCCAGACGAAAGATTTATTTGCCAATCTCAGGGCTTTTTTGCGCGCCACGGTGGTCAAGATGTTTCAACCGATTCAATTCAGGGAGTGACGCTATGAGTGAACGCCGGGCACTGTTGATTCTGCATGGCAAGCAGGCACTCAACGAGGCGGTTCGCACCGCGGTCGAGGACAAACGCGAGCAAGGCTGGGAATTGGCAGTGCGCCTGACCTGGGAGGCGGGGGATGCCCAGCGCTGGGTCGAGCAAGCATTGGCGGACGGGTACACGAAAATTATCGCCGGCGGCGGAGACGGTACGTTGCGCGACATCGCCGAGGCCCTTGCGGCCCACCCGGGGAAAGCCAGTCTTGTCCTTTTGCCTTTGGGTACCGCTAACGATTTTTCCCGCGCAGCGGGGATTCCGCTGGAGCCGGCCGAGGCGCTTGAACTCCTCGATGTACCGCCGCGTGACATTGATCTGGGTGAAGTGGGCGGGCAAATTTTCCTCAACATGGCCACCGGCGGTTTTGGCAGTCAGGTCACGGCCAACACTTCAGAGGATCTGAAAAAGGTACTCGGCGGGGCAGCCTATCTGTTCACTGGTTTGACCCGGTTCAGCGAACTGCACGCCGCTTATGGCGAGCTGCAGGGGCCGGATTTCCACTGGAGTGGCGAGCTGCTGGCGTTGGGCATCGGCAATGGTCGCCAGGCTGGCGGCGGGCATGTTTTATGCCCGCAGGCGCTGGCTGACGACGGGTTGCTGGATATCAGCATCCTGCCAGCGCCACAGGAATTGGTGGGGACATTGAAAAACCTGCTCAGCGATGGATTCGGCATCGACAGTATGTTTGTCCGAACTCGCTTGCCTTGGGTTGAAATCAAGGTAGCCGAGGGGCTTTACATCAATCTTGACGGTGAGCCTCTGGAGGGCGACAGCATGCGCTTCGAGGCGCGCCCGGCGGCGTTGCAGATACACCTGCCGAAGGACTCGCCGCTATTGAGCGAAAATCTGGCGCTCAATCGTCCAGACTGATGATCTGTTCGCGTACCGCGAAAAGCACCAGGCCCGCCACATCGTAGATTTGCAGGCGCTTCATGATCTGCGAGCGGTGGGTCTCGACAGTCTTGATGCTCAAGCCCAGGCCATTGGCAATTTCCCGGGTGGATTTCCCACGCACGATCAGCCGCAGGATTTCCAGTTGTCGAGCCGTGAGGTTGTGCGATTCGGCGATTTCCGGCTGCTTCTGATTGCGAGTCAGTGCCTGATTGATCACGGTGTGGGCGATGGCCGGACTCAGGTAACGCTCGTTATTGCGCAAGGCTTCCAGGGCATGTTCGAGCTCGGTGGCCGTGGTGTCTTTAAGAAGATAGCCGTGCGCGCCGGACTCCAATGCCTGCATGATCAATGCAGGATCGGTGTGCATCGACAAAATCAGCACTTTGCTCTGGGGCCGCACACGTTTGAGTCGTTGCAGGGCTTCCAGGCCGCCGGTTTGCTTCATGGAAATATCCAACAGCACGATGTCGGGGCTGAGCTGCTCGACCATTTCGAGCAGTTGCGAGCCATCATTGGCTTCGCCAATAACCGCGTAACCTGGAATATCCAGCACCAGAGCGCGAACGCCGGCCCTGATCAGCGAGTGGTCATCCACCAGAAGTAAGTTGCAAGTCAACGCATAACCTTATTCGTACTGGCCCGCTCGAGTGCCCGCGGCGCCCAGGGGAGAAGTGCTTCGATTTGAGTGCCCTTGCCAGGCTCGCTGGTAACGCTCAGGGTGCCACCCAATTGCTCGATCCGTTCGGCCATCCCGGCCATGCCCCGCTGTCCTTCACGACCTGGATTGGCGGCTGGGGCGAACCCCAGACCGTCATCACTGATCAGCAGCGTCAAGCCTTTCGGCAGGCGCTGCACGCGTATCAGCAGGTTTTTCGCCTGTGCATGACGCAAAATATTGGTGACGGCTTCCTGGGTGATGCGGAAAGCGGCGACCGCCATTTCTTCCGGAATACCATTGAGGCGCTGCTGGCAATCTAGACTCCAGTGCACGCTGGTATTGGTCATTGTCTTGAGCAGATGCGCTCGCAGGCTGGCCTCAAGACCGAGGCTGGTCAACTGGCGGGGATTGAGAATGGCCGATACATCGCGCACTTTGTTCAGCGTCTCTTCGAGGGTTTCGCAAAGTGTGGTGCAGTGTTCCTGCAAATCTTCCGGCATGCGTCGTTTGAGCCATTCGCCTTGCAGCTTGGCGGCGGTCAGCAATTGGCCGATATCATCGTGCAATTCGCGGCTGAGCCGGTGACGCTCGTTTTCCTGGACTTCCAGCAGACGGTCAGCAAGTTCCTGTGGCTGGAATTTTATCGATTTGCGTGACAGCCGATACTGCACCCAGACACAGGCAGTGGCGGCAATATTCAGTAACAGAACGCCCAGGTAAAGTTGCGCGGAAAACCCGTAGGTCAGCAGGCTGCCAAGGGCTGCAGCGACGCACAGAATGAGTGTGAACCGACGCGCATTTTCCCGGGAGGGAGGCCATGTAGTGATTGACTTGAGGCTGGCGTACATAACGGATGGAGCCAATGGATGTTCGCTGCGGGTAGACCGGCCGGTGGCTGGCGGGTCTCTGTCTGTAAAGGGTGCCAATAATGCTAAGGATTTCAACGTGGTTCAGTGAATGTACAGGATCACCAACTTCGGGTGGATGCCTTTCTATGGAGTCACTGTGCCATTAACTTGGAAGCAATTAGTGGGCGGCATAATACCACTTAAGATACCGTTGGTCGCGTTTGCTATATATGTCCAATGGGTCAGGAAATACGGCATGTTGGACGCGAGTTCCATAATGGAAATATCGATATATTGAGTTGGATTAGTATCTGCATTGCCAGAAGTTGGAACTCTTCAGACACAGGCAAACCCCTAGCCCGGCAGGAGATACACGCTGTTGTCCGGTGTGAATATTTATTTGATTTGTCGCTGGCAGATACGATTTATGCAATTACGACAATGAGGGTGTGGTCCGGCAACCTCGACGATCACCGTCATGCCGAATCAGGCCTGTCGTTCCGAATAGTTCAGCAATGGCAAGCGGTTGGTTTTCAGTATTGGTTGAAACTGAGTTTGTCCGACGTGAGCGGCAAACGCTTCGAGCAGTGATGTCTGTTCGGTTTTATCGAGACTCAGTTGCCCGGTTTTATGATCGACCAGTTCAAGCTGCCAGGCCATCAGTGTGAAGCATTCCTTAAGCGCATCCAGGGCCTGTTCGTGCAGATCCACGTGATCCTGTGCCAGATCGAGCAGGCCGTAGATGTGCAGGGAAAACTCGGAAATCGCCTCAAGCGCCAGAGCTTCAGCCCTGCTTGCGAGTTTGAGAAGGGTGCTGAGCATGCAGTCGATAGCGTCCTTGTCGTTGCTGATCATCTGCAGATGGCTGAGGCATTCTTCGGACTTGGCCAGGAGCGTTTCAGCCTCGACAAGAAATTCCGGGAAGCGTTGCGCCCACTCTTTACGGTCGATCGGCATGCTTATCTCCACAACATCATGGCTACTGAGGGGATGCCGTGTGTGACGACGATCGTGGATCGTCGGGAGATCGCGCCCAGACGTGCAGGAGCACAGACTGAGACGTTCCAGAGGGGTTGTTTCCGCTGAACTGCGATCGCACACAATAGCCTGACTCCGTTCATGCAATGAGAATGGCGTCACATTAATGGCTATTGGATATTGCGAATATCAGGTTGGGCCTGATTGTTACTAGGGGAATCCCTTAGGCGCGGGAACATACAGTGCAAACCGTGGTCGCGCCGCAAAGACATTAGCAGATGAAAAACTCAGCGCCAGTAAAGCATGATGTTAATGTGACATCAATGCCCCGATATGGCATTTTGAAAGCGATTTCCATGGGGATCAAGATTCGGCATTCGTAGCCGATAACCCCTCTTAGTGAATTCATCAGAACAAGCCCAGGAGTCATTGATGGCCGGCATTCTCGACACGGTAGACCAACGCACGCAACTGGTGGGTGAGAATCGCCTGGAAATTCTCATGTTTCGACTGGCCGGGCGCCAGTTGTTTGCGATCAACGTGTTCAAGGTTCAGGAAGTGCTGCAACTGCCGAAGCTGACCCTGATTCCTCAGCGTCACCCGTTTGTCTGCGGTGTGGTCAACCTGCGCGGGCAGACGTTGCCGGTGATCGATCTTTCGCAAGCGATCGGTATGCGTCCATTGGTGCCGAGCCCGACGAGCACCATCATCGTCACCGAATACAACCGCTCGGTGCAGGCCTTCCTCGTTGGTGGTGTAGATCGCATCGTCAACATGAACTGGGAAGCCATTCTGCCGCCACCGGCCAGCGCCGGCCGTCAGCACTACCTGACGGCGATCAGCAAGGTCGACGATCAACTGGTGGAAATCATCGACGTCGAGAAAGTGCTCGCCGAGATCGTTCCGTACAACGCCAAGGTCTCGCGCGAAAAACTCGATGATCCGGTCCTGGAGCGCGCCCGTGGCCGCGAAGTGCTGCTGGTGGACGACTCCAATGTGGCGCTCTCGCAGTTGCGTGACACCCTTGGACAGCTCGGCGTGAAAATGCACATTGCCAGCGACGGCTTGAAGGCGCTGAACATGCTCAAAGCCTGGGCCGACACCGGCGTGAACATGACCGACAAACTGCTGATGGTGTTCACCGACGCGGAAATGCCGGAAATGGACGGCTATCGCCTGACTACCGAAATACGCAATGACCCACGCCTGCGCGGCCTGTACGTGGTGCTGCACACCTCCCTGTCCGGCAGTTTCAACGAATCCATGGTGAAGAAGGTCGGCTGCGATAACTTCCTCTCCAAGTTCCAGCCGGACAAACTGGTCGATGTGGTGCGCCAACGCCTGATGCTTGATGAAGTACCGGCCTGATCACAACACCCTTTGAAACTGTAGGAGTTAGCCTGCTCGCGATGCCGATAGTCCGGCCAATAGTTTGTCGGATGTGAGTCCGTCATCGCGAGCAGGCTCGCTCCAACAGTTTGCTCTTTGATTCCCTGAGCAGCTCGTATAGGGTGGCTTTTTTTGCCTACCAGGGAGCTGGCCATGCTGCGTCTGAGCGCGCTTTATCGTTATCCGTTGAAATCCGGCAAGGGCGAGGTTCTGCAAGGGATCGACCTGGACAAGCTGGGGCTTGATGGCGATCGACGCTGGATGCTGGTGGACGAAGCCAGCGGCCGTTTCCTGACTCAGCGCGCCGAAGCGAAAATGAGCCAGCTGTCAGCGCTGTGGAATGCCCACGGCGGCCTGACCCTGAGTGCGCCAGAACGTGCTTCGATCGAAATCGACTTGCCCGGTAACGACGCCGAACTTCGCGGCGTGACCATTTGGCGAGACACCTTGCGGGTGCCGGATGCAGGTGATGAGGCGGCGCGATGGGTCAGTGATTTTATTGGTAAGCCGACTCGTCTGGTGCAAATGCCTCTGGATCGTGCACGTATGACTCAAGCGGGTTTTGGCAAGGATGACGATCAGGTCGCGTTAGCCGACGGTTTTCCGTTGTTGCTGATCGGTGAGGCATCGCTGCAGCATTTGTCGCAGGAGGTCGGACGACCGCTGGAAATGCTGCGTTTTCGGCCGAATCTGGTGATAGAAGGCAGTCATGCGTATGCCGAGGATGGATGGAAGCGGATTCGCATTGGCGACGTCGAGTTCCGCGTGGTCAAGCCGTGCTCACGCTGCATCCTCACCACCATCGACCCGCAAACCGGTGAGCGCAGTGCTGACCGCGAACCGCTGGCGACGTTGCAAAAGACCCGCGCGCAGGCTGACGGTGCGATGTTCGGGCAGAACCTGGTGAATGACAGCAACGGTCGTCTTGAGGTCGGAATGGCGGTCGAGATTCTCGACTAACCCGTCACTGAAACAAAAAATGCCCGTGTCCTTGGACACGGGCATTTTCATTGGCGCTTCGAAACCAGCGGTTTAGCCGCGGTATTCGCACAGGTAAGCCGTGTCGACGGCGACTTTCAGCTGGAACTTGCTGTTGGCCGGTACGTTGAACTGGCTGCCGGCGGCGAAGGTTTCCCAGTCGGTGCTGTCTGGCAGTTTGACCGTCAGTGCGCCGGACACCACGTGCATGATTTCACGCTGGGCAGTGCCGAATTCGTATTCGCCCGGGGCCATGACGCCGATGGTCGCCGGACCTTCGGCGGTGCCAAAGGCGATCGACTTGACGGTGCCGTCGAAGTACTCGTTGACTTTAAACATGGGCGATTCCTCGAAAAGGGCTAAAAAGTGGGGCGGCCAGTATGCACAAGGCTTTCAACGCCGTCACCTGCCCGGCGCCAGTCCGGCAAGTCGAGAGTTGACCCTAGAGTGGCAATACCAAAGGCAACAGCCGCGCCGTATTGCGCGCGTCTTCCAGCGCTCGATGTTGCTGGCCGCTGAACTGCATGCCAGCGAGTGCAAGCGCACCATTGAGCCCCAGCGGCCGCTCCAGACGCCGGGCTTTGGCAAAGCGTTGCTTGAGGTTCATGTGCGGCACTTTGCTCAACCCACTGTCGATTTGCAGGCGCTGCCATTCCTGCAACAACTGCTTGCGGTCGTAATCACCCCAACTGGCCCAGCCTTCCAGGCGTGACTGATGCTGAGCAAGCCAGCGTTCGAACGCCGGCCAAACTTCGTTCAAGGTCTGTGCCGCGTCGATATTGGCCTGGGTGATGTGCGTGAGCTGGCGACAGAAGGGCGTCAACAAGGGGCGCCGTGTCGGTTTGACGAAGCGCTGAAAGTGATCTTGCTCGCGCCCGGCACGATCGACCAGCGTGGCGCCGATCTCGATGATTTCCATTTCCGTGACCGGCCAGCCGCCCTCGTCGGTGGTAGCTTCCAAATCAATGACCAGCCAGTGTGGCATCGCAGGGTTCCTGATTTCCGCGTTCTGATAATTCAGAGCGTAGTCAAACCCCGCGGATGCGCTCGGGCGACTACTCGACCTGCAACAGAACCTGACGATTTTTTACCTGATCGCCGACCTTGACCTGCACCCGCTTGAGCACGCCGTCGATGCCGGCCGTGAGCGGATGCTCCATTTTCATTGCCTCCAGCACCACCAGCAATTGACCCTTGCTGACCGCACTGCCTTCGCTGACGAGTACGTCGACAATGGCACCGTCCATCGGCGCCTTCAAGGTGCCGGAACTGACGCTGGTCTGACTGCCGATCACCGCGTGAGTTCGATCCTCCAGGTGCAGACTGCCGGGATGGGTGAACAGCCAGAGTTGCCCGTCATCTAGGCGATAGGCGTGGCGTTGGCGCAGGCCAGCGATTTCAAGTGTCACCGAGCATGTGCTGTGATCGATGAGTTTCAGTTCGAGGGCGCGTTCAGCGACCTGCACCTCAATCACATCCCCTGCGCACCTGAGCAGTTGTGCGGTCCAGTTCTGTTCATCAAGACCCAGCCGATAATGCAGCGGCACGCTGGCGTTGTTGCGCCAGCCGCTCAATGGCGCGCGGTGTTGTTGCGCCGATGCCAGATAAAACAGCACGGCTGCGATGGCCAGTTCTTCGGCACTCGGCGTGTGTGTATGCAGGCTTTGGTGATCGCTGAAATGCTGGGGAATGAAGCCGGTGCTGAATTCACCGCTGATGAATTGTGGATGTTGCAACATACTTTCGAGCAAGCGCTGATTGCTTTGCACGCCCAGCAACACCGTGTCCTGCACCGCGCGCAGCAGTTTGCGCCGGGCCTCTTCACGGGTGGCACCGTGAGCGATCAGTTTGCCGAGCATCGGGTCATAGAACGGGCTGACCGTTTGTCCTTCATGCAAACCATGGTCAATCCGCGCGCCGTGCTGCAACGCGGGTTCCCATCCTTGGATGCGCCCGGTTTGCGGCAGAAAATCTTGCGCGGGGTCTTCAGCATAAAGCCGCACTTCCATGGCATGGCCATTGAGCTGGACTTGCGCTTGCGTCAACGGCAGAGGCCGCCCCTCGGCCACTGACAATTGCCAGGCGACCAGATCGAGTCCGGTGATCAACTCGGTCACCGGGTGCTCGACCTGCAGGCGGGTGTTCATCTCAAGGAAGTAGAACTGCCCGCGCGCGTCGAGCAAAAACTCCACGGTGCCGGCGCCGACATAATTCACTGTGCGGCCGGCCTTCAGTGCGGCTTCGCCCATGGCTTGGCGCAACTCGGCGGTCATCACCGGGCAGGGTGCTTCTTCGATGACTTTTTGGTGGCGACGCTGGATCGAACAGTCGCGTTCGCCGAGATAAATCAGGTTGCCGTGGTGATCGCCAAACAGTTGCACTTCGACGTGCCGCGGGTCGATCAGCGCTTGTTCGAGAATCAATTCGGCGCTGCCAAATGCATTCAGGGCTTCAGAGCGTGCCGTGCGCAGTTGCGCCGGCAAATGCGCAGCGTTGTGCACCAGCCGCATACCGCGACCGCCACCACCGGCACTGGCCTTGATCATCAACGGGTAGCCGATGCGTTCGGCTTCGCTCAGCAAGGTGGCGTCGTCCTGCGCTGCACCTTGATAGCCGGCGATGCACGGCACGCCGGCGTCGAGCATGGCGAGTTTCGACAGGCGTTTGCTGCCCATCAATTCGATGGCGTCGGCACTTGGGCCGATGAAAATCAGGCCGGCCTGTTCGCAGGCGCGGGCGAACCCGGCGTTTTCCGAGAGAAAACCATAGCCAGGGTGGATTGCATCGGCGCCGCTGCGGCGAGCGGCGTCGAGAATGGCCGGTACGTTCAGATAGGACTGCAGCACAGGTGCCGGGCCGATCGGCACGGCTTGATCAGCCATTTGTACGTGCAGCGCATCGGTGTCGGCGTCGCTGAAGACGGCGACGGTGCGGTAGCCCAGGGCCTGTGCGGTGCGCTGGATACGGCAGGCGATTTCACCGCGGTTGGCGATCAGGATTTTGTGGATGGCGGGCATGGGCTGTTCCCTCGAAAGTTGCGGTGTATGTGCTGGCCTCTTCGCGAGCAGGCTCGCTCCCACATTTGGAATGCTTTCACCTGTGGTAGCGAGCCTGCTCGCGAAGCTTTTAGGTGGCCCAGCCCGGTTTGCGTTTTTGCATGAACGCCATGGTGCCCTCGATGCCTTCAGCACCCGTCACCGCTTCGCTGAACCACTGCGCCGCCTCATCCAGCAACTCAGTCGATGGTTGCCCGGCACTGGCCAGCAGAAGTTGTTTGGTCACGGCATTCGCCTCCGGCGCGCAACACAAGACATGCTGCAACACCTCATCCAGCCGCTCGGCCAGTGCTTGCGCATCCTGCTCGACAAAATGCACGACCCCCAAACGCCGCGCCTGATGACCATCGAAACGCGCGGCGGTCAACGCCAGTCTGCGTGTTTCAGTCAATCCAATGCGTTGCACCACAAATGGCGCGATCTGCGCCGGCAGCAGGCCGAGGCTGGTTTCCGGCAGACCGAATTGGGCCTTGTGATCAGCCATCGCCACGTCGCTGACACAGGCCAGTCCAAACCCGCCGCCCATCACCGCGCCTTGCAGCACGCAGATCAACACTTGCGGCGCGTGCTGGGCTTCCTCCAGCAGCGCGCCGAACGCCCGGTTCAAATCTCGGTAAGCCTCGGCACCCTCGGCGCGGGCATTGGCCATGTCCTTGATGTCGCCGCCGGCACAGAAATGTCCGCCGCTACCGCTGAGCACCAAGGCCCGAACAGCACGGTCATCGCGAACGGCCGCCAACACCGCGCGCAATTCGCTGACCATTTGCAGGCTCATCGCATTGCGGCTGTCCGGGCGATTGAGGGTGATGTGCAGCACACCGCCATGCAGTTCCAAAAGCAGCGTCTGGCATTCGGGCAGGCCACTCATTTCTTTTTCCCCGGCAGGATGCCCATCAGTTTGCAGATGATCCCCAGCATGATTTCGTCGGCGCCGCCGCCAATCGATACCAGCCGCACATCGCGATAGGCGCGGGCCACCGGGTTGTCCCACATGAAGCCCATGCCGCCCCAGTATTGCAGGCAACTGTCGCTGACTTCACGGCCGAGCCGGCCGGCCTTGAGCTTGGCCATCGATGCCAGTCGAGTAACGTCCTGACCGCGAACGTATTGCTCGGTAGCCTGATAGACCAGCGCGCGCAGGCATTCGATTTCGGTCTGCAATTCGGCGAGGCGGAAATGGATGACCTGATTGTCGATCAGCGCATTGCCGAAGGTTTTGCGTTCCTTGCAATACTCGATGGTGCTGTCGACGCAGTATTCCAGGCCCTTGATCATGTTCGCCGCGCCGAACAGGCGTTCTTCCTGAAACTGCAACATCTGCATCATGAAGCCGGCGCCTTCATGACCGATGCGGTTGCGTTGCGGCACGCGGACATCGTCGAAAAACACCTGCGCGGTTTCCGAGCTGCGCATGCCGAGCTTGTCCAGGTGCGAGCTGAGGCTGATGCCCGGCGTGGTCATCGGCACCATGATCAGCGACTTGTTGATGTGCGGCTTGTCGTCCGAAGTGTTGGCCAGCAGGCAGATGAAGTCAGCGCTCGGCGAGTTGGTGATCCACATCTTGCTGCCGTTGATCACGTAGTCGTCACCGTCCTTGCGCGCCGTGGTTTTCAACCCGGCAACGTCCGAACCGGCACCGACTTCCGACACGCCGATGCAGCCAACCTGCTCGCCGGTGATTGCCGGGCGAAGGAACTCTTCGCGCAGTTCATCGGAGCCGAACCGCGCCAGCGCCGGGGTGCACATGTCGGTCTGTACACCAATCGACATCGGGATGCCGCCGCAGTGAATGGTGCCGAACTCTTCGGCCGCGACAATCGAGTAGCTGTAATCAAGGCCCATGCCGCCGAATTTTTCCGGTTTGGAAATGCCCAGCAGGCCGAGGTCGCCGGCCTTGCGGAAAATCTCGTGGATCGGAAAACGTCCGGCCTTTTCCCATTCATCGACGTGCGGGTTGATCTCGTGTTCGACAAACTGGCGGACGGTGCGGCGCAGTGCTTCGTGTTCCGGGGTGAAGATCATTTTTATTGTTCTCCGTAAGATCCGTGGCCGTCAGAAGCGGCTGACGCCGAAGCTGTTGGGTTGCAGTGCGCGAATGTCGGCTTCGTGGCAAATATCCAGCAAGTACCCGAGCAGGGTGCGAGTGTCGCGCGGGTCGATCAAGCCGTCGTCCCACAGGTTGGCACTGCCATACAGCGCGGTGGACTGGCTGTCGAGTTTCTGCGCGGTGACCTGTTCGAGCATGTCGAGCATTTTCGGGTCTGGCACCAGACCATCCTTGTGCTGTTTGGCTTCGGTGACGATGCGCAACACTTTGCCAGCCTGCGCGCCGCCCATTACCGCCGTGCGGCTGTTGGGCCAGGCGAAAATGAACCGTGGATCGAGGCCGCGCCCACACATCGCATAGTTGCCGGCACCGTAGGAGCCGCCGACGACCATTGTCAGTTTAGGCACCCGTGCGTTGGCCACCGCCTGAATCAGTTTCGAACCGTGTTTGATCACCCCTTGCTGCTCGGACTCGGTGCCGACCATGAACCCCGTGGTGTTATGGAAGAACAGCAGCGGCGTCTGGCTCTGATCGCACAGTTGAATGAACTGCGCAGCTTTGCTCGCACCCTTTGGCGTGATCGGGCCGTTGTTGCCGATGAAGCCGCAGGCGCGACCCTGGATTTTCAATTGGCCGCAAATGGTTTGCTGGTCGAACTCGCCCTTGAACTCGAGGAAGTTCGATTCGTCAGCGATGCGCGCAATGATTTCGCGCACGTCGTAAGGTTTTTTCGGATCGTCCGGGATCAAGCCGAGCAGTTCTTCGATGGGGTAAAGCGGCTCTTTGTATTGTGGCTCCGGTAGCCACGGCAGTTGCTCGTTCCATGGCAGCATCCGCAGAATCTCGCGCACTTGTCGCACGCCATCGGCATCGTTCTCGGCCAGATACTCGGCCGTGCCGGCGACCTGCGCGTGCATCTCGGCACCGCCCAGTTCTTCATCGGTCGCCACTTCGCCGGTCGCGGCTTTGAGCAGCGGGGGGCCGGCGAGAAACAGCTTGGCCTTGCCGCGCACCACCACCACGTAATCCGACAAACCCGGTTGATAGGCGCCGCCCGCCGTAGCCGAGCCATGCACCACGGTGATCTGCGGCAAACCCATCGCTGACATCCGTGCCTGATTGGCAAAGCTGCGCGCACCTTCGACGAAAATCTCCGCTGCGTAGTTGAGGTTTGCACCGCCGCTTTCGGCGAGGGTGATGACCGGCAGTTTGTTTTCCTGGGCGATCTGTTGCAGGCGCAGGGATTTTTTCAGGCCGCTGGGCGAAATCGTGCCGCCCTTGATTGCGCTGTTATTAGCGACGACCATCGCGCGGATGCCTGACACGTAGCCAATGCCGGCGATCAAGCCGCCACCGGCAGCGCTGCCGTCCTTGTCGTCATGCAGTTTGTAACCGGCGAGGCTGGCCAGTTCGAGAAAAGGTGCGCCGGGGTCGAGCAGCAGATTGAGGCGTTCGCGGGGCAGCAGTTGTCCGCGTTTGTCGAATTTCGCCTTGGCTTCGGCAGCCTTGTTCAGCAGGTTCTGTTCGAGTTGTCGCACTTGCTCTATGGCGGTAAGCATCGCCGCACGGTTGCGGGCGAACGCCTCGCTGTGCGGGTCGAGTCGGGACTGGATCTGCGCCATGGCTTACTCCTTGTCCTTGAGCACATCGGGAAGGTAGGCCCGGTGAAAACCATTGAACGACTCACTATGAGACGCCTTGTGTAGCGGCCAGGCGCGACTGCCGAGGCTGGCCGCACCATCGATTTTCAAGGTACTGCCACTGATGAACGCCGCCGCCGGACTGAGCAGAAACACGATCGCCGCGCTGACTTCCGATTCGGTGCCGATGCGCTTGAGCGGCACATGTTCGCGCAGGGTCGGAATCACCGCTTTGAACGCGCCTTCATAGGTGTCCATGCCGCTGGAGGCAATCCAGCCCGGCGCCACCGCGTTGACCCGAACCCCGGCGTAACCCCACTCGAACGCGGCGGTTTTGGTGAAATTGTCCATGCCCGCACGCGCCGCGCCCGAATGGCCCATGCCGGGCATACCCCCCCACATGTCGGCGAGCATGTTGACGATGTTGCCGCCGTGCTTGCTCATCGACTGGTTGAACACTTCCCGCGCCATCAGAAAACCGCCGACCAGGTTGGTGCGCAGTACGGTTTCGAAACCTTTCTGATTGATCGAAGCCAGCGGCGCCGGGTATTGGCCGCCGGCATTATTGACCAATCCATGGATCGGCCCGTGTTCAGCGATCAATTCGCTGACCAGCTGTCTGACCGCTTCCTCATCGCGAATATCGCAAGCCTGCCAATGCGCGCAACCACCGTCCTCGGCAATTTCGGCGGCGACTTTTTGCAGCTTTTCAGGTTTGCGCCCGACCAGCAGCACATGGGCGCCGAGTGCTGCCAGTTCATGGGCGGTGCAGCGCCCGATGCCGCTGCCACCGCCGGTGACGATGATGGTCTGGCCGCGGAACAAATCGGTATTGAAAATCGACGCGTAAGCCATGCAAACCACCCTCTAGTCGAACTGTTCGGCGATGCTTTGTGGCACCGGGATCTGGATTTCCAATAGTTGCTGGGCGAAGGCTTTACCTTGCGGGTCGATGCGCAGACTGGCCACACCACCGCCGCCGAGGGCGTTTTCCAATAAAAAGTTCAGGCTGTGGGTGCCGGGCAGATACCAGCGTTCGACCCGGCCGTGAATCGGGTCCAGAACGTGGCTCATCCAGTCGACGATCACCGCCGGCGTTAACGCTTCGGCGATCCACGGCAGGTATTCGGGCTTGCGCGGCATGACGCCGATATTGCTGTGATTGCCCTTGTCACCGGAGCGCGCTACGGCCAGTTTCACCAACGGTACGCTGGCGTCGGCGCGACCTTGAGGTTTGGGTGGTTGCTCGGCGATTGGCAAGTCCTGGCTGTCGAGTGCGGCCAGCGCGGGTAGGGCACACGGGTGATTTTCACCGGTCATGTTGATGTGCAGGTTGCAGGCGCTTTTGTCGATCAGGAACGAGAACAGACGGATGACCGGATAGACCGTCGGCCGTCCGCCAACGATGCCGGTCAGCCCCGGTGCCATGCCGGTTGCAGCTTGGGCGATCTCCCGGGAGAACAGAATCAGCGCCTGCTTGTTCGGATGGCGCACGGCAAGTTTGATCACCACTTCGCGGCTGTCGTGGCGCTGCCCGTGAGGGCCGTAGGTGGCTTCGCTGCCGAGCAATTCAATGTGGGTTTCGCTGTAAGGTGCCCAGCCGCGCTGGCTGAACATTTCCGACGTCTTGTCGATGATCGCCTGGCTCACGCGACGGCCCTTGTCCACCGCATCGATGCCGGCGATCAGGCAACTGGCGGTACAGCGAAAGCCGTCCGGATACGTGGCACTGACCTTGTATTTATCGCTGGGCGGCAGGCCTTTGGCACCATGCACCTGCACCGAGTTCTTGCCTCGCTGCTGAAGTTTGACCTGAGTGAAATCGCAGATTACATCGGGCAGCAAATAGGCCTGCGGATCGCCGATTTCGTAAAGCATCTGTTCGCCGACGGTCAGTGGCGTGATCAGCCCGCCGGAGCCCTCGGGCTTGCTGACGATGAACTGGCTGTCGGCGCTGACTTCAACGATTGGAAAGCCGATGTGCTCGTAGTCCGGCACCTCGCGCCAGTCGGTGAAGTTGCCGCCGGTACACTGCGCGCCGCATTCGATGATGTGCCCGGCCAATGCGGCCTGGGCGAGTTTTCCGTAGTCGTGCCACGACCAGCCGAACTCATGCACCAACGCGGCACTGACTACAGCGCTGTCGACCACGCGCCCGGTGATAACGATATCGGCGCCCAGGCGCAACGCTTCGACAATGCCCGGCGCGCCGAGGTAGGCGTTGGTCGAGACGCACATCGCAGGCAATGGCGCACCGGTGAACATCTCGCTAATGCCCTGAGAGGCGAGTTGCTTGAATTGCGGTTGCAGGTCATCGCCCAGCAGCACCGCGATTTTCAGCTTGATGCCGGCTGTATCGCAAACGGCTTGCAGTGCGGCGGCGCAGGCCTGGGGATTGACGCCGCCGGCGTTACTGATGACGCGGATATTCTGCTCGGCCAGTTGCGGCAGCAGCGGGGTAAGGACTTCGATGAAGTCGCTGGCGAATCCGCCTTGCGGATCCTTCATGCGCGCGCCGGCCATGATCGACATCGTGATCTCGGCCAGGTAATCGAACACCAGGTAATCCAGGCGTCCACCGTCCACCAGTTGGGCGGCGGCGGTAGAGGTGTCACCCCAGAAAGCACTGGCGCATCCGATGCGGACGGTGGTTGGCATTTTTTATCTCCGACTCAGGGACCTGCGACAGAAGTGTCTGGAGGCTACCAAGCAAGCGCTTGGTTTGTAAACAGTTGAAATATCTTCTGCCCGAGCGCTTGCTTGGTTATCGTTGGCGGCTTAAATTGCGCGCAACCCTGCGGTTTCAGGGGGCAACAGAACGGGCGACTGTAGGAGAGAGCGGGTGGACGAGCAAAAAGCCCTGAGGGTCATGCGCGAATTGGTCGACCAAGGCCAACTGACCGACCCGGACAGCGCCCGCGGCAAACTGCTGCAAGTGGCGGCTCACCTGTTCCGCAACAAAGGCTATGAGCGCACCACGGTGCGCGATCTGGCCGGTGCGGTGGGCATTCAGTCGGGGAGCATTTTTCATCACTTCAAAAGCAAGGACGAAATCCTGCGTGCGGTGATGGAGGAAACCATCCGCTACAACACCGCTTTGATGCGCGCGGCGCTCGCCGATGCGACCAATGTGCGCGAGCGCGTGTTGGCGCTGATTCGCTGTGAATTGCAGTCGATCATGGGCGGCAGCGGCGAAGCCATGGCGGTGCTGGTCTACGAATGGCGCTCGTTGTCTGAGGATGGCCAGGCCAAAGTCCTCGCCTTGCGCGATGTTTATGAAGATCTTTGGCTACAGGTGCTCGGGGAGGCCAAGGAAGCCGGGTTTATTCGCGGCGACGTATTTGTCACTCGGCGTTTCCTCACCGGCGCCCTGTCCTGGACCACCACCTGGTTCCGTGCCGGCGGCAGTCTGAGCCTTGATCAGTTGGCTGATGAGGCCCTGATTCTGGTGCTTGAAGAGCGTTGAAGCGCTTTCTATCGGGCCGGGAAACTGGCTAACTGGGCGAAACCGCCTAGCTTGAATGCATTGATCGGTATTTTTTCGGGGAGTGGGGTGTTTTGAAGTCTTTGCCAAGTCGGACCGCCGCGAGGTTATTGCTCGCAGCGCTGGCTGCATTATGGGTATTGCCCGCTCAGGCTGCGCAATTGGTTCGGGTCGGTGCCGCGCACTTTCCGCCTTATACCGTTCGCCCCGAAAACGGTGCCGACACCGGTCTGTTGCCGCAGATGGTCGAGGCATTGAACCGGCTGCAAAGCGACTATAAGTTCGTTCTCGTACCGACGTCGATTCCGCGCCGTTTCGGTGATTTCAAGCAGGGCCGGATCGACATGGCGATCTTCGAGAACCCTGATTGGGGCTGGAAGGAAATCCCTCACAACGACGTCGATATGGGGCTTGAGGACGCCGAGATTTTTGTCGCCCAACGTGAAGACGGTCGACAACAGAACTATTTTGCCGACCTCAGCGGCAAGCGTCTGGCGCTGTTCAGTGGCTATCACTACGAGTTCGCCAGCTTCAATGCCGACCCGAAATTCCTCGCGCAAAACTTCAAGGCCACGCTGACCTATTCCCACGACAGCAATCTGTTGATGGTGCTGCGCGGGCGCGCGGATATCGCGCTGGTGACCCGTTCTTATCTGAGTGATTACCTGCTGCGCAACGAAAAGGTGCGCGATGAATTGCTGGTGTCCCAGCGCATCGATCAGGTCTACCACCACTACGCCATCCTGCGTCCGACCGCGCCGATTACCGGCGAAGAGTTCAGCAAGTTGCTACAACGCCTGCGCGACAGCGGCGAGATGCTGAAGATCTTCGATCCTTACCGGATTGCCGTGGTGCCAGTGCGCGATCAATGACCGAGATGCTGTTGGAGTCTGAACACGTCAGACTACCACCCGGCAATAGTTAATTAACCTGTCAGAACTGACAGTGGTGGAGCCTGAGTATTCCTGTTTGAATCGTGATCGTACTGATATTCGATGTACGAACCTATCTTGCAGGAGCCTGAGTAATGACACATGCCATGGAAATGGATTTACCAGTCCCCGTAATAAAAGAAGCGCTCACTAACAATACGCTGTATCCAATGCACGCTCTTGGCGGAGCAACAGCAGTCGTTGAATATGAAATGGACACTGCTGACAGCATTATTCTTTATTGCGCCGGGCCGGCAGGTATACCGAATCCAACTTTCGAAAAAAAGCAAGGTGATGAAAGTGGGTGCGTGGAATTTGATATTCCTGCCAGCACGATCGGTGCCTGCATCGGTAAAACTCTATTTATCTGGTATAAGGTTTTTCGAGGCAATGCCTCATGGGAATCACAGAGGCTTGAACTCCAGGTGCAATATCTGGATAGGTCTGATCTACCTGGCCCGGTTCTTCCAGATGTAACTGTTGTCGATGGGTTTGAACGGCTGTATCTGCCAGGTTTCCCTCATGACCCCGAAGTCACATTAGCCCGCCCACCTTTTTTTGCCGTGGGTCAGAAGATCTGGGTTCGTGCTGTGGGCCAACGTGATTACCCATCCCAGACATTGCTTTGGCTTTTGGAGGCGGCAGTGATTGAGGAATGCCACCTCAATGGTATCAAACTGACTATTCCACGCGGATGGCTGTTCTCCCTGGATGATTATTCAGCTTTGACGATCGAATGCTATCTCGCGTATGACGGTCAATCAGATATTAAAGCTGCCCAGGAACTTCCGCGTACGACTCATAATATTCGTAACCTTCCGTATCAGTTACTCAATGACTACACAGATTTCGGCGAGACGGGATGGAACAGGTGGAAGAAAGGACCTGCCGCAGCGAATCCGTTGGATCTCATTGTGAAGAGTGATGCAACTGGGGACTATCTATGGAATTGGGGGTATACGAGTCCAAACAACGGCATCCATCTGATCAAGGAATATGAGTATCTGGTGCCGGGCCGTCGTTATGAATTTACTCTGGACCTTCGGAGAAACAGTCCGGCCAATCCGGCACCCACACTCTCGCTGGAAAGTAATGATTCGATCATTGTGGAGCCGATGCGCCTTCTGTCGCGAACATGGATAACCGTGGGTAACACCTTCATTGCCAACTCCAGCAATGTGCAACTGCGACTGGTAAGTCATGTTAATTCTGTCGGCGGAAATGATTACGACGTGACCCGTATCCGCTTGAAGGAAATATCCTCAAAGAAGGAAGCTTAAGTATTTTTTGCAAATGAGCTTAATTTTTTACCCTCGAGTCACGTCACATCGTTGAACTGTCGACGATTATCGTGAGCCCGACCCATGTCCAACCTGAATGACCTGACTGCCCTGGCCCTGCCTTCGGGCAGCCAGTTGGTAGCCGATGCAACCGAAAGCCGTTTGAGCCTGAGCCTGGACGGGCAACCGCTGATTCGCCTGCGCCTTGATCGCGAGGCCACAGGGCCGATCCAGATCGACGAGCGTTTCGCCTTGCCGCCCGGGCAAGCCCTGTGGGCAGCCTGTTATTGGTTATTTGCTCGAGACCCGGCGTGCCAGCAATTGACCTGGCAACTCGACCAGCCGCCAACCGCAGCCTTGCTCAGTGGTCTGTTGGTGAGCACTGAAGTGGCCGGCGAATACCGCTGCGAGCGCACGCTATTCTGGCAACTGCCGCAACCGTGGCTCGGCACATCGCTGACTGGCTGTTATCCGCAACAAATGATGATCAGCCAGGGCAAGCGCCACCCGCTGCGGCCGGTGAAGCCTCGCGGTGAAGTCTATCGGCGTTTTGATGCGCGCCTTGGTGCCTGGATTTCTCTGCGCACGGTCGAGATCGAAGCAGACCTGCCGCGCTTCAATCGCTGGCAGAACAACCCGCGAGTCGCCAGTTTCTGGGAAGAGCAAGGCAGTCTCGATCAGCATCGCGAATACCTGAGCAAACTCGACGCCGATCCGCACACGCTGACCCTGATCGGCTGTTTCGACGATCAGCCATTTGCCTATTTCGAAGCCTATTGGGCCAAGGAAGATCGCATCGCGCCGTTCTACGATGCCGACAATTACGACCGTGGCATTCACATGCTGGTGGGGGAGGAGGAGCACCGTGGCCCGCACAAAGTGGCGAGTTGGTTGTCGGCACTGGTGCATTACCTGTTTCTCGACGAACCACGGACTCAACGGGTCGTCGCCGAGCCGCGTGCCGACAACGCGAAGATGATCGGCTACATGCAAAACCAATGCTTTCACTGCGAAAAACAATTCGACTTCCCGCACAAACGTGCAGCGCTGATGATGTTGGGGCGTGAGCGGTTTTTTGATCGGTGCACGTTGGCTTGATATTGCCGTAAAGCAAAAGATCGCAGCCTTGGGCAGCGCCTACACGGGTTTCGCGTTAACCGTGTGGGAGCTGCCCAAGGCTGCGATCTTTTTTGTGCGGACGACGCGGTCTTAACGACGACCCACAGCCATCGAATCACGGCGATTGCCCGACACCTTGCGGCAGTGCACCAGCGCATCACGAATCATGAAGTTGACCAGGGTCGGCGATACGCCGAGCTCCTTGGCGATGTCCTTCTGCGGCACACCGTGCAGGCGATACATCTCGAACGCATAGCGCGTACGACTCGGCAGCTCGGTCAGCGCATCGGCGATGTTTTCCAGGGTCGAGAAGTTGATGTGCGAGATTTCCGGCGAAGCACCTTGAATGACCACGTTCAACCCTTCCTCTTCAGGGCCGGAGTACTTCTGCTCCAGCGCCTGTTTGCGGTAGTGATCGATCGCAAGGTTGCGCACGATCTGGAACAGATAACTCAATTGCGCCTTGATCGACGAGGTGATCGGCGGTGCCGACTGCAGTCGGAAAAACGCATCCTGGACCACGTCTTCGGCGCGCGAACGACAGCCGGTAATGCGTGCTGCAATCTTGACCAGAATCAGTCGATTGTCGACGAATGCCTGAAGTAGCGGTGAATCGCACCTGCTTGTGGATACTTGTTCCGTCATGGAAATCACCTTACTGCCAATAGGTTAGTGGGGCGCCCGGGGGCGGGGCCGCCCTACACATCGAGCGACAAATTATGTTGAATGATAATGATTGTCAAATGAGAAAGAGAAACAATCCATTGAATTATTGTGATCTGAGAACTGCGACACGCCGCCGCACCCCGCCCCCATTAGCGATCCCGTCTGCCGACTAATTATTTCCAGACGTCATCCGTTCTCATTGGTGAATGGTTCCGGATAAAGACTCCCGGCCAGACAGCATTCCCATGCCTTGCGCGGTCGGCGTAGACCGTGCCCTGCATGCCCTGGAAGGGCGTGTCGCAGCAACTCGATTCCACTAGCAAGCCGAATTCAGGCAGGAAACCTCATGACCGACGCGTTCGAACTCCCCAGCACCCTGGTCCAAGCCCTCCAGCGCCGCGCGGCCCTGACGCCGGATCGGCTGGCCTTGCGTTTTCTTGCCGAAAACGAAGAGCAGGCTGTGGTACTCAGCTATCGCGAACTGGACCAACGCGCGCGCACCATTGCCGCTGCGTTGCAGGCCGAGACCGAGTTTGCTGATCGTGCGGTGCTGCTGTTTCCTAGCGGCCCGGATTACGTTGCGGCGTTCTTTGGTTGTCTGTATGCCGGAGTGATCGCGGTGCCGGCCTATCCACCGGAATCGGCCCGCCGTCATCATCAAGAGCGCCTGCTGTCGATCATTGGCGACGCCGAACCGCGCCTGCTGCTGACCAGCGCGGACTTGCGCGATGCCTTGCAACAGATCGAAGGCGCACCGCCGCTGTTGTGCGTCGATACCCTCGACAGCGCTTTGGCCGAGCGCTGGGTTGAACCGACGCTGCCGGCCGATCACATCGCTTTCCTGCAATACACCTCCGGCTCGACCGCGCTGCCCAAAGGCGTGCAGGTCAGCCACGGCAATCTGGTCGCCAACGAGCTGCTGATTCGCCACGGTTTCGGCATCGACGTGAACCCCGATGACGTCATCGTCAGCTGGCTGCCGCTGTACCACGACATGGGTTTGATCGGCGGTCTGTTGCAGCCGATTTTCAGTGGCGTGCCGTGCATCCTCATGTCGCCGGCGTACTTCCTCGCTCGGCCATTGCGCTGGCTCGAAGCGATCAGCCAATACGGCGGCACCATCAGCGGCGGACCGGATTTCGCCTATCGCTTGTGCAGCGAGCGGGTCAGTGAATCGGCGCTGGATCGTTTGGACCTCAGTCGCTGGCGCGTGGCCTATTCCGGCTCGGAGCCGATCCGTCTCGACACCAACGAACGCTTCGCCGAAAAATTCGCGGCGTGTGGTTTCAGTGCCGACAGTTTCATGGCTTCGTACGGTCTGGCAGAGGCCACGCTGTTCGTCGCCGGCACGCCGCGGGGCAAGGGTATTCCTGCGCTGCGCGTGGACGATCAGGCGTTGGCGCAAAACCGTGCAGAGCCGGGCGATGGCAGCGCAATCATGAGTTGCGGCATCAGCCAGCCAGAGCACGCGGTGCTGATCGTCGAGCCAACCCGTCTTGAAGAACTCGCCGACAATGCCGTCGGCGAAGTCTGGGCGGCCGGCCCGAGCATCGCGCACGGTTACTGGCGCAACCCCGAGGCCAGCGCCAGGACTTTCGTCCAGTACGCCGGCCGCACCTGGCTGCGCACCGGTGACCTGGGTTTCATGCGTGACGGCGAACTGTTCATCACCGGTCGCCTGAAAGACATGTTGATCGTGCGTGGCCATAACCTTTATCCGCAGGACATCGAGAAGACGGTCGAGAGCGAAGTGGAAGTGGTGCGCAAGGGCCGGGTCGCCGCGTTCGCGGTGACTCAGGACGGCGACGAAGGCATCGGGATCGCAGCGGAAATCAGCCGCAGCGTGCAGAAAATTCTGCCGCCAGAAGCGCTGATCAAAGCTATCCGCCAAGCGGTGGCCGAGGCTTGTCAGCAAGCACCGAGCGTGGTGGTGCTGCTCAATCCGGGCGCATTGCCGAAAACCTCCAGCGGCAAATTGCAGCGTTCGGCTTGCCGCAGTCGTCTGGCCGATGGCAGCCTCGACAGCTATGCGGTGTTCCCGTCAGATGAAGCGCAAGGTGCCGAATCGACCCTGCAAGCTTCCGAGCTCGAAGCACTGATCGGCAAGATCTGGGCTGCGCAACTGAACGTCAAACAGGTCAATGCCGACGATCACTTTTTCCTGCTCGGCGGCAACTCGATTGCTGCCACGCAAGTGATCGCCCGAGTGCGCGAAGAGCTCGGTCTGGCGCTGAGCCTGCGTGTGCTTTTCGAAGCACCGACCTTGTCCGCGTTCGCCGCTGCCGTGGCCCGGCAACAAAAGGATGGCGGTAGCGTTCAAGGCGAAATCACTTCCCTGTCGCGCACGGAGCCAATGCCACAATCGCTGGCGCAAAATCGCTTGTGGATCACCTGGCAACTCGATCCGCAAAGCAGCGCTTACAACATTCCGGGGGCGCTGCGGCTACGCGGCGAACTCGATGAAGACGCCCTGCGCGCAAGCTTCCAGCAACTGATCGAACGCCACGAATCCCTGCGCACGCGCTTCTTCGAACGCGACGGCGTGGCGCTGCAACAAGTCGATGCTGCGGCTGAATTCAACCTGCAACTGATCGACATCAGCGACTTGCCGCTCAATGAACGTGAAGCACGCGCTGAGCAAATCCGCGAGGACGAAGCGCGTAGCCAGTTCGATCTGGAAAAAGGCCCGCTACTCTGGGTGACGCTGATTCGCCTTGATGATGAAGATCACCAGTTGCTGGTGACGTTGCACCACATCATCGCTGACGGCTGGTCGCTGAACGTGTTGATTGATGAATTCTCGCGCCTGTACGCCGCCGGTTCCCAAGGCCAGCGCACCGAGCTCGCGCCATTGCCAACCCAGTACGCCGACTACGGCAGCTGGCAGCGCCAATGGCTGGCGCACGGCGAGGGCGAGCGGCAACTGGCCTACTGGAAAGCGCAGTTGGGCGATGAGCACCCGACGCTGGAACTGGCCACCGATCATCCGCGTTCGGCGCAGCGCATTCGCAGTGCCGCGCGCCACAGCGTACGTCTGAGCGTCAGCCTGAGCGAAGCCATTCGGCAGACTGCCCAAGCGCACGATGCCACACCGTTCATGCTCTTGCTCGCGGCGTTCCAGAGCTTGCTGCACCGTTACAGCGGTCAACGCGATATTCGCATTGGCGTGCCCAATGCCAACCGTCCACGTCTGGAAACCCAAGGCCTGATCGGCTTCTTCATCAACACTCAGGTGCTGCGCGCCGACGTTGAATCACGCCAGTCGTTCACTGACTTGCTGGAGCAAACCCGCGAGGCTGCACTCGGCGCACAAGCCCATCAGGACCTGCCGTTCGAACAACTGCTCGAAGCCTTCCCGCAGGCCCGCGAACAAGGTTTGTTCCAGGTCATGTTCAACCATCAGCAACGTGACCTCAGCGCACTCAAACGCCTGCCCGGTCTGCTCGCCGAAGAGTTGCCGTGGCACAGCCGCGAAGCCAAGTTCGATCTGCAATTGCACAGTGAAGAAGACCGCAACGGTCGCCTGACCTTGTCCTTCGACTATGCCGATGAGCTGTTCGACGCCGCGACCATCGAGCGTCTGGCTGAGCATTTCAGCAATCTTCTGCGCGATGTCTGCGAACGTCCGCACCACACCATCGGCGATCTGCAACTGTTGACCGAAAGCGAAATCGATCAGCAAAAAGACTGGAGCAGCGCCCCGTGCGCCAAGGCTGAGCAATGGCTGCCGGAGTTGCTCAACGAACAACTGCGCCTGACTCCGCAACGCACCGCGCTGGTGTGGGAGGGCGGCAGTCTCGATTTCGCCGAGCTACATGCTCAATCCAATCGACTGGCGCATTACCTGCGCGACAAAGGTGTCGGCCCGGATGTCTGCGTGGCCATCGCGGCCGAGCGTTCGCCGCAGCTGCTGATCGGCCTGCTGGCGATCATCAAGGCGGGCGGCGCTTATGTGCCGCTCGATCCGGATTACCCGGCCGAGCGTCTGGCCTACATGCTCAGCGACAGCGGCGTCGATTTGCTGCTGACGCGGACCGAATTGCTCGATCGCTTGCCGGCCCGCGAAGGCGTCAGCGTCATCGCCATGGATGCCCTGCATCTGGAAAACTGGCCAAGCCAGGCCCCGGGTCTGCACCTGCACGGCGACAACCTCGCCTACGTGATTTATACCTCCGGTTCCACCGGTCAACCGAAAGGCGTCGGCAACACCCACGCGGCACTGGCTGAACGTCTGCAATGGATGCAGAACACTTATCGCCTCAACGAAACCGACGTGCTGATGCAAAAAGCACCGATCAGTTTTGACGTGTCGGTGTGGGAATGCTTCTGGCCGCTGATCACGGGTGCGCGCCTGCTGATTACTGCACCGGGTGAGCACCGTGATCCGCATCGCATCGCCCGGCTTGTGCAGGAATATGGCGTGACCACGCTGCACTTCGTGCCGCCGCTGCTTTCGCTGTTCATCGACGAGCCGCTCAGCGCCGAATGCACCAGCCTGCGCCGGGTGTTCTCCGGAGGCGAAGCGTTGCCAGCCGAGTTGCGCAACCGCGTGCTGGCGCAACTGCCGGCAGTGCAACTGCACAACCGCTATGGCCCGACTGAAACCGCGATCAACGTCACCCACTGGCATTGCACCGCCGCTGATGGCGAGCGCTCGCCCATTGGCCGACCGCTGGGCAACGTGATTTGTCGCGTGCTCGACGCTGACCTCAATCCTGTACCTGCGGGCGTTCCCGGTGAGCTGTGCATCAGCGGTATCGGTCTGGCGCGTGGTTATCTTGGTCGCCCGGCGCTGACCGCCGAACGTTTTGTGGTCGATCCATTGGGCGAGCAGGGTGCTCGCTTGTACCGCACCGGTGACCGTGCACGCTGGACTGACGATGGCGTGATCGAATACCTCGGCCGTCTCGATCAACAGGTCAAACTGCGTGGTTTTCGCGTCGAACCGGAAGAAATCCAAGCACGTCTTCTCGCCCAGGACGGTGTCGCCCAAGCCGTGGTGCTGGTGCGTGAAACCGCTGCTGGCGCGCAGCTGATCGGCTACTTCACGGCGACCGATGCCAGCGCAGACGAGGACGCGCAAATCGCCCGACTGAAAACCGCACTGGCCACCGAACTCCCTGAGTACATGGTCCCGGCGCAACTGATGCGCCTCGACGCAATGCCGCTGAGCCCGAGCGGCAAACTCGACCGCCGCGCCTTGCCCGAGCCGCAATGGCAAGTGCGTGAGCATGTCGAACCGGTCACTGAACTGGAGCAACAGATCGCCGCGATCTGGCGCGAAGTGCTGGGCCTGGCGCAAATCGGCCTGCGCGACGATTTCTTTGCCCTCGGCGGTCATTCGCTGCTGGCCACGCAAATCATCTCCCGCTCCCGCCAGGCCTGCGACGTCGAATTGCCGTTGCGCGCCTTGTTTGAACACAGTGAGCTCGGTGATTTCGCCGAACAGATTCGCCAGATCCAGGTCAGCGGTCGCACCAACCAACAGCCGCCGATCGAAAAAGTCGACCGCACCCAGCCAGTGCCGTTGTCCTACTCCCAGCAGCGCATGTGGTTCCTCTGGCAGATGGAGCCGGACAGCCCGGCGTACAACGTTGGCGGCATGGCGCGCCTGCGTGGCGTGTTGCATGTCGAACATTTCGAGGCGGCGTTGCAAGCGCTGATCCTGCGTCACGAAACCCTGCGCACGACGTTCCCGAGTGTCGACGGCGTGGCCCGTCAGCAGGTGCATGCCGAGACTGGCGTGCGGATGGGCTGGAAAGATTTCTCGAAACTCGCGGCTGACCTGAGTGAGCAAAAAGTCCAGCAACTGGCCGACGCAGAAGCGCATCTGCCGTTTGATCTGGAAACCGGTCCGCTGCTGCGCGCCTGTCTGGTCAAGACTGCCGAGCATGAGCATTACTTCGTCCTGACCTTGCACCACATCGTCACCGAAGGCTGGGCAATGGACATTTTTGCCCGTGAACTCAGCGCGTTGTACGAAGCGTTCGTCGATGATCGCGATTCGCCGCTGGAGCCTTTGCCGGTGCAGTACCTCGACTATAGCGTCTGGCAGCGCAACTGGCTGGAGTCCGGCGAGCGCCAGCGTCAACTCGACTACTGGACCGCGCAACTGGGCCGCGAACATCCGCTGCTGGAGTTGCCGGGTGATCGTCCGCGTCCACCGGTGCAGAGCCATCAGGGTGAACTGTTCCGTTTCGATCTCAGTGATGACCTCGCTGCGCGGGTCCGGGCGTTCAATGCGCAAAACGGCCTGACCCTGTTCATGACCATGACCGCCGCACTCGCCACGCTGCTTTACCGCTATAGCGGCCAGACCGATCTGCGCATCGGCGCGCCGGTGGCCAACCGTATCCGCCCGGAAAGCGAAGGGCTGATCGGCGCGTTCCTCAACACTCAGGTGCTGCGTTGCCAGCTCGACGGGCAGATGTCGGTCGGCGAATTGTTCGAGCAGGTGCGCCACACCGTCATCGAAGGGCAGTCCCATCAGGATCTGCCGTTCGATCATCTGGTTGAAGCCTTGCAGCCACCGCGCAGCGCCGCTTACAACCCGCTGTTTCAGGTGATGTGCAACGTGCAGCGCTGGGAATTCCAGCAGAGCCGTATGCTCGCCGGCATGACCGTCGAGTACCTGGCCAACGATGCGCGGGCGACCAAGTTCGATCTCAACCTGGAGGTCACCGACCTTGACCATCGCCTGGGCTGCTGCCTGACGTACAGCACTGATCTGTTCGATGAGCCGACCATTGCGCGCATGGCCGGACATTGGCGCAACCTGCTGCAAGCGCTGATCGCCGACCCGCAACAACGTATCAGCGAACTGCCGCTGCTGGACGCACCGGAGCAACAGCGACTGCTCGACAGCCTCGGCGTCGAGCCGGGAGAGCATCGTCTCGATCAGTGCATTCATCACCTGTTTGCCGAGCAAGCGCTGCTGCGCAAAAATGCGCCAGCCCTGACCTTTGCCGGCCAGACCTTGAGCTACGCCGAACTCGACGCTCGCGCCAATCGTCTGGCCTGGGCCCTGCGTGAGCGTGGTGTTGGCCCGCAAGTGCGCGTTGGTCTGGCGCTTGAACGTTCGCTGGAGATGGTCATCGGCCTGCTGGCGATCCTCAAGGCCGGCGGTGCCTATGTGCCGCTCGATCCGGAATATCCGCTCGATCGTCTGCATTACATGATTGAAGACAGCCGCATCGGTCTGCTGCTCAGTGACCGCGCGATGTTCAACGCGCTCGGCGAGCTACCGTCGAGCGTGGCGAGTTGGTGCCTGGAAGAGGACAGCGCCGCACTGGCCGAGTATCCGTCCACCGAGCTGCCATTTATCAGCCTGCCGCAGCATCAGGCCTACCTGATTTACACCTCGGGCTCGACCGGTAAACCGAAAGGCGTGGTGGTGTCCCACGGCGAAATCGCCATGCATTGCCAAGCCGTCATCGAGCGTTTCGGCATGCGCCCTGACGACTGCGAGTTGCACTTCTATTCGATCAACTTCGACGCTGCGACCGAGCGCTTGCTGGTGCCGCTGCTCAGCGGCGCGCAGGTTGTGTTGCGGGCGCAAGGTCAGTGGGATGCCGAAGAAATCTGCGGGCTGATCCGCACCCATCGCATCAACGTCCTGGGTTTCACCCCGAGCTACGGCAGCCAGTTGGCGCAGTTCCTCGCCACGCAAAACGACATTCTGCCGGTGCGGATGATCATCACCGGTGGCGAAGCGCTGACCGGCGAACACCTGCAACGGATTCGTGCGGCGTTCAAACCGAGCCTGTTTTTCAACGCCTATGGCCCGACCGAAACCGTGGTCATGCCGCTGGCCAGCCTGGCCCCGGACGTGCTCGAAGAGGGCGCCGGCAGTGTGCCGATCGGCAGCGTGATCGGCGCTCGCGTGGCGTACATTCTCGATGCCGATCTGGCGCTGGTGCCGCAAGGCGCGACCGGTGAATTGTTTGTCGGCGGCGCCGGTCTGGCGCAGGCTTATCACGACCGTCCGGGTATCACGGCCGAACGGTTTGTCGCTGACCCGTTTGCCGCTGATGGTGGACGCATGTATCGCACTGGCGACCTGGTGCGCCAGCGTGCCGACGGTCTGGTCGAGTACCTGGGACGGATCGACCATCAGGTGAAAATCCGTGGGTTCCGTATCGAACTCGGCGAAATCGAAGCGCGCTTGCTTGATCACGATGCGATCCGCGAAGCGGTGGTGTTGGCGCTGGATGCGCCGAGCGGCAAGCAACTGGTTGGCTACCTTGTCACCGAGCTTGCCGAGCACAGCGAGGCTGAACAAGCTCAACTGCGCGAAGCACTGAAGGCGCACCTCAAGGCGCAACTGCCGGACTACATGGTGCCGACCCACCTGATTTTGCTGGCGAACATGCCGCTGACCGCCAACGGCAAACTGGATCGTCGCGCACTGCCGGCGCCGGACCCCGAACTTAACCGTCAGGACTACGTGGCGCCGAGCAACGAGCTCGAACAAACCCTGGCGCAGATCTGGTGCGAAGTGCTTAACGTCGAACAGGTTGGCCTCAACGACAACTTCTTCGAGCTGGGTGGCGATTCGATTCTGTCGATTCAAGTGGTCAGCCGCGCGCGTCAGCAGGGCATTCCTTTCAGTCCGCGTGACCTGTTCCAGCATCAGACCGTGCAAACTCTCGCCGCAGTGGCCAGCCGCACCGAGTTGGTGACGGCCGAGCAAGGTCTGGTGGCTGGTGAGTCGCGACTGACGCCGATTCAGCACTGGTTCTTCGACACCGATATTCCTGAGCGTCAGCACTGGAACCAGGCGTTGTTGCTGGAACCCACTGTGGCATTGGCGCCGCAGCTTTTGGAGCAAGCGCTACTGGCGGTGATCGAGCAGCACGACGCCCTGCGTCTGCGCTTCACCGAGGTGGGCGGTCAGTGGCAAGCGGCACATCAACCGATCGCGGATGCCGTTGTTTTGTCACCCGTACGCGTCGCCTCGATGGACACGTGCGAGGCGCTGTTCGCCGATGCTCAGCGCAGCCTTGATCTGGAACACGGTCCGCTGCTGCGTGCCCTGTTGGTCGATGGCCCGCACGGTCAGCAACGCCTGTTCATTGCGATTCATCACTTGGTGATCGACGGCGTGTCGTGGCGCGTTTTGCTCGACGATCTGCAAACCGTGTATCGCCAGCTCGACGCCGGGCAGTCGGTGAAACTGCCGGCGAAAACCAGTGCCTTCAAGGACTGGACGGCACGGCTGCAGGCTTACGCCGGTAGCGAATCACTGCGCGAAGAACTGAACTGGTGGCAGACCCAACTGGCCGGCCCGAGCGCCGATCTGCCGTGTGAAAATCCGCAGGGTGGCCAGCAGAATCGCCATGCGCAAACCGTCAGCGTGCGTCTCGATGCCGAGCGCACCCAACAATTGTTGCAACAGGCGCCGAGTGCTTATCGCACGCAGGTCAACGACCTGCTGCTGACCGCATTGGCCCGTGTGCTGTGCCGCTGGAGCGGCCAACCGTCGGCGCTGATTCAACTCGAAGGCCACGGCCGCGAAACCCTGTTCGACGAGATCGACCTGACCCGTACCGTCGGCTGGTTCACCAGCGCCTATCCATTGCGCCTGACCCCGCACAACATCGAAGAGGCCGCCGGGCAGGGCGCTTCGATCAAGGCGATCAAGGATCAGTTGCGCGCCGTGCCGCACAAAGGCCTGGGTTATGGCGTGCTGCGTTATCTGGCTGATGACCTCAGCCAACGCAGCATGGCCGCGCTGCCGAATGCGCCGATCACCTTCAACTACCTCGGCCAGTTCGACCAGAGTTTCGGCAGCGAAGCGCTGTTCCGTCCGTTGGACGAGCCGGTCGGCGCGGCCCACGATCCGCAGGCGCCGTTGCCGAACGAGTTGAGCGTCGACAGTCAGGTCTACGGCGGTGAGTTGCTGCTGCGCTGGACCTTCAGCGCCGAGCGTTATGAAGCGCAGACCATCAATGATCTGGCCGACGCCTACCTGGGCGAATTGCAAAGCCTGATCGAGCATTGCCTGCAAGACGAGGCCGGTGGCCTGACGCCGTCGGACTTCCCGCTGGCGAAACTGACCCAGGCGCAACTCGATGCGTTGCCAGTGCCGGCCGCGCACATCGAAGACGTCTATCCGCTGACGCCGATGCAGGAAGGCATGTTGCTGCACACGCTGCTCGAACCTGGCACCGGTCTGTACTACATGCAGGATCGCTATCGCATCAACAGCGAACTCGACCCCGAGCGTTTCGCTCAAGCGTGGCAAGCCGTGGTCGGTCGTCACGAAGCGTTGCGTGCCTCGTTCTGCTGGAACGTTGGCGAAGATATGCTGCAAGTGATTCACACGCCGGGTCGCACGCCAATCGAGTATCTGGATTGGAGCGCCATCAGCGACGCCGAGCAGGAACCCAAGCTGCAAGCGCTGCTCAAAAGCGAGCGCGAGGCCGGGTTCGATCTGCTCAGCCAGGCACCGTTCCACCTGCGTCTGATCAAGGTCGGCGCGGCGCGCTACTGGTTCATGATGAGCAACCACCACATCCTCATCGATGCCTGGTGCCGTTCGCTGCTGATGAACGATTTCTTCGAGATCTACACCGCGCTTGGCGAAGGTCGCGAAGCTCAACTGAGCGTGCCGCCGCGTTATCGCGATTACATCGGCTGGCTGCAACGTCAGAGCCTGGCGGAGGCGCGCCAGTGGTGGAAGCAGAACCTGCAAGGGTTTGAACGCACCACGCCGATCCCGAGCGACCGCCCGTTCCTGCGTGAACATGCCGGCGAAAGCGGCGGCATGGTCGTCGGTGACCACTACACCCGCCTCAATGTTGCGGATGGCGCTCGACTGCGTGAACTGGCCCAGGCTCATCAACTGACTATCAATACCTTCGCCCAAGCGGCATGGGCGCTGGTGTTGCGGCGCATGAGTGGTGATCGCGACGTGCTGTTCGGTGTGACCGTTGCCGGGCGTCCGGTGGACATGCCGGAAATGCAACGCACCGTTGGCCTGTTCATCAACAGTATCGCGCTGCGGGTGCAGATGCCGGCGGACGATCAGCGCACCAGCGTGCGGCAATGGCTGAGCGGGTTGCTCGACAGCAACATGCAACTGCGCGAGTACGAATACCTGCCGCTGGTGAGCATTCAGGAACAGAGCGAATTGCCGAAAGGTCAGCCGCTGTTCGACAGCCTGTTTGTGTTCGAAAACGCGCCGGTAGAAGTCTCGGTACTGGACCGCGCGCAGAGCCTCAACGCGACCTCGGATTCGGGCCGGACCCACACCAACTTCCCGCTGACGGCGGTGTGCTACCCGGGCGATGACCTTGGGCTGCACCTGTCGTATGACCAGCGTTACTTCGACGAGTCGACGGTCGAACGCATGCTCGGCGAGTTCAAGCGTCTGCTGCTGGCGCTGGTCGACGGTTTCCATGGCGACATGGCCGATCTGCCGATACTGGGCAGTGAGGAGCAGGACTTTGTGCTCCACGGATGCAACCAGAGCGCCCACGACTATCCGTTGGAGCAGAGCTACGTTTCGCTGTTCGAAGCGCAAGTTGCGGCGCATCCGGAGCGCATTGCCGCCAGTTGCCTCGATCAGCAATTGAACTATGCGCAGCTGAACCGCAATGCCAACCGTCTCGGCCATGCTTTGGTCGCAGCCGGGGTGCAAATGGATCAACCGGTGGCGTTGCTGGCTGAGCGTAATCTCGATCTGCTCGGCATGATCATCGGCAGCTTCAAGGCTGGCGCGGGTTACCTGCCGCTGGATCCGGGTCTGCCGAGTCAGCGCCTGCAACGGATCATTGAGCTGAGCCGCACGCCCGTAATGGTGTGCAGCGAGGCGTGCCGTGAACAGGCGCAGACTTTGCTCGACGAGTTTAGCTGTGCCAATCGTCCACGCTTGCTGGTGTGGGAAGAGGTGCAAGCGCTGGCGACATCGGTGCAAAACCCCGGCATTCACAGTGGTCCGGACAACCTCGCTTATGTGATCTACACCTCGGGCTCCACCGGCCTGCCGAAAGGCGTGATGGTCGAGCAGCGCGGCATGCTCAATAACCAGTTGAGCAAGGTGCCGTACCTGAATCTGACGGCGACTGATGTCATCGCGCAAACCGCTTCGCAGAGCTTCGACATTTCGGTCTGGCAGTTCCTAGCCGCGCCGCTGTTCGGCGCGCGGGTCGACATCGTGCCGAATACCATTGCTCACGATCCGCAAGGTTTGCTGGTGCATGTGCAGGCCCAGTGCATTACCGTGCTGGAGAGTGTGCCGTCGCTGATTCAGGGCATGCTCGCCTCGGATCGTCTGAGCCTCGACGGTCTGCGCTGGATGCTGCCGACCGGTGAAGCAATGCCGCCGGAACTGGCGCACCAGTGGCTGCTGCGTTACCCGGACATTGGTCTGGTCAATGCTTACGGCCCGGCGGAATGCTCGGATGACGTGGCGTTCTACCGCGTGGACATGGCGTCGACACGCGGCAGTTATTTGCCGATCGGTACGCCGACCGACAACAACGTGTTGTACCTGCTGGATGGCGCGCTGGAGTTGGTGCCGGTGGGCGCAGTGGGCGAGTTGTGCGTGGCAGGCACGGGTGTCGGTCGCGGCTATGTCAGCGATCCGCTGCGCACCGCGCCGGTGTTTGTGCCGAACCCCTTCGGCGCTCCGGGCGAACGCTTGTATCGCACCGGTGACCTAGCGCGACGCCGTAGCGATGGCGTGCTGGAATACGTCGGTCGCGTCGACCATCAGGTGAAAATTCGCGGTTACCGGATCGAATTGGGTGAAATCGAAGCGCGTCTGCACGAACAACCGGAAGTCCGCGATGCGGCGGTCGGTGTGCAGGAAGGCATCAATGGCAAGCATCTGGTCGGCTATCTCGTGGCCGCGGATTCTGCGCTAAACCCGAGCGAACGCCTGGAGCGCATCAAGCAACGCCTGCGCAGTGAACTGCCGGAATACATGGTGCCGCTGCACTGGCTGTGGCTCGCGCAACTGCCGCTCAACGCCAACGGCAAGCTTGATCGCAAGGCCTTGCCGGCACTGGAAATCGGTCAGTTGCAGAGCCAGGATTACCTGGCGCCGCGCAACGAGCTGGAGCAAACCCTGGCAGATATCTGGGCCGAGGTGCTGAAGATCGAGCAGGTTGGTGTGCGCGACAACTTCTTCGAACTCGGCGGTCACTCGTTGCTCGCCACGCAGATCGCCTCGCGCGTACAGAAAGCCCTGCAACGCGATGTGCCGCTGCGGGCGATGTTCGAATGCAGTACGGTGGAGGAACTGGCCGAGTACATCGATGGGCTGGCGGCCAGTGAAATCACAGAGGAGAAGGTGGATCGGTTGAATGATCTGATGGCGGAGCTGGAGGGTCTTTAACAGCAAAAGATCGCAGCCTGCGGCAGCTCCTACAGAGAAATATGCGTTTCCCTGTAGGAGCTGCCGCAGGCTGCGACCTTTTTGCTTTCAGACATTTGACTGTCGAGCAGTGCCAGCTCAGTCTGCCGGTTCTCTTTTTGCAAACGAGGGGTTAGTCGATGCCTTTTTTCACGGTTGATGGACAGGCACTTCACTACATTGATCAAGGCACAGGCCCGGCCGTGTTACTGGCGGGCAGCTATCTGTGGGATCAGGCCATGTGGGCGCCGCAGATCGCCGCGCTGGCGCCGCACTATCGGGTGATTGCGCTGGACCTCTGGGGCCACGGCGAGTCTGGGCGATTGCCGGAAAACACCACATCGCTGGATGACATCGCGCGTCAGGCGCAGGCGTTGCTCGATCATCTGGATATCGACCAGATCACCTTGGTCGGCCTGTCGGTCGGCGGCATGTGGGGTGTACGTCTTGCGCTGTCGGCACCGAATCGGCTTAACGGTCTGGTGCTGATGGACACTTACGTCGGCGTCGAACCCGAGCCAACCCGTCAGTACTACTTCTCGCTGTTCAAGCAGATTGAGGAAAGCGGCGAAATTTCCGACGCGTTACTCGACATCGTCGTACCGATTTTCTTCCGCCCGGGTATCGATCCACAATCGGCGCTGTATCAGGACTTCCGCGCCAAACTCGCGGGGTATTCATCCGAACGTCTGCGCGAAAGCGTCGTACCCATGGGCCGCATCACCTTCGGTCGCGATGATTTGTTGCCACGTATGGGCGAGCTGAACGCCGCGACCACCCTGGTGCTGTGCGGTGATCAGGACAAGCCACGGCCGCCGACGGAAGCGCAGGAAATGGCCGAGCTGATCGGTTGTCCGTGCGTGTTGGTGCCGGAGGCGGGGCATATCTCCAATCTGGAGAATCCGCAGTTTGTGAATGACGCGTTGCTGAAGTTTTTGGCTGAGCGCGATTTGCGGCGCTGATGAGAAAAAGATCGCAGCGTGCCGCAGCTCCTATAAGGATGTGCGGCACGCTGCGATCTTTGATCTTGCTTATTTAGGTCCGAGAATCTTCGCCAACTTGTCCGGCGTCGGCGCGCCTTGTTGCTGTTGCAATTCACCCTTGTCATCCATGTAGAAAATCGCCGGAGTGGCCTGCAATTCAAGGTCGTCCATCAACTGCATGTTCGCCGCCAATTTTGTTTGCACGGCTACCGGGATGTCTTTCAAGGCCTTGAGCGAACTGCTCTTGCCGGCCTTTTCGTGATCTTCCAGCGCTTTGGCCGGGTCTTTGGCGGCGAGCAACGCGGCGGATTTCCCCGGGCTGTCTTCGCGGATGATCCCGACCATGATGTGGCGCAATTGCACTTTGCCGGACTTGACCCACGGGCGGGCCTGTTCCCAGAACACGTTGCAATACGGGCAGTTCGGATCGCTGAACAGGTACACCGTGCGCGGCGCATCCTTGTTGCCGTCCTGAATCCAGTTGCTCGCCTCGAACTTGGCCCAGACTTCCTTGGCCATTGGCGCGTACACCAGCTTCTGCAACGGTTCGCTGCTCAGGTCTTTGCCGTCGGCGTCGTACAGGTTGCCCAGCAGAACGTGCTTACCGTCCGGGGTCAGGTACAACGCCATGCCGCGGTTCTGGTATTGCGCCGCGTAACCGCGCAAACCGTCGGGAGCATCGAACTGGCCGACGATTTTCGCGCCTTTGGCTTCGATCTGCTTGATCGCGGCAGGCAATTCTTCAGCGGCCTGAACCGACGGCAGTTGCAACAGGGCAGTGCCCAGAGTCAGCGTCAGCAGGTGGCGGAGGCGGGGCATGGCAGTTTCCTTGACGAAGTGGCCGGTGCGGAGGCCGGGTTCGGGTTTGAATTCGGGGTGTCGAAGTTTTCCATTGCGCGAGCCAGACTGGCGTTCGACAACTCGCCCAGGTGACTGGCCAACAGGCGACCATCAGGGCTATAGAACAGGGTAGTCGGCAATGCCATGGAACCCACGGCCTGACCCAAACGACCGCTGCGGTCGAACAACACGTTGGTCAGGCTCAGGCCCTGGGTTTCGAGAAACGTCGCAACGCTTTGCATGCTTTCGGCCTGATTGACGAACAGGAACGTCAGGTCAGGGCGTTGCTGCTGGGCGTTTTCCAGTACCGGCATCTCGCGTCGGCACGGTGGACACCAGGTGGCCCACAGGTTGATCACCAGCGGCCCACCTTTATAGTCGCTGAGCTGGATGGTTTCCCCGGCGGCGTTACGCAAGGAGATGTCTGGCAGCCGCGTGCCTTGTTCGTAGATGTTCAACGACAGTGTCGCCATCACCCAGAACAGCAAACCACTGGCCACGCCAAAACCCAGTGGCCGACGCAGCCCCGGGCGACGCCAGCCGCGATACAGTGCGACGAGCAGCAACACGATGACTCCCGGCCAGGCGAGAAAACCGCCATCGCGCAGGTCGACGATCTGCCACAGATCATCGCGGTAATGGCTCCAGTACATCGCGACAAACGCGATGCGGGCCGCGAGCATGCCAATCAGGAACAGACTGAACAGCGCCGACTCGGGATTATCGCCACCGCGTTTGGCCACTCGCCAACCGACGAAGGTCGCCAGTGCCAATGCACTGATCAGCAGCAAATGGTTAAGCGCGATGGCAAAGGTGCCGAGGGTGAAAGTCAGCATTAGTTGGCGTCTCGGGTGATGGTCCAGCGTTGCAGGAACGTATCGGCATCGACTTCACCGGTGATGCGCTGGCTGCGGCGCTCTTCGCCGTCAGCGCCGATCCAGACAAAAGTCGGTGGCCCCGGCACTTTATAGCGGCTGAGTAATTCGCGGCTGGCGGCATTGTCGGTGGTCACATCCAGGCGCAGCAGGCGTACGTCGCTCAACGCCTGCATCACCTTGTCCTTGCCGAACACCTGCTTTTCCATGACTTTGCAGGAAACGCACCAGTCGGCGTAGTAATCAAGCAGCACCCACTGGCCCTGGGCCTTGGCGGCATCCAGTTCGCGCTGCAGTGCTGCCGGTTCCTTGATGGTAGTGAACGCATCATGACCATTCGGCGCCGCACTGGCGACACGGTCGCCACTGTAAACCTGCAGCGGTTGATACGGATCGTCACTGCCGCCGGCTGCACCGATCATCAGCAAACTGCCCCATAACCCAAGCAGCAATGCAGTGGCGCCGAACAACTGAGCGACACGGCCGAAGCCTTCGGACTGCTTCCACGCGCAGTAGGCGGCGATCAACAACAAGGCGCCGCACAGACCGAGCCATAACGACGGGTCCAGCACCGGGCGCAACATCAGCAACGCCGTGGCGAGGAACAGGAAACCAAACACGCCCTTGAGCAGGTTCATCCAGTCGCCGGGTTTGGGCAGGAAGCGATTACCTACGGTCACCAGCAACATCAACGGCACACCGATGCCGATCCCCAGCGAGAACAGAATCAGCCCGCCGTGAAGGGCGTTGCCGCTTTGCGCGATGTACAGCAACGCACCGGCGAGTGGCGCGGTCATGCACGGGCCGACCAGCAGACCGGACAGTGCGCCGAGCACGCCGGCGCCAACCAGGCTGCCGCCGCTGCGACTGCGCGAGGCGTGTTCCAGTCGGTCACGCAAGGCCACTGGCAATTGCAGTTCAAAGAAGCCGAACATCGGCAATGCCAGCACCACAAACACTGCGGCAAACGCACCCAGCAACCACGGGTTTTGCAACCAGGCTTGCAGGTTCGCCCCGAGCAGCGCAGCGATCACACCCATCGCCGCATACACCAGCGCCATGCAGATCACATAACTGCCGGCCAGCGCGAAACCTCGGCGTGGCGTTGCGCCGCTGCCGACAATCATCCCCGCCAGAATCGGCAACATCGGCAATGTGCAAGGGGTGAAGGCGAGCAGCAGGCCGAGGCCGAAAAATACCAGCAGGCTCCAGCCCAGTGCTCGTTGCTGAAGGCTGTTGGCCAGGGCTTCATCCGGTGCTTGCGCACTGGCCGGCGTGACCGCTTTACCGCCCAGATCAATGACCCGGGTTTGCGGCGGGTAACACAGACCCGCATCGGCGCAGCCCTGATAGCTGACCTTGATTTGACCGGTCGCCGTCGCCGGGATCTTTACCTCCAGCCCTTGGCGATAAACCGGTTGTTCTCCGAAGAACTCGTCGCTGTGGGATTCACCCTCTGGCAGCGTCGGCTGTTGTGCAGCACTCAAACCGTCGAACTTCAGGCGTTTCTGATACAGGTAGTAGCCGTCGGTGATTTGCCAGAACAGCTGGGTTTCACCGGATTCCAGGCGCTCGGAGGTGAGAACGAACGCTTTATCGACCGGCAGAAAATCCGGTTTTGTCTCGAAAGGATTGTTTCCCGCCTGGGCCAGGCCTGAGATCAGAAGCGCAAACAGTAGAAAAATATGACGCATGGAGAGGAGCCTTGTCCCTGTGCAAGTGGGGGCACAATGGGCGGTAGCGATTAACCGATGATTAACCGCGCCCTGTGATGCCGCTGCCGGCCCGGTCAGTTGCGTAACAACCCTGGCCAGTTGCTTTCGTTGATGGTGTGCGGGCCGGATGCGAGCTTGTCGGCCTGTATGTTGTAAACAAGATACTGGTTATGGGTGAGGAAAATATACCAATAGCTGTCGGCGAAAGTTCGATCGTTTTGGGCCGCCGTGATGATCCGGTCCTTGTAAGGGGCCAGGGCGCCCAGGCGGTTCTGACCAAAGGCATTGCGGGTGAGTGTTTTTGCCTTGTAGTTGAAGCTCAGGTAATGACCGTCATTCAGAATGAATTTGAACAGGAAAGGGTGGCCGGAAACCTCTGTCCAGGTGCCGGCAATGATTTTGTCAAAGTAGGGAAGTATCGGTTTCCAGAGTGTGTCGGCTAACGCGTAGATGCCTGAAACCTTGTCTGTATCCTGGTCGTATTTGCACACGGCCGGGGTATCGCCGTAGTAAAAGAACAGCCAGGCGATATCTTCGTCGCTGCGCGTGTTGAAACCCAGGGAAGTCGTGGTGAAGCCGAAGCGCAGGTTCTGGATGTAAGGCGTGAAAGTGTCCCATCTGCCGTCGGTAGAGGCGGGATAGCCGTTCGGAACATCGCCGCCGATATTGAACCGGGAATAGGTGTCGGTATCCTTGAAAAAAAAGTAAATGCGATCTGCGCCAGAGCGCCAGTCGACCGCGACAAAGTTATTCAATGCAGGCATGTTTATTAAAGTCCTTTTAAAGAAGCCGTAGTTTTTAGTGCCTGCTCAGGCTATCTCGGGTAGTTATTAAAATGTAGCGGCTATATGTCGGGATTTATTTCATGGGCTGTTTATAGGGGCGGGAGTTGCGCGCTGTTTACCTGTTTCAAACAGTCGATGCAGCCGTGCAGGCACGACCTGTTCTTGACTCGGCTTCCCGTAACCCCCGGTGACAGCCATAATTGCCGCTTAATCCTCACCTGCTTCACTCGCGTTTTTGCTCAGGGAGCTCCCATGCACGTATTGGTTTGCGAAGACGATGAGCTGATCGCCAGCGGCATCGTTGCCGGCCTCACGGCTCAAGGCTTGACCGTCGAGCATGTCAATACGGCGTCCAAGGCCCGGGCGATGCTCAAGGTTGCCGAGTTTGATGTGATGGTGCTTGATCTCGGTTTGCCCGACGAAGATGGCCTGAAATTGTTGCAGCAGTTACGCCAGCACGGCCTGGAAATTCCGGTGCTGATCCTGACGGCGCGCGACTCGGTCACCGATCGCGTAGACGGCTTGCAGGCCGGTGCTGATGACTACTTGCTCAAGCCATTCGATCTGCGTGAGTTGTTTGCGCGTCTGCAAACCTTGCTGCGGCGGGTGGCCGGGCGCAGCGTCAACCTGATCGAGCACGGTGCGCTGACCTACGACCCGAGCAGCCGCGAAACCCGGCTGGCCGGGCAATCGGTGGACCTTTCGCGGCGCGAGCAATCGCTGTTGCAGGCACTGCTGCACAATCGCGGGCGGGTCCTGTCCACCGAGCAGTTGAAGGACAGCGTCTACGGCTTCAACGATGAGCTGGAAAGCAACGCGCTGAACGTCCATATCCATCACCTGCGCAGCAAACTCGGTAAAGGTATCGTCGAAACCGTGCGCGGTCTGGGCTATCGCCTGGGGCCGGCCGATGGTGGAGATCAAGGCAAGTGATGAGCCTGCGCCTGCGCTTGAGCCTGACCCTTGGCGCCGCGTTCGCGCTGATCTGGGCGCTGGCAGCGGCCTGGATGCTCAGCGATCTGCGCAACCAGATGATGTTTTCCCTCGACCAGCGTCTGGTGGCTTCGGCGCGCATGGTTGCCGGGTTGCTGGAGCAATTGCCAACATTGCCGAGCAAAGGCGAGGGCACGCATTTCAGTGCCGAGCAACTGAACATTCCCGGCGGCATGGCCTGTCAGGTCAGCTCGTTGCGCGGGGAAATTCTCGCGCGCAGTCATAACAATCCCGAACAAGCGCTGGAGGCCGAGAAAATGGGCTTCCACGATCAGATGATCGACGGCGCACCGTGGCGCAGCTTCACCCTCGCCCGGGGCGATGTACGGATTACCACGGCGGATCGGCAGATCGAGCGCGAAGCCCTGAACATGTCGATCCTGCTGGCGGCGTCGGTGCCGGTAGGCGTGGCGTTGCTCGGCTGTCTGTGCCTGTTGTGGCTGGGAATCGGGCAAGGCCTGGCACCGCTCAATCGCCTGCGCGAAGCCTTGATGCGACGTAATGCCGACTCGCTCGAACCACTGCAATTGCAATCGTTTCCCAGCGAATTGAAGCCGCTGCTCGATACCCAGAATCAGCTGTTCCAGCGCATCGGCAAGACCATCGAGCGCGAACGTCGGTTGACCGGTGACGCCGCGCATGAACTGCGCAGCCCGCTGACGGCGATCAAGACGCACCTGCAAGTGGCGCGCATGACCGAGGGCAGCGCCCGCGATCAATCGCTGGCGCGGGCCGAGGAGGGCGCCGACCGTTTGCACCGCACGCTTGAGCAACTGCTGTTGCTGGCACGGGTCGAGGGCAGTCTGTCCTTCGACGACGGCACGCAGTACAGCGCCGAGCAAGTGGCCAGGTTGGCGATTGCCGACGCTACGGGTGGCGAGCGTCTGCGGATCAAACTGCATCTGCCCGCCGAACTCTCGTCTGCACCGTTGCAAATGCCTGCGGTGCTGTCGATCGCCGCGTTGCGCAATCTGCTCGACAACGCCCTGCGCCATACCTCCGAAGATTGTGCGGTCGAGCTGCGTCTGGAAACCATCGGCAACCGCGTGCGTTTTGTCGTACGCGACCATGGCCCGGGCATTGCGCCGGATGATTTGCAGCACCTGACCCAGCGCTTCTGGCGCAACGGTCAGAGCACCGGTTGCGGCCTCGGCCTGGCGATTGTCCAGGCGATCGTCCAGCGTTGCGACTGCGCCCTGCATTTCGACAGCCGCCCGGATGGTTTGCGCGTTGAGCTGACGATGCCGTTGCAGTCCCTCTGACGTCTGCACATCAAATGTAACTTCTCTGCATTGGTTAATCGGCGGCGCTGACGTTAAGGTCGGCGCCAGCCTTGACTCAATGGATTGAGGGAACAGCGCCATGCAAGCACCTGTCTGCATTCGTCCGGCCATTCTGGCCGACGTCGGAATCATCAGCCGTATCATCGAACGCTCGATCCGTTTTGGTTGTGCGCTCGATCACCGCAACGACCCGTTGATCGTCAGTGACTGGACCCGGCAGCAGTCTGCCGATTTCATCAGTGCCTGGCTCGCGAATCCGCACTTCTATCTGAGTATTGCCTTGCTGGCGGACAAACCGGTCGGTATCGGCATGGCCCGTCTGGATGGCGACGTTGTGCTTTGCCACGTACAACCGGAATCATTTCGCCGTGGCGTCGGGAGGGCGCTGATGAACGATCTGGAAGGCTGGCTGCGGGTTCGCGGTGTGCGCACCGTTCATCTCAACAGCACGCGCACCGGCGAAGCGTTCTATCGCCATTTGGGTTACCGCGAATCTGCACCTTCCCTCGCGCACAAAGGCTTGCAGATCCTGCCTATGGCCAAGCCGCTGGCAATGTCCGGATGAACAGTCACTCCAAGGGCTAAATCCTTGCCTCGCTTAAGCGTTTCCAGAACAGGAAAACCTGCAAGTGCGCCCCGTGACTGGAACGCGCACCTGTCCGGTGTGCTGTTTTGGTCACTATCCATAGCGAATCGAGGGGTCGACAGATGTCAGTTGCCACCAGCCTTATCAGAGAGTCATCGGCCCGGGTCACCTCGGCGCCAGCGGAAACGTTGTATGAGTTCAACGAATCGCCATTGCTGGCTCGTCAGGCACAGCAGGAGTCCAATGCCCGCAGCTATCCGCGACGTATTCCCCTGGCACTCAAACGCGCCAAGGGCCTTTATGTCGAAGATGTTGAAGGGCGTACGTTCATCGACTGTCTGGCCGGTGCCGGCACGCTGGCACTGGGGCATAACCATCCGGTGGTGATCGCAGCGATCCAGCAGGTGCTGGCCGATGAACTGCCGCTGCACACGCTGGACCTGACCACCCCGGTCAAGGATCAGTTTGTCCAGGATCTGTTTGGCTTGCTGCCGGCACAACTGGCGTCGCAAGCGAAAATCCAGTTCTGCGGCCCGACCGGCACTGACGCAGTGGAAGCGGCTTTGAAACTGGTACGCACGGCCACCGGTCGCAGCACCGTGTTGTCGTTCTCCGGTGGTTATCACGGCATGAGCCAGGGCGCTCTGAGCCTGATGGGTAACCTGGGGCCGAAGAAGCCGCTGGGTGCGTTACTCAGCAACGGCGTGCAGTTCATGCCGTTTCCGTATGACTACCGCTGCCCGTTCGGCATCGGCGGCGGTGGCGGGGTGAAGGCCAATCTGAGCTATCTGGATAATTTGCTCAACGATCCCGAGGCCGGCGTGCAATTGCCAGCGGCCGTGATCGTCGAAGCGGTGCAGGGTGAGGGCGGAGTGATTCCGGCCGACATCGAATGGCTGCGCGGCTTGCGTCGGATCACCGAGAAGGCCGGCGTAGCGCTGATTGTCGACGAGATTCAGAGCGGGTTTGCCCGCACCGGCAAGATGTTCGCCTTCGAACATGCCGGTATCACCCCGGACGTGGTCGTGCTGTCCAAAGCCATCGGCGGCAGCCTGCCGCTGGCGGTCGTGGTCTACCGCGACTGGCTCGACACCTGGCAACCGGGCGCACACGCTGGCACGTTCCGTGGCAATCAGATGGCGATGGCTGCCGGTTCTGCGGTGATGCGTTATCTGCTTGAACACAAAGTGTGCGAACACGCGGCCGCCATGGGCGAGCGCCTGAGCGAGCACCTGCACATCCTGCAGCGTGATTTCCCGCAGATGGGCGATATCCGTGGTCGTGGCCTGATGTTGGGCGTCGAGCTGGTGGACCCGACGGGCACCCCGGATGCGCTCGGCCATCCGCCAGCGTTTGCGCGTCTGGCGCCATTGGTGCAGCGCGAATGCCTCAAGCGCGGCTTGATTCTGGAACTGGGCGGTCGGCATGGCGCCGTCGTGCGTTTCCTGCCACCACTGGTGATCACCGCTGTCGAAATCGACCGCGTTGCCGAGATCTTCGGTCGTGCATTGGCTGCCGCTATTGCCGCTGTGTAAATTTTTCAGCGCGCCGAACGTTCTTTCTACATACCCGGCTGCACCCGACGTGCAGACCACCCTTACAACGATGGAGAACCAGCATGACGTCAGTATTCGACCGTGAGGACATCCTCTTTCAGGTCGTGGTCAACCACGAAGAGCAGTACTCGATCTGGCCGGATTACAAGGCCGTGCCAGAAGGCTGGCGCACCGTGGGCAAGAGCGGCCTGAAAAAGGAATGCCTGGCCTACATCGAAGAAGTCTGGACCGACATGCGCCCACTCAGCCTGCGCCAGAAGATGGAAGGGCTGGCTGCGGCTCAATAAGCAGACGGGCAAAAAGAAACCCGCTGGACTGGTAGCAGTCAGCGGGTTTTTTCATGCCCGGAATACGGGGTTTCTGTCAGGACCTCATCGCTGGCAAGCCAGCTCCCACAGGGTTTTGATGTGCTCCACAAAATGCTGTGCACACCTCGGATCATTGTGGGAGCTGGCTTGTCAGCGATGAACGATAACGCGGTACAACTGAAGTTACGCCCCGCTCAGCCCCTTGAGCAGTAAATCCACATTGCCCTCAAGCTCCGCCACCGGATCTTCGGCATCAATACTCAGCACCAGCAATCGGCTACCCGACTGGGCAATCGCCGCTTTCACTGCTTCCGATGGCTGACGGTGATGCAACACCACCGCCACATCATTTTCCTTGAGTGTCGCCGTGAGTTTTTTCAGATCCTCTGGCGTCCAGTCTGCATCAGGACGTGGATCCTGCCCGATCAACTCAAGGTTCAGGCTGCCGATCAGATAGCCGAAGTGATCGCTCAAGCTCATCACACTCAGGTTATCGGCATTGGCCAGACGCGCCTCACTGGCAGCGCTGAGTTTGAGCAGGCGTTGTTTCAACAGCGCCAGATTCGCTTCGATCTTCGGCTTGGCGTTGGGGGCCAGACGCACCAGATCTGCGGCCATCACGTCTGCCATGCGCCCCATGTTGTTGCTCGCCAGCCACGGCTGGCTGTTCAAACCGTCGACTTTCAAATCCGGTTGCACGGCGATACCGGGCAACGCGCCGTCGACCGGGCGTGCGGCATCGACTTCAACGATGCGAATGTTGCTGCGACGGGCGAAGGGATACAGCGGGTCATCGGCCCACAGCGAGCGCACGCCGATCACCGCATCGGCGCCGGTGGCCAGTTTATTGAGTGCCGGAGCGCCGCGCCCGGTGAAGTACGCGGTCTGGCGGCTGCCCGGCAGGTTCGCCGGTGCCGCGCGTTCGAGGCTGACGTCGGTGCCTTTGAGCAGCACGTCGCCCAGGCCATAGGTGATCGGAAGAGAGGCCAGCACTCGCAAGGGCTTGGCGCTTTCGGCGGCTATTAAAGGTGTGGAGACCACGCCGCACAGGGCCATGGCCAACGTCAGGTTGCGCAATGAAAAAAGCATTTATCCAAGATTCCCTTTCAGACTCGGGACAACCCCGCGCGCGATGGCGGCGAGGGCGAAGGCAATACCGGCGACCAGAATGATCGCGGCGCCGGACGGGATCGGCAGATCGAAAACAATTGGCGCGAGAATCCCGCACAACGTGCTGACCGTGGCAATCAGCACCGAACACCAGAAAAAGCCCTTGAGCGACTGGCTGAGCAAGCGCGCCGCCGCCGCCGGAATCACCAGCAGGGCGCCCACCAGAATCGCGCCGATGACTTTCACGGCGGCCACGGTGATCAGTGTCACCAGAATCACGAAGAGGTAATCCAGAGTCTTCACAGCCACGCCGCGAACGGCCGCCAGTTGCGGGTTGAAACTGGCCAGCATGATGCGGTTGTACAACGGCAACGCCAGGGCCATCACCAGCGAGCCGACGATGGCCAATACCGCCAGATCATTGCCGTTGACCGTCAGCACCGAGCCGAACAGTACGTTTTCCAGAATGTGCACATTGATCTTGCCCGCGAGAATAAGCAGCAGGCTCGCGCCCAGGGCCAGGGACACCGACAGAAAAACACCGATCAATGTGTCCGGCGCCAGGCCGGTGCGGTTGCGCAGGTAGTTGAGCAAAATGCCGAACAGCAGGCAGTAGCCGAACAGGCTGCCATAAGGCCCGGTGTAGGGTTCGCCCAGCAGGATGCCAATGGCCACACCGGTCAGCGCTGCGTGGCCGACCGCTTCGGAGAAAAACGCAAAGCGCTTGACCACCACCAGCGTGCCGAGCCCGCCCAGCACCGGGCCGATCAGCAGGCCGGCGAGCAGCGCGTTGACCACAAAACCGTAAGCCAGCGCCTCCGGCAGATAACCGGAAGAGGCCCAACCCTGGACCATCAAACGAAAGGCTTCGTAACTCATCAGGCAGCGCTCCGTGGATGGGTCGAGAACAGGGTCAGCAGTCGTTCCGGTGTTAGCGCCTGTTGTGGCGTGGCGTCGAACAGCACGCGACGGTTGAGGCCGGTGACCCGATCAGCCAGACGGCCAACCGCTTCAAGATCGTGTTCGATCCACAGCACGGTGATGCCCGCCGCGCGCCAGTCGCCGAGCAGGCGTTCGAAGACCCGGATCCCTGCCTCATCGAGAGCAGACATGGGCTCATCCAGCACCAGCAGTTGTGGCGCCGGGATCAAGCCCTGGGCGAGCAACACCCGTTGACGTTCACCTCCGGACAGTGCGCCCATGCGGCGTTTGCGTTTGTCCTGCATGCCGACCCGTTCCAGCGCTTCACCGATGGCGCCGGCGTAGTGCTTGCTCAAACCGAGAAAGGCCGGGCGGCGCTGGCACATGGCAGCCATGAAATCATCGACCGTCATCGGCAAGCCGCGATCGAATTCAAGCGCCTGTGGCACATAACCGATGGTGCCGGGCTCGCCGGGCCATTGCAGACTCAACTGACCCTGATGCGGCATCTGCCCCAGCAACGTCTTGATCAGCGAACTCTTGCCACCGCCGTTGGGGCCGACCAGTGCATGCACGGTGCCGGGCTGCACCTGGAAGGAGACGTTGTCGAGAATCGTCGTGCGGCCCAATGTCAGGCAGACCTCTGCAAATGCCAAGGTCGGCCCCGTGACCTGTGAGCGCGAGTCTGCACGCGAAAGCGGTGTTGCATTTGGCAATGATGGCGGCTGACCGGGCGACTTCGCGAGCAAGTTCGCTTCCACAAGTTGCTCGCCGTCCTGGGCGATCAGGGTTTCTTTGGATGTCATGCGCCAGACTCCTGAATCGCCCGAACCACGGTGTTGAGGTTGCCGGTCATTTCCTTTTCGTACTTGTCGGCGGTGTATTCGCCGTAGGAAATGTGCGACAGCGGGTACAGCTTCACGCCCGATTCACGCTGAATGGTTTCGACATAACTAGACGGAAAGTCCATTTCCGAGAAGATCACCTTCACATCCAGTTCGCGCAGTTGGTCAATGGTCTTCTTCAACTGACTCGGGCTCGGCTCGATACCGTGGGCCGGCTCAACCACTGCCGTCACTTCCAGCCCGAACTCGCGCAACAGATAGTCGTAAGCCGCGTGAACAGTGGCCACACGCAACTCGGCGTTCGGCGCCTGGGTCAGCTTGGCTAACGCGTCGGCGCGCATCTGCCGCAGGCGTTTGCCGTAGGCGCGGGCGTTCTGGGTGTAGGTCTTGGCATTGTCCGGGTCGAGCTTGCCCAACTCCCGAGCGATGTTGTTGACCTGCGCGATAGAGGCGCTGATCGACAGGAAGGTATGCGGGTTCACCACTTTGCCGGCACCCCGCGCAGCCACACCGGTGGCGGCCAGCAGCGGCACGTTTTCATTGGCCTCGATGGTCTTGATGTTCGGCGTTTCGCTGGCGGCGATCATGCGGTCGGCGAAGTCATCATGGCCGACGCCATTGAGCACGATCACGTCGAGGCCGCTGATGCGCTTGATGTCCTCGGCCCGTGGTTCGTAGGCGTGCGGATTGAAGCCGGCCGGAATCAGTGGGACCACCTCGGCCTTGTCGCCGACGATGTTCGCTACATAACTGTAATAAGGGTGCAGGGTGATGCCGATGCGCAGGCGTTTCGCCGGATCGGCGCTGACCAGCGGGCTCAGCAGGCAGGCGCAAATGCTCAGCAGAAACAGACGCAACAAGGGACGGCGTGTAGATGAAATAGACATGGGCAAGCGGTCTTCTCTCGGGTTAGGGCGAGGAATCAATGGCGATGTTCGCGGGTAACCCCGGCATCGTATTGCGCGACGATCTGTTTCCAGCCAGCGGCGGCCAGGGCGGCGTCAGTCAGCTCCCGAGGCGCCGTGAGTGCGGCGTCACGGTTGAGCCAGATATCCGGCGCTGCCTGGTCATCAGCGCTGACACGCATCAGAAACGAACCGGCGATGGAGGGTGTCTGGCTATGACCGAAGTAGGCGGCATCGCTCGGCATCTGCCATGCATGACCACCTCGAGCGACGGAACTCGCGTCCTGGGCGAACGGGGCAAAACCTTCGTCCGCCAGATTTTGCGGCGTCGGCAAGGTTTTCTGCTCTTCGCGCAGCAAGCGGATTTCGTCCAGCGTCACGCGCAGGTCGGCATAGATGCCTTGCTCGGCGGCGCTGAGGTCGCGGCGCGCGTCCAGTTGATTGCTGGCGACAGGTTCCGGTTCATGGGACACCCCGCGCCATGCCACCACGGAGCCTGCCAGCGCCAGGATCAGCAGGCACAGCAGCAACACGTTGAGGGTTTCATGGCCGGCACCGGCCGGGCGCACGATTTGTGTGGTGGGCGTACTCATGGCGCTTCGATATCCGCTTGGTCGATTTCCACCACATGGCCTGGGCCCGCGTCGAACAGCACGTAAAACTCGGCGCCGGGTTTCTTGAAGGTTACTGTCGAGTCGGGGCCGAGCTTGCCCGGCACCAGAATCGTTTCGTCGTAACCGATCACATCCAGGGTCACTCCGGGTGCGCCGCTGCCATCGGAGAAGCCACCGGTACATTTGATCTGTTCGTCATCGACGGCTTTGCATTCGCACATCGGGTTGTGCGCCAGTGCGCCTGCACTGAAGCCGGCGCACAGCACCAACAACGCGGCGCTGATTCGCAGACGGAAAGGGCGTTGCGAGCAGGTCATGGTTTGGCTCCTTGTTTGTTCAGCCAGGCGATGGTGGCGGGGGAGGCCTGGCTCAGGGGAATCGAGGCCTGATTCATGCTGCCGTCCCAGCCTTCCATGGTGATCCACAGTTCGGCGTCGGGTTTGGTCTTGTCCGGAATTGGCACTTGTGTGCCCATGTTGTAGGGCGTGCCGAAGAAGATTGAACCGGCGGCACGCAGGCTGCGGGGTTTGCCGATGCGCAGGTAGGTGGCCTTGACCCCTTCGACACAGGTGGTGCACAGCGCAGCGCTGAAGCCTTTGAGATAACCGGCTGTACCGTCGGAACGTGGCGCCTCATTGCGAAACTCGGCCAGGCGCAGGCTCCACGGCCCAACCGGGATTTCACCTATCTCGCGCTCGCCGAGGCCTGCGTCACCGCGGAAAAGTGCTTGTTCGGCGAAGTAGTTGGGCATGAAACCCAACGGGATCAGCAGCAACAAGATGTTTATGTGAAAGCGCCATTTATGCCAGAACAGACTCAGTCGCGACGGTTGCGGGGCAGTGGTGATCTTGCTCACGAGTTGACCTCCGACGGTTCACGGCTGACGACGGCTTGCGCCTTCACGCGATTTTTTTTGTCTTCGCGCTTGAGCGCATTGACGGTCGCCAGCGCCGTGCGTTTGGTCCAGATCAACAAGCCGCTCAGGACCATCATGCTCAACACGAGGCCGAAGAAGAACCAGATGAGCTTGATCCACAGCCCGCCGAAATCACCGGTGTGCAGCGGTCGCATTGATTCGGTGACGAATTCCAGGGCCGTTCGATCGGACAGCAACCGCGAGGCAGCGACCTCACCACTGTATGGATTGAGGGTGGCGCTCTGGAACATCAGTGGATACCAGCCGCGCCCCTGGATATCGAGGTGGCTGTAGGCGTTGCCCGGGAGAAAAATACTGCTGGCTTCCAGCCCGGGAATCTTTTGCCGGGCGATTTCGACGGCCTGGTCCAGGCTCACTTGTGGTGGTGGCAAACCGTTGGCCGACAGCGGCACGCTCTCTCGGGACATGGACGCGATGACCGGCTCGCTGGAGATCGAAATCTGGTAGTCGGACAGGAATGCCTCGATCAGGAACCAGACGGCCGTGATGGAAATGACCGCGATGAACCAGATCGACCAGATGCCGCTCAGACGATGAAAGTCGCCCCAGAAGATCCGTGCGCCGTGGCGAAAACGCAAGGTCGGACTGAAAAAGCCTTTCCAGAAGCGTTTGTAGACCACCAGCCCCGTAACCAGTGACGCCAGCATTGGCAAGGCCAGGAACGACACCAGATACCAGCCCCAACTGTAGCCATTGGTGAACGGCACCAGCCACCAGCCATGCAATGCGCGGGTGAATCCACGAAAGTTGAAATCAGGTGCCTTGCCCTGGATCACCCCGGTGTACGGGTTTACGTACAGTATTTGCGAATGACCATCCGGTTTGCTGACGCTCACATCCAGGGCGAAATGCGATTCGTCCGGACGATTGATGCGCTTGACCAGCAACTCCGGCTCGGCCTTTTTGATGGCGGCCATGATCTCGTCATAACCCAGCAGCGGTGCGTCGTCAGACGGTTGATTGGCGTGCATCTGTGGATTGGCCAGCCAGACGATTTCCTGGCTGACCACCGCCAGCGTTCCGGTCACACAAACGATCAGGACGAAAAACCAGATCGGTAATGCGAGCCAGCTATGTACCAGGAACCACAGTTTGGAACGGGATTTTTTCGACATGATTACGCGTCTAGAGAGCGGTGAAAGGGCGCGTGGTTGCGGGCTTCACAGCACGGGTATCCCCGAAAGGCGCCCGTGGCTTTTGCCTACGCGAGCGGCCTGCATCTCTATAGGACGGATGAGCGAGATTAATCCCGATAAGGAATGTGAAAGTAAATGTTTCGCGTTCTGTTCGGCATCGCAACGTATTGTGGGAGGGGCGGGCTGGTGGAGTGTGTCAGTCCGCTTCAATGCCGGATTTGTAAGAGCTTTCGCGAGCAGGCTCGCTCCCACATTTGAAATGCATTCCAAGGTGGGAGCGAGCCTGCTCGCGCGCGAGTCAGTTCGGACACTGATGTAATCAGCCTTGGCTGAACATCTCCATCGCTCGCTGCTTGATCTGCTCTTCAGTCAGATCTTCCTTGTGGGTCGCGAGAAACCACAAATGCCCGTAGGGGTCCTTCAACGTTCCACTGCGATCACCGTAAAACTGATCCTTGACCTCAGACACCACGGTTGCCCCGGCATCCAGCGCCCTTTGGAATGACTTGTCGACATCAGTCACATACAGATGCAAACCGACGGAGACGGTTTGCTCCGGACTGCTCAATGGCCCTTGATCGCACGGCGAGCCGAGCATGATTGCGCTGTCACCAATACGCAGCTCCGCGTGACCGATGCTGCCGTCAGGCATGGCCAGGCGCATGACCTCGGTGGCGCCGAACGCTTTCTTGTAGAAGTCGATGGCCTCGACGGCCTTTTGGATGCCGAGATACGGGGTAATGCTGTGATACCCCTCGGGGATGGGTTTGACGCTCATGACGTTCTCCCTGTTTTTATTTTCCGAAATGTTGCTTCACCGGATTCCCGGAAAAATCACTATAGAACTGTCTTCCCGGCCAGGAATTTCGCCCGACGAGCAGCAGCTCACATTACGTATCCAAAAAGTGCGCCCCCGGCCCTTGCTCACCCAGCACATCGCCCTGATTGCGCAACGGACACGCCTCCATCGACAGGCAGCCACAACCAATGCAGCCGTTGAGCCGGTCGCGCAGCAGCGTAAGTTGATTGATCCGTTCATCCAGTTCCCGTCGCCACTGCTCCGAAAGAAACTTCCAGTCCGCCGCCGTCGGTGCGCGATCGTCCGGGAGGACTTTCAGTGCTTCACCGATCTGCGCAAGCGGAATCCCCAGACGCTGCGCAACTTTGATCAATGCCACTCGGCGCAGCACGGCGCGTGCATAGCGTCGCTGATTGCCGGCATTGCGCTGGCTCCTGATCAAACCCTTGGACTCATAAAAATGCAGGGCAGTGACCGCAACACCGCTGCGCGCCGCGACTTCGCCGACGGTGAGGGGCTTGTGCAGGTTTTCGTTGGTGATCATGGTGAAATTGCTCTTGACCTTGACTTAACTAGAGGTTTTACCCTGCGCTTCTTCGAGTCGCAAGATTCGCCTTACAGATAAGTGGGGAATTTCATGCAAGCATCAGCGAAAAACAGCAGCTTCACCCAATTGATCGAGTTCGAGATCGAGCCTCGCCAGCAGCCGGGGCTGGTCTCGGCGCTGTCGATGCAGACTGAACGCCTGGCTCAGCGCTATCAGGGTTTCGTCAGCGCTAGCGTGCAGGCCAGCGATGATGGCCGGCGGGTATTGAGCTTGCTGCAATGGCAAACCCGCGAGGCGGGGGAAGCGGCGTTCCGCAGTTTCGAAAGCGGTGAACAGGATTTCTGGCAGTTGATCCGCGCCCATCAGGCGAAAACAGTGACCTTCAATTCATTTCAGGTATTGAGCAGCATCGCTCGCAGTCACGACGATGCGTTGCACTGCAACCTGGTCGGTTAGATCGACAGCTTTGTCAGGCGCTCACTTTGGGGAGATATGCGGTTTGGTGACGATTTGCTGATAGCCACTATTGAGAGCGTTGATTTCTGCGCATGCGTGTCGGGGCGTAGCCTTTCTCCATCGACCCCACATTGCTCGCCAGGACGCTCTCATGAATCATTTACTGAGTGTCTCGCTGTTGCTCGCCGTCTCCGTACTCGCCGGATGTGCCAGCCATGTTTCTCCGGAGTTGCGGCCCTACTCGGCAGAAGAATCCCGGGAACTGGCCATGGAGGCACTGAACCGCAGCGGTTTGTCGTTTTACGAATACCATGCAAAAAAAGCCCGATTACTTGGTCAGCCACAGAAGGCCTTCGGTTTTGACAAGCAGGGCGAGATGAGCGCTGAACGTGCCGTACAGCTGCATGGGCGCCCTAGCTGAAAACAAACTGTACTGCTTGAAGTATTAGCCAACTGTCCGTGGGTTTGCCGGGCCGCCTGGGGTAGGGTCTACACCTGAATGACCCTGACGGACTGCACCATGAACCTCTCGCTTGATTTACTAATGGGCTTTGCCCTGTTTGCCCTTGTCACCTCGATTACGCCGGGGCCGAACAACACCATGTTGCTGGCATCGGGCGTCAACTTCGGATTTAACCGCACCATCCCGCATATGCTCGGCATCACCTGTGGATTCTTCGTCCTTGTGGTCGCCGTGGGATTTGGTCTGGGCGCAGTGTTTCAGTCCTATCCGATTCTCTATACGGTCCTGCGCTACGTCGGCGCGGCGTATCTGTTGTATCTGGCATGGAAGATCGCCCATTCGGGGCCGGTCGGTGACAACGTCCAGGGCGACGCCAAACCGATCAGCTACCTGGGCGCCGCGGCGTTCCAGTGGGTCAATCCCAAGGCGTGGATCATGGCCATTGGTGCCATCAGCACGTACACGCCGATGCAGGGATACTTCACCAACGTCGTGGTGATCGCCGCGGTGTTCGCGATCATCAATTTGCCGAGCGTCGGCGTCTGGGCAGCGTGTGGCACGCTGCTGCGCAATGTGCTGAAGGAACCGCGCTGGTTGCGCGTATTCAACTGGGGCATGGCGGCATTGCTGGTGATTTCGTTGTATCCGTTACTTCTTGAAAGCTTTAGCTGACGCGTTGCTTCAACCGCCGACCCGATGCCTGTTAAGCTCGGCTTCAGGAGCGTTCCTACGCACTTTTAAATGAAGTTGTTCTTCTTTAACGGCATCCGATCAGGTATTGATGACGCTCTCGAACCGACGCGCAGCCCACAAGGCTGCGCAGTGCCGTTTGCAGACACGAGCCTCCTGATCCCGGAACACGCTCTGCGAGTCTTTTATGAACACACGTCCGTTGTATTTCGATTACGCCGCCACCACTCCGGTGGACGAGCGGGTCATCCAGGTGATGATCGAATGTCTGGGGTTTCACGGTAACTTCGGCAACCCGGCCTCCAGCTCCCACGCGTTTGGCCAGCAGGCTCGGCAGACGGTCGAGCAGGCCCGCCGGCAAGTCGCCGAACTGGTCGGGGCGCAAGCCGAACAGATCGTCTGGACCTCCGGTGCCACCGAGTCCAATAACCTCGCGCTGAAAGGCGTTGCCCAGGCGCGCGGTGTCTGCGGCGGCCACATCATTACCAGCCAGATCGAACACAAAGCCATCCTCGATACCGCCCGCCAGTTGCAGGACGCCGGCGTTGCCGTGACCTATCTGGTCCCGGACGCTGATGGCTTGATCACGCCGCAGGCGGTCAGCGAGGCGATGCGCGATGACACCTTTCTGGTCTCGCTGATGCTGGTCAACAACGAACTCGGCACTGTCAACGACATCCCGGCCATCGGTGAAATCGTCCGCGGTCGCGAGGCGCTCTTCCATGTCGATGCGGCTCAGGGCGCCGGCAAAGTGGCGATCGACCTGGCGCAGTGGCCAGTGGATCTGATGTCGTTCTCGGCGCACAAACTCTATGGCCCCAAAGGCATTGGCGCGTTGTACGTCGGCCCACGGGCGCAGCAACGCGTGCAGGCACAGATTCATGGTGGCGGACACGAAAGCGGTTTGCGCTCCGGGACGCTGGCGACTCATCAGATTGCCGGAATGGGCGCTGCATTCGCTTTGGCCGCAGGCGTTTTCGATGAAGAGAAAAAATCCATCGTCGCGTTGCGCGAACGCTTGCTCGAACAATTGCTGAGTCTGCCCGGCGTACGTCTTAATGGCAGTGCCAGGCAGCGCATTGCGCACACCTTGAGCCTGACGTTCAGCGAGGGCGATTTCAACAGCGCGGCGCTGAGCCATTCGATCGCGTTTTCCGCGACCTCAGCCTGTAACTCCGCAAGCAACGCGCCATCCCACGTGCTGTTGGCGCTGGGGCATGATGCGCGTCTGGCGGGGCGTACCATTCGTCTGAGCCTCGGCCGTTTCACCACCGCAGAAGATGTCGACAAGGCTTGCGAATTGATCAAGACCGCCTGCGCCAGTGCTCCGGCATTCTGGGCGACAGGGCTTTAACCAGCCGAACCATGGCTACGAACAATAACGAATAAGTGATTAGCAGGAGACATGATGAGTACCCAGACCTTGACCGAAGGATCGGTGCCCCAGCGCCTGGCGCGCACCCGTGAACTGATGCGCCGTGAAGGCATTCATGCGTTGTTGGTGCCTTCTGCCGACCCGCATCTGTCGGAATATTTGCCGGGTTACTGGCAGGGACGGCAGTGGCTGTCGGGCTTTCATGGTTCGGTCGGGACACTGATTGTCACCCTCGATTTCGCCGGTGTCTGGGCCGACAGTCGTTACTGGGAGCAGGCGACCAAGGAACTCAATGGCAGCGGTATCGAACTGGTCAAGCTGCAACCAGGGCAGCCGAGTCCGCTGGACTGGCTGGCTGAACAGACTCCGGAAGGTGGCGTGGTTGCAGTAGACGGGGCTGTGATGGCCGTGGCTTCGGCGCGTACGTTGAGCGGCAAGCTCGAAGCACGTGGCGCGAGTCTGCGTACCGATATCGATCTGCTTAAGGAAGTCTGGAGCGACCGGCCAACTCTGCCAAACGCGCCGATCTATCAGCATCTGCCACCGCAAGCGACCGTAAGCCGCGGCGAAAAACTCGCCAAACTGCGTGAAACCCTGCAGGAGCGCAGCGCCGACTGGCACTTCATCGCCACCCTCGACGACATCGCATGGCTGTTCAACCTGCGCGGCGGCGATGTGTCGTTCAACCCGGTGTTCGTCTCATTCGCCCTGATCAATCAGCAACAAGCGACGCTGTTCGTTGCGTTGAGCAAAGTTGATGCGCCGTTGCGTGCAGTGCTGGAACAGGACGGCGTGACACTGCGCGACTACAGCGAAGTGTCCGATGCCTTGCGCGCCGTGCCGAGCGGCGCGAGCCTTCTGGTGGACCCGGCGCGTGTCACCAGCGGTCTGTTGGATAACCTCGACAATGGCGTAACTCTGGTCGAAGGCTTGAACCCGACCACGTTGGCCAAATCGCAAAAAAGTGAAGCCGACGCCGCGCACATTCGTAAAGCGATGGAGCAGGACGGCGCGGCACTCTGCGAGTTCTTCGCCTGGCTGGAATCGGTCTGGGGTCGTGAGCGCATTACCGAGCTGACCATCGACGAGAAACTCACCGCTGCTCGCGAGCGTCGTCCGGATTATGTGTCGCTGAGTTTCAATACCATCGCTGCCTTCAATGCCAATGGCGCGATGCCGCATTATCACGCTACTGAAGAAGAGCACGCGGTGATCGAGGGGGACGGTCTGTTGCTGATCGACTCCGGTGGTCAATATCTCGGCGGCACGACCGACATCACGCGCATGGTGCCGGTCGGTACGCCGACTGAAGAACAGAAGCGCGATTGCACACGCGTGTTGAAAGGCGTGATTGCGCTGTCGCGGGCACAGTTCCCGAAAGGCATTCTGTCTCCACTGCTCGACGCCATCGCGCGCGCGCCGATCTGGGCTGAAAGTGTGGATTACGGCCACGGCACCGGTCACGGCGTGGGCTACTTCCTCAATGTGCACGAAGGCCCGCAAGTGATTGCCTATCAGGCAGCGCCGTCACCACAGACCGCGATGCAACCGGGGATGATTACTTCGATCGAACCGGGCACTTATCGTCCGGGCCGTTGGGGCGTGCGCATCGAAAACCTGGCGATGAACCGTGAGGCAGGCAGCAGCGAGTTCGGCGACTTCCTCAAGTTTGAAACCTTGACCCTGTGCCCGATCGACACGCGTTGTCTGCTGCCAGACTTGCTGAGTCAGGAAGAAAAACAGTGGTTCAACGCCTACCACGCCGAGGTTCGTGAGCGCTTGAGCCCGTTGCTCGGCGGTGCTGCGCTGGAGTGGCTGAATACGCGTACTGTTGCAATCTGATCGGCATGTGCGGGCGCTGAAATCAGCGCCCGCGTGGTTCTTTCAATTTAGACCTGACGCAATGCTTCCTCGACGAAGTCGAGACGATCCTGACCGAAGAACATCTGATTGCCGATAAACAGGGTCGGAGCACCGAAAACGCCTCGTTTGATGGCGGTTTCGGTGTTGTCCTTCAGCGCCGCCTTGACTGTTTCGTCGTTGGTCAGCGCCAGGACGTCATCGGGCGCAAATCCATGTCCGTTCAACACGGCAGCCACAGTCGCCGGGTCGCTCAGGTTTTTGCCCTCCACCCACAACGCCGTGAACAAGCAATCGACAAACGCCTGAAAGCGTTCCGGTTGGCGCAGTTGTATGCCGGTGACGGCGCGCATCAACAGCAGCGTATTGATCGGAAAGTGTGGATTGAAATTGAGAGCTACACCATAGCGTTTGGCGTAGCGGTCCAGATCCTGAAACATGTAGCGGCCCTTGGCCGGGATCATTGCCGGTGAAGCGTTGCCGGTAGCTTTGAACACACCGCCCAGCAGCATCGGAATGTAGGTCAGCTGACTATTGGTTTCTGCGCAGATCCTGGGTAGTTGGGTGTAGGCCAGATAAGTGGCAGGGCTGCCGAGGTCGAAATAGAACTCCACGGTTTTGGTCATTTTCGCTGCTCTCTATTTATTGTTATGGGCGGTGGGTTTACCAGCGTTCGTTCCAGGGGCGCAGATCCAGCTCGAACGTCCATGCATCGCGTGGCTGGTTGTGCAGATACCAGTAATTTTCGGCGATGTGCTCGGGATCGAGGATGCCGTCCTGATCCTTGGTGGCGTATTTCTCGGGGAAACTGTTGCGGATGAAATCCGTATCAATGGCACCATCGACCACGATGTGGGCAACATGAATGTTCATCGGGCCCAATTCGCGAGCCATGCTTTGTGCGAGCGCGCGGATGCCGTGCTTGGCGCCGGCGAATGCGGCGAAACCCGATGAGCCGCGCAGTCCGGCAGTTGCACCGGTAAACAGAATGGTTCCACGTTTACGCGTGACCATGCGTTTGGCCACTTCGCGGGCATTGAGAAAACCTGAGAAACAAGCCATCTCCCAGATCTTGAAGTATTTGCGAGCGGTTTCTTCAAGGATGCTGCACGGCACGTTGGCACCGATGTTGAAGACAAAAGCCTCAATCGGGCCGAGGCGGGCTTCGATGTCTTCGATCAGCGCGATGACTTCTTCTTCCTTGCGCGCATCGCAAGCAAAGCCGTGAGCTTCGCCGCCTTCGGCCTGAATCGCGTCCACCAGCGGCTGCAATTTATCGGCACTGCGCCGCGTGACGCACGCAACGAATCCTTCTTTGGCAAAGCGCTTGGCAATCGCGCCACCCGTGGCATCACCCGCACCGACAACCAATACGACCTTCTTGTTATTCATGGGTGAACCCCTTTGGTAAACGATCGTTAAGTGAACGAACGTTATGCTAGGATTCGACCAGCGTCAAGGTGGTCAATTCGAGGGCAAACAACATGCGTTACTCCGCCAATCACAAGCTGGAAACCCAAGAAAAACTATTGCAGAGCAGTGCGCTGTCGGCCAAGCGATCCGGGTTTTCCACGGTCGGCGTCGATGGTTTGATGAAGGCTATAGGGCTCAGCGGTGCAGCGTTCTATAGTCATTTCTCATCCAAGGATGCGTTGTTCACTGCCATCGTCGAGCGTGAGTTGGGGCAAAGTCTTGAGCGACTGGGCGGGCAGGAGGGGCAGGATCGTGAGCGGCTGGAGCGTTGCCTCAAACACTATTTGAGCATGGCTCACGTAGAGCAGCCTGAATCCGGCTGTGCTTTGCCGGCGTTAGGCGCGGAAATCGCCCGTTCGGATATTCAGGTGCGTGAGCAGGCCCAGATGTGGATCTGCAAGCTTCAGGACAGTTGGGCGCAGATCCTTGGGAGCGACAGCCTGGCATGGTCGATTCTGTCGCAGTGCGTTGGTGCGTTGGTAGTGGCGCGAATGCTGGCCACGCCGGACGTTCAGCGCAAGGTGCTGGAGTCCAGCCGCGACGAAATTGGGCGTCAGATCTCCCGGCAGCCGTGATCTATTTACAGATGACGATCATGCTGCGGCTAGTGTAGCCAGCGGGATTGAGGCCGAATGGATAGTCGCCGGGCTCCTCTACGGAATCCCCTGACTTGGCGATGACCTTGTAGCCTTTCGGGGCGCAGGAGTTGGCTGCGCTGGTATAGCACTTGTCCCAAGAGGACGAGAGTCCCGAACAGTTGATGTGCAGCCCTTTCTTGCCGTGCTTCACCTGGGTTTTCGAGGTCGCCGCACAGCCCGCAACTGCGAGTACGGCAATCAATATCAAAATTCGTTTCATTACCGTCCTTATAGCTGCCGCGAGTCTGATGCTCCGGTCTGCCTGTATTCGCTTGCGCTCTCAGCGTTTCGAAATCCCTGTCGGAAAAAATCCATATCTGGCATTGGGTTGCGAGCCTAAACATGGCCTAAATGAACGCCAATTGCCAGACCTTCGTCAAATCCTGTTTCAATCTGCCGCAATGGCAGGCTTGGCGGCGCTACCCATGGTCATGGTCGCGCCAACGGAAGCCAGAATAATGCACATGATCGCCATCCATTGTGACAGCGTGAGGTATTCCTGCAAAAACAGCAGACCCGACAGCGCGCCGAATGCCGGTTCGATACTCATCAATGTACCGAAGGTCCTCGCGGGCATTCGGGTGAGAGCAACCATTTCCAGGGTGTAGGGCAGGGCGGTGGACAGGATGGCGACGCCGATCGCAATCGGGATCAGCGAGGGTGTGAGTAGCGCTGCGCCGGCATGCACGATGCCGATGGGAGCCACGAACAGCGCCGCGATCATCACCCCTAGCGCTGCAGTCGTGACGCCGTTATCAGCACCGGCCCTCTGACCAAACAGAATGTATAGCGCCCAGCAGATCCCGGCACCCAATGCATACCCGGCCCCAACCAGGTCGATTCCCGCAGTTGTCGCCCCCGTCGGTATCAATAGCACCAGGCCGGCTATGGCCAGGCCGATCCACAGAAAATCGATGGCGCGCCGGGATGCATATATAGCTACGGCCAATGGGCCGGTAAATTCGAGAGCAACGGCGATGCCCAGCGGCACTGTGCGCAATGACATATAGAAGAGGAAGTTCATGCCTCCCAACGCCATGCCGTAGACGATTACCGTACGCAGCGACTTGGCTGTCAGCTTTGCTCGCCAGGGGCGCAGCAATAGAAGCATGATCACACTTGCGAAAATCAGGCGCAGGGTTGTCGTCCCCTGAGCGCCCACCACTGGAAACATGCTTTTGGCCAGTGATGCACCGGACTGGATGGATGCCATGGCTATCAATAGCAGGCCAACCGGGAACAGCATTGAGGCAAGAGAGCGGGGTTGGTCATTCATTGCGCGGCATCGTCCAAGGTAAGAGCGGGGTATTGTTGTAGATAGTGGGCAATATATTGCGCATTCATGCCTCTGACGTCTATATATAAGCAGGATTTTCGGAAGTTTCGATAAAATCGAAATTAGCGGTTGACGGCAGATTCCAGACGTCTATAATTCGCCCCACTTCCGGCGCAGTCGAAACGGAAAACTCCTTGAGATTCAATGAGTTAAGTAGGTTTCGAGAGTGGGTCGCTTCAGTTCATCGAAGCCTGGAAGGAGTTGGAAGAGCGGTGATGTTTGGCTCTTTTAACGGTTCGATCTTCTCGGTCGAAAGCGGAGAAAAAGAGGTGTTGACAACAGCGAGTAACGCTGTAGAATTCGCCTCCCGCTAACGAGAGATCGGAAGCGCAAGTGGTTGAAGTTGTTGAAGAATTCTTCGAAAACTTCTGAAAATAATCACTTGACAGCAAATGAGGCTGCTGTAGAATGCGCGCCTCGGTTGAGACGAAAGATCTTAACCAACCGCTCTTTAACAACTGAATCAAGCAATTCGTGTGGGTGCTTGTGGAGTCAGACTGATAGTCAACAAGATTATCAGCATCACAAGTTACTCCGCGAGAAATCAAAGATGTAACCAACGATTGCTGAGCCAAGTTTAGGGTTTCTTAAAAACCCAAAGATGTTTGAACTGAAGAGTTTGATCATGGCTCAGATTGAACGCTGGCGGCAGGCCTAACACATGCAAGTCGAGCGGATGACAGGAGCTTGCTCCTGAATTCAGCGGCGGACGGGTGAGTAATGCCTAGGAATCTGCCTGGTAGTGGGGGACAACGTTTCGAAAGGAACGCTAATACCGCATACGTCCTACGGGAGAAAGCAGGGGACCTTCGGGCCTTGCGCTATCAGATGAGCCTAGGTCGGATTAGCTAGTTGGTGAGGTAATGGCTCACCAAGGCGACGATCCGTAACTGGTCTGAGAGGATGATCAGTCACACTGGAACTGAGACACGGTCCAGACTCCTACGGGAGGCAGCAGTGGGGAATATTGGACAATGGGCGAAAGCCTGATCCAGCCATGCCGCGTGTGTGAAGAAGGTCTTCGGATTGTAAAGCACTTTAAGTTGGGAGGAAGGGCATTAACCTAATACGTTAGTGTTTTGACGTTACCGACAGAATAAGCACCGGCTAACTCTGTGCCAGCAGCCGCGGTAATACAGAGGGTGCAAGCGTTAATCGGAATTACTGGGCGTAAAGCGCGCGTAGGTGGTTTGTTAAGTTGGATGTGAAATCCCCGGGCTCAACCTGGGAACTGCATTCAAAACTGACAAGCTAGAGTATGGTAGAGGGTGGTGGAATTTCCTGTGTAGCGGTGAAATGCGTAGATATAGGAAGGAACACCAGTGGCGAAGGCGACCACCTGGACTGATACTGACACTGAGGTGCGAAAGCGTGGGGAGCAAACAGGATTAGATACCCTGGTAGTCCACGCCGTAAACGATGTCAACTAGCCGTTGGGAGCCTTGAGCTCTTAGTGGCGCAGCTAACGCATTAAGTTGACCGCCTGGGGAGTACGGCCGCAAGGTTAAAACTCAAATGAATTGACGGGGGCCCGCACAAGCGGTGGAGCATGTGGTTTAATTCGAAGCAACGCGAAGAACCTTACCAGGCCTTGACATCCAATGAACTTTCCAGAGATGGATTGGTGCCTTCGGGAACATTGAGACAGGTGCTGCATGGCTGTCGTCAGCTCGTGTCGTGAGATGTTGGGTTAAGTCCCGTAACGAGCGCAACCCTTGTCCTTAGTTACCAGCACGTAATGGTGGGCACTCTAAGGAGACTGCCGGTGACAAACCGGAGGAAGGTGGGGATGACGTCAAGTCATCATGGCCCTTACGGCCTGGGCTACACACGTGCTACAATGGTCGGTACAAAGGGTTGCCAAGCCGCGAGGTGGAGCTAATCCCATAAAACCGATCGTAGTCCGGATCGCAGTCTGCAACTCGACTGCGTGAAGTCGGAATCGCTAGTAATCGTGAATCAGAATGTCACGGTGAATACGTTCCCGGGCCTTGTACACACCGCCCGTCACACCATGGGAGTGGGTTGCACCAGAAGTAGCTAGTCTAACCTTCGGGGGGACGGTTACCACGGTGTGATTCATGACTGGGGTGAAGTCGTAACAAGGTAGCCGTAGGGGAACCTGCGGCTGGATCACCTCCTTAATCGACGACATCAGCTGCTCCATGAGCTCCCACACGAATTGCTTGATTCATTGAAGAAGACGATAGAAGCAGCTTTAAGCTCCAAGCTGATAGCTCTGAGCTAACAGTTACAAGCTCGAAATTGGGTCTGTAGCTCAGTTGGTTAGAGCGCACCCCTGATAAGGGTGAGGTCGGCAGTTCGAATCTGCCCAGACCCACCAATTTTGTTATGGGGCCATAGCTCAGCTGGGAGAGCGCCTGCCTTGCACGCAGGAGGTCAGCGGTTCGATCCCGCTTGGCTCCACCATAAACTGCTTCGAAAGTTTGAGAGTTTAGAAATGAATATTCGCACTGAATATTGATTTCTAGTCTTTTGATTAGATCGTTCTTTAAAAATTTGGGTATGTGATAGAAAGATAGACTGAACGTTACTTTCACTGGTAACGGATCAGGCTAAGGTAAAATTTGTGAGTTACTCTGAATTGAGTATTATCGAATTTTCGGCGAATGTCGTCTTCACAGTATAACCAGATTGCTTGGGGTTATATGGTCAAGTGAAGAAGCGCATACGGTGGATGCCTTGGCAGTCAGAGGCGATGAAAGACGTGGTAGCCTGCGAAAAGCTTCGGGGAGTCGGCAAACAGACTTTGATCCGGAGATGTCTGAATGGGGGAACCCAGCCATCATAAGATGGTTATCTTGTACTGAATACATAGGTGCAAGAGGCGAACCAGGGGAACTGAAACATCTAAGTACCCTGAGGAAAAGAAATCAACCGAGATTCCCTTAGTAGTGGCGAGCGAACGGGGACTAGCCCTTAAGTGGCTTTGAGATTAGCGGAACGCTCTGGAAAGTGCGGCCATAGTGGGTGATAGCCCTGTACGCGAAAATCTCTTAGTCATGAAATCGAGTAGGACGGAGCACGAGAAACTTTGTCTGAATATGGGGGGACCATCCTCCAAGGCTAAATACTACTGACTGACCGATAGTGAACTAGTACCGTGAGGGAAAGGCGAAAAGAACCCCGGAGAGGGGAGTGAAATAGATCCTGAAACCGTATGCGTACAAGCAGTGGGAGCAGACTTTGTTCTGTGACTGCGTACCTTTTGTATAATGGGTCAGCGACTTATTTTCAGTGGCGAGCTTAACCGAATAGGGGAGGCGTAGCGAAAGCGAGTCTTAATAGGGCGTCTAGTCGCTGGGAATAGACCCGAAACCGGGCGATCTATCCATGGGCAGGTTGAAGGTTGGGTAACACTAACTGGAGGACCGAACCGACTACCGTTGAAAAGTTAGCGGATGACCTGTGGATCGGAGTGAAAGGCTAATCAAGCTCGGAGATAGCTGGTTCTCCTCGAAAGCTATTTAGGTAGCGCCTCATGTATCACTGTAGGGGGTAGAGCACTGTTTCGGCTAGGGGGTCATCCCGACTTACCAAACCGATGCAAACTCCGAATACCTACAAGTGCCGAGCATGGGAGACACACGGCGGGTGCTAACGTCCGTCGTGAAAAGGGAAACAACCCAGACCGTCAGCTAAGGTCCCAAAGTTATGGTTAAGTGGGAAACGATGTGGGAAGGCTTAGACAGCTAGGAGGTTGGCTTAGAAGCAGCCACCCTTTAAAGAAAGCGTAATAGCTCACTAGTCGAGTCGGCCTGCGCGGAAGATGTAACGGGGCTCAAACCATACACCGAAGCTACGGGTATCATCTTAGGATGATGCGGTAGAGGAGCGTTCTGTAAGCCTGTGAAGGTGAGTTGAGAAGCTTGCTGGAGGTATCAGAAGTGCGAATGCTGACATGAGTAACGACAATGGGTGTGAAAAACACCCACGCCGAAAGACCAAGGTTTCCTGCGCAACGTTAATCGACGCAGGGTTAGTCGGTCCCTAAGGCGAGGCTGAAAAGCGTAGTCGATGGAAAACAGGTTAATATTCCTGTACTTCTGGTTATTGCGATGGAGGGACGGAGAAGGCTAGGCCAGCTTGGCGTTGGTTGTCCAAGTTTAAGGTGGTAGGCTGGAATCTTAGGTAAATCCGGGATTCTAAGGCCGAGAGCTGATGACGAGTCATCTTTTAGATGACGAAGTGGTTGATGCCATGCTTCCAAGAAAAGCTTCTAAGCTTCAGGTAACCAGGAACCGTACCCCAAACCGACACAGGTGGTTGGGTAGAGAATACCAAGGCGCTTGAGAGAACTCGGGTGAAGGAACTAGGCAAAATGGCACCGTAACTTCGGGAGAAGGTGCGCCGGTGAGGGTGAAGGACTTGCTCCGTAAGCTCATGCCGGTCGAAGATACCAGGCCGCTGCGACTGTTTATTAAAAACACAGCACTCTGCAAACACGAAAGTGGACGTATAGGGTGTGACGCCTGCCCGGTGCCGGAAGGTTAATTGATGGGGTTAGCTAACGCGAAGCTCTTGATCGAAGCCCCGGTAAACGGCGGCCGTAACTATAACGGTCCTAAGGTAGCGAAATTCCTTGTCGGGTAAGTTCCGACCTGCACGAATGGCGTAACGATGGCGGCGCTGTCTCCACCCGAGACTCAGTGAAATTGAAATCGCTGTGAAGATGCAGTGTATCCGCGGCTAGACGGAAAGACCCCGTGAACCTTTACTATAGCTTTGCACTGGACTTTGAATTTGCTTGTGTAGGATAGGTGGGAGGCTTTGAAGCGTGGACGCCAGTTCGCGTGGAGCCAACCTTGAAATACCACCCTGGCAACTTTGAGGTTCTAACTCAGGTCCGTTATCCGGATCGAGGACAGTGTATGGTGGGTAGTTTGACTGGGGCGGTCTCCTCCTAAAGAGTAACGGAGGAGTACGAAGGTGCGCTCAGACCGGTCGGAAATCGGTCGTAGAGTATAAAGGCAAAAGCGCGCTTGACTGCGAGACAGACACGTCGAGCAGGTACGAAAGTAGGTCTTAGTGATCCGGTGGTTCTGTATGGAAGGGCCATCGCTCAACGGATAAAAGGTACTCCGGGGATAACAGGCTGATACCGCCCAAGAGTTCATATCGACGGCGGTGTTTGGCACCTCGATGTCGGCTCATCACATCCTGGGGCTGAAGCCGGTCCCAAGGGTATGGCTGTTCGCCATTTAAAGTGGTACGCGAGCTGGGTTTAGAACGTCGTGAGACAGTTCGGTCCCTATCTGCCGTGGACGTTTGAGATTTGAGAGGGGCTGCTCCTAGTACGAGAGGACCGGAGTGGACGAACCTCTGGTGTTCCGGTTGTCACGCCAGTGGCATTGCCGGGTAGCTATGTTCGGGAAAGATAACCGCTGAAAGCATCTAAGCGGGAAACTTGCCTCAAGATGAGATCTCACTGGAACCTTGAGTTCCCTGAAGGGCCGTCGAAGACTACGACGTTGATAGGTTGGGTGTGTAAGCGCTGTGAGGCGTTGAGCTAACCAATACTAATTGCCCGTGAGGCTTGACCATATAACACCCAAGCAATTTGACTACTCGAAAGAGCATCAGATTGCGGTGTGTGAAGACGAAACGAACCGAAAGTTCGATGTTCACAAACACCGAAAGCTGTCACATACCCAATTTGCTGAAGCGAGGCCATCTGGTCGCGACTCAGTACCCGAATTTCTTGACGACCATAGAGCGTTGGAACCACCTGATCCCATCCCGAACTCAGCAGTGAAACGATGCATCGCCGATGGTAGTGTGGGGTTTCCCCATGTGAGAGTAGGTCATCGTCAAGATTAAATTCCGAAACCCCAATTGCGAAAGCAGTTGGGGTTTTGTTTTGCCCGCGAAAAAGTTCTCGGGTGAGTCGAACCCTGGCTTTCACAAGCGTTGCCATTGGGAAAAACCTTCTTAAGTGGCCGGGCAGTTTTTGTTATGGTGCAACTCGCTTTTTTCATGGACTGATTTTTCGCCAAAGGATAGGCACTCACTTATGCCAAAGAGTTGCTGTAGAAATGCCTGAACCCATCCCGATCAAGGATCACGAAAAAGAGACGCGTCTGGTCAACAAGCGGTTGATCGCCTGCGCCCTTTTTGTCTTCGCAGTCAGCTGCGCCCTGGTAGCGCGTCTGTACATCCTGCAAGTCGTGGAGTTCGACTACCACTCGACCATTTCCGAAAACAACCGTGTCCATGTCCTGCCGATCCCGCCAACACGCGGACTGATCTACGACCGAAACGGCGTGCTCCTGGCAGATAACCGTCCCAGCTACAATCTGACCATCACTCGCGAGCGCGCTATCGACGTCAATCAGGAGCTTGACGAGGTTATTGATCTCCTGCACCTCCCCGTCGAAGACCGCGCGGTGTTCGACAAAGCCATGAAACAGTCCCGTCATCCATTCACGCCGGTGACGCTGTTTTATGAACTGACCGAAGAACAGATTGCCGTTTTGGCAGTCAACGAGTTCCGTCTGCCTGGGCTTGATGTCGAGCCACAGTTCGTTCGACATTACCCGCTCGGCATGCACTTCGCTCACTCGATAGGCTATGTCGGCCGGATTAACGAAAAAGAATCCAAAACCCTCGACTCGGTGGAATACCGTGGCACTCAGTCCGTCGGCAAGACTGGCATCGAACGTTTCTACGAAGCCCAGTTACACGGGCACGTCGGTTATGAGGAGGTTGAAACCAATGCCCAGGGCAGGGTGTTACGTGTGCTCAAACACACTGACCCTGTACCCGGCAAAAACATCGTCCTGAGCCTTGACGTGAAACTGCAAGAAGCCGCCGAAGCCGCCTTGGGTGGTCGTCGTGGTTCGGTCGTGGCGCTGGATCCGTCCACCGGGGAAGTGCTGGCCATGGTCAGCAACCCGAGTTTCGACCCCAACCTGTTCGTCACTGGTATCAGCTCCAAAGAGTATTCGGCGCTGCGTGATTCTATTGACCGGCCACTGTTCAACCGCGTGTTGCGCGGCTTGTACGCACCGGGCTCGACCATCAAGCCAGAAGTAGCGATCGCGGGGCTCGATGCAGGCGTTGTCACACCGCAGACCCGAGTCTTCGATCCGGGTTACTACCAACTTCCGGACTTCGATCACAAGTACCGTAACTGGAACCACAGCGGCGACGGCTGGGTGGACATGGACGCTGCGATCATGCGTTCCAATGACACCTACTTCTATGACCTGGCGCACAAGCTTGGCATTGATCGCCTGCACGACTACATGGCCATGTTCGGTCTCGGCGAAAAAGTCTCGCTGGACATGTTTGAAGAGTCTCCTGGTCTGATGCCATCCCAAGCCTGGAAACGCACTACACGTCGACAAGCATGGTTCCCGGGAGAAACGGTGATTCTCGGCATTGGTCAGGGTTATATGCAGGTCACGCCGCTACAACTGGCACAGGCCACTGCACTGATCGCCAACAAAGGCGTGTGGAACCGCCCACACCTGGCCAAGACTGTCGATGGTGTGGCGCCGGTCGATCAGAATCCGATGCCGAACATTCTGCTTAAGGATCCGCGCGATTGGGAGCAGGTCAACCACGGCATGCAGATGGTAATGCACGATGCCCGGGGCATTGCCCGTGCGGCGGCGGCGGGTGCGCAATATCGTATCGCTGGTAAAAGTGGTACGGCACAAGTGGTAGCGATCAAGCAGGGTGAGCGCTACAACCGCGCGAAGACGCTCGAGCGCCACCGCGATAATGCCTTGTTCGTCGGCTTCGCCCCGGCGGAGCACCCGAAGATCGCGATTTCGGTAATGATAGAAAACGGTGAGGCCGGTGGTCGTGTCGCCGGGCCGGTGGTACGGCAAATCATGGATGCCTGGTTACTTGATCAGGACGGCCATCTCAAGCCGCAGTACGCGGCGCCGTCCAAAGCGCCGGGTGATCCGCACGTGTAACCGGCAACAGCATCACAGCACATGCTCACGCAGGCTGGGGCTGTGCTGGAAGTTGTCGAGGTCTACGCCTGCATGCAAAGGACTAGTTGCCGCAACCGTACCGACGCTATCGCTGGCTTGCCAGCGATAGCGTCTTGTAGTCACTACAACAATCAGGCCCCTGGCACCGGGCAACTCATGTCACCTTCTTCACACTTCAAGTACTGCTTCAACGCTTCAACCCGCACCTTGGTCACAGCGGTCATGCAATTGCTATAAATCAGCGGATACACACTTCCGCCCGTCACGCCCGAAGACGAAAACTTGCACTCGGCATCACGAAAACCGATCCATGCGCGTTGCGCACTGACCAGCAGCTTCTTGCCGTCAGGGTTGTCCTTCAAACGCCCGGTGATCTGCTGATACACAGCGTTCAATTCTTTGTCGGCAGCTTTGTAATCCTGCCCGGCGCACTGATTCATCGTCGCCTGATCACTGGCGTTGGCGCAGTCAACGGCGGCGTGGGTGAGGGTGGTGAATAGCAAAGGCGTCAGGGCCAGGAGCTGACGTGGGGACATGGAGATTCTCGCTGTGTCGAATGTAAGTGCAGAACAGTGTAGTGATTGCACAGGATCTATTCAGGTACTTGTTGTCTTGAGGCTTCCAGCAAGCGGTCCGCTGTAGCCGCAATCTCTTCACCGTCATGCAGCAGGTCCAGCCAATTGGCGGGAATGGCTCGAACGCCGTAGTGGGCGCCGGCCAGCTGGCCAACGATCGCTGCCGTGGTATCGGCGTCATCTCCCAGATTGGCGGCTTGCAGGATTGCTGCCGCAAAACTGTCGGTGTGCTGAAAACACCAAAGCGCTGCTTCCAGCGACCGGACGCAGTAGCCGCTACCGCAGATTTCGTCTATTGATTTCGTGAAATAGTTACCTCGAGCAATCTCCGCGACTTTCGGTTGGCTGAAGGTTGAGGCCGGCAAATAGCGCAGTTCTGTTTTGGACGCTCCAAGCAGAGCTTTGTTGATCAGCTCAGCCAACAGTTGGCAGCTTTCGATTGCCTCGGGTGCTGCGTGGGTGGTTTGCGAACTTTCGCTGGAGAATTTTCTGACCTTCCGGTCATCCGGGAAGTAAAACAGCACCACCGGTGCCAGTCGCATCAGAGAGCCGTTGCCAGCACTATCGGGCTCGGTCGACCCCGCAAAGGGCTCACCTGTTTGCTGGTATTGTGACAGCGCCTGACTGACGGTCATGCCGATATCAAAGCATTCGCCGGTCGAACTCAGGTAACCCCATTTCCACCAATTGAGATAGCGCCCCATTTGATCAGTGGCGTCGAAGCCGTTCTTGATCAACAGGCTTTCCGCCAGGCAGAGCGCCATCGAGGTGTCATCGGTCCACTGTCCAGGTTTGAGGTGGAAAGGACCGCCGCCGACCATGTCAGTCAATGGTTGGAATGAATGGCGTGGCTTGAACTCTACCGTGGTGCCGACCGCGTCGCCGCAAGCCAGACCTAGCAAGGCGCCACGATAACGTTCGGGGAGGGATGGCTGCATGATTCGTCCTTGTTCGGTTCAGCATCGATGGAAAAGGTATCAGCTTCACCCGCTGGGTTGTGGTGAAAATTGTTCGATTCACCAGTGGAAAATGCAGCCGGATGTTTCCTGTCTTTTGCACAGCTGAACCGCTTTGATACAACTTCACCTTGGACATGTGGTCATACAAGCCTACTGTTCAGAACAGGAGGTGACGTATGAAACCAGTACCCAATAGTTTCGAACGCAAAATCACGCTCAAGGCGTCGCGTTCACATGTCTGGCGTGCATTGGTTGATGCCGAGGCGTTTGGCCAGTGGTTTGGTGTGGCGCTGGAGGGCAGGCGTTTTATTGCCGGAGAATGGACGCAAGGGCAGGTCACGTATCCGGGTTATGAACATGTGTTGTGGAACGTATTGATCGAACGGGTCGAGCCCCAGCAATTGTTCTCGTTCCGATGGCATCCGTATGCGGTCAATCCGAAGATCGACTATTCCCAGGAACCGACAACGCTGGTCAGGTTCGAGCTGGAAGACTTCGAGGGTGGCACGTTGCTCAAGGTGTCTGAGTCCGGTTTCGCGCACATTCCCGACATCCGCCAGAAAGAGGCCTATTACATGGACAGCCGTGGCTGGGAAGAACAGTTGAGCAGGCTTGAACAGTTTCTCGCGGAAAGCGCCCGGGCACGTGAGCGTGACGGTGGTTGAGAGCGCGATCTTCGACCCTTGGCTCAAACGCTGGTCACTGGTGCCGGACGGGGCACCGATCATCACCCCCGGCAGCCGTTTGTTGCCGGTGCGCCTGGGTGATGCGCCCGCCATGCTGAAATTGGTCGATGATACGGATGAGAAGTACGGCAACCTGCTGATGATTTGGTGGGATGGCGACGGTGCCGCACGGGTGTTGGCTCATCATGAGGATGGCTTGCTGATGGAGCGGGCCACGGGCGGGCGTTCGTTGATGCACATGGCGATGAACGGCGAGGACGACGAAGCCAGCCGTATTCTGTGCAAAGCGTTGGCACGATTGCATACACCACGCGCGATGCCGGCACCGCCGCTGTTGGAGTTGACGCCGTGGTTTGCTTCTCTGCGAGTGGCGGCCGCACAAGAGGGCGGGCTCTACGCCTTGAGTCTGCAAACCGCCGAAGCCTTGCTTGCCGACCCGCAGGAGGAGGTGGTACTGCACGGTGACATGCACCACGACAACGTTCTCGATTTCGGTGCGCACGGCTGGCTGGCGATTGATCCGAAACGGGTGAGGGGAGAGCGCGGTTTCGACTACGCCAATCTGATCTGTAACCCGAATCTACCGAGCGCCAGCGACCCTGAGCGTCTCCAGCGACAAGTTGAAGTGATCGCCGAGGCCGCAGGGCTTGATCGTCGCCGACTGCTGCAATGGGTGCTGGCGTTTGCCGGATTGTCCGCTGCCTGGTTTCTGGAGGATGGCCTGCAGCATAGGGCCTCTGGGCAGTTGAAAGTCGCGCAAATCGCGGCGGGCATGCTCAATGCCTGACCCTTCTAAGGGTTTTCGGAAGTGCTTCTATGGCGAATGTCTTACACGCGATGGTAGCTATTACGACTATTGTCGATTGGATCCACCACGTAATCTACACCCATCAACTGAAGCACAGGGAGTACTTCAGGATCAAGGATGATCGACCATTGCAAGGATCGCTGCCGACAGGGAGTCGATAATGGTCTTGGGAAAAACCCGCTTCGGCGGGTTTTTTTTCGCCCCAAGAAAAGTACGGAACCTGTAGGAGCTGCCGAGCTCACGGCAGTTCCTACAGGGGGCACGCGTTTATGAAGCGATTAGCTGCCGCAGCACATAATGCAGAATCCCCCCTGACTTGAAGTACTCCACTTCATTCAGGGTATCGATGCGGCACAGCACTTCGATTTTCTCCTGTCGCCCGTCTTCACGAGTGATCACCAGAGGCAGGTTCATGCGTGGTGTCAGGGATACGCCGGTCAGGCCTTGAATCTCGAAGGTTTCCTTGCCCGTCAGGTTCAGACTCTTGCGATTCTGATCGAGTTTGAATTGCAGCGGCAAGACGCCCATGCCCACCAGGTTGGAACGGTGTATGCGCTCGAAGCTCTCGGCGATCACGGCTTTGACGCCCAGCAAATTGGTTCCTTTGGCCGCCCAGTCGCGGCTGGAGCCGGTGCCGTATTCTTGCCCGGCAATCACCACCAGCGGTGTTCCGGACGCCTGATAGCGCATGGCGGCATCGTAGATCGGCAGTTTCTCACCGGTCGGAATGTAGATCGTGTTGCCACCTTCTTCGCCGCTGAGCATCTCATTGCGTATACGAATGTTGGCGAAGGTACCGCGCATCATCACTTCGTGGTTGCCGCGACGTGAACCGTAAGAGTTGAAGTCCCGCGGCTCGACGCCTTTTTCGCGCAGATAACGCCCGGCCGGGCTGTCAGCCTTGATGTTGCCGGCAGGGGAAATGTGGTCGGTGGTCACCGAGTCGCCGAGCAGCGCCAACATCCGCGCCCCTTTCACATCCTTGATCTCTGGCAACGGGCCGGAAATGTCGTCGAAAAACGGTGGATGCTGGATGTAAGTCGAATCGTCCTGCCACACATAGGTGGCGGCCTGTGGCACCTCGATGGCTTGCCACTGTTCGTCACCGGCAAACACTTCGGCGTATTCCTTGTGGAACATGGCAGTGCTGACCTGACTCACCGCGTCGGCGACTTCCCGGCTGCTTGGCCAGATGTCACGCAGGTAAACCGGATTGCCCTGTTGGTCATTGCCCAGCGGTTCGCTACTGATGTCGGTACGAACCGTGCCAGCCAAGGCATAAGCCACCACCAGCGGTGGCGAGGCCAGCCAGTTGGTTTTCACCAGTGGGTGCACGCGACCTTCAAAGTTGCGGTTGCCGGACAGCACCGAAGCGACGGCGAGGTCAGCTTTCTGGATGGCTTTTTCGATCGGTTCCGGCAATGGCCCGGAGTTACCGATGCAGGTGGTGCACCCATAGCCGACCAGCGAAAAACCAAGCTGGTCGAGGTATTGCGTCAGCCCCGCCGCCTTGTAGTAATCAGTGACCACTTTCGAACCTGGCGCCAGCGAACTCTTTACCCACGGTTTGCGCGTCAGGCCTTTCTCCACGGCTTTTTTCGCCAAGAGCCCAGCAGCCATCATCACACTCGGGTTGGAAGTGTTGGTACACGACGTGATCGCAGCGATGACCACCGCGCCGTTTTTCAGGCGATAGGTGTGGCCGTCGTGTTCATACTCCGTTTCGCCGACCAGATCGGCATTGCCCACCGCGACGCCGCCACCGCCCTCGCTTTCCAGGCGTCCTTCTTCCTTGCTCGTCGGTTTGAATTGCAGGTCAAGGAAGTCACTGAAGGCTTGTGCGACATTTGGCAGCGAGACGCGGTCTTGCGGGCGTTTCGGCCCTGCCAGGCTGGCCTCGACGCTGCCCATGTCCAGCGCCAGACTGTCGGTGAACACCGGCTCCTGACCGGGCAGACGCCACAACCCCTGGGCCTTGGTATACGCCTCCACCAGTTTCACCACTTCCGTTGGCCGTCCGGACAGACGCAGGTACTCCAGCGTTACGTCATCGACCGGGAAGAAGCCGCATGTCGCACCGTATTCCGGGGCCATGTTGGCGATGGTCGCACGGTCGGCCAGCGGCAGGTCGGCGAGGCCATCACCATAAAACTCGACAAATTTGCCGACCACGCCTTTCTTGCGCAGCATCTGCGTAACGGTCAGCACCAGGTCGGTGGCGGTGATGCCTTCCTTGAGTTTGCCGGTGAGTTTGAAGCCAATCACTTCCGGAATCAGCATCGACACCGGTTGCCCGAGCATCGCCGCTTCCGCTTCGATCCCGCCGACACCCCAGCCGAGCACGCCGAGGCCGTTGATCATGGTGGTGTGGGAGTCGGTGCCAACCAGCGTGTCGGGAAAGGCGTAGGTGCGGCCGTCTTCATCCTTGGTCCACACGGTGCGGCCGAGGTATTCGAGGTTGACCTGGTGGCAGATCCCGGTGCCCGGCGGCACTACGCTGAAGTTGTCAAAGGCACTTTGCCCCCAGCGCAGGAAGGCATAGCGTTCGCCGTTGCGCTGCATTTCGATGTCGACGTTCTGCTCAAATGCGCTGGGCGTGGCGAACTTGTCGACCATCACCGAGTGGTCGATCACCAGATCCACCGGGGATAGCGGATTGATTCGCTGCGGATCGCCGCCGGCCTTGGCCATGGCCGCGCGCATCGCCGCGAGGTCGACCACGGCAGGGACGCCGGTAAAATCCTGCATCAATACGCGGGCAGGGCGGTACTGGATTTCCCGGTCGGAGCGACGCTCCTTGAGCCACGCAGCAATTGCCTTGAGGTCGGCGCCGGTGACAGTTTTTTCATCTTCCCAGCGCAGCAGGTTTTCCAGCAGGACTTTCAGCGACATTGGCAGTTTGTCGATATTACCCAAGCTTTTGGCAGCATCCGGCAAACTGAAATAGTGGTAGGTTTTGTCGTCAATTTTTAGTGTTTTAAGGGTCTTCAGGCTATCTAGGGACGGCATTGCAATCACTCCTTTGAATCCGCACTGCTACGGATTGAGGGGACGGGCAGAGCTATCAACGTAGCCCTGTTTTCATTAGCTGGCTAATAACTGGACTCTATGAAGAGAACCAAGGTTCCGACATCGGCTATCATGCGCCGGTTTTCGTGACAGGCTTTGCTTCAACGCAAGGCCTGAGCATCGCGCAGGGGCCGAATGTTCGCCCGCTGCTCAGGAGTAAGAATGAACACCCTATTCATGCATTGCCGGCCAGGTTTCGAAGGCGAAGTCTGCTCGGAGATTTCCGACCTTGCTGCCCAGTTGAACGTGTCCGGTTACGCCAAGGCGAAAACCGCCACTGCGTACGCGGAGTTTGTCTGCACCGAAGAAGACGGCGCCGAGCGTCTGATGCGCGGTCAGCGTTTCGCCGAGCTGATCTTCCCGCGCCAATGGGCGCGCGGCGTTTTCATTGATCTGCCGGAAACCGACCGCATCAGCGTGATCCTCGCGCACATGGCCGAATTCCCGGTGTGCGGCAGTCTGTGGCTGGAGGTCGTCGATACCAACGATGGCAAAGAGCTGTCGAACTTCTGCAAGAAATTCGAAGGCCCGCTGCGCAAGGCGCTGACGGGTGCCGGCAAACTGGTTGAAGACGCAAACAAGCCGCGTCTGTTGCTGACATTCAAAAGCGGCCGTGAAGTATTTCTGGGTATGGCTGATGCCGGTAACTCGGCGATGTGGCCAATGGGCATTCCCCGCCTGAAGTTTCCGCGTGAGGCTCCAAGCCGTTCGACGTTGAAGCTGGAAGAAGCCTGGCACCATTTCATCCCGCGTGATCAGTGGGAAGATCGTTTGCACAGTGACATGACCGGCGTTGACCTTGGTGCAGCGCCCGGTGGCTGGACCTGGCAACTGGTCAACCGCGGCATGCTGGTGACCGCTATCGACAACGGCCCCATGGCCGAAAGCCTGATGGAGACCGGCCTGGTGCAACACTTGATGGCGGACGGTTTCACCTTCAAGCCCAAGCAGCCGGTGGACTGGATGGTCTGTGACATCGTCGAGAAACCGGCGCGTAATGCGGCAATGCTCGAAGAATGGATCGGCGAAGGGCATTGCCGCGAGGCGGTGGTCAACTTGAAACTGCCGATGAAGCAGCGTTATGCCGAAGTGAAGCGTTTGCTTGAGCGCATTGCCGATGGTTTCAAGGCGCGCGGGATCAAGGTCGATATCGGCTGCAAGCAGCTGTATCACGATCGTGAGGAAGTGACCTGCCATCTGCGCCGGCATGACGTGAAGAAAACCAAATCCCGCTAAATGCACACGCCCTCCCGGTAGGAGATGCCGCAGGCTGCGATATTTTGATCTTTCAAAAAGCAAAGATCGCAGCCTGCGGCAGCTCCTACAGGGGATTAGTGCGAAGCCACAGGTGACCGAGCACCCGGCAATGCGCGACAATGCCGGCCAGTTTCAGGAGTTAATCATGAGTGAAATGATCGATACGCCGGTCGACGGCACCCTCGACGCTACCGGCCTCAATTGCCCGGAGCCGGTAATGATGTTGCACCAGCACATCCGTGATCTGGTACCCGGTGGCCTGCTCAAGGTGATCGCTACGGATCCCTCGACCCGCCGCGACATTCCCAAGTTTTGCGTGTTTCTCGACCATGAACTGGTCGGCCAGCACGAAGACGCCGGGACTTATCTGTACTGGATCCGCAAAAAACAAGCCGGAGCCTCAGGCCAACGCTAAACCAAATGTGGGAGCCAGCCTGCTGGCGATGTGGTAGTCAATTCAACGTCTATGTTGACCGACTCTCCATCATCGCCAGCAGGCTGGCTCCCACATTTTTTGTCTCGCGTAAAAGGACTCAGCCCAGCGAGCGACTGATCCGAATGCGCTTGCGCGCGCTGCGAGTCAAGCGGATCGACAGCATCAGCGCGGCGCAGCTCAGGCCGACGATAAGACCCTGCCACAACCCGCTCGGGCCACGCGGCTCGCCGAGCCAGTCGGTCAGGCCGAGGGCGTAACCCACTGGCAGGCCGATGCCCCAATAGGCGAACAGCGTCAGGATCATCGTTACTCGCGTGTCCTGATAACCGCGCAGCGCGCCGGCAGCGGTGACCTGGATCGCGTCGGAGAACTGGAACAGCGCCGAATACACAATCAGCATCGCCGCGATATGAATCACTGTCGGGTCAGCCGTGTAAATCGCCGCAATCGGCTCACGCAGCAACAACATCATGCTCGCCGAGAGACACGCATAGGCCAGTGCAGTCCCCATGCCGACGCCGGCGGCGAAACGCGCCTCGCGTGGTTCCTCACGGCCCAGGGCCTGACCGACGCGCACGGTCACGGCCATGCCCAGCGAATAAGGAATCATGAACACCAGTGAGCTGACGTTCAGCGCAATCTGGTGCCCGGCGACCACGGTAGCGCCGAGGCTGCCGATCAACAGCGCGATCACCGCGAAGATGCTCGACTCGGCAAACACCGCGATGCCGATTGGCAAACCGATGGCCAGCAGACGCTTGATCACCGCCCACTGCGGCCAATCGAAACGGCTGAACAATTCACTCGAACGATACGCCGGGGCCCAGCGCTCATAACCTGCCAGACCCAGCGCCATCACCCACATCACGATCGCCGTGGCCCAGCCGCAACCGACGCCGCCCATGGCCGGCACGCCAAAGTGGCCATAGATGAAGATGTAGTTCAGGGGAATATTCAGCGCCAGCCCGCATAAACCCAGCACCATCGCCGGGCGAGTACGACCGAGGCCGTCACTGAAGCAGCGCAGCACATGATAGAACGCCACCGCCGGCAAACCGCTGGCTATGCCATGCAAGTACTGCATGCACGGGCCGATCAGCTCGGGATCGACATTCATCAAATGCAGAATCGGCTCTGCGGCAACCAGCATCGCGGTAGCGATCAAGCCCACTACCAGCGCCAGCCACAATGCCTGGCGCACGATCGGACCGATCTCGCCGTGGGTACCGGCGCCGTAGCGCTGGGCGACTTTGGGAGTGGTGGCCAGCAGGGTGCCGGTCATCAACAGAAATACCGGCACCCAGATCGAGTTGCCCAGTGCTACCGCCGCCAGGTCCTTGGGACCGACGCGCCCGGCCATCACCGCATCGACAAAGCCCATGGCCGTAGTTGCCAGTTGCGCGATGATGATCGGCACCGCCAGGGCAAGCAGAGTCTTGAACTCCAGGCGAATCCGCGCGGGGCGGGAGAGGGAGAGGGCGACAGGTTGGTCAGTTACAGGATTCACAGGCAAAGCGTCCACAGATGTTGATGCGCAAGGCGGCGCATTCTACGCCGCTGACGTGTTGGTCAGGAAAAATCCTGTGTTGCGGATTTGTAATCACTCATGGCTTTGCGCCGTCCTCGCCACAGGGCGCATGTCGTTGTCGTGATTGGAATCAAACCCCGCTGGCCCAACCGCGTATCTGCACCTAAACTGCCGATCCGCCCAAGGAGCCCGCCATGCTGATTGTTGCTGACGAAAATATCCCGCTGCTCGATGCCTTTTTTGCCGGTTTTGGCGAGATCCGCCGAGTGCCCGGCCGTTCCATTGACCGTGCGACGGTCGAGCAGGCCGACGTGTTATTGGTGCGTTCGGTGACCAACGTCAACCGCGCGCTGCTCGTGGGCAGCAAGGTTCGCTTCGTTGGCACCTGCACCATCGGCACCGATCACCTGGATCTCGAATATTTCAACGAGGCGGGCATCACCTGGTCGAGCGCGCCCGGTTGCAATGCCCGAGGCGTGGTCGACTATGTGCTCGGCAGCCTGATGACGCTTGCCGAAATCGAGGGCGTTGATCTGACTCAGCGTACTTATGGTGTCGTCGGCGCCGGTGAGGTCGGGGGGCGCCTGATCAACGTCTTGAAGGGCCTGGGCTGGAACGTGAAAGTCTGTGATCCGCCACGTCAGGCTGCCGAGGGGGGGGATTACGTCAGCCTGGAGCAGATCATCGAACAGTGCGACGTGATCAGCCTGCACACACCGCTGACCCGCAGCGGTAACAGTGCGACTTGGCACCTGTTCGATCAACAACGTTTGCAGCAACTCAAACCTGGCACCTGGTTGATCAACGCAGCGCGAGGGCCGGTCGTGGATAACGCTGCGCTACGCGAAGTGCTACTGGAGCGCGAAGACCTGCAAGCGGTGCTCGATGTCTGGGAGGCCGAACCCGAGGTCGATGTGGCTCTTGCCGAACTCTGTGTGCTGGCCACGCCGCACATTGCCGGTTACAGCCTCGACGGCAAGCAGCGCGGCACGGCGCAGATTTATCAAGCGTACTGCGAGTTCATTGATCAGCCTGCGAGCATCCAGCTCAATGACCTGCTGCCGGCGCCGTGGTTGTCGCAAGTAACCTTGCATGCCGACAGTGATCCGGCCTGGGCGTTGGCGATGTTGTGCCGTGGCGTGTACGACCCACGCCGGGATGACGCGGATTTTCGCCGCAGTCTTGTAGGCAATGTCGCCGAGCAACGTGCGGCGTTCGATGTTTTGCGCAAGCAGTATCCGGTTCGGCGCGAGATTGAAGGGTTGAAAGTACGGATCGAGGGGCATTCGCCAACGTTGCGCCAGATCGTGACAGCGCTCGGAGCAGTAGCTCTCTAGCCCATTCCCCTGTAGGGCGGAAGAAGGCATAAAAAACCCGGCCAGATGGGCCGGGTCAGGAAGACGGTGGCTATATCACTCTTGTTCGGCAGGCTTGACCAATCGCTTCTCCAGTTCGCGGCAAGCGTCCTGGATCATGTCTTCAGTGATCGGTACTTCGCGGCCTTTTTCATCAATAATCGAGCAACCCAGAGTCTGGCCGGGTTTGGTACGGATCACTTGAATCTTGTCTTCGCTGCTTTGTTGCAAGGACATGGCCTGTCTCCTCATCAGGTTGTGCGCCTAGGTTAAAACCCCCACGTGACCGGGCTGTGACAGCTCCCTGCGATCCGTCGGCGGCGGCATCTCTACTCAACCAGAAATGACCGCTTGCCTCAATCGGGACTTTAGACCAATAGCAACTATGGCCTAGTCTTTGGGGGCATATTTAAACTGACTCATTGTGATTTACAGAGTTCCACCCCATTTGAGTGTGTAGGCTGGCCCTATCCATAAGCACACGTGTGAACCCGAATGATCTCGATGCTTTCCTCGCGGCACCGGCGCGCCTTGCGCCTGACCAGTCATTTCCTCGTGCCTTATCGCTGGCAGGCCTTCGGTGCGCTGCTCGCATTGATCGTCACCGCCGGCATCACCTTATCCATGGGGCAGGGCATCAAGTTGTTGGTTGATCAGGGTTTCATGACCCAATCGGCGGATTTGCTCAACCAATCCATTGGACTGTTCATGCTGTTGGTCCTGGGCCTCGCGGTCGGCACCTTCGCCCGGTTTTATCTGGTCTCCTGGATCGGCGAACGTGTCGTCGCCGACATCCGTCGACAGGTGTTCAACCACCTGGTGTACCTGCATCCCGGTTTTTACGAAGACAATCGCAGCTCGGAAATCCAGTCACGCCTGACAGCAGATACGACATTGCTGCAATCGGTGATCGGCTCGTCGCTTTCGCTGTTTCTACGCAATCTGTTGATGGTGATCGGCGGCATCGTTCTGCTGTTCATCACCAATCCCAAACTCACCAGCATCGTGGTGATCGCGCTACCGCTGGTGATTGCACCGATCCTGATTTTTGGTCGACGTGTGCGCAATCTGTCGCGACAGAGCCAGGACCGGATCGCCGACATTGGCAGCTATGTGTCCGAAACCCTCGGCCAGATCAAAACCGTGCAGGCGTACAACCATCAAATACAGGACGAGCAACGTTTTGCCTCAACGGTCGAGCAGGCTTTCGAGACCGCACGCAAACGGATCTTCCAGCGTGCCTGGCTGATTACATTGGTGATCGTGCTGGTGCTTGGCGCTGTCGCGGTGATGTTGTGGGTCGGTGGTATGGACGTGATCGCCGGGCGGATTTCTGCCGGTGAACTGGCGGCGTTTGTGTTCTACAGCCTGATCGTCGGCAGCGCGTTTGGTACGTTGAGTGAGGTGATCGGCGAGCTTCAGCGCGCTGCGGGTGCCGCCGAGCGGATTGCTGAATTGCTGCGTTCGGAAAATATCATCCAGCCACCGAAGACTGGATTGGTGACATTGCCCGCGCGCGTGCGCGGTGAGCTGGAATTGCAGGATGTGTGCTTTGCCTACCCCTCGCGTCCAGAAAGCTTCGCAGTCGATGGCTTGAATCTCACGGTCAGGGCCGGCGAAACCCTGGCGCTGGTAGGACCGTCCGGCGCGGGTAAATCCACGGTGTATGACTTGCTGCTGCGCTTTTACGATCCTCGTGAGGGGCGGATTCTGCTGGACGGCGTGCCGCTGACCAGCCTCGACCCGCTGGATCTGCGCCGTTGTTTTGCCCTGGTTTCACAAACGCCAGCACTGTTTTTCGGCAGCGTGGAGGAGAATATCCGCTATGGCTGCCCAACGGCCACGCTTGAGCAGGTCAAGGAAGCGGCGAGAATCGCCCACGCCCACGACTTCATCGAGCAAATGCCTGACGGCTACCAGACACATTTGGGCGACGGCGGGCTTGGACTTTCCGGCGGCCAACGCCAGCGTCTGGCCATCGCTCGGGCGTTGCTGGTCGACGCGCCGATTCTGTTGCTGGACGAAGCCACCAGCGCCCTTGATGCGCAAAGCGAACACCTGATCCAGCAAGCCTTGCCGAACCTGATGCAAAACCGCACCACGCTGGTCATTGCCCATCGCTTGGCCACCGTAAAAAATGCCGACCGGATCGCGGTGATGGATCAAGGCAAACTGGTTGCGGTGGGTACACATCAGGAATTGATTGCGAGCAATCCGTTGTATGCGCGGTTGGCGGCGTTGCAGTTCAACGATGGACAGGCGGCCGTCGTGTAGGCGCGGCCCCAGGTTGCGACCTTTTGATCTTTGCAAGTTACAAAAAATGCCCGTATCTCGCGATACGGGCATTTTTTATTACTCGGCGTTAGCCTGCTGATCACTGATCACTGATCACTGATCACTGATCATCGAAATAGCGTTCATGCCAATCCACCAGCGGTTGTGGCGAGTTGAGTTTCTGGCCGTAGATCACCGAATAGGACAGCACGTTCTGTACGTACTGGCGCGTTTCGTCGAACGGGATGCTTTCCACCCACACGTCGAAGCTCAGGTGATCGGCGCCGCGCAGCCATTGACGCACGCGTCCCGGGCCGGCGTTATAGGCGGCGGAGGCGAGGACACGGTTGCCATTGAACTGGCTGTGCACCTGGCTCAGGTAAGCGGCGCCGAGCTGGATGTTCTTGTCCGGGTTCAGCACTTGCTGCGGCGAGGCCAGGGGGATGTTGAACTTGCGCGAAGTTTCCTTGGCGGTGCCGGGCATCAGTTGCATCAGGCCGCTGGCGCCAACGCCGGAGCGGGCGTCGTCCATGAACGCACTTTCCTGACGGGTGATGGCGAACACCCAGCTCGAATGCAGACCACGAACCTTGGCCTCACGCACCAGGGTATCGCGGTGGGCCATCGGGAAACGGATGTCCAGATCGTCCCAGTATTGCGCCTGACTGATGGTGCGGATCGCCGGGAAATACCACTTCAGGTCGTAGGCCAGTTTGGCCTGGGCAACCATTTCGTCGCGGTTGAAGTGACGGCTGACGTGGTACCACTCGCGGCGTCCGTCGACGATCTGCCCGCGTGCATGGAACTCAAGTGCGCGGCGCACGCCGGGCGTGTTGCGTACCTTGTTGATCAGCGCCTGGCTAAGCACCAGCGGTTTATTGTTCAGCGAGTAAGGAGATTGCGAACGGTCAGCGGCGAGGAAGCCGTAGAAATCACGCTCGCGCGAAAGATTTTTGTACAGGGTCTGCGCTTCCGGGTTCTGCGGTTGCGCCAGCTCAAGACTGCGCGCCTGCCAGTAACGCCAGCGGTTGGTGGTGGCCAGATCCTGCGGCAGACGGCGGGTCAATTGATAAGCATCGTCCCAGCGCGCCAGACGAAGAAGCAGGCGCAGGCGCCATTCGGAGACGGTGTTGTCACGCAGTTCCGGGTCGTATTTGGTCATCACGTCCAGTGCGCGGCTGTCGAAGCGGCGGGCCAGCGTCAGGCCGATTTCCCGGGCGATCGCGACTTTCTCATCACGGGAGAAATGCATGCTGCTGGCGTATCCGTCGAGCAGCGCCATGGCTTTGTCCGGATCCTGACGGGCGAGGCGGCGCAGGCCGAGGCTGACCACATCGGACATCGGCTCATCGGCCGGAGTAAAACGCGACGGCTGGTTGAGCAGTTCGGGTTTCTGCGCCACATCCACCAACAGGCGACCACGGGGGGCGAGGGTGGTCAGGCCGTTGATCAGACTGTTGGCCAGCGGATAGTTGCGCGCCTGGGCGGCAAGCTTGGTGCGCTCCCAGCGCTTCTGTTCGGTCAGTTGACCCTCGGCGGCCCACATGCCGAACAGTGCATCGCACGCGGCGGGTTGCGACTTGCCGGTCAGCCAGAGCTTTTCGGTAGCGGCGTAACCCTCGGTCTTTTTGTTGTGGCTGATCTGATACTGCGCGTTCAGGCAGTCCAGTTCGGTGAAATTGAGCTTGGGATCGTAATACTTGACGAAGGTCGCCCAGTCACCGCGATCGGCCAGCCAGCGCAACCAGCGCAGCTTCATCCAGTTGGCCTGGGGCAGGTCACCGTGCTCGGCGAGGAATTTCTCTATTTCCGCATTGCTGGCGCTTTTCAGGCGTGCGGTCAGCTCGTCGTAAGCAAGATACGGCTCGAGGGGGTAATCGGCCAGCGCCTGGCTATAGCGCATATACGGGCCGGTATCGCCCTTGGCCAACGCGCGTTTGGCTTCATCGTAATACTGACGCTGGGTGGACAGGTCCACCGCCTGGGCGGATTGAACGGCAGCGGCGGAGAGTAGCAAACAGGACAAAACACTGAAGAGGCGACTGCGCATGAGACATCCGGGCAGAGAAATCATGACAAGTGCCGACATCAATCAGCACTGAATTATCTGTAGCTTAGCCTTTTGCCGGCGAGCGGCGAAAGCTTTGCGGGCCTTGCAGCACAAGTTCGCAACAAATGTTGTGCAGAGTGCTTCGACAGACAAATTGCCGGCCTGCTGAAGCCTCAAGTCAGGTAGAATGCGCCCCCGGTTTTTGGAGAAGCTCATGACCCTGCTCAAATTCAGCGATGTGTCCCTTGCGTTCGGCGCTATGCCGTTGTTGGACAAGGTGTCCTGGCAGATCGCCCGTGGTGAGCGGGTGTGCATCATCGGCCGCAACGGCACTGGCAAGTCCAGCATGATGAAACTGGTCAAGGGCGACCAGAAGCCTGATGACGGCTCGGTGTGGCGTGCCCCCGGTCTGAAAATCGGCGAACTGCCGCAAGAATTGCCTGTGGCCGACGAGCGGACAGTATTCGACGTGGTGGCTGAAGGCCTCGACGGCGTTGGCGCATTGCTCGCCGAATACCATCACTTGAGCCAGAACATCGTTACCGATGCTGATCTGGACAAGCTCATGCACGTTCAGCACGACCTCGAAGCCCGTGATGGCTGGCGCTTGCAGACCCTGGTCGACAGCACCCTCAGCCGCCTGCAACTGCCGGCCGACAAGACCCTCGCCGAGTTGTCCGGTGGCTGGCGTCGTCGCGTGCTGCTGGCGCAGGCGCTGGTGTCCGAGCCGGATCTGCTGCTGCTCGACGAGCCAACCAACCACCTGGACATCGGTGCGATTGCCTGGCTTGAAGAAGCGCTGAAAGATTTCCAGGGCGCCGTGTTGTTCATCACGCACGACCGTTCCTTCTTGCAAAACCTCGCCACGCGCATCCTGGAACTGGATCGCGGCGGCCTGATCGACTGGAACGGCGACTACGCCAGCTTCCTCGTGCACAAAGAAGCCGAGCTCGCTGCCGAAGCCACTGCCAACGCGCTGTTCGACAAGCGTCTGGCCCAGGAAGAAGTGTGGATCCGTCAGGGCATCAAGGCCCGTCGTACCCGTAACGAAGGTCGCGTGCGCGCCCTGAAAGCCCTGCGCGTTGAGCGCAGCGAGCGTCGTGAGCGTACCGGCAAGGCCAACATTCAGCTGGACACCGCCGACAAGTCCGGCAAGCAGGTGATGGTGCTCGAGAACGTGAGCTTTGCTCATCCGGGCGGCCCGTTCCTGATCAAGGATTTCTCGATGGTTCTGCAGCGCGGCGACCGTATCGGTCTGCTTGGCGCCAACGGTACCGGCAAGACTACCCTGTTGAAGCTGATGCTCAACGGCTTGCAGCCAACCAGCGGCAAAGTGGAAGAGGGGACGCGGATCGACGTGGCGTACTTCGACCAGTTGCGCCATCAGCTGGATCTGGAAAAAACCGTAATCGACAACGTCGCCGAAGGTCGTGACTTTATCGATATCGACGGTCAGAGCCGTCACGTACTGAGCTACCTCGGTGACTTCCTGTTCAGCCCGCAGCGTGCTCGCACGCCGGTCAAGGCGCTGTCGGGTGGTGAGCGTGCGCGTCTGTTGCTGGCCAAGCTGTTCAGCAAGCCAGCGAACCTGCTGGTACTCGACGAACCGACCAACGACCTGGACGTGGAAACCCTCGAGCTGCTTGAAGAAGTGCTGCTGACGTTCAACGGCACTGTGCTGATGGTCAGCCACGACCGGGCATTCCTCGACAACGTGGTCACCAGCACCCTGGTCTTCGAAGGTGAAGGCAAGGTGCGGGAATACGTCGGCGGTTATCAGGACTGGATCCGTCAGGGCGGCTCGCCGCGTCTGTTAGGCGTGACCGAGAGCAAATCGGGCAAAGCTGACCTGAACTCGGCAGTGGTTACTGCTGAGCCGGCCGCTGCTGCGCCAGTTGCTGCTCCGGCCGCCAAGAAGAAGCTGAGCTACAAGCTGCAGCGCGAGCTGGAAGCGTTGCCGGGCGATATCGATGCCAAGGAGCAGCAGATCGCTGCCGTTGAGGCTGAAATGGCCTACAGCGGTTTCTATCAGCGTCCTGCGGCAGAGACTGCCAAGGTCATTGCCTCGCTTGAGCAATTGCAGGCGGAACTGGAAGCGTTGGTAGAGCGTTGGGCCGAGCTGGATGCCTGATTGCTTCAGCCATTAAAAAGCCCGGCCTCATTCGCGTGAGGCCGGGCTTTTTGCAGGAGCTGCCGAAGGCTGTGATCTTTTGATCTGCAAGACCGCAGCCTTCGGCCGCTCCTGCAGGATTTAGCGTTTGACCAGATGCACCGCCAGCACATCGCAAGGCGCGCCGTGCAGCACATCATTGGCTGTCGAGCCCAGCAATAGCGCCAGACCATGACGGCCATGGCTGCCGACCACGATCAGATCGCATTGCTGTTCCTTGGCGAAGTGATGGATTTCCTGGCGCGGCTGGCCGTAGGTCAAGTGGCAATTGGCGCCTTCAAGCTCGGTGTACTTGAGCTTAAGGCGCTCAAGGCGTTCCTTGGCCTGATCGAACTGCTGCTGTTGCAGTTGTGACAGGTCCATCGGTACGTCGCCGCCAAAAGCCATGGCCATCGGTTCGACGATATGCACCAGCGACAGCTTGGCGCCGTTGCTCACCGACAGCTCGCGGGCGCGGTGGATGACGGGGTCGCACTCTTCAGTCAGATCTACGGCGACCAGGATGTGGTGGTAGGGCATGAGGCGCTCCTCGTGAGGGTTCAATATTGGTAAGTATGGCTGGTTTCAAGCGCATTGGTTCCGAAGTGAAGCAATGGGCTCATCAGAAAACGGGAGTACAGATATGACGGTCTGGATAGTGGTGTCAATCCTGTTGGTGGTATTGAGCCCACTGGCATGGTTGCGCCCATCGCGCGCGCAGAGCGGTCGAATCGCTCTGCGCATGGAGGCGCGTCGTATTGGCCTGGCCATGCAACTGGCGCCTCAGGAGTGGCCGCACTGGCTGTCGCAAGAGCCGCCGGATCCGTGCGCGCAATACCATCGACCGCGTCGCGGTAATCAGCCGGCATGCTGGACCTACTGGCAAAAATCGCCAGGCGTGTGGGTCAATCAGTGGCAGGAAGTCTGCGAAGATCGGGTGCTGCTCAATCATTTCGAAAAGTTGCCAGGCAACGTCTTCAAGATCGAAGCGGATAAGCAGATGATCGCCTTGTACTGGGGCGAGAAGGGCGAAGCCACGGTTTTGCTGGATATCGACGCCACTCTGAAAGCGCTGGCGTGACTCGCGGATTTTTCGCACTGCAACGGTGCGAAACGTCCGGCAGACGAGCAATAAAAAGCCCGACATGATTCATCGGGCGGGTTGGCCAGGCAGGCCGGAAACTTTATGACCGCTGACCCAGGCTTCAAACGGGCAGCGCATTTATCTATCGTCCCGTGAGCGTAGACTTTTAAACCGGGCTCGCTACGAATTAGGGCGACTTTTCTAACTATTGATCCTATGAATGGCTTCACATGCAGACGCGTGTTGTGGATCTGCGTGGTACGGAAATGACCGCAAAGTCGCATTCCAACCCGCATTTTGGGCGATTGACAATTGTTGGAAATTCCGTGAAGGTGACGTACCCAAATCAAACGGGCGTATGAATTGAGCGTTTGTCTTACAGACTGCTCCTACAGAATCCCGACTATCGCGTTGGCGGGTGTGCCGGGTGGATTGGTGTCAGCATCGACGAAAAAGCGTCCTGCCTAGCCATTCGCCTGCGTCCGACGTGTACTGTTCAGCTTCCATATCGTGGAGATCAGTTGATGATTTACGAAGGTAAAGCCATCACGGTTAAAGCTCTTGAAAGTGGCATCGTCGAATTGAAATTCGACCTCAAGGGTGAGTCCGTCAACAAGTTCAACCGTCTAACCCTGAACGAACTGCGTCAGGCCGTAGACACCATCAAGGCAGATGCTTCGATCAAGGGCGTGATCGTCAGCAGTGGCAAAGACGTGTTCATCGTCGGCGCCGACATCACCGAATTTGTCGAGAACTTCAAGCTGCCGGATGCGGAGCTCGTTGCTGGCAATCTCGAAGCCAACAAGATCTTCAGCGATTTCGAAGACCTCAACGTTCCGACTGTCGCCGCGATCAATGGCATCGCCCTGGGTGGCGGTCTGGAAATGTGCCTGGCGGCTGACTATCGAGTCATGTCCACCAATGCCAAGATCGGTCTGCCGGAAGTCAAACTGGGCATCTACCCAGGCTTCGGCGGCACCGTACGTCTGCCGCGCCTGATCGGTGCCGACAACGCCATCGAGTGGATTGCCTCCGGCAAGGAAAACCGTCCGGAAGACGCGCTGAAAGTTAGCGCAGTCGATGCCGTGGTTGCTCCAGAGAAACTGCAGGAAGCTGCCCTTGAACTGATCAAGCGCGCCATTTCCGGCGAGTTCGACTACAAGGCCAAGCGTCAGCCGAAGCTGGAAAAGCTCAAGCTGAACGCTATCGAACAAATGATGGCTTTCGAAACCGCCAAAGGTTTCGTCGCCGGTCAGGCTGGCCCGAACTATCCGGCGCCGGTTGAAGCGATCAAGACCATCCAGAAAGCTGCAAACTTCGGTCGCGACAAGGCGCTGGAAGTTGAAGCCGCCGGTTTCGTCAAACTGGCCAAGACCTCTGCCGCGCAGAGCTTGATTGGTTTGTTCCTGAACGATCAGGAACTGAAGAAAAAGGCCAAGGCCTACGACGAAATCGCCAAAGACGTGAAGCAGGCCGCTGTATTGGGCGCCGGCATCATGGGTGGCGGTATCGCTTATCAGTCGGCCTCCAAAGGCACGCCGATCCTGATGAAGGACATCAACGAGCACGGTATCGAGCAGGGTCTGGCCGAAGCCGCCAAGCTGCTGGTTGGCCGCGTTGATAAAGGTCGCATGACCCCTGCGAAAATGGCTGAAGTGCTCAACGGCATTCGTCCGACCCTGTCCTACGGTGATTTCGGTCACGTCGATCTGGTCGTTGAAGCTGTGGTCGAGAACCCGAAGGTCAAGCAAGCCGTATTGGCCGAAGTTGAAGACAAGGTCAAAGAGGACACCATCCTCGCGTCCAACACTTCGACCATTTCCATCAGCCTGTTGGCCAAGGCCCTCAAGCGTCCGGAAAACTTCGTCGGCATGCACTTCTTCAACCCGGTGCACATGATGCCGCTGGTGGAAGTGATCCGTGGCGAGAAGTCCAGCGAGCTGGCTGTTGCCACCACCGTTGCCTACGCCAAGAAAATGGGCAAGAACCCGATCGTCGTCAACGACTGCCCGGGCTTCCTGGTCAACCGCGTACTGTTCCCGTACTTCGGCGGTTTCGCCAAACTGGTCAGCGCCGGTGTGGACTTCGTCCGTATCGACAAGGTCATGGAAAAATTCGGCTGGCCGATGGGCCCGGCATACCTGATGGACGTGGTCGGCATCGACACCGGTCACCACGGTCGTGACGTCATGGCGGAAGGCTTCCCGGATCGCATGAAAGATGACCGCCGCTCGGCCATTGACGTGCTTTACGAAGCCAAGCGTCTGGGTCAGAAAAACGGCAAGGGCTTCTACGCCTACGAGACCGACAAGAAGGGCAAGCAGAAGAAAGTTGCCGATCCGTCGGTACTGGAAGTGCTCAAGCCGATCGTTTACGAGCAGCGCGAAGTCACTGACGAAGACATCATCAACTGGATGATGATCCCGCTCTGCCTGGAAACCGTGCGTTGCCTGGAAGACGGCATCGTTGAAACCGCCGCTGAAGCCGACATGGGTCTGGTCTACGGTATCGGTTTCCCTCCATTCCGTGGCGGTGCGCTGCGCTACATCGATTCGATCGGTGTTGCCGAGTTCGTTGCCCTGGCTGACCAGTACGCTGATTTGGGCGCGCTGTACCACCCGACCGCGAAACTGCGTGAAATGGCCAAAACCGGCCAACGGTTCTTCGGTTAAGCGTCCCAACTTTTGAGCGAGAGTGAAATTTTATGAGCTTGAATCCAAGAGACGTCGTGATTGTCGACTTCGGTCGTACTCCGATGGGCCGCTCCAAGGGCGGCATGCACCGCAACACCCGCGCCGAAGACATGTCGGCGCACCTGATCAGCAAATTGCTGGAACGCAACGTCAAGGTTGATCCGAACGAAGTCGAAGACGTGATCTGGGGCTGCGTCAACCAGACCCTGGAGCAGGGCTGGAACATCGCGCGCATGGCGTCGCTGATGACCCAGATCCCGCACACGGCTGCCGGTCAGACTGTCAGCCGCCTGTGTGGCTCGTCGATGAGCGCGCTGCACACGGCTGCGCAAGCGATCATGACCGGTAACGGTGACGTGTTCGTCGTTGGCGGCGTCGAGCATATGGGGCACGTGAGCATGATGCACGGTGTCGATCCGAACCCGCACATGTCGCTGTACGCGGCGAAAGCCTCGGGCATGATGGGCCTGACCGCTGAAATGCTCGGCAAAATGCACGGCATCACTCGCGAACAGCAGGACGCCTTTGGCGTGCGCTCCCACCAGCTCGCCCACAAGGCGACTCTGGAAGGCAAGTTCAAAGACGAAATCATCCCGATGCAGGGTTATGACGAGAACGGTTTCCTGAAACTGTTCGACTACGACGAAACCATTCGTCCGGAAACCACCCTGGAAAGTCTGGCGGCCCTCAAGCCGGCGTTCAATCCGAAGGGCGGCACCGTGACGGCCGGTACTTCGTCGCAGATCACCGATGGTGCCTCGTGCATGATCGTGATGTCGGCTCAGCGTGCGCAGGACCTGGGTATCCAGCCGATGGCGGTGATCCGTTCGATGGCAGTGGCGGGTGTGGATCCGGCAATCATGGGCTATGGTCCAGTTCCGGCAACACAAAAAGCCCTGAAGCGTGCGGGCCTTGGCATCAACGATATCGACTTCTTCGAGCTCAACGAAGCTTTCGCCGCACAGGCTCTGCCAGTGCTGAAAGATCTGAAAGTGCTCGACAAGATGAACGAGAAGGTTAACCTGCACGGCGGCGCGATCGCCCTGGGTCACCCGTTCGGTTGCTCCGGTGCTCGGATTTCCGGCACTTTGCTGAACGTGATGAAGCAGAATAGCGGCACCTTCGGGGTGGCCACTATGTGCATTGGTCTCGGCCAAGGCATCTCCACCGTCTTCGAACGCGTTTAAGCGTCTCGTCGATGGAAGCCGGGGCCAAGTGCCCCGGTTTTTGTTTTTGTGGATTTATTTTGTTTTTATTTTGAAAAAAATTGAGGGAGGGCCAAACCATGCCGATACAACCTGGGCTCTACCAGCATTACAAAGGTCCGCAGTACCGCGTTTTCAATGTCGCGCGGCATTCCGAGACGGAAGAAGAAGTGGTGTTTTACCAAGCCCTGTATGGCGATTACGGCTTTTGGGTGCGTCCCCTGAGCATGTTTCTGGAATCCGTCGAGGTTGACGGCGAGCAGGTCCCACGCTTTGCTTTGGTGCAAGCCGAACCGAGCCTGTTTTCCAAGGCATAAGGGGAGTGCGCGCAATACCCTGCGCTTGACCTCACCTTGTATCAACTATATATAGCGGTGCCGCGTCAGGCGCCAACCGCCTTTCACTTCTAGAATTCAGGAATTTTCTGATCCATGGGCAAATCGCTGGTCATTGTGGAATCCCCGGCTAAGGCCAAGACCATCAACAAGTATCTGGGCAACCAATACGTGGTGAAGTCGAGTATCGGCCATATCCGAGACCTGCCCACCAGCGGTTCGGCTAGCGCCAGCAAAGAGCCAGCCGCCAAGCGCGGCAAGGCTGCCGCAGGCGAAGGTCCGGTGCTCACGCCGAAAGAGAAAGCGCGCAAGCAGCTGGTCTCGCGTATGGGTGTCGATCCCGATCATGGCTGGAAGGCCAAGTACGAGATCCTCCCGGGCAAAGAGAAGGTCATCGAAGAGCTGCGCCGGCTCGCCAAGGATGCTGACACCATCTATCTCGCAACCGACTTGGATCGCGAGGGGGAAGCCATTGCATGGCACCTGCGCGAAGCCATCGGTGGTGACGACAGCCGCTACAAGCGCGTGGTGTTCAACGAAATCACCAAAAAGGCGATTCAGGAAGCCTTCTCCAAGCCAGGCGAGCTGGACATCGATCGTGTCAACGCTCAGCAGGCGCGTCGTTTCCTCGACCGCGTTGTGGGCTACATGGTCTCGCCGCTGCTGTGGGCCAAGATCGCCCGCGGCCTGTCCGCTGGTCGTGTGCAATCGGTCGCCGTGAAACTGGTGGTTGAGCGTGAGCGTGAAATTCGCGCGTTCAACCCGGAAGAGTACTGGGAAGTGCATGCCGATCTCGGCAGCGCCAAAGGCTCGACCGTACGTTTCGAAGTAGCGCGTGAAAAGGGCGAAGCCTTCAAGCCGCTCAACGAAGCCCAGGCCATGGCCGCGCTGGAGAAACTCAAGTCCTCCAGCTACAGCATCGTCAAGCGCGAAGACAAACCGACCAGCAGCAAGCCGTCGGCGCCGTTCATCACGTCCACCCTGCAGCAGGCGGCGAGTAACCGTCTGGGCTTCGGCGTGAAGAAAACCATGATGATGGCCCAGCGTCTGTACGAAGCCGGCTACATCACTTATATGCGTACCGACTCGACCAACCTCTCGGCAGACGCCGTGACGATGGCACGTGCTTACATCGAAGATGAGTTCGGCAAGAAGTATCTGCCGGAAACGCCGAACGTCTATAGCAGCAAGGAAGGCGCACAAGAGGCTCACGAAGCCATTCGTCCCTCCGACGCCAACACCATTCCAAGCAAGCTGGCGGGTATGGAGCGCGATGCTGAGCGTCTCTATGAGCTGATCTGGCGTCAGTTCCTGGCTTGCCAGATGCTACCGGCGCAATACCTGTCGACGACTGTCAGCGTCGGTGCTGGTGATTTCGAGCTGCGCGCCAAGGGTCGTATCCTGAAGTTTGACGGTTACACCCGCGTAATGCCGCAGATTGCCAAACCTGGCGATGACGACGTTCTGCCCGATATGGCGCAGGGCGACGTGATGAAGCTGATCAAGCTTGATCCGACCCAGCACTTCACCAAGCCGCCGGCGCGTTACTCGGAAGCCAGCCTGGTTAAAGAAATGGAAAAACGCGGTATCGGTCGTCCTTCGACTTACGCTGCGATCATTTCGACTATCCAGGATCGCGGTTACGTGACCCTGCACAACCGTCGTTTCTATTCGGAAAAGATGGGCGACATCGTTACCGAACGTCTGTCGGAGAGCTTCTCGAACCTCATGGACTACGGCTTCACTGCCGGCATGGAAGAGAACCTCGATGACGTGGCTCAGGGCGAGCGCGACTGGAAGAACGTGCTGGATGAGTTCTACGGCGACTTCAAAAAGAAACTCGAAGTAGCCGAGAACCCGGAAAGCGGCATGCGTGCCAACCAGCCGGTCATGACCGACATTCCGTGCACCACTTGCGGCCGTCCGATGCAGATCCGTACCGCATCGACCGGCGTGTTCCTCGGTTGCTCGGGCTACAGCCTGCCGCCGAAAGAACGCTGCAAGGCCACCGTCAACCTGGTGCCGGGCGACGAAATCGCTGCGGACGACGAAGGTGAGTCGGAGTCGCTGGTGTTGCGTGGCAAGCATCGCTGCCCGATCTGCAGCACGGCGATGGACGCTTACCTGCTCGACGAGAAGCGCAAGCTGCACATCTGCGGTAACAACCCGGATTGCGCCGGCTACGAAATCGAAGAGGGCAGTTATCGCATCAAGGGCTACGAAGGTCCGAGCCTGGAATGCGACAAGTGCGGCAGCGAGATGCAGCTCAAGACCGGCCGTTTCGGCAAGTTCTTTGGCTGCACCAATCCGACCTGCAAAAACACCCGCAAACTGCTGAAGAGCGGTGACGCGGCGCCGCCGAAGATGGATCCGGTGAAGATGCCTGAGCTGAAATGCGAAAAGGTCAACGACACCTACATCCTGCGCGATGGTGCGTCCGGCCTGTTCCTGGCGGCCAGTCAGTTCCCGAAAAACCGCGAGACCCGTGCTCCGCTGGTGATCGAGATTCTTCCGCACAAGGATGAAATCGATCCGAAGTATCACTTCCTGTGCGAAGCACCGCAGAAGGATCCTGATGGCCTGCCAGCGGTGATCCGCTACAGCCGCAAGACCAAGGAGCAATACGTGCAGACCGAAGTCGACGGCAAGCCAACTGGCTGGAAGGCGTACTTCGACGGTGGCAAGTGGACTGTTGAAGACAAGCGCTCGAAGGCCAAGGCTGAGTAAGCGTTAATCTGATACTGAAAGGCCGCATGAGAACCCTCGGGTTTTCATGCGGCCTTTTTGTTTTGTGCTTGCGGTGTGATCAGTTGATCCACGACACTGTCCGGTCTGTGTGAAGCAATTATTTCGTTGTGGAGGCTGCCATCATGGCCCACGAACTCTATACCCGCACCAATCAGAAAATCTATTTCGCCGGCCTGTCGCTGGAAGCCTTGGCTCGAGCTGAAGAAGGGCGGGCGATGAATTCTCTGGCGCTGATTCAGGCTGGACGTGAATCGGCGTTGTTCCACCTCTATGGCGCGCTATTGGGACTGTGTCATGAAATTGCCGGGTTCTATCGCCTGCCTCAGGCGAGTGCACCACGGGCCGAGATGCTGTTGACACGTGAAGTGCTCGAGTCGATCGCGATTCCGGAACTGGCGGAAATGGTTGAACTGGCAACCAATCCGGAGACCTGGCTGGCAGAATTGCTGGCCGCGCATTCGGCATTGTTCCAGCCGCCTCGCGTGCCACACAAGCCCAAGGGCGATGTGACACAGCCGTTGATTCAGGCTGTTAATCTGGATGAAGAAGAGGCTCCGCAAGAGTTGAGCCGTGAAGAACTTGAGAGTTGGCGGCAGAACCTCAAGAGCCTGGCTATTCGTTTTCGCGAAGGTTTGAACGAATGCTGACGATGATTGACACGGTGGCAATCTGAAACATGCTGCTGGTCAAGATCACGAGCGAAGCCTGAATGATGTCTATATAATGCCTGCCTTTCGTGGAGAACAGACCTATATGCCAACGTCCTTTCTAGAAATTGTCGAGTTACCCGACGGCCGAATCGAACTGCGCAGGGCTGAGGACGAGGGTTCTCTGGTGACTCTGGATTTCTCCGAGGACGCCAAGACATTCCTGCAGGGTCAGCACGTGGAAATCGCAAAAGCGATGTTGAGCGTTGGCGTGCAGATGGCAGGCCGAATGATCGAAGGTGAGTTTGAAAAAGATGAGGGGTCTCGGGTTCTTCATTGATTCCCGACGGCTTTTTGATTTTGTCACTACCGCTTCAGATCGGCTTCTCTATCCCTGGAGAAGCCCTGCGCTTCACACAGCGCTTTTAGCTTGTCAATCAACCCAATCGAATGTTCAAACTCTGAGCGTCGCCCGTGCGTGCAGCGCTGATCAACAGTTGCCGTGAACTTGTGTTCAGCGGGTTGAGCCAGGTGACGACTGTGTGGCTGCGGCCCAGACGCAAGGCTTCGCAAGCGAGTTGTTGAGCACTTTGAGTGCCTCTCGGTTGCAACAGCAGGATGCGCTCTCGATTCAGGCCAGCATCGCGCAGCCATGTTTGGGTAAGGCTGGCAGGTGGCGCAATCAGCGTCAGCCAGCGTGCGTCCAGATCGTCGCTGAGCTCACGAAGGATCGGCGCCAGCAGATTCAGGCAGTTCCCGGCGGCACCACGCAGTGACAGCTCACTGAATACTTCGGGTTCAGTATTCCAGGGGCGCTCGACCACGTCTTTCAGGATCGGCGCCATCGGTTGCGCCATGAACGCTTCGAATAACGGCAGTTGTGTTTGCTGAGGTGTGTGTGGGAACTGCATAAAGCCTCCTTTAGCGGCGGATTACGCCGACACTCAAGCCTTCGATCACCAGTTCCTGATCTTTCAGGTCAACTTCGATAGGGGCGAACTCGGGGTTTTCGGCCATCAGCCAGACCTTGCTGCCTTCGCGCTTGAAGCGTTTTACGGTCACTTCATCGCCGATGCGGGCAACGACGACCTGGCCATTACGCGCTTCGCGGGTGGTGTGAACCGCCAGAAGGTCGCCGTCGAAAATACCGATGTCCTTCATGCTCATGCCGTGCACCCGCAGCAGATAGTCCGCACGAGGGTGGAAGAACGCTGGATTGATATTGCAAGACTCTTCGATGTGCTGCTGGGCAAGGATTGGCGCGCCGGCAGCCACCCGGCCGATGATTGGCAGGGTAGAGTCGTCGGCCTTGGCTTCGAAGCCAGGGATGCGAATGCCGCGAGAGGCGCCGGGCGTCATCTCGATGGCACCCTTGCGGGCTAGTGCCTTGAGGTGTTCTTCCGCCGCGTTGGGCGACTTGAACCCTAATTCCTGAGCGATTTCCGCGCGGGTTGGCGGATAGCCATTGTCTTCGAGGCAACGTTTGATGAAGGCCAGAATCTCGGCTTGGCGTGGCGTCAGCTTTAGCATATTGATCGCTCTGTTTTTTTATACAGTGACTGGGATTATATACAGTGAAGCGGTCTTGGCAATGCCCGTTTTTTTGCAAGCCGCCAGACGGTCAGTGGACGTGCTTATTAATGCGTCGTCCTTGTGTGGTTAAATAGCTGACTGACCATTCCCAAAACGAACCGACAGGCTTGACAAGACACAGGCTGAAACGTATGTTTCAAACAAGTGTTTGTCAGGCGGAGTAGCCATGGCCCAGTCGGAAACCGTTGAACGCATTCTTGATGCTGCCGAGCAGTTGTTCGCGGAGAAAGGTTTCGCTGAAACCTCATTGCGTTTGATCACCAGCAAGGCTTGCGTCAACCTGGCTGCGGTCAACTATCATTTCGGCTCCAAGAAAGCGCTGATTCAGGCGGTGTTCTCGCGCTTCCTCGGGCCTTTCTGCGCCAGTCTCGATAAAGAGCTGGAGCGCCGTCAGGCCAAACCTGAAAACAAGCCGACCCTCGAAGAGCTGCTGGAAATTCTCGTCGAACAAGCCCTCGTGGTTCAGCCTCGCAGCGGTAACGACCTGTCGATCTTCATGCGTCTGCTCGGCCTCGCGTTCAGCCAAAGCCAGGGTCACCTGCGCCGTTACCTGGAAGACATGTACGGCAAGGTGTTCCGTCGCTACATGCTGCTGGTCAACGAGGCGGCACCTAACATTCCCCCGATTGAATTGTTCTGGCGCGTGCACTTCATGCTCGGTGCCGCCGCGTTCAGCATGTCCGGCATCAAGGCGTTGCGCGCGATTGCCGAGACGGATTTCGGCGTCAATACCTCCATCGAGCAGGTCATGCGCCTGATGGTGCCGTTCCTCGCTGCGGGTATGCGCGCTGATACCGGCGTAACCGACGCTGCCATGGCCACTGCGCAATTGCGCCCGCGCAGCAAATCAACGCCGGTGGCCGCCAAGGTTTAACCGCGCACGGGTGGGCGCGGCAGCTTGTATCCGCTAAGCTAGCCGCCCATGCCGACTCTCGTTCTGAATCCGTTCTCTATCGATATCGCCGACCTGCCGGGCACTGCCCTCGGTGGCGATTTCATGCGGATCGGGTTTTTCGTTTTCAAGGAATCTCTATGACTGCTGGCCTGCAAGGCTCGTTGATGGTGGACGTCGCCGGTACCTGGCTGACGGCTGAAGATCGCCAATTGTTGCGTCAGCCAGAAGTGGGTGGCCTGATCATTTTTGCCCGCAATATCGAACATCCGCGCCAGGTGCGTGAGCTCAGCGCGGCGATCCGTGCGATTCGCCCGGACTTGCTGCTGGCGGTGGATCAGGAGGGCGGTCGCGTGCAACGTTTGCGTCAAGGCTTCGTGCGTCTGCCGGCCATGCGCGCCATCGCAGACAATCCGAATGCCGAATACCTGGCTGAGCAATGTGGCTGGATCATGGCGACCGAAGTGCTGGCCGTCGGCCTCGACCTGAGCTTCGCCCCAGTGCTTGATCTCGATTACCAGCGCAGCGCCGTGGTTGGTACTCGTTCGTTTGAGGGTGATCCCGAGCGTGCCGCGTTGCTCGCTGGCGCCTTCATCCGGGGCATGAACAGCGCCGGAATGGCCGCCACGGGCAAGCATTTCCCCGGTCACGGCTGGGCCGAGGCCGATTCCCATGTTGCGATCCCCAACGACGAGCGCAGCCTTGACGAGATCCGCGCGAACGACCTCGTGCCTTTTGCCAAACTGAGCAAACAACTGGCCGCGGTCATGCCGGCACACGTCATCTATCCGCAAGTCGATTCGCAGCCTGCTGGCTTCTCTCGGCGCTGGTTGCAAGACATCCTGCGAGGCGAGTTGCAGTTCGACGGCGTGATTTTCAGCGACGATCTGTCGATGGCCGGCGCCCACGTGGTTGGCGACGCCGCCAGTCGCATCGAAGCCGCACTCTCTGCTGGGTGCGACATGGGCCTGGTCTGCAATGACCGCGCCGCTGCCGAATTGGCATTGAGTGCTGCGCAACGCATGAAGGTCAAACCGTCTGCGCGTATCGCACGTATGCGCGGTCAGGCGTTTGCCAGCACTGACTACCGCCAGGATCCACGCTGGCTGCAAGCCATCGGCGCACTCAAAGACGCTCAACTGATCGACTAAGGATTTTTCGTTATGACGGTTTACGCAATCATCGGTGGCACCGGCCTGACCCAGCTCGAAGGCTTGAGTATTCGCCAGTCGCTGGCAGTGGACACGCCATATGGTGCGCCTTCGGCCGACGTGCAGATTGGCGAATATGCCGGCAAGGAAGTGCTGTTCCTCGCGCGTCACGGGCACCCGCATCGCTTTCCACCGCACAAGGTCAACTACCGCGCCAACCTTTGGGCGCTGAAGCAGGCCGGTGCCGAGGCGATCATCGCGGTCAACGCCGTGGGTGGTATTCATCCTGCGATGGGTACGGGGCATTTCTGCGTGCCGCATCAAATCGTCGACTACACCAGCGGGCGCGAACACACCTATTTCGCCGATGACCTGGAACAGGTCACTCACATCGATTTCAGCTTTCCCTACAGCGAGCCGTTGCGTCAGCAATTGATTGCGGCTGTGGCTGCCGAAGGTTGCGATTACAGCGATCAGGGTGTTTATGCCTGCACGCAGGGACCACGTCTGGAAACCGTGGCCGAGATCGTGCGTCTGGAGCGTGATGGTTGCGACATCGTTGGCATGACCGGTATGCCGGAAGCGGCGTTGGCGCGTGAGCTGGATCTGGATTACGCGTGTCTGGCGCTGGTGGTGAACCCGGCGGCGGGCAAGACCACGCAAGTGATCACCATGGCCGAGATCGAGCAGGCGTTGCATGCCGGCATGGGCAAGGTGAAATCGACTTTGGCGCGGGTGCTTAAGGGCTGATCAGGCCTGCACGGAGTTGGCTCCATCGCTGGCAAGCCAGCTCCCACAGGTTTTTGTATTGTTCACAAAATAGTGTTCAATCCCAAATCACTGTGGGAGCTGGCTTGCCAGCGATAGCTATCTAACAGACGACAAAGATCTCAACGTTTGTCGAGCTTGTCCGGCAACGGCGCAAACAACGCTTCAATATCGTCATTCTGCAACTTCCAGTCCCCAGCCTTGCGCCCATCCAGCACGCCCGCTGCCAGGTCAGACTTCTCTTTCTGCAAGTGCTGAATCTTCTCTTCCACCGTGCCTCGGGCAATCATCTTGTAGACGAACACCGGTTTCTCCTGGCCGATCCGATAGGCGCGGTCGGTCGCCTGATTTTCGGTCGCGGGGTTCCACCACGGATCGTAGTGAATCACCGTATCCGCTTCGGTCAGGTTCAGGCCAACGCCACCCGCCTTCAGGCTGATCAGAAAGATCTGACGATTGCCGCTCTGGAATTCCTTCACCGGTGTGCGCCGATCGCGGGTTTGACCGGTCAGAAGTGCATAGGAGATTTTACGTTTCTTCAGTTCTTCCTCGATCAGTGACAGCATCGAGGTGAACTGCGAAAACAGCAGAATTCGCCGACCTTCTTCGAACAGCTCTTCGAGCATTTCCATCAGGCTGTCGAGCTTGCCGGAAGTGCTGCCGCGGGCGGGCAGGGTGGCGCCATTGACCAGGCGCAAATCACAGCAGACCTGACGCAGCTTGAGCAACGCTTCAAGAATGATGATCTGGCTGCGCGCCACGCCTTTGCGGGTGATCTCGTCGCGGACTTTTTTGTCCATGGCCAAGCGCATGGTTTCGTACACGTCGCGCTGCGCCTCGTTGAGATCGACCCAGTGAATGATTTCAGTTTTGGGCGGCAGCTCGGTGGCAACCTGTTCCTTGGTGCGGCGCAACAGAAACGGTTTTATCCGACCATTGAGGTGCTGAAGTCTGACCTCGCTGCCGCGTTTTTCGATCGGCACGCGGTAGTCGGCGTTGAAGCTTTTGACGTCGCCAAGCCAGCCCGGCAGCAGGAAATGGAACAGCGACCAAAGCTCGCCCAAGTGATTTTCCAGCGGTGTACCGCTCAGGCACAGGCGTTGACGAGCATTCAGCTCGCGCGCCGCTTGCGCCGCTTTGCTGTTGGGGTTCTTGATGTACTGCGCCTCGTCCAGCACCAAGACATGCAAAGGCTGTTGCACCAGACGTTCGATGTCCTTGGGCAGCAGCGCGTAGGTAGTGAGGATCAGGTCGAAGTCAGCCAGATTGTCGAAGTGCTTTTTGCGACTGGCGCCATAAAGCGCGAGCACTTTCAGTTGCGGCGTGAAATGCGCCGCCTCATCGAGCCAGTTCGGGATCAGGCTGGTAGGCATCACCACCATGCACGGACGATCCAGGCGTCCGGCGATTTTCTCGCTGAGAATATGCGCCAGCGTCTGTAGGGTTTTACCCAAACCCATGTCATCCGCGAGTATCCCGCCGACTTCCAGCTGGCGCAGCGACTGCATCCAGCTCAAGCCTTCGAATTGGTACGGACGCAATGTTGCGTTCAGGCCTTCGGGGGCCTCGATGCTGAAGTCACGAATGTCGCGCAGGCGTTGAGCAAACGTGCGGATCTGCTCGCCGCCCTCCCATAGCAGCGGCAGCCCCTCCAGCGAATTAAGGCGCGTGGCGTCAGCCTTGCTCAGGCGCAGGGTGGTTTCGCCAGGTTCCTGCAAATAAAACTCGCCGAGCGTGGCCAGCACCGGTTTCAACCGGCCGAGCGGCAACGCCACCTGCAACGGCCCATGCTCGAGGTTGCGCTGTGGAATGTTGACCAGAATCAGCTCGTCGTCACGGCGCCGCGCGAGGCGCTCCGGATTGAGGATTTCCGCGTGCGAGCGCATCAGGTTGAGCAGGATTGGCAGCAAACTGAGGCGCTCGCCATTGACGATGATCCCCAGCTCCAGATCAAACCAGTCGCGCTCCGGCGCCTGTTCAACCGTGGCGTACCAGTCATCCACGGCGGTCAGGTCGAAGCCGAACTCTTCGTCGATCTGCAATTCCCAGCCTTGGGTGCGCAGCTTTGGCAGTTCGTTGAGGGTGAAGGTCAGCCAGGCGCTGTCATTGACCATTTCATACAGTTCGCCAGCGCTTTCCGGCAAGGCTTTGCTCTGCCGGGTGGCGATACGAAAGCCGAGGATTCTTAACTGTTCGCGGTAGGACTGTTCCACTTCCGGGTGGCGTTTTATCCGCAAAGTCTGGTTTTCCTGGCGGATCAGGATGTCGCTGTTTTTCTGCCCGCTGACGTATTCGTCCAGATAGCTGAACGACAACGCCGCGCGATGCTGAATGTAGCGCTGCATCTTGCCGTTACGCGGTTCAAATGCACTGAACTCGACGCTGGCCAGCCACAGGCGAGGCATTGGTTGAACGTTGTCGACCAGCACTTGCGGTGGTGCCTTCGGGCCACGGTTTTCCAGCACGGCCTGGAGTTTTTCCAGCAGCTCGGCGTCTTTTGCGGCAGCGGGGTACTCCAGGGTTTCCTGGATTTTCAGCAGCACCGCTGCACAATGCTTGCAGTTGCTGCGAACCGGGCAGGTGCACGTGGCGTCGACCAGCAGCAAAGTGCCTTTGGCTGACTCGCGCAGGTGAATGGTCTGACGGTAGACGTTACCGCCAGAGCCTTCGCAACTGGCGGTAATGGTCGCATCGCCGACCTGGGCGATGCGTACCCGGTTTTCCAGGGCGTAGCGGCGACCACGCTCCAGGCTCTGTTCCTTGAATCGGCTGACCCAGGAGGGTGCCAACGGTTTACTCAGGGGCGGGGACATAAGGACTTCGATCAGTCCGGAACGACTTCAGGCGCTTCCCGTGGCGCAGGCGCGGTCAGGGAAGTGATCTTGATCAGCAGGGCCAGATGGCCGTTATCGAGATAATTGAGCTGGCCGTTTTTGGTGTGGCTGTCCTGTTTCAGGCGCTCACTGGCAGTGACCAGGCCATTGGCGTCGATCTGATTGACCCAGAAATCCGCAGCCACGTCGGTGAAGCGCCCGAGTTTCATCTCAAGCGTACCCTCGATCGGGAACTGACCGAATTGCTCGTTGCCTTCGCTGATCGCGACTTTTGCCGGCGTTTCACCGAGGGTTTGCTGCCAGGCCTTGTGCATCAACACGCTGTACTCGCCGCTGGCGGTGAGTTTGGTGACGACGTCATTCAGCGCCGGCGTACGTTTGCTTTCGTCGCCCAAACGCTGGGCGCCCGCGGCCCAGTCTTCCGGCGCGGCGCGGCTGACAATCGCCGGCACTGCGTTCTGGCGCACCAGAATCATTTCGACCTGATACAGGTCATCGGCAAACGCCGAAGGTGCTACCAAGGTGAGTAGCAAAGTCAGTGAGCGAAACAGGCGCATGCGGCGTCCTTCAAGCAGTTTTCGGGATGAGGCGCTCAAACAGCGCCTCTACAGTATTAAAGCGCTCTTCCGGGCGCTCCATCGGCACCTGGAACTTGAACATCGTGGCGCCTTCGAATTTGTAGCGTTTTGGCTGGCTCTGAATCAGTTTGATCAGGGTCATCGGGTCGACTGGAGTCTGCGCTTCAAACTCAATGCGTCCACCCTGCGGGCCACCGTCGACTTTCTTGATGCCCAGCTTTTCGGCCTGCAGCTTCAACGCCGTGATGCGCACCAGATTCTTGGTCGGCTCCGGAAGCAGGCCGAAACGATCGATCATCTCGACTTGCAGATCCTTCAAGCCTTCCTCGTCGGTGGCCGACGCGATGCGCTTGTACAGGATCAGGCGGGCGTGGACGTCCGGCAAATAGTCTTCCGGAATCAGCGCCGGTACCCGCAGATTGACTTCCGGGCCACCGCCAAGCGGTTGATCGAGGTTCGGTTGCTCGCCCTTGCGGATCGATTTCACCGCGCGCTCAAGCATTTCCATATACAGCGTGAAACCCACGGCTTGAATCTGGCCACTCTGGCCATCGCCGAGCAGTTCGCCGGCGCCACGGATTTCCAGGTCGTTGGTGGCCAGCACGAAACCGGCACCGAGGTCCTGGGTGTTGGCAATCGCCTCCAGACGCTTTTCCGCGTCTGAAGTGATCTGCTGGCGCGGCGGCGTCAGCAGATAAGCATAAGCCTGGTGGTGACTGCGACCGACACGGCCGCGCAGCTGGTGCAGTTGCGCCAGACCGAACTTGTCGGCGCGCTCGATGATGATGGTGTTGGCGCTCGGTACGTCGATACCGGTCTCGATGATGGTCGAGGCAATCAGCACGTTGAAACGCTTGTGATAGAAGTCGCTCATCACCTGTTCAAGTTCGCGCTCGCGCATCTGTCCGTGGCCGATGGCGATCCGTGCTTCCGGAACCAGTTCGGCCAGATCGGCGGCGCACTTCTCGATGGTTTTCACATCGTTGTGCAGGTAATAAACCTGACCGCCACGCAGCAGTTCGCGGAGCAGGGCTTCTTTGACCGTGCTCTTGTTCTGCTCCATGACGAAGGTGCGCACCGACAGGCGTCGCGCCGGCGGCGTGGCAATGATCGACAGGTCGCGCATGCCCGACACCGCCATGTTCAGCGTGCGCGGAATCGGTGTGGCCGTCAGGGTCAGAATGTCGACTTCGCTGCGCAAGGCCTTGAGCTGTTCTTTCTGACGCACACCAAAACGGTGCTCTTCGTCGATGATCACCAGCCCGAGGTTTTTGATTTTCACGTCGTCGGACAGCAATTTGTGCGTGCCGATGACGATGTCGATCTTGCCTTCCGCCAGATCGGCAATCGCCGCGTTGACTTCCTTGGCGGACTTGAAGCGGCTCATCACTTCCACGCTTACTGGCCAGTCGGCGAAGCGGTCGCGGAAGCTGTTGTAATGCTGCTGGGCGAGCAGGGTGGTCGGCACCAGAATCGCAACCTGGCGGCCGCCGTGTACAGCGATGAACGCTGCGCGCATGGCCACTTCGGTCTTGCCGAAACCCACGTCACCGCAGACCAGACGATCCATCGGTTTCGGCGCGAGCATGTCGGCGCGCACTGCTTCGATGGTGGTTTGCTGGTCGGGCGTTTCTTCGAACGGGAAACCGGCGCTGAATGTCGCGTAATCGGCTTTCGGATCGGCGAACGCATAACCTTCGCGAGCGGCGCGACGGGCATAGATGTCGAGCAATTCGGCGGCAACGTCGCGCACCTGTTCGGCCGCTTTGCGTTTGGCTTTCTGCCAGGTCTCGGAGCCGAGGCGGTGCAGCGGGGCCAGTGCATCGTCGCTGCCGGTGTAGCGGGCGATCAAGTGCAGGTTGGCCACCGGAACATAGAGCTTGGCGTTCTCGGCGTATTCGAGGGTGAGAAATTCGGCAGCCTGATCGTCGATTTCCAGAATCGTCAGGCCCAGGTAGCGGCCGACACCGTGATCGATGTGCACCACCGGCGCGCCTTCGCGCAGTTCGGTGAGGTTCTTGATCACCGCGTCGTGGTTGCCGTCGGCGCGCTTCTCGCGACGGCGACGCTGCATGACTCGCTGACCGAACAGCGGGCTTTCGGCGACCAATGCCAGCGCCGGGTCGTCGAGCAGCAGGCCTTCGTCGAGCGGCGCAATGGTGATCGCCAGGCGATCCTTGCTCGCGACGAAATCCGGCCAGCTGTCGACCGTTTTCGGTCGCAGTTTCAGGCGTTCGAGCAACTCCAGCAGGACTTCGCGACGGCCCGCCGATTCGGCCGTGAACAGCACGCGTCCGGGGAATTCATCGAGGAAACCTGCCAGTGCTGCCAGCGGTTGCGTGGCCTTGGCTTCGATCGCCAGATTCGGCAGCGCTTGCGCCGGGAAGCGCTCGCGACCTGCACCGACTTCTACGTCCTGTTGGCTGGCGACCACGCGCGGCCAGCTCTTGAGCCTGGCAAAGCAATCTTCCACCGGCAGGAACAATTCCGCCGGTGGCAATAAAGGACGAGCAGGATCGACGCGGCGTTCTTCATAACGATTGCGTACGTCGTTCCAGAAATTCTCCGCCGCTTGCTCGATGCCCGGCAGCGAGAACACTTGCGTGTCCTGGGGCAGGTAATCGAACAGGGTCGAGGTTTCGTCAAAGAACAGCGGCAAGTAGTACTCGATACCGGCCGGTGTGATACCGCTGCTCAAATCCTGAAAGATCGGGCAGCGACGGAAATCAACGTCAAAGCGTTCGCGGAAACGCGCCTTGAAGCGGGTGACTGCATCTTTCTGCAGCGGGAACTCACGGGCCGGCAGCAGCTTGACCGAATCGACCTTGTCGATGGAGCGCTGGTTTTCCGGATCGAAGGTGCGCAGGGTTTCGATTTCGTCGTCGAACAGGTCGATGCGATAGGGCAGCTTGCTGCCCATCGGGAACAAATCGATCAATGCGCCGCGCACGGTGAACTCGCCGTGCTCGTAGACGGTGTCTACATAGCGATAGCCGCTGGCTTCGAGTCGCGAGCGCATTTGCTCGACGTCGAGCTTCTGGCCGACATCCAGCACCAGGCTGCTGCCGAGCAGGAACTTGGTCGGCGCCAGACGATGCAGTGCTGTCGTGATCGGCACCACCAGCACGCCATGCGCCAGCTCCGGCAACCTATATAAGGCGGCAATGCGCTGGGAAATGATGTCCTGATGCGGCGAGAACAGGTCGTAGGGCAGGGTTTCCCAGTCGGGAAAATGCAGGACGGGCAAATCCGGGGCGAAGAAACTCAGCTCCTGTTCCAGCCGTTCGGCACTTTGGCTGTCGGCGGTCAGGAGCAGGGTGAAGCGCTTGGCAGCGCTGGCAGCCTCGGCAATCGCCAGGCTGAGGGCGGCACCGGGCAAATTGCCCCAATGCTGTTTACCTGCCGCAGCAGGGAGAAGCGGTAGACGCAGAACAGGCACGGAAGGTTGAGCTCCAGGCGTTGCGACAAAGTCGGTAATTGTAGCGGCGTCCGATGCTGCCTGTCAGTTGCAGACTGTGTCTATCTTCGATGTTTGGGTGAAATGTAGTGGTAACCATAAAAACCAGCACTTTTTTAGCGGTTATGTAGTGCCGAAACCGAGTGGTGTTTCGGAGGGTTACAGACATCGTCTAACAGTCGTCGAAAAATTGACTGTGCTGGAGGCCGCGTATTTACTGGCCTGGAGAAGGGCGCAATTTTTTTGAACGGAAATTTGTTAGCGTTTGCGCGACAGGCGCGCATTGCTACGTGCGGTTCTGAGCGGCATAATGTAGCCCCTTTTTTCTGCCCCTACATGTGGAAGGTTACCGTGACTCAGAAGCCCGACCAGTGTCTTGGTGAATGGATCGACCGTGAAGCACTCGCAGAAGCGATGATCCCGCTTATCGGTCAGCTCTACCGCAATAACAACGTGGTGAGCTCGATCTATGGCCGCAGCCTGATCAACCAGTCTGTCATCGCGATTCTCAAAGCTCACCGCTTTGCGCGCCACCGTTCTTCCGACGACAGCGAACTCTCCGTCCACGAAACATTCCCCCTGCTCAAAGCCATGAGCGAGCTCAAGCTCGGCGCGGCTTCGGTAGACCTGGGCAAGTTGGCGTTCAAATTCCGCAACGAAGGCAACGGCCGCAGCGCCGAGCAGTTCGTTCGTGAAGAAATGGCTGATGTGGTTGGCCAGCAAAACGCCTCGGCCCGCAAAGGCACTGACGTTGTGCTGTACGGCTTCGGTCGAATCGGCCGTCTGCTGGCGCGCATCCTGATCGAAAAAACCGGTGGTGGCGACGGTCTGCGTCTGCGTGCCATCGTCGTGCGTAAAGGCGCCGACAACGACCTGACCAAACGCGCCAGCCTGCTGCGTCGCGATTCGGTCCATGGTTCGTTCAACGGCACCATCACCATCGACGAAGAAAACAACACCATCACCGCCAACGGTAACCTGATCCAGGTGATCTACGCGAAGAACCCGACTGAAGTGGATTACACCCAGTACGGCATCAAAGACGCACTGCTGGTGGACAACACCGGTGTATGGCGTGACGCTGATGGCCTGGGTCAACACCTGGCGTGCCCGGGTATCGACCGCGTTGTTCTGACCGCGCCTGGCAAAGGCAAGCTGAAGAACATCGTTCACGGCATCAACCACGGTGAAATTACCGCTGACGACAAGATCGTGTCTGCCGCTTCCTGCACCACCAACGCCATTGTGCCGGTGCTCAAAGCTGTTAATGACAAGTTCGGCATCATCAACGGTCACGTCGAAACCGTTCACTCGTACACCAACGACCAGAACCTGATCGACAACTTCCACAAGGGCGATCGCCGTGGCCGTAGCGCCGCGCTGAACATGGTTATCACCGAGACCGGTGCTGCCACCGCTGCTGCCAAGGCCCTGCCTGAGCTGGCCGGCAAGCTGACCGGTAACGCGATCCGTGTTCCAACGCCGAACGTGTCGATGGCCATTCTCAACCTCAACCTTGAGAAAGCCGCCACCCGTGAAGAGATGAACGAGTACCTGCGCTACATGGCGCTGCACTCCGATCTGCATAAGCAAATCGACTTCGTCAACTCGCAGGAAGTGGTTTCGACCGACTTCGTTGGCTCGCGCCACGCCGGTGTGGTCGACGCTGAAGCGACCATCACTCAGGATAACCGCGTTGTTCTGTACGTCTGGTACGACAACGAGTTCGGTTACAGCTGCCAGGTGGTTCGCGTGATGGAAGACATGGCCGGTGTAAACCCGCCTGCGTTCCCGCGCTAAGCCTTGGCTGCACATGAAAACGCCCCGACTTAGGTCGGGGCGTTTTTTTATGCCTTGTAAATCTCTGTTACCTGTACCGGCCTCATCGCTGGCAAGCCAGCTCCCACAGGTTTCTTGAGGGCTTGCACAATCGCATTCACACCCGAAACCCTTGTGGGAGCTGGCTTGCCAGCGATGGCGTCCTGTCAGGCGCGACCAACCACAGCCGCTTGCGCAGTACGCAGTTCATGCCTGTTGCCACGAAACAGCACCAGCGTCGCAATCAACCCCAGCACCGCTGCACCTGTGAGCCAGATGCCCGGCGCAGCCTTGTTACCCAGCACATGAATCAGATAAGTGCACGCTGCCGGTGTAAAACCACCAAACGTCGCCGTCGCCAGGCTGTAGGCCAACGAGAATCCGGTCGTACGAACTTCCACCGGCATGATCTCCGTGAGCGCCACCACCATCGCGCCGTTATAAGAGCCGTACAGGAACGACAGCCACAGCTCGACGATCAGCAGATGGCTGAAACTCGGGTTCGCCACCAGCCACGACAGTGCCGGATAAGCCGTCAGAATCGCCAGAATTGTCGCCGCGAGCAATAGGGGTTTACGTCCGACCTTGTCGGACACCGCACCCATCACCGGCAACCAGAAGAAGTTCGACAGACCAATGCAGACGGTCACCAGCAAGGCGTCCAGGTCCGACAGATGCAGTTCGGATTTGCCGAAAGTCGGGGTGTAGGCGGTGATCAGGTAGAACGACACTGTGGTCATCACAACCAGCGCCATGCCGGCGATGACAATGCCAAAGTTCTGACCGATTGAACGGACGATTTCGCGCAGGGTAGGGCGATGTTTACGCGCCTGGAATTCCGGGGTTTCTTCCAGCGAACGACGGATGACGAAGATCACCGGTACGATCATGCAGCCGATCAGAAACGGCACGCGCCAGCCCCATTCGCCCATTTCCTCCGGGCTTAGCCAGTGATTGAGACCGACACCGAGCAGGCCGGCGAATACCACGGCCGCCTGTTGGCTGGCGGACTGCCAACTGACGAAAAAGCCCTTGCGGCCGGGGGTGGAGATTTCCGCCAGATACACAGACACGCCGCCCAGTTCCACGCCGGCCGAGAAGCCTTGCAGCAGGCGTCCGAACAGCACCAGCAACGGTGCTGCCACGCCAAGCGTTGCATAGCCGGGGACGCAGGCGATCAGCACGGTGCCGGCGGCCATCATTGCCAAGGTAATGATCAGGCCTTTGCGCCGGCCATGACGGTCGATGTAAGCGCCGAGGAAAATCGCCCCCAATGGACGCATCAGGAAGCCGGCGCCGAACGTGGCCAGCGACAGCATCAGGGATGCAAAGGCGCTGTCGGCGGGGAAGAAAGTTTTCGCGATGGCCGTGGCGTAGAAGCCGTAGACCATGAAGTCGAACATTTCGAGGAAATTGCCGCTGACAACGCGAAAAATCGCTTTGCCGTTGCCCGTGGTCGAGGACATTTGCAGATTCTCACTATTGAATTTGTATGAAGGCGTTGCATCCGTTTCGGAGCGAGCGCGCTCTGTAGTCCATAATGGCCGCCGCGGTTTTGCAGGGAGATGAAGATTTGTTAACTGGACGGTGCAGAGGGCTTGTGGTCCTGGCCGCTGTTTTGTCGGGCTGCGGCAACGGCGACAGCCTGGAAAGCTTTGGCGGCGCGACCATGGGCAGCACGTATTCGATCAAGTACGTGCGTCATGCAGGTCAGGTGGATGCTGCGCGCGTGCGCGTGCGCAGCGAAGTGGAGGGCATCCTCGCCGAAATCGAGCGGCAAATGTCCACGTATCGCAGTGACTCGGATATCGAGCGCTTCAACGCATTGCCCGCCAATACTTGTCAGAGAATGCCCGCGCCTGTCCTCGAGTTGGTCCGCGTAGGCGAGCAGCTGTCAGAGCAAAGCGAAGGTTCCTACGACCTGACCGTGGAGCCGCTGCTGAATCTGTGGGGTTTCGGCCCGCAAGGTCGCGAAGAAAAGGTCCCGAGCGCCGCTGCGTTGGCGGAGGTGTTGCAGAGGGTCGGTCACAAGCATTTGCGCATTGATGGCGAGCAGTTGTGCAAGGACGCCGCCGTCGAAGTCGACTTCAACAGTATCGCCGCCGGTTATGCCGTCGACACGATTGCCGCCAGGCTCGACGCCATGGGCATCCACGATTACCTCGCCGAGGCCACTGGCGAGCTCAAGGCTAAAGGCAAAAAACCTGACGGTTCGCCATGGCGCATTGCGTTGGAAGCGCCTCGCGACGATCAGCAGGTCGCCGAGCGCATCATCAACGTCGACGGCTACGGCGTTTCCACCTCGGGTGACTACCGCAACTATTTCCTGCAGGACGGTCGGCGTTATTCCCACACCTTCGATGCCCGCAGTGGCGCGCCCGTCCTACACGATCTGGCGTCGGTCACGGTAATTCATCCTTCAGCACTGATGGCCGATGGACTATCGACGCTGTTGCTGATTCTCGGGCCTGAAAGGGCGTGGGCCTATGCCGAAAAACATGACATTGGTGCATTCTTTGTCATTCGTGCCGATACAGGTTTTGTCATACGCACCAGCAAGGCTTTCGATCGGCTCTCGGGCGCAAAGAATTGACTGGGAACAATACGAAAGCTGGCGTTGTAGTGCAGGCAAAAGTAGCCTACGACGCGACCAAGGGTTAATGTGCGCGGCGTTGACGCTTCTATAGACTGTGTCCGGGTTCTTTACTGACCCCCAATTGTTCCTTCACGCCGCCGTTCGGCGTGATTTAGCCGCCGGTGCTGCTGGCACCGCGGCCTGTTCTGAGGAGTACGCATGGCTGTCTACAACTACGACGTGGTGGTGCTGGGTTCCGGCCCGGCGGGAGAAGGCGCGGCAATGAACGCCGCCAAAGCAGGGCGCAAGGTCGCGATGGTCGACAGCCGTCGCCAGGTCGGCGGCAACTGCACCCACCTCGGCACCATCCCGTCCAAGGCACTGCGTCACTCGGTGCGGCAGATCATGCAGTTCAACACCAACCCTATGTTCCGGGCCATCGGCGAGCCGCGCTGGTTCTCCTTCCCGGACGTGTTGAAAAGCGCCGAGAAAGTCATTTCCAAACAAGTCGCCTCGCGCACTGGCTACTATGCCCGTAACCGTGTCGACGTGTTTTTCGGCACCGGCAGCTTCGCCGACGAGCAAACCATCGAAGTGGTCTGCGCCAATGGCGTGGTCGAAAAACTGGTAGCCAAGCACATCATCATCGCCACCGGTTCGCGCCCGTATCGCCCGGCGGACATCGATTTTCATCACCCGCGTATCTACGATAGCGACACCATCCTCAGCCTCGGCCACACCCCGCGCAAACTGATCGTTTACGGCGCCGGCGTGATCGGCTGCGAATACGCGTCGATCTTCAGTGGTCTGGGCGTGCTGGTAGAGCTGGTGGACAACCGCGGTCAGTTGCTGAGCTTCCTCGACTCGGAAATCTCCCAGGCGTTGAGCTACCACTTCAGCAACAACAACATCACCGTGCGCCACAACGAAGATTACGATCGCGTTGAAGGCGTCGACAACGGCGTGATCCTGCACCTGAAGTCCGGCAAGAAGATCAAGGCCGACGCCTTGCTCTGGTGCAACGGGCGTACCGGCAACACCGATCAGTTGGGTCTGGAAAACATCGGCGTCAAGGTCAACAGCCGTGGCCAGATCGAAGTCGACGAGGCTTATCGCACCTGCGTGCCGAACATCTACGGCGCGGGCGACGTGATCGGCTGGCCGAGCCTGGCCAGCGCTGCTCACGACCAGGGCCGTTCGGCCGCTGGCAGCATCGTGGATAACGCTAGCTGGCGCTTCGTCAATGACGTGCCGACCGGGATCTACACCATTCCGGAGATCAGCTCGATCGGCAAGAACGAGCAGGAACTGACCCAGGCCAAAGTGCCGTACGAAGTTGGCAAGGCGTTCTTCAAGAGCATGGCGCGGGCGCAGATTGCCGGCGAGCCGCAAGGCATGCTGAAGATCCTGTTCCACCGTGAAACCCTGGAAGTGCTGGGCGTTCACTGCTTCGGTTATCAGGCGTCGGAGATCGTTCACATCGGTCAGGCGATCATGAACCAGCCGGGCGAGCTGAACACGCTGAAGTACTTCGTCAACACCACGTTCAACTACCCGACCATGGCTGAAGCCTATCGGGTAGCGGCGTACGACGGCCTCAACCGGCTTTTTTGACGGGCTCCGGCCGGTGGCCTGAGCCGGCCGGGGAGACCGATTTCAGCAATTCTCGAGCGTGGCAGTGGCCAAACCGGGAAAGTCTGTAATCAGGCTGTCAACGCCGAAGTCGGCGAGTCTGCGCATCAGCGCAGGCTCGTTGACGGTCCACACCGACACATGCAGGCCCTGACGCTGCGCTTTTTGCAGGCGCTCAGGCGTACACAGCGTCCAGTTCAACGCCAGAATCTCGCAGCCGTAGCTTTGCGCGACCTTCAACGGGTCGAGCCAGGCGTACTCGGCGACCAGACCGCGCGACACATCCGGCACCAGATCCAGTGCAGCCTTCAACACTTCCCGCGAGCTCGAGGTGATGGTCACCTTGTCGAGCAAGCCGTGGCGTTGCGCCATTTCCCGAATCGCCAACACGGTGGTGGCAGCACGGGTGCGTGAAGCGCTTTTGACTTCAAGCTGCCAGTGCTCGAAATCGCACTTCTCGAACAACTCTTCCAGCGTCGGAATCGGGCACGGCTTGATCCAGCCAGGGCCGCCCTTACGCGCATCAAATGTCACCAGATCGGCGGCAGTCTGCTCGACGACCTTGCCGCGACGGTCGGTGGTGCGCTTGAGCGTCGGGTCGTGGATGACCATCAGCTCGCCGTCCTTTGACAGGTGCAGATCCAGTTCGCAGCGGCGCACGCCGTGCTTGAGACATTCCTGAAAACTGGTCAGGGTGTTTTCCGGTGCTTCGCCCTTGGCGCCGCGGTGGCCGTAGATGAGGGTCACGGTTCTTCCTTAATTTAAATGCCTGATTCGTTCTGTTCGCGGGCCAGACGCCGTTCCTGAGCCTGCTTCTGCAAGATATAGCGGGCAAGTAGCTGGCGCTGGGCATCGGTCAGGTGTTCGAACTCGGTCCCGACGTCATAACCCTCACCCTTGCGCTCGCAATGGGTGACACGGGCGCGCAGCAACAGGCCGAGCGCCTGGGGCATCAGCACCAGTTTGATCGACAGATGCGCACCGGCTGCGATGGGCGTCGGGTGCTGGAAGTCGATCCCGCCCTCGGAGATGATCACCGGTTGCGGCTCGCCGATGTGGCCGAGCACGGTGAGGGCGACCACCTGGCTGAGCAGGTCGATGCGTTTGTTCTGGGATTTCAGGAACGCGGCGATGGCCCGATCGCGCTCGCTGATCTGGCGCAACAGGTGCTGCGACTCGAATTCGCTCAGGTGCAGCTCGCTGAGCAGGTTGAATAGAGGGGAAGCATCCTGCAACACTTCCTGGCCTGCGGCTTCGGGAGCGGACAGGGGCCGAATTTCCAGTGCGATCGTGTCCTCGATACGGTAGTATTCGCGGCGATCTTCTTCATCTAATGTCGACATGGCGAACCCATGGTAGCGGCGGTGGTCTGAGTGTAAAGCTGGTTATCGACCCCCGCCACAAGGACGTTCCTTTTCCCTCCGAACAAGCCCCGACATGTTCAGACCTCTCTTCGTATTTATCGGCACGCGTTATACCCGTGCAAAACGTCGCAATCATTTTGTGTCATTCATTTCCCTGACTTCGATGATCGGGCTCGCCCTTGGCGTGGTCGTGATGATCGTGGTGCTCTCGGTGATGAATGGCTTCGATCATGAGATGCGCACCCGCGTGCTGGGCATGGTGCCCCACGCGACCATTGAATCCACTGATCCGATCAACGATTGGCAAAGCCTGGCCACCAAGGTCAAACAGAACCCGCAGGTGGCGGCCGTCGCGCCGTTCACCCAGATGCAGGGCCTGCTGACCAATAACGGTCAGGTCTCCAAGGTGTTGCTCAACGCCATCGACCCTGCGCTCGAGCGCAATGTGTCGATCATCGACAACTTCATGAAGCAGGGCAAACTCGACGACCTGACGCCGGGCAGCTTCGGCATCGTCATCGGCGACAAGGCCGCGACCAAGCTCGGCGTGGGTCTGGGGGACAAGGTCACCTTCGTCGCCCCGGAGGTCAGCGTGACCCCGGCCGGGATGTTCCCGCGCATGAAGCGCTTCACCGTGGTCGGCATTTTCCATGTCGGCGCCGGCGAGCTCGACGGTTATCTGGGCGTCACCAACCTGCAGGATCTGGCGAAAATGCATCGCTGGAAGCCTGATCAGGTGCAGGGCCTGCGTCTGAAGTTCGACGACCTGTTTCAGGCACCGCGTGCGGCATGGAGCATCGCCCAGCAACTTGGCGATGACCGTTTCTACGCCCGTGACTGGACTCGCACCCACGGCAATCTGTATCAGGCGATCCGTATGGAAAAAGCCATGATCGGGCTGCTGTTGTTGCTGATCGTTGCGGTGGCGGCGTTCAACATCATTTCCACGCTGGTGATGGTGGTGAACGACAAGAAGGGCGACATCGCCATTCTGCGGACCCTCGGCGCTACGCCGGGGACGATCATGCGCACGTTCATGGTGCAAGGCACGGTCATTGGTGTGGTCGGCACAGCCATTGGCGCGGTGCTCGGGATTCTCGCAGCGCTCAACGTCAGCGCTGCGATTTCGGCCCTTGAAGGGCTGCTCGGGCACAAGTTCCTTAATGCTGACGTGTATTTCATTGATTATCTTCCGTCGCAGGTGCAGAGCCAGGATGTGATCATGGTCTGCGCCGCTGCATTGGTTTTGAGTTTCCTCGCCACCCTGTATCCCGCCTGGCGTGCCGCGCGCACCCAGCCGGCGGAGGCGTTACGTTATGAGTGAGTCGGGCATGAGTGAAAAAGCAATCTTGAGCTGCCGCAACCTGGGCAAATCCTACGAGGAAGGTCCGGAGTCGGTAGAAGTGCTGGCCGGTCTGCAACTGGAGTTGAACCCGGGCGAGCGTGTGGCGATTGTCGGCACCTCGGGCTCGGGCAAAAGTACTTTGCTCAACCTGCTGGGCGGCCTCGACACGCCGACCCAGGGCAGTGTCTGGCTCGATGGTGAAGAATTGTCGGCGCTGAGCGAGAAGAAGCGCGGTCTGCTGCGTAACCGTTCGCTGGGCTTCGTCTACCAGTTCCACCACTTGCTGCCGGAATTCACCGCGCTGGAAAACGTCTGCATGCCGCTGCTGATCGGCAAGACGTCGATCCCTGAGGCACGTCAGCGCGCCACCGCGCTGCTGGAGCGAGTGGGGCTGGGCCATCGCCTGGAACACAAACCCTCCGAGCTGTCCGGCGGTGAACGCCAGCGTGTAGCGATTGCCCGCGCACTGGTGAACAAGCCGGGGCTGGTAATGCTCGACGAGCCGACCGGCAACCTCGACTCCCACACCGCCCAAGGCATTCAGGATTTGATGCTGGAACTCAGCACCTCGATGCGCACGGCGTTCCTGGTGGTGACCCACGACATGAACCTGGCTCGCCAGATGGATCGCGTCCTGCACCTGCAAAACGGTTGCCTGACGCCCATCTGATGAGTTGAAACCCGGCGTCTGAAAAGGCGTCGGGTCTTTTATTTTTATACGGTGCCCCAGCGAATGTTCAGACCGTTATCGATCTTTATCGGCACGCGCTATACCCGCGCCAAGCGCCGCAATCGCTTTGTTTCGTTCATTTCGATGACCTCGATGATCGGCCTCGCCCTCGGCGTGCTGGCGATGATCGTGGTGTTGTCGGTGATGAACGGCTTCCAGCGCGAAATGAGCTCGCGCATCCTCGGCATGGTGCCGCACGCAACCATCGTTGGCGTCAAACCGATTGACGATTGGCAGCCCGTAGCCGCCGCGGCCATGAAAAATCCCGAAGTGACTGCCGCCGTGCCGTTCACCGAAATGGAAGGCATGCTCTCCTACAAGGGTTTGATGCAGCCGATCCAGATCAGCGGCGTCGATCCGGCGCAGGAAGGCAAGGTGTCGATCGTCGCCCAGCACATTGTGCAGGGGCGTCTCGACGCGCTGAAACCAGGTGAGTTTGGTGTGGTCATTGGTGAAATTACCGCTCGCCGTTTCCGCCTGAATGTCGGCGACAAGATCACCCTGATCGTGCCGGAAGTCAGCACCGCGCCGGGCGGGATTACCCCGCGAATGCAGCGGCTCAACGTGGTCGGCGTGTTCAAGGTGGGGGCCGAGCTGGACGGTTCGATGGGCCTGATTCATGTAGCCGATGCCGCGACCATGCAGCGCTGGGAGCCGAATCAGGTGCAGAGCGTGCGTCTGGCAGTCAAAGACTTGTACGCCGCGCCGAAAGTGTCTTCAGACATCGCCGCCGGTCTTGGCGCCGAGTTCAAGGCGGACGACTGGACCCACACTCAGGGCAGTCTGTTCAGTGCGATGAAGATGGAAAAAACCATGATCGGCCTGTTGCTGCTGATGATTGTCGCGGTGGCGGCGTTCAACATCATCGCCACATTGATCATGGTGGTTAACGACAAGGGCGCGGACATTGCGATCCTGCGCACCATCGGCGCCACGCCCCGGCAGATCATGGCGATCTTCATGGTGCAGGGCACGGTGATCGGCATTGTCGGCACGCTGATTGGTGGTGTGCTGGGCGTGATCGCGGCGCTGAATGTCAGTGAACTGGTCGGCTGGTTCGAGCGAGTGAGCGGGCAGCACATCTTCAGCTCCGATGTGTATTTCGTCAGCAATCTGCCGTCTGAATTGCAGGGTGGTGATGTGTTGCTGATCTGCTCCGCCGGGTTTGTCTTGAGCTTCCTCGCGACGCTGTATCCGGCGTGGCGGGCGGCGAAGATCGAGCCGGCTCACGCCCTGAGATATTCGTAAGCACTGACGCGAAATACTGTAGAAGCTGCGGCACGCTGCGATCTTTTGATCTTGATCTTTAAGATCAAAAGATCGCAGCGTGCCGCAGCTCCTACAGTTTCAATCTTCTTTGGGCAACTCAATCACAAACCGCGTCCAGCCCCGATCCGATTCGCAATGAATCTGCCCACCATGGGCCCGAACGATCGATTGAGTAATGGCCAATCCCAATCCCGCATGTTCGCTGCTACCTTCCTGTCGCGCCGGATCGGCCCGATAGAAACGGTCAAACAATCGCGGCAACAGCTGCGCTGAAATCTCACCGCCGGTGTTCTCGACCGATACACGCACAGTATTCGGCAGATCCTGGATCGCCAAGCGAACCTCCCCCGAGGCGGGCGTAAATCGCAGCGCGTTATCCAGCAGATTCGACAACGCTCGGCGCAACATACTGCGGTCACCTTCGATTCGTGCAGTGCCTTCACGGCTCAACGTCACTGCGGCGTCCTCGGCCAACGGCGCAAAAAACTCCAACAGCGCATCCGCCTCATCCGCCAACGTTAGTGGTTCACGCTTGGGTATCAGCAAGCCGTGATCAGCCTTGGCCAGATACAACATGTCATTGACCAGTTGCGCCATCCATTGCAGTTCTTCCAGGTTGCTGTGTAGCGCTTCGCGGTAATCCTCGATCGGCCGCGGGCGGGTGAGGGTGACCTGGGTGTGGGTCAGCAGGTTCGACAGTGGCGTGCGCAGCTCATGGGCGATGTCGGCCGAAAATGCCGAGAGCCGCTGAAACGAGTCGTCGAGGCGTGCGAGCATGGCGTTGAAACTGTGGGCCATTTCCGCAAGCTCTGGAGGCATTTGCGCTTCCGACAGTCGGGCATTGAGCGATTGCGCCGAAATCCCACGCGCCACCGCACTCATGCGCCGCAATGGGCGCAAGCCGCTGCGCGCGGCCCAGGCACCGAGCAACGCGGTAGCCAGCGCCGAAAGCCCGACGGTCAGCCAGATCAGATGCTGCATGCGTTGCAGAAAGTGCTGGTGATGGGTGATGTCCAGCAACAGCGTCAATTTTGGCGAGTCGGGTTTACCCGGGTAGAGCGGGGCATTCAGCACGCGGTACTCGGTGTCGCTATTGCTCACGGTCGACAGGCCGGATTGTTGCGGCAAGACATCTGGCACCTTGATCGAGCTGTCATACCAGCGTTGCCCGTCACCGCCAGTGATGCGCAACGACAGATCGGCTTGTCGGCTCAGTTCGTCCGCCAGCCGTGCCTCAGCCTCACTGGCCTGGACATCCTGCAAGGCGCGGCGCAGGCCGATCAGTTTGCCGTCGAGCAATTGCTGGTCGAGCTCAATGAAATGCGCCTCACTGGCGCGGTTGAACAGCACCCCGGCGAACAGTGAAACCACAGCGGTGCAGGCAGCAAACAACAAGGCCAGGCGTGAACTCAACGACAACCGGCGCATCAGGCTGGGCGCTCTTCAAGCACATAACCCATGCCGCGCACGGTGTGGATCAGCTTGTTGGGGAATTCGTCGTCGACCTTCAGGCGCAGGCGCCGAATCGCCACTTCGATGACGTTGGTGTCGCTGTCGAAATTCATGTCCCAGACCTGCGAGGCGATCAGCGATTTAGGCAGCACTTCCCCCTGACGGCGCAGAAGCATTTCCAGCAGGGCGAATTCCTTGGCGGTCAGGTCGATGCGCTGGCCCTGGCGTTCGACTCGGCGACGGATCAGGTCCAGACGCAGATCGGCCAATTGCAGACTGGTTTCCTGCGGTGTGGCACTGCCCCGACGCAACAGGCTACGCACCCTGGCCAGCAGTTCGGAGAAGGCGAACGGTTTGACCAGGTAATCGTCGGCGCCGAGCTCCAGTCCGTGAACCCTGTCCTCCACCGCGTCTTTTGCTGTCAGAAAAAGCACCGGCGTATCCAGGCCAGCACTGCGCACTGTTTGCAGAATCTGCCAGCCATTGCGCCCGGGCAGCATCACGTCGAGGATCAGCAATGCGTAATCACCGCTCAAGGCCAGTTGCTGGCCGCTGTCGCCGTCGGCCACCAGTTCGGTGTTGAAGCCGGCCTCGGTCAGGCCCTGACGCAGGTATTGGCCGGTTTTCGCTTGGTCTTCGACGATCAACAGTTTCATGGGCGACTCGGGTTGATTCAATGTGTAGGAACGGATGCTTTATACCGCGAGAGCAGGCGGCAACCGTCAACCTGACAAAGTTGTAATCTGCCTGTCAGGTAGATGCCAGCGCCGGCCAGCTAGAGTTTCCCACAGGCTGAACCTTATCTTGTTGGAGTACGACCATGTTTTCGCGCAAATCCCTGATGTTGACCGCTTGTTTGTTGGTATTGAGCGCGTCAGTGTCGGCCGGTGCAGGGCACACCTACGAATTCGGTCAACCGGCCACCGCAAGCAAAGCCACCCGAAGTATTGAAGTGGTGATGGGTGATATGTCGTTCGAGCCAAAGGCTATCAAGGTCGAGGCCGGTGAGACCGTTCGCTTTGTGCTGGTGAATAAAGGCCAGTTACTGCATGAATTCAACCTCGGTGACGCGGCGATGCATGCCAGTCATCAGAAGGAAATGTTGCAGATGCAGCAGAGCGGCATGCTCACGCCTACTGGTATGAAGGAAATGTCCCACGACATGGCGGGCATGGATCACGCGGCGATGGGCCATGGCATGAAGCATGACGATCCGAACAGTGTGTTGGTCGAACCGGGTAAAACCGCTGAGTTGACCTGGACCTTCAGCAAGGCTACGGGCCTGGAGTTTGCCTGCAACATCCCTGGCCATTATCAGGCCGGTATGGTCGGCAAACTGACTGTCAGTCAGTAAGCACTCAAAGGTGCGGGCAAAGACTGGTAGAATCCGCTGATTCTTCAGTCAGGTTTCCGCCATGCATCCCGCAGCCGAACACTCGCCGCTGGGCAAATCCAGCGAATACATCGCCACCTACACACCGTCCTTGCTGTTCCCCATTCCGCGCACCGCGAAATGGGCGGAGCTGGGCCTGACCGCCGAAACCCTGCCGTATAAAGGCGTGGATTTCTGGAACTGCTTCGAACTGTCGTGGCTACTGCCGTCAGGCAAACCGGTGGTGGCCATCGGCGAATTCAGCATTCCGGCGGATTCGCCGAATATCATCGAATCCAAGTCCTTCAAGCTGTATTTGAACTCGCTGAACCAGACGCCGTTTGCCGATAGCGCCACGCTGGAAGCGACGTTGGTCAAGGATCTGTCGGCAGCGGCCGGCAAACCGGTCGGCGTGCGGGTTCGCAGCCTGAAAGAAGTCGAAGCCGAAGGCGTTGTAGCGTTGCCGGGTGTGTGCATTGATGACCTGGAAATCAGCGTCAGCAACTATGAGCACCCGCGTCCGGAACTGCTGCGTTGCGATGATTCGCGCGTCGTCGAGGAGAGCGTGCACAGCCACCTGCTCAAGTCCAATTGCCCGGTGACCAGTCAGCCGGACTGGGGCAGTGTAGTGGTGGAATATCGCGGCGCGGCGCTGGATCACGCCAGTCTGCTGGAATACATCGTCAGCTTCCGTCAGCACTCAGACTTCCATGAGCAGTGTGTGGAGCGGATTTTCCTGGATCTGCAGCGTTTGTTGAAACCAGAAAAACTGACGGTATTTGCACGTTACGTGCGTCGTGGTGGATTGGACATTAACCCGTACCGCAGCACCGAAAGCGCACAACTGCCGAACCACCGGCTCGTGCGTCAATAAAGATCGAGAATGTGCGATATCCAATGTGGGAGCGAGCCTGCTCGCGAATGCGGTGTGTCATTTAAGGATGATGTCGACTGACGCGACGCCTTCGCGAGCAGGCTCGCTCCCACAGGGCGCTGTGTTTCAAGTCCGGAAATGAAAAAGCCCTGCCAGTGATGGCAGGGCTTTTTGCATTTCGGAGGGAATTAGATCCCCATGCTGCCCAGTGTATTGATGATGTTGCGCAGGGTACCGGCAATGGCTGGGTGTTCGACTTCAAAACGTTCGACAGCTAGGTTCACGCCATCAGCGAGGCTGGCATCCTGGGTCTTTGTTTCGAGTTCAAGCTCCAGCTGAATCTGCTGCATCAGCGTACGCAGATCTTCCCGTTCGGCTTCAGTCAGCGGCGGATTCTGATCCAGCTGCTCGCGCAGGGTATCGAGCTGTTTTTGAAGTTCTTGAGCGGGCATGGTGTTTTCCTTTTTATCGAGAGGCACTGGCATTGACCGCAGCCACGCGCCAAAGGTCTATTGCTGACCTTTAGATTAATCCACTCTCGAGCACCCTGCATGATCCCGATCAGGGCTTTTCGCCTTTGAGGCGGCGCAGGCTGATGTCCGCCAGGCAGGTTTCCAGCTCGCCCAAATGATCAATCACCGAGTGCACGCCAAGGCCGAACAGCTGCATCGTCGCTTTGCCGCGCAACTGCTCCCGTTCCTTTTGGCTCAAGGCTTGCCATTCGCCCGGCGCCAGACCGCAGAGTGAACCGCAGGATGCCAGGCCGATTGTCCATAAGCCGGCATTGAGCCCCGATTGCAGCAGTCGAGGCTCGCCGCTGACCAGTACGCAACCGTCCAGGCTGCCAACGTTCAAGTCCATCAGCGCTTGCCAGCAGGCGTTGGGAGCGGGCCAGGGATTGATTGTTGCCGAATGTTGCGCAGGCTTGATCCACGCCGGTAAGGCAGCCGATAGCGGTTGCGCAAGGGCTGCGGGCAGGTCGTCGATCCACGCGCAAGGAATGTGCTGGCGCTGCAGGCTCTGCAGAATTTCGAGCGCGCCCGGTGTGGTCTCGGCATGTTCGGGCAGGGCGGCACTGTGTTGTCGGGCGCGGGCACCGAAATCCACCAGGCAACCACTGAGTCCGAACAGTATGGCGTTCAGGCCGGGCACGGCGACGGGCAAGGTTTCGGCGTGTGACATGGCAACATCCCTGAAATATCCATGAGGCTAGAACGTGTCGATGACAGTTGCATGACGGCGGTGTGAATGGAGGTCTCGAGAAACGTCCTGCAAGTCACTGCATTCCCGGACTGCTCAAAAGGACTTTTGCGCTTATACTAGCGGCCTTACCGCCCAGGTCGAGATGCCTGTGCCAGTACAAATCCAAGGAGTTTCTCTATGCGCTTGAGCCCTTCGCTCGCTCAGCTTTGTGTATATGCCGGCCTGGTGCTGGCGCCGTTCGCCACTCAAGCGGCAACGGAAGAAGACCCTTGGGAAAGCGTCAACCGTCCGATCTTCCAGTTCAACGACTTCGTCGACACCTACGCGCTGAAGCCTTTGGCGCAGGGCTATGAGTTCGTGACGCCGCAATTTGTCGAAGACGGCATCCACAACATGTTCCGCAACGTTGGTGATGTCACCAACTTGGCGAACAACATTCTGCAGGCCAAACCCGCTGCGGCTGGCGTCGACACCGCACGCTTGATCTTCAACACCACATTCGGCCTGCTCGGCTTCTTCGACGTCGGCACCCACATGGGCCTGACCCGCAGCGACGAAGACTTCGGTCAGACCCTCGGTTACTGGGGCGTGGGCAGTGGCCCGTACGTGATGCTGCCGCTGATGGGCCCGAGCACCCTGCGTGATGCGCCGTCCAAGTATGTCGACGGCTTCACCGGCATGTACCGCTACATCAACGATGTGCCCGTGCGTAACTCGATATTCGGCCTGAACATCGTCGACACCCGCGCCAGCCTGCTGTCCAGCGAGAAGCTGATCAGCGGCGACAAGTACACCTTCATTCGTAACGCCTACTTGCAAAACCGCGAGTTCAAGGTGAAGGACGGCCAGGTCGAAGACGATTTTTGATCTCGACCGGTGAAAAAAGAAGGCGACCCTCGGGTCGCCTTTTTTGTGTGCGCTTATTTCATCTTCAGGATGCTCAGGCCAAGCTTTTGGCTGTCGCCCTCCTGAGCCTTGACCCAAACCACTTCGGTCTCGGCTTCAAGGCCGCTGAGTGCCGAGTGCTCGGAGTCAATGCTCACGTACAAACGATCACCCACCTTGAAGCTGCGCGGTGCCTCAACCTGCATGCCGCTGCTGGAGAGGTCGATGCACACGGCCGAGACCTGATCCCCTTCATGAATCAGCACGACATCGGCATCGACACGCATGCGGATGAAATCGCGCTTTTCGCTGTAGTCCCGACCGGTTTGACTCATGGTTCTGACCTTCCATTGGGTTACGGTTTGAGCAGTTCTTATAACTCTCGGTGATTTGACAAGTAAAGTCGTCAAGCGACCATCGGCGCATGCTTGAAACGCCCAGCGGATGGGAGTACCGTCTGCGCCTTAGAAGGGCACCTCTGGTGCAACCGTGTACGCAGCTAACGCGCGAAAGCGGTGCAGCAGAGAGGCTAGAAAGCGAATCCAGTAGTCTGCGCAGGGCCGTTGCCCCGCCAACTACGCCAACCTAATTCTGGCGCCGTTTGCCCACATGCCAAAAACCAGTGCCACGCTGCTGATAATCGATGATGACGAAGTAGTGCGCGCGAGCCTCGCGGCCTATTTGGAAGACAGTGGTTTCAGCGTCCTGCAGGCCAGCAACGGCCAACAGGGTCTTCAGGTATTCGAGCAAGACAAGCCCGACTTGGTCATCTGCGATCTGCGCATGCCGCAGATGGGCGGTCTCGAACTCATCCGTCAGGTCACCGAGCTGTCACCGCAAACGCCGGTGATCGTGGTTTCGGGTGCCGGCGTGATGAACGACGCGGTCGAGGCGCTGCGCCTGGGCGCGGCGGATTACCTGATCAAGCCTCTCGAAGATCTGGCTGTGCTCGAGCACTCTGTGCGCCGGGCCCTGGATCGTGCGCGCCTGCTGCTGGAAAACCAGCGCTACCGCGAGAAGCTCGAAAAGGCCAACCGCGAGCTCGAAGCCAGCCTGAACCTGCTCCAGGAAGACCAGAACGCCGGTCGCCAGGTGCAGATGAACATGCTGCCGGAAAGCCCGTGGAGCATCGACGAGTTCAAGTTTGCCCACCAGATCATCCCGTCGTTGTACCTGTCGGGTGATTTTGTCGACTATTTCCGTGTCGACGAGCGCCGGGTTGCGTTTTATCTGGCGGACGTATCGGGTCATGGCGCCTCTTCAGCCTTCGTCACCGTGCTGCTGAAGTTCATGACCACGCGCTTGCTGTTCGAATCCAAGCGCAACGGCACTTTGCCTGAATTCAAGCCTTCGGAAGTCCTTGGTCATATCAACCGGGGGCTGATCAGTTGTAAGCTGGGTAAACACGTCACAATGGTCGGTGGAGTCATCGACGAGGAGACCGGTTTGTTGACCTATAGCATCGGCGGCCATCTGCCGTTGCCTGTGTTGTACACGCCTGACAGTGTTCGATATCTCGAAGGACGCGGTCTGCCGGTGGGCCTCTTCAATGAAGCCACCTACGAAGATCACGTGCTTGAGCTGCCGCCGACGTTCAGCCTGACGCTGATGTCTGACGGCATTCTGGATCTATTGCCAGAACCTACGCTCAAAGAAAAAGAAGCCGCTTTGCCTCAACGGGTGAAGTCGGCGGGCGGCAGCCTGGATGGTCTGCGGCAAGTTTTTGGATTGGCCACGCTGGGGGAGATGCCGGATGATATCGCCCTGTTGGTGTTGAGCAGGAATCTTTAATGAGTACCGGTAGAATCCAGTTCGCCGAGCAGGATGGCACCTTCGTCCTGAAGTTCGTTGGTGAAGTTCGCCTGACCCTGTGTTCGGCGTTGGATGCGACTATTGAGAAAATCTTCACTGCGCTGAATTTTAACGCGATCGTGATTGATTTGACCGAAACCCGCAGCATCGACAGCACGACATTGGGCCTGTTGGCCAAGCTGTCGATCCTGTCGCGGCAGAAGGTTGGTTTGCTGCCGACCGTGGTCACCACCCACGATGACATCACCCGTCTGCTGCAATCGATGGGCTTCGAGCAGGTGTTCAACATCGTCAATCACCCCGTGCCGTGCCCGGAGTGCCTCGATGACTTGCCGGATCAGGATCAGTCGGAAGAAGTGGTGCGGATCAAGGTGCTGGAAGCGCACAAGATCCTCATGGGCCTGAATGATTCCAATCGTGAAGCGTTTCACGATCTGGTGAATGCGCTCGAACGGCACTGATTACCTGAAGTGATGTTTGCCGGGCTGGCCTCTTCGCGGGCAGGCTCGCTCCCACAGGGTTACGGGGAGACCACAGCATTTCCATACACCCGCATATCCTGTGGGCGCGAGCTTGCTCGCGAAGGCGTCAGCTCAGACGCTACATTTCCTAGTATCTAGCCAATAAAAAAGGGCGAACCCACCAGGGTTCGCCCTTTTTGCATTTGCCGAACTAGATCACAGCTTGGCCTGCAGCAACGCCTCGAGCTTTTCCTGGTCACGGGCGAACTGACGAATGCCTTCAGCCAGTTTCTCGGTGGCCATCGCGTCTTCGTTGGACAACCAGCGGAACTGCGCTTCATTGAGGCTCAGGCGCGCTTCACCCGCGTGCCCTGGCGCCAGTTTGCGCTCCAGCTTGCCAGTGTCGGCCGCCAGTTTGTCGATCAGGTCCGGGCTGATGGTCAGGCGGTCGCAGCCGGCCAGTTGCTCGATCTGGTTGAGGTTACGGAAGCTCGCACCCATGACCACGGTCTTGTAGTCATTGGCCTTGTAATAGTTGTAGATGCGCGTTACGGACTGCACACCCGGATCGTCGGCGCCGGTGTAGTCGTTGCCGTTGGCCTTCTTGTACCAGTCGTAGATCCGGCCTACGAACGGCGAGATCAGGAACACACCGGCATCGGCGCAAGCTGCCGCTTGGGCGAAGGAGAACAGCAAGGTCAGGTTGGTCTGAATGCCTTCCTTCTCCAGTACTTCGGCGGCGCGGATGCCTTCCCAGGTCGAAGCAATCTTGATCAGCACGCGGTCACGGCCAATGCCGGCCTTGTCGTAAAGCTCGATCAGGCGATGCGCGCGTTTCAGCACGGCGTCCTTGTCGAACGACAGACGCGCGTCCACTTCGGTGGAGATACGGCCCGGGATTACTTTGAGGATTTCCTGACCCACCGCAACGCCGAAACGGTCGCTGGCCAGGCCAACATCGCCCTTGCAGTCGCTGACGCAAGCATTCAGCAGTTCGGCATAACCAGGAATGGCCGAAGCTTTGAGCAGCAGGGAAGGGTTGGTGGTGGCGTCGACCGGTTTGACTCGGGAGATCGCTTCGAGGTCGCCGGTGTCGGCCACCACGGTGGTGAATTGTTTAAGTTGTTCCAGCTTGGAAGTCATGGGTGTGCTCTGTCCTGTGGGTCTGACGACATTACCCGAGCGCTGACAGCCACTCAAGGGCGCGTGCGTGGATCGATGGCCCCTGAGGCAACAACCTGAAAACGATTGTTTGAAAGGCGGGGCACGGTGTCGATGAATACGACGTCAAAACCCCTGACAGGTTCAAAGCAACTGACCTGCGTACAGATCAGTCGCACAGTATCTACTGCATGTTCAGCTGAGTGGCGGCGGCCATTTTCGCCGGTTTCGGTTGCCCGTCTGTGGTCAGCAGGCCGAAGTTCTTCTCGCGTTCGTTACTGCCCGATGCGCTGTCGCGCCATTCGTAGATCGACGTCAGCGCAATGTTGAGTTTTTTCACATCGGCGATAAACGCGCTGACCTTGCTGGCCTGCCCGTCGATGCCGCCATTGGAGCTGAGCGCCGATACGCCCCATTCACTGATGACCCCAGGCAGATGAAAGTTTTGCTGGATAAACGACTGTGCATTGCTGATTTGCGTGGCCGACATGCCGTACGGGTGATAGGAAATCGCGTCGAGGCATTTCGGGTACTCACTGACGATCCTGTTAAGCGCCACCGTTGACGCAGAGCCTGCGGTCGGTGCCCGGGCAAAACCGAAGCCGACCACTGGCGTGGTTTGCGCTGTGGCCTGCAACGACTTGCACACGGCGCTCATGAACGGCACGAACGTCGTAGCGAAATTGCGCGTTGGCCAGTAGGTTTCAAGGTCGGGCTCGTTCCAGATCTCGATCGCCACCAGTTGTGAACTGTAGGTTTTCTCCAGGCCTGTCAGTGCGGTGGCGAACGATTCGCCAGCCTTTGTCAGTTCACCGACGTTGTCGGGTGTCGGGGTCAACGGCTTGATCGCGCGCACGGTCAGCAACACCGGCAGGCCAGCGGATTGCGCGGCTGCAAAGGCATCGCTGACCTGCTTCTGATAAGCCTTGGCGGTGAGACTGTCGCTCCATACGCCGAAGCGCACAAAACTGAAGCCTGAGGCTTTGATATGGGCAGCATCCTCGGCGGAGAAGTTCTGGATCTTGACCTGGATTCCGATGGTCTTGGCGGGGAGGTTGGGAAACAGTTCACTGGCATGAACTTGAGGTGCGGCACTGAGCGCCAACACCAGCGAGGCACTGAGGCGTTTGAGATGGGCTGATTGCATGTCTGCTCTCCAATGAGAATGACAACGGCGAATAGTTCTCTGGGCGTCTGTTGTTTGAAACTAACAATCGCGCGAAGTGCGCGAATGTTATTTTTTGTCGGAAATCATTCGCGTGAAAATCACAGTTATTTTTAGTCCGCTAATTCTGGTTGGGGGGCTTTTAAGCGCTGTGGTACTTAGTGTTCCGGTACTAACAGGGTGAATCTATTTTCTGAGTGCAGGAAGATCTAGTGGGTTCATTAAAGTTCGCTCTAGATGTTGGCAGTTTGATATTACACAGGAAAGTAAACCTTGTTCAAAAAGATCCTTGTCGTCTGCGTTGGCAATATATGCCGAAGTCCTACCGCAGAACTGTTGCTGCGTAACGCGCTGGCACCCGGAGCAATCTCGGTGACCTCCGCCGGCCTCGCGGCACGTGTCGGAGAAGGCGTTGAAGCTTCGGCGCGGCAGGTTCTGGAAGACCACGGGCATAGCGCCGAAGGCTTCAGGGCGCGGCAACTGACCTCAGACATCGTCAATGAATCAGATCTAATTCTGGTCATGGAAAAACAACACGTTAACCAAGTATTGAATATTGCCTCCCATGCGCGGGGCAAAGTCTTTCTGCTCGGCAAGTGGCAGAGCGAACGAGAGATACAAGATCCATACCGTCAAGGCAAGGCCGCTTTTATTCATGCCCATGCATTGATTGAAGATGCTGTCAGCGCATGGGCGCAACGTCTTGTACGTTGATCAATATTCTTCAGATCAGTGAATGGTAAGAACAGACTTATGCAGTTACCGTCAGTAATCGCCAACCGTGACAACGATCAAGACAGTATTGATCTACTCGGCATATTCGGCAGTTTGATAGACCAGAAATGGTTGATCGGCGCACTCACCGGTGCCTTTATGGCTGCCGGCGTTGCCTATGCGGTGTTGGCCACGCCTGTGTACCTGGCGAACGCACTGGTGCAGGTCGAACCGAAAAAGAACGACATGCTCGGTTTCTCCGACCTCAACAGCATGCTCGGTGGGCAATCGCCGTCGGTGACCGAAATTGGCATCATCAAGTCGCGCGCGGTGATCGGCAAAACCGTCGATGACCTGCGGTTGGATATCGATGTCACGCCTAATACCTTTCCGCTGATTGGTGGTTTTCTCGCTCGCCGTTATCGCGGCGAAACCGAGTTCAGCGTCGCGCCGCCAAAGTTCGGCATGAACAGCTATGCGTGGGGCGGCGAGCGTGTCGAGATCGCCCGGCTGGACCTGCCAAAAGAACTGCTGGGCAAGAAGCTCACGCTGATTGCTGGCGAACAACATCACTTCAAGCTGTTCGATGAAAACGACAACGTGCTGGTAGACGGTGTTGTCGGTGAAGCCTTCGCACAAGATGACGTAAAGGGGCTGATCGCCCAGCTGTCGGCCAATCCTGGCACGCAGTTCCAGGTGGTGCGCAATCCACGGATCGTGACCATCCAGAGCTATCAGGATGCGCTGGATATTTCCGAGCAGGGCAAAGAGTCGGGCATCATCCGCCTCGCGCTGGCCAGCGCCGACGCGCCTGAGGCGGTGAAGATCCTCAACAAGATCGCGGCGCTGTACGTCGAGCAGAATGTGCGCCGCACGTCTGCCGAAGCGGCGCAGAGCCTGGCTTTCCTGCAGAGCCAGCTACCGCAGGTCAAACGTGATCTGGCCAAGGCCAGTGATGCGCTCAACGCCTACCAGACGCACGGCAAGACCGTAAACATCTCCCTGGAAACCCAGTCGGTGCTCGGTCAGTCCGTGGCGCTCGAAACGCGGATTTCCGAGCTGAAAATGCAGCAGGCGGAGATGGATCGCAAGTTCACCAAACAGCATCCGGCCTATCGCGCCTTGATGAGCCAGATCGGCGAATTGACGCAACAGCAGAGGTCGCTTGAAGGCAAGGTTCAGGATTTGCCGGCCACGCAACAGGAGCTGTTGAACCTGACCCGCGATGTTGAAGTGGCCTCGCAGATCTACACGCAATTGCTGAACAAATCCCAGGAACTGGACATCGTCCGTGCCGGCGCAGTCGGCAACGTGCGCTTGATCGACACGGCGGATGTCGACCTGACCAGCCCGGTCAAACCGAAAAAAGCCCTGATCGTGCTTATCGCAACCTTCCTCGGCGCCTTCGTCGGCGTCGCCCTGGTGTTGCTGCGCAAATCCCTCAGTCGTGGCCTGGAAGGGCCGGAGGCCATCGAGCAACTTGGCTTGCCGGTGTACGCGTCGATTCCTTACAGCGCGCTGCAGCAGGAAGAGGACGGCAAAAAGGGTCGCGCCCGCGATGGCGTGGACAAACCGGCGTACCTGTTGGCGTTGCGCAACCCGACGGATCTGTCCATCGAGTCGATCCGCAGCCTGCGTACCTGCCTGCACTTCGCCGGGCTGGACTCGACCAACAACCGCATCATGATTTCCGGGCCGAGTCCGCAGGTCGGCAAGACGTTCGTCTCTTCCAACCTTGCCGCCGTCATGGCGCAAAGCGGTCAGCGTGTGGTGCTGATCGACGCCGACATGCGCAAAGGGCATCTGCACAAAACCCTCAACGTACCGATCGCCAATGGTTTGTCGGATCTGCTGGTCAAGCGCTGCAGCCTCGAGCAGTCGATCAAAAAAATCGAAGGCGCCGACTTGCATTTCATCAGTCGCGGGCAGGTGCCGCCCAATCCTTCCGAGCTGTTGATGCACGCCAATTTCCGCGAGCTGCTGGCAGAACTCAGCGAGCTGTACGACGTGGTGATCATCGACACGCCGCCGCTGCTGGCGGTGACCGATGCGGCCATTGTTGGCCGTGAGGCGGGCATCAGCCTGATCGTCACGCGCTTCGGGGTGAACCCGGCCAAGGAAATCGAATTGACCATTCGCCGCTTCGCGCAGAACGGCATCGAGTTGAAAGGTGCGGTGTTCAACGGCGTCGAGAAGCGCGCGGCCAGTTACTACGGCAACGGCGGCTACGGCTATTACAACTACGAATACGCCTCCGACAAATCCTGATTTGCCGCGATTTTTCTAAATTTGGAGTGGGTGGTTGTGAAAAAAATACTGCACGTGGCTGAGACGATAAAAGGTGGCGTTGCGACGGTCATTCGCACGATTTCGACGTCGCCCGAAGACGATGCTGCCAATTACGAGCTGGTTTATCTGGTCCCGCAGGATCAGGAAAAAGAGCTGCACGGCATTGCAGCGCAGCAGATTCGCACCTTCGCCCGAACCGGGCGCAACGTGCCGTCGCTGCTGCGTTTCGCCTGGCGCCTGGCGCAGGTGATGATCAAGGAAAAACCCGATGTGGTGCATCTGCACAGCACCTTTTCCGGGGTGATCGGCCGTTGCGTTTGCGTGCTGTTGCGACCTTGGCGCAAGCCGAAAATCGTCTACTGCCCGCATGCGTTTTCGTTCCTGATGGAAAGCTCGCCGATCAAGCAGAAAGTCTATGCGTGGATCGAGCGTGTCTTGCAGAAGGTCACCGACGTGATCATCTGCGTCAGCCAGTACGAACTCGATAAAGCCGCGAGTTTTGGCATCGAGCGCAAGCGCATGCGCCTGATCTATAACGGCATTCATCGCCGGGACGAGGCGGCAAAAATCGCCAACCCCGAGCCGATTCATCTGTTGTTTGTCGGCCGCCTCGACTACCAGAAAGGTTTTGACGTGTTGCTCAAGGCCTACGCCAAGGTGCAGCGCAACGATCTGAAACTGACGGTGGTTGGCAGTGCGGTCAACGAGGACGTGGTCGAGTGCCCGCCCATGGATGGCGTTGAATATCTGCCGTGGGTCACACCGAGTGAAGTGCACGCGCTGTATCAACAAGCCGATGCCTTGATCGTCCCGAGTCGCTGGGAAGGTTTTGCCATGGTGCCGCTGGAAGGCATGGCCATGGGGCTGCCGGTGATCGCCAGTGACTGCACGTCGCTGCCCGAGCTGGTCAGCAACGAGGTGTCCGGTTACGTCTTCCCGACCGGTGATCACCAGGCGCTGGCGGACGTGCTGGCGAAAATCCAGAAGCCGCGGTTGCTTGACCTCGGCAACGAGGGCCGCAGCATTGTCCGCGAGCGTTTCAGCGCCGCGTTGATGATCCGCCAGACCTACGACCTGTATCGCGCTCCCACTTATTAAGTAGAACTCAAGCTTATGAACGTAACGATTTTGCATGGCTACAGTGCGTCCAACTCCGGTGACGGTCTTCTTGTCGATCTGGCCATTGCCCTGGTGCAGCGTAACTTTGGTGACGACACCGCGATCAGCGTTGTGGCGTCCGATCCGCAATCCTTCAGCTACCTGCCGCACCCACGTTTTGACGCGCCGGTGATGGCGGCCAAAGGACTGGGGCGGGTCAAGCAAGCGGTGTTTCTCAATCAGTCCTACGCAGGGCTCGCCGATCTGTTGCGCAAAACCGACCTGATCGTCGGCGTCGGCGGCGGTTACATGCGCTCGAAAAGTGCGTTCGAACACATCAAGTTGAAACTCGGCCACGCCAAGCAACTGGAAACCGCGATCCTCAGCAAAGTGCCGTCGGTGTACCTGCCGCAAAGCATCGGCCCGTTCCATGGCGAGAGCAGCAAAATCGTCGAGCATTACGCCAGCGCCGACGCGGTGTTCGTGCGCGACAATCGTTCGTCGGCGATCTTCGATGCCTGTGACAACGTCTATCGTGCGCCGGATCTGGCCGTGCAATCGTTGGCCAGCAAAATCCTGCAGCAACCCAAGTTCACCCGTTGCGCCGCGTCCCCGGCCACGGTGTGCGTCGTGCTGCGCAAGCCTCCTGAGTGGAGCAAGGAAAAGAAGGTCGCCTACGTCGCCAATCTGAAGCTGCTGCTGCAACGTCTGAAGAACAAAAGCAAAGTGGTCTGCGCCGTGCAAAGCGCTGTGCGTGGCAACGATGACGGCGCGTTCTATCGCGAACTGGGCATCAGCGAAGACTTGCTGTCGCTGAAGGCGACAATTGCCAAGTATCAGCCGGATCTGGTGATTTCCGTGCGCTTGCACGGCGCGATCGAATCGCTGCTCTCGGGCGTTCCGGCGTACCACATCAGCTACGAACGCAAAGGCTTCGGCGCCTATCAGGACATGGGGGTCGAGGACTGGGTGATCAACGGCGGCGACATCAATGTCGACACCATCATCAACACGGTTTACGCGCCGAACGCGCTGTCGAATTTCGGCAAACGCCTGACCGACACCTGCCGCGAGATCGAGGCAAAAACCGTGGCCATGGACGAGATCATCAAAGGGATCGTTCGATGATATTTCGGCTACTGCTTCGCGGCGGAGCCTTGGGCGCGAAGTTTTTGCTGGTGCTGGCGATCACTCATTACCTCGGTTATGAGGCGTTGGGCTTTTACGGCGTGGTGGTCGCGGCGTCGTTGATTGCCTCGAAGTTCTACAGCGTCGGCTTCAGTTCGGAAATCAATCGGCTGATCAGTGTCGGCGGCAGTTCGCGCCGGGTCGTCGACAAGGTTTTGCTGCTGTATCTGGCGGTGGGGCTGGTGTTGTCGGTGGTGACAGTGCTGATTTATTCACTGTTCCAGGCTGTCGAGGCGCCGATGGCGCTGATCCTCTGCGTGACCCTGGTGTTGCTCAGCGAACACCTGTCGTTCGAAATCAACTCGTTCGTGTTTTCCGCGCAGAAAGCCACGGCGGGCGCGCTGCTGTTTTTCATCAAGACCGGCCTGTGGGCGCTGTTGGCGGTGGGCGGGATGATGCTCGGCTGGGTGTCGGGCATTACCAGTGTGTTGTGGTTGTGGGTGGTCGCCAACGTGCTGGTGATCATCGCCGGCTACCTGATCGTGGTGAACGTGCATCGCGGGCGAGAAGCCGGAACGCTGGCCACCGCGACTGTGTGGAAGGCCGGGTTGCCGTTCTACCTCGGCACCGGTTTGATCGCGTTGAGTCAGTACGCCGAGCGCTTTCTGATCATCGACCTCGAACCCTACGCCAGCCTCGGTAAATACGTGTACGCGTGGTCGGCGGCCAACACTTTGCAAGCGTTGTCCTACGCGGTGGTGGCGGTGGTCGGCATTCCGGTGTTGGCCAAACGTTTTCAGGCCGATCAGCAAGCGTTCACGGTCAGGCAATTGTTCGTCAACAAATGGGTCATGCGCTCACTGGCGGTGTCCGCTGTAGTAGCGGTGGCGATTTATCTGTTCTTCAACGTGGTGCTCGATTACGTCGCGACCAGCGTGCCACGTCCGGATAACGCGATCCTCGCTGTGCTGATCTTTTCCTTCGCCTTGCGCGCGATTGGCGACATCGTCTGGGGCGGTTTGATTGCCTCGAAAAACAGTCGCGTGTCACTCGCCAGCGCGGCGATCTGCCTGTTGGTTTCGGTGCCGGTCAGCTACCTGCTGATCAAGCACTATTCGATCTATGGCGCGGCGTGGGGCAACGTCTTTGCGGTCATCGTTCAGCTTGGCGTAATTGCCGTGTTGACCCGTGTGACTGGCGTGAAGAAGGCCGCTGTGTCATGGGCCTGAAGCTGCCGTGCATCGAGTTTCGTGGCAAGAAACTCGATTCGTACGTGTCGTTCCTGATCCTCTTCACTGGCCTGTTTCTGTCGGTGGCCATGCCGCTGCTGGTCCCTCGCGCGCCCGGGCCGGATGCCATGACGTTATGGTCGTCCTATGCACGCGCCGACAACTGCAATTTCTGGAACCCGTTCTCGCCGGATCGCTCCTCCTACGAGTGTTCGGCGTTCCTGCTGCGGCCCACCGGGATCAACCTGACCAATGCCTGGGCCTATGGCATGTTCTGCAACTTCTTCCTCACGGCGATTCCGGTGGTGGTGTTTCGGCGCATGCCCCTGGCGATCTTCGGCACCCTGTGTCTGTGGGGCATCGTCCGCTCGTTTTTTCTGGAAAACCTGACCAAGGAAATCATCGTCTCGGTGGCGGTGCTGAGCATTTTGCTCAGCTCGTTGACGCGTAAATATCGCGGCGGGTTTTTCCTGTCGGCGGTGATCTACGGCGTATTGATCCGGCCTTACTGGATACTGTTTTCGCTGTCCTGGGTCGGCGTCTGTGTGATGAAGAAGTATGTGTCGCGCATGACCTTTTTCCTGATGCTGTTCATTTTCTATCTGGCAGTCGCCATGGCGATTCAGTTGGCGCTCGGGTTTCCGGTGTCGTCGATTCGCGCGAGTAACAACGAATTGCGCACGGCGGGGGAGGAGGGCTCGAAATCGTTGATCGTGTCGTGGCTCAGCGGCAGTGACTTCGTCTCGCAAGCGCTGGACTCGATGATCATCTTCTTCCGGTTGTCGTTCCCCGTGGAGCTGATTCTGCTGTCCGGGCCGGGTCAGGCGATCTTCGTTGCCTTGATGATCATGACCGCGCTGCTGCTGTTCAAAGTCATCACCTCCACCGATTACAAGGGCACACCGATCCAGACCAAACCCAAGGAGCTGATCGCGATTCCGCTGGCGTTTTTGCTGGTGCAGGGTTTGTTCGAGCCGGACTTCGGCTCCTTCGCCCGGCACTTCTCGATGGTCGTGCCAGTGCTGTTTGTGGGCCTGGGATTGATGCTGCGCGCGAACAAACCGGTGCAGGTTGAATCAAGAATTCTGAATTGAGGCAGGTGCTTTATGTCGAGCAAGAAAAAGTCCCTGGAGATCGAAACCCTGCGCGGCCTGGCGTGCCTGCTGCTGGTGCTGTATCACGTCATCGGCCCGTTGGGCGGCGGCTTGAAGATCGACCTGGGCTCACCGTTTCGAGTGCTCGCCGACTCGATGGTGTACGTGCGCATGCCGCTGTTCACCTTCATTTCCGGTTACATCTACTCGATTTACAAAATCCGCGGGAATGACTTTTACACGTTCTTCACCGGCAAGGTTCGGCGGCTGATCGTGCCGCTGTTTTGCGTGGGCGTGCCGTTCTCGGTGCTGCAAGCGGTCGGCCCGGGGGTGAACAAGGATGTCGGTGTGATCGACGCGTTGTTGTCGTTCTGGGTGCCGATCAACCACTTCTGGTTCTTGCAGGCGGTGTTCATCATTTTCATTTTCGTCGGCTTGCTGGAGTGGCGTGGTCTGCTGCGTTCGCCCACGCGCCTGTATCTGCTGTTTGCCTTTGCCGCAGCGATATTTCTGCTGCCACCGTTCACGTTCGACGCGTTCGGCATCAACGGCGCAATCTACCTGCTGCCGTTTTTCGTGGCGGGGATGATCGGCCAAGAGAACGTCGACGCGTTGAGGCAGCGGTTCAAGATGATCGGGCCGTTGGTGTTTGTGCTGATCTCGCTGACGCTGTTGTATGTCGCGGCGGTGGATCGCGAACTGATTGTTGATCGCCGTAGTGTGATTGGTCTGACGGTGGGTTGCGTGTCCTGTTTCGCGCTGCTGTCGAGCGATATGCGCTCGAAGTGGCTGACCTGGCTGGGCGGTTATTCCTATGCGATTTTCCTCTTCCATGTTCTGTTTGCCGCCACTTCGCGGTTTGTCCTGGGACGTTTGGGCGTGAAGGATGAGAGCTTGCTGGTGTTCGGCGGCGTGGCGTGCGGGTTGCTTGGACCTGTGGTGTTGTCGATGGTTTTCAGTCGGTTCAACGTGACCTCGGTGCTGTTTCTGGGGGAGCGGGCGGCAAGCAAAAAACCACTGGTACCCATCACCCCGGTGGTGCCAACCCAATCATCCCTGTAAGTCACACCATTCCTGTGGGAGCTGGCTTGCCAGCGATGGCGGTGGATCAGGTAATGAATCTGTGCCTGACTCGGCCCCATCGCTGGCAAGCCAGCTCCCACAGGTTTATTGGTATGCACAGATTTAATGGATGACCACAAACCCTGTGGGAGCGAGCTTGCTCGCGAAGGGGCCGTCACTGAATGAAGGAATTTATGCATGTTGGCAGTTGATGACGCTCAGCCGGTTGCGGCCGCGGTGGTTGAGGTAGGTGATGCGCGCGAGCGCTTTGCCCAGTGGCGTGAAGGCAAGGCCGGCAAGGTGCTGGCAGTCTCGGTGATCGGCGACAGCTACAGCGCCGGACAGGATTTCTATCTGAACAAACTGGTGCAGCGGGTGGCCGGGGAGGTGGGTTTTGCCGGGCCTGGCTACGTCGGTTTCAACCACGGCGCGGCGCTGGGCGGCACACACTTCAAATACACCCGCAGCAGCGAGAAGTATTTTGGCGGCGACTGGAAGGTCTCCGGGCTTGGCCAGGCCAGCCCTGATAGCCGAACGGTGACAGGGCGGCCCGGTGCATGGTTGCAGGTCGATGCCAGCCCGACACCGGCGATCAACACAGTCGTCACTCAAGCGAAATTACTTTATCTGGGCAACGGTGAGTCCAGTGAGATCCGCTATCGCTGGACGCCATCGCAAGACTGGAAACCCTTGAAGCTCGCCGGTTCCGGCGTACAAGAGGTGCCATTGCCTGACACGCCGACAACAGCGGATTGGGCGTTCCGGCTCGAAGTGGTGAACGGCGCGCCAACCCTGTTCGGCTTGTGGATGAGCAACGATCAGGGCGGCGTGCGGGTGTCCAAACTGGCGGCTTCCGGCGCGGCATCCGCTGACTTCTATCACAGCGATCCGAAGTGGCAGACACAATGGAAAGCGGCCGTGTCGAAGATTCCTGCCGACGTTTATCTGATCATGCTCGGTGGCAACGATCAGGGATTTGGCGTGAAGCCGCAGACGTATTTGCACAATGTGCAGGGGCTGGTGGCAATGATCCGCGAGATTCAGCCAGCGGCGAGCATCAACCTGATCATGCGTCAGGACACCACGCGCTCCAGTGCCTATCCGATGTCGGCTTATGCGCAGGTTTTGCAGCCTTGGGCTCAGTCCCAGCATCTGGGGTACGCCAATCTGCAATGCGCGTTCGGCAGCGACGTCAAACGCTACGCGGCGGCGATGATCGGCCCGGACAAGATTCATCCGGTGCCGGCCACGGGCGGCAAGGTGATTGCCGATTATTTCTATGGCTGGATCACTGGTGCCAAGGACGGTTGCGCCGCTTCCCCTCTGTGATCGTTCCCCTGTCCTGCGTGTGAAGGCATGAAAACGCATACCCCTGTAGGAGCTGCCGAAGGCTGCGATCTTTTGACTTTGTTTTCAAAGATCAAAAGATCGCAGCCTTCGGCAGCTCCTACAGGGATAACCGGGATTTACGATCCACAGGTGAACGTTGGGGCTTACGCTTTTTCGAAGCCGTCCAGTTGATTCAACAACTCCGCAAGCTTCTGCGGCATCAACCGCGTATCACAACGCGTCTCCACGTTGATGATGATCGCCGGGTCGTTGCAGCAGATGCGCACCCGGAAGCGCCAGTCGCTGAAAATCACTTTCAGGCCGTCGTGGTCATCGATTTCCAGCGCCTGCTCGCCATAGAGCTTTTTCAGGTGAGCGAGCAGGGGATAGGGATCGGCCAGCGGCCGGCGAATGTCGCCGGAGGACGGAAACATGCCGATGCGCTCCACCAGCAAAATGGTGCCCAGCCAGGACTCGTTGGCGCTGGGCAACGGCTGCTGACGCGACAACCAACCGACCACCCCGAGGTTGCCCACCTCACGTTCAATGTCTGCCGAATGTTGTGCAATGTTCATAGAGGCCTGCCTGAAATGATAAGTGGGCGGTGGGTGCGTGGGCCGTCTCAGCGGCCCTTGAGGTAGACGTTTTCGTAGCAGAAGTTGGTCGCTTGCAGGTAACCCTCGGCGTCGCCGCAGTCAAAGCGCAAGCCTTTGAACTTGTAGGCCAGTACGCAACCGTTTTGCGCCTGTTTCATCAGGGCGTCGGTGATCTGGATCTCGCCGCCCTTGCCCGGCTGGGTGTCGGCGATCAGGTCGAAAATGTCGGGCGTCAGGATGTAGCGACCGATGATCGCCAGGTTCGAAGGCGCATCCTGCGGCGCCGGTTTTTCGACCATGTTGTTGACCCGATAAATGCCATCGGAAATCAGCTCGCCGGCAATCACGCCGTACTTGTGCGTCTGATCGGCCGGGACTTCCTGGATCGCTACGATCGAGCAGCGGAATTTCTTGTAGAGCTGGATCATCTGCGTGAGCACGCCATCACCTTCCAGGTTCAGGCACAGGTCATCGGCCAGGACCACGGCGAATGGCTCGTCGCCGATCAACGGACGACCGCTGAGAATCGCGTGGCCCAGGCCTTTCATTTCTACCTGGCGCGTGTAGGAGAAGGTGCAGGTGTCGATCAGCTCGCGGGTGCCGGCAAGGAACTTCTCTTTCTCGGTGCCGCGGATCTGGTGTTCAAGTTCGTAGCTGATATCGAAATGATCTTCCAGCGCACGCTTGCCCCGGCCGGTGACGATGGCCATGTGTTGCAAGCCGGCGTCTCGCGCTTCTTCAACGGCGTACTCGATCAACGGCTTGTTGACGATCGGCAGCATCTCTTTCGGCATGGCTTTGGTGGCTGGCAAGAAACGCGTGCCATATCCGGCAGCGGGAAACAAACATTTACGAATCATAAAAGTATCCTGGACAGTCATGGAACACAGCCAACGGGTGCGCGCACTAACGAAGGAGTGCAAGTTTCAATAGTTATTGAACGACTGCTTTAATACCTGAGTCAGGTTATTAATAGCAATTGAATGCGCCGGTAAATCGCGACAATGTTATGAGATGTCGGATGGCGCGTTATTAGTTATTTTTAGTCGGTATCTGTTGATAGTGATGAGTGCACTTGCAGTGCTAATAAGTACCGGGCAATACAGTGTGACCTGCAAAAATATTTATTGCCAGTCATTGAACTAGTTTTGTTTTCGGTTGTTGTCGCCTGGTTTGTGTGGATTGCGACACATCTCCACAACAACAGGCTTGACACGCTACTTGTTACTTATCCAATCACGGACCGCGCTATGAAGATTCTGGTAACCGGTGGCGCCGGCTATATCGGCTCGCACACCACACTTGCGCTGCTTGAAGCAGGTTATGAAGTTGTCGTGCTGGATAATCTTTGCAACAGCAGCGATGCGGCACTGCATGCGGTGGAAGCCATCTGCGGCAAAAGTGCGCAGATGATTCGCGGTGATGTTTGCGATCGGGCGCTGCTTGACCGGATATTCAACGAGCATGCCATCGACGGCGTGCTGCATTTCGCCGGTCTCAAAGCGGTCGGCGAGAGCGTGCGCAAGCCGCTTGAGTATTACGAGACCAACGTCAGCGGCAGCATCACGTTGTGTCAGGCGATGGCGGCGGCTGGGGTGTTTCGCCTGGTGTTCAGCTCATCGGCCACGGTCTACGGCGAGCCAGCGCAGATGCCGATCCGCGAAGACTTTCCGACCGGTACTCCGACCAATCCCTACGGGCAATCCAAGCTGATCGTCGAAAACGTCCTGCGTGATCTGTGCCAGTCCGAGCCGCGCTGGAGCATCGCCTTGCTGCGTTACTTCAACCCGATCGGCGCGCACCACAGCGGCCATATGGGTGAAGACCCGAACGGCATTCCCAACAACCTGCTGCCTTATATCAGCCAGGTCGCGGTGGGCAGCCTGCAAGAGTTATCGATTTTTGGCGACGATTACCCCACGGTCGATGGCACCGGTGTGCGTGACTACATCCACGTGGTCGACCTGGCCGACGGGCATTTGAAAGCCTTGCAGTCGATTTCCGGACGCAGCGGCATTCATACCTGGAACCTCGGCACCGGCGATGGCTACAGCGTGCTGCAAGTGTTACGTGCTTTTGAGCAGGCCTGCGGACAACCCGTGCCTTATCGGGTGATGCCGCGACGTTCGGGGGATATCGCCGAGAGTTGGGCCGACGCGTCCAAAGCTGCGCAAGAGCTGGGCTGGAAAGCCAGGCGTAACTTGCAGGACATGGTCACCGACACGTGGCGCTGGCAATCGAACCATCCGAAGGGCTATCTCCGATAATGTCGTTTTGATGCCCAATGTTAGTTTCGGTCAGGTGTTAGATATCGTCGGGAAAATACGCTGGAAATGCCTTTTGCAAGTCCGTAGATATAAACCTGCCGTTCGACTTTTATCAGTTGCGTAAGACTGTGAAAGAACAACGGATCTTGTTCGCATTTTTCGCGGACTTGAACTCTACCACCTCTAGCACCGGCCGGTTTTTAACAGGTCGAATGTTAGAAAGGAGTTGATATGAAGAAAGTGATGGCAGTTGCCCTGTTGACGATGTTGAGCAACTGGGCTGTCGCAGCTGAAGCGCCGCTTACTGCGGTGACCAATGTGGGCGGTAGTGTAGCGGCTTCGCAAGCCCCTGCAGCCAGTACTGCAATGGTCGCCAGTGCAGTAGCGGCGTCCAACAGCGGTGGCAGTGCCAACGGCGGTACCACCGGTACGACGGGTACCACCGGTACAACCGGCACGCATAACTAACAGCGTTTTTTGTTAGTGCAGTACAGGGTCGCCCGACGCAAGTCGGGTGACTTCTTTTTTTAGATCCGCCCTTGAATAGCGTAGTGCCATTATGACTCGTAGTTTTTCTCTTTTAATGTTGGCAAGTCTCGCTTTACAAGGTTGCATGTTTTCCCCCGGCCAGTACCTGAGCACCAGCGACATCACCCGCCAGGGTGCCAGTGAGAGCAGCCGGGTCGAGCTGATTCCGATCACGCCCAAGCTGATCTCCACCACCCGCGCCACGCAAAAGCGCACGTCGCTGCCGCCGGAGTTATTGACGACCCCGGCCGAGTACCGCATCGGCAATAACGATGTCTTGTACATCACGGTCTGGGATCACCCCGAGCTGACAGCGCCGTCCGGTGCGCAACAACAGATCGATGCCAACGGCCGTCTGGTGCGTTCCGATGGCACGCTGTATTACCCGTTCATCAAGGAAGTCCAGGCCACTGGCCGGACCATCCAGCAACTGCGCGCAGACATCGAACAACGGCTGTCGGCGTTCATCGCCGAGCCGCAGGTGGACGTCGCCGTGTTGCGTTTCGCCAGTCAGAAAGTGGTGGTCACCGGCGCGGTTACGAAGGCCGGCCCGCAGGCGATTTCGACCAATCCGCTGAGCGTGGTCGAAGCGCTGGGTTCGGCCGGCATCGATACCAGCAACGCGGACTTGTCCGGCCTGCTGCTGACGCGTAACGGGCGGGTGTATCCGCTCAATCTCGACTCGCTCAACCAGCATGATTCCGAGTTGCAAGGCGTGTACCTCAAGGGCGGCGATCAGTTGTACCTGCCATACAACGACAACAAGCGAATTTACGTCATGGGTGAGGTCAACCAGCCGCGCGCATTGAGCTTCAAGACGGCGACGATGAACCTCTCCGATGTGCTCGGTTCGGTCGGCGGCTTGAGCCAGACCACCTCCAACGGCAACGCGGTTTACGTCATTCGCGGCGTAGAGAACCTCGACGTCGAGCCGGCGAAAATCTACCAGTTGAATGCCCAGTCGCCGACCGCCATGGCGCTCGCCACGCATTTCGAAGTGCGCCCGCAGGATGTCGTTTATGTCGGCCCTGCGAACGTGACGCGCTGGAACCGCTTCATCAGCCAATTGGTGCCGTCGGCGTCGATTGTCGGATCCGGGGCTTCCGCTGCGAAGAACTGGAGCGAATTCAGTAACAACAGCAAATAAGGCCGCCGACTGTGAACACGTTGAAAGTGGGTATCTGCCTGATGGCGGCCCTGTTGTTGTGCGGCTGTAACCCACTGATGAGCGCGTCGCTGAACAACCTCAAATCGGCGGTGATCGGCCCTGACGAAGTGGACGTGACGCCGGCCCAGGTGGCCGAGGTCAGCTACCCGCAACTCAAGTTGACCACGCCGTCCGGCTCCGGGGTGCTGGCGTTGGTGCGCGAGCGCGAAGACCTGCAGTTCTGGGTCGCCTCCGGCAAGCAAGTGCTGCTGCTGCGCGATGGCCTGGCCGTGCGCAGCATTGGTCTGGGCCTTGAGGGCGATCTCGACGGCACGCGTCTGGCGGATGACTCGCCGTTCAAATCAGGCCTGCATCAAGTCGCCGATGGCTTTACCACTCGGCGCTGGATCGACCTCTACAAGGGCCAGGAAGTGGGGGTGATCGTTAACAGTCGCTTCACCCGCCGCTCGACGGAAACCCTCGACATTCTTGACAAGGAATACACCGTGCTACGTGTCGATGAGCAGATTGACGCTCCGGCCATCGGCCTGAGTGCGACCAATCGTTATTGGGTTGATCCGCGTGACGGTTTCATCTTCAAGAGTGAGCAGCAACTGACCTCGCAACTGCGCGTCAGAATCGTGCAACTGACACCTGATCGCAGGCATCTGCCGTGAAGCGTCCTGGCTTTTTTTCAGCGTGTCTGATGGTGATTGCCGGTGTGAGCCAGGCCGCTGTCACGGTGACGGGCGATGTCGCCAATCCCGGGCCGGTCGAACTTCCGGCGGGCGGGCGCTTGCTCGATGTGATCAACGAAGCGGTGCCCAATGCCGAAGGTTATTGGTTGGCGGGGGTGTTGCTGCGCCAGTCATTGCTGGAGGAGCAGACGCGACTCAAGGCTGGCGTGCTGTTTGATCTGGATGTCTTGCAGCGCATGGCGTTGCTCTTTGACATGCCGAGCCGTGTGGCGCTGGCGCAACGGTTGACCGAGCAAGTCCGGCAGATGCCGGTGACTGGCCGGCAGATCGCCGATCTCGATCCGGTCGCGGTGGAAGTCGGCTTCGCGCGCAACATCCGTCTGGACGATGGCGATCGTCTGATCTACCCCAAGCGCATCGACGAAGTGGAAGTGCTCGGTGCTGTCGCCGAGCCTTGCCACTTGCCGTATCAACCGTTGCAGGAGGCTCGCGAATACCTGCAAGGCTGTTCGATCCTGAGCGATGCCGAGGCCGATTACCTGTGGCTGATCCAGCCCAACGGTGTTACGCGGCGCGTCGGTATTGCGCATTGGAATCGCGAGAGCGGGCACATTCCCGTCGCCGGCAGCAAGATTCTGGTGCCGGTCAAAAATGATGATCTTGATCCGCCTCTTCCTGAACTGAATCAGCAGTTGGCCGAATTGATTGCCACGCAATTGGCTGAGGTGGTTCGTTGAATTTTCGTTTTGCAGCTGTTTTTTTATTGCCCGTTGGTCTGGCCCATGCCGAGCCGCGTATTACTCAAAGTGACTTCGGTGGCACGGGCCTGTTGCAGACGCCGACGGCGCGCATGGCCCCGGCCGGCGAGTTGAGCGTCAACGCCAACCGCACCGAGCCTTACAGCCGTTACAGCGTTTCGTTGCAGCCTCTGGATTGGCTCGAAGGCTCGTTTCGCTACACCGCGATCACCAACCGGGCGTACGGCTCCGAGGCCCTCAGCGGCAGCCAAAGCTATAAGGATAAGGCGGTCGACGCCAAAGTCCGGCTGTGGCAGGAAAGCCATTGGCTGCCCGATGTGGCGCTGGGCTTCCGAGATATCGGCGGTACGGGTTTGTTCTCCAGTGAATATTTCGTCGCCAATAAGCGCTACGACAATTTCGATTTCAGCGCCGGCATTGCCTGGGGTTACCTGGGCAATCGCGGCGACATCGACAACCCGCTGGGCTATGTCAGTGATCGCTTCGATACCCGGCCCGCGCTCGAAGGCACCGGTGACGTCAACTCAGGTTCGTACTTTCGCGGTAAACCTTCGTTTTTCGGCGGCGTGAGTTATCAGACGCCATGGGATCGCCTGAGCCTGAAACTCGAATACGAAGGCAACGACTACAAGCACGAGCCGAAGGACAACGTGATCAAGCAGGACTCGCCGATCAACTTCGGCGCGGTGTTCAAGGTCGCGGATTCGGTCGACATCAGTGCGGCGTGGGAGCGCGGCAACACGGCGATGTTCGGCGTGACATTTCACACCAATTTCGTCAGCCGCAAGGCGCCGGCCAAGACCTACGACCCAACCCCCGAACCGCTGCCGGCGAAGATGCCGACCACGTCGATGGAGCAGGTCGACTGGGCTAACGTCTCGCAACGGTTGCAGCAAAATGCCGGGTACAAAGTCGAGCGCATCACTCAGCGCGATTCCGAGCTGATCGTGTATGGCGAGCAGCAGCGTTATTTTCATTCGTCCAAAGCGGTCGGTCGTGCGAGCCGGGTTCTCGACAACAGCGTCAACGACGACATCAACTGGTTCACCGTGGTCAACAAGCGTTACGACCTGCCACTGGAAGAAACCAGCGTGCCGCGCGAGACCTTTCGTGAAGTGATCAACAACGAGGAGCCGCTGCTGTCGTTGCACCGCACCACCGAGATCAATCCGGCGATGCCGCGCAACGAGAAAACTCTCTACAGCGAAGCGCCGCAGCACTTCAGTTATGGCGTGGGTCTGGGCTTCAAGCAAAACGTCGGCGGCCCTGACGGTTTGCTCTATCAGTTCAGTGCCGACGCGGACGCCGAGTACCGCTTCAACCGCAACACATGGTGGAGCGGTTTGCTCAGTGCCAACCTGATCAACAACTTCGACAAATTCACCTACGACGCACCCAGCGGGTTGCCGCGCGTGCGCACGGATTTGCGTCGGTACCTGACCGAGTCGGAAGTGACCATGCCGATGTTCCAGCTGAGCCACACCGAACAGTTGGATAAAGACTTGTACGGCATGGTTTACGGCGGTTATCTGGAGTCGATGTTTGCCGGGGTAGGGGGCGAAGTGCTGTTCCGCCCGACCGGCGAGCGCTGGTCGGTGGGCGCGGACCTCAACTACGTGCGCCAGCGTGAATTCGACCAGGGTTTCGGCCTGCGTGATTACTCGGTGGTGACCGGTCATGTCACTGGTTATACCGACTTGCCTTACGACATGCTGGCGGCTGTCAGCGTCGGCCGTTACCTGGCCGGCGACTGGGGCGGCACGATGGACATTTCCCGAGAGTTTTCCAACGGCGTGCGGGTCGGCGCCTGGGCAACGATAACCACGGCGAGCAGCGCCGAGTACGGTGAAGGTAGCTTCGACAAGGGTCTCTATCTGTCGATCCCGTTCGACGAAATGATGAGCATGTCGACCATGCGCCGGGCCAACCTGGTCTGGGCACCGCTGACCCGAGACGGCGGCGCGCGGCTTAATCGTGGTTATCAACTGCACTCGATGACCGATAGCCGCGATGACGATATGTTCTATCGCAACTTTGAGAAAATCACTGAGTAATGACTGGTCTTGCGAGGACTCAACCTGTGTGGCTGGCTTGCCAGCCGCCCCGTTTTTTTCTGAATACACTGAGTTCAAACTGTGGGAGCCAGCCTGATGGCAATAGCCATATATCAGGCACAGTTGATATTGCGGAAGTATCCGAATCCCTGTGGGAGATTCTATGGTTGAGGGGAAGCCCTCAACCTGCTTTTGGCTGGTATTCGCTCTGTCCCTTTAACAGTGCAAACACCACTCGGGCGAGCTTTCGGGCCAGGATTACCAGCGCTTGTGTGGTACTGAACCCACGGGCTCTTTGCTCTTCATAGAACGCTTTCCACGCTGAAGTGCGACTGGCCGACATGGCCGCGTTATGCAGCAGCCGTCGGGCCTCCGGGTCGCCTCGTTTGGTCAGGCTTCTGCGACCATCTTTTTGTCCTGACTGCGACACTCGCAAATCCATCCCCAAAAACGCAATAAATGCGTCCGCGTTTCTGAAGTCGCCCCGCTGAAACGTCGCGATCAAACGGGCCCCGGTCAAAAAGCCAATACCTTCAACTTTCGTGCAACGCTTCAGATCTGCGAGCAGCCCAGCCTCTTTCAACTGGTCGCTGATCATCTTCTCGACCAGCGTTTCAAGCCTCTGCATTGAGGCCACTTGCTCGGCAAATGCGCTTTTGAGCAGCGGTTCATTTGCCCAGCTTTGCACCAGACCAACCCGTGCCTGGACTAGCGCCGCGCGACGGCGGAAAAGGCTTAAGAGTCGACGATATAGGGGTGATGGCGGGATCCAGGGATGAAGCTCTTCGTATTCGTTTTTCAGATAACGAGCCAGCAGTTTGGCATCCAGCGCGTCGGTTTTGGCGCGAACTTTCACCCCTTTGCGGTAGTGACTCAGCTCGTAGCCGCCGACCATGTAAATCGTGCACCCGGCTTCATGGGCCATATCGGCGAATGCCAAGTGATAGGTGTTGGTCGATTCAATGGCCAGATCAACCGGTGCAGGTAAGGCTTTCAGCCATTTTTTGATGGCTGCCTTGTCATTGGGAATAGATTCGAGCAAATCCAGCTCAGCCTGGTAGATGACCAGTTCATCCTTGGCGACATCCACGCCAACGATAGGCTTTACGACAGAAACCGGCATTGCCATAGAGCATCCCCCGAGATATGGTTTTGAACACTTGAAGGGCTCACCCAGGGGCGCAGGCTTGTTCCTATCGTCGGTCCTAGCCAGATGCATTCTTTATCGGCGCTTGGGTGAAAGGAGGAGGGGCGAAATCTCCCACGGATCTGTACTGCGTCAACAGTCAGAATCTGGCTTTGTCCCTTCTCCTCCCTTCAAGTACCAGCATACAAGCTGGCTTGCCAGCGATGACGGCGGCACATTCAGCACTGATGTTGACTGACTGACCTACCGCAATCGCTGGCAAGCCATCCCCACAGGGTCATTCGCCGCAGCCCCAAACTCGGATCCACCACAAATCCCCTGTAGGAGCTGCGGAACGCTGCGATCTTTTGATCCTGATCTTTACGATCAAAAGATCGCAGCCTCGTTTCACTCGACAGCTCCTACAGGGTCAGATGTCGAAACCAAAGATCCGATTCATACCCATTCCCCCATGGGCTCTTAGTGAGCCCCGAGTCAGGGTCCATATCCGACTTCGGTCAACCCCAAATCCCGGGCACAAAAAAGGGGACTTTCGTCCCCCTGCGGTCATGCATTGCGTAACGCCAACCCTCAGTAGATATCCTTCGACAACAACGTAAACGGTGTCTTCACCAGGATCTTCAGGTCCAGCCACAGCGACCAGCTGTTGATGTACTGCAGGTCAATCTCGACACGTCGCTGCATCTTGTCGATGGTATCGGTCTCACCCCGGCAGCCGCTGATTTGGGCGAGGCCGGTAATGCCTGGCTTAATCCGATGACGCGCCATGTAAGCGAGGATTTTCCCCGAGTAGAAATTGTTGTGCGCGACGGCATGCGGACGTGGGCCGACCAGCGCCATGTGCCCTTGCAGCACGTTGAACAATTGCGGCAGTTCATCCAGCGAAGTGCGGCGGATGAAGCGTCCGACCGGGGTGATGCGCGAATCGTTGCGGCTGGCCTGCTTGACCTCTTTGTCATCGTGCACGCGCATCGAGCGGAATTTCCAGACCTGAATCACCTTGCCATTCCAGCCGTGGCGATCCTGCTTGAAAAACACCGGACCCGGCGAGTTGATCTTCACGGCCAAGGCAATGATCGCCAGCACCGGACTCAACAGAATGATCGCCAGCAGCGCGACGCTTTTCTCCATCAGGCTTTTGCTTAGTGCAGCGGTCGGACGGCTGGTCAGCGGGCTCTCGTTCAGGTAGATCGCCGGCAGGCCGTCCACGACTTTCACCGAATGATTGAGCAGCGTCAGGCTGTTCAAGTCCGGCACCCAGACCACATCCACGTTGGCGCCGAGCAAGTCGACATACATGGCTTCGATTTTCGCCGCTTCCGACAGCGGCAGGGTGATGTACAAACGGCGGATATCGTGGGCTTCGATCAACGCCAGCAGATCTTCCTGGGCGCCGACCACGCGAGGTGCATCCGAGGTAAGCGAAGGCACCTTGCCGTTGCTGATCAACCCCACCAGCGGCAGATTTTCAATTTGGCTCAGCTTCTTCGCCAGCCCCAGCGCCAACTCACCGGTGCCGACGATCAAGGTCTTGTGCTCGCTTTTACGCGAACGCTGGTAGAACTTCGAAAACGCATGCAGCGGCGCATACAACAGTGCCTGGCCAAGGAAGCCGTACACCGCCCAACTGAGGATGACCTGTCGGGAAAACAACTCATCGGCCTTGCACACAAACGCGATGAAAGCCAACGCCGCCATGGTCATGGACCAGCCCATGAACAGGCGTCCCAGCCCCGTCAGATAGTTATCCCGTTTACGATAAACGCCACTGAACGTGTAAGCCGGCACCGATGCCAGTACCGCCAGCGTTGCGCACATCCGGTAGTAGAACGCGACGGTTCCCGTGTGTTGCTCCGCCAATACAAACAGCAGGGCTACGATAAAGCCCTGTGCCAGCGCCCATTGTCCCCAGAAGGTAAGTCCCTTGAGGCCCGTGCTTCGATTGATACTAAGAGAAAGATCCATACGATATCCCCAAAAGACGTCCATTCAGGTTTCAACAGTTGAAAGCCGAGTTGTTAGTCAGATGTATTGTTTTTGTTTTGGTTAGTGTTCTGAGGTAACAACGTCGATATGCCGAACTGTCGTCAGTCAATAGACTAATTTATTGTCGGGAATGGTGTCTGACGAGTTCTAACAAGGTGGCACAATGCCAACTTTTTAATAATTAAATAGTTGGTTGTTAGAAAAGGTCGCAGAGGAGGGGGTGAATAGTTGTTGTTGTATTTGTTACTGTTAGAGGGTGGAGGCAGGGATTTTTATTCTAATCAGGGAGATGGAACCAAACAGAGTGCTCTTGTTGTTTTTGTAATCGCACTGTTATCTGTTTGTGTGTTCGCAGATATTGCCTGTGTTTACGCGACGATGTCCTGGATGAGGCAATAACCGCGATTTCTCACGGCACGGAACAGTCGCTCACCTTGGCTGGCACTTTTGAATTTGTCTTGCAGACGGCTCAGACACATTTCCAGTCCGCGATACTGCTCCGGCTCTCGGCCGATGCTCAGGATCAAGTCATCTCGACTGACCACACGATCTTCGTGATGCAGCATTTTTCTCACCAGTGCCGTTTCCAGGCCGGTAAGACTGATCTCGACATCGTCTTTGACCAATGCGCCTTGATCATTATCCAGATGCCAGGTTTCGGTACACGGCGTAACGCCTTCATTACCAACAGGCAGTTTGCCGGATTCGCCGGTTATGGCCGGGGCGCTGCGAAAGGGATTGCTTGATTGTGCTGCCCGCCACTCGGATTCGAGTGTGGCCAATATACGCTGGGTGTCATGTTCAATCGTGCGGGCAACGTGCTTTCGGGTGCCGCTTGGGTAAGTGAACTCCATCAGCATGGGGGCGGAAGAGGGCGAAGTAGCACCTTCAATAAACATTTGTGCCTGAGACGTGCCCAGTGAATTGAAGCGCTCGCTCGACAGGATGTTCTCGAGTTCACGTTGCGACGCTGTGCTGTTGGTCACGACAACAAAATATTTTCTGGGGAGGGTTGTACTAGTTTCCATGTCTCTCTCCTTAACTGCGCACCAAAATTGGTTAAAAGGTAAATCGGCAGGCGAGCAATGACTTCCTTGGAAGTAATCGACAGGCAGGGTCTGGGCCCGAAAATGGCCCTCGATAAGTTCCACTCGTTCTGCTGCTATGTTGTTGAGTTTATTGTTATGTTATTGCGCTCATTCGATCGCTTTTTTATAGGTAGGCGTGAAATAAAACCATAGATATATCGTTGCATCAGACGATCCTTCGTGAGCATGCAAAAGGGATGGCTGCCCGAGACTCAGGCAGTCGATATCAGGCCCCGCATCAAACGATAGCCATAGCCGCGGATGCTCTGAATCGCGTTTGTACCATACACGTCCTTGATTTTTCCACGCAAGCGACTGATGGACTTCTCCAGCGCACGAGGATCGTAGAAATTGGGATTGAGCCCCATGATGTTGGCGATTTCATCATGGCTCAGAATGTGATTATTACTCTGCGCAAACGCTTCAAGGATTTTCATCTCGGCAAACGAGATGTCCAGGCGTTTATTTGTGCTCAGCAGACAGATCCGAGTTGGATCAAGTGTCAGTTTGATGTCTCTTTGCCATTCTTCACTGCTGAAGAATTCTCCTAACGACTCGGCGCTATCGTCGGAAAGGGTGTTGATTTTGATACAGAAGTCGGCACCGGCAAGGTAGTACTTGATCTTGTTGAAAGCACCGCGGCCAGTGATAACGGCACAAATGAGCGGCTTAAAGTTGTCTTTGCGCAGGTTCTCGACCAGTGCAAGATTGTCTTCGAGTGCTTGTGGGCTGTCGATGACAATGAAGATTGCTCGATACAATGCAGAATCTTCATTCTGCATATAGGCATCAGTGTACGAGTTGGCTTCAAGCGCCACATCGGTTCGCACAAGCTTTGCGAGTAGCGCACTAAAATGCTCCGCCACGCCACGGGTTCGACCCAAAGTGAGTACACCTGGTTCGTCGATTGTCGGGCGCGGACTTCTAGTCGCCAAGTTCCCTGAGAGCATCATGCATTGACTCGAAATTAGGTGCTGACATCAGGATGTTAAAGCACAGGTTCTCATCTGTGACTGACAATTGGTAACATTTACGCCGTTTTTAGACGTAGCTCCCGAGTTTTCTAACAATAAATAAGCTTTTCAAGCTTTTAGTTGATTTTCTCGGCTTCGTGAACTAGTGAGTATGTGGTGGCAATATGAAATTGTGCCACTATTTTGAACTCATGACGACATCTTTGTTTATGTCCATTGGCCACTGTATAGCCAGCCTTCAATATGTGAGGCAGGTCACACTTTATTGGCGCAATGAAATTTTTCCTACTAAGTGCCTAAATAATTTCACATTAGTTCGTACGCGGACGTTTATTAACATGGCTTGAGTGTGTCTTTTGATAAGACGTAATCTCCTCGGCCAACAAGAGCAAAAGATCGCAGCCTTCGGCAGCTCCTACAGGTGAATGCTTTCCAAATGTAGGAGCTGCCGAAGGCTGCGATCTTTTGATCTTTGTATTATTTCAGATACTCAATCCCTGAGTGTTATCGACCAGTCGCTCACCAAGAGCGCTCTGACGGAGGATTAATGGATTTCTGGACCTTTTTCCAGGTGTTGATTTTGGGTGCAGTAGAAGGCCTCACCGAATTCTTGCCGATCTCCAGTACTGGCCACCAGATTATCGTTGCCGACTTGCTGGAGTTTGGCGGTGAACGCGCCATGGCGTTCAACATCATTATTCAACTGGGTGCCATTCTTGCCGTGGTCTGGGAATTCCGGCCGAAGATCATCGAAATCGTCAAAGGCTTGCCGACCGAGCGCAATGCGCAACGATTCACCCTCAACCTGTTGATCGCCTTTCTGCCGGCCGTGGTTCTGGGTGTTCTCTTCGCTGACGCCATTCATCACTACCTGTTTAACCCGATCACAGTCGCCGTCGCTTTGGTTGTCGGCGGTATCGTGATGTTGTGGGCCGAACAGCGCAGCCACGTGATTCGCGTCGAGCATGTCGATGACATGCACTGGTCTGACGCGCTTAAGGTGGGTTTCGTACAGTGTCTGGCGATGATTCCCGGCACCTCGCGTTCCGGATCTACCATCATCGGCGGCCTGCTGTTCGGTCTGTCGCGCAAAGCCGCCACCGAGTTCTCGTTTTTCCTGGCCATGCCCACCATGGTCGGTGCCGCCGTGTACTCAGGCTACAAATACCGCGACCTGTTCCAGCAAAGCGACCTGCCGGTCTTCGCCTTGGGCTTCGTCACCGCATTCATCTTCGCCATGATCGCCGTGCGCGGCTTGCTCAAGTTCATCGCCAACCACAGCTATGCGGCGTTCGCCTGGTATCGGATCGCGTTTGGCTTGTTGATTCTGGCCACGTGGATGTTTGGCTGGGTGAACTGGACGGCGGCTGCGGCGGGCTGATTACTGGCTGCTGATCAGCGCGGCGACGGCGAGATCGTTTAATTCGCTGTCGGGGGATTCACGACGAAAACGCTGCAAGGCTGAGGTGAAATACGCGGCTTGCAGCATGCCGTCGCTGGCGAGGTAATAGCGCGCGTCTTCCTGCTCCTCGGCGGAGTAAACACGTTTGAAGTTTTCGGTCGTGTTATTCGTCGCAGAAAAAGGTGTGAGAAACAGCACAAGGATGGAGAAACCGGAAAATTGCGTGGCCTGCCACGGCGTATCGGTGCTCCCCATGCAGAACCCGTCGCAATGTGCATAAACATTCGAGGTGAAGCTAAACAAGGCGAGCAGGCAGTAACGCTTCAAGCGAGAAAAAATAAACGCGGGCATAAACAAAAGACATCCTGTCAGTACAACAACACTCCGGGCAACGCTCATTCGTTGCCCGCACATACAACGCGTCGATCAACGACCCGCCAACAACTCCGCCGCCTGATCCAGCAACGCCAACGGATCCTTGGCCTTGTGAATATCCACCGACAACAGTTGCCGAAACTTGCGCGCCCCCGGAAACCCGGTGCCCAGCCCCAGCACATGCCGCGTGATGTGATGCATCGACCCACCGGCCAGCAAATGCTCGGCTATATAAGGTCGCAACTGCGCCAATGCTTCCGCGCGGCTGATCACCGGTGCCGAACTGCCGAATAACTGCTGATCCACCTCCGCGAGCAGATACGGATTGTGATAAGCCTCACGCCCCAGCATCACACCGTCGAACGTCTGCAAATGCTCATGGCAGGCCTCCATCGTCTTGATCCCGCCGTTCAGCACAATCTCCAACTCCGGAAAATCTGACTTCAGCTGCGCGGCAACGTCATAGCGCAATGGCGGAATGTCGCGATTCTCCTTCGGCGACAACCCCTCCAGAATCGCAATCCGCGCATGCACCGTAAAACTGGTACACCCGGCATCCCGCACCGTCCCGACGAAATCACACAGCTCCTCGTAACTGTCCCGCCCATTAATCCCGATCCGATGCTTCACCGTCACCGGAATCGACACCGCATCTCGCATCGCCTTCACACAATCCGCCACCAACTGCGGATGACCCATCAGGCACGCGCCGATCATGTTGTTCTGCACGCGATCGCTCGGGCAACCGACGTTGAGATTCACCTCGTCGTAACCGTGCTCCTGCGCCATGCGAGCGCAAGCGGCCAGATCGAGTGGCACGCTACCGCCCAACTGCAAGGCCAACGGGTGTTCGGCTTCGTTGTGACGGAGGAAACGTTCGTGATCGCCGTTTAGCAGCGCGCCGGTGGTGACCATCTCGGTGTAGAGGAGGGCGTTCTTCGACAGGAGGCGTAGGAAGAAACGGCAATGGCGGTCGGTCCAATCCATCATGGGCGCAACGGAGAACCTTCTAGACAGCGTAGAGCCGGTGTTTGTTGGGTATGTAGCTGATTTATGTACCATTTTGCTCTACGTGTTCTAGGCCGATTTCAGGGGGTAAATAGGCGTTTTCTGAGGTCGGTTGGTACAATGTACCAATCACTTTTCCAATTGTACCAGTTGACTATGGCCACGATCAGAGCACGGAAACGCACCGACGGCAGCACCAGTTACACGGCACAGATACGCCTGTTTCGCGATGGGGTGCAAGTTTACCAAGAGAGTCAGACCTTCGCCCGAAAACAGGCCGCACAGGCTTGGGTGCGTAAAAGAGAAACCGAGCTGGACGAACCAGGTGCGATTGAGCGGGCAAACCGACCTGGTGCGACAATCAAGGAAAGATTAATCGCCACTTAACTGAGATGACCAAGGCGCGCCCTCTCGGGAAAACGAAGCTGGGTACGTTGAAGGCGATCAGCGATTGCTACCTGGGAAAGTTGAACGACAGAGATATAAGCAGCCAGCACCTGGTCGAGTATGCGTTATGGCGCATGGGCAAGGACGGTGGGGGCGTTCAGCCTCAGACCGCTGGCAACGATCTCGCACACCTGGGCGCGGTTCTCTCGATCGCTCGACCCGCTTGGGGTTATGAGGTGGATCCGCATGCAATGGTGGACGCGCGCCGAGTATTAAAAAAGCTCGGTTACAACATGAAAAGCCGCGAACGCGATCGCCGGCCCACCCTAGACGAACTCGACAAGCTGCTTACACACTTCCGGGATATCCAAACCCGTCGTCCAACTTCTATCAACATGCTTAAGCTGACGGGTTTCGCGTTGTTTTCCACGCGTAGGCAAGAAGAGATCACTCGGATCCTATGGGATGACTTGGACGAAGCTGGCCAGCGGGTGCTGGTTCGTGACATGAAGAATCCAGGCCAGAAGATCGGTAACGACGTCTGGTGTCATTTGCCGCCAGAAGCATGGGCGATACTTCAGACCATGCCTAAAGTGTTGCCTGAGATTTTTCCTTACAGCGCTGAATCCGTGTCCACGTCCTGGACAAGGGCCTGCAAAATCCTGGGCATCGCAGATCTGCACTTTCACGATCTGCGCCACGAAGGCGTCAGCCGGCTTTTCGAAATGGACTGGGATATTCCGCGAGTGGCGAGTGTGTCGGGACATCGAGATTGGAACTCGATGCGCCGTTATACCCACCTGCGCGGGCGAGGGGATGTTTATGCAACTTGGGAGTGGTTGGAGCGCATCCTGCAGGCGCCCGTAAAGCTGGGCGCCAAAACGTTGAAGTGAGTTAGCTGCTGCGCGGCGCGCTATTCAGTTGGTTACTTTCTTTGACTGCTGCAGCGCGCTGCTCATCCAGGTAAGCCGACAGGTCTGCAATATGAATACCTTTCGCGCTTTTCTGACTCGGCTCCATGCGAGTGATAGGGAGCTTTATCTGGCCGGCCCCCACTTTGCGTTGGAACATGTCTGTTGTCAGGTGCGTGAAATAATCCTGACACACTCGATCCAGCGGAATTACCACTTGGCCATTGTATTGAGCCATCAGTACAAACAACGTTTTCATAGTGCGATTCCTTCGAGTGAGTGAGGTCGATCAATTGGGGTTAGGTTGGCTGTTGAGCTGCCAGCCAGTAGTTGAGCGACAACAGCGAACTCTGCCGCGTCGATGTCGCCCAACTCCTTGGCGAAAGTGGTAAGGCATTCAAGACGGATCCGTGCTACTTCGGTTTTCCGTACCCGATAATCAAACAGTGCTGTACCTACGATTCTGATAGCCATCAGATGCCGAGCGTGGCCGGGCTGTCAGCGGCCAAGGATCTGGCCGGTGGTGAACTGGCCAGCACCGCCCAGCGCCTGGCTGGCCTGAGTGGACTGGCCAACACCAACCCGGGGCCGGTCGGTGATGCAGCAAAAGGCGCGATCGCGGCCGGACGCGCAGCGTTGGCCGAGCAGATGGGGCAGGTTCCGGCGTGCCTGGTCGTGACGCCATTTCAAAGCGGCGTTGGCCAGGGCGCGGGCTATCAGCGCTTTCTGTCCGCGCCCAACGCGCTGGAACATCTCGCCAAGAAACTAGAAGACGCCAGCGACAGCGGGCGTCCGACTGGGCCGCAATACGCGTTGTCGATCCTGTTCCTGGGCACGCGCCTGGAACAGTTGGCCAGCAGCTTGGCGCGCTTCAATGCACTGCTGCCGATCCCTGACCTGGTGCGCACCGAGCGCCGGGCGCATCACCTGGTGAAACTGGAGAGTGAAAAGTGGGAGATCCCCGGCGCCGGAACTCTACCGCGCTGGCAGGGTTTGCCGTTGGAGCGTTGCACGGTGGTCAAAGCTGCCAAACAGTCGATGGCGGGGCAGATAGCCGTCCTGGAAGGCTACGCCGCTGACAGCTCGCCGTTGGCCGATCTGGCAGCGCTGGCAGCTCGCAAGAGCGCCCAGCAGCAGGGGCGAGATAAGCAATTGGCTGACCTGAAAGACCTGCTGGCCGGGGGCAACCCTGACGTCAGCATGCGCGCGCGGATGATCGGCCCAGGCACTGCCGGCGAATTACGCCGCGAACTGTTGGCCGGCGATGCCCCGGGCCACGAATGGATTCAGTGCGCCGGAGTTTTGTTGGTCGGCAGCAAAGAGGGTCTGAGCTTTGTGCGGGAGCTGGTGGGCCTATGACGCTGCTACTCGACGGGCAAAAAGTCCAGGGGAAGAACCTCAAGGTCACGGCCAACCTGCGAATCGAAAGCGGCGATATGTCCGGCCAGACCAGCAACACCGACAAGGCTCACAAAGGCTTTAAGCCTAAGACGCTGGCTGTCTCGTTGATGATTCCCTTTGTGGATAAAACCCAGCTGACGGATCTGTTGCGCATGGCTGAAGCCACCGCCGGCGGCGGTCAGTTGCATCTATATCGGATTGTGAACGACACGGCCGAAGCTTTCGGCGTGCGTCAGGTGGAGTTTTCCGACGGCGTCAGTGCCCGGGAAGCGGACACCCTGAAAGCTTGGCTTGTGCAGTTCACGCTGAGCGAACGTGAATCGAACCCGGAGAAAGTCGAAGGCCGGCGCGCCGGCAACAAGGTAGATGCTCAGGGCGCCCCGGGCAGTACGGTCGGCGAAGGCGCCGCCGGGGACGCAGCCAACGACAACCCCGCGCTGAGCGGCTTCGAAAAAGTGCTGGGACGTGTGGATAAGTGGCTTGGGAGTGAGCAGACGTGAAACTGCACAAGATACTTTCCATCGACGGCGCCCCGATCGCTCTCATCAAGGAGGACGTCAGGCTGGACGCTATCAGCCCCGGCCGGGCGAACTTCACAGTTCAATCCCCTGTGCCGTTGAAAGGGCTGGTGACGCTGGATATCGGCTACAACGAGGGCACGCTGCAACGGCACTTCATCGGCTACGTCGAGCGCTGCACGGCCGCCAACGCGGTCGAACAGGTGCTGTTTTGCCGTGAGCTGGCCGCCGTACTTGCCAACCCGTTGCCGTTGAACCTACGTCATGTGGATCTGCGCGCCGTGCTGGCTCAGGTCAGCGAACAGACCGGGCTGCGCTTTCGTGTTCCCGATCGGCCTTATGCCAGCGTGAAGGCGCCGTATTTCTACAGCCTCGCTGCCGGTTACCAGGCTATGGACAGTTTTGCCCGAGTGTTCAGCATTCCCGACTTCACCTGGCACCAGCTGGGCAACGGTGAAGTGTTCGCCGGCAGTTGGGCCGACAGTTTTTTCGGCGCCCGTGCGCCGTTGCAAATCCCAACGGAGCTGTTTGACAGCTACCAGGGCAACCAAAGCGCGATGGTCGCGGCCCTTCCCGGGTTGCGACCAGGTGCAACGATCAATAACGGCGAGCGCATCACCACGGTGACGCTCTCCAATGACCAGATGGCCATCCGATGGAAGACGCAATCCGCCGCGCTGTAGAGCGCCAATTCCCCGAACTCACCGGTGGTTATCACCTTCCGCGATTTGCCCGGGTGGTCGCCGTGGCCGACGCGCCGGCGGACGCAGGACTGTGCGACGACTTCCGTCCGCGCTACGCTGTGGACATCGAAATACTCGGCGCCGACGATGAACCAGACCCGGCCATGCCGCCGCTCACTGGTGTTCCGTTACCGCTGCCCACCGGTGGCGAGGAAATGGGCATTCATGCCTTTCCGGAGGAGGGCACGCGGGTCGTGGTGTGCTTCGCCTACGGTCTACCGAACAAGCCCTACATTCAATCGATCTTGCCGCACGGGTTGAGTATGCCCAAGGTGCCGAAGGGGGATCAGGTGTGGCAGCACAGCGAAGCCGCCCAGCAACGCGTCGACGCCGACGGCAATTGGCTACGGCAGACCGATGGCAAGATCCGTGACCAGGCGATCGAGCGCGAGGTGCATGCCTTGGACAACCGCGAGCATTTCCAGAGCCACACGCAAACAATCGATGACCACTCGACCGAGTCGGGAGGCGGTGTGAAGACGATCGAGGCGCTGGGGTCGCTCAAGCTGCTGTCGGGGGGATCCGCGAGTTTGGCGGCAGTGGACGATCTGCACCAGGCGACCGGTCGGGATCTGAACCTAGTAGTAGGGCAGAAGCACAACGCCACGGTAGGCGGTGACATGCAGGAGAGGATCGAGGGTTTGCGGCAAAGTATCGCCAGCAAGGGACAACACCTGCAAGCGCCGAAGAATTGGATCGGCTCGGGAAATGTGAATATATTTCAGGTAGTTTGCGATGTTTTAGATTTACTGTATGAAATGAATATCCAGATATCATCTCATGTCCATGGCTCGGGCCCAATTTCTACTACGTCCTCAACGTTTACCAATAACTCGCTCTATGCAGCTAAGCTTTCAATCGCTATTAAAGATGTTACTTTGTAAGACTTGCTATGTAAGTTCAAGTTCGCTCTTTGTGTTGTGATGGGATGTGGTTTTTACTAAGGCAAGGCTAAGTTGCTGCAAGGCCTGTACGTGTCTGGCTCGATTTTGCAGTAACTTAGCGTTACGTTTGGCTATGTCGTCTGTTTTTTGTCTCCCAGTACTTTCATAATAGCGTCGATCGGTAATGAGAAGGCTATTTCAGGAGTAGGTGCTGCCAGTGTTGATTTAAATATACACTCAAGAATGAGTTTTCTATCTTCGTCGGACTTAATTTGTTTTTCTTGCATTAGTGCTAGGTATGTTTTGATAAAGGTCACTCGCTCACCTGCCTCTAATGCATATTGAGTGTGTATGCTGAATTGTCGCAAGGTGATTCGGATCAATATTGAGAAAATAGTAATGAGCAGGATCGCGCCGGTAATGTTAGTGGCAGCACTGGCTATTTCCGATCTCGCAAGCAACGTGTGGATGCTGTTTTTCGGGGTCTCGATTTGTTTTTCTTGTTCTTGGGTAACGATGAAATATGACGGGAGGCGAGTGCTCAAGTTTTCAGATATTGTAGTTAAGCCACCATTAGCGAAATATAGGCTTACTGCGCATAGCATTGTAATTAGGCTAGCCAGCACGCCAGTTAGCCAGCCATATTTTCCAAGTTGGTGGGCTGTTTTACGTTTATTCCAATAGCTTACTGAGTATTTAAGTTCTAGTTGTTCGGTGTAAGCTGTGTTGGCAGCTTGTAATCTATTTAACGCCTCGATATGTTTGTCGTTGGCATCTTTAGCAGCAACTTTAATATGTCGAGTTCCCCGAAGTGACAGTCTTTTTAGGGCTTGAATACGGCGATCTAAGGCATTTTGAGTTGATCGAATGTTGTTTTGTGCTGCGCTATATTGGTCGTTTATGTTTTGTCTGTAATCATCGGTCATTTCTTTGAATGTGGTGCGAAATTCTGCTTGGTCTATTCGCTGTTCTTTCAGGACTTCTTGAAATAGTGATCGCTGGCTTGTTGCTATGAAGTTATCGTAATTTCCTAAGCTGAGGCTGAGGTTCATTGCGGTGACTCTTTCGTATTCGAATCGTGACATCCGAAGTGAGTCGGAAACTGTCGGATTTTCGTATGCGAACTTACGAATGTGCTCGTTAGAGTAGATTATTCCGAAGAAGCCAGTTATATGATCGTAGTTTGAAATTATGTTGTTTATGAACTTGTTTTCTTCGCTGTCGGTGGTGATGAATGGCTCTGCGCTTGAGCCAAGTTTAATGGTTTTCGTGGCGCCTGCTTTTAAGGAGTCAAGTGCGCGAAATAAAGGCTTGTCTAAAAGTAATGTTTGAATTTCTTTTGCTGCTTTCACCAAGTGTGTTGGAAGTTCTGTTAGCCAGCTCCACTTGTGTCTTTCGTCTTTAAGGAATTTATCGGCTTCCTCTGTAGTCGAGAAGTTGTAACTCTTAAGTTCGTTTATCAGTACTTCCATGTTACGCTCCTTAATTGGTTGCGCAAAAGATTTAATTTGCGGGCTATCTTCTAGCGGGGTAGCAGTTTTTCGAAGCTAGGTTTGCGTCTATTGGCCCCTCTAATGTGGTAAAGCCATGCGGGAAGCTTGCGAAGTGGTAAACAGATCAAGATCCCTGATCCCTGATCCTGCCATCCTCAGCAACCGTTTCGATTTCCGACACGGTTGAGTCAAACCGCTCTGCTATTTTAATTCGCTGTGTTGACCAACCGAGTCCCACGTTCCCAACGATCGGTCGCATTGCTACATATGGCTGAATAGTGTCACCGTGAAAGGCGACTGACATTAGCTGTGTTTGCATTTCGCGTCCTTACGTAGATCGTTCAGTTTCCAAGGCGTATCGCAGATTTACCTGAATTCTGATGCAGTTGGGGGCGGATCGCCATCATCGGTGGTCGGCCGAAATTCTGTCATCCTAAAAAAACTTCCTGAAAAAGCACTTATCCCCCTCCCGCCGACGGGCTTTACGCCCGATTTTTTTGCAAGTCCAGATGTAGTGCAAAGGATCATCTAGCCCAGGCGGGCCGTGAGGCGCAGCATGGAATCGGCAATTTCACAAAGTGAAAATTTTTGAAAGGAAATGCAGTGCGGTTTCACTGAGGCACAACGAGAGGTCATGGACGGGGGAATGCTGAGCCCCCCGGTTTCATTGGGTGAAAACTTTAAAAGCATGGATTTCGATGTGTTTTCAAAATCTCACACGACGCATCAGGTACGCGAAACACGCTGCCCCTAGTCGTGCCGATCTGCGGCCTCAGCCTTGGCTAATGAGGTCTGTTGGTGGTTGGATGGATTTCATAAAGCTGGACGTGATCGACGAAGAGGTCCCGCCCATATATCAGTCAGATTCGGCGGCCCGGTACACTACCTTTTCAGGTGCTCAGCTGAAGCAAAGACGCGCGGTCATTGAATGCAACAAGCATTTCCCCCTGCAACAAATGCAATTGATCCTCATCAATCATCTTCGCCTGATGGAGAACTTTGAGGCGGATCTGAGAAGTGGCCCCAATACGGCCGCCAACTAATTGTAGGCATGTACATGCACCGCTGGAGGCCTTGGAAATAGTGGAGCGGCTGAAGGGAATCGAACTCTCGTTATCAGCTTGTGAAACTGATAACGAGTAGTAAGGGCGGTGTGGATCTACTGGTACGAGGTAGGTTCGAGCAGTCCAGGTAGTTATTTATACACTTTCAGATTGTTTATCTAGTCTTTCAAGGAATGCTTCATATTCGGCTTTTATCCACTCGCTGCTAGGTTCAGCAGTCAGAGCTCTTTTATACATGTCTTCAGTCAGTTTGTAATTCTTACGGTGACGCTCTAGAAAAGATGCAAAATTCCCGAGAATCCATATGTTGCTTGGAGAAAGTGCTATAGCTTTTTCGTACGCGGCCTCAGCGGCCTCATAGTCCTTTCGATGGGTTTCTAAAAATCTAGCGTAGATGCCGCAAGCCCACACACTTTTCGGATCATGTGCGAGTGCTCTTTTATACATTTCTTCAGCGCCATCATGATCATGTTTACTATCTGCTAGAAACTCGGCGTAGCTGCCAGCAACCCAGCCGCTTTGCGGCGAAAGCTCCAAAGCTCGTAAGAACATTGTCTCGGCAGCATCATAGTTCTTACGAATTTTGTTCAAAAAATTCGCGTACGTGCAGGTGTTCCATGCACTACTTTGGTCAAGATCTCTGGCTTTAATGAACAGTGCCTCTGCTACGTCAGGTGTATTACGATGAATCGCCAAAAAGTTAGCGTAGCTAGCAGCATTTTCTGCGTTGCTAGGGTCAAGTTCTAGGGCTCTTTTATATGCTGCCTCAGCAGCATCAAGATCTTCTCGATGTTCATACAGGAAGCCCGCAAAATCACCAATAAGACTAGCGTTTCTCGGGTCGATTTCCAATGCCTTTTTATAAATCGACTCTGCTTGGTCTAAGTCCTTGCGCTCTGTGGCTAAAAAGCTTGCATATGCTTCTGTATAAGTAATATTTGTGGGGTCAAGTTCGAACGCTTTTTTGTAAAGCTCCTCTGCGGTGTCTAAATCACCACGCATCTGAGCAAGGAAGTCTGCATAGTTTCCCAGTGCTGGTATGTTGGTGGAGTCAATCGCGAGAGCTGTGTTATACATCTTTTCTGCTTCGTTGAAGTCGAATAATTTCTTGTTTAGAAATAATGCATAGTTTCCGATAATTTCGGGGCTGTTTGGGAACTGCTTTATACCTTCTAAATAAATACTCTTTCGCTTTTCAAGATCAGGCTCCGCTCGAGCCTGAATATCCCATGCCCACCAACTCTGTCCTGAACGTACAGATTGAGTCAGGATTGCCCCAGTACGTTGCTCCACTAGAGATCCGCCAACAGAGGACTCACTTAGTTTTTCAGCTTGATCGCGATATCTAACTGCTCGTTCTTGACCCAGTTTCGCCGTTCGCTCAGCGATTGCTGCAACGTCAAAATCAGATACCAGTTTGGCTGCTAACTGAAGCATAAACTGATCAAATCCTGGTATTTTGACTAGCACACCCTTATGTTTTTCTAAAACGCTTAGTGCCTTTTCTGGCGGTGGAGATCCCTCCCGGTAGCACCAAATCATGCGTCCGGCTATGTCACCCCGATCTAAGCCCATAAGCATATTCATAAGGCTACCATCATTGCCGCCGTACCCAACCACTACAGGAGTAAAGTACTGAAACAGCTTTTTCAAGGCGATCTTCCAACCTTGTTCCATCGTCGAAACGCCGGCTGGATCGTTGATAGGGTGCAGATAAAGATCTCGATGAATCTTCGCTACCAGAGGACGGCGCAGTTGCGGGCGGACAAAACCAGCTAACGATTCATGGGCTACGACAAGAGGAGATTGATGGGCGTGCATTGCCAATGCATCGGCCACCAAATTGTCGAAGTTGGTAGTCACAACGACTTTATGGCGAGTATGTTGTATCACTTCGGCTAACAATGAATAGCCTAAACTCGGTGATTTTCCCTCCATGGCTGCTTCGAGCTCCGCATATCCCGCCTCCCGATCGCCTTCAAATCTACGCTCGAAGATTTGGGGGTAATGCTCAGCGGCGTTCTGCAAGGTCAGGGCGCCACCACCCACTCCGCAGTCAGGAAGCCATTCATTTAAGGAGCGACCATCGCCACATTCGCGTAGGTGTAAATCCTTTAGCCATCGTTGAGCTAAATGTTGACCAGTTGGAATGCCAGAAGTGAAGGACGCGCCCGCACCGAGAATGAAAGCGAATTGGCGGTCTTTCATAGAGCCATGGATCCGCTCCATCTCGTCGAGTACGCCGTCCAGAGTCCATTCGGTTACGTTCGTATCCATTAATCGCTATCCTCAGAGATCCTAATAAGAGCCGCTTTGCGTCCACTAGCTGCTGAGTCTATATGGCCAATCGCCATTCGAATAGGTTGTAGATCAGCAATGTACGGCTTTGCAATGGCTACGCGGCGGTGTGGGGGGTGTTACAAAACGAATACCTAGCCTCCAAAATTTCTCAGATGGATTTGATTTTAGTGGGGCGTAAGGAACGATAGGCCGAATTCATCATCGGGAGGGCAAGCGTCAGCAGTGTCGAGTCTCCACATTGTGTCCACATCAGCGGAGGATATATACGGAAAATAAGCCTAAATGCCCCGTGGTTTCGCGTGAATACTGGATTATGCCAATGATTGTTGGTGGGTTAAGTTGGTAGGTTATTAACTCGTCGATACGTCGTTGCGATCTAGCTCCCCTAAGAAAATATTACGAGGTTATCGAATTTTTCGAAGTAGTTGTCGAGTGCCTACATATCGTACGAGACCGTGTGAAATTGCTCTTACCGCAAAGAAGAATGAGCAGAACGAGTAGAGTACAAGCATTATTGGTATAAGATAAGTTAGTAGCAAAAAAGAAGAGCCTGATGTGTACGTCATATCTATTTTTAGCTCCGAGGTTATGGTGGCAATAATTGTTCCGGTAGCTACTCCTAATAAAAATAATATTGTTGCTTGGAGAGCTCTTTCTGCCGCATACAAAGAGCGGCGCTGGCTGGGGCCAGGCTGGATTGCTCTAGATCTGTTGTAGAGTAATGCAGCAAATCCAAATAATATTGCTAGTATTGGGAAGCATAATTTTGCTAGTTCAAGAATTTCGTTAAGTATTATGTAGTGGTACATTGTGGAAAAAAACAGCATAGAACCTAGCGAAAAGATCAAGTAAAAGTAAAATCTTATGCATTGTCGTAATGTGAAATTAATAATGCGGTTTAGCAAGTTGTCGCTCCTGCGCTGGTGATCTAAAGTAAGTTGGATTGCTTTACTCATTAGGGCGACTAGTAACTTGGGGGGCGGGTGCAGTTAGTCCTAGTGGTGCATACAAAAAATCGATAATTAATGAGCGTATGTGGCGGCATGCGATGTCAAGAAGCATTGACTCCTCAGGTGAGGGCATAAACGATGATGTCAAGTGGGCGAGTCCCTTATTTGCAATGCGGAAAACTGAGAGAAGAGCGGCCTCTACCTCTACTTCATTACCGTTGTATTGAGACAAGGCTTGGGCGGGTGAGATCGTAGTTAGTGGGCCGGCCGCATTCGAAAAGCATTCGACGCCCACGTCGTCTTTCCTAGGTGGAGGGCGTTTATCTAACTTTCCCACTTTATTCATGCTAAGGCCAAGAAACACTAAAAGTGTTCTGCATTGGATAATCCCTGCCTCAATCACTGGATTGATGAAAGCGTACGAATTTCCATCGACAATGAGTTTGTCGTTGAAAATTATCTTCATTGGCTGGGGATCGCGCCAAGTTGCATGAAGGTGAAGCGCGACCTGAAGCGCTTCGATAGAGCCAAGCATATGCGGAATAATGCGGTGCAGGATTTCTAACTTCGCCTCGGAGGAATTATTTGCCATAGTTACAAACTCCATTCGAAAGAATTGCTGCTGCACCCAAATTTTTAGACATTGGTCATGTCTATTTCATTAACGCCGCAACCGTCGCCCTACGCCGACACGTCATCATGATGAGACGGCTAGTCAGTCAATAGCTCTCAGGCGCGCCAAACGTTGTTTAATAAATCCTGCATTTTCACCAATTCGCTCCAGAGCCGCCCGGGCATTCTCCCCAACAGCCTCGTATCCCTGCTGCTCGACTAATAGCACCAACTCCATCATCGCAGCTTCAAGGCCTAGCTGATTTTCGTACATTTTTTCGAGGACGACGGAAAGGGAATATTCGCTGGCCATGCATCTGACTCCGTTCGGAAAGCAGGAAGCATAGCAGGACACCTGAGGGGGGATTTCGGTTCGAGGCTGGGGAAAAGGTAATTTTGGTAAGCCGGTGCGAAAAGCTGGCTGCAGCCCTTATAGACCGTGGCTTTGAGGTATTACCTTTGAAGGTAATATTTGGTAAGGCCGGAGGTAATATTTCACCAAATGCCTGATTTTAAAGGGTTTCGTAGGTGGGTGAAATTACTACGACTAAGGGTAATTTTCTAACCTTCCTATTACCCTATTATTACCTTTGCTAAATCCACCTAACCTACTGATTCTATTGATTTTTTATGAGTGTAAAAAAGAAAATTACCAAAATTACCTTTTTCCCAGGGGTCAACCTGAAAACGGAGTAAAGCACAGACGGGGCGATTCGCCGGCCTTCCATGCGCGCGGTTTAATTCTCACGAAACACGCCTGAGCCGACGACAGACAGTGCCAGGATTGGAGCCGAGAGCCGCTGCTTAAAATTTGCTAACGCAGTCGGCAGAGGGGATGGGAAAAGGAGGGAGAAGAACAGAGCTGGTACGCAACTGGTACGCGGGTTGGAGGCTAGGCGTTCGGGCCTTTATTTGCGGGAGGTAAAAGAAGTATCAGTCCGATCCATCATCGGGGCGACGGAGAAGCGGCGGGAGAGTGGGGCGGGTTGTAGAGGCATTGGGGGAATCTGGATCAGAGGGGTGAAGGTGGGGGAGTTTATCAGGAATGGGGTGGGCAGAGCCTTACGCACTTTGATCGATGTGGCCATGCTTGGTGGTGACACGCCGACGCTGGTCGGCCGAGTATCGTGGTCTGCACCAGATCGTGCCTAAAACAACTCATTTCCGATAGTACGCGGAGATCTCTCTCCAAATGTATTTGTATCGGAACTCAAGCCAACGGATTAACAGTTTGTCTCTCTGACGTCGAAAGCGACTACTTGCTCGGGCTTCCAACATTTGCGCGATGTCAGAATTTAATTGTTCTGGGTCAAACAAAGACCAGATGATTGGAATCACGCAGTCAAAATTCGTGTAGCAGACAGGTGCGACTTCCTCGTAGAGCATCCGTTTTATTTCTAGCGGGTCGTAATCTTCGGTCCGTCGGGCGATAGATTTGTAGTCCACCTCATTGTCGACGAACGTATCGGACAATGCCCAGTAGATGTCATATCGATCTTTTGCAGTCATTGTGCGATTCAAATTAGCGTTGGTCGTTTTCATCGCGAAAAGGCCGTCAGCGACTTTGACTCTTGGTCGTACATGAGGGGCTGGGGTTTCAATGTGATACGCGCGGCTGGCTTTGCCATGTTTGACTCCCTGTCATCGAATTAACCGCTGCCGACTGTATCAGACTTGCTTTCGTCAGTGACGGGCGACAATGCACGCGTCATTTTTCGTCAATTTAAACAGCAATGCTTGCGCTTGTTTAAATGAATCACGCTGGCACAACCCGAGCCCTACACCACCTTGCGCCACCCCCTACACGTAAGACAGAATCCGCCGGCTTGTGCCTCTAGCCCGCAGGTTCTATCGTCCCTACGTCACTGAAAACCAGTGATCGGGTTTGGTAGCCCGTCTCCGTCAGAAGCACAGGACTACTGTCTTGCGAGGGCGTTTCTCGTCTTCGTTTTATGGTGGTCATGCGCGGGGCGTCTTCGGATGCGCCGGGGTTCCTGACGACCGGTCTACCAACCTGCGTATGGCCTCCACCCTTCGTTTGGTAGCGAGAGTGATGGCTCCTTTTCGTTAATCCGTCAGGAGTTACACCATGTTCAAACCAACACCCAACCCGCCAGAAACCGATCCCGCATCCCCCTACGAATCCCCCAATTCCAAAAAACTCCACGAAGCCGCCGAGCGTGCGCTCGATCACTACCTCCTTCCCGCCAGCCAAATCATGGCCAGCACCGACGAGCCCGAGCGCATGTACCTCGCCAATCCGAAGTACGACATGGAATCCCTGTTGGCCAATGCCTGCGAAACCCTGGGTTCTGCCTCCGAGATGCTCAACAACTTTGCCGCGACGCTGGATAACTCGCGCCGCAAATCTGCGCTAGGCATTGCGCAGGTGGTGATGTTGGCCGAGTTGGCGGTGAATCAGGCATTGGATAAGGTTGAAATCAAGCCGTAAACCCGTGTCCCTCTGCGGCATGCGGCACGCCGTTGCTGCAGAGGGGCGGGGTTCTGAATTGGCATTTTCGGCGTTTTTTTGCGCCAGTAGCGATGTGCCACAATTCGTGATGGCAATGCGTCATCATGCCGAGCTGAAAGTTCACTTCCTGTACAAAAATAAAAAGTTGTACAAGTTTTCCTAAAGTTTATAGCATCCCTTCCAGATACTTTGCTGAATCGATAAATCATGCGTGCAGAGGCCCTGTTTGCCACGTGATGGTTTGTCTGCCGATGCTCGCGTCGGATTTCTCTTTGACGCATCAACAGCATCGAATTTTGCATTTCCGGGACAGCTGGAGCGTCCCGTAGCACGCCTTGGATGACGACCCCCCGAATGTCTGGACGGTGACCGCGGTTGCCAAAGATCTATTTTTTGTGCCCGGCGTTTCGCGTCAGGGCGTTTGAGGCTGAATATGGCAGTAGCATCGAATTTCCTGGGTGACATCAAAGTTTCCCGCAAGCTGGGAACCGGTTTTGGCATTCTGTTGCTGGCTGTTTTGGCGGTTGCCTTCATTGGCTATAACAGCAACAGCGTGCTGGTTGATCGCTTGAGTACGACGCGTCTGATTGGCACGTTGAATGACGCTACGCAAGATATGCGTCTGTCCGAGAAACAGTACGAAGCCGCCGCTGACGCCGCTTTCGCCGACTCTTATCACGCGCAGCTGAATGTCTTGCAGGGCCTTGTGAGCAAGGCGCTGGAAACGTTGACGCGTGCTGAAAACCAGCAAGCCTTGAAGGCGTTGCAAGCCACGATTGTTACCTATGACCAGAAGGTAAAGCGCCTGATCGATGCCGATAAGTCGACGACGGATGCCCTGAAACCGTTGGGTGCGCTGTCGGACAAGTACGCGCAGACCTTTGGCGACATGCTTGAAAGCACTACGAGCGGTGCCTTGGCGTCCGCCGATGGCGAACGCGTGCGGGAGCTGCGCACGGTGGCCGATTTGCGCTACGGCATGACCACTTTTCGCCTGATGTTGCGTCGTTACATTGCGGTGCCCAACGACGCGAACAAAAAAGTGCTGATGGACACCATCGACACGTTCCTGAGCGATATCACCAAAGCGCGTTCCAGCCTGCCGGCGACCCTGTCGAGTCAACTGGAAGAAGCGCACGCGGGCATCCGTCGTTATCGCGAAGTATTGGTGGAAGTGGCCGGGCTGTTTGAGCAGAAGCAGAACATGCGCGAGCAGGTCGACCAGGAAAGCAAGGCGATGGACAAGATCATGACTGGCCTGATGGACACCCAGCAGCGCCTGGCGCGGGAAGATCAGCGCTCGGCCTTTGTTCAGATGGCGGTGTTGACCGTGTTGGCGCTGGTGATCGGACTGTTTGCTTCGGTAGTCATCTCGCGCCAGATCACTTCGCCGCTGGCGCTGACGGTTGATCTGGCTCGGCGTATTGCCAAAGGCGATCTGACGGTACAGGCCAAATCAAACCGTAAAGATGAGTTGGGCGATCTGCAAAATGCGATGCAGGACATGGCGCAGAACCTGAACACGCTGGTTCAAGGTATCGGCAATGGCGTCACGCATATTTCCACTTCTGCGGAAAAACTCTCGGCCATGAGCGAGCAGACCAGCGCGGGTGTGCGTCAGCAGAAAAGTGAAGTGGATCAAGTCGCCACGGCGATGCATGAAATGGCCTCGACCGTGCAGGAAGTTGCGCGTAACACGACTGATGCGTCCGCTGCTGCGACCTTGGCCGATCAACAGGCGCGTCACGGCAGCACGGTAGTGAAGCAGGCGACGGCGCAGATCAGTGAGCTCGCGGTGGCCATTGAAGAGTTGGGCGGTGCGATGAATGTGCTGTCTCAGGACAGTGAGCAGATCGGCAAAGTGATCGATGTGATCAAAGCCGTTGCGGAGCAGACCAATTTGCTTGCGTTGAACGCCGCTATCGAAGCGGCGCGAGCGGGGGAGCAGGGTCGTGGTTTCGCCGTGGTGGCAGACGAAGTGCGTTCGTTGGCCCAGCGGACACAGGACTCGACCAAGGAAATCGAAGCGCTGATCGTCACCCTGCAACAGGGCACGCAAGCGGCTTCTGCGCTGATGGCTTCCAGCCGCGAGCGCACTCTCGATACGGTGGAATTGGCGCAGAAAGCCGAGTTGGCGATTACCGAGATCAATCAGTCCATCGGCACGATCCAGGAAATGAGCTTGCAGATCTCGGCCGCGGCCGAGCAGCAAAGTGCCGTGGCCGACGAGATCAATCGCAGCATCGTCAGCGTGCGTGATGTGGCCGACCAGTCGGCGGTCGCCAGCGAAGAGAGTGCGGCCGCGACGATTGAGCTGGCGTCGCTGGGGCAGGACTTGCAGCGAATGACCGCGCATTTCCGCACCTGATTCGGTGAACGATGAGCCCACGGCACCTTTAAAATATTCAGGCGCCGTTGGGCTGCAGTTATGGCTGGTCAACACATAACCCGAGCAGCTGTTTATTTATCACCATGGAGGGTTACAACCCGTTATCAGAGGGTGTCATGACCGACTTTTCAAAATCATCCGCCTCGCCCGGAGGCTGCCAGGGCTGTAAAAACAAAGGCGCGCCGGATATGAATTTCGCCTTCGCGTTCCAGCCCATTGTGGATCTGCGCGATCAAACGACTTTTGCTCATGAAGCCTTGGTTCGCGGCGTGAATGGTGAGGGCGCCTTGTCAGTCCTGGAGCAGGTGGACGATCAAAACCGTTATCGATTCGATCAACTGTGTCGAGTTCGGGCGATTTCCACGGCGGCTCAGTTAGGGATGACCGAGTACCTGTCGATCAACTTTTTGCCGAATGCCGTTTACCGTCCGGAACTGTGCATTCGCAGCACACTTGAAGCAGCGCGCGCTCACGGGTTTCCGCTGGATCGCTTGATCTTCGAAGCGGTTGAGGGCGAGTACGTTGAAAAGAACAGCCACCTGACGAATATCTTGCGTGAGTACCGCGAGTTTGGTTTCAAGACAGCGATCGATGACTTTGGCGCAGGCTATTCCGGTCTTAACCTGTTGGCAGATTTTCAGCCGGATTTGATCAAGCTGGATATGGCGCTGGTCCGCGATATTCACCTCGACCGTGTACGCCAGACCATTGTGCGTAACGTCGTGAACATGTGCAGAGAGTTGGGCGTGGAGGTAATCGCCGAGGGCATAGAAGATGCCCAGGAAAGAGACTTTCTCGCCGATTGCGGCATTTATCTGATGCAGGGTTATTGGTTCGCCAAACCTGCTTTCAAATCGCTGGCGCAGATACCCACGGGTGCGTGGCTGAAGAGATGACCTCTCTCAGCTCGCACTGAGCCGCTCGATTACGGGGGCCAGTGCCGGACGTTTGCTGAGCCATTCTTCCTTGGTAATCCCCAACAGAACGACGTCAATCCGAACCCCATCCTTCGCCACGTTCTGCCGCCTCACACCTTCAATCTCAAACCCAAACTTCTGATGCATCTTCACCACCGCCGAGTTCATCGCCAGCACTTCGCAATTCAGCTTCTCCAACCCCGCCACATCAAATGCGTAATCAAGCATCCAGAACTCGACCACGCTGCCCAAGCCCTTACCCTGCAACCCGACGTCCAGATAAAACGCCCAATCCGCCGTCTTGTGCAGTTGGTTAATCGCATTCAGCGAAACAACACCAACTGCCTGCCCATCCTTGATCACCACAAACACTTGCTGGCGTGGATTGCCCTGCAAAGAGGCCAGCCAGTTGGCATGTTCCTGTTCGGTGATTTCGTGGGAGGTGTACATGAATTTGCGCACGTCTTCCTGATTGCGCAGGGTGCGGACATGGGCCTGGATGGCGGCGCTGGCGTCGGTGAGGGGGAGGAATTGCATGGGGATGTCCTTGTCTGGCGGGTGAGCGATTCTGAACCGGCGCTGTCGATCAGGGAAGTTGCATGTTGTGGCATGCGGTGCAGTATCGGCAGCAGTCTCAATCAGTACAGCTTTGGCATGTTGCACGACAACTGGCTATGCGATTGATCGAGAGTCAGGCGTTGCGTCGGGCTTCCAGTACGCTAAACAGCAACATGCCCGCCAACATCGCCAGGACGAACACGATCACTTGCCAATGGCCTGTCAGCAGGATGGTCACTGCCGGTCCGGGGCAGATACCGGCAATTCCCCAGCCAACGCCGAACAGCAGACTGCCGCCAATCAATCGTCGGTCGAGTTCACGTTTGACGGGTAACTGCATGGGGTTTCCCAGCAGGGATCGGGATTGCCGACGGGCCCAGGTCAAGGGGCCGATGGCGACAGCAATTGCCCCCACCATGACCAATGCCAGAGAGGGATCCCAAGCACCGGCCAAATCCAGAAATGCCAGTACTTTTTCCGGGTTGGCCATGCCCGCCAGAAGCAGACCCAGGCCGAAAAGCAGGCCGGCAATGAAAGCGTTCAGCTTGATCATGTTCATGCTCCCAGCAGATGGCGCAGGACAAACACCGTCATGAACCCACTGAACATGAAACAAGCAGTGGCAGCCATTGATCGCGGTGAAAGGCGCGATATGCCGCAAACCCCATGACCACTCGTGCAACCTGAACCGTATCGTGTGCCAATGCCGACCAGCAGCCCGGCGACGATCAGCCCCAACCAGCCACTTTGGAATTCGATGCGCGGCAACGTGGTGAACAATCCCCAAAGTACTGGCGCGACGAGCAGGCCTAGGAGAAACAGTGCTTTCTCACTTGCTCCTTCACGGCTGCGTTGCAGCAGACTGCCGATCAGGCCGCTTATTCCGGCGATTCGACCATTGCCGACAACCAACAGGCTGGCCGCCAGGCCAATCAGTGCGCCACCGGCAAGGGATGACCACGGAGTGAAGTTGAGCCAGTCGACATGCATGGGGCACCTCGGGTACTGAAAGTGTGAATTTTGGGCAGATGGAGAGGTGATTAATCCACTCTCTCCACAGTTAGTGCCAATCCCGCATGCTTACTGCGGAACCGCCAGCCACTCGCCAATGACCTTCTGATATTTGCCGGTTACTTTGCTCAAGTGCAACCACTGATCAACGTACAGCTTCCAGCTGATGTCATCACGCGGCAACAGGTAGGCCTTTTCCCCGTACTGCATGAACTGCTGCGGATTGACCGCGCACAACCCCGGTTTCAACTTCTGCTGATACAGCGCTTCCGAGGCGTCGGTGATCATCACGTCGGCCTTGTTGTCGAGCAGTTGCTGGAAGATGGTCACGTTGTCGTGCAGGGCCAGTTGCGCTTTTGGCAGGAAGGCGTGGACGAAGGCTTCGTTGGTGCCGCCGGCCGGTTCAACCAGGCGCACGTTGGGCTGGTTGATCTGCTCGACAGTCTGGTACCTGGATTGATCGGCGCAGCGCACCAGCGGGATCTTGCCGTCGACGTCGAGGGTGTTGCTGAAGAAGGCCTTTTTCTGCCGCTCCAGCGTCACCGAAATGCCGCCCATGCCGATGTCACATTTGCCGGCCTGCATGTCTGGCATCAGGGTTTTCCAGGTGGTCTGCACCCATTCGACCTTGACCCCGAGGCTGTCGGCCAGCGAACGCGCCATGCTGATGTCTATGCCCTCGAAATCACCGTCGGTGCGTCTGAAGGTGTAGGGCTTGTAGTCGCCGGTGGTGCAGACGCGCAGTTGGCCTTGTTGCTGGATGGTGTCGAGGTGCGAAGTGGCTTCCTTGGCTTGGACGCTGGTGCCGAGTGTCAGTAGGCCGCAGAAGATCATCGTGCTTTTTAGTGTTGTCATTGTGATCGGGCTTATGCAGGGAAGGGTGGCTCAGTGTAGTGAATGCCTTTCCCGGGTGTCATCCCGATGACGTTCAGCGAGTGAGTCGGTCGGCCAGATCCCGTGCCTGTTGCGAGGCGACAAGGCGCGAATCGCGATCCATTTCTTCACCGAGAATCGTCTTCTCGACGATCAGCGCGTGTACATCAGTGATACCGATAAATTCGAGCCACGCTTCAATGTACGGTTTCTGAAAGTCGAAACGCTCGGCGGGCGTGGTGGATTGCGCGGAGAAATCCAGGCCGCGCGCATAGGCGACCACGGCGGTTTTGCCTCGCAGCAAACCTTGCGGGCCACGCTCGGGATCGAAGCTGAAGAGGATGTCTTTCTGCGACACCAGGTCGATGTAGTGCTTGAGTTTGTAGGGGATGCTGTAATTCCACAGCGGCACCGACATCACAAGCATGTCAGCGCGGTGCAGGTGTGCGGCGAGTTTTTCAAGTTCTTCCCAGGCCGATTGCTGAGCCGGTGTCCGTGGCTTGCCGCTGAGGCCGGCGTATTTGGCGTTCATTGCCTCTTCATCGAACTCCGGAAGTTGCAGGCCCCACAGATCCAGCGTTTCGACTTGGGTGTGCGGGTTGTGTTGCTGATGGCGCTCGATGAAGTTGCGGGCGACTTCCAGGGAGGCGGAGCGTTGTTTGCGCGGTGAACATTCGATGTGAAGAAGGGTGGTCACGGTAGAGCCTCGGCATGCGATGAGAGAGTGCGAGGCATTGCAACATAGCTGGATTCAAACTATAAATCGTAAATATTCAAGTCATTGATCACGTATCTCACTATGTTTGACGCTCTCCTGCTCAGGACTTTTGTCACCGTCGTCGATGAAGACGGTTTCAGCCGCGCCGCCGAAAAATTGCATCTGACTCAGTCGGCGGTCAGTGGTCATCTGCGCCGGCTAGAGGAGCAGATCGGCAAACCCTTGCTCAAACGCACCACACGCTCCCAGCAACTGACGCCGGATGGCGAACGACTGATCGCCTATGCGCGGACGATTCTGGCGTTGAACCGCGATGCCTGGGCGCAGCTGACGCGCACGCCGTTCGCGGGGCGCGTGCGGATCGGCGTGTCGGAGGATTTTGTTGAGGCGCGTCTATTGCGAGCTTTGCAGGATTGCGCGGCGCAGCATCCGGGGATGGAGATCGACGTCCAGGTCAATATTCCCGGCACGTTGCTCGGCCTGATGAAACAGGGCGAGTTGGAACTGGTGATTGGATCGCTCTGCGAGACCGGGGCCTCCGGACTTTTGCTTTGGCAGGAACCGTTGGTGTGGGCGTGGTCGGCGCAACCGCTTGTGCATCTGCCGTCACCGTTGCCGCTGGCGCTATTCCCCGAGCCGTGTCCGTATCGCGAAGCCGCATTGACCCGACTGGCGCAGGCCGGCATTGCCCAGCGCACCGCGATGCTGTGCACCAGCACCGCCGCTTTGCGCGCGGCGGCGTTGTCCGGGTTTGCCGTCTCGCCGATGGCCGCCAGTCAGCTCGGTGCGGGGCTCGCCGCGTTGGGGCCCGAACTGGGGTTGCCGCTGTTGCCGGATGTGCAATTTCGTTTGTTTACAGCCTCACACGCCGATCCGCAGATGATCGCCGCTGTTTCGCAGGTGATCATCGATTTCTGCTCGGCGCGCAGGCAGTAATCTTTCCTACAGGCCGAGTCCTTCCTGCACCACCGACAACAGGTTGTTTTCCGTCAGCGCGATGGCATCCAGCTGTTGCCCGGTTTCAACGGTTTGCATCCACCAGTGGCTTTCGTGATGTTCATCGACGGTGCGCAGCAGATAGGTGTTTCTGTCCGGCAGGGTGATTTGCACGCGTCCGGCGCCGTCTTCGGTAAATCGTGCGATGGGATCAAAGGTCAGGCTTTGGTTATTCGCTTCGATCACCAACTGATCGATAGCGTAATCGTGGGCTTCGCCGTCCGGAGAGGTTTCGCAGATGTGCGTAGGATTGCGCCGAATTTTCAGGCCGACTTCGGTCACCGGTTGCAGCCAGGTTTCGATGCGGTGGTACAGGGCATACACCTGCGCGGGCCAGCAATCGATCTCCAGTTCGGCGCAGGTGATGTCGTCCGCGTGGCTATGCCGGGTTTGCTTGAGCTTCGCGGCGAGTTCGTCTGCTTTACTCATATCGGTTCCCTGTTTGTGATGTCTGCTTATTAATCGTAGACCTTTCAACGGGGTACAACGTTGCCGTGCGTCATGCGCTTGCAACACAAGCGTGTCCAAATCTGCGCTGACCAGTCTTGTCAGGATCGAAACCACGGACGCAGGCGTCCCAAGGAGCGGGTACATGAAAAAGCTGTTTACAATTTTGGCAGTGATTGCGCTGACGGCCGGTAGCATCGGCCTGAGTTCGGCGCGCCAATCGCAGTCGAGCAAGGCGCAAGCGGAGTCGGTGGCGGGGGTGTTCGATTATTACCTGCTGACGCTGTCCTGGTCGCCGACCTTCTGTTTGACACACAAGGACGACGTACAGTGTTCCGGCAAGGGTTATGGCTTTGTCCTGCACGGCTTGTGGCCGCAATACGCCAAGGGCGGCTGGCCGCAATCCTGTCCGCCGCTGACCACACTGTCGGCCGCGGAAAGCAACAAAGGCATGACGTTGTTCCCGACCAAAAAACTCCTCGATCACGAATGGTCCAAGCACGGCACTTGCAGCGGCCTCGGTGCAATGGGGTATCTGGATGCGGCGGATAAAGCGGTTGGCACGGTGAAAATTCCTCAGGAGTTGCAACCGTTCAGTACGTCGTATTACTTCGAGGCGCAGGAAATTTCCGACTTGTTTCGCAAGGCCAATCCGGGGATTCCCGCTGATGGCATCGCGGTGATTTGCAGTGGCCCGGAGTTGTCGGAAGTGCGCGTGTGCATGGGCAAGGATCTGCAGTTTGGCGCGTGCGGCAAGGGTGTGAAAACTCAGTGCCGGGCGGGGGATATTCGGGTGCCTCCGGCGCGGTGATGTGATCGCCATTTGCTCATGAAATGCAGGCGCCAAAATGGGCGCCTGCAGACGTAGACGCTAATCACGCAAATGCATTGGGGCTGTTTACCGCCCATATAGCCGGGGCCAAATCGGCAAGTGACTTGCTGTTTGACTCAATCATGAAGGAGTTTTCGTGATGTATAAGTTGTTCCTTTGTGTGGTTCTAGCTATTTGCTCCGGGTGTGCAAAAGACCATTTACAGCCTCCAGCAAATTTGATTTTTGTATCTGTAGAAAGAGAACGATCTCTTTTATACGTCATCAGGTATCAGTCGGATGTTGATGTTCTGGATCTTTTTGGCCGAGGAGAAAGGCAGGGAATGATTTCAGGCACGCTTAGGTGTGCTTTGGCAGATGACCACGACTTTTCGGTTGGTAAAGCCATACGATTTTCTGCAATCGGTTTGATCGGGTCTGAAAAAAATCAAGCTAGCGAGGCAAAACTCTCGTATCTCACCCCTGCGTTTATCACTGGAACCTCTGACAACCGTAGCTCGGAAAGGGACTTGTCAGTAGCAGAAATGAACCAACTCCTTTCCAACAAACAACAAATCCCCTGCAAAGTCGTCGTCACCGCCTACGGCTATAAACCCTATTATTCAAACACCATGCATATTCCCGTCGCGGATTTGCTCCGGGAAATCAACAAACCTCGCTCATAAAACCTGGGGGCTGGCAAATCCCCCTGTACCCCTCGGCTCATTCGCCTGAGCAAAAATAATTCGACCCACGGCAGTCATCCAATCGCGCATTGCGCCGATACAACTGGGCGGGAGCGGGGCGTTTGCCCCTTGCACCCCGGTGGACTAAGCTCACAATTCATAAGGGTTTCGGGCTCGCGCCCCTGTCGTACCTGCCCAGGACATGTTTTTGCCAATCCCCATTCACGATCCGCATCAGGCTCCCGGCACGCTAAAGCGTCTGCCGCTGCGCAAAGCGGCGGTGCTGTTTATCGTTGCGGTGAGTTTGTGCCTGTTTGGTTTGCTGTACCTGCAACTTGAGCAGTCGCGGCGCCAGGATCTGGCGGTTGCGCAAATGGCCTCGAGCAACCTGACCCGGGCGATGGCACAGCAGGCAGAGGATACGTTTCTGGCGGCGGACCTGGTGCTGACCAGTCTGGTCGACTGGGTTCAGGACGACGGTTACGGTACGGCGCTAAAACCGCGCTTGCAGAAAACGTTCTCCCGACGGGTGCAGCAGCTGGAGCAGTTGCACGGCATGTTTCTGTTCGACGACCAAGGGCACTGGGTCGTTACCTCATTCCCTGATCTGCCCCATGGCAACAGCGTGGCTGATCGCGAATACTTCAAGTTTCATCAGCAGAACGTCTCGGCGGTAGCGCATATCGGCCCGGCGATTCGCAGCCGCGAGAACGGCGAATGGATCATCCCGATCTCCAAACGCGTCAACGATCGTGCCGGCAACTTTCAGGGTGTGTTGCTGGCCGGGATCAAAATGTCGTATTTCGAGCAGTTCTTTAAAAGCTTCAGCCTCGATGAAAACGGGATCATGTTTATCGGCCTGACTGATGGCACTTTGCTCGCCCGCCGGCCGTACGATGAATCCCTGATTGGCACTTCACTGGCCAAAGGCGAAATTTATCAGTCGCTGTTGCCCAATGCCTCTGCCGGAACGGCGATGTTCAAATCGGTCGTCGATGGTGTCACCCGTTTGTACGGCTACCGGCAACTGTCGGCGTATCCGCTGGTGGTGTCGGCCGCGACTTCGCGAGACACGATTCTCAAGGGTTGGTATGAACGCGCGTTTCAGTCCAGCGTGATTGTGGCGTTGGTGATGCTGGGTATCGGTTTGTTCGGCTGGGTGTTTATCCATCAGGTGCGCGACGGCGAGCGGATCGAGAAAAACCTGCGCAAGGCGCAACGGGCGCTGGAGCAGATCGCCACTCACGACAGCCTCACCGGGCTGGCCAATCGGCGCCTGTTCGAGCGATCGCTGGAGATCGAGTTTGCCCGTGGTGCGCGGCAGGTCAGTCCGGTCAGCCTGATCATGCTCGATATCGATTTCTTCAAGCGTTACAACGACGCTTATGGGCATGTGGCGGGGGATCATTGCCTGACGCAAGTGGCCCAGGTGCTGAAGAACTGCTGCCAGCGCAAGTCTGATCTGGTCGTGCGTTACGGGGGCGAGGAGTTCGCGGTTTTATTGCCTGACACAGACATCAATGGCGCATTGGCGATTGCCGGGCAGATTCGCCGCAGCGTGATCGACAAACGCATCACCCACAGTGGTTCGCCCACCGGTTATCTGACGGTCAGTTTGGGCTGCTACTCGTTTGTCCCCAGCGGCAATGACAGCATTGAAGTGTTTATCCAGCGCGCGGATGCGGCGTTGTATCAGGCCAAAAATGCCGGGCGCAATCGGGCGGCGGTGCTGTCTACGGATGACGGCACCGGTGAGCTGATGCGCTACGACCGCTGACACAAAGACCACCACAAAAACCTGTGGGAGCTGGCTTGCCAGCGATAGCGGTCTGTCAACTTGAGAAGAGGCTGACTGTAGTGACGCCATCGCTGGCAAGCCAGCTCCCACAGGTTTTTTCAGCGAGCACAGATTGTGTGAATGTCTAGAGAGCACGTGGAAAGATCTTTACCACGGATGGCTCTTGTTCGTTCAGCCACCCGTGCCACCACCCGCACCGCCGGTACCGCCACCCGCCGAACCAGTGCCACCACCGGCGCCGGAGCCCGATCCGCTGGCGCCGCCGTTGGTGCCGGTGCCGTCGGCGCCGTTACCGCCCGATGGCGCGCCCGGTGTGTTGTCCGGTGGCATGGTCGAGCCGCTGGTAGAACCCGATTTGGTGCCCGTTGCATCGGCGCCGTCGTTGGCAGCGAAGCTGGCAGCCGATGCCGTGGCCAGCAGGCCAGCGAGCAGTAACGAGGTAATTTTGCGCGTCATCATGGTACGTCTCCAAAAAGGGGATTTACCTGATATTGGTCTGAGGCCCCCTACGCTTTGTGCCGCCCGAGTGACGAGCGGTCGATGGAGTGGCCTACTGTTCTTCAGGAATATTGGCTATTTGCCGAGCGCTGCACCGGGACTAACGTAGCCACACATTCACTTGCCCCGGAAAACCACCATGCAACCTCGTATCGATTTCTACACTGCTTCCCCGGACGCCCTGAAAGCGATGATCGCCCTGGAAACCGCCGTCTCAAAGCTGCCGCTGGAAAAAACCCTGATCGAACTGGTCAAGCTGCGCGCCTCGCAAATCAACGGCTGCGCTTTCTGTATCGACATGCACACCGCCGATGCAATCAAGGGTGGCGAAACTCCACGGCGTCTGTTTGCGGTGACCGCATGGCGTGAAGCGCCATTCTTCAGTGACCGTGAGCGCGCCGCGCTGCTGTGGACCGAATCGCTGACCCAACTGAGCCTGACCCACGCGCCGGACGAAGACTACGACGTCGTTGCCGCGCAGTTTTCGCCCAAGGAAATGGTCGACCTGAGCGTCGCGATCAGCACCATCAACAGCTGGAACCGCTTGGCGGTAGGCTTCCGCAAAACGCCTCAGGCCTGAGGCCACATCACAATTTGCGTGGAGGCGTGCGCCGGTCTTCAAATGTTTATTTGAGCCACTGGCCGGGTGTGCTGCCGGTCATGGCTTTGAAGAACGCGATGAACGCGCTGTCACTGGCGAAGCCCAGTTCGAAGCTGCAATAACTGAGGCTGCGTCCGGTGGCGAGCAACTCCATGGCGCGCATCAACCGCCATTGCTGGCGCCACTGCTGATAACTCATGCCGGTCTCGCGCTGGAAGATTCGGCCGATGGTGCGGCTGCTGGCGCCGATCTGGCGTTCCAGCACCTGCAGTTCCGGCGGCAATTGTTCCGGTGTTGCGAGCAGTGGCAGCAAACGCTTGTCCCGTGGCAACGGCAACAACATCGGTTGTTGTGCCGCTTCAACAATTTCGCTCAGGCACAAGCCAAGTAGATGGGCGAATTTGCCCTGTTGCCAATCAGTGTCGAAATCCGCCGTGGCCATGGGCTCCAGCACGGCGCGCAGCAGAGGGCTGACTTCGATAACGCAGACCTGTTGCGGCAGCTCGCGGCACAGTTCCGGGATCAGGTAAATAGAGCGGTAATCGACGCTTTGCTGCATCACCGCGCGATGGCTCACCCCCGCCGGAATCCACGCCGCGCGCGACGGTGGCAGCAGACACAATTGTTGCGCGAGGGTGATGCGCGTGCAGCCCTGGCGGGTGTACAGCAGTTGTCCGTGCAGGTGCTGATGTTGTCCGGAATCGTGATCACCCAGTATCGCTGCGATGCCGATCACCGGCGCCGAGTAATGGTCCGCGTCAAAGAGTGTGTGGGCGTCGATCCAGGCCATGGGTTGTCCGATTTGCGCGATAAATTGGCAGGATTCGGATAATACGCCAGTCAGCAGTTCTTAAACTCCCCGACGGTTTACTCGAGGAGTCATAAACAATGAACAACAGAAATCTGTTACCGCTGGCGATTGCGTTGCTGATGTTTCCGCAGATTGCGCAGACCCTTTACAGCCCGGCGCTGGGGGATATTGGTCGGGTGTTTGAAGTCAGTCCTGAGGCGGCAGCGCAGACTTTGTCGGTTTACTTTCTCGCCTTTGCCGTGGGCGTGGTGGTGTGGGGGCGATTGTGTGATCGCATCGGCCGGCGTCCGGTCATGCTTGTGGGGTTGGCGATCTACGCGGTCGCCACGGTTATCGCGCTGCGCGTCAGCAGTTTCAACGGTCTGCTGCTGGCGCAGGGTTTGGCGGCATTCGGCGCGGCGGTGGGCTCAGTGGTCACGCAAACTTTGCTGCGTGACCGTTTCAAAGGCGCAGAACTGGCGCAGGTGTTTTCCCTGGTGGGCATCGCGTTGGCGGCCAGTCCGGCGATCGGTTTGTTCAGCGGTGCCAGTCTGGTCGAAGCATTCGGCTATCGCGGCGTGCTGATTGCGCTGGTTTTAATCGCTGCGACGCTGTGGTTCTGGAGTTGCTACGCCTTGCCGGAAACCCGCCCTCAGCAAACGCCCCACGTTTGTGTGTGGGAAACCCTCGCTCGCATGCTGCGCGACTTGGGCATCTGGCGCTCGGCGTTATGGATTGCTGCGTTCAATGTGGCGCTGTTCAGTTATTACAGCCTTGGCCCGTTCATTTTTCAGCGTCTGAATCTGGACGCAACATGGTTCGGCTACAGCGGCGTGATCCTCGCGCTGGGCTCAGGTTTTGGCGCATGGGCCAACAGGCGATTGTTGCAGGCAGGGTGTGCCGCGATGCAGTTGATCCGGCTCGCCGCCGTCACCGGTTTGCTCGGTGGCCTTGGCGTCTGGTGGCTGCAGGACAGTGGCGCGTTTGTGCTGCCGATGTTGCTGATCGTGCTGGCGTTCGGCATGGCAATCCCCAATATTCTTGGCCTGGCGCTGGTCTATTACTCGGATCGTCTCGGCACTGCCGGAGCTTTGTTGGGACTGATTTATTACCTGCTGATCGGCGCGGGCATGATGCTCGCCGGGTGGTCTCAGGCCCTCGGGGAAACCCTGATAGCCTGCAGTGCCGTGGCGTTGCTGCTAACAATAAGAGCAACAAAAGCAATTGTTTAAGAAATGTAAGCGCTGTAGGAAGCGTCTTGCATTTGTGTAGGAGGGCTCCGACTATCACGATCATTGATGATGTGGCATTACGCCATTCAATGATCGCAAGGATGTTGCGTGCCGTATTCGATTCGCGCTGTTTTTCCTCGTTATGTCACGGGTTGGCCGCTGTGGTCGGTCGTTGTGTTGAGCGTGGTTGCGTCCTCGCTTGAAGCGGCCGAACCTGTCGCACCGGGCCAGGAAGTGCTGCGCCAGCAGCAACAGCAACAGCGCGATTTGCAACAGCTGCAACTTGAGCAAAGAAAACGTCAGTTGGAGCGCGGCGCGTTCGGCCCGGCGCCGGTCACTCCAGCGATTCCCCAAACCGTTACTCCCGATGAGCGCTGCTGGCCGTTAAGCGGCACGCGCATCGGCGGCGTCACGCTGATCGACAGCGACAAACTCAATGCCCGCATCAAGCCGCTGCTCGCGCCGTGCATGGGCGTCGGCCAGATCAATCATCTGCTGGCGACCATCACCGCGATTTACGTCGAGAAGGGCTACATCGCCAGCCGTCCCTATCTGGTGAGCGCACCGGCGGCGGGGCAGTCGCTGGACATCCGGATTGACGAAGGCTACATCGAGTCCATCGAACTGGCCGATCAAAGCCTGCCGGTTTCCCTCGGTGGTGCGTTCCCGGGCATGCTCGGTGGGCCGTTGAACCTGCGCGATCTGGAGCAGGGGCTGGATCAGTTGAACCGCTTGCGCTCGGTTGACCTCACCGCCGACATCGCCCCCGGCAGCCAGCCCGGCGCCTCACGGATCATCCTGCGCTCGCGCACCACCGGGCACTCGCGCTGGGCCTTGAATGCAGGGATCGACAACCTCGGCAGCGCCAGCACCGGGCGCGACCGCGATACCCTCAGTCTGAGCCTCGACAGTCCGCTGGAACTCAACGACCTGTTGAGCCTCAGCGCCAGTGACACGTTGAATCAGGGCGACCGCTATAGCCGCAACGCCAGCCTGTATTACGCGATCCCCTACGGCTACTGGACCTACAGCGTGTTCGCCAGCCACGCCGAATACCGCGCGCCGTTCAAATTGCCGAGCACGACTTTTCACAGCACCGGCATCACTGACCAGGTCAGCCTGCGCGCCGACCGCGTGTTGTGGCGCGACCAGAGCCGCCAGCTCAGCGCCAATCTGCAACTGGCGCACAAGGACGTCGACAGTTATCTGCAACACGTCCGTCTGGGCATCCAGAGCCCGACCCTGACCGTGGCCGAAGCCGGGCTCAATCTGTTCTGGCTCGACCGCGCGGTGTGGAATCTCGACGTCAACTACGCGCAAGGACTGCGCTGGTTCGGTGCCGATGACGATTCCCGACAGGCGATCAACAACCTGCCGAAGGCACAGTTTCGCAAGTACCGCGCCGGCCTCAGTCAATGGCGCAATGGCCAGTTCGGCGCGCAAGCCTGGCAGTGGCAGAGCCAACTCAATTTGCAGTACAGCCCGGACCCATTGCCGGCCATCGAGCAACTGCTGGGTACCGACGATTCGGCGGTGCGCGGTTATCGCGTCAGCAGTGCCTCCGGTGCCAGCGGTGCGATCTGGCGCAACACCTTGCGCCTGCCGCTGCGCAGCGAATGGCCGGTGCAGATGACCCCGCGTGTCGGCCTCGACCACGGCTGGATAAAGGCCGATCACGGCGCTCAGGGTCAACGCCTGAGCGGCGCCAGTGTCGGCCTGAATCTGGGCTGGAAGAACCTGCAAGTGGACGTCGATTACCAACGCGCCCTCAACACCCCAAACGGACTGCAACACGAGCCCGAAACCTGGCTGATGCGGGTCGGGGTGCAGATATGACTGATACGAACAATGCAGTGAACAAACAGCCGTCGGATCTGAGCGCGACAGCCACGGCCAACACCAAAACGCGCGACGTGATGCCGTACTTACATGGAGACGTTCTTATGCCAGCACCTACCTTTGCATTTCATCTTTCCCCACGGGGCAAATTGCGTTGGGCGATCGCCAGTCTGTTCTTCGCCGTGCACCTGCCGAGCGCTTTGGCCGGTGGTGTAGTCGTCGCTCCCGGACCGGGCGGCACCGCGCAATTGCAGACTCAGGGCGGTGTGCCCATCGTCAATATCGTCGCGCCTAACGGCTCGGGCCTGTCGCACAATCAGTTCCTCGACTACAACGTCGACCGCCAGGGTCTGGTGCTGAACAACGCCTTGCAGGCCGGACAGTCGCAACTCGCCGGGCAACTGGCGGCCAACCCGCAACTGCAAGGGCAAGCGGCGAGCGTGATCCTCAACGAAGTGATCAGCCGCAACCCATCGGCCATCAACGGCGCACAGGAAATCTTCGGTCGCGCCGCCGATTATGTGCTGGCCAACCCCAACGGCATCTCGGTGAATGGCGGCAGTTTCATCAACACGCCGAACGCCAATCTGGTGGTCGGTCGTCCGGAGTTGAACGACGGCAAACTGCAAGCCCTGAGCACCCGTGACGCCAGCGGCCAGTTGCAGATTCAGAACGGCGGCCTGCGTAACGGCGAGGGCTCGATCAACCTGATTGCCCCGCGTATCGACAGCCAGGGCGCGCTCAATGCCCGCGATCAACTCAACCTCACCGTTGGCCGCAATCAGGTCGATTACGCCAGCGGCCAGGTGAAGACTGTGGACCCGGCAGGCAACACCGCCGATCAACGCATCGACGCCAGCCTGTTCGGGGCGATGCAAGCCGGACGCATCAACATCGTCAGCACCGCTGAAGGCGCTGGTGTGCGAGTTGGCGCGGTACAAGTGGCCGGGCGCGATGGCGTGCAGATTCGTTCTGCCGGCGACCTCAGTGTCAGCGGCGATGCAGTGGCGAACAGTCTCGACGTGACGCGCGCGGGTATCCGTAGCAGCCAGGGCGATGTCGGCCTGCACAGCGGCAAGGACTTGACCTTGGCCGCCACCGATGTCAGTGGTCGTGACGTTAGCGTCGATGCCAAGCGCAATCTGACCCTGAGTACGGTCGAAAGCCGCAAGCTCCAGGAAAAGCGCGAAAACTGGAGTAACAGCACCATCGGCATCACGTGGGAAACCTACGACCGTACCCAAACTGACAGCGAGTCGCGTCAGCACGGCAGCCAGATCATCGCCAGCCGTGACGCGACATTGTCCTCCGGCAAAGACACTCAGTTGCAGGCTGCAAAAGTCGAAGCGGCGAAGAATCTCAGCGTGCAAAGTGGCGGTGACCTGCGTCTGACCGCCGCCACCGAAAGCCACACCCAGACCGATCAGGGCAATCACCGCAAACACTTGTGGAAAGCCAACTGGAACACCAGCAGCGAAGAGCAGCGCAGTGTCACCAGCCAGTTGAAGGCTGGCAATATCGCCCTGCAAACCGCAGCGCTGTTGCGTTCCGAAGGTGCCGAGTTGAACGGTGCGGGCGACCTGCAACTGGCCGGCAAACAGGTGGAAATCACCACGGCCACACGCACCGATCGCAGCAACGACAATCGCTATTCCGGCGATCTGGTTGGCGGTGGTTTCTTTGGCAAAACCGGTGATGCCGACAAGGGCCAGACCCAGCATCAGGGCAGCAAAGTCAATGCGGCGGGCAAACTGATCGTCAAGGCTGACGACGTACGCATCAGCGGCAGCCAGGTCCGTGGCGGCACCGACGCAAGCGTGATCAGCGACAAGGGTTCGCTGATCGTCGACGGCGTGCAAGACACCTCGCACAGCAACAATCATGACAAGGACAGCAAGTTCTTCGGCATCAGCAAGGACGAGTCGCGCCAGAACGCCAAGGACAGCACCACGGTGCGCAGCGAACTGGTGTCCGACAGCAACCTCAAGCTCAAAAGCGCCAAAGATATCGAAGTGGCCGGCTCGACCGTCAAGTCGGGCGGCGCGTTGACCGCGGATGCGGCGGGGGATGTGAACGTGCATTCCGCGCAGAACAGCCACGACAGCAGCACCACGACGGAAACCCGTGGCTTCGATGCCTACGCCAAAGAGCAGACGCCAGAGCAATATCGCGCCGGGATTCATTACGAAGACAAGCAACAAACCGTGACCCGTAACGACGTGACCCAGCAAGGTTCCAGCCTCAGCGGCGGTAGCGTGCAAGTGAAGGCGGGCGGCGACGTGACCCTCAAGGGCGCGGACGTTAAATCCACCGCGGGCGACACGACGTTGAGCGGTAAAAACGTGTCGTTGCTGGCCGAGCAGGACAGCCACAAAACCTCCACCGACCAGTCCAGCACCGGCGGCGGTTTCTATTACACCGGCGGCCTCGATCGCGCCGGCAGTGGCATCGATTTCGCCCACAGCACCTCGCAGGACAGCAGCAGCAAAACCACTGCGCAAACCACCAGCGTGCAGAGCAGCGGCGGCCTGACGATCAACGCCGACAAGCTCGCCACCGAAGGCGCGCAAGTGAAGGCTGGCAACGGTCTGAACATCGTGGCCAACGAAGTCGATAACCGCGCGGCCAGCAACACCGAAAGCAGCACCCATAACCAGAGCAACTGGTCGGCGGATATCGGTGCCAACGTCGAGTACAAAGACATCGCCCGGCCTATCGCTGGTGCGGTTAAAGATGTGCTGAACGCCAAGGTGCCGGACAAGGATGCACTGGCCAATCTCGGTCAGCCCAACGTCGGTATCGACGTCGCGGTCGGTCACGGCAGCGCCGAGAAAACCGAGCAAGCCAGCAACGCTGTGGTCAGTCGTTTTGACGGCGGCACTGTCGACGTGAACGTCGCCGGAACGCTGCACGACCAAGGCACGCAGTACAACGCCAGCGCCGGTAAAGTGAACATCAGCGCCGACAAACTGGTTGCCGATGCCGCGAGCAATACCCACGCCAGTACCGACAGTTCGGTGGATGCCAAAGTCGACGTGCGGGTCTACACCAAAACCGGCGAAGACGTGAATGTCGCCGGTAGCGGCTTGGGTGGCAGCAGCCAGTCGAGCAAGGACAGTTCCACGGCGGTGGTCGGCGCTTATGCCGGCAGCCAGGGTGTGAACATCAAGGTCGGTGGCGACGCGCAGTTCGAAGGCAGCCGTTTCGACGGCGGGCAGGGCGGCGTGAACATCAAGACCGACGGCGATCTTGCGCTCAATCAGGCCAACGATCGCCAGAACAGCAGTGACGCCAGTCTGCGCGGCAATGGCTCGCTGACGGTCGGCACCTTGCCGGGCAGCGATGGCACCAACGTCGATCTCGGCGCCGGTTTCCAGCTCGACCACACCGGCAAGCAGACCTCTGACACTCAGGCCCATGTCGCAAGCATCACCGGCAACGGCCCGGTACAACTGAGCAGCGGCGGCAATCAGGTCCAGCAAGGCACGACGATCGACAGCGCTGGCGCCATCGATCTGCATGCTGATGGCAAGCTTGATCTGCAAGCAGCCACCGACACTCACACTGCCACCGGCAGCAATCTCGGCGGCGGCTTGAAGGGCGGCGGAAGCAAATCCAGCAGCGAGAAGAGCCGCGATCAGGGCGGCAATCTCAGTGGCAACTTCAACATTGGTCGGGTCAATGAGCACTCACAAACACTGACCGGTGGCCAACTCACCAGCCAGAGCGGGATCGCCCTGAGCGGTGACGCTGTTCATCTGCAAGGCACGCAAGTCAGTGCACCAAACGTCAACGTCGATGCACAGAAGGGCGGCTACGTTCAGGAGTCGGCACAGTCCACTGAAAGCCGTAATAACTGGAATGTCGCACTGAATGCCGGCGGCAACCTGAGCAGCAAGAAACCGACAGCCGCCGATGAGAAGGCCAGCAGCGATCACGGCTTCAATGCCGGGGCCAAGGTTGGCGTGGATTACCTGCAGAGCACCACGCAGCAGAACAGCCAGATCAAGGCTGACAATGTGGTGTTGAACAGCGCAGGCGATGCAGAGTTGGCTGGCGCGCGAATCGATGCGAAGACTGTCAGCGGGAATGTCGCCGGTAATCTGGCAGTCGACAGCCGTCAAGACTCGAAGACAAGCGCCAAGGTTGACGTGGATCTTGGCCTGACCGCCAAGAAAAACCCACCGAGCGACAAGGAAAAACTCGCCGGCACCGACTACAAACCGACGCTGAAAGCGCAGGGCGAATACGCGCACAAGAACAGCGTCGCGCAGGCGTCCGGCATCAGCGCCAGTCAAGGTGTAAAGCTGAATGTAGGCGGCGCGACACAACTGACCGGCGCGCGCATTTCGGCGAGTGACGGCAAGGTTGATCTGGGTGGTTCGAAGGTTAGCAGCACCGACCTGAACAATCGCGATTACGGCATCAAGGCTGGCCTGGATCTGCCACAAAAAACCGAGGAAAACGCGCCGAAGGTGTCGTTTGAGAACGGTGATCTGAAAGTCGGTCCTGTCACTTTGAGCGGGCATCTCGATACCCAAACCCTGCAGGCCGGAATCGACGAAAAAGGCTGATCCCGATAGTCCCGTGTAGGAGCTGCCGCAGGCTGCGATCTTTTGCTCTTGGAAAACCAGGATCAAAAGATCGCAGCGTGCCGCAGCTCCTACAGGGGGATTTGCTTATGATCGGAATGATTTGCCGGTCTTAATAGTAACCATTACTATTCGCGCACATTTCCTCAGCACAACACCCATACCCCCATGCGTCCCCGCAGACCCGGCTTTTTCGAGCATTACGAAGAGTTGATCGGCACCTGGACTCGTCGCCTGCGCAATCGCGCGCAGGCCGAGGATCTGGCGCACGACACCTTTGTGCGTGTGCTTGAGTCCGATTCGGCAGAGGTGCAGCAACCCCGGGCGTATTTGCACCAGACCGCGCGCAATATTGCGGTCGATGGCTATCGGCGGGAGGATCGGCGCGGCGCCATGGAGTCGGAGGCGATCGATCACAGTGCGTCGTCATCCGGCGACCCGGAGCATTACATGCATGCGATCCAGTTGGCCGACTCCATCGAACGGGCGCTCGCGGAGCTGCCAGTCAATTGCCGGAAGATTTTTGTCTGGCAGAAGATCGAAGGCCTGACCCAGGCGGAAATCGCAGAACGCCTGGGGCTGTCCAAGAACATGGTCGAAAAGTATATGATCCGCACCCTGCGGCATCTGCGTGATCGACTGGACGGGTTGCAGTCGTGAATCTGCATTGTGACGAAAAGATCGCAGCCTTCGGCAGCTCCTGCACGGGGCTGTGTGTAATTGAATCCCCGGCCAAACAGGACATTCCATGATGGATACTCGTGATTGCGCGTGCGGGCAAACGACGGTGCGCGATGACGCGGCTCGCTGGTTTGTGCGTTTGCAGGAGCCGGCCGTTAGTGCCGACGAGCAGCAGCGCTTTGACGCCTGGCTGAATCAACATCCGCAACACCGTGATGAATTCCAGTTGCTGCAAGGGCTGTGGACGGCGGCTGACCTGCTGCCGGCGCCACGCCTCAAAGCCCTCGCTGAAACCCGACCGGCGCGCCGCGAACGGCGTCCGCTGCTGCGTTATGCGGTGGCGGCCAGTGTGCTGGCGGTGGCGCTTGGACTGGGGCTGTTCAGCGGCCTTAATCACCCGGGCGGTTACAGCGCAGAATTCTCCACCGCGCTCGGCGAGCGCAAGCATGTGGCATTGCCGGACGGCTCGGTGATCGACCTCAACAACCGCAGTCGCTTGCAGGTGCATTATGAAAAGGATCGCCGGCTCATCGAGTTGAGTGAAGGCGAGGCGATGTTCAGCGTCGAGCACGACAGCTCGCGACCGTTTGTGGTCGAGGCGGGCAGCGGCAAGATTACGGTCACCGGAACGCGCTTTGATGTTCGCCGCGACGTGACGCAGACACGGGTAGCGGTGGAGCAGGGCACAGTGAAAGTGCAGGGACACGATGCGCCGGACAACGAATTTATCAACCTGACCGCCGGCCTCGGCACCCACGTCGATGCGCAAGGCAAAGTCGCGGCAGCCTACGCGGTCAATCCGGCGGAGCTGACGGCGTGGCGTGGCGGCAAACTGGTGTTCAACAACGCCCGCCTCAGTGAAGTGGCCGCTGAAGTGTCGCGTTATCGCGAGCAACCGCTGACCGTCAGCAACCCCGGTGTGGCCAATCTGCGCCTTACCAGCGTGTTCAAATCCGACAACACCGACGCCTTGCTCAAGGCCTTGCCGAACATTCTGCCGGTGGCCATTCGCACCCTCGCGGATGGCAGCCAGGAAATAATTTCAAAATAAAATTCAGGTTTTTTTCGAGTTCATCGTCTTCCTGTTCAACTGCAACTGGTTTGCATTAACAGCCGCACACTCTTGCGATCCACAGGACTACGTTCGACGTGAAAACCATCCCTGCCAACAACAAAAAATCTCCTTGGTTGCCGCTGGCCCTCGCGCTGGCGGTCAACGCTGCCGTGCCTTTGGCGTTCGCTGCTGAAGCTATTCATATTCGCGCGCAGCCGCTGGGTCAGGCCTTGAGTGAACTGGGCCAGCAAACTTCGCTGCAAGTGTTTTTCAGTCCGGACCTGGTCGCCGGCAAACAAGCCCCGGCAGTCGACGGTGATCTCTCGCCAGAGCAGGCGCTGCGCCAATTGCTGCAAGGCAGCGGTCTGGATTATCAGATCAACGAAGGCTCGGTGACGCTGTCGCCCGCCGCGACTTCCACCGCCACCAGCGGCCCGCTGGAACTGGGCGTGACCGATATCAAAGTGGTCGGCGACTGGCTCGGCGACGCGAATGCGGCCGTGGTGCAAAACCACCCCGGCGCGCGGACGGTGATTCGCCGCGAAGCGATGGTCGAGCAGGGCGCAATGAACGTCAGCGACGTGCTCAAACGCGTGCCCGGCGTACAGGTGCAGGACTCCAACGGCACCGGCGGCAGCGACATTGCTCTGAACGTCGGTGTGCGCGGTCTGACGTCGCGTCTGTCGCCACGCTCCACCGTGCTGATCGACGGCGTGCCAGCGGCGTTTGCGCCGTACGGTCAGCCACAACTGTCGATGGCGCCGATCTCGTCGGGCAACCTCGACAGCATCGACGTCGTGCGTGGTGCCGGCTCCGTGCGTTATGGGCCGCAAAACGTCGGTGGCGTGATCAACTTCGTCACCCGCGCAATCCCGGAGAAAACCACTGGCGAGATCGGCACCACGCTGGAAACCACCCAGTATGGTGGATGGAAGCACATCGACACGGCGTTCCTCGGCGGCACCGCCGACAATGGCATGGGCGTGGCGCTGTTGTACTCAGGCGTCAACGGCCACGGCTACCGCGAGCGCAACAACGGCAACGACATTGACGACGTGCTCCTCAAGACGCACTGGGCGCCGACCGATCAGGATGATTTCAGCCTCAATTTCCATTACTACGACGCCAGCGCCGACATGCCCGGCGGCCTTACGCAGAAGCAGTACGACGACAATCCGTATGAGTCGGTGCGCGACTACGACAGCTTTACGGGCCGACGCAAGGACGTATCGTTCAAGTGGATTCGCCAGATCGACGAGCGCACTCAGGCTGAAGTGCTGACCTACTACACCGACAGTTTCCGTGGCAGCACCATCGCCGCACGCGACCAGAAAACCCTCAGCTCGTATCCGCGCTCTTATTACACCTTGGGCATCGAGCCGCGTGTCTCGCGCGTGTTCGACGTCGGCCCGACCACCCAGGAAGTCAGCGTCGGTTATCGCTATCTGAAAGAAGCGATGCACGAGCAGTCGAGCCGACTGGCGCTGGTCAACAACCAGCCTGTCGTCACGCCGACTTCCGACGGCCACGTGTTCCAGGATCGTACCGGCGGCACCGAGGCCAACTCGGTTTACATCGACAACAAAATCGACGTCGGCAACTGGACCATCACGCCGGGCATTCGCTTCGAGCACATCAGCACCGATTGGCACGATCGCGCAGTGCTCGATACCGCCGGCAGACCGGTGCCAGAGAAAAACCGCAGCATCGAAAGCAATGAACCGCTGCCAGCGTTGAGCGTGATGTATCACCTGTCAGACGCGTGGAAGCTGTTTGCCAACTACGAAACCTCGTTCGGCAGCCTGCAATATTTCCAGCTGGGGCAGGGCGGCTCGGGCGATAACACCGCCAACGGTCTGCAACCGGAAAAGGCCAAGACCTACGAGATCGGCACGCGTTACAACGATGACGTGTGGGGCGGGGAAGTGACGCTTTTCTACATCGACTTCGACGACGAACTGCAATACATCAGTAACGACGTGGGCTGGACCAACCTCGGTGCGACCAAGCATCAGGGCATTGAAGCCTCGGTGCACTACGACATGGCGGCGCTGGATCCGCGCCTTGAGGGGCTGACGGCCAACGCTGGATTGACTTACACCCGTGCGACCTATGAAGGCGAGATTCCAGGCTTCAAGGGCCGTGACCTGCCGTTCTACTCACGTCAGGTGGCGACCGTTGGTTTGCGCTATGACGTCAATCGCTGGACCTACAACATCGACGGTTTCGCCCAGTCGAAACAGCGTTCGCCGGGTACTGGTGTGAACGCCGATGGTAGTTTTAACGGTAACTACATCACTGACGGCACGGCGGATGGGCAGTACGGTGATATTCCGGGCTATGTGACCTGGAACGTGCGCGGCGGTTATGACTTCGGGCCGCAGGTGTCGAACCTGAAGCTGGGCGCCGGGGTGAAGAATGTCCTCGACAAGCAGTATTTCACCCGCTCCAGTGATAACAATTCGGGGATGTATGTGGGGGCGCCGCGGACGTTTTTTGTGCAGGCTAGTTTGGGGTTTTGAGGCCTTGGGGGGGCAGATCCGTTTTTGGGGTGATGGCTGAGTAGGGTTCCGCCCTTACGGCGGGTCACTTTTGGCAAACGCCCCAAAAGTAACCAAAAGGTCTGTGCCCTGACGTTCGGCCCTCGCTGTGGCTCGGGTTCCTTCGCTCCGGGATCCATCCGGGGCATCGATTCCGGCTTGCTTCGCTGCACCTCCTTTCGATGTCCTCCCCGGATGAATCCCTCCACTCAGCCTGCCGACGGGCTCTGAGATCAAGAGCTGCACTCGAGCTAACGCTCATTGTGTTGAGTGGGGCGGACTTCGCCGCATTGGGTGTTCGCAAATCAAAATTGTGGGAGCTGGCTTGCCAGCGATAGTGGCCTGCCAGCCGACCAGGCTCTGGCGGGTGCACTCGATCCCATTGTGGGAGCGAGCCTGCTCGCGAAGGCGGTCTGACAGCCGACCAATCTCAGGCAGATGTAATCAACTCACCTGTAGGAGCTGCCGAAGGCTGCGATCTTTTGATCTGCTTGGCTTTGGCTTTGGCTTGGGTTTTTGATCTTCTGCCCCATCGGCAGGCCGAGCGAAGGTGTTCATCCGGGGGTTAGGCGCGTAGCGCCGTGCGGCGAAGCCGCATACATCGAGAGGAGGTGCAGCGAAGCAAACCGGAGGCGATGCCCCCGGATGGACACCGTAGCGAGGGAACACTGAGCCTCAGCGAAGTGCCGTACGCCGGGGCAAAGCCTTTTGGTTCCTTTTTGGCGTTTGAAAAAGGGACTCGCTGTAAGAGCGAAACCGCCAGCGGCAGCACCCGCATCAACGGATATGCCCCCAACCCCAACCCCCAAAAAACCAAATCAAAAGACCGCAGCCTTCAGCAACTCCCACACAGTTCGCAATCTGGCAGCTGCACTCGGTTCAGACTTTCAACACCTTCCCGCCAATCGCCACCGCCACCAACAACACCGCCATCAGCCCAAACGCAAAACTCAAACTGCTGGCATGCGCGACAAACCCGATCACCGCCGGCCCCGCCAGAATCCCCGCATAACCCAGCGTAGTGATCGCCGGCACGGCAATGCTTTCCGGCATCACCGTCTGCTTGCCGACCGCCGTGTACAGCACCGGCACGATGTTCGAACAACCGGCACCGACCAGCGCATAACCGACCAGCGCGAGTTGCCAGCTTGGCGCGAACGTCGCCAGGAACAAGCCTGCCGCCGCCAACAGGCCACCAAACAGAATGATCCGCGTCGCACCTACACTGCGCACAATCCGGTCGCCCATCAAGCGGCCGGCGGTCATGGTCAGGGCAAATGCCGCGTAACCCAAACCCGCATATGCCGTGTCGATCCCGCGTTCCTGAGCGAGGAACACCGCGCTCCAGTCCAGCGCCGCGCCTTCGGTGAGGAACACGATGAAACACATCCCGCCGATAAACAGCACGATGCCGTGCGGCACCGCGAAGGCCGGGCCCGAGCTTTCGCTGCCATACGGCAGCATGTGCGGGACGCATTTGAACAGCGCGCCGATCAGCACCGCGACCACCACCAGCATCGCACCCAGCGGCGACATACCAAGGCCGAGCAGGGCGCTGACGCCCGCCGCGCCGACAATCCCGCCGAGACTGAACAAGCCGTGAAAACCCGACATCATGTTCTTGCCGCTGGCGCGCTCGACGATCACCGCTTGCAGGTTCACCGTCGAATCCACTGTACCCAGCCCGGCGCCGAACATGAACAGCGTGGCAATCAGCGCCGGAACCGACGACACCGTCGCCAGCAACGGCAACGCCGCGCAGATCAGTAACGTGCCGCCAGTTGCCACGCGTCGGCAGCCAAACCGCGTGGCCAAAATACCCGCCAATGGCATCGCCAGAATCGAACCGACGCCGAGGCACAACAACAGCAATCCCAAGGTGCCCTCATTGAGCCCGGCGCGGGCCTTGGCGTACGGCACCAGTGGCGCCCACGCGGCAATACCGAGGCCGGCGATGAAAAAAGCGATGCGGGTGGACATCTGTTGCATGCGTCCGGGGACGAACGTGTCTTGGGGGGTGAGGCTGGTCATATCGATCCTTGGCAAAAATACATCGCGTCCTCGAGGGACAGTGATTGAGCGTCGAGGTTCGATCACAGGACTTGGTGGAACGCAGGAGGATATCGTTGCACAGTCCAACCCGTGGGAGCGAGCCCGCTCGCGAAAGCGGTGTGTCGGTGGACATATTCTTTGACTGAGCCCACGCATTCGCGAGCAGGCTCGCTCCCACAGGGGATTGCGTTTTACAGTGCCATTTTCGAAACGATGAAGGGCAGGTGATGACGCAGTTCTACGATGCTCGGGGCAACATCTATGGGGTGGTTTCTCCGGCGACGTTGCGTGAAGCGGGGATTGATTTGCCAGCGAGTGCGACCGAATGTGCGTCATCGCGCAAGGCATGGAGTAAAGCGGCCATCGCGCTGTGCTGCGACTGGCCGGAAGGTCAGCGCCCGCCGAACAGCAAATCCCACCGCAGCGATGGCCTGCTGATCGGCCCTTTTCAGAACTCGCCGCCGTTTGACGTGCTGATCGTCAACACCGACGGCACCCTCGCCGAGCGCAGTGGCAACGGCCTGACGATATTTTCTCAAGCGTTGACCGAACAGGCATTGATGCCGGAGCAGGGGGCACGATTAAGCGTCCACCACGACAAGGGTGATGCGCTGCAAACTTCGGTGAAACCGGCCGAAGTCGAAAGTGTGAAAGGTTTCTGGCTGGATCTCGGCCAACCCGAATTCGGCGCGGATGCGGTCGGAGCGCAGAACATAGAAAGCGGCGAGTTCAATGGGCGTGCCGTGAGCCATGTGCGGCTCTTGGCGCAACTCGATCCGACTTGGAGCCGCAGCCAGTTTGTACGCGTCGGCAATCCGCATTGTGTGACGTTACTGACAGAGGTTGGCGCATTGCCGAGTAACGAGCAAATGCGCGAATCACCGCTGAGTGAAGGCTTGACCCGGATTGCTTACGCGATGCCGACGGGTGAAGGTGATCCTTGCCCGGCGGGCGTCAATCTGCAGTGGGCCGTGCGTGAGTCCGAGCAGCGAATTGTCGCGCGGGTGTTCGAACGCGGCGAAGGGCCGACCGCTTCCTCCGGTACCAGCGCCAGTGCGGTGGCGTGCGCGGCGTGGCGAGTCGGTTGGGTCGACGCGGGCGAGGTGCACGTCGTGATGCCCGGCGGCACCGCTCCGATTTTGCTTGAAGAAGAGCACGGTGAATTGATCGGGGTCAGATTGTTCGGTACGGCGCAGTTGATGGGTTGAATTTGAAATCGCCATCGCTGGCAAGCCAGACTCCCACAGGTTTTGTGCTGAGCACTGCGTCTGTGTACACAGCAGTCCTAGGCCAGACACACACTGTGCTCACCGAAAACCCTGTGGGAGCTGGCTTGCCAGCGATGGGGCCCTCAGCCTCAGCTCAAACTGCTGCTGAACTCCACCACCGGCATCTGCCGCTTCATCAACACCTTGCCGCCGCGAATCGAATACAGCGGCAAGCCCTGGCTGCGAATGACCTCGTAATCGCTGTCCGCCGAGAGGATCAGCAGGTTTGCCGGTCGCCCCTGTTCCAGGCCATAGCGCTCGCCCAGATTCATCGCTTTGGCGCTGTTATCGGTGACCAGATCCAGCGCACTTTGCAGGTTGCGGTAACCGAGCATGTGGCAGATGTGCAGGCCGGCTTCAAGCACGCGCAGAATGTTGCCGTTGCCCAGCGGATACCACGGGTCGACGATCGAATCCTGGCCGAAACACACATTCATTCCGGCTTCGAGCAGCTCATTCACGCGGGTCACGCCACGGCGTTTCGGGAAGTTGTCGAAACGCCCTTGCAGGTGAATGCTCTCGGTCGGGCACGAGACGAAACTGATCCCGGAATGGCCGAGCAGGCGGAACAGTTTTGCGCAGTAGGCGTTGTCGTAGGAGCCCATCGCCGTGGTGTGGCTGGCGGTGACGAGGGCGCCCATGTCACGGCTGCGCGCTTCTTCGGCGAGCACTTCGAGGAAGCGTGAATGCGGGTCGTCGGTCTCGTCGCAGTGCACGTCGACCAGGCATCCAGTGCGTTCGGCCAGGTCCATCAGAAACTTCACCGAACTCACACCCTGATCGCGGGTGTACTCGAAATGCGGGATCCCGCCGACCACGTCGGCGCCCATGCGGATGGCTTCTTCCATCAACTCGCGACCGTTGCGGAACGACTCGATGCCTTCCTGCGGAAAGGCGACGATTTGCAGGTCGATCAGGTGTCGACTTTCCTCGCGCACTTCGAGCATGGCTTTGAGCGCGGTGAGTTGTGGGTCGGTGACGTCGACGTGGGTGCGCACATGCTGGATGCCGTGAGCCGCCAGGGTCTGAATGGTTTTCTTGGCGCGGGTCTTGGTGTCTTCTTCGGTGATGGTGACCTTGCGCTCGCCCCAGCATTCGATGCCTTCGAACAGCGTGCCGCTCATGTTCCAGCGCGGTTCGCCGGCGGTGAGGGTGGCGTCGAGGTGAATGTGCGGCTCGACGAAGGGCGGCACTACCAGATTGCCGCCGGCGTCGAGGTCGTCGGGGCCCAGGGTCGGGGCTTCGGTCTGGCGGGCGATGCTGCGGATCAGCCCGTCTTCAAGGTGCAATTCGTGCAAACCTTCCTGGTTGCGCAGTCGGGCGTTGATGATGTGCATCAGGCAAATCCTTCTTATAAGTCTTGAAGTGGCACGCTGGCGCTGCGGGCGCCGAGTATGGCGGTGAAGATGACATACGTTAGCGCGGCAGCAGCGATCCCTACCAGCGGCGCGACCCACGGCGAGCTGAACGCCGCGACGGTGCCGATCCCGTAGGCCCCGAGGCCCGGCCAGTTGAAGGCCGGCAGCCGTGCGTCGGCAAGACGCGGATAGCGCCCGCGCCAGCGGTAGAAGAAGTCGGCCATGATCACGCCGCCAATCGGTGGGATCACCGTGCCAAGCAGAATCAGATAAGGCACCAGCATGTCGTACATGCCCAGCAGGGCGAGCAGGGTGCCGATCACCGCACCCGCCAACGTCACGGTCTTGCGCCGCCCGGTGCGCAGCAGGTTGCAACCGGCGACGGCGAAGTTGTAGATGGTGTTGTCCTGAGTGCTCCAGATGTTCAGCAACAGCATCGCCATTGCGGCCATGGCGAAACCCTGCAACAGCAGCACTTCAACCACGTCCGGTTGCTGGTAGACGATGGCGCCATAGGCGCCGATCAGCACCATCAGGCCGTTGCCGATGAAGAACCCGATCAGGCTCGCCAGTACCGCAACTTTTGCCGAACGCGAAAAGCGCGTCCAGTTGGTCGCCTGCGTCGCGCCACTGACGAAAGTGCCGAACACCAGGGTGATGGCGGTCGACCAGTCCAGCGAACCACTGGGCACAACGCTCAGCAGTCCCTCGAAACCGCCGACTTTCACCGTCGCGGCCCACATCGACAGCATCAGCAGCAACATCATTGCCGGCACCGCGATGTACGACAGAATCTCCAGCCCGCGATAACCGACATACGCCGTGGCGCAGAACATCAGGCCGAACAACACCATCAACCCGAGAACCGTGGCCTCATCGAGGTTGAAATACTTGCCGATCACCACCGCCGCCGTCGCCGTGCCCCAGGCATACCAGCCGATCTGGGTGAAACCGAGGATCAGGTCGCTGAGCTTGCTGCCGACTTCGCCAAAGCAGAAACGCCCCATCAGTACCGAATTGAGACCGCTCTTGAAGGCGATGTAACCCAGGCCCGCTGCGTACACTCCGAGCAGCAGATTGCCGACGATGATCACCGCCATCAACTCGGCAAAACCGAACGCCACGCCGAGCTTGCCGCCGGCAAACATGGTCGCGGTGAAGAAGGTAAAACCCAGCAACACCATCGCCGTGGAGGCCAGGCCTTTGCGCGCATGCAGGGGGACTTCGCTGAGGGGGTAATCGTTGCCGGAATCGTTTTGCGTCATGGGGCGGTCCTTGCTGAAAGGGAAGACGCGGGGAGGGTTGCAGTGCTCGTGCCAAACCGGGCGCTGTGGCTATGTATAGACGAGACGGTGCTTTTCGGCGCGAAAGCGGTGCACCTGAACACAACCAGGCCCCATGTGGGGGCCAGCAGTCCAGCGCTCGCACAGTCTTATGCTGACCCCCATCCCGGAGCTGCCGCAGGCTGCGATCTTTTGATCCTGTTTTTGCGGATCAAGAGCAAAAGATCGCAGCCTGCGGCAGCTCCTACAGAGGATGTTTGTGATCGTTTTGTGGGGTCAGAGGAAGCGCAGGAGCGCGGCGACAATGGCTTCAGGGGCGTCTTCCTGGACGAGGTGGCCGGCGTTGGGGATTGGGTGGAATTGTGATCCCGGGATCATGTTGTGTAACGCTCGACCACGTTCGATGGGAATCCACTGATCTTCTTCACCCCAGAGAATCTGCACCGGGCAGCGGATGTTCGGGTACTGATTTTCAGCGTCACGGGTATAGCGCTCATCCATCTGCGCAATCTGCCGATAGAACGCCGCTTGGCCCGGATCACCGAGCCAGGGCTGCACGTAGGGCGCCAATTCATCATCAGGAATCTCGCGGTGAATCGCCCCGCGAATGTAGGTCGGTACGATGGCGCGCTGAATGTAGTCGGGCAATCCGCTGAAAGCTGCTTCATGCAGGCGCACATGCTGCACAAACGGCGAACCCCAGGGCGTCAGCGCCACCGGATCGATCAGCGTCAGGCTGCGGTAGTCCTTGCCATCGAGCAGATGCGTGCGCAACGCGGTGGCGCCGCCGAAGTCATGGGCGACCACGTCGGGACGTTGGATATTCCAGTGATCAAGCAATTGCGCGAGGAGTTGGTTTTGTATGCCGAGGGACACATCCGCATCAGGTTGCTCGGAACGCCCGTAGCCGAGCAGGTCGAAATAATGCACCCGGTGCGTCGCGAAAAAATGCGGCGCAATGCGGTGCCATACGTAGGAAGAGAAGGGCGTGCCATGCACAAACACCAGCGGCGGGCCGTCGCCACGCACGGCATGACGTACCTGTCGGCCATGGAAATCAAAGACCTGATCGAGCAGCCAGTCCGTCATGGGCCTGTCCTCTTGGCGGGGTTGAGCCGAGAAGCATAGGCGTAAAAAAACAGCCATGGCGGCTGTTCTCTATTTCCCTGGATAAACACAAATCCCCTGTAGGAGCTGCCGAAGGCTGCGATCTTTTGACTTTCTTTGTCAGGACCAAGATCAAAAGATCGCAGCCTGCGGCAGCTCCTACAGGGGGATTTGTGTTGAATCATTCACCGCGATAAATGCAACCGCTGGTGCAAGTTTCATGAATGCGGATCGCGCTGAGCTCCGGCAGCAGTGGCTTCATTTCATTCCAGATGAATTTTGCCAATACTTCGCTGGTCGGGTTTTCCAGACCGGGAATATCATTCAGATAGTTGTGATCCAGACGCTCGTACAAAGGCTTGAAGATCGCCTTGATCTCGGAGAAGTCGCGGATCCAGCCGGTGTGCGGATCGAGGTCACCGCTGAGGTGAATCGCCACTTTGAACGAGTGACCGTGCAGACGCCCGCACTTGTGGCCGTCCGGGACGTGCGGCAGGCGGTGGGCGGATTCGAATGTAAATTCCTTGAAGATTTCCACAGTGTTTTCAGCTCTGTTCAGTTGGCGTTCGCCGCAGCGATTCGGGCAGGCGGCGAGTTTACCAGCTTGTGTTTGGCCGTGCTGACTAAAGGGTCAGCAAGCGCTCGGCGAGGCGACCATTGGCAGCCAGTTCGAGAAACTCGTCGCCCAGTCGGCGGCTCTCGTCCATCGCCGCGTGCCAGTATTTTTGCCGGCTCGGTGCATCGCCCATGAAGCGCTTGAAGTCGTTGCGGTCGGGCAGTTTGCCGTAGGGCAGGCGCGCCAGGTATTCCTTCGAAGGCGCGAGCAACAGCACGTCCTGCAAGCGCTGCACCGAAGCACGGCGCCACGGCAACGTCTTGTCGAACCAGCCCGGAATCACCCGGTCGGTGAAGTGCGGATAGAGCACGATACCGTCGCCGCTGTAGGGCAGGTCGAGGTGATAGTCGAGCAGGCCACCGTCGCGAAACGTCCCGGCACCGGCGCCCGGCAAATCACGCACGCCTTCCATGACCATCGGGATCGAACCCGACGCCAGCAGCGCCTGACGCAGATTGCCGGCATTGAGCGCGACGAAGCGTGACGGAAAGTCATTCAACGCATTGACCGGCGGTGCCAGGCGCGGATCGTGGATGATCAACCGTTCGAAGTGCCGCGACAGCCGTGCGCGGCCTCGCAAGTTATCGGCAATCACTGAGCTCAGCGCCAGACCGAGACGACCACGATGATCATCGGCCAGACGCCCCTGGCTCTTCACCACCATGATGTTCAAGCGGTAATCGGGGTTGTTGAGGATGCTCGCATCGCGGCCGTCGAGCAGGTCGTTGAGCATGCGCTGCGAGCTCTGGCTGATCTCGGCCATGGTCACGCCTTTATTGAAGTTCTGCTCGGCGTAGAGCTGGCCGAGGCGACGGATGCCTTCGGCGGCGTCCGGCAGACAGGCGCTGGCGAAGCGCCAGGAACCGACCGATGCCCCGATCAGCGAACGCTCGCGCGGCGCACTTGGCAGCCACTCACCGAACAACGCCAGATCCAGCCCCTGAATCCCCAGCGCCTTCGGCCCACCGGCCGCGCCGGGCAAGGTGCCGACGTCGGCAGCGTTCAGGCCTTGCGCACGAATGCGCGCCATGGCCCGTGGGCCAGCCTTGAGGGTGAGGGCGGGAAACTTGATGTGGATGGCATTCATACCGGTCTCGATCGTTAGCAAGCTTGGAATTATAAGCACATGTTGCCAATCCCTGTAGGAGCTGCCGAAGGCTGCGATCTTTTGACTTTAAAAAAGCAGGATCAAAAGATCGCAGCCTGCGGCAGCTCCTACAGGGGGAATGGGTTCTGCGGGCACAATGATGGCCATTCAGTTTCAGTTAAGTTCATCCCGTTAAGGTGCCCTCCGTAGGCAACACATAAAAAATACGGAGATACCCATGAAAACCCTGACTGCCCTGTCCCTCGTCTCGATCATCGGCCTGACCGCCAGCCTCGCCCATGCCCGCGATTTGGGACCTGATGAGGCCCTGCGGCTGCGCGACGCTGGTACTATCGTCTCCTTCGAGAAGCTCAATGCCACGGCACTGGCCAAACACCCGGGTTCGACCATCACCGAAACCGAGCTGGAAGAGGAGTACGGCAAGTACATCTACCAGGTCGAACTGCGTGATCCTCAAGGGCTGAACTGGGATCTGGAATTAGACGCGGTCAGTGGGCAGGTTCTCAAGGATCATCAGGATACGTAATGAAGGTTAATGTTCGCGCCACCAGCCTTGGTGCGTTGGCGCTTGTGATGTTCTGCTCGTCGGCGATGGCTCGCGACCTCGATCAGGACGAGGCACTGAAGCTGCGTCAGCGCGGGGTGATCCTGCCGCTGGAGCAAGTGTTGCAGCAGGCCATGGATCGTTATCCCGGGGCAAAACTGCTGGAAGTCGAGCTGGAAGAAAAACACGACGTCTACATTTATGAAGTCGAGTTGCTGACGGCCGAGGGGGTGGCGCGCGAGCTACACCTGAAGGCCGATACCGGTGAACTCGTGAAAGACAAGGAAGATTGATCGATGCGCTTGCTACTGGTGGAAGACCACGTACCGCTGGCTGACGAGTTGATCGCCGGCCTGCAACGCCAAGGCTACGCGGTGGATTGGCTGGCGGACGGACGCGATGCGGTGTATCAGGGCAGCAGCGAGCCCTATGACCTGATCATCCTCGACCTCGGCCTGCCCGGTGTGCCGGGGCTTGAGGTGCTGGCGCAGTGGCGCGCGGGCGGGTTGGCGATCCCGGTGTTGATCCTCACGGCGCGCGACTCCTGGGCTGAACGCATCGAGGGCCTCAAGGCCGGCGCTGACGATTACCTGACCAAACCGTTCCACCCGGAAGAGCTGCACCTGCGGGTGCAGTCGCTGTTGCGTCGTTCCAAGGGGCAGGCCAATCAAACCACGCTCAAGGCTGCCGGCCTGCATCTGGACGAGGGCCGTCAGTGCGTGACGCGCGATGGTGCCGATATCCAGCTGACCGCCGCAGAATTCCGTCTGCTGCGCTATTTCATGCTGCACCCGGAGCAGATCCTTTCCAAAAGCCACCTCGCCGAACACCTCTACGACGGCGAGACCGAGCGTGACTCCAACGTCCTCGAAGTCCACGTCAATCACCTGCGCCGCAAACTTGGCAAAAGCGTCATCGAAACCCGTCGCGGTCAGGGTTACCTGTTCGGCGGGCAAGCTTCATGAGGTCGATCCAGCGCCGCTTGAGCCTGGGTTTGATCAGCGTGATGGTGGTGGTGGGGCTGGTGTTGGCACAAACCAGTCTGTGGTTGTTCGAAATGGGCTTGCAGCGCTACCTCGAAGCTGGATTGCGCAACGACAGCGAAAGCCTTTTGGTGGCGCTGGTGCGCGGCCCGCAGGGTTTGCAGCTGGATGAGCGCCACCTGTCGCCAGCCTATCAGCGGCCGTTTTCCGGACATTATTTCCGCATTGATTTTGCCGACAGCCACTGGCGCTCGCGCTCACTGTGGGATCAGGATCTGCCGCTGCTCGAGCATCCGGGGCTGCACAGTAATCTGCAATTGGGCCCGGACGGCCAGAAATTACTGGTGCTGCGTTCGGACTATCGCCGATTGGGCCAGTCGATCTCCATCAGCGTCGCGCAGGATTACACGCCGGTGAGCGACAGCTTCGAGCGCATGCGCCAGATCGGCCTCGGTCTCGGTCTGGCCGGTTTGCTGCTGATTCTGTTGTTGCAACGCCTCACTGTGCGTCGCGCGCTGCGGCCGTTGGAAAAGGCGCGTGAGCAAATCGCTCAGTTGCAGCAGGGCCAGCGCTCGCAACTGGACGATCAGGTGCCGGTGGAGCTGGAGCCACTGGTGGCGCAGATCAACCATTTGCTCGCGCACACCGAAGACAGCCTCAAGCGTTCGCGCAATGCGCTGGGCAATCTCGGCCACGCGCTGAAAACGCCGTTGGCGGTGTTGCTGAGCCTAGCGTCGAGCGAAAAACTCGACAACCATCCCGAGCTGCGCAAGATCCTCAAGGAACAACTGGAACAAGTGCAGCAACGGCTCAATCGTGAACTCAATCGCGCGCGACTGTCCGGTGATGCGTTGCCCGGGGCGCTGTTTGATTGCGATGCCGAACTGCCGGGATTGCTGGCGACGCTGAACATGATCCACGGCGAGCATCTGGCGCTCAGTTACGTTGCGCCCAAAGGACTGCAACTGCCGTGGGACCGTGAGGACTTGCTGGAGCTGCTCGGCAACCTGCTGGATAACGCCTGCAAGTGGGCGGATGCCGAGGTGCGTTTGAGCGTAGTCGAGAGCGCTGACGGGTTTGCCTTGAGCGTCGAGGATGATGGCCCGGGGATTCCTGCCGAACAACGCGCTCAGGTGTTCAGTCGCGGGACACGGCTTGATGAGCAGACTGACGGCCATGGCCTGGGGCTGGGGATTGTGCGCGATATCGTCGATACGTGGGGCGGGACGTTGGTGTTGGGCGAGAGTGAGTGGGGCGGGTTGAAGGTAGAGATTCAACTGCCTCGGCGATAACCTGAACCCTTGCACAAACCCTGTAGGAGCAGCCTTCGGCAGCTCCTACAGGGGGAGTGCGTTTCTGGGTGAACCGCTGTAGCTCGAACAAGCAAGCCGCAACAGGTTCTTCGAATCAGACGCGAAACTGATCCATCAAACTCTGCTGCTGATTCGCCAGGCTGTTCAGCGACTGGCTCACCCGCGCCGATTCGTTCGCTTGCCCGGACAGCGATTCAGTCACATCGCGAATCGTCGCCACGTTGTTGTTGATCTCTTCCGCCACCGCGCTCTGCTCTTCAGCGGCACTGGCAATCTGCAGGTTCATGTCGCTGATCACCGTCACCGCATCACCAATCTGACGCAGCGCCGTCACCGCTTGGCCCACCTGCTCGACACTGCCCTGCGCCTGACGATGGCTGTTGCTCATCGAGCCGACCACATCCTGCGTGCCGCTCTGCAACTGTTCGATGACCTGACGGGTTTCCTCCACCGACTCCTGCGTGCGGCGGGCGAGGTTGCGGACTTCGTCGGCGACGACGGCAAAACCGCGTCCGGCTTCACCGGCACGAGCCGCTTCGATCGCGGCGTTGAGGGCCAGCAGGTTGGTTTGTTCGGCAATGGCGCGGATGGTTTCCAGCACCGCGCCGATTTTCTCACTGTTGGCGGCCAGGCCTTCGACTTGCACCATTGCCGCGCTCATGTCGGCGGCGAGGGTGTCGATGCTGGCGGTGGTGCGGTCGATCACGGTCAGGCCCTGACGCGTGGCACGATCAGCATCCTTGGCCGCTTCGGCCGCCTGAGCGGCACTGCGAGCCACATCCTGCGCGGTGGCGCTCATTTCGTGGGACGCGGTCGCGACCTGATCGACCTGACGGTATTGCTGTTCCATGCCGGCGCTGGTCTGCGTAGCGATGGCCGAGGACTGGTCGGCGGTGTTACGCGCGTCCTGCACCGAGCGTTTCACTTCGGCGATGATCGGCTGCAACTTGTCGAGGAACTTGTTGAACCAGCCGGCCAGTTGACCGAGTTCATCCTGCTTGTCATACGCCAGACGGCGGGTCAGATCGCCTTCGCCGCTGGCGATGTCTTCGAGCATGTGCGCCACGCCAAGGATCGGTCGGGTCACGCTGCGCGCCATCAGCCAGACCAGCACCAGGCCAATCAACGCCGCCAGAACGCCGAGGCCCAACTCGATCAACGTGCCGGTGTTGTTGCTCGCATCGAGGTGCTGCTTGAGAGCTTCGGCGCGTTCCACCAGCACTTTTTCAGGGACATCCAGCAACACTGCCCACGACGGTCCGCCGGGAATCGGCTGGAACGGCGACAGCACTTTCAACTGGCCGTTGCTGTGCAGGCTGCTGACACTGGTATTTGAAGCAAGTTGGCGCAGCAGTTCGGCGCCGCTGGTTTTATCCACGGCGTCAAGACGCTGGCTGAGTTTGCCGGCATCCGGGCTGTAGCCGGCGAGCAGGCCGACCGGGCTGATGATGCTCACGGCGGTCTGGCCGTCGTAGAGTTTTTTGCTGGCGCTCTGGCTGATCGCTTGCAGGCTGTTGAGGTTGATGTCGACCGACAGCGAAGCGATGACTTTGCCGTTCACCATCAGCGGGAAAACGATGCTGGTCATCAGCACGTTCTGGCCGTCGATCACATAGAAGTACGGTTCGATCACACAGGGTTTGAGCGTGGCGCGCGGGCAGGTAAACCAGGCGTTGGCAGCCTGACCGCTGGGGCCGGTGCTGGTGTCGGCCATGTCGCTTTCCGGCAGGGCCATCGAGGTGATTTTGCCCGGTGTCGGCTGCGACCAGTACAGGGCGAAACGGCCCTTGTCGTTACTGCCCAGCTCGGCTTGGCCGGCAAACAGTTCATCCTTGCCGTCCAGCGCGTTGGCTTCGAACACCAGCGACAGACCGAGCAAATCCGGGTTGGCTTGCAGCGCGGACTTGACCTGACGGGTCATGTCTTCGCGCAGGTCGAAGGCATCAAGGAAGCGCTTTTCGGCCTGCTCGCGCAGGAACAGCACCTGACGCGAGAAACCATGGCCGTATTGATAGGCGTCCATGAACTGCTGGCGAATGCCCGCCGCTTGCACTTCGCCCTGGGATTCGATGCGCGCCTGGGCCGATTCGGTGAGCATCTCCATGCTGGAGGCTTTCACCATTTCGGAGCTGTGCTCCATGCGATACAGCGAAAGACCCACCAACAGGGTCACGATACCGGCCAGGCAAAGCCCGGCGAGCAGGGTGATTTTCCATTGGATGGAAAGTTGTCTCAGCGACATGGACACGTCCTTATTCGATAAATATCTTAGACTTTGCACTGTAGCGGCCTGACAGCAGCTTTCTTGAGCTTCCAGCCGCAAGCTGCAAGCGAAAAAACGCAAAAGCTTGCCGCTTGTTACTTGCAGCCTGTCGCGGCTTCATTCACAGTGCGCGCCCTTCTAATAAGACCCTCTTTGCAATCCGCCGGTTAACCTTTGGCGGGCTCATCCTGTCTGGCGGTCGGTTTTCCACCGCAGTGTTTTTTGAGGTAGTGAAATGAATGCAGTCATAGCGGCGGTTGGCATCATGCTGATTCTCAGCCTGTCCCGCGTGCACGTGGTGATCGCTTTGATCGTCGGCGCGCTGGTCGGCGGCCTGACCGGTGGTTTGGGCATCGATGCCACGCTAAAGGCGTTCAACAGCGGCTTGGGCGGCGGGGCGACGGTGGCGTTGTCCTACGCATTGCTCGGCGCTTTCGCCGTGGCGATTGCCAAGTCGGGCCTGGCCCATGCGCTGGCCGACAAGGCGCTGGCGATGGTCGACCGCCAGCACAGTACCGGTGGCGGCAACGTCAAATGGCTGCTGATCGGCCTGTTGTGGGTGGTGGCGATTGCCTCGCAGAACATCCTGCCGATCCACATTGCGTTCATTCCGTTGCTGGTGCCGCCGCTTCTTTATGTATTGACCAAGCTGCAACTCGACCGCCGCTTGATCGCCTGCGTCATGACGTTCGGTCTGATCACGCCGTACATGTTCCTGCCGGTGGGTTTCGGCAATATCTTCCTCAATGAAATCCTGCTGGCCAACGTTGCACGCAGCGGTGTCGACATCAGTGGCATTAACGTCACCCATGCCATGGGCATTCCGGCGTTGGGCATGGTGTTCGGTCTGGCGATGGCCTTCATCAGTTACCGCAAGCGGCGCGTGTACGACCTGGCGAAGATCGAGCAGGTCGAGCAAGCGGCGGTGCAGTACAACCCGCTGAGCCTGATGATCGCCGGTGTGGCGATTGCCGCAGCGTTCATCGTGCAGTTGCTGCTCGACTCTATGATTATCGGCGCGCTGGTGGGCTTCCTGATCTTCTCGGTATCGGGCATCGTCAAATGGCGCGACACCGATGATCTGTTCACCGAAGGCATGAAGATGATGGCGATGATCGGCTTCATCATGATCGCCGCCTCGGGGTTCGCCGAAGTGATGAAGGCCACCGGGCAGATACAGACACTGGTCGAGTCGTCGGCTTCGTTGATCAATCACAGCAAGGGCGTGGGCGTGCTGTTGATGCTGCTGGTCGGGTTGCTGGTGACCATGGGCATCGGTTCGTCGTTTTCCACGGTGCCGATTCTGGCGGCGATTTTCGTCCCGCTGTGCGTGCAACTGGGCTTCAGCCCGCTGGCCATCGTCTGCATTGTCGGCACTGCCGGTGCGCTGGGCGATGCCGGTTCGCCTGCCTCGGACTCGACCCTGGGCCCGACCTCCGGCCTGAACATCGACGGCCAGCATCACCATATCTGGGACACCGTGGTGCCGACGTTCCTGCACTACAACCTGCCTTTGCTGGCGTTCGGCTGGGTGGCCGCGATGGTGTTGTAACCGCTGAACCCTGTGGGAGCGGGCTTGCCCGCGATGGCTTCGACACATTCAACAATTATGTGGCAGACACACCGCTATCGCGGGCAAGCCCGCTCCCACAGGGTGATGAGGTGTCTGCTGACTCAACTTTTGCTATGGCGTGCCGTTAAAGCCTTTAACCACGCCAATAAAACCAAAAGAGTGAGCACCCCAATGCGTCTGAGCCTCAAGGCTAAAGTCCTCTCCCTTGCCGTCCTCCCGGTATTGCTCTTTGCGCTGGTCATCAGCCTGACCACGCTGTTCATTCTTCAGAAGCAGGCGCGCGAAGAGGTCGAACAGACGCGCGAGCGCCTGCTCGGCGACGCCAAAGCCACTCTGCAAAGTTACGTCGCCGTGGCCATGACCACGATCAAACCGTTGTACGACGCTGCCGCCCCCGGCGATGAAGCGGCGCGCGCGCAGGCGATCAAACTGCTGTCGGGGATTCGCTACGGCAAGGACGGCTACTTCTTCGGCTACGACTCCGAGACCGTGCGCCTGTTCAAGGCCAACGATCCCGAAGGCGTGGGCAAAAGCTTCAAGGACAACCGCGACCCGAACGGCGTTTACGTCAACCTCGGTCTGGTGAAAGTGGCGAAGGACGGCACGCATTACCTGCAATACAGCTCGCCGCTGCCGGGCAACGCAAAGGTGCTGGTGCCGAAACTCGGCTACACCGAATACCTGGCAAAGTGGGACATGGCGGTCGGTACCTCGGTCAACCTCGACGGCATCGAAGCGCAAGTGGCGCTGGTCGAAACGCAGGTGGAGGAACGCATGCAAGGCGTGGTGCTGAGCATCGTCGGCGTGGCGGTGGTGGTGCTGCTGGTGATTGCCGCGGTGGGGATGCTGCTGGCCAATACCATTTTGCGTCCGCTGACCCAGATGAAAGCCAACCTCGACGATATCGCCGCGGGCGAGGGCGACCTGACCCGCCGCCTGAACATCACCAGCCAGGACGAACTGGGTGAACTGGCCGGCTCGTTCAATCGCTTCGTCGACAAGATTCACGGCCTGGTGCGGCAGATCACCGAGATGACCACACAACTGACCGGGCTGGTGACGCAGGTTTCGGATCAGGCCCAGCGTTCGGATCAGGCGATGGAGCGTCAACGCCACGAGACCGATCAGGTCGCCACGGCGATCAACGAAATGTCCGCCGCCGCCCAGGAAGTCGCCAAGAGCGCACAGAACGCCGCCGTCGCCGCCCAGCAGACCGATGAAGAAGGCCAGAGCGCCAAACGCGTGGTGGCGGGCAGCATCAAACAGATTCATGCGCTGGTCGATGACATCCGCAGCAGCGGCGTGTCGCTCGACAGCCTGCAACAGGACGTCAGTTCGATTGTCGGTGTGCTTGGGGTGATCCGTTCGATTGCCGAGCAAACCAACCTGCTGGCACTTAACGCGGCAATTGAAGCGGCGCGGGCCGGCGAGGCCGGGCGTGGCTTTGCAGTGGTGGCGGATGAGGTGCGTGCGCTGGCCAGTCGTACGCAGATCAGCACTCAGGAAATTCAGGCGATGATCGATCGCTTGCAGGCCGGCACGCAAGCGGCGGTCGAAGCGATGCGCCGCTCCAGCGAGGCGGGTGACGGAACATCGGCGCAGGCCAATCAGGCCGGGGCTTCGCTGGACGCGATGGCAGAATTGATCGCGACCATCAACTCGATGAACGCACAGATTGCCAGCGCTGCCGAGGAACAGACGGCGGTGGCCGAAGAGATCAACCGCAGCGTGCATCAGATTGCAGTGGCGGTGGATAGCGTGGCGGATGAAACGCAACTGGGGGCGCAGACTTCGCGCAGTCTGGCGGATCTTGGCCAGCGGTTGGGCAAACTGGTTGGGCAGTTCCGAATCTAGGAGCCGTAAGCAAACCCCTGTAGGAGCTGCCGCAGGCTGCGATCTTTTGATCTTCTGAAAAGCAAAATCAAAAGATCGCAGCCTGCGGCAGCTCCTACAGGGATGGTGCAGACCTCAAGGTCTGTCCCAATAAGGCACTTCGCCAAAACACTCGACAAAGAAATCAATCACCGTCCGTACCTTCACCGACAACCGCCGGCTCCCCGGCCACAGCACCGCGATCTGCTGCGGTTCCAGACTGTTCGACACCTGATACTCCCCAAGCACCGGCACCAGCGTGCCTTCGCGCACCGCTTCACCAATCAGCCATGACGGAAACATCACCAACCCCAGCCCTTGTTCGGCCGCCTGGGTGAGGGTGTCGGCGTGGTTGCCGGTGATCGGGCCCCTCACCGAATAGGGCGTCCAGTCGCCTTGATCCTGACGGAAAAACCAACGCTGCTGGCCAGTCGCACCTTTGTAGGCCAGACACTGATGGTGCGCAAGATCGTCGGGATGTTGCGGCGTGCCGTGACGTTTCAGGTAGGCCGGGCTGGCAGCGACCTGAAAGCGGTGCGGCGCAATTATCCGCGCCTGCATGCTCGAATCGTGCAGCGGGCCGATGCGAAACAACAGGTCTGCACCTTCCTGCAACGGGTCGACGTAATGGTCGGTTTGCTGAATGTCCAGTTGCAGCTTGGGATAACGCGCGCACAACTGACCGAGCCACGGTGTCAGATGCCGTTGACCAAACACCACCGGAGCGTTGATCCGCACAAGGCCGGTGGGTTCGCTTTGCTGTTCCTGCAAGGCTTGTTCGGCTTCTTCCAGTTGCACCAGCACCAGCCGCGCGTGGTGGCCGAGCATGCGCCCGGCTTCGGTCGGCGTCACCGCGCGCGTATGGCGATAGAGCAATTGCTGGTTCAGCGCTTGCTCCATCAACTGGATTTGCCGGGAGATGGAGGAGGGCGCCACGCCCTCGCGGCGGGCGACTTCGGAGAAGCTGCCGTGGTCGAGCACTGCGACAAACAGTCTGAGTGCCTTGAAACCGAGTTCATTGAGCCCGTGCATGGATCGTCCTGCTGTGCGAGTTACGCAAAAGTGTTGTCCGGATGCTCCCATTTATCGCACAGCGAAGCCAGCCGATAATCCGCGCCATCGTTTACTTGCACAGGTTTTGTTATGCAGACGTTGGATGAGGTGAGTGTTAGCGCGCCAGTGGCCAAGCCGTTGTTGCGATTGTTGTTGCTGCCGCTGGTGATTCTGGCGGGCATGGGTTTGTCAGTGGAGGCGGGCTTGCTCGGGCCGTTGGGGGTGCAGGTCGGGCATCTGTGGGCGACCTTGAGCATCTTTGGCGTCGGCTCGGCGATTCTGTTTTTGCTGTTGTTGTTCGCAGGCCCGCAAAAGGGCCCTGCGCTCACCGATCTGCCACGCTGGCAGTTGATCGGTGGGTTCCTGGGGCCGATGTATGTGGTGGTCTTGACGTTGGCGACGCCACATATCGGCATTGCGATGACGATGATCGCAATTCTGTCCGGACAGGTCGGCAAAAGTGTCTTGATCGATCATTTTGGTTGGTTCGGGGCGACGCGCAAGAAGGTTAACGCTGAGCGCTGGCTGGCGTTGGGGTTGATTGTGGTGGCATTGGTTTTGATTGCGCGGGGGTGAGTGATGAGTCTGATTATTTTGTTGGCAGTGGTGGTATTGGCCGGCGCGGTGTTGAGTGTGCAGGCGGCGATCAACGGGCGTTTGGGTGAAACCGTTGGTGTATTGCGCAGCAGTTTGCTGACGTTTGTGGTGGGCGCGGTGGTGACCGGGTTGTTGATTCTGTTTTTTGAGCCGGCGCAGGCGGTGAGTCTGCTGGACGTGCCCAAGTGGCAGTTGATGGGGGCGCTGTTTGGGGTGGTTTATATGATGGTGATGGTGGGCGCGGTGCCTGTCGTGGGGACGGCTGTGGCGACGGTAGCTGTCATTGTCGGACAGCTTGGGATGGGAATGTTGATTGATAATTTTGGCTGGTTGGGAAATCCGGCGATTGAGCTTTCCTCCAGTCGGGTTTTAGCGATGGTTTGTTTGGGGTTGGCTTTGGTTTTTATGTATCGCAGTAGTGTTCGTGGGGTTGATTGATTTACTGACTGAGTACATATCCGTTGCTGCGGCAACGGCTTCTTGGGGGGGCGCCCTTCATCGAGCGCTGCCCGCCCAGCGCTCTCCCGAGGGTGAAAGGGCCGATTTTTATGCTTTTTCAAAATGTGGGTTCGACCCGGTATTTCACATCGGCGTAACCCTTCAGCTCACCTCGGTCAGTTCCCTCTCCCTCGGGGCGGTCCGACGTTTCGGGAGGGCTAGGGTGAGGGGCTTTTGATCTTTTGCCCCCTTCTGCAGCTCCTACACTGTTGTTTACGGCTCGCATTCGAGCCTCGGACAACCACAACCCAAGGAGTCTGTCCCATGCCTGATAGAAAATGCGATTGCCCCGGATGTAAATGCACCATCAAAGACGGCGAGCATGCGTACGCTGTGCACGGTAAGCACTATTGCTGTGAGGCCTGCGCTCACCACCACAAGGGGGGCGAGGAATGTTCCAGCAAGGGCTGCCAGTGCGCGCATCCCAAGTAAACGTACACCTAAAAAAAGTGGAGCCTAATCAGGCTCCACTTCCAGTTTCAGGCTGTCGTCATCTAGCCGCTCTATATGCCGCACCGTGCCTTGCAAGCGTCGGCCTTCGACCGTGACCACGACGGTTTTCGCCTGATCAAGATCTTCAGGTAACGGCGCCGGCACCCTAAGCGCGAAGCGAAACGGATCATCCTCGACGGCTTCAAGCCCTACCGCACAATCAACACATTTGGTGATACGCCCGAACAAGGTGTCCAGGCCGTAATCCAGATGTGCCGGGCTCATGAGGTGGGTCATTGTGCATTCCCCCGAATGATGTCGATCACTGTGCGCAGCTTAGTTGGTCGGTCGCCAGACAACGTTTTCCACGCCGAATTTTTCCGCCATCGGTTTACTGGTCTTCTGCACCTTTTCCCGGCCGAAACGCGGGATCCGACCTACGCCTGCGTCGCAACTCGCCCAATGCCAAGCTTCGGCGTTGTCCATCTTGTCCGAGCGGATAATGAAGGACTTGGGCGTGCCGTGAAGGGTGTAGTCGATGACATAAAGTTTTGCGTTGTTCATAAAGCCCGTATTCCTCCCTGTGGTAATAGAAGGATCGCGGCGCACCGGGAAAATTCACTCGGATTGTCCGACGGTATCTACCCTGATCTGATGGGCGCTACCGATGGTTGCGATCCAGTGATCATTTACAGGTCAGAACTGATACCCGATCCCCGCGTAATACCCCCAACCATTCGAACGCGCGCGGAAATTACCGTCGCCGAAATTCAGCTCGCTGCCATCCTCCCAGTTGCCGCCGTTATGGAAATAACGCCCGACCAGGGTGAAGCGCAAATGGGTGAACGAGTAGAGCAACACGTTGGTCGCCACCGTCGCGTTGGCGGTGCGTGCCGGGTTGTCCTTGTGGATGTCGGAGCCGAAATCGAAGTTGGTGAAGCCGATGTAGGTGAGCGAGGCGCCGTTGCTGAATTTGTCGATGGGGATGATGTACTTGAGCTGTGCACGGTAACCGTCCCAGGAATACTCGTTGCTCGCACCGTAGTTTTCCCACTGGTAGCGCCCGTACAGGTTGGCTGACAGATTGACCCGCGAATGGGTGTCGATGTCGGTGCCGAAACCGCTGTAGAGGGTGTTGGCGCGGTTTTCTTTGCGGCTGCCGTGGTCGTAGATCCAGTCGAAGGCCACATACCATTCCTTGAACGGGCCGATAGCCAGGCTGCGGCCGGCGAGGTAGTCGATGGAGATCCGCGGTTCGTGCTCCATGAACACGGGCGAACCGTGGTCCCATACGCCTTTGTCGTGGCTGTTGCCGATGTTGAAGATTTTCGGCACGTCGATGTAGCCGTATAGCTCGAACGGGCCCTTGCGCCCGAAGTATTCATATTCCAGGTAGATGTCGTCGGCCGGTTGCGGGCCGAAGCTGATGTCTTTGCTGCCGATCAGGGTCAGGTCCTGGTTGTACCAGTCCGACAGGTACGCGCCTTTTTTCGGCGGGCTGGCTTCGGGGCTGAGGGTTTCGCCCTGGGCGGACTCGGGCAGGGCCGGTTGTGCAAATGCGCTTTGACTGAGAACTCCGGTAACGCCAGTCAGTAGCAAGGAAACAGCAAACGTGCGCGCGAGGGGGGCGCGAAGAAGGGAAGCGACGTGCATGCAAAGTCCTTTTTTTGCGGATCAAGGCCCGGAATCTGCGGGCCTGGCGGATGTGTGGCGAAAATGCCGTGATTGACGGCTCGCAAACGTTTGCATAAGCCGTACCAGTTTTCTTCCAGCGGCCCTGCAGGAGCTGAAGCACGCTGCGATCCTTTGATCTTGGTGCTTAAAAGCAACATCAAAAGATCGCAGCGAGCCGCATCCCCTAGAGAGGGATGTGTTACAGCAAATCCCCTGTATTCACAGGCTCAAACCCCCGGTTTAGAGCGCCTAGTATTAAAGTATTAACACCATTTAATCCGCACCCATCTCCACTGCTCTACTAGCTTTGTCAGCAATCAACGGTTTTGTGATGACCGTCGCAGTCTTGATTGGCGTGCGAAACAGGCACGACTTTGCACGCCTCAAGGAAGAATTGGCCACGACAAGGAGTAGCCTGTGCAAGTAAGGTCCGGTGTCGCCCTCGTTTCGCGTTTTTCCCCTCTTTCCCTTGCTGTGCACTTGAGCGTCGCCGGACTGTTGTTCGGCGCGGTGAGCACTCCGGCGCTGGCCACTTGCTCCACCGCCGGTTCCACAGTGACCTGTACCGGCGTGCCGAGCCTGCCGCTGTTTCTTAACAACTTCAGCAGCGCTACCAACGGCCTTACGGTCAACGTCAACAGCGGGGCGCAGATGAACGCGACCCTCGGCGGCCACGTGATGGACCTGACCGGGGTGAACATCAGCCTGAACAACTCCGGCACCCTCGACCCGGCACTGTTGGGGCTGGTGTCGGTGCTGAGCGGCGGCGCCTTCATCGGCACTGGCGCAACCAGTACGGTCAGCGTGCTCAACAATGCCAGCGGGATCATTCGCGGCACCGGCATGCTTCTTGGCCTCAACCTGACCAGCATCGATGGCTTGGGTATCGCGGTGAACAACGCGGCGGCCGGTACCACTACCATCACCAACAACGGCACCATCACCTCGACCGGCTTGTCGGTGGGCGGGATTACCCTGGCCGATACGCCGGTAGTCGGCGTCTACGGCGGCTCGCAAGTCAACATGACCAACAGCAGCACCGGTGTCATCAACGGCCGGATCGCCTTCGAGACCTCGGCTGCGGGCAATACATTTACCAACGCCGGCGCAATTACCGGCGGCGTGTCGATGGGCGCAAGCAGCACCAACACGTTCACGGCGATTACCGGTTCTACGGTGCAGGTCGGTGACGGTGTTCAGGTCAGCGTCGGTCTCGGTGGCCTGATCGGCATCAACCTGACCTTCGCCCCGACCGGTACAGTCGATGGCGGCGCGGGTGGCACCAACAGCCTGATCCTGCAAAACCCGATCGGCGTCGGCGGCGGTACGACCGGAGTCGGCACAGCGTCGAGCGCCACCTACGTCAACTTCAACAACCTGACCATCAACAGCGGCACCTGGACCTTGCAGGGGCCATTGGTCAGCGGCGCGACCACGCTCAACGGCGGTGTCGCCCAGTTCAACAACAACGCCACATTTGGCAGCGGTGTCCTCACCTCCAACGGCGGGATCCTGCAGGCGAGCAACGCCGGGTTGAACGTCAGTAATCTGATCTCCCTCGGTGCCGGTGGCGTGACGGTGCAAGGCACCAACGCCACCACCCTCAGCGGGGTGATTTCCGGCAGCGGCGGCCTGACCAAAGTCGGTTCCGGGCAACTGAGCCTCAGCGCTGCCAACACGTACTTGGGCAACACCACACTCAACGGCGGCACCGTGCAGTTGGGCAACAACCTGGCGCTGAGCACTGGCACCCTCAACGTCACCGGCGCGACAACCCTGAGTGCCCCCGGCACGATCAGCCTGAACAACGCCATCAGCCTCGGCGGCACATTGACGGCCGGCGGCACCGGCGCACTGACTCTCGGCGGCTTGATCACCGGCAGCAGCGGCCTGAGCAAAACCGGCACCGGCAGCCTGACCCTCAGCGGCGCCAACAGCGGTTACACCGGCACCACCACCCTGAGCGCCGGCAGTTTGCTGGTGACCAACAACAACTCGCTGGGCAGCGGCGCACTGAACACGGCTGCCGGTACCAGCCTCGACAGCACCGCCAACGTCTCGCTGGCCAACAACATCGCCATGACTGGCGTGCTGAACGTGCTCGGCAGCAATGCCTTGACCCTGGACGGCATTTTGTCCGGCACCGGCGCCATCACCAAAAGCGGCAGCGCCAGCCTGACGCTGACCGGCAACAACACCAACGCCGGCAACACCGCGCTCAACGCCGGCAGCCTGTTTGTCGGCAGCAACACCGCGCTCGGCACTGGCGCATTGAACGCGGCGGCCAACACCACGCTTGACGCGACCACGGCCGTGACGCTCGCCAATGCCGTAGCGCTGGCGGGAGGGCTGACCATCGGCGGCACGCAGGCATTGGGTCTGAGTGGCGTCGTCAGCGGCGCCGGCAACCTGATCAAGAACGGCACGGCGGATCTTACCCTCAGCGGCAACAACACCTTCGCCGGCGGTACCGCGCTCAATGCCGGCACGCTGATTGTCGGCTCCAACACCGCGCTGGGTACGGGTGCCTTGACGACTGCGGCAGGCACCGCGCTTGATGCCAGCACCACGGTCTCATTAAACAACGCCGTTTCCCTGGGTGGCGATCTGGAATTCAGTGGCAGCGCTGACCTGACCCTCGGCGGTGTTATCAGTGGAAGTGGCGGTCTGACCAAACGCGGGTTCACCAATCTGGTGCTCAACGGCGCCAACACCTATACCGGCGGTACCACGCTGGCTGCGGGTACCCTCACCGTTGGTAATGCTGCTGCATTGGGCACTGGCGCCTTGTCGGTCACCGATACGGCAACACTGGACAGCAACACCTCCGTCAACCTGACCAACAACGTCAACCTCAACAGCAGTGCCCTGACCCTCGGCGGCAGCAGTGGCCTGACCCTCTCCGGTGTGATCAACGGCGCCGGTCAGTTGCTCAAGAATGGCGCGGCCAACCTGACCCTGAGCGGCGCCAACACCTTCACTGGCGGTACCACGCTGAACGCCGGCAGTCTGACTGTCGGCAATGGCGCGGCACTCGGCACCGGCGCACTGACCGTGGCCGGGGCGGGCACCCTTAACAGCAGCTCGGCGGTGACGTTGAGCAACGCGATCACCCTCAACGCCAACCTCACCGCTGGCGGCGCCAACGCGTTGACCCTTGGCGGCGTAATCAGCGGCGGTAACGGCCTGATCAAGACCGGCGCCTCAAGCCTGACCCTCAACGGCAATAACACCTATACCGGTACCACCGCGCTGAACGCCGGATCGCTGATCGTCGGCTCCAACACGGCGCTCGGCACTGGTGCGCTGAACGCATCGAACGGCACCACGCTTGATGCCGGCACCGCAGCAACCCTGGCCAACAACGTCAACCTCGGCGGCACGTTGACTCTGGGCGGAACCAATGCGCTGACCCTCGGCGGCGTGGTCGCCGGTATCGGAGGGCTGGTCAAGAACGGCGCCGCCGACCTGACCCTCAACGGCGCCAACACCTATTTTGGCAACACCGCCCTGAACACCGGCAAACTGATCCTCGGCAGTAACACCGCGCTGGGCTCAGGCACATTGAACGCGGCGGCAGGCACTACGCTGGACGCCAATACCGCCGTGAGCCTGAACAACGCGGTGGCATTGGCCGGTGCCTTGAACATCGGCGGCACGGCGGATCTGACCCTGACCGGTCTGGTCAGCGGCGCTGGCAGCCTGGTGAAAGACGGCGCGGCCAATCTGATTCTCAACGCGGCCAATAATTTCCTCGGTGGCACGACCCTGAACGCCGGCACGCTGACCGTTGGCAACAGTTCGGCATTGGGCTCCGGCGCACTGACCGTCGCTGGCGCGGCAACACTGGACAGCAACTCGCCGCTGGTCAGCCTCAGCAACGGCGTCGCGCTCAACGCTGCACTGACCGTGGGGGGGACGCAAAACCTGACCCTCGGCGGCATCACTAGCGGCACCGGCCAATTGATCAAGAATGGCGCGGCCAACCTGACCCTCAACGGCAACAACACCTTCAGCGGCGGTACGACTCTGAACGGCGGCACCCTGACCCTGGGCAATGCCAACGGCTTGGGCAGCGGCGCGCTGATCGTCGGCGGCGCGGCAACCCTGGATAACAGCGCTTCCTTCGGAATCGGCAATGCGATCACGTTGAACGCCGGGCTGACCGTCGCGGGCAACAACGACCTGAGCCTTAACAGCGTCATCGACGGCGCCGGCAGCCTGACCAAAAATGGCCTTTCAGACCTGACCCTGGCCGGCAACAACACCTTCACCGGCGCGCTGAACATCGTCTCCGGCAGCGTCACCACGTTGAACAGCAATGCGCTGGGCAACACCGCAGGCGTGAATATCAGCGCTGGCGCCGGTTTGAATCTGGGCAGCGACGCCAGCCTCGGCGCGCTGACCGGCAGCGGCGACGTGCAGCTCACCGGCAGCAACACCCTGACCGTCGGCAGTGGCAACGTCACCAGCACGTTCGACGGTGGCCTCAGCGGCAGCGGTGGCCTTATCAAAGTCGGCACCGGCACCTTGAACCTCACCGGGATCAACGGCATCACCGGCGACACCGCGATCAACAACGGCATCGTGAATCTCAGCGGTTCGCTGGCCAGCGCGCAGATCAACGTCAATACCGGCGGCACCCTGAGCGGCACCGGTTCGGCGCTCGGGACCGTCAACGTCAACAGCGGCGGCCATCTGGCGCTGTCCTCGGGCAATCAACTGTCCGCCGGTGCCCTGACCCTCGCGGCCGGCAGCAATGTTGATGTGGCACTGGGGACACCGTCGACCGCGTCGTTGATGAATGTCGGCGGCAACCTCACCCTCGACGGTAATCTCAACGTCACTGACGCCGGCGGTTTCGGGGTCGGTGTGTATCGCTTGTTCAACTACACCGGTGCGTTGACCAATCTCGGTCTCGACGTTGCCGGCGTACCGGTCGGCTACGGCCTCGGCGACCTGATCGTGCAAACCGGTGTGGCTAACCAGATCAACATTCAAGTGTCGGCACCGAACGTGAGCATCCGTTATTGGGATGGCAGCCAGACCATTGCCAACGGCGTTGTCGACGGCGGCACCGGTACCTGGAATGCGGTCGGCACCAACTGGACCGATGCCAACGGTCTGGTCAATCAACCGTGGGCGGGCGACTTCGCGGTATTCCAGGGCACGGCGGGTACCGTGACGGTCAACGGCACGCAAGCGTTCACCGGCATGCAGTTCCTCACCGATGGCTACAACGTAGTGAATGGCACGGCGGGGCAACTGACTGCTGTCAACGGCACCGGGGGGACCACCGCGTTGCGCGTTGATCCGGGTGTGACCGCGACCATCGGCGTCAATATCGATGGCAGCGGCATCCTCAACAAACTCGATGCCGGCACCCTGGTGCTCAACGGCGCCAACACTTACAGCGGCGGCACGCAACTGGACGGCGGCAAGATCATCGTTGGCAGCAACACCGCGCTGGGCAGTGGCACACTGACCGCCAACGCCGGCACGCAACTGGACAGCAATGCTGCGGTGACTCTCGGCAACGCAGCGACCCTTAATGGCAACCTCACCGTGGTCGGCAGCAATGCGCTGACGCTCAACGGCGTGATCGGCGGCACTGGCGGCCTGATCAAAACCGGTGCGGCCAACCTGACGCTCGGCGGCAACAATGCCTTCCTCGGGCCGGTGGCGCTGAATGCCGGCGGACTGATTCTGGCGTCGAACTCGGCGCTGGGCTCCGGCACCCTGAACGCGGCGGGCGGCACCACGCTCGATGCCGCCACTGGGGTTTCGGTGAATAACGCAGTCAATCTGGCGGGTAACCTCGGCATTGGCGGCACGGCAGATCTGACGCTTGCCGGCACGATCAATGGTGCGGGCAGCCTGAGCAAAACCGGCGCTGCCAACCTGACCCTGAGCGGCAACAACAACTTCCTTGGCGGCATCAACCTGGGCGCCGGTACCCTGACTGCCGGCAGCAACTCGGCGCTGGGGCTGGGCAACCTCACCGTGGCCGGCGCTTCGGCGCTGGACAGCACCAGTGCGCTGAGCCTGGGTAACAACCTCGTGCTCAACGCCAACCTGAGCAACACCGGCAACAACAACCTGACGCTCGCCGGTGTAGTCAGCGGCGCGGGCGGACTGATCAAGGACGGCGCGTCGAACCTGACCCTCAACGGCGTCAATACCTTCACCGGCGGCACTACCTTAAATGCCGGCACCTTGACTCTTGGCACCGCTGCAGCATTGGGCTCCGGCGCACTGAACGTGGCTGGCGCGTCGACCCTCGACAACAGCTCGCCGCTGGTGCTGGCGAACGACGTCAACGTCAATGCGAATCTGGCCTTGGCCGGTAACAACAACCTGACCCTGGGCGGCGTGGTTGCCGGGGCCGGAACCTTGAGCAAAAGCGGCCTGGCCGACCTGACGTTGAGCGGCAACAACACGTTCAGCGGGACCTTCGATGTGCTGTCCGGCAGCCTCACCGCCCTGAGCGGTGCAGCGCTGGGCAATGATGCGACGGTCAATCTCGGTGCTGGCGCAGCCCTCAACCTCGGCGCATCGGGCAGTCTCGCCAGCCTGACTGGTAGCGGCACTGCGCTGATCGGCACCGGCAACACGCTGAGCCTGGGCAGCAATAACGTCAGCAGCACGTTCGCCGGCATCCTCAGCGGTGACGGCGGGCTGACCAAACTCGGCACTGGCAGCCTGACCCTGAGCGGCATCAGCGACCTCACGGGCGACACCAACGTCAACGCGGGCACCTTGCAGGTCAACGGTTCGCTGGCCAGCGGCAATGTGTTGGTCAACAACGGCGGCACACTCGGCGGCAGCGGCACGTTGACCAGTGCGGTGACCGTGGCCGATGGCGGACATCTGGCGGGTGTCACCGGCAGCACCTTGTCGGTGGATTCCCTGGTGTTTGGCGGCAACTCCAGCTTCGACGTCGGCCTCGGTACGCCGGTGTCGGGTGGCGGTAACGCGCTGGTCAACGTCGGCGGCAACCTGACCCTCGATGGCACACTCAATGTCAGCGACATCGGCGGTTTTGGCAGCGGCGTGTATCGCCTGATCAACTACACCGGTGGCCTGACCGACAACGGCATGCTCATCGGCAGCGTGCCGGGCAGCGTCTCAGTGGGCGATCTGCAACTGCAGACCGCGCAGGCCAATCAGCTCAACCTGCTGGTCACCGCGCCAACCGCCACCGTGCAGTTCTGGGACGGTAGCCAACTGGTCGCCAACGGCACGGTCGACGGTGGCAACGGTACCTGGGGCACCGGGACCACGAACTGGACCGACGTCAACGACACCACCCATCAAGGCTGGACCAGCAACTTCGCGGTGTTCCAGGGTGCGGCGGGCACAGTTACGGTCAACGGCGCGCAAACCATCACCGGCATGCAGTTCGTCACCGATGGCTACAGCCTGCAGAACGGCACGGCGGGATCGCTGAATCTGGTCAATGGTTCGCTGGGCAACGCCTCGGTGCGCGTCGATCCGAATGCCACGGCAACCGTCGGTGTAGCGCTCAACGGCGCAGGCACCCTCGGCAAATATGACACCGGCACCCTGGTGCTCAACGCTGCCAACGGCTACACCGGCGGCACCGCGCTCAATGGCGGTACGATTGTCGTCGGCAACAATGCGGCGCTCGGCACTGGTGTGTTAACTGCAGCGAACGGCACTGCGCTGGGCAGCAACACCGCTGTCAGCCTCGGCAATGATGTGGTGCTCAACGGAGGATTGAGCGTCGCCGGCTCCAACGCCTTGACCCTCGGTGGCGTCGTCAGCGGCAGCGGCAGTTTGATCAAAACCGGTGCTTCGAGCCTGACTCTCAATGGCAGCAATACTTACTCCGGTGGCACCCAACTGAGTGGCGGCACGCTGGTTCTCGGCAACAACAGCGCAATCAGCAGCGGTGCATTGAGTGTGCTCGGCAACGGCACGCTGGACAGCACCTCGGCGCTGCAACTGGCCAACGCCATCAACCTGGGCGCCGAGCTGACACTGGCTGGCAACCAGAACACCACGCTGATCGGCGCTGTCACCGGCACCGGCAGTCTGGTGAAAAACGGCAGCGGCGACCTGGTGCTCAGCGGCGCCAACACCTACAGCGGTGGCACCACGCTGAACGGCGGTAGCACTCGAGGCGACACCAGCAGCCTGCAAGGTGCAATCGCCAACAACGCGGCGCTGACCTTCGAGCAAAACGCCGACGGCAGCTACACCGGCAACCTCTCCGGTACCGGCACGCTGAACAAAACCGGCAGTGGTCGGTTGCTGCTGACCGGCAACAACAGCTTCACCGGCAACACTTCTGTGCAGGCCGGCACCCTGACCGTCAACGGTGTGCTCAACAGTGCCAACGTCAACGTCGCCAGCGGTGCGCAGATTGGCGGTGGCGGTCAATTGGGCGGTTCGCTGCAACTGGCCGACGGCGCGACCCTGGCCGGTGGCGGCACGGCGACACCGCTGTCGGTCGGTGCGTTGGCGTTGTCTTCGGGGACTGATCTGGACTTCAGCCTCGGGTCTGCCGCCAGCTCGACCACGGTTGTCAATGTCGCCGGCAACCTGACCCTCGACGGCACGCTGAACATCAGCAACGCCGGTGGCTTCGGCACAGGCGTCTATCAACTGTTCAGCTACGGCGGCAGCCTGACCGACAACGGTCTGGTCTACGGCAGCCTGCCGGTTGCGCAGGCCAACCTGACCCTGCAAACCGCCATTGCCAATCAGATCAATCTGCTGGTGCAAGGCTCGCCGGGTGAAGTGCAGTTCTGGAACGGCGGCACCACCAATCCTGATGGCAGCATCGGTGGCGGCAGTGGTGTGTGGGGGCCGGGGACCAACTGGACTGATCCAAGCGGCACTCAGGCGTTGGCCTCCAACGGGCAGTTCGCTGTGTTTGGTGGTCAGGCCGGCACTGTTACCGTGTTGGGTAATCGGAACTTCACTGGTTTGCAGTTCCTCAGCAATGGCTACAGCCTGGCGCCTGGCGCTGGCGGTACGCTGACTCCGGTCAACGGCGCAGACGGCAGTCTCGCACCGGTGCGGGTGAATGCTGGCGGCAGCGCGGAAATCTCCACACCGCTGGTGGGCACGGGCGGCATCGAGAAGCTCGATTCCGGGACTCTGGTGTTGAGCGGCGCCAACACTTACAGCGGTGGTACGACTGTCAGCGGCGGTACGTTGGTGGGTAATACCACCAGCTTGCAAGGCAACATCCTCAACAACGCTTCGCTGTTGTTCGTGCAGAACTTCAACGGGCAATTTAGCGGGTCGTTGCGCGGGCTCGGCGCCATGCTCAAACGCGGCACGGGCACCTTGCTGTTGACCGGTGATAACCCGTTCAGCGGCACTGTGGCGGTCGATCAAGGCGTGCTGCAAGTCGGCAGCCGCGCTGCTCAGGCCTCGTTGGGAGGGCAAGTCACTGTCGCCAGCGGCGCTGCGCTCAGCGGTAACGGTAGCGTCGGTTCGGTGGTCAACAATGGTCTGGTGCAATCCGGGGCCGAGGCGGGCACGTTGAGTGTCGCCGGCAACCTGACCAATGCTTCCAGCGGTGTGCTGGCGCTGACAGTCAGTTCGCCGACCGCTACACCGCTGGCGGTCGGCGGTACGGCTGCGCTGGGTGGCGGTCTGCAAGTCAACTCGCTTGCGCCGTTCACTGGCAACACCACGTATTCGCTGATCACGGCGGGCGGCGGTGTCACCGGTACCTTCAGCGCAGCGGATCTGCCGCAATACGCGTTCCTCGACTCGGCGCTGGTGTACGACGCCAACGCGGTAAACTTGGTGATGAGCCGTAACGACAACTCGTTCGCCGACGTCGCCGCCACGGGCAACCAACGCAACACCGCTTCGGCATTGTCGCGCAACGGTGCGGCGGGCGCGGCGTTGCAGGACCAGATCGTCAACCTCAGCGTGGCCGGTGCGCGCAATGCCTTCGACAGTCTGTCCGGGGAGATTCATGCGAGTACCGCCAGTGCGATCCTCGAGGATTCGCGTTATGTGCGCGAAGCCGTCAACGACCGCATGCGCCAGCCTTCGTGCAGTGCGCCGGATGATCCACGCCGTGCCTTGGCGCCAAGCGACAACCAGTTGAGCAGCAACGGTTGCCACGGCGAGATGGTCGGCTGGGCGCGCGCACTTGGCGCCTGGGGTGAGTCGGATGGCGACAGCAACAGCGCCAAACTCGACCGCAACCTCAGCGGCTTCATGCTCGGCACTGACAAGCAACTCGATGACCAGTGGCGCCTGGGCATGGCCGCCGGTTACACCCGCAGCGACCTCGATGCGCATGATCGTCGCTCGGATGCCACGGTAGAAAGCTACCACTTGGCGGCATATCTCAACTCGCAGTTCGATGCTTTGGCAGTGCGCCTCGGCGCGGCTTACAGCTGGCACGACATCGAGACCAAGCGTGATGTCAGCGTCGGCACCTACAACGACCGTCTGGAGGCCAATTACGACGCTCGTAGCGCTCAGGTGTTCGGTGAAGTCGGTTACACAATGCAAGCTGCCGGCATTGCTCTGGAGCCGTTCGCCGGTCTGGCCTACGTCAACTACGACACCGACAAGGCCAAGGAAAAAGGCGGCGTGGGACGCTTGAAGGCCGATGCCGAGCAGGACATCACCTTCTCCACCCTCGGCCTGCGCGCCGGCAAAGTCATCACCCTGGCCAACGGCGGGCAATTCACCCCGCGCGCGGCAGTGGGCTGGCGGCATGCCTTCGGTGACACCAAACCTGATGCCGACCTGACCTTCATCGACGGCGGCGCCTCGTTCAGCACCCAAGGCGTACCAATTGCCAAGGACAGCGCGATAGTCGAAGCAGGCGTGGACTTCCAGATCAGTCCGACCGGCAAACTGGGTATCGGCTACTCGGGGCAACTGTCGGATGACAACAACGATCATGCGATGACGATCAGCTTCAGCCTTGGCTTCTGATTTAGGGTCGAAGCACTTTTAACCGCCCGAAAGGGCGGTTTTTTTGCAGGGGCAAAAGATCGCAGCCTGCGGCAGCTCCTACACGGGAATTCGCGTTTTCCTGTAGGCGCTGCCGCAGGCTGCGATCTTTCGTTCTTTACTGTTGCGGGTCGATATTGTCCAAGGCCCGGTTCACTGCAAGTTCACCGAGCATGACGATCTGGGCAATGCCCAGCACGATGCTGCGGTTAGGGCCATTCAGCACGGCGGCAAATTCAGTCAGCATCACTTTGGCAGACGCCAATGATTCACAGGTATTGGCGAGGAGAGATTCGGTGTCGATGTCGGGGGCGACCATGAACATGGTGCTGGGGGGATTTGGACTTGGCTTGATCATGATGAATCTCCGTGTGAATAAAGAGACCACCTTCTGCCGCCAAGCAGATTGGGTGGCGGACTACACAAGATTGGCGGACCGGCTCACACGAAAAACCGGCATTCCCGAGGGAATCCTTGTGCAACCCGCCATGACAGATGTGTGAGGACAAGAAAGCATCGCCACTCATTCAGGGTTGCTCGTATGAACAGGGAATCCGAGCCGCCAAGCCCGTTCGCTGAGATATTTTCAGCGACGGGCAAACGATAGAGGCCACCCACCATGCACACAAGCCGGGCGATTCTGGCGTTGTTGTAGGCAAAGACGCAACCCGTCGTAGCCCAAACATGTAACCAGTGAAATCGGTGTAGGAACTGTCGAGCAGTGGCGGATGATTTTTCATCAGGACACTTTCTGCGCTTTGCAATGAAGTGCTCATTGACTGCTCAATAGCCTTCGCGAGCAGGCTCGCTCCCACAGTGGGTCTGAGCGATCTGAGGTGGGAGCGAGCTTGCTCGCGAAGGCGCCCTGACAGTCAGCAGAAAAATTGTCAGCCGCGCTCTGCTAGAATCCGCCCCATTCCCTGCCAGAGACTCTTTCCCATGAGCGAGCCGATTCGCCTCACCCAATACAGTCACGGTGCCGGTTGCGGCTGCAAGATTTCCCCGCAGGTGCTGGAGGTGATTCTGGCCGGCAGCGGCGCGCAGAACCTTGACCCGAAACTGTGGGTCGGCAACGCCTCGCGTGATGACGCGGCGGTCTATGAGATTGATGCCGAGCGCGGTGTTGTCTCGACCACGGACTTCTTCATGCCCATCGTCGATGATCCGTTCGACTTCGGCCGTATCGCCGCGACCAACGCGATCAGCGATATCTATGCGATGGGCGGTGATCCGTTGATGGCGATTGCGATCCTCGGCTGGCCGGTGAATGTGCTGGCGCCGGAAGTGGCGCGGGAAGTGATCCGCGGCGGCCGTGCGGTGTGCGATGCCGCAGGCATTCCATTGGCGGGCGGGCATTCGATTGATGCGCCAGAGCCGATTTTCGGTCTCGCGGTGACCGGTCTGGTGGAAAAACGCCACATGAAACGCAACGACACCGCCACTGCCGGTTGCCTGCTGTACCTGACCAAACCGCTGGGCATCGGCATCCTCACCACGGCCGAAAAGAAAGGCAAGTTGCGTCCTGCCGACGTCGGCGTCGCTCGCGACTGGATGTGCACTTTGAACAAACCCGGCAGCCGCTTCGGCAAACTCGCTGGCGTTACGGCGATGACCGACGTCACCGGTTTCGGCCTGCTCGGGCATCTGGTGGAAATGGCCGACGGCAGCCAGCTCACGGCGCGCATCGCCTACGACCGTGTGCCGCGTCTGGACAGCGTCGAGTATTACCTCGAACAGGGCTGTGTGCCCGGCGGTACGTTGCGCAACTTCGACAGTTATTCGAGCAAGGTTGGCCGCGTGCAGGAGCTGCACAAACGTGTGCTCTGCGACCCGCAAACCAGCGGCGGTCTGTTGATCGCGGTTACGCCTGAAGGCAATGACGAGTTCCTCGCCGTTGCCGCCGAACTGGGCTTGAACCTGGCGCCAATTGGCGAACTGGTCGAGCGACAGACGAACGCAGTCGAGGTGATTTGATGCTCCGCGACTGCACCGATTACCGCGATATTTTCCTCAACGATCGGCCGCTGATGGACGCCCGCGCGCCGGTCGAGTTTCACAAAGGCGCGTTCCCTGGCGTGATCAATCTGCCGCTGATGAATGACATCGAGCGGCAGAAAATCGGCACCTGCTACAAGCAGCACGGCCAGCAGGCCGCCATCGAGTTGGGCCATCAAATGGTGTCCGGTGCGGTGAAGGCCGAGCGCATTCAGGCCTGGGCGGATTTCGCCCGGGCCCATCCCGACGGTTACCTCTATTGCTTCCGCGGCGGGTTGCGTTCGCAGATCACCCAACAATGGCTGCGTGACGAAGCCGGCATTGACTATCCGCGCGTTGGCGGCGGTTACAAGGCGATGCGCAGCTTCCTTATCGACACCACTGAACAAGCCATCGCGCAGTGTGATTTCGTCTTGCTGGGCGGCATGACTGGCACCGGCAAGACTGAAGTGCTGGTGCAATTGCGTAATGGCCTGGATCTGGAAGGGCACGCCAATCACCGCGGCTCCAGTTTCGGTAAACGCGCCACCGCGCAGCCGTCGAACATCGATTTCGAAAATCGTCTGGCGATCGACATCCTCAAGAAGCGTGATGCCGGTATCGAGCAGTTTGTGCTGGAGGACGAGAGTCGGGTGGTCGGCAGTTGCGCCTTGCCGCTGGCGATGTATCAGGGCATGCAGCAGTACCCGATGGTCTGGCTGGAAGACAGTTTCGAGGATCGCGTGGAGCGGATTCTGCGTGATTACGTGGTCGATCTGTCTGCCGAGTTTGCATCGGTGCATGGCGAGGAAGGTTTTGCGCTGTTCGCAGAGCGGCTGCTGGAGAGCCTGAACAACGTACAGAAACGCCTGGGTGGCGAGCGCCATCGGCGGCTGTTCGATTTGATGGAAGCGGCGCTGTCAGAGCAGGCCCGCAGTGGTGCGGTGGATCTGCATCGCGGCTGGATCGAGGGGTTGCTGCGTGAGTATTACGATCCGATGTATGTGTTTCAGCGCGAGAAGAAGGGTGGGCGTATCGAGTTTGCCGGGGAGCGTGAGGCGGTTATCGAGTATCTGCGCGAGCGGGTGAATCAGAAAGTCTGATGGCGTGTTTGCCGGCCTCATCGCTGGCAAGCCAGCTCCCACAGTGTCGTGGGGGCACCGCAAATATGCGCATCACTCCAAACCTGCGGGAGTCCGGCTCGCCAGCGATGAGGCCATCACTGACATTAGAAGACTCAAGTCAGGCAAGTGTCCCAGCCATCATCCAGCCTTCCACAGCATTCGTTGTGCATTCAAAACCTGTGGGAGCTGGCTCGCCAGCGATGAGGCCATCACTGACAGTAGAAGACTCAAGTCAGGCAAGTGTCCCAGCCATCATCCAGCCTTCCACAGCCTTCGTTGTGCATTCAAAACCTGTGGGAGCTGGCTTGCCAGCGATGAGGCCATCACTGACAGTAAAAGACTCAAGTCAGACAAGTGTCCCAGCCATCATCCAGCCTTCCACAGCCTTCGTTGTGCATTCAAAACCTGTGGGAGCTGGCTTGCCAGCGATGAGGCCATCACTGACAGTAGAAGACTCAAGTCAGGCAAGTGTCCCAGCCATCATCCAGCCTTCCACAGCATTGCTTGTGCATTCAAAACCTGTGGGAGCTGGCTTGCCAGCGATGAGGCCCGAATAGACACCCGAAGACTTAAGTCGGGCAGGTGGCCTTGCCGTTATCCAGCCCTTGCTTGTAGCTGTGGCTCTGCAAACTGGCCTTGCCGTTGTGCCACGTCAGGGTCAGCACGTACAGCGAATCGAAGTCGCTGCCCGCCCAGTCCTCGGTGATGGACTGTTTTTCGCCGACGGCATTACCGGCCACCTTGTTGATCAGTTCCGGCAAATAGCCGTGGGACCACGCGGTGTAGATGGTGGAGTTGTGATACTTGTCCTCCAGCAGTTCGCGCGCCAGATCGCTGGTGTCATTGGCCGAAAATTCGATGTTCACTGGCAGGCCGAGCTTGATGGCGGCGGGGCTGATGGTCATCAGCGGGCGAATATAGCTGTAGGAATTGTCCAGCTCGCCTTCCTCGACGTTGCGCGTCGGATTGGCGGCGAACACGTAGTCGGCAGCGCCGAATTTCTCCGGCAGCAACGTCGACAGGTCAATGGCTCGGTTCAAGCCCTGGCAATTGAGCTGGCCGAGGCCACCTTCAGGCTTTTCGGCGTGGCGCAGGAACACCAGGGTCTGGGTGCCGTCCACCGGTTGTGCACGGCTTTCGCTGGATTCAAGCGACAGAAACAACGCGCTGACCGCCAACAGGGAGGGCAGGGCAACGTAGGCGCGATGTTTGAAGCGTTTGGCGAAACTCATCAAATTCGACATGAAATAAAAAGGTCTTCAGCGTGTTCGGTTAAGGCTGACAAACCTTTACACCGCAGGCTCCCAGCACCGGGTGTTTTCCATGTCATGAAGCGCTACCTCTGCAACAAGGGCATAGCTCAGAGTCCCCTGAGGCCCTTTGGTTCGATTCGCAAGCGTGCGCGGCACTCTAATGGCAAGCACTCACGGCATTGGCAGAGGCAGAGAATAATCACTGAATGTTACGGTTCCTGTAGGCGTTGCCGAAGGCTGCGATCTTTTGATCCTGGTGAAACGCTCAAGCTCAAAAGATCGCAGCCTGCGGCAGCTCCTACATTATGATCGGGCTTTAATTTGTGACTGGATGCTTCCCATGACCGATCTGTCCGCGTTCCCGATCACCCAGAAATGGCCGGCGCAGTACCCTGACTGGATTCAGCTCTATTCCTTGCCGACACCCAACGGCGTCAAAGTGTCGATCATGCTTGAAGAGATCGGTCTGCCTTACGAGCCGCACCGCGTGGGTTTCGATACCAATGATCAGTTGTCCCCGGAGTTCCTCTCGCTGAACCCGAACAACAAGATCCCGGCGATTCTTGATCCCCACGGCCCCGAAGATCAGCCGCTGCCGTTGTTCGAGTCTGGCGCGATCCTGATTTACCTCGCCGACAAGAGCGGCCAGTTGCTCGCGCAGGAGGGCACCTTGCGCTATGAAACCCTGCAGTGGCTGATGTTCCAGATGGGCGGTATCGGTCCGATGTTTGGCCAGCTCGGTTTCTTCAACAAATTCGCCGGCAAGGATTACGAGGACAAGCGCCCGCGTGATCGTTACGTCGAAGAGAGCAAACGTCTGCTCAAGGTGCTAGACGGTCGACTGGAAGGTCGCGACTGGATCATGGGCGAGCGTTACACCATTGCCGATATCGCGACGTTTCCGTGGGTGCGCAATTTGATCGGGTTTTATGAGGCCGGTGACTTGGTGGGCATCAGCAACTTCCCGAATGTCACCCGGGTGCTGGAGCGTTTTCTGGCACGGCCTGCGGTAATCCGTGGTTTAACGATCCCTTCCTGATTGACACACAACCTTGTGGGAGCTGGCTTGCCAGCGATAGCGGTGGAAATGGCAACATTCATGTCGACCCTGCCGCCGTCATCGCTGGCAAGCCAGCTCCCACAGAGTTTCAGGGTGTGCCTGAAAGATTATTACGCACACAGTAATGCTGTCTTGATTGATCCAGGTTTGTACGCCAACGCCTGCAAGGCATAAGCTTCGCCCCCTACGACTTTCGTCTCATCTTCCGTTTTCAGGAAAGCCCCATGTCCAGTCAGTTCCCCGAAGCACGTCCCCGCCGTCTGCGCCGCAATGCGAGCCTGCGCAGTCTGTTCCAGGAAACCGAGTTCAGCCTGAATGATCTGGTGCTGCCTATTTTCGTCGAGGAAGAGATCGATGAATTCGTGCCGATCAAGAGCATGCCCGGTGTGATGCGTATTCCCGAGCGCAAACTGGCCAGCGAAATCGAGCGCTATGCCCGCGCCGGCATCAAGTCGGTGATGACCTTCGGCGTGTCCCATCATCTGGACAGCAACGGCAGCGACACCTGGCGCGAAGAGGGCCTGGTCTCGCGCATGTCGCGCATCGCCAAGGACGCCGTGCCGGAAATGATCGTGATGTCCGACACCTGCTTCTGCGAATACACCGATCACGGCCACTGCGGCGTGATGCACAACCATGAAGTCGACAACGATCAGACGCTGATCAACCTCGGCAAGCAGGCCGTTGCCGCTGCCCGTGCCGGTGCTGATGTGATTGCGCCGTCGGCGGCGATGGACGGTCAGGTGCGGGCGATTCGCCAGGCACTGGACGCGGCCGGGTTCACCCAGATTCCGATCATGGCCTATTCGACCAAATTCGCCTCGGCGCTGTACGGCCCGTTCCGCGAGGCCGGCGGCAGCGCGTTGAAAGGCGACCGCAAAAGCTATCAGATGAACCCGATGAACCGCCGCGAGGCTCTGCGCGAATCGTTGCTCGACGAGCAGGAAGGCGCCGATGCGCTGATGGTCAAACCAGCCGGTGCGTACCTGGACATCATCCGCGACATCCGCGAGGCCTCGAACCTGCCGCTGGCGGCGTATCAGGTCAGCGGCGAGTACGCGATGATCAAGTTCGGCGCGCAGGCCGGAGCGATTGATGAGGATCGCGTGGTGCGCGAGAGCCTGGGCGCGATCAAGCGTGCGGGGGCGGATCTGATCTTCACGTACTTTGCGATGGATCTGGCGCTGGCTGGGATCTAAGCCACACGGCAAAAAAAGGTGGGAGCTGGCTTGCCAGCGATAGCGGTGGTTCAGTCGGGGCTGGTTTTGGCTGTGCTGACCTCCATCGCTGGCAAGCCAGCTCCCACAGGTTTCTGTGGTGTTCGTGCGTCTCAGGAACAAGCAAAAAATGGCCGGATTCCTTGGTCGCGGAAGTAGCGTTCGATCACCTTCGGATCGGCGCTGCTATCGGCAATCGCCACGTAGGTGTCCGGGCGCAACAGGTAAAAACCGTTGCGCGCCAATCCTGCCGTTTCAAACGCCGGTCGCCAGTCGAACACGTGCAGCGGCAAATGATGTTCAAGGCACCAGGCGAGCATTTCGTCGCTGGTGTCGCCATACACATGCACCTGCCAGCACGGCTGGCGCAGCGGTTCGTAATTATCTCCCTCGCCGTCATGCGCCCACGGCAAGCGATCACCACCGTGGACGTGGCCAGCCGTGCCTTGACTCAGCGGCATGCCACGATAGTTGAGGGTGACTTGTGAGACCGTGCGAAAAAGGAATTCGCGACTCGCCTCGAACGACGCCATCCTGGGAATCAGAAACGGTGCCAGCCGCGTGCGCAACAGATCGGCCATGCGCCCCTCGGCCGTGACGAAACTGAACACTTTGTCGGTGGTGGAGACCAGTCGCCGGGCGAAGGCGATGCGTTCAATTTCGTAACTGTCGAGCAGTTTCGCCTCGGCACCGCCACTGAGGACTGCAGCGAGTTTCCACGCCAGATTGATCGCATCGCCGATGCCGGTGTTCATGCCCTGACCGCCCGCCGGGCTGTGCACATGGGCCGCGTCGCCGAGCAGAAACGCCCGCCCGCCGCGAAAATGCTCGGCCACGCGGTGGTGCACGCGGTAGGTGGAAAACCAGTGGACGTCCTCGATGTGCACTTTCAGGTGTTCGATGACGCGGCTGCTGACATCAGAAAACTCCAGCGTTTCGGCACGCTCCGCACGTTCGTCACGCACGGTGCCGATCAATCGCGCGCGGCCTTTGCCGGCCAGTGGAAACACCGCGAGAAAGTCGGCTTCGTCCAGATCCAGATGCAACTCGCCGTTGAGCGCCGGGCCGCTGGCCTGGACATCCGCCACATAGAAAATCTGCTGATAAGTGCCACCGGGAAAACCGGCGTCGAGGTTTTTGCGCACCACCGACCGCGCCCCGTCTGCACCTGCCAGATAGCAGGCCTGGCAGATTTCCTGCTCGCCATCGGGCAGGCGCAAATGGGCGGTGACGCCGTCGCTGGTTTCCTCGAAATTTTCCAGCGTGGTTTCGCGCTCGACGCGCACGCCATAGTCTTCGAGACGCTCGATCAACAGCTGTTCATGTTGGTCCTGCGGGAATATTTCGACGAACGAGTAGGGCGTCAGGCCTTCGCCGATACGGTTTAGCGGCAACTGTGCGACCGGTTTGCCATTGACCCAAAAGTTTGCCGCCGCCACCTGATGACCGTTGCGCACGATGGTCTCGGCCAGGTCCAGTTGCCGATACAGCTCCAGCGTCCGCGCCTGCACCGCCAGCGCCCGGGAAGTGGTGCCGGGTGCGGCTGTCTTGTCGATGATGCGCACCTGCACGCCGAACTTGCTCAGCCACAGGGCCAGCACCAGCCCGGTGGGGCCGGCGCCGACGATCAGGACGTCGCTGCGGTTCATGGGTATGTGCTCCTTTTGCTGTGGAGCAAGTATGGATCAGAAGGAGAGGGTGGCCAGGCCCGGCCGTCTTTGCGAACAGGCTCGCTCCCACTTTGGAATGCAGTCCCCCGTGGGAGCGAGCCTGCTCGCGAAGTGGCCTTATCAAGCGCCACAAAACCCAAAAAGGCCCCGCAACCGTGAAGCTGCGAGGCCTTTCTCGTGCCGTGGCGTTACTTAGAAGTCGATAGTGCCCGACAACTTCGCCACGCGCGGCTCACCTTGCGTCAGATAACCACCCTGCGCCGATTCCCAGTACTTCTTGTTGGCCAGGTTCTCCACGCCCAGACGCACCGTCACGTCTTTCTCCGAGACCTTGAAGGCATAACGCGCACCCGCGTCAAAGCGGTTCTAGGTCGGCAGGCTGAGGTTGTTGGCCGCGTCGGCGTATTGCCCGCCGGTGCGCAGCATCCGCGCGTTCAGCGCTACGCCTTGCACGCCGGGCGAGGCCTTCGATGTGGTTGGCGTAGAACGACACGTGGTCCCACGGTTTGAACACGATGCCGTAGACCGGCGTGGTGATCGATTCGTCGTAGCTCGATAGGGGAAAGTGTTCAGATTGGGCTATTGAACGTATGGTGAACCCGCCTCAACGGACTGGATGAAGCAACATGCACACCCCTCGATTACTGATCACCCTCGCGGCAATGCTGGTGCTGGCCGGTTGCGCCAGCCAGCGCAATGGCGAGCCCGCCCCGCGTCCTGCGGCCGAAGTGAAGGCTGAGATCGTGCGCCTGATGCCGGCGAAAATCGCTGACCGCCAGGGCTGGGCGACTGATATTTACGTGGCATTCGCTGCACAGGACATCAGCCCGACCACGCAAAACCTGTGTTCGGTGCTGGCCGTTACCGAGCAGGAATCAACCTTTCAAGCCGATCCGACAGTGCCGGGCCTGGGCAAGATCGCCCGCGACGAAATCGACCGTCGTGCCGGCAAAGTCCACATCCCCGGCTTGCTGGTCAGCGGCGCCTTGCAGGTCCGCTCCTCCAATGGCAAAACCTACAGCGAACGCTTGCAGGCGGCGCGCAGTGAAAAGGAATTGAGTGCCATTTTTGACGAGTTCATCGGCATGGTGCCGATGGGCCGCACGCTGTTCGGCGGCTTCAACCCGGTGCACACCGGCGGGCCGATGCAGGTCAGCATCGAATTTGCCGAGCAGCACGCCAAGGACTATCCGTACCCCGTCGACGGCACGATCCGCCGCGAAGTGTTCAGCCGTCGCGGCGGCATGTATTTCGGCATCGCGCATTTGCTCGGCTACCCCGTGAGCTACCGCGAGCCGCTCTATCGCTTCGCCGACTTCAACGCCGGTTGGTACGCCAGCCGCAATGCGGCGTTTCAGAATGCGGTCAGCCGCGCATCGGGTATCCCGCTGGCACTGGATGGCGACCTGATCCGCTACGACTCGATCATGCCCGGCGGCACGGAGCTGGCGGTGCGTACCCTTGGCAAGTCATTGGGCATGCGCAATCCGACCATTCGCGATCAACTGGAGAAGGGCAAAACCCTGGAATTTGAAGAGACCAAGCTGTACCGAGAGGTTTTTGCACTGGCCGAAAAGGCCGAAGGCAAATCGCTGCCAAGGGCGGTGCTGCCGGGGATCGTCCTGCAGAGCCCGAAAATCACCCGCAAACTGACCACCGCGTGGTTCGCCAAACGTGTGGACGAGCGCTACAAACGCTGCATGGCCAAGGCCGGATAACTTTCCCGTACATAAAAAACCAGACATAAAAAACCCGGCTGCGGGAGCCGGGTTTCTCTGGGTTGTTGCGATTAACGCCATTCATTCAAGCGTTACGAAGTTCGTTCAGACGATCTGCACCACCTTCAGCGACACGGTTGCCATTCAGGCGATCCGAACCATCAGCGGCAATGGTGTTGCCTTTGACACGATCAGCACCGTCAGCGGCGATGGTGTTGCCTTTGACACGATCAGCACCGTCAGCGGCGATGGTGTTGCCTTTGACACGATCCGAACCGTCAGCGGCGATGGTGTTGCCTTTGACACGATCAGCACCGTCAGCAGCGATGGTGTTGCCTTTGACACGATCAGCACCGTCAGCGGCGATGGTGTTGCCTTTGACACGATCAGCACCGTCAGCAGCGATGGTGTTGCCTTTGACACGATCAGCACCGTCAGCAGCGATGGCGTTGCCTTTGACGCGATCGGCGCCGTCAGCGGCGATGGTGCTCTGGTGCACACGATCTGCGCCATCAGCAGCGATCATCGTGTGAGCCGGGGTAGCGGCAAAAGCGTTAACTGCGAAAACCGAGAAAGCGATGCTGAGAAGAGTTTGGCGTTTCATGATGGTGTGCTCCGGGGTGTTATTGGGTTGGTATGGAGCAGATGTTACGCCGGAGATTTTTTAAGAGAACTTCATTGCCGTGATGGTGAACATCGACGGCAATGATGATTGATTCAGAGGACTTTGACTGCCCGGCCAATCGCCTGAATCGGCCCGGTCGGCTTGCCGATTGGCGAACCGTTCGCCCCTTCAAGCGTCAACTCGAACAGCTGATTCGCTTCCAGCGGCGGCAACTTGTCCAGAGGCACCGAGAGCGCCTGCCCCGGTTTGACCAACCCCAGCGATACCGGGCCTTGCCAGCCGTCAGCCTTGGTCCAGAACTCCAGCGCCTTGTCCGCGGGCACTTCCATCACACCCAAGGGAATCAGCTGGATTTCCCGCGAATTGCTCGCCTGGATCACCCAGCCCGGAGCCTTGTCCTGCGGCGCGACCAGCACCACCAGATAACTCGGTTTCGGTGTGGCCTGGGTCAGCAGCATCGCGCCCAACACCAATGTGGCGGCCAGGCCGGCAGCGCTCAAACCGCGCCACAGCGGCAGCAGGTTCCACCATGAGGTTGAGGGTGTTGGCTGCGTGAGTCGATCAATGCTGCGATTGATCCGCGGCCACAGCAGCGCTGACGGTTGTTGCGGCGAGGCGAAATCCGTCAGTTCCAGCAAGCGCCGTTCCCAGGCATCCACCGCCGCACGCAGATCAGGCTCATGTGGCAGACGTTTCTGCACCTCGATTCGCTGTTCGGCAGAGAGCGTGCCGAGCACGTATTCTCCCGCCAGTTCATCGCGTTCCTGCGCCGATTCAGTGGTCATCCCATGCACTCCCGCAAGGCGTTGAGGCTGCGTTTGATCCAGGCCTTGACCGTGCCGAGCGGCGTGCCGAGGCGCGTGGAAATTTGCGCGTGGGTATAGCCGTCGACGTAGGCGTGGAGGATGCAGCGCCGACGTTGTGGGTCGAGTTGTTCCAGGCAGCGATGGATGCGCGCCGAATGATCCTGCGCGTTGAAGGTCTCGTCGAGCACTTCGTGGTCTTCGTCGAATGGCGTTTCCCGACGGTGATCACGCAGTTGATTCAACGCCAGATGCCGCGTCACGCTGTACATCCAGCCACGCGCTGAACCCCGTGAAGCGTCAAACCCCGCAGCACCGTTCCAGATCTTGATAAATGCGTCATGGACAATGTCCTCCGCCAGCGCCGTGTCGCGCACCAGCCGTTTGGCCACACCGAGCAGGCGCGGGCCTTCCTGCACGTACAAATCGCGCAGGGCAGAACGCTCGCCGCGGGCACAGGCAGCGAGACGGGCTTCATAATCGAATTCGGTTTCAGGCAAGGTCATGTGGTGCAATCTAGCTGACATTTAACTTCTGCACACAGAACCTTGTGGGAGCGGGCTTGCCCGCGATGGCGTCGTGTCAGCCAATTTCTACTTCACTGATCCACCGCTATCGCGGGCACGCCCGCTTCCACAGGTTTTGTGTCAGGCCTGTAATGTCAGTTCGCTGCCCAGAAAATGTAATCCGCCTGATACTTCACCACTTCCTGCTTGCCCTTGTTATCCGTCGTGCAGGCACTGCCTGGCGCCACGCCACCCTTGAGCGCGACGCGCTGGATGTAGCTGACGCCCGTCATTGCGCCTTTGCCTTCGGCAGGGTTGGCCTTGACCAGTTGATAGGGCAGGTTGCCCGGAGTCGACGGCGCCACGGCCAATTGCGTACCGGTGACTTTCGAACCGTCCTTGGCCTGCCAGGTGGCTGGCGGACCGAAATAGGTGCCGACCTGCTTGCCGCTGCGATCATTGAGCACCGCTTTCGGGCCGACGAAGGTCCACTCGGTCTGTCCGGCAGCGTTGGGCTTGTCGCGGCATTCGTAAGTGATCTCGCCCACCCCGGTGGTTTCCAACGCGATCTTGTGGCCTTCCGGAACTTTGATGGCGTCCGGATAGTTGCTTTGGGCGAAGGTCGTCGAGGTGACGGCGAGCAAACCGGTGAAGCAGATCAGCTGTGTGGTGTTCATCAGTGTCTTTCTCCGAAAAAGGTAAACCGCTGACAGCCGAGGAGGGCTGTTACAGGGACTACCCGTGACGGAGCGGTTTGGATGCAGTGACTGAAAAATATTTTTTAATCACCGCCAGCGCTTTCTTGCGAGGTTTGATTTGCAGGTACGAGTGCATGGGAAAATCGGGCCAAATCGGATACAACAGCTATAAATAGTGCTACATCAGAGGCCTGTCGGGGATTGAGGAGGGGATATGTATCAGCTCTACGGACATCGCAACTCAGGCGCAGCCTCCATCGAAGCGGCGCTGGAGTTGTGTCAGATCGCTTTTCGCTTCATTGATATCGAAGCCAGTACCGAAGCCGCCGAGGATCTGGCGAAGCTCAATCCCCTGAAGCAGATCCCGACCCTGCAATTGCCCGATGGCAGCGTGCTCACCGAGAGCGCGGCGATTCTGATTCATCTGGGGCTGACATTTCCCAAATCGGGTTTGCTGCCGGCCAAGGCGGACGAACGCGATCAGGCCATTCGCGGTCTGGTCTACATTGTCAGCAACTGCTACGCGGCCATCGGCGTCGTCGACTACCCCGAGCGCTGGCTGGTGATGCCCGACGAAGCGTCGCAACAGAACCTGATCGCCGGCGCTCGCCAGCGATTGCACTGGAGCTGGGAAGTGTTTGCCGACCAGTTTTCCGCCGAGCTGTACCTGGACGACGAAACACCGGGTGCGCTGGATGTGCTGGCGGCAGTGGTGACGCGCTGGGCGGGCAGCCGCGAGCATTTGCGTCAGACCCGGCCGGGATTTTATGCGTGGTTGCAGCGCATTGATCGACATCCGGTGCTGGCGCCGGTGTTTGCGCGGCATTGGCCCGTGTGAACACACGGTAAATCCAGTAGTAGGAGTGAGCAGGCTCACTCCTACAGGGGATCGTGGTGTTTCGGGAGATCACTCCCCGCGAATGTACTGCTCCAGTTGTTTGATCAGCTCGGCTTGTTCGGCAATCGCTTCCTTGACCAGGTCACCAATCGACAGCAAGCCAATCAACTTGCCGTTCTCCACCACTGGCAAGTGGCGCAGGCGCTTGTCCGACATGATGCTCAGGCAGGTGTCGACGGTCTGGTGAGTATCAACGGTAATGACGTTCGCCACCATGATGTCGCGAACCGGCGTGCCCACCGATGAGCGGCCATGCAGCACCAGTTTGCGCGCGTAATCGCGCTCGCTGATGATGCCGACCACGTTGTCGTCTTCCACCACCAGCAGGGCACCGACGTTTTTCTCGGCCATCTTCATCAGCGCTTCAAGCACCATGTGATCTGGCTTGATCTGGTGCACTTCCTGGTTTTTCTGATCTTTGAGCTTGAGCAGTTGGGCGACGGTCTTCATGGCGGTTACTCAGGTGTTGTCGTTGTTATCCAAGCATCGTAGACGCTGGCGCGCAGGGCAAGGTGGCAAAGCGGCAGATAGCACGCAAAAAACGTCATTTGGCCGTTTTTTTCCAAACGTGGCCGCTTCATTGCGTGTGCACGTCTTGATACAGAAGGGCGCGATGGCGTTTCTGCGTCTTGGATAGACTCGGGCATCTGAATTTCATGGATGAAAATTTCGATGCCTGGCTTGAATTTGAGCAACAAAAATATCGTGCCATCGCTGCCGGATTCTCTGGCTGGCAATGCCACGTTCAGCTTCATTGCCGGGAATGTTCCAGACTGGCTATTGAACAGCACCGCACTGCACCATCGTCGCAGACCTGTCCGCCACGCTGTTGTCCCTGTTGAGCGAGCAGGACATCAAAGTGTTGCTGGAAGAAGAGTTTGGTCGTGGCGTCATCGCTGCGAACGTGCGTGCTGCGAGGCTGCGAGGCTGCGCGCCTTGATCGTCTGGCGCGGGCACCGGATGTCAGTGCGATGGCAGACCTGCAAATCCTCGATCTGCATGACACCGGGATTACCGAATGGCCGTCAGGCCTGTTCACGGCACCGCGTTCAAGGGCGTTTGATCTGGATCTGCAAGGCAATCCAATCGAACAGGTTCCTCAGGTAGTACCCGGTTCGGAGCAGGCGCGATTGATAGCGCGCACCCGTTTGAGTCGTGACCGTCTGTCCGATCAGGGCCGCGAACAATTTCATGCCTGTATGCGCTCAGTGGGCTACGACCCCGCCCGCAGTTATCCGCCGAAGGGCGAGCAGACCAGTGCGCATTGGCTGGAGGGTGTCACGGGCGAGCCGCGTCAGCGCAAGCAAACAGTGTGGGATGAGTTAGAGCACGAGCCTGATTCCCAGGGTTTTTTTGAAGTGCTGGAGAAAGTCGCGGAGTCAGCAGACTACATCGCTGAGGAGGCGCGTCCGGCGCTGACCGAGCGGGTGTGGCGAATGCTGGATGCCGCGACACAGAACACGCAACTGCGTGAAGAGTTGTTCCGCATGGCCAGTAATCCTGACTCTTGCGCGGACGCCGGGGCACAGATTTTCAATGAGATGGGGATCAAGGTTCTGATCCATGAAGCCTGGCTGGCCGGCAGCCCCGAGCAGGTCGAGTCCAGTCTGGTGCAATTGGCGAAGGGCAAGTCTCGCCTGGACATGGTTAACGACGTTGCCCGCGCCAACATCCAGACCCGCCTGGAGGCTGGTGAAGCTTTTATTGCACTTGATGAGGACGGTGAATTCACGGGCAGCATTGATGAAGTGGAAGTCTATCTGGCATTTCAGACCGGTCTGGCTGATCGGCTCGAGTTGCCGTGGCAGTCACGGGGAATGTTGTTTCGCAGCATCGCTGAAGTCAGTGAGACGCAGATCGACGAGGCTTATCAAACGGTGTTGTCGCTTGAGGCGGGGGACGGATTGATCAACCGAATGATCGAACAGCGGTTCTGGCGTAAATATCTGAAAGGGAGGTATACGCAGGCGTTTAAGCAGAATGCGCAGGTGTACGACGCGAAGGCGGAGGCGTTGCTTGATCGGTATTCGGCAGGCACCGTTTCGCAGCAAGTTTATGAGCGCGAACTTGTCGGATTAAACGAGGAACGTAAGGCTTTGCTGAAAGCATTGACGCGAGGCCTATTATCAAAGCAGTCGATAGCTGCATAAAAAAACGGCCTGTTTTCCGAAACAGGCCTTTTTTTAGTTCCTGAAACTTATAGCCACCCGGAGAGAGTCCTCTGTTGATTTGTCCAAAGTTCGTGGTCCTGATTTGTGGCTCCCGATAGTACGTTGAAGGGAACAATAGCGTCACCGTAAGTCGCGACCAACTGGCCGGTGCAGTTGTAGCACGCTTCAAATGCCTGTGCGTGCTTAGTTTGCTGCATTTTCTGGGTCACTATCGAGATCTCTGCCGGGTTGGTCGAGCCCGTAAGATGTTGTTGGATATAAAGAGCTGCGTTGGCTGCCTGCACTTCCGCATGAGCTCCTGGAAGCCCGCGACTCATGGGTATTCGGTTATTGCTGGCTTCTATATGACGCTTCATGCGATCAAGTGTTACCTCATGGAGGGAAGGTACCTCATATTCCATTCCTTTGAGGCTTTGAGGCTCTGACGATTCCCCGTTGTAGATTTTTACAGCCAGATTCTTATCCTCCAGCCGATTGATATAGAGCTTTTCCATGTAGCTTTTAAATTCGTTCAAGTCGTCAACCTGGAAAACCCCAAGTGAAGCGAGTTCGCTTGAGTCCAGATTGTTGTCAATCTGTCTTGTGATATGGAAGCCATGTTTCTTTTTTGTGAAATTCGCCCTTTCCAGCGAAATATTAAAAAAGTCAGTGACGATAATGTCTTGGTCTGAACTTGTGCCAGGTATCAGAGCTCCAGCATGGGCTACGGCTTGAGTATTCCTGTATTTTTTGGTGAACCGCCTATCAGGATTATTAATTAATCGCTGCTTTTGCTTGGCTGGTCTGATATCAATATCTTCGTCTCCTGCATTTATCATACTCATGGTTCGACTACTGACTCTTTCGTTCAACTTATCATTCAACCCGAACTCATCAACAAAACTCACCGGGTTATTCCCCACCATCGCATACAGATTCCACCCATCCACCGCCCCCGCCGGATCGGCGCTTATCCAGCGCTGCAACCACGGTGCGTAATAGCGTCGCCCGTAATAATAAAGTCCGCTGTCATCCAGTTCCTTAGCCGAATAACGAACCGTTTTGTAGCTGACTTCCAGCTCCGAATTGGCGGTCAGTGAGGCCGTCCCCCCGAACGGGTAATAGTGTTCATGACTGATCAGGCGTGCGTTCTGGTCGAGTTCGATCAGGCTGGAGCTCTGGCTGTCTTCAAGGCAATAACGCAGTTGATCGTTGACGATTTCGCCTGGGCGGCCACTGAGCCAATGCAGGCAGCGGACGTTGCCGATCACGCTCGGCAACGTGATGACGTGCAACTCTTCACCCGTTTCGCGAGTGCGGATTTCGATGCCCGGCAGGTAACGTACCTGATGAAAGTGCGTCCTGGTTGAGCCCTGAGTCTCTTGGTGTTTGAAGACTCGGGCGCCACCGCTGTAGCGATAGGTTTCCTTGTCGGGCAGCGCGGATTCGCGTTCGATCAACGTGACCGATGCCAGTTCATCCAGGACATTCCATTGCAAACCCTGGCCGGGTTGCAAGGCTTGCAGGTTGCCATGAGCGTCGAACTGCGTCGAGAAGTCGGGCGGTGAGTCACCTTCTTTCCAGCGCACGCCACGATTGCTGTTCGGGTCAATGAACATGCGCTGGGTGTAGCCACCGATTGCTCGTGCGTGAACCAGTTTGACCAGGTTATCACCGGTGTCGTATTCGTAGGTCTGGGTGTAATTGAGGCGGTTTTTGGGATCGCTCGGTAATGGACGGCCAGGCATGCCGGTCGGGGGGAGGGCGTCATGTCCGGTAGCGCGGATCAGGCGATAGAGCGAGTCATAGCTAAAGTCGCGCTGGCCGTCGATCAGCTGGTTGGCAAAGAACACTGGGTCAACAGTGCGATCCAGAAGACTGATGACATTGCCGACCTTGTCGTATTTGTATTCGAGATTTTGCCGCAAGGCCTCGCCGGGCAGACCTGCCTTGATGCCATTCAAGCGACCGTTGGCGCCATCGTATTCCCAATTGCACACCACACCGTTGCCCAGGGTTTGTTCGATTTTCTCGCCTTCGGCGTTGTATCGGGCGTGTTTGAGGATGTCTTTTACAGCATCGTCGCCGCTGATCTTGAGGGTCACCTGCTGGAGTTGTCCGCCGACGTCATAGCGTGAGCATTGCTGATGGCCACTTGCATCCGTCTGGCTCAGTGCTGCGCCGTTGGCCCCGTAGCGCCAACGCGTGGTGTAGACACCGGCATCACGCAGCGTGCGGGTTTCCTCCAGAGGCAGGGCATTGAGGCTGAACGAGCTGTAATCCAGAGAGCCTGAGGCATCGACTTTGTGTAGCAATTGGCCGCGCAGGTTTTTCTCGGCATCTGCATCAGCGGCGCCATAGCGCATGCTCTCCATTTCAGGCCCGTCGTTCACTTTGATGCCCTGCAAGCGCAAACGATTGTCGTAGCGGTTGCTCCACCGATTCCCTCGGGCATCCCAACGCCGGACAACTTCCCCAGCCAAACCATGCAAACTCAGGCTCCAGCCAGAATCGACGCTGTTGAGCTGCAGCGATTGGCCTGCCATGTCATGAATGGTCGTCAAATTGGCTTTTGGCGCTGTTGCGAACAGTCGTGGATCCCAATGCTCTATTGCTCTGCCTGCGGCGTCGTGACGTTGCCGGGTGATCAACGACTGTGCGGCCGCCCCTGGCACGTTTCGCAAATAGGCGATCTGACGAACAGGAAGACCCCGGCCGTCGTTCACGCTGACTGACGGGGTTCGGCGATGAACGGAGAGATCCATTTCTCATTTCCTTCGACGCAAGGCATCGCATGGAGGCACAGGTCAATCTAGCAACTCTGGCACAGTGTGTAACCTGTCAACTCTGACAGGTGTCGCACCGTTGCCAGCCATGCTTTGCGCGCCACCCAGTGGTCGAATGCCGCGTAGAATGCCCCTCTGTTTCAATTCCTGAGGTTGCAGTGGTGGATTTACAGCAGGGCTTCGTCCTGACCCGGCATTGGCGCGATACCCCCGCCGGCACCGAAGTCGAGTTCTGGCTGGCGACCGACGCCGGGCCGCGCCGTGTGCGTTTGCCCCATCAGCCGTCGGTGGCGTTTATACCTGCCGAGCAGCGTGAAGCGGCCGAACGCCTGCTGCACGACGAAAAAAACGTCGAACTGCGACCTTTGGCCCTGCTGGATTTCGAACATCGTCCGGTGCTGGGCCTGTATTGCCAGCAACACGGCCAGTTGATGCGCCTGGAAACCGCGCTCACCCGCGCCGGCGTCGATGTCTTCGAGGCCGATGTCCGCCCGCCCGAGCGTTACCTGATGGAGCGTTTCATCACCGCCCCGGTGTTGTTCAGTGGCACACCCGATGCCAACGGCATATTGCTCAACGCCCAATTGAAGCCCGACCCCAACTACCGGCCGAAGCTGCGGCTGGTCTCGCTGGACATTGAAACCACCGAAAACGGCGAGTTGTACTCCATTGCGCTGGAAGGCTGCGGCGAGCGTCAGGTCTATATGCTCGGCACGGCGAATGGCGATGACAGCATCGTCGACTTCGACCTTGAATATTGCGATTCACGCACGGTCATCCTTAAGAAGCTCAACGACTGGTTCGCGCTGCACGACCCTGACGCAATCATCGGCTGGAACGTTGTGCAATTCGATTTACGCATTCTTCACGAACACGCGCGACGCCTCGGCGTACCGCTGAAAATCGGTCGTGGCGGTGAGGAGATGCAGTGGCGTGAGCACGGCAGCCGCAATCATTACTTCGCCTCGGCGGCGGGGCGGTTGATCATCGATGGCATCGAATCCCTGCGTTCGGCGACGTGGAGCTTTCCCTCGTTCAGCCTGGAAAACGTCGCCCAGACCCTGCTCGGTGAAGGCAAGGCCATCGACAATCCGTACCAGCGCATGGACGAGATCAACCGCATGTTCGCCGAGGACAAACCGGCGCTGGCCAAGTACAACCTCAAGGACTGTGAACTGGTCACGCGGATCTTCGCCAAGACTGAACTGCTGACATTTTTGCTTGAGCGCGCCAGCGTTACCGGCCTGCCGGCGGATCGCAGCGGTGGCTCGGTGGCGGCGTTCACGCACCTGTATATGCCGCTGATGCACCGCCAAGGGTTTGTCGCGCCGAACCTCGGGACCAATCCGCCGCAGGCCAGCCCCGGCGGGTTTGTCATGGACTCGCAACCGGGCCTTTACGAATCGGTGCTGGTGCTCGACTACAAGAGTCTTTATCCGTCGATCATCCGCACTTTCCTGATTGATCCGGTAGGGCTGATCGAAGGCTTGCAGCACCCGGACGACGTTGATTCAGTCGCGGGTTTTCGGGGCGCACGGTTTTCGCGCACCCGGCATTGCCTGCCGTCGATTGTGTCGCGGGTGGCAGAGGGTCGCGAGACCGCCAAACGCGAACACAACGCGCCGCTGTCGCAAGCCTTGAAAATCATCATGAATGCCTTCTACGGCGTGCTCGGCTCCAGTGGTTGCCGCTTCTTCGATACGCGACTGGCTTCATCGATCACGCTGCGCGGACACGAAATCATGCTGCGCACGCGCAAGCTGATCGAAGAGCAGGGGCATGCGGTGATCTACGGCGACACCGATTCGACCTTCGTCTGGCTGCGTCGCGCCCATGGTCAGGAGGAGGCGGCGACGATCGGCCATACGCTGGTCAAGCACGTCAACGACTGGTGGCGCGAGCATGTGCGCGAAGAGTACGGGCTGGAAAGTGCGCTCGAATTGCAGTTTGAAATTCACTACAAACGCTTCCTGATGCCGACCATTCGCGGCGCAGAGGAGGGCAGCAAGAAGCGTTATGCCGGTCTGGTAACGCGCGCTGATGGCACAGATGAGATGGTCTATAAAGGCCTGGAAACCGTGCGCACCGATTGGTCGCTCCTGGCCCGGCAGTTCCAGCAGGAGCTGTATGAGCGAATCTTCCAGCGCAAGCCGTATCAGGATTACGTGCGCGAATACGTGCGCAAAACCCTCGCCGGGGAATTCGATGATCGGCTGGTCTACCGCAAGCGTCTGCGTCGCACCCTCGATGATTACGAGCGCAACGTACCGCCCCATGTGCGCGCCGCGCGGCTGGCCGACGAATACAACTCGCAGCACGGCCGTCCACGGCAGTACCAGAATGGCGGCTGGATCAGCTACGTCATCACCCTGGCCGGTCCGGAACCGCTGGAAGTGCGACGTTCAACCATCGATTACGACCACTACATCACCCGGCAGCTGCAACCGGTGGCGGACGCGATCCTGCCCTTCGTCGACGATGATTTCTCAACCCTGATCGGGGGGCAGCTGGGCCTCTTTTGAGTCCAGCAGTTGCAGCGTCCATTCGTCGGGGATGCCGTGGAAGTAGCGCTCGAGGGCCTGATTGAACAGGCTTTCGCCAGCGGTAAACTGGCTGAACAGTGTCATCGAGGAGTGAAATTTCAAGTCATCGGGATGCCCGAAAATCTCTGCAATCGAACGCTGCTCGGTATTCAGCACGAGCTGCGTGCAGGTGCGCAGTCGGGCGCCGAGCAATGGGTGATCGAGGTAGGCCTGGGTTTCTGCGGCTGACCCGATGGCGAAGCGTCGGGACATTTCACTGCCGCCAAGCCCTGCGAACTGCGGGAAGACAAACCACATCCAGTGGCTGCGTTTGCGACCCGCTTCGAGTTCGCGCTGCACCCGGTCAAATACCGGGTCCTGCGCCTGGACGAATCGTTGCAGGTCAAATGGGTCGTGATGATCAGTGCTTCTCATACGGAACCTCGGCCAGTCGTCAGCTCAGACCATGGCCAGCCGCTGCTTGCGTTGTGGCGCTTGAAACACCTGGTCGAGCGCCGCCAGATCCCCGGCCTCCAGTTGTAGCTGCGCGGCTTGTGCATTGAGTTGCACGTGTTCCGGCCGCACAGCCTTGGGAATCGCAATGACGCCATCCTGACGCAGAATCCACGCCAGCGACACCTGCGCCGGGGTGACGCCGTGACGAGCGGCAATCTGTTTCAGCACCGGGTTGGCCAGCATCGCGCCGCCCTGACCGATCGGACAGTAAGCCATCAGCGGCAGGCGCTGTTGCTGGCACCACGGCAACAGATCGAATTCGACGCCACGCTCTTCAAGGTTGTAGAGCACCTGATTGGTCGCGCAGGCAGGAGACGCCAGTTCTTCAAGGTCATCGACGTCGAAATTCGACACACCCCAGCGACCAATCTTGCCCTCTTCGCGCAGGCGTTCGAAAGCCTCGACGGTTTCATCCAGCGGATACTGGCCGCGCCAATGCAGCAGATAGAGGTCGATGTAATCGGTATCCAGCCGACGCAGACTGCGTTCGCAAGCTTGCCGGATGCCTTTGCGGCTGGCGTTGTGCGGGTAGACCTTGCTGACCAGAAACACCTGATCACGCAAACCGGCGATAGCTTCGCCGACAACACTTTCGGCGCCGCCCTCGGCGTACATTTCGGCGCTGTCGATCAGGGTCATGCCCAGTTCGATGCCGCTGCGCAAGGCGGCAACTTCGCGCTTGTGGGTCGAACGATCTTCACCCATACGCCAGGTGCCCTGGCCAATCACCGGAACCTGCACGCCAGCCAATTCGAGGGTACGCATTCAAACCTCCTACCTGAAAGGGTCGATACCTTAGTGGGCAGCAGGATAGCGCAGGGGTTCCATGCGCTTCATAAAGCAACAGATCGCAGCCTGCGGCAGCTCCTACAGGTGGGGTTGGATTCACCGCCATTCAAACGGTGTACCCAAACAACTGGAGCTGCCGCAGGCTGCGATCTGTTGATCTTCAGCTTCTACTTCGCAGAAAACTTCAACACCACGCTATGCGCGTAAGCCTGGCCCGGATCCAGCCGTGTGCTGGGGAAGTTCGGCTGATTCGGTGAGTCAGGATAGTGCTGGGTCTCGAGGGTAAACGCGCCCCAGTGCGGGTAGACCTTGCCACCCTTGCCCTTGACCGTGCCATCGAGGAAGTTGCTGGTGTAGAACTGCACGCCCGGTTCGCTGGTGAACAGCTGTAGATGCCGGCCGGACTGCGGGTCACTGACTTCGACGGCCAGTTTGCTCGCATCACCTTTGGTATCCAGCGCCCAGTTGAAATCGAAGCCACCCTGTTTCGGCTCGGCAAATTTCAGTTGCGGATGATCCGCCTTGATGTGCGCGCCGATGGCGGTCGGTTTGCTGAAGTCCATCGGTGTGCCGGCCACTGGCGCCAGCTCTCCGGTGGGGATCAGTTTGCCGGTGACCGGCGTGTAATGGCTGGCATGCAAGGTCGCGACTTGCTTGAGGATGTCGCCATTACCGGCGCCGGCGAGGTTGAAGTAGCTGTGATTGGTCAGGTTCAGCACCGTCGGTTTATCGGTGCTGGCCTTGTAGTCGATGCGCAATTCGTTGTTGTCGGTGAGGCGATAAGTCACCTCGGTGGTGAGGTTGCCGGGGAAACCCATTTCACCGTCCACCGACAGATAGGTCAGGGTTACGCCGACTGAATCCTTGTCTCTTGTTTCCTGAGCTTTCCAGACCTTTTTATCGAAGCCCTGAGTACCGCCATGCAAGGCGTTGGACTTGTCATTCTGCGGCACTTGATAGCGTTTGCCGTCGAGTTCGAAAGCACCTTCTGCCAGACGATTGCCGAAGCGGCCAATGGTCGCGCCGAAGTACGCGGTGCCTTTCTGGTAGCCCTGCACATCGTCGAAGCCGAGCACGACGTCGTCGAACTTGCCGTTCTTGTCCGCCACTTGCAGCGATTGCAGGGTTGCGCCGTACGTGATGACCGTGGCTTGCATGCCATGGCTGTTGCGCAGGATGTATTGCTCGACGGGCGTGCCGTCATTGGTTTTGCCGAAGGCCTTGTGTTCGGCGCTCAGGCCGGCCGCGTTGGCAGAGAGGGTGGCGATCATCAGGGACAGTCCAAGGCCGGAGAGCAGGTGACGGGATTGAATCATGGTTGACCTTCCTTTTTGTTGTTGTTTTCAGTAACCCCCCTGTAGGAGCTGCCGAAGGCTGCGATCTTTTGATCTTAAAAAACAAGGTCAAAAGATCGCAGCCTGCGGCAGCTCCTACAGAGGCTGGGTAATAGTCATGCTATTTGGTATTCAGGTGAGAATTTATAGCGGATTAAACGTTTATTGCAAAAATAAAGTCGGACTAAATGGATCGCTGTATCACGCCGAAGGTCGGGAAATACCGCCAGCACTGCACTTTTGCGCAATCAGCGGCTCTATCCATGGCCAGGATGCGGTGACTCCCGCCGCACAGGAATGTGCCTGTTCGAGAATTCATGCCGAGAGTGTTTAAGCTGATCAGCCGATTTGTCCGTCGCCCGTGCCTGTTGCTGGTGTGTTTGTCGTCGCTGTTGTTCAGCGGTTGTAGCCATCAGGACGGTAATGGTTTCATCAACCAGATCCGGGAAGGGCAGCCGCAGGAATTTCTGCAGACCAGCGTCGACCGGATGGCCACGCTGGCGATGCGTGACAACCTTGGCAGTCTTTATCGGTTGATGGGCAAGCTGTACCTGCGCAACCCGGACGAGTTGCGCAAGTCGGGTTTCCTCAACATTCACGCCGCCGTCAAGCAGGTACGACTGGCCATCGAGCAGCAACAACCATTGCCGGTGCTCGGCGGCAGAAAGGACCTCGCGGCGCTCAGCTATGCGATGAGCCCGGAGTTTCGTGGTGACCGCGTCGGCGCGTTCATTTATGCCATCGGCAGCATGCTGGTGACGGCCCATGGCAATCGAACCCAGTTCTACATGACGGACGCGATCAACCCGACGTTCGTGCATAACGCGGCGCGCAACATCGAAAAAGCCACGTGGATTCTGTCGCAGCGTCAGAACAAGGAAGGCCAGCCGCTGTTGTTTTCCAATGAGATCTCGGAGGAGGGCAGCAACCTGAGTTTTGCCGTGGAGTTCGGCAAAATCGTTGCGCGTCTGGATCTGCTGACGCAAATGCTTGATGAGCGCTACCGGCGGATCGGGCTCAATTACGCGCAGAGTTTGCTGTTCCTCAACTTCCTCCCGGTGCAATAAATCTGTGGATACGCTGCTGGCGCAATAAAGGAGCTGCCGCAGGCTGCGATCTTTTGATCTTGATCTTGAAAAACCAAAGTCAAAAGATCGCAGCCTTCGGCAGCTCCTACAGGGGGGGGATAGTGGTGTCAGCGGTATTGGGTTGATTGGTGGCTGGATAACTTGTATACAATCACTCGCTAATTTTGATCCAAATGGAGCTGCATCCGTCATGACCGACCCCGCAAGCGCCGATTTCAGCCGTGTCGACCGCGCGACCCGCGCCGACAAACTGCCCTATGCCGCGTTGCTGGCCTTCGCCATGACCGGGTTCATCGCCATCCTCACTGAAACCCTGCCGGCCGGATTGCTGCCGCAAATCAGTGCCGGACTGAACGTCAGCGAAGTGCTCGCCGGGCAACTGGTGACGCTGTATGCGCTGGGTTCGATTGTTGCCGCGATTCCGCTGACCGTGGCCACCCGTGGCTGGCCACGGCGCCGGGTGCTGTTGATGACGGTTGGCGGGTTTGTGCTGTTCAACACCATCACCACGTTTTCCAGTCATTACGGCCTGACGCTGGCCTCGCGCTTTCTCGCCGGTATGGCGGCTGGGCTGTCGTGGGGAATCATGGCCGGTTACGCCCGCGGGATCGTGCCGGTGCATCAGCAGGGGCGAGCGCTGGCGATTGCCATGCTCGGCACACCAGTGGCGCTTTCCCTGGGAACACCGGCGGGGACGTGGCTGGGCCATCTGATCGGTTGGCGCGCCTCGTTCGGAATAATGTCGGCACTGGCGCTGGTGCTGGCGGCGTGGATTGTTGTGGCGGTGCCGGATCGCCCGGGGCAGGCCAGTGCCGAGCGTCTGCCGTTGATGCAGTCCCTGCGCCTGCCGGGTGTGCGCCCGGTGTTGTTGGTGGTGCTGACGTGGATGCTCGGGCACAACATTCTCTACACCTACATTTCACCGTTTTTGATGCAGGCCGGACTCGCCGGACGTGTTGATCTGGTGCTGCTGTTGTTTGGCGTGTGTTCGCTGGTGGGAATCTGGATCATCGGCATGCTGGTGGATCGCTGGTTGCGCTGGCTGACCCTGATCAGCCTCGCGGTGTTTGCCGTGACGGCGCTGGTGCTGGCCCTGGCGAATCCGTCGCCATGGGTGATCTACGGCTGCATGGCGGTGTGGGGGTTGTCCTTCGGTGGTTCGGCGACGTTGTTGCTGACGGCAGCGGCGGATTCTGCCGGTGATCATGTCGATGTGGTGCAGGCAATGCTGACGACTTCCTGGAACGTGGCAATCGCCGGAGGCGGGCTGTTCGGTGGGTTGCTGCTGGATCGAGCGGGGGCGATGTCGTTTCCGTGGGCGCTGCTGATCCTGTCCCTGATCGCGCTGGCCACGGTGTGGATCAACAGCACACACAGCTTCAAACCGGGACGACGCCAACACTGATCCCTCCTGTAGGAGCTGCCGAAGGCTGCGATCTTTTGATCTTTCTTATTGCGTTCGTCGTGGAGCACCTGAACGCCGGATTGGGATTGGGGATATATCCGTTGCTGCGGGTGTTGCCGCTGGCGGTTTCGCTCTTACAGCGAGTCCCTTTTTCAAACGCCAAAAAGGAACCAAAAGGCTTTGCCCCGGCGTACGGCACTTCGCTGAGGCTCAGTGTTCCCTCGCTACGGTGTCCATCCGGGGGCATCGTCTACGGTTTGCTGCGCTGCACCTCCTCTCGATGAATGCGGCTTCGCCGCACGGCGCTGGGCGCCTGCCCCCCGGATGAACACCTACGCTCGGCCTGCCGAAGGGGCAGAAGATCAAAAGCCAGGGCCAGATCAAGAGCCCCTCACCCTAGCCCTCTCCCGGAGGGAGAGGGAACTGATCGAGGTGATTGGGCGAGATGCGCCGATGTGGATACCGAGTCGCACTCCAATGTTGAAAAGCCCAAAAATTGATCCCCTCTCCCTCGGGAGAGGGCTGGGCGGGCGACGTTCCGATGAGGGGCGAACCCAACCCAAAACCAATGCCGACCGCATCGCTCTCCCACCACTCAACACAATGAGCGTTAGCTCGAGTGCAGCTCTTGATCTCAGAGCCCGTCGGCAGGCTGAGTGGAGGGATTCATCCGGGGAGGACATCGAAAGGAGGTGCAGCGAAGCAAACCGGAATCGATGCCCCGGATGGATCCCGGAGCGAAGGAACCCCGAGCCCCAGCGAGCGGGCCGAACGTCAGGGCAAAGCCTTTTTGGTTACTTTTTCGGCGTCTGGAAAAAGTGACCCGCCGTAAGGGCGGAACCCTACTCAGCCATCACCCAAAAAATGGATATACCCCAAACCCTCGAGCCTGAAAGTGGGATTGGGCATAACGATAGACCGCATCGATATATGTGGTTATAAGAAAAATCGCTATGCTGCGGGCCAGATTTTTCTCGTCGTTTTTCTGGACGTCTTAATGGAATTGGCAAATTTCGGCCTGGTGATTGCCGGGCTGGTGGTGGGTTTTATTGTCGGTATGACCGGTGTCGGCGGTGGTTCGTTGATGACGCCGATCCTGCTGTGGTTCGGCATCAACCCGGCCACGGCGGTCGGCACCGACCTGCTGTACGCGGCCATTACCAAATCCAGTGGCGTCATCGTTCACAAGAAGAACAAGAATATCGATTGGGCCATCACCGGTTGGTTGACCCTCGGCAGCGTGCCGGCGGTGGTCATGACCTTGTGGTTTCTCAGCACGCTGCACACCGCGCCGGACGCGATGAACGCCATCATCAAACAGGCCTTGGGCTTTGTGTTGTTCGCCACGGCGTTGGCGATCTTCTTCAAGAAACGCTTGCTGGAATTCGCCCACAAACGCGCTGGCGGCAACTACAACCCGAGCGGTTCGCGGCTGAACGTGATGACGGTGATCACCGGCCTGATCCTTGGCACCATGGTCGCTCTGACCTCGATCGGCGCCGGCGCCCTCGGCACCGTGGCCTTGTTCATCCTCTATCCGCTGCTGCCGACCCGCCGCCTGGTCGGCACTGAAATCGCCCACGCCGTACCGCTGACCCTCGTCGCCGGCCTCGGCCATGCGAGCATGGGCAACATGGACTGGAGCGTGCTGGGCTTTTTGCTGATCGGTTCGTTGCCAGGCATCTGGCTTGGCAGCCACCTGACCGGCCGCATCTCCGACGAAGTGCTGCGGCCCTGCCTGGCGACGATGCTGGTATTGATCGGCTATAAACTGGCGTTTTGATCGACAACCATGAGCGAAACCACTGTGCACTGCGATGGCCGTATCGCCATCACTGTCGAACCCCGCGAGATGCGCATGAGCCATTGGCTGTATGCGCCGCTGGTGGTTGATCAGCAGCGTCAGCAGGTTTTGCTGGATCTGAGCGACAGCGTATGGGATTTGATCGGCACAGCGCAGGAGACGGTCAGTGGCATCGACCTGCTGCTGCGCAAATACCCTGGCGATCGCTCGTCGGTGACGGTGAGCATTGATCTGGACGGCGGGGTAATCAGAGTCGGCGAGCGCCTGATCGAATCCGCACATCTACTGGCGGCACTCGATTCGGCGCTGGACTGACGTCGCGCTAGATCCCCTCGCCACAGATATCTTCTTATGTTGGTTGCCGCGTGGTGTATTTCATGACGGTCACCGGTAAATTTTCGTAAACCATCTCCTCGACCACCTCCCAACCCAGCCGCGCATACAGCGACTGTGCTGCGTCGGTGTACAGGTAAAGTTCCGGGACATCCAACGCCTCAGCCTCTTCAACAATGCGCTTGACCAGTTGCGAAGCAATCCCGCGGCCACGTTCTTCAGCCTTCACATAAACCCCGGCCAGCCAGGGCGTGAGTTCGGGCCGGACCTTCATGTCGCTGTCGATCAGCAGTGCGCCGCCCAGCAACCTGCCGTCTTCAATCGCTACCACGACACTGGGGATCGCACCTTTGCCGCACGCCGCACGCATGCGTTCGGTGCGGGCAGCAAGGGTGTCGTCGGGACGAAAGCTACCCCACTCCTTGAAGTTGAGTTCGGCCAGTTCTTCGATCAATTCCGGGTGATCGCACAGGTAATCGATGTGCACGGGGTGACCTCCATTTCGTGAGCAGAACAGCCACCCTAATGCGCTCTTGAACGGTAATCAAATTGGCGTGGCAATCGCGTTTGTGCAGTTGCGCAATGTCGGGCCTGACCTAAGCTTCTGGCAGGGCGACAGATATTTGCCGGATACACCGGAACAATCGCCGCGATGCGCAATCATTAGAGCGTGGATATCAAAAGGAGATGCGCATGCTCATCAGGTCACTGACCCTGACACTCTTGCTGGCAGTTGCCGGCCCCCTGTTCGCCGCTGACAACGATTCGCCGATTGCCGCAGACATGGGCCGCGCCCGACCGCTGATCGTGATCGCGCAAAGCACCGCCGACCCCGTGTGGCTGAACCTGAAAAAGTCGCTGGACGACCCGGCCAACAAAAAGGGCGTCGCCGATCGCAATATCAAGGTTTACACCATCCTCAGTATGTCGGGTCAGCTCGACGGCAAGGACATGGGCCAGCAAGACACCATGGCCCTGCTGCGCTCACTGAAGCTGGGCGCCGGGGCTTATCCGAAAGTGTTCCTGGTGGGCAAGGACGGCGAGACCAAACTCTCCGCCTCGGGGGATGACGCGAAGGCCATCGACCTGAAGAAAATCTTCGACACCATCGACGCCATGCCCATGGCCGAGAAAGAAGCGGCCGCCGCCGCAGCAGCCCCGGCCGCTGCCGAACCTGAACCGGCCAAAGGTGCGAAAGGCGCCAAGCCGAGCAAACCCGCCAAACCGACCAAGCCGCCAGAAATGCCGAATGATTGATGGCGGGATCTGAATCAAAAAAATGGGCGACCTCTATAGGTCGCCCATTTTTATTGCCTGCAAGAAGGGCGCTGCCGAAGGCTGCGATCTCTTGATCTTTAGTTGGTCAGCGCACTGAAAATCTCATGCGTAATCTTCACCCGTTCCGCATTCGGGTAGTTCTTGTTGGCCAGAATCACGATGCCAATATCCTTCGATGGCACGAACGCCACGTACGCGCCGAAACCGCCGGTTGCGCCGGTTTTGTTGTAAAGCACATTGGCCGGCTCAGGCTGTGGCGGGGTCAGCCATTTGACCTTGTGCGGCTCCATTGCCATCGGCGTCGAGTTGCCGGCCTGCAGCTTCTCCAGGCTGATCGGATAGTGATAACGCTCCCAGCCCAGACCCTGCGTCATATCGCCGACGGTGTAGTGACCGGTGTGGGTCGCGGCGATGGCTTTTTGTAGCGGCTGTTCAAGGTTCGCAGGCTTGAGGTTGGCCTCGACGTAGCGCAGCAGATCCGCCGCACTGGTCTTGATGCCATAGGCTTCGGCATCCAGTGCGCCGGGGCTGACGCGAACCGGTTTGTCGTTCTTGTCGTAACCCTGCGCGTAGAGCTTCGCTTCTGAGGCGGGTACTTCAATGAAGGTGTGCTTGAGGCCCAGCTTCGGCAGCAAGGTTTCAGTCATGGCCTGAGCAAAGGGTTGATCGAGGCTTTTTGCCGTCAGATAGCCGAACAGTCCGAGGCTGGGGTTCGAATACAGGCGATGGCTGCCCGGCGAATAGGCCGGTTTCCACTGCTGGTAATAGCCCAGCATCTTGTCCGTTGAGTCCGCATCAGCAGGAAACTGCAGCGGCAAACCGCCCGCGCTGTAGGTGCCCAGTTGCAGCACGCTGATGTTGTCGAAGGCGCTGCCTTTTAGCTCAGGCCAGAGCGTGCTGGCCTTGGTCGACAGGTCCAGTTTGCCCGTGGCCTGCGCATAACCGGCCAATGTCGCGGTGAAGGTTTTGCTCACCGAGCCGACTTCGAACAGGGTGTTTTCGCTGACCTTCTGCCCGGTGTCCTTGGCGGCAACGCCGTAGTTAAAGTAATGCGGCTGGCCGTTGATGGTCAGTGCAACGGCCAGGCCGGCAATGTTCTGTTGCTGCATCACCGGTGTGACGGCGGCTTTGACCACAGCTTGCAGTTGCTCATCGGTTTGCGGGGCGCCGAGGCAGGTTGCAGCGCCGAATAGCAGTCCGAACGCGCTACAGGAAAAGGCTTTGGTCAGGTTGATGGATGACATAAGTGAACCACTCTCCAAGAGTGTTGATGGTGGTATCGCGCTACACTGCGGGCGATTTTTGTAATGGGCGGCTGATCAGCGCCGACAATTTAGGCAGTCCGACGTGAATCGACAAACGACGAAATCTTGGATTAGCCATTAGAAAAATTAGGGGCTGGGCATGATTCGACCGCAATTGCCGCTCAATGCACTGCGCGCTTTCGAAGCATCGGCGCGTCACTTGAGTTTCACTCGAGCTGCCGTGGAGCTGTGCGTGACTCAGGCTGCCGTCAGTCATCAGGTCAAAAGCCTCGAAGCGCAGCTCAACGTAACACTGTTCAAACGCCTGCCCCGCGGGCTGATGCTGACCAGTGAAGGCGAAACGTTGCTGCCGGTGTTAAGCACCTCGTTTGACCACATCGCGCAGATCCTCGAACGCCTTGCCGGTGGACAGTATCGCGAGATGTTGACCGTCGGGGCGGTCGGCACTTTCGCCGTGGGTTGGCTGTTGCCAAGGCTTGCGGACTTCCGGGCGAAACATCCGCTCATAGATTTACGGCTGTCGACGCACAACAATCGCGTGGATGTTGCCGCCGAAGGGCTGGATTATGCGATCCGCTTTGGCGCTGGCGCCTGGCACGGTATCGAGGCGATGCGCTTGCTCGATGCGCCACTATCAGTGCTGTGCGTGCCGGAGATCGCCCGGCAATTGCACACGCCTGGGGATTTGTTGCAGCAGACGTTGCTGCGTTCCTATCGCACTGATGAATGGCCCGCGTGGTTTCAGGCGGCGGGTCTGGCGACACAGGCCGCGCCGCCGCAAAGCATCATGTTCGACTCGTCGCTGGCGATGATGGAGGCGGCGTTGCAGGGCAGTGGCGTGGCGCTGGCCCCGCCGCTGATGTTTGCCCGGCAACTGGCGGCGGATGCGATCCGTCAGCCGTTCGCGATCGAGATCACGACCGGGAGTTACTGGCTGACGCGGTTGCAGTCGCGGCCGGAGACGGCGGCGATGAATGCGTTTAAAAACTGGTTGCTACAAATCGCTGTCTAGCACACGACCCTGTGGGAGCTGGCTTGCCAGCGATAGCGTTGGGTCAGCACCTTGAATGTTGCCCGTGTTGACGTCATCGCTGGCAAGCCAGCTCCCACAGGTTTATGTGTCGGACCGGCCATCACATACCTCCTGCAAAATTGAGAGTGCAGGGGATCCGTGATGTTAGTGAAGCGTTAGCGCACCAGACACGGCCGCTTGTTATCAAACTTCCAGCCCGGAATCAGAAACTGCATCGCCACGCTGTCATCCCGTGCGCCAAGGCCCATGCCTTTGTACAGTTCGTGAGCCTTGGCCACCTGATCCATATCCACTTCCACGCCCAGTCCCGACGTCTTCGGCACCTGCACGCAACCGTCGACGATTTGCAACGGCGCCTTGGTCAGGCGCTGGCCGTCCTGCCAGATCCAGTGGGTGTCGATGGCGGTGATTTCACCCGGTGCTGCCGCCGCAACGTGGGTGAACATGGCCAGTGAAATATCGAAATGGTTGTTGGAGTGCGAGCCCCAGGTCAGTCCCCACTCATGGCACATTTGCGCCACGCGCACGGAACCCTGCATGGTCCAGAAGTGCGGGTCGGCCAGCGGGATATCCACCGATTGCAGCTGGATCGCATGCCCCATTTCACGCCAGTCGGTGGCGATCATGTTGGTGGCGGTTTTCAGGCCGGTGGCGCGGCGAAACTCTGCCATCACTTCGCGGCCGGAATAACCGTTTTCCGCACCGCACGGATCTTCCGCATACGCCAGAACCTGATGCTGATCCCGGCACAAGCGGATCGCTTCCTTGAGTGACCAGGCGCCGTTCGGGTCGAGGGTGATGCGCGCCTGCGGAAAGCGTTCGGCCAGCGCCGTGACTGCTTCGATTTCCGCATCACCACTGAGCACGCCGCCCTTGAGCTTGAAATCCTTGAAGCCGTATTTCGCGTGGGCCGCTTCGGCGAGGCGCACCACGGCTTCGGCGGTCATGGCCTTCTCGTGACGCACGCGGAACCAGTCGTTTTCGGCGTCCGGTTCGCTGCGGTAGGCGAGGTCGGTTTCGTGCTGATCGCCGACGTAAAACAGGTAGCCAAGCATCTTCACTTCATCGCGTTGCTGGCCTTCACCGAGCAGCGCCGCGACTGGCACGTCGAGGTGCTGACCGAGCAAGTCGAGCAGTGCGGCTTCGAGGCCGGTGACCGCGTGAATAGTGATGCGCAGGTCGAAAGTTTGCAGGCCGCGGCCGCCGGCATCGCGGTCGGCAAAGGTCTGACGGACTTGATTGAGCATCTTTTGATACGTGCCGATCGGGCTGCCGATGACCAGGCTGCGTGCGTCTTCCAGCGTCTGGCGAATGCGCTCGCCACCGGGTACTTCACCGACACCGGTATGGCCGGCGTTGTCTTTGAGAATGACGATATTGCGGGTGAAAAATGGCCCGTGGGCACCGCTCAGATTAAGCAGCATGCCGTCGTGGCCGGCCACCGGAATGACCTGCATGTCAGTGATGATCGGGGCTTTGGCGGTGTCGTGTGCGTTCATTGTTTTTATCCTTTTCGTATCTTTCAGAATCAGGCGTGTTTCGGCGCAGTTTCAGCTATAGCAATATCCGCAGCCGGCCTGGGCTTGGTGCGGGCGAAGAAGACGATGATCGCGGCAATGATCGAGGTAGCGGCCAAGCCGTAGAGGCCACCCTGAATCGAGCCGGTGTGTTCTTCGAGCAGTCCGAAAGTGGTCGGCGCAACGAAGCCGCCAAGGTTGCCCACCGAGTTGATCAGCGCGATCACGGCGGCGGCAATTCGCGCATCCAGATACGCCTGCGGTATCGGCCAGAACAGCGACGAAGCCGACTTGAAACCCAGCGCCGCAAAGCAGATCGCGACGAAGGCGAAGATCGGCCCACCCGTGGTGGACATGAACATCCCCGCTGCAGCGATCAACAGCGCAGCGGCGACCCATGCCTGCTGGTGTTTCCATTTGGTGGAGAGGGAGGCGAAGGCATACATGCCGACAATCGACAGCAGCCACGGAATCGAGTTGAACAAGCCGACCTGCACATCGCTGAGTTCGCCCATCTTCTTGATGATGCTCGGCAGCCAGAAGGTCGCGGCGTAGATCGTCAACTGAATGAAGAAGTAGATCAGGCAGAACAGGATGATCTGGCGGTCCTTGAGCAGTTTGCCCATCGATGGCCGGATCGGTGTGGCAGCTTCGCGGGCCTTCTGTTCGTCGTCGATGGCCGTGACGAGCGCGTCCTGTTCGGCGCGGCTCAGCCATTTTGCATCGTGAGGTTTGGCGTCGAGCCAGAACCAGACGAACACGCACAGGCACACCGAAAACATCCCTTCAATAAAGTACATCCATTGCCAGCCGTGCATGCCCAGCCCGTTGATTTGCAGGAGCAGGCCGGACAGCGGGCCGGAGATCAGGGACGCAATGGCCGAGCCGCTGAGGAAAATCGCAATGGCTTTACCGCGTTCCGCGCCGGGCAACCAGCGGGTGAAGTAGTAGATCACCCCGGGAAAGAACCCGGCCTCGGCGACACCGAGCAGGAAACGCAGGATGTAGAAGTGGGTTTCGTTCTGGATGAACGCCATGCAGGTAGCGACCACGCCCCAGGTGAACATGATTCGGGTCAGCCAGATGCGTGCGCCGACCTTCTGCAAGAGCATGTTGGAGGGGACTTCGAACAGCGCATAACCGATGAAGAACAGACCGGCGCCGAAGCCGTAAGCGGCGGCGCCGATGCCCAGGTCATGTTCCATGTGGGTACGGACGAAACCGATGTTCACCCGGTCAATGTAATTGACGATGAACATGATCACGAAGAGCGGCAAGACGTGGCGTTTAACTTTCGAGATGGCGGACGCCAGCGTTGAATCAACGCCCTCGTTCATCCCGGAGACGGAGGTTTTCACTAGGTTTTCTCCCACTGATTATTTTTATGCGGGGTAGGGCTGGGTGCTGCGTTGTTGATAGACATCATACAACTAGGTTTTTTTGTCCTACAAGTGGCAAGGACCGACTAAATTCTTTGGAGAGGCAGATTTCTTATGCTTTTTTTGGTTTTTAAGTCCGTGTTTACTGGTTTTATCTTGTGTTGGGCGGTCGTGTCTTTTGAGCGGCTCCGAATTTTATTTCAGCGGAACGCTTAATTCATGAACGAGTTTTTTCACAGATAATGAGTGTTGTCATACAAGTTGATCGGGCTCAGAGGAGTAACATCGACCCTTGTCAGCCATCCCCGCAGTGCTACGATCCGCAAGCACCGTTCACCGGAACCGACCATGCAAGAAGACCTCGACGCCCCCGCGCGCAAACGTGCGCACAACCTGGCCCATGACCTGGTGGAGAAGCTCACCCAGAGCATCCTGCTCGGGCAAATGTCCCCCGGCGACAAATTGCCGTCGGAGAATTCCATCGTTCAGGAATACGGGGTCAGCCGCACAGTGGTGCGCGAGGCGATTTCCAAATTGCAGGCGTCGGGGCTGGTCGAGACCCGGCATGGCATCGGCACGTTCGTGATCGAGCGGGCGCCGGAGCAGGGGTTGCGGCTGAACGTCGACACCGCGCTCGGGGTGCGCAGCATTCTTGAATTGCGCATGGGGCTGGAGACGCAAGCCGTGGCGCTGGCGGCGCAGCGCCGCAGCGAGCAGCAAGTGCTGCAGATGCGCCAGGCGCTGGATGACTATCAACGTCTGTTGGCCAACAACGACAGCTGCGTCGAGGCCGATCGGCGTTTTCATCTGTTGATCGCCGAGGCCACCGGCAATGTGTGCTTCAGCGAGATCATGCAGCACTTGGGCAACGCGATGATTCCGCGGGCGCGGGTCAATGCAGTCGAGCGTGGGGCGGCGGATTTGAGCAAGCTGGGGCAACTGGCCAATCTGGAGCACGAGGCGATTTTGAATGCGATCAAGCGCCAGGATCCGGATGCAGCGCGGGCAGCCATGTGGCTGCATCTGACCAACAGTCGCGACCGGTTCCTGGCACAGGATTGAGCGCCGTTGGTCTGTTCGATGGCACGCCGTTCCCGGGGCCGCTTCCAAACTGTACGGCCCGGGTTTTCCGGACCTCTTTGGTGAGGTGCGTCATGGCTAACGACTTGCTGTTTCAGGGGGGAGTGCTTCCCACCGACCCGACCCTCCCGGTGCCCGGCACCGATGAGCCGTCACTGGGCGATCACGATGCACCGCCAGGGATGACCCCGGGGCGCGATCCGTTGAGTGACGCCGATCGGCCGGAGGACTGGAAGGACCCACCGGCGGATGAAGAAATGCCGCCGGCGGATGAACCGACGCCGTTGTCGGATGATCGGCGCTGATGGGCAGCTGGCTCTGATTGATGTGATGGCTCCCACCGGTTATGCGGGTGTGCAGCAGAACCTTTGTACAACCCCGAACCCTGTGGGAGCTGGCTTGCCAGCGATGGCGGCATCCGTCTCACTCGATATCAATGATTAGCGCACGCAGTCCGCCCCAGCCAAAACCGCCGCTCCAGATTCAACGCCAGCACACTGACCAATACCACCGCCGAGCCCGCCAGCATCAACAGGGTCGGCCGCTCGCCCAGCCCCACCGACGCAATCCCCATCGCCGTCGGCGGAATCAGGTAGAGGGTCATGGTCGCCCGACTCAAATCCACATGCCTGAGCACAAACCCCCACGCCAGATAGGCCAGGGCACTTGGAAACACACCGAGCGCCAACACTGCCCATTGCACCCGCAGCGGCGCTTTCATCACCGCGTCGCTCAACCCCGGCAGGTAAATCAGCAACAGCAATGTCCCCGACCACACCGCGTAGCACGTCAGACTCAAACCGTCATAGCGCCGGGCGTGATGCTTTTGCAGAGCGAAATAAATGCTCCAGGAAACCGCCGCCAGCAAGATCAGCAAGCCATGCGCGTCGATCTCGCCCACACCACGATCGCCGCTGACCACAATCGCCACGCCGACCAAACCCAGCAACACACAGCCCCAACGCCAGACACTGACCTGATCCTTGAACACGAAGCGCGCCAGCAGCGTGCTGAACAGTGGACTCGATTGCGCCAGCACGCTCGACGCCCCGGCGCTGACGCTTAGCTGGCCGATGTTCAGCGCGACGTGATGCAGGCTGACCGCGAAGAAACCCAGGGCGAACAGCAGTGGTACGTCCCTCACGCGAGAGAGTTGCAGACCTTTGAACGCGGCGATGACCGCCATGAACACCGACGCCAACAGAAACCGCAGCAACGCCAGATGCCCGGGATCGTAAGCTTGCAGGCCGATGTGGATGCCGGTTGGCGAATACGCCCAGCAGCAGACGACAAACGCCATGGCCAGTAACATTTTCAGCGAAGCAGGGAACGGCATGATCGAGCACCAGTAGGCATGATGCGCCGAGTATCCGGGCGGGCAATCATTCGCCACAACTGACTTATACTGCGCTGAATGTTCACTCAGAGTGATGAGTATGGAGCTGGCACAAATCCGTATGTTCAAGACCGTGGCCGAGGAAGGCAGCATCGCCCGGGCGGCGGAAAAACTGTTCTGCGTGCCGTCGAACATCACCGCGCGGATCAAGGCGCTGGAGGCGGAGTTGGGCGTTGCACTGTTCATTCGCCAGGGGCGTGGGCTGCGGATCAGTCCGGCAGGGCAGATGTTTCTTGCCTATGCGCAAAAAATTCTGGCGCTGACGGCGGAGGCCAAACGCGCAGTTGATCCCTCGGCCGAGCCGTCCGGGCCGCTGCGCATCGGCGCCATCGAATCGTCGGCCACCGGGCGTTTGCCACGGCTGCTTGCGAAGTTTCACAAGCGTTATCCGCAGGTCGCACTGGAACTCACCACCGGCACCTGGGGCCAGTTGCTCGACGACACGCTGAACCATCGCCTCGACGGCGCGATTGTCGCGGTGGACGTTGAGCGCTCGCAGCTCAAGCGCACACCGATGTATCGCGAAGAGTTGCTGCTGATTGCCTCGACGTCGTTCGGGCCGGTGCGCGGCATCGATGATCTGCAGGACAAAACCGTGTTCATGTGGCCGCAAGGCTGTCCGTATCGGGCGGCGCTGGAGCACTGGTTGTTGCGTCAGGGGCAGGCGTTGCCGATTGTCAGTCTGGCCAGTTACGGGGCGATTGTCGGGTGCGTCAGTGCGGGGGCGGGCGTGGCGTTGGTGCCCAAAGGGGTGTTCGAGCAATACGCCAAAGGCGCGGGGTGTGTGGGCTATGAGTTCCCCGAACTGACGGCCATCGACAATCTGTTTTACTGGCATGAAAACGCCGGGGTGCATCCGGCGCGCGAGGCGTTTGTGACGATGTTGCGCGAAGAATTCACCTGACCCAGCCGCCCTTTATGCTCCGAACACATCACCCCTGTAGGAGTTGCCGAAGGCTGCGATCTTTTGATTTTGCTTTTTTTTAAATCCAAGTCAAAAGATCGCAGCCTTCGGCAGCTCCTACACGGGTTCGTGTGGATGATGGAGCTGGTTAGTTTGGCTTGAGGTCGCGCATCAACAACCCGAAGCGCAAATCCACCCCGTCCGGAATCGGCACATACACCGTATGCCCATCCCCCGGCGCCACTTCAATAGCTTCGCCCTTGAGGTTGCGCAGTTCCTGCAGATCAAAATGAAAGTTGCCCCCAGGCGTCATCAATTCCAGATGATCGCCCAGCGCAAAACGGTTCTTCACCTTGACCTCGGCCAATCCGTCACGCCGCTCGCCGGTCAACTCCCCGACAAACTGCTGTCGCTCCGACACCGAGCTGCCATGCAGATAATTCTGGTACTCGTCATGCACATGGCGACGCAGGAAACCCTCGGTGTAACCGCGCTGGGCCAGTGATTCCAGATCGTTCATCAGGCTGCGATCGAACTCGCGCCCGGCCACCGCATCATCAATTGCCCGGCGATACACCTGCGTGGTGCGCGCGCAGTAAAAGTGCGATTTGGTCCGGCCCTCGATTTTCAGTGAATGCACGCCCATGCGGGTCAGGCGCTCGACGTGCTGGACCGCGCGCAGATCCTTGGCGTTCATGATGTAGGTGCCGTGCTCGTCCTCGAAAGCGGGCATCAATTCGTCAGGGCGATTGGCTTCCTGCAGCAGAAACACCTGATCGGTCGGCGCGCCAAGACCCAGGGTTGGCTCGGGCTGAAAGGTCTGGACGATCTCGCCCAGCTGATTCTCCGTGGCCTCCTGCGCCGAGTATTTCCAGCGGCAGGCGTTGGTGCAGGTGCCCTGATTGGCGTCACGTTTGTTCATGTAACCCGAGAGCAGGCAACGTCCGGAATAGGCCATGCACAGGGCACCGTGAACGAACACCTCCAGTTCCATGCCCGGCACTTGCTCGCGGATTTCGGCGATTTCTTCCAGCGACAGTTCGCGGGACAGGATAATCCGGCTCAGGCCCTGTTGCTGCCAGAACTCGACGCTCGCCCAGTTCACCGTGTTGGCCTGCACCGAAAGGTGGATCGGCATCTGCGGGAAATGCCGGCGCACCAGCATGATCAGCCCCGGATCGGACATGATCAGCGCGTCCGGCGCCATCTCGATGACTGGCGCCAGGTCCTTGAGAAAGGTCTTGAGCTTGGCATTGTGCGGCGCGATGTTGACCACCACGTAGAAGCGCTTGCCCTGCGCCTGCGCTTCACGAATACCCAGTGCCAGATTGGCGTGATCGAATTCATTGTTGCGCACCCGCAGGCTGTAGCGCGGCTGGCCGGCGTAAACCGCATCGGCACCGTAGGCGAAGGCGTAACGCATGTTTTTCAGGGTGCCGGCGGGGGCGAGCAGTTCGGGGGCGGCGAGAGTGAGGGTGGGAGTCATGGCGGCAGCGCTCGCAAAAGCGCGGCAGGGTAGTGCGGTTGTCTGCGGGGTTTATTGATCTGGATCTATGCTCCTTGAATAAAGATGGCACTCGCGCGGTTGGCGGCTGACTAAGTTGGGCTGGCGTGCATGGCGCCTGACTGACATGGACTGGACATGAACCAAAAAAGTATTCAATTCAAATCGCTGACGGTGTTGCTGTTACTGGTGACGGTGGCCTTCATCTGGATTCTGTTGCCGTTCTATGGCGCGGTGTTCTGGGCGGTGATCCTCGGCATTCTGTTTGCGCCGATGCAGCGCCGGTTGCAGGCCCGATTCGGCTGGCAGCGCAACCTGACGTCGCTGTGTACGTTGAGCGTCTGCCTGGTGATTGCGATTTTGCCCGTGATCATCATCAGCGTGTTGCTGGTCCAGGAAGGGGCGATGGTCTACAAGAACATCGAGAGTGGCGAGCTGGATGTCGCGGCTTATCTGGCGCAGTTCAAGCAGAGTCTGCCGCCGTACTTCCAGCATTTGCTGGACCGTTTCGGCATGGGCGAGCTGAACGGCTTGCGCGACAAAATCGTCAAGTCGGCGATGCAGGGCAGCCAGGTGCTGGCCACTCAGGCATTCAGTTTTGGCCAAGGTACGTTCGAGTTTGTGGTGAGTTTCTTCATCATGCTCTATCTGCTGTTCTTCTTTCTGCGTGACGGCCCGGAACTGGCGCGCAAGATACGCACCGCCGTACCGCTGGAAGAGAGTCACAAGCGACGCCTGCAACTGAAGTTCAACCGCGTGGTGCGGGCAACGGTGAAGGGCAACCTGGTGGTCGCGGTCACGCAAGGCGCGCTGGGCGGGGCGATTTTCTGGTTTCTCGACATCCCCAGCGCGCTGCTGTGGGCGGTATTGATGGCGTTTCTGTCGCTGTTGCCCGCTGTCGGAGCCGGGATTGTCTGGGCACCGGTGGCGGTCTATTTCCTGCTCAGCAACATGATCTGGCAGGGTGTCGTGCTCGGTTTGTTCGGCATTTTCGTGATCGGGCTGGTCGATAACGTGCTGCGCCCGATTCTGGTCGGCAAGGACACGCGCATGCCCGACTACCTGATCCTGATCTCGACCCTGGGCGGTCTGGCGGTATTCGGCTTGAACGGGTTCGTGATCGGGCCTTTGATTGCCGCGCTGTTCATGTCCAGCTGGGCGCTGTTTATCGAGACCAAGCCCAAGGTGCAGTTGCCTTAAACCTGGAACCGCGCGCCGGCGACCTGTTGCGACAGTGCCTGCGCTGCCGGCAAGGACGTGAGCGGGCCGCTGATCGGCTCGCCGTCACGCACCAGATACCAACAGGCGAGCAATCCCAGCTCTCTGAGTGAGGCGGGAACGGCGCTGCCAATAACGGACATGATTTGAACCTGAGCCATGACAAGGACCTCCATCAATCGATGGCGCTACCTTAGGGAATCGGCGTTCTCAGGGACAATCAACGCTTTCGATAGTGGTCATTGATAACAGTGAGGGCTGTTTCAATCGACCACTTGATCAAGCATGTGCATCACTTCACGCTCATTGAGCAGCCCTTTGTGCACTAGGTTCTCGGCCAGCAGCGAAAGAAACTTGGCGCAGCGGTGGCCTTCCAGGTGCTTGAGCTCGGTCAGCGCGCTGTACACCTTGCTGGAGGTGCACAAGCCGACGATGCGGTGCGGATTTTGTGTTGGCATGGAGTCGTCCTTGTTGTTATCAACCTGTTGTTTACGGACGGATTCAGCTTGCGGTTCCGTCATGACAAATAAATGACCGTTCGATGTTTCCCCAGCGGTCAAATCCATCATGCCGACTTTAGCTGTTGAAACTGTCCTCACAGCGACCTTGGCGAGATTTTTTCAGACGCTGGCCGACAGACGGTCACAAAAAAGCCCCGCTATCAAGGCGGGGCTTTGTGTTTCGGTTACCAGCGTGGGCCACCGTAGTAACCGTGTGGCCGACCGTAATAACCGCGAGGCGGGCCGTAATAGACGGGCGCCCGTTGGATATATACCGGTTGCTGCACATACACCGGTGCCGGTTGGTAATAAACCGGTGGGGGCGGCTGTTGCACGTAAACCGGTTGTGGCTGAACGTAAACCGGTTGTTGCTGGACATACACCGGTCGATCCTGGTTGATCAGCGCCGAGCCGATGATGGCCGAGCCGACGATCGCGCCAAACACCGCAGGGCCTTGCCAGCCATGGCCACCACCGGCTTCTGCCTGTCCTGTGACAGCGAGTGCGCCAATCAACATTGCCATGATGGAGAGTTTACGAATCATGATAATTCCTCGGTTCTTCGACCCGGCGGCAGGGCCTGCACCAGGCCCGCAGTCGTCGCGGGGATACTTCTAAGACAGCGATTTTTTGAAATTCAGCACAGCCGCCAGGTAAATTTTGTGTAAGGTCTGTACCGTTTTCTTTACCGGACGCTCAACGCTAACGTCATCGCGTACAGACACGCCGATATGATCGAACAGAACCCGATGGGCTGGCTAATCCCGCCCATCCGAAAGTGCGTTTGAAGGAGAAGTTTCATGCAGATGAACCCGAACAAAGACACCCAGCTGTGCATGTCCCTGTCCGGCCGGCCGGGTAATTTCGGTCTGCGTTTTCATAACCATTTGTATGAGCAGTTGGGCCTGAATTTCTACTACAAGGCCTTCGCCAGTAAGGATCTGACCGGCGCAGTCAGTGGGATTCGCGCGCTGGGCATCCGTGGTTGCGGAGTGTCGATGCCGTTCAAGGAGGCCAGTATTGCGCTGGTCGATGAGCTGGACGCGTCGGCGGCGGCGATTCAGTCGATCAATACCATCGTCAACACCCATGGCCATCTCAAGGCTTACAACACTGACTACATTGCCATCGCACAACTTCTGGAAACCCACGCGGTGCCCAAGGAATCGACCTTCGCTCTGCGCGGCAGCGGTGGCATGGCCAAGGCTGTGGCCAGTGCCCTGCGTGATGGTGGCTACAAAAACGGCTTGATCGTCGCCCGTAACGAGCGCGCCGGGCGTGCACTCGCAGACTCGCTGGGTTATCGCTGGCTGGCAGCATTGGGCGATGAGCGCCCGCAGATGCTGATCAACGTCACTCCGGTCGGTATGGACGGTGGCCCGGAAGCAGGGCAACTGGCGTTTGAGCCTGAGGTGATCAACGCGGCGCAGACTGTGTTTGATGTGGTGGCGATTCCTTCGGAAACGCCGCTGATCGTGCGCGGACGAGCTGAAGGCAAGCGAGTGATCACCGGGCTGGAGGTGATTGCGATCCAGGCGCTGGAGCAGTTTGTGCTTTATACCGGGGTGCGGCCGACCGAAGAGCAGTTTCAGGCAGCGGTGGAGTTTGCGCGTAGCTGAAAGTCATGCGGTGAATGAGCTGGCCCCATCGCTGGCAAGCCAGCTCCCGCAGGGATCTCGGTGAGCACAATACCTGCGTATCACCAAGACCCAATGTGGGAGCTGGCTTGCCAGCGATGAGGTCACTGCGGTGTTTCGGGGTGCCTATACTGCTTCGCCAGCAAGCCCAGACTTGCCCACCCACAAAAACCGAGGTCAGCATGCCCCCGCGTATTCTCAATCTGCATCAGGTCAAACTCGAACCGCTGCCCGAAGCCCTGTCCCCCGAAGGCGAAACCGCCGCACGTTACCAGCAACGCTCAGCGCGGATTGGCCAGCAACTCGGTGCACAGAAGCTCGGGTATCGCCTGTATGCACTGCCGCCGGGTATGCGCGGCAGCCCGTTTCACAGCCATCGGGTCAATGAGGAAATGTTCTACGTGGTGGCCGGGGAGGGCGAGGTCCGTCTTGGCACCGAGCGATTCCCGATCCGGGAAGGTGATGTCATTGCCTGTCCGCCGGGCGGCCCGGAGATGGCGCATCAGATCATCAATACCAGCGCGGGCGAACTGCGCTATCTGGCAGTCAGCACTCAGCAGCAGCCGGATATTTGCGAATACCCGGATTCGAATAAATATGCGGTGATGGACAATTTCACGGTCGATGCCGAAGGCAATGCGTCAGGCTTTGTCGCTGTGGCGCGACAGGCGGATGGGGTTGATTACTGGGATGGCGAATAACACGCACGTCTTAAGGTCGGATATTTCCTGTGGGAGCTAGCCTGCTGGCTCCCACACTGATTTCAGGTGTTTATTCCAGCCGCGCCAGGCGCTCTTCCAGCGCCGCAATCCGCGCCTCAAGCTCTTCGATACGCTCCACCGAAACACCGCTAGCCGCGCCGCGCTCCTGAGGATTGTGCCGCGCCGCCAGAATGACCTCGATATCCGCCGGATCACCCAGCGCATGGGTGTAACGATCTTCGCGCTGCCCGGCCTGACGTGGAATCAACACCGCCAGCCCGCGAGCAATCAGGCGCTCAAGCTGATGCAACACCTGCTCGGCATCTTCGAAATCATGCATGCGCCCGCTGCGGGTCAGCAGTTCGTTGATGGTTTGCGGGCCGCGCAGAAACAGCAGCCCCGTCAGGATCACCTGCGCCGGCACCAGTTCCAGCGCCTTGTCGACCTTGTGCTCCCAGCGGTCGGCACGACTGCCCATGACAAGCTTGGCAAAACCGCGACCTTCCAGAGCGCGCAGGCTCTGGCCAACCTGGCCCTGGGTCAGGTTCATCACCGGTTCACGGCTGGTTTTCTGATTGCAGGCGGTGACCAGTGCGTTGAGGGTCAACGGATAGGTTTCCGGGCTGGTGGCCTGTTTCTCGATCAACGAACCGAGGATACGGATTTCCGTGGCGTTAAGCCGTGGCTCGTCAAAGGTGGATTCTGGTTCGGTGGTCATCGCGCGTTCCCTCAGCAGTCGAAGGCGCCTAGCGTAATCCTTGCCAAACAAAAGGCAAGCCGTGTGGTCATCAAGCATGGCTATAATCGCCCCCATGTTCCACCCAGCCACTACACGAGACTGCCATGACCATTTCCCTGTACGCCGCATCCGTCCCGGTTTTTCAACAAATGCTCAACGCCCTGAGCGATGTCCTGAAAAAGGCTGAAGCCCACGCCACCGAGAAAAACATCGACCCGAACGCCTTCCTGCAAGCGCGCCTGTACCCGGACATGTTCCCGCTGACCCGTCAGGTGCAGATTGCCGTGGACTTCGCCAAAGGTGTTTCCGCGCGTCTGGCTGAAGTCGAACTGCCGAAGTACGACGACAGTGAAACCACCTTCGCCGAGCTGCAAGCCCTGATCGCCAAGGTCCTGGCCTTCATCGGCGAGATCAAGCCTGAGCAGATCGATGGCAAGGAAGGCATCGAAATCGTTACCCGTCCAGGCACGCCGAAAGAGAAGCGCTTCAGTGGCCAGTCCTACCTGCTGACCTACGGTCTGCCGCAGTTCTTCTTCCACGTCACCACCACTTACGCCTTGCTGCGTCACAACGGTGTTGAAGTGGGTAAACGCGATTACATGGGCGCGTTCTAAATCGCCAGGAGCCCCTCACCCTAACCCTCCCGAAACGTCGGACCGCCCGGGGGAGAGGGGTGGGGTGAGGGGGAGCGATTTCAGCCACAAAAAAGCCCGCCAAGGTTCACGCCTTGGCGGGCTTTTTATTGCAGCAAAAATTACGCGGTGCGTTGGGCTTTCTCTTCCTCACCCAGGCACGCCGCTGCGGTAAACAGCACGTCGGTGGAGGAGTTCAGCGCGGTTTCGGCGGAATCCTGCAGCACGCCAATAATGAAACCTACCGCGACCACCTGCATGGCGATCTCGCTTGGAATGCCAAACAGGCTGCACGCCAGCGGAATCAGCAACAGCGAGCCACCGGCCACACCCGAAGCGCCGCAGGCGCAGATCGCGGCGACGACACTCAGCAGGATCGCCGTCGGAATATCTACGGCAATGCCCAGCGTGTGCACTGCGGCCAGGGTCAGCACGGTAATGGTGATTGCCGCGCCGGCCATGTTGATCGTCGCACCCAGCGGGATCGATACCGAGTACGTGTCTTCGTGCAGGCCCAGACGCTTGCTCAATTCCAGGTTGACCGGAATGTTCGCCGCCGAACTGCGGGTGAAGAATGCAGTGATGCCGCTTTCGCGCAGGCACTTGAGGGTCAGCGGATACGGGTTACGACGCAGCTTCCAGAACACGATCAGCGGATTCATCACCAGCGCCACGAACAGCATGCAGCCCAGCAGCACCGCCAGCAGGTGCGCATAACCGACCAGCGCGCCGAAGCCGGACGTAGCCAGCGTCGAAGCGACCAGGCCGAAGATCCCCAGTGGGGCGAAGCGAATCACCACGCGCACGATTACCGTGACACCGTTGGACAGATCACCCAGCACTTCGCGGGTAGTGTCGCCGGCATGACGAATCGCGATGCCCATGCCGATCGCCCAGGCCAGAATGCCGATGAAGTTGGCGTTCATCAGCGCACTCACCGGGTTATCCACCACGCTGAGCAGCAGGCTTTGCAGCACTTCACCGATACCGCCCGGCGCGGATACCGCAACGTTCTCGGTGGCCAGTACCAGATTCGACGGGAACAACATGCTCGCGACCACAGCCACCGCTGCTGCGGAGAAGGTGCCCAGCAGGTAAAGGAACAGAATCGGACGGATGTGAGTTTCCTGGCCGTGCTTGTGGTTGGCGATCGACGCCATGACCAGCACGAACACCAGAATCGGCGCCACGGCTTTCAATGCCGAAACGAACACCTTGCCGATAAACGCCGTCGATTTCGCCGCTTCCGGCGCGAACATCGCCAAGACGATACCGGCAATCAGGCCGATCACGATCTGCGTGACCAGGCTCAGGTTTTTCAAGCGTTGCAATAGAGAAGGGGATGAAGCGGTCATGACGGCATCTCTGTTTTTTTATTGGGTACAAGGTTGCGTGAGGCGGTGGCAAAACCAGGGCAGACCACCACCACGCAGCGAAAGTGTTGACGCAATTTCAACGTCCTTAAACAGGCCGCTGAACGGGTGTACGTTTTTCAGGGCGCGGACTTTATCACAGCGTAGGCCTTATCCTTCAGGCATGTGACGATCTGCCACCCGATCTGTCAGCAAGATAGACAGGTTTGTGCAAGTCAGTCCGGACACACTCTGTTAAGATCGCGCATCCTCATTTTCAAGTTCTGCCAGCGGGCCTTCCGGTCATCGCTGGTGTCGTCGTTTCGTTGGAGTTTCCCATGCTGTTGCCCATCCTTCTGTTGTCCGCCGCCGGTTTCACGGTGCTGACCACGGAATTCGTTATCGTCGGCCTGCTACCGGCGATAGCCCGAGACCTTGAGGTCACCATCCCGCAGGCCGGTCTGCTGGTGACTCTATTCGCTTTTACCGTGGCGATGTTCGGCCCATTCTTGACCGCGTATTTCGCTCGCTTCGAGCGGCGCAAGCTGTTTATCAGCATCCTGATCATGTTCGGTCTGGCCAATACCGTGGCCGCACTGGCGCCCAATATCTGGGTGATGGCGATTGCCCGGTTGATCCCGGCGCTGGGGCTGCCGGTGTTCTGGGCGCTGGCCAGTGAAACGGCGGTGGACATCGTCGGCCCGGACTTTGCCGGTCGAGCCATCGCCAAGATCGGCTTCGGCATTGTCTGCGCCACGGTGTTCGGCATTCCGGTCGGCACCTTGATATCCGATGCGTTCGGCTGGCGCAGCGCGTTTGGCATTCTGGCGGTGATCGCCTTTGCCAAGGCATTGCTGCTGTTTGTGTATCTGCCGAAAACCGATCTGCACCAGCATCAGGTCAGCTTCAGCTCGCAGTTCAAGATCTTGCGCAGCCCGCTGATGATCGGCCACGTCGTGTTGTCGATTCTGGTGTTCAGCGGCATGTTCACCGTTTACACCTATCTGGCCGACATCCTTGAACGCCTCGCCGGTTTCAACGGCACAGTGGTTGGCTGGTGCCTGATGGGCTTCGGCGCGGTCGGCTTGATCGGCAACTCGTTGGGTGGTCGTGCAGTGGACCGCCATCCGCTGGGAGCGTCGGTGTTGTTCTGTGCGTTCATGATTGCCGGCATGGTGTCGCTGGTGCCGAACATTCATTCGCCGCTGGGTTTGACGGTTGCGATGGGGATCTGGGGCGTGACTCAGGCGGCGTTGTTCCTGGTCAGCCATGTGCGTCTGATGAAAGCCGCGCCTGAAGCGCCGGCCTTCGCCGCATCGCTGAACATCGCCGGGGCCAACCTGGGAATCGGTCTGGGCGCGATGGTCGGCGGCCGGGTCATCGACAGCGCAGGTCTGGGCTTCCTCGGGTTTGCCGCCGCAGGATTCATTCTGCTGTCGGTGTTCCTCGCCATGGTGCTGATGACGCTCAAGCCGCGCGACGTCTGCGCCGAGGCTTCATAACGCGGTAAACAGCTCGCGTCGGGCACCTTCGGTAATCGCAACGATGCCGGGGTGCTTGACCTTGCGCTCCACGGATATGGCATAGAACGACTCGGTCACCGCGTCGGTCTGGCCGATCAGCTGAACGCCGTACTGGCGCTTCACTTCCTCGGCAATCACGCTGGGGCCGATAAAAATCCCGCTGCCCGATTGGCCGAAAGCCTGCATCAAGGCACTGTCATCGAACTCGCCGACGATTTGCGGCTGGATCTGCTGCTCGGCAAACCAGCGCTGCAACCGACTGCGCACGACGGTTTCCGGTCCGGGAATCAACAGCGGTGCGCCGTGCAGACTGCGCGGAAAATCCTGACCGAAGCGCGCAGCCAGTTCGGCGGTCGCAAAGAAACTGATCCCGCACTCACCAAGTTTCTGGCTGTAGCCCTTGATGTCGAGGTGTGATGGCATCGGGCTGTCGGAAATCACCAGATCCAGGCGCTGGATCGCCAGATCCGCCAGCAAGCGTTCGAGTTTGTCTTCGCGGCAGGTGATGCGCAGTGGTTCGTTCAGCTCCATGGTTGGCGCGATCAGGCGATAGACGATGGATTTCGGCACCACGTCAGCAACACCAACGCGGAACAGGATCTGCTGTTCGTTGGGCTGGGCGCGCAGCATCAGTTCCAGTTCGCCGCCCAGTTGAAACATCTGCTCGGCGTAGGGCAGGGCCTGACGCCCGGCCTCGGTGAGCTCCAACTGCCGGCCAACCCGTCTGAACAATTCAATACCGTAAGTTTGCTCGAGCAGGGAAATCTGCCCGCTGATAGTCTGTGGCGTCAGGTTCAGCTGCTCGCAGGCACGCACGATGCTGCCGGTCTTGGCGACCACCCAGAAATAATGCAGTTGTCGGTAATTGAGCATTAGCGGCTCCGTCAGTTCGTAAAAATCGAAGTATAGCCGCTAAAAATACGAATTTTCCTGAAGTGTTTCGCTCCCTAGAATGCCCAGCCATCGAGGGTCGGTCTGTGACCCTGACTGTTTATTCCAAGGAAGCCTCATGAAATACACATTCCCTGTGTTGATGTTTACGTCTTTACTGGTTCTGACCGGTTGCGATCAGGCCGAGAAAAGCGCTCAGCAGTTGATGGGCAAAGCGGCCGAAAGCGCCAAGCAAGCCATCGACGACACCCACAAGGCTGCCGAGCAAGCAATCAGCGACGCCACTGGCGGGCTGATCGAGAAAAAAGAACCATCGGAAAAAGACTCGGAAACTTCCGAATCTTCCTCCAAGACCATCTAAATCGTCTTACACAGAGTCAGGACTGACCCATGGAATATCTGTTAGAACTCGCCGCCAGCCCCACCGCCTGGGTTGCCTTGGCCACACTGGTCGTGATGGAGATCGTGCTCGGCATCGATAACCTGATCTTCATTTCGATCCTGACCAACAAGTTGCCTGAGCAGCATCGCCAGAAGGCGCGGCGCATTGGTATCGGCATGGCGTTGATTCTGCGTCTGGCGCTGTTGAGCACCATCGCGTTCATCGTGCAGTTGACCGAGCCGGTGATTGACATCCTCGGCCAGTCTTTCTCCTGGAAGGACATGATCCTGATTGCCGGTGGTCTGTTCCTGGTCTGGAAAGCCACTACCGAAATCCATCACAGCATGGACCCGGCACCGGAAGACCCGAAGTCGGCCACCTCGACGGTCACGCTGGGCTTTGCTGCGGCTATCGGCCAGATCCTGGTGCTCGACATGGTGTTCTCGATCGACAGCATCATCACTGCGGTCGGCATGACCGAACACTTGCCGATCATGATCATCGCGGTCGTGGCCTCGGTACTGGTGATGTTGTTGGCAGCTGATCCGCTGGCCAAGTTCATCAACGACAACCCGACGGTGGTGATGCTGGCCCTGGGCTTCCTGATCATGATCGGCATGACGCTGATCGCCGAAGGCTTCGGCGCCCACGTACCGAAAGGTTATGTGTATGCCGCCATGGCGTTCTCGGCCGGGATTGAAGTGCTGAACATGCTGTCGCGTCGTGCCAAGCAGAAGAAGCTGGCCGCGCAGGCGTAATAGCTGAAAGACAAAAGGCCGCTTGAACTCCTGGAGTTCAGGCGGTTTTTTTTCGACTGAAGATTTGTGGTGTCTATTCGAACCCGCCCGTCATCGCGCCGCCCGCCCAGACCTCTCACGAGGGAGAGGGTTAGGGTGAGGGGCTTTCAGCATTTTTTAATGCGCTGTGGCGTGACGTACGCGATGCTTGTCAACCTTATCTACCGGCGTGGTCTGAACCGGATGATGATGGCGCCGCGCAATCCGCAGCACTCCCCAAAGCATGGCGGTGGCCACGGCCAGCCAGCCGGCAATCAACATTACGATGGTCATGGTCAGGCTCATCAGTGCCTCCTCTTTGCCCTGCATCGGGCGCCCACTTTTCAGTTCGCTCTGTCTCAGTGACAGTCTAGTCACTGGGGTGTTTCAAGCTATTGACCAAAGGTCGGTGATGACCAATCAGTTTGCTCTATGCAATCGATGTGTCTGCGGTTTAAGGCTATACCGCAGCCTTGTGGCGTCCTATGATCCTTGACCTTGCCGGAACACGACGACCGGCGTCTGAACAGAGAGTGACAAAGGTGCAGGTATTTTCTCGAATTCGTGCGGCGCTGGTGGTGGCCGGATGCGCAGCCGTGATGGTTGGGTGTGCGAGCACTGTCGCGCCGCAGGTCAAGCGACTGCCGGAACGGGTCGAGCTGAGCGGCACGTTCTATCGGGGCGAAGCCAATCAAAGCGGCCCACAGGTGTTGGCCAGTCTGTTGTCGCAGCAAGGCATCGTGATCACGCCGGGCTTGCTGGAAAAACCGCTGCACCTGCCCGGTGCCGAGGACAAGCTGCAACAGAACATCCAGAACGTGGCCCGGGAATACGGCATGGTTGTGTATCCGCTGGACAAGAGCTTGCCGGCCTTGTTGACCCAGGTTGCGGCAGGGTTCCCGGTGATGGTGCGGTTCAGCGAAGGTTCGGCATTCTGGGCTGAGCCGCGCTACGCGATTCTTTCCGGTTACGACCGCAATAAACAGAAAGTGCTGCTGCGCGCGGGCATGAACCGTCGCGAGCTGATGAGCTTCAGCGCTTTCGAATCGGCCTTCGAAAAGTCTGGCGGCTGGGCCATCCTGATCCAGAAACCTGCGCAGATTCCTGCGGACGTGGATCGCCAGCGCTGGCTCAAGGCTGCCGACGAGTTGTCCCAGGCAGGTCAGGAATCGGAAGCGGCGCAAGCGCGTAAGGCACTGGCCGCGCACTGAGTCTCCGTTCGTCATCTGCCGGGCACGACTGCGCTCGGCAGGCCTCTGAAGATGACAACCCGTTGTTCACGGGTGAACAAGGAGGCGACATGACAGATTCTCGATCCCCGCAAGGCCCGCATTCTTCCGAGCATTCCTCAGGCGATGACCTGGGGTTTGATCCGGATTCGCCGGATGTCGCCGATCCACAAGTTGATCCTGAAGGTCCCGCCAAGGCACCGCTGGATGTGGAGCCCGGTGAAGAAGAAAAGAAACCGGCCAAACCCTACGATCCTTTAGCCAATCTGAAACCTTGATGTGAGGTGCGTATGAGTACCGATTCAAGCTTCGATGACCAAAAGCCCGACAGCGTGCCGACGACGCCTGAGGAAGGCGTTGATCCAGTGCTCGATCCGGACAGCCCGATGCGCGACCCAATGGCCCGGCCCTTGGTAGCCCCTGGGCTCACGCCGGATGTCAGCAAGGGAGATGGCATTCCTGACGATGACAAGATGCCATTGCCTAACGACTGAGGCGTGTAGATGAAAAAAAGCCCCGAAAATTCGGGGCTTTTTGTTTGGCTACCTTTTACTTGGAGGCTTCAACTACGCCACTTTGGCGGCTCTTGAGGTTTTTATCGGCCTTGTACTGTTGAGCCACCGCTGGAACGTTGGCGCTCTTGCCCGTCTCAACCCAGCTGCGGATACGGCTGGCATCGGCAAAATGTGTGTATTTGCCGAATGCGTCAAGAATCACCAGCGCCACCTGGCGATTGCCCATGCTCGTCACCAGCACCAGGCAATGCCCGGCCTGATTGGTGAAACCGGTCTTGGTAATCCTGATGTTCCAGTTGTCCTTGCTCACCAAATGGTTGGTGTTACGAAAACCCAGGGTGTAGTTGGGTTTGCGGAACGCTACGGTTTTTTCCTTGGTGGTGCTCAACTGAACAAGCAACGGTTGCTTTTGCGCCGCTATCAGCAATTTGCTCAAGTCACGCGCGGTGGATACGTTGCGCGGCGACAGACCAGTCGGCTCGACAAAGTGAGTGCTGGTCATGCCCAGTGCTTTTGCCTTGGCATTCATCGCCGCGATAAACGCTGCGTAGCCACCCGGGTAGTGATGCGCCAGGCTTGCAGCTGCGCGGTTTTCCGAAGACATCAGGGCAATCAGCAGCATCTCGCGGCGCGGCAGTTCACTCTTGAGTTTGACTCGAGAGAACACGCCTCTCATTTCCGGCGTGCTGCTGATATCGACATTGATCCATTCGTCCATGTTCTGTCGGGCTTCAACCACTACCAGTCCAGTCATCAGCTTGCTGACGGAAGCGATCGGAACGATCACGTCAGGATTGCTGGAGTAGATGACTTTGTTGGTCTGCATATCCATGAGCAGGGCGCTGCCGGAAGCGATCTTCAGTGTCGAAGCGTCACGTGGGGCGGCGGTGGTTTCCGCAGCGTTGATCGTTGGCGTGATGAATGCGCCTGTAAATGCAAAAAACAGGCTCAGAATCGAATGACGAATTTTCACGCGGGCGAACTCATAAAAGTTGGATATTCCGTTAGTTTGTAACGGGTTATTTCTTAAAAGCGTCGCATTCTAGAAGTATGGCTGAACATCTGTCGATGGTTGTTTGAATGACCTGAAAATCTCGTGAAAAGACCTGTAAAAAGAGGGGTTTCCGGCGAACGGTTAGTGTTTTTTCTCACGCATGAAAAACCCCGCACGAGGCGGGGTTCCAATACTGCGAAAAAACCGACTTAAGCGTGCAGGGTTTCTGCCGCGTAGAGGGTGTTTTCCAGCAGGCAGGCGCGAGTCATCGGGCCAACGCCGCCCGGCACTGGAGTGATCCAGCCGGCGCGGGGCAGGGCGGTTTCGTAGACAACGTCACCGACCAGTTTGCCGTCTTCCTGACGGTTGATGCCGACGTCGATCACGATCGCGCCTTCCTTGATCCACTCGCCCTTGACCAGGCCCGGCTTGCCGGCGGCCACGACCACCAGATCGGCGCGGCCAACGTGGCCGGCCAGATCCTTGGTGAAGCGGTGTGTCACGGTCACGGTGCAACCGGCCAGCAGCAGTTCCATCGCCATCGGACGACCCACAATGTTGGAGGCGCCGACAACCACCGCATCCATGCCATAAAGATCAGCACCGGTGCTTTCCAGCAGGGTGATGATGCCTTTTGGCGTGCATGGGCGCAGCAGTGGGATGCGCTGGGCCAGACGGCCGACGTTATAAGGGTGGAAACCGTCTACGTCTTTGTCCGGGCGGATGCGCTCCAGTAATTTGGAGGCGTCCAGATGCTCGGGCAGCGGTAGCTGCAACAGAATGCCGTCGATGGCCGGATCGTCGTTAAGACGGTCGACCAGATCGGTCAGCGCTTGCTGAGTGGTGTCAGAGGGCAGGTCGTAGGCTTGCGAGAGGAAGCCGACCTCTTCACAGTCTTTACGCTTGTGCGAGACATAAACCTGAGAGGCAGGATCGCTGCCGACCAGGATCACCGCGAGGCCGGGAGTGCGCAGGCCTTGCTGGCGACGCTCGGCAACTCGTTTGGCGATCTGCTGGCGCAGGCTGGCGGCGATCGATTTGCCGTCGATTAGTTGTGCAGTCATTGCGCGTGATTAACCATCGAGAGGGGAAAAAAAGAGAACGCATTCTCGCATGTCGGGCGGTGAGGGCAAAGGCGCTTGGTCAGCAAATTCCCCTAACTCCTTTAATTAAATGATTTTTTTTCAAAAAGGATTTGACGACCTTTGGAGCGCTCTATACTATTCGTCGCACTTGTCGGGCACAGCCTAGCACTGGTTAAGAAGGTAAAGCGGAATCAACGTTCCGCGGCACTGGAAAGCACTTAGTTTGTAGTCCTTTAAGAGTACAGATTAATAAGGCGCCCGTAGCTCAGCTGGATAGAGCATCCGCCTTCTAAGCGGATGGTCGCAGGTTCGAGTCCTGCCGGGTGCGCCATTAGGCAGCTTTGGCACAAGTAGCGCGATATGGTGGGCGTAGCTCAGTTGGTAGAGCACGGGATTGTGACTCCCGTTGTCGTGGGTTCGATCCCCATCGTCCACCCCATATTTCGAAAAGCGCCAGATTTAACGGTCTGGCGTTTTTGTTTTAAAAGCTTCATCCGCGGATGTGGTGGAATTGGTAGACACACTGGATTTAGGTTCCAGCGCCGCGAGGCGTAAGAGTTCGAGTCTCTTCATCCGCACCAATTAAAGCTTCATTTATGCCTTTGGGCTGGTGAGGTTCAACAAAGAAGTTGTTTGGCTTTTTTGTTACGCAATATGGTGGGCGTAGCTCAGTTGGTAGAGCACGGGATTGTGACTCCCGTTGTCGTGGGTTCGATCCCCATCGTCCACCCCATATTTCGAAAGGCGCCAGATTTAACAGTCTGGCGCCTTTTTTGTTTTAGCGATTTGAAAAGTCGGCGATTGCCGCTTTCGAGTCGCAAGAGCAGGGCGCTTCGTCGAATTTATGTTGCTCGATGATGCTGTGCTGCTCGTCGAGCTTGCTTGCAAGGTCGGCCGTCAGGGAATGATTGGTCGCCGCTTCTATATATAGAAGAGGTCGGCGCAGAGCCCTGGCGTGATTGGTTGTATTCGCCTCGGGGGCGCGACGCATCCGTGCATCGGCTCCTATAAATTGCCTGCTGTTTTTTTACCCGTTTTCAGTAGGGTGACTTCTTGAGTTTGACCCACTAGAATGCATGCCCTTGATTCTGGGGTCGGAAACGGCCGGCTAACGTCTGTGCAACGAGGAATATCCATGCAAGTTTCTGTTGAAAATACTACTGCTCTTGAGCGCCGCATGAGCGTCACCGTGCCGGCTGAGCGTATTGAGAGCCAGGTCAACAAGCGTCTGCAGCAGACTGCCCAAAAGGCCAAGATTGCTGGCTTCCGTCCAGGCAAAGTGCCAATGAGCGAAATCAAGCGCCGTTTCGGTGCTGATGCTCGTCAGGAAGCTGTTGGTGATGTCATCCAGTCCTCCTTCTACGAAGCTGTGGTCGAGCAGAAGCTGAACCCGGCTGGTTCGCCTGCAATCGAGCCAAAGTCGCTCGAAGCTGGCAAGGATCTGGAATACGTTGCCGTATTCGAAGTGTTCCCTGAGTTCACCGTTGCAGGTTTCGAAGGTATCACCGTTGAGCGCCTGAGCGCTGACGTGGCTGACGCTGATCTGGACAAAATGCTCGACATCCTGCGCAAGCAGAACACCCGTTTTGAAGTGGCCGATCGCGCTGCCCAGAACGAAGACCAGCTGAACATCGATTTCGTTGGCAAGGTCGACGGCGAAGTGTTCGCTGGCGGCTCCGCCAAGGGCACTCAGTTGGTGCTGGGTTCCGGCCGCATGATCCCGGGCTTCGAAGATGGCCTGGTTGGCGCTAAGGCGGGCGAAGAGCGCGTTCTGAACCTGACCTTCCCAGAGGACTATCAGAACCTGGACCTGGCTGGCAAAACCGCCGAGTTCACCGTGACTGTAAACACCGTTTCCGAGCCAAAGCTGCCTGAGCTGAACGAAGAGTTCTTCGCTCAATTCGGCATCAAGGAAAGCGGTATCGACGGTTTCCGCACCGAAGTTCGCAAGAACATGGAGCGTGAACTGCGTCAGGCGATCAAATCCAAGGTCAAGAATCAGGTAATGGACGGTCTGCTGGCCACCAACCCGATTGAAGTGCCAAAGGCTCTGCTGTCCAACGAAGTCGACCGTCTGCGCGTGCAGGCTGTTCAGCAGTTCGGTGGCAACATCAAGCCTGACCAACTGCCGGCCGAGCTGTTCGAAGAGCAAGCCAAGCGCCGCGTCGTGCTGGGCCTGATCGTGGCTGAAGTGGTCAAGCAGTTCGACCTCAAGCCTGACGAAGCCCGCGTACGCGAAATGATTCAGGAAATGGCTTCTGCTTACCAGGAACCTGAGCAGGTTGTGTCCTGGTACTACAAGAACGACCAGCAACTGAACGAAGTTCGTTCGGTTGTGCTGGAAGAGCAAGTTGTGGATACTGTTCTGCAGAAAGCTAGCGTGACCGACAAATCGGTCTCTTACGAAGAAGCGGTCAAGCCGGTAGAAGCTCCAACAGCCGACTGATTGTTTTTGCGTTAAGAAGTGCTCACATAAGCCAGCTCTCGAGCTGGCTTATGCGTATTCAAGACATAACTATTTGGGAGTGACTGCAGAGCATGTTCCGTAATTCGTATATTCAGCAGAACTCTGATATCCAGGCCGCAGGCGGCCTGGTTCCGATGGTTGTCGAGCAATCTGCTCGTGGCGAACGCGCCTATGACATCTACTCGCGCCTGCTCAAGGAGCGAGTGATCTTTCTGGTTGGTCCGGTAGAGGACTACATGGCCAACCTGATTTGCGCGCAACTGCTGTTCCTTGAAGCGGAAAACCCTGACAAGGACATCCATCTCTATATCAACTCCCCGGGCGGTTCGGTGACAGCGGGCATGTCGATCTACGACACCATGCAGTTCATCAAACCCAACGTATCGACCACTTGCATCGGCCAGGCCTGCAGCATGGGCGCATTCCTGCTGACCGCAGGTGCTCCAGGCAAGCGTTTCTGCCTGCCGAACTCGCGTGTGATGATTCACCAGCCACTGGGCGGTTTCCAGGGCCAGGCATCGGATATCGAAATCCATGCCAAGGAAATCCTCTTCATTCGCGAACGTCTGAACACGTTGATGGCCAAGCACAGCGGTCACACTCTGGAAGAAATCGAGCGCGATACCAACCGCGATAACTTCATGAGTGCGGAAGCTGCGAAGGCATATGGCTTGATCGACGAAGTGATCAACCAGCGCCCAGCGTAAAAATAAGCAGCTCAAAATAGGCTTGGTCGGCTGGTCTGATCAGCGGCGGGCTTGAAAAAGCCCGCAATAGCCTTCATCTTGTGTTGCAAGCCTATCGGATTTGGATCGAACGAATGACTGACACCCGCAACGGCGAGGACAACGGCAAGCTGCTCTATTGCTCCTTCTGTGGCAAAAGCCAGCATGAAGTGCGCAAATTGATTGCCGGCCCCTCGGTCTTTATCTGCGACGAGTGCGTCGACCTGTGCAATGACATCATCCGCGAGGAGGTGCAGGAAGCCCAGGCCGAAAGCAGCGCGCATAAATTGCCTTCGCCTAAAGAAATCAGCGGCATCCTTGACCAGTACGTCATTGGTCAGGAGCGTGCAAAAAAAGTTCTGGCCGTAGCGGTGTACAACCACTACAAGCGCCTTAACCAGCGTGACAAAAAGGCTGACGACGTCGAACTCGGCAAGAGCAACATCCTGCTGATCGGCCCGACAGGCTCCGGTAAAACCCTGCTGGCCGAAACACTGGCCCGCTTGCTGAACGTTCCGTTCACGATCGCCGACGCCACCACCCTCACCGAGGCCGGTTACGTGGGTGAAGATGTCGAGAACATCATTCAGAAACTGCTGCAGAAGTGCGATTACGACGTAGAGAAAGCCCAGATGGGTATTGTCTATATCGACGAAATCGACAAGATTTCCCGCAAGTCCGACAACCCGTCGATCACCCGGGACGTTTCCGGTGAAGGCGTGCAGCAGGCCTTGCTCAAGTTGATCGAAGGCACGGTCGCTTCCGTACCGCCGCAAGGTGGCCGCAAGCATCCGCAGCAGGAATTCCTGCAGGTCGACACCCGTAACATCCTGTTCATCTGCGGTGGCGCTTTCTCGGGTCTCGAGAAGGTCATCCAGAACCGTTCCACCAAGGGTGGCATCGGTTTTAACGCAGAAGTGCGCAGCAAGGAAGAAGGCAAGAAAGTCGGTGAATCCCTGCGTGAAGTCGAGCCTGACGATCTGGTCAAGTTCGGTCTGATCCCGGAGTTCGTCGGTCGTCTGCCTGTCCTCGCGACGCTGGATGAGCTGGATGAGGCTGCGCTGATGCAGATCCTCACCGAGCCGAAAAATGCTCTGACCAAACAGTATGCCAAGCTGTTCGAGATGGAAGGCGTCGATCTGGAGTTCCGTGCCGATGCACTGAAATCAGTCGCTAAACGTGCCCTGGAACGTAAAACCGGCGCTCGTGGCCTGCGTTCGATTCTCGAAGGTGTGCTGCTCGACACGATGTATGAAATCCCCTCGCAGTCTGAGGTGAGCAAAGTCGTGATCGATGAAAGTGTGATCGAAGGCAAGTCCAAGCCACTGTATATCTACGAAAACAGTGAGCCGACTGCCAAGGCAGCGCCGGACGCATAAGCGTCCACTCTGCCGGAATAAAGAAGGGGCCTTCGGGCCTCTTTTTTTTATGTCGTTTTTTACATCCGCTTTGCGCTTGTTTTTTTTCAAGGCAGCCCCCATCTTGGTTTCAAGCTTAATTCCATCTGATTACGGCCATATGGCCGCCGTAGAGGCGAAATCATGAAGACAACCATCGAATTGCCTCTCTTGCCATTGCGTGATGTCGTGGTTTATCCGCACATGGTTATCCCGCTGTTCGTGGGGCGCGAGAAATCCATCGAAGCCCTCGAAGCTGCGATGACGGGCGACAAGCAGATTCTGTTGCTGGCCCAGAGAAACCCGGCTGATGATGATCCCGGTGAAGACGCTCTCTATCGCGTAGGTACCATCGCTACCGTTCTGCAGCTGCTCAAGCTGCCTGACGGCACCGTCAAGGTGCTGGTCGAGGGTGAGCAGCGCGGTACCGTTGAACGCTTCAGTGAAGTCGACGGGCACTGCCGTGCCGAAGTCTCGCTGATCGAAGAAGTCGAGGCTGTCGAGCGCGAATCCGAAGTGTTCGTGCGCACGCTGCTTTCGCAGTTCGAACAATATGTACAGCTGGGCAAAAAAGTCCCGGCTGAAGTCCTGTCTTCGCTCAACAGCATCGATGAGCCGGGCCGCCTGGTCGACACCATGGCTGCCCACATGGCGCTGAAGATCGAGCAGAAGCAGGAAATTCTCGAAATTATCGATTTGTCGGCACGGGTCGAGCACGTCCTGGCATTGCTGGACGCCGAGATCGATTTGCTGCAAGTCGAAAAACGCATTCGTGGTCGCGTCAAAAAGCAGATGGAGCGCAGTCAGCGCGAGTACTACCTGAATGAGCAGATGAAGGCCATTCAGAAAGAACTGGGTGACAGCGATGAAGGCCACAACGAAATCGAAGACTTGAAAAAGCGTATCGACGCTGCGGGTCTGCCGAAGGACGCCTTGACCAAAGCCACTGCCGAGCTGAACAAGCTCAAGCAAATGTCGCCGATGTCCGCTGAGGCCACCGTGGTGCGCTCGTACATCGACTGGCTGGTGCAGGTGCCGTGGAAGGCGCAGAGCAAGGTGCGTCTGGACCTGGCTCGCGCAGAAGACATTCTCGATGCCGATCACTACGGCCTCGAAGAGGTCAAGGAACGTATCCTTGAATACCTCGCCGTGCAAAAACGCGTGAAAAAAATCCGTGGCCCGGTGTTGTGCCTGGTTGGTCCTCCTGGTGTGGGTAAAACCTCGTTGGCAGAGTCGATTGCTCATGCCACCAACCGCAAATTCGTGCGCATGGCCCTGGGTGGCGTGCGTGATGAAGCGGAAATTCGCGGTCACCGCCGGACTTACATCGGTTCGATGCCGGGAAGATTGATTCAAAAAATGACAAAGGTGGGCGTCCGTAACCCGCTGTTCCTGCTCGATGAAATCGACAAAATGGGCAGCGACATGCGTGGCGATCCGGCATCTGCTTTGCTGGAAGTGCTCGATCCGGAGCAGAACCACAACTTCAACGACCACTATCTGGAAGTCGATTACGACCTTTCGGATGTGATGTTCCTGTGCACCTCGAACTCGATGAACATCCCGCCGGCGCTGCTCGACCGGATGGAAGTCATCCGTCTGCCGGGCTACACCGAAGACGAGAAGATCAACATCGCGGTCAAATACCTGTCGCCTAAGCAGATCACCGCCAACGGTCTGAAGAAAGGCGAACTGGAATTCGACGCCGAAGCCATCCGCGACATCATTCGTTACTACACCCGTGAAGCCGGTGTGCGCGGCCTCGAACGTCAGATCGCCAAGGTCTGCCGCAAGGCGGTGAAAGAGCATGCGATGGAAAAACGCTTCTCGGTGAAAGTGACAGCTGAGCTGCTGGAGCACTTCCTCGGTGTGCGCAAATTCCGCTATGGCCTGGCCGAGCAGCAGGATCAGATCGGTCAGGTCACCGGCCTTGCCTGGACGCAGGTTGGCGGCGAATTGTTGACTATCGAAGCCGCTGTCGTACCGGGCAAAGGTCAGTTGATCAAGACGGGCTCGCTGGGCGATGTAATGGTCGAATCGATCACTGCTGCCCTGACCGTTGTGCGCAGCCGTGCCAAGAGCCTGGGCATTCCTCTGGACTTCCACGAGAAGCGCGACACGCACATTCACATGCCGGAAGGGGCGACCCCGAAGGATGGTCCTAGCGCCGGTGTAGGCATGTGCACGGCATTGGTGTCTGCGCTGACCGGTATTCCGGTGCGCGCTGATGTCGCCATGACGGGCGAAATCACACTGCGTGGTCAGGTACTGGCAATCGGCGGTCTGAAGGAAAAACTGCTGGCGGCACACCGCGGCGGAATCAAGATTGTGATTATTCCGGAAGAGAACGTGCGCGATTTGAAGGAGATTCCTGACAATATCAAGCAGGATCTGCAGATTAAACCGGTTAAATGGATTGACGAGGTCCTGCAAATTGCGCTGCAATACGCGCCGGAGCCCTTGCCGGATGTGGCTCCGGAGATAGTTGCCAAGGATGAAAAACGTGAGTCTGACTCTAAGGAAAGAATTAGCACGCATTAATCGTTTTTGACTGGGTGGCTTCCTTGACAGCTTTTTAGAGCCCTTGTTATAAAGCGGCTCTTAAGTGTTTGTAGGCCATCCAGCACTCGTTTTTGCTTTCACCAAAAAACTTAGAATCATCTCAAAATAGATATAAGGGGACTTAGAGTGAACAAGTCGGAACTGATTGATGCTATCGCTGCATCCGCTGATATCCCGAAAGCTGCTGCTGGCCGTGCGCTGGACGCTGTAATCGAATCCGTCACTGGCGCTCTCAAGGCTGGCGACTCCGTAGTTCTGGTTGGTTTCGGTACTTTCTCCGTAACTGATCGTCCAGCTCGCGTTGGTCGTAACCCACAGACCGGCAAGACGCTGCAAATCGCTGCTGCTAAAAAACCAGGTTTCAAAGCCGGTAAAGCACTGAAAGAAGCGGTTAACTAAGTTTTCAGGTTTTTACCCATCCGGGTCGGGGTTATGCCTGACTTGGCAGCGGAGCGGTAGAGCAGGTCGCTGAAACAGCTGCCTGTAACGCCGGGATCGAGGGTTCGAGCCCTGTCCGCTCCGCCAGTTACGAGAAGGCGCATCCTCGGATGCGCCTTTCTTCTATCCGGATTTTACCCACGCTCCACGGTTGCCTAAATATTGAAATTCAACCGTTTCTGGGGGACGCATGCTGCAGAATATCAGGGACAATTCACAAGGCTGGATTGCCAAGACTATTATCGGGATCATCGTTGTATTGATGGCGTTCACGGGTGTCGAGGCCATTTTCCAGGCTACGACCAACAGCCAGAATGCGGCCACGGTCAACGGTGAAGACATCAGTCAGAACGAGCTCAGCCAGGCCGTTGATATGCAACGCCGTCAACTGATGCAACAGCTGGGCAAGGATTTCGACGCTTCGTTGCTCGATGAAAAAATGCTCCGCGAATCAGCCCTCAAGGGTTTGATCGATCGCAAGCTACTGCTGCAAGGTGCGGACGAAGCGAAATTTGCTTTCTCCGAAGGTGCCCTTGATCAGGTGATTCTGCTGACGCCTGAATTTCAGGTTGACGGCAAGTTCAGCTCCGAGCGTTTCGACCAGGTGATCCGTCAACTGGGTTACAGCCGTATGCAGTTCCGCCAGATGCTGGCTCAGGAAATGCTGATCGGCCAACTGCGTGCCGGTGTTGCAGGCAGCGGCTTTGTGACCGACGCCGAAGTACTGGCTTTCGCCCGTCTGGAAAAACAGACCCGTGACTTCGCGACCCTGAACGTCAAGGCCGATCCGGCTGCAGTCAAAGTAACCGACGATGAGGTCAAGGCTTACTACGACGAACACGCCAAGGAGTTCATGACTCCGGATCAAGTCGTCATCGATTACCTGGAGCTGAAGAAGGCCTCGTTCTTCGACCAGGTTACTGTCAAGGATGAAGACCTGCAGGCGGCGTATCAGAAAGAGATTGCCAACCTGTCGGAGCAGCGTCGCGCGGCTCACATCCTGATCGAAGTGAACGACAAGACCACCGAAGCTCAAGCCAAAGCGAAGATCGAAGAAGTCCAGGCGCGTCTGGCCAAAGGCGAGAAATTCGAAGCGCTGGCCAAGGAGTTCTCGCAGGATCCGGGTTCGGCCAACAATGGCGGTGACCTCGGTTACGCAGGTCCTGGTGTCTACGACCCAGCCTTCGAAAAATCGCTGTACTCGCTGGCCAAAGATCAGGTTTCCGAGCCGGTTCGCACCGATTTCGGTTTCCACCTGATCAAGCTGCTGGGTGTTGAAGCACCTGAAGTGCCGTCCCTGGCCAGCCTGAAAGACAAGCTGACCCGCGATTTGAAAGCGGCGCAGGTCGAGCAGCGTTTCGTCGAGGCGACCAAGCAACTGGAAGACTCCGCGTTTGAAGCGTCTGACCTCGCTCAGCCAGCAGCAGATTTGAAGCTGACCGTTCACACTTCCAAGCCATTCGGCCGTGAAGGTGGCGAAGGGGTTACGGCCAACCGTGCCGTAGTCACTGCTGCATTCAGCACCGAAGTGCTTGATGAGAGTGCCAACAGCACCGCCATTGAGCTGGATCCGGACACGGTGATCGTGCTGCGTGCCAAGGAGCACTTGAAGCCTGCTCAACTGCCTCTGGAAAGCGTGAGTGCGGCCATCCGCACTCAGTTGACCAAAGAGCATGCCAGCGCTGCAGCCAAGACCAAGGCCGAGAAGCTGATTGCTGATCTGCGTGATGGCAAGGCTCCTCTGGACAAAGCAGTTGACGGTCAGGACTGGAAAACCACCGGAGCGGCCACACGTGGTCAGGAAGGTGTTGAACCGGCGGTGCTGCAAGCACTGTTCCGCATGCCGAAACCACCTGCCAAGGACAAACCGACGTTCACCAGTGTGACGTTGCCGGACGGCAGTTTGGTGATCGTTCGCCTCAATGGCGTGAACGAAGCGGCTGCTCCGACGGATGAAGAGAAGGTTCAGTACCGTCGCTTCCTTGCGTCGCGTGAAGGTCAGCAGGACTTTGCGGCGTATCGCAAGCAGTTGGAAAGCAAGGCTGACATCAAGAAGTTCTGATGGCGGTTTGAGCTGTAGTACAAGAAGCCCCGGCCTGTGTGCCGGGGCTTTTTTCTGGGTGCTGCTTTTTCGCCTTGGCGGTCTGTTGGCCGACCACGCTCTTGGGGGGAGTGGGGCGCACATTAAAACAGTGGGAGCCAGCCTGACCGCCGACCAATATCGTCGGAGTGCACGCAGTCTGTGTGGGAGCTGGCTTGCCAGCGATGGCAGGTCGATAGGCGACGTATTGGTTGCTGATGCTCTCTTATGTAACTAACCATTCGGTTTGGGGTGTTGCTGTCGTCGCTTTTAGCCGAGAACTGATTCTGGATTTTGCTGGATTTCCTTCATTGAATTATCAGCGCGACCTTTTTCCGCAATCTGGGGTCGATAGGCTTGTAACCGTTTCAAGACACTAATCCATACGCCGCGAGGGCGCGTTCTGTTGCACAATACGCCCCGGACTGTTTTCCCTCAGGATGTTTAATGTTGATTTCCACTCCCCTGCGTGTTGTCGGGTTGGCGCTGTTGTTGGCCGGTGTTGCCGGTTGTGCGAAAGACAAGCCGATGTATGAGCACGAGAGCTTCGATGACTCCGGTACGTTTTCGCGTAATTACCCCGTGACCGACGTTGTCAGTTGCGAAGCGGCGCGTCGTGCGTTGCTGAGTCAGGGCTACATCATTACCAGCAGCGACTCGAAACTGATCAGTGGCCACAAGAGTTTTCAGCAAACCGGCGATACGCACATGGAGATCAGCTTCAATGTGGTCTGTGCCGATGACGGCAGTGCCGGGCACCACGCGACGATGTTCGCCAATGCCTTGCAGGATCGTTATGCGCTGAAGAAGACCAACAACTCGGCCAGCCTCGGTGTCGGCGTGTTGGGGTCGGTATCGATGCCGATCGGCTCGTCGGACGATTCGATGGTCAAGGTCGCCAGCGAGACGGTGACGGCGCAGAAGTTCTATGAGCGCTTCTTTACCCTGGTCGAACAATTTCTGCCGGCAGAAACCAAGAAAGCTGCACATATCGAGGAAAAGCCGAAGACGGATCTGGGCGTGCCTGAGGCAAAAGTGGCCCCCGCGAGCCTGACGCCAGCCGCAGAGCCCGCTCCAGCGCCTGTTACAGCGCCTTTACCAGCATCGGAGCCAGCCGTGACCGCGCCTGCGCCCGCAGAACCCGCACCGGTCAGTTCCGAGCCGGTAGCGCCTCCTGCGGAGTCGACCCCGATTGTTCCGGCACCCAGTGCAGAACCTGCGCCGGCTACCGAAACCATCACGCCACCGGCCAATCCGACGGACATTCCGCCGCCGTCCGAACCGATTCCGGCAATGCCGGCCTCCGGCCAATAATCCCACGCCTCGGCTCGTCCCCTGCAGGAGCTGCCGAAGGCTGCGATCTTTTGATCTTGAAATCATCAAGGATCGAGCCTTCGGCAGCTCCACAGAGGAATATCTCGTTACATTCCCCTGACAAAAATCCCGCGATAAATTCCTGACCGCCTGCTACGTTTTATTCATGAAGGCCAAGCTTCACTTTTCCTTCACACGGGCACGTTATGCTCGAGGCACCGGGCATTTGCTCAGGCCCATTCAACAGAGCAGCAGGGGGATTACGCGATGGATGACTATCAGGAAGAACTGCTCGAATACCAGGCCTACGAACTGGGTTCGCCAGAGCCGGCGGAAGACGCTACCGAGCTTTAAGGTGTCAGGCTGTTTTACGATGACTGCGGCGGAATTCGCCAGGCGTCTGGCCGCTCCAGCGTTTGAACGCTCGCTGGAATGCTTCGGCTGAAGCAAAGCCGAGCAGGTAAGCGATTTCGCCGAACGCCAGTTCCGTATCGCGGATGTAGGTCATTGCCAAATCACGTCGAGTGTCATTGAGGATCGCGCGAAACTGCGTGCCTTCTTCTGTCAGTTTGCGTCGCAAGGTCCAGGTCGGCAGCTTCAGGCGTGCCGCCACTTCTTCCAGGTCGGGTTCCCGGCCACCATTCAATAACGGCCCAAGCAGTTGCGTGATGCGTTCGCGCAGGCTGCGTGTGCGGGTCAGTTGCTCCAGCTCTCTTTCACACAGTTGCAGCAGATGCCGCCAAGTGCTCGGGCAATGCTCGGGGTTGCGCAGGGCGAGGCTGGCCAGGTTCAGGCGCAACTGGTTGCGCTCGGCGCCGAACTGGATCGGGCAATCACCCAGGGCAGCGTAAGCGTCGCGATAATCGGGCGCGTCGAATTCGATTTCAACGCGTTCAGCCCGCAGCGGTTCGCGGCTGACACTGGACAGTTGATGCAGCCAGCCGGCGATGATCGAATCCACCACGAAACGGTTATAGGCGTTGTACGGGCTGATCGAATAGAAACGCAGCCATGCGCCAGTGGCGTCCTCGTGAAAGCTCGACTGGCCGCGGTAATTGGAACCGTACAACGGTTCGAAGCGGATCAGGCAGCGAGCGGCCTCACGTACGGTAGGCGCCTGTGATGCGGTGACACCGGCCAGTCCCGCCTGGCTCAAGCGACTGAGCTGGCCCATGCGCAGGCCGAGGGCCGGATCCCCGGTCAATTGAATCGCGCCATGCCCCAATCGCATGTAACGCGGAATCGACAGTCGTGCCCCGGCCTCGGCCAATCTTGCCGCATCCAGTGCGTATTGCTCGAGCAGCGGCTGTGGGTCGGCGCCGTGACTGCGAACCGCATCGGCGAGGCTATGAACGAAACCTACCGACAGATCCCCAAGGCGCATCGGCAGCGGCTTCATCGCTTACAACCAGATATTCAGCATACGTGCGCCACGGGCTTCACCGTCGGCGAACTGCTGGCCGTTGCTGTTGAGGAAGCTTTGGCCTGCGCCTGATTTATCCCAGAACTGCCCACGCAGAAATACACTCATGCCGGCGACTGCATGGCTGCTGGGCGGTTGCGCGGTCAAGGTCAGGCGATGCCAGGCCTGGCCTTCGCTGACTTCGCCAGGCTTGAGACTGACGGAGCTTGGTGTGCTCGAACTCTTATAGCCACGCCATGGCTGATTCCATGCACCCTGACCGAATACCTGCGCCGGCACGGCAATCAATTGCGCGCCTTGTTCGTCGAGTTTGCGGTAGTTGTCCGGATACCAGCTGTCGCTGCCGATGAGTACGCCAAGACGCCCGGCCGGGGTATCGACAACGTTGATCGTCTTTTCATTGGCCTGGATGACATCACGCTGGCTGAATACCGGGTGCAGTTGCCGCTGCGGCTGGCCGAGCGGTGCACCGTCGCGACCGAAGACCACGCTGCTGTTGTACAGCGCACCGCTGCCGGGTTTGAGCTGACCGTCTCGGATGCTCGGCTCGGGCAGAACGATTGAGCCGGCCACCAGCGTCACGTGAAATTCCTTGGCCAGGCCGCCGAATAGCGCCTGGTAGTCCTTGGCCATGGTGCGCGATTTCATGCGCAGGTGAGCATCGTCGAGACGGTCTTTGCCCTTGGCGCTGAGCCAGGCACGGGCGAACAACAATGGATTGCTCGCCGCCAGCCAATTCATCGCCTCGGCGAGGGTGGGGGCTTGATAGAGCTCGTCTTTTTCGCCGCTGATCATTAACCAGGTGCCGACATGTTCCGGCAACACCACCACGGTCTTGTCATTCAACAAGCCTTGATCCTGCGCTTGCTGCAAGTACGCCGCGAGTTTGCGGCGCAGGCGCGCGGGGCTTTGGTAGTCGGTGGGGAACAGTTCCGGCTGGATGCCCAGCAGATTACCTCGGTCGGCGGGCGTGCCTTGATCGACCGCCAGTTTGATGCGCAGGTCCGACAGGTAATGCCCCGCAGGCCGGTCTGCCGCCCACATGGCGTAGGTGGTGAGGACGGCAACGAGGGCCATGGAAAAAAACAGGTACAAAAGTTTGCGCATGAAAACCAACAACAACCTGGTACAGGGTATGGCGACTAGGGTAGGGCCCAGGGTCTGGCTTGCCAAGGGGCGCTGCGCATTTAGATCATTAACTTGTCAGTTACGGTCATTGAGTGACAGCGATGCGACTCTTAGTCTGTCGAACATGACTGACGGGGGACGCAGAGCTCCCGCAATTTTTCCGTGATCGCTCGTTGTGGAGTTACCGATGACCGCCGCTCATTACCCGCACCTGTTGGCCCCGCTGGACCTGGGATTCACCACACTGCGCAACCGCACCCTGATGGGCTCGATGCACACCGGTCTTGAAGAAAAACCGGGTGGCTTCGAGCGCATGGCAGCGTACTTCGCTGAACGTGCCCGTGGCGGCGTCGGCCTGATGGTGACTGGCGGGATCGGCCCGAACGACGAGGGCGGTGTGTATTCCGGTGCAGCCAAACTGACCACCGAGGAGGAGGCGCTCAAGCACCGTATCGTCACCCGCGCGGTGCACGAGGCGGGCGGCAAGATCTGCATGCAGATCCTCCATGCCGGCCGTTATGCCTACAGCCCGAAACAAGTCGCGCCGAGTGCGATTCAGGCGCCGATCAACCCGTTCAAGCCAAAAGAGCTCGACGAGGAGGGCATCGAGAAGCAGATCAGGGATTTCGTCACCTGTTCGGTGCTGGCGCAAACCGCCGAGTACGACGGCGTGGAAATCATGGGTTCGGAAGGTTATTTCATTAACCAGTTCCTCGCCGCGCACACCAACCATCGCACCGACCGTTGGGGCGGTAGCTACGAAAACCGTATGCGTCTGCCAGTGGAAATCGTGCGCCGCGTCCGTGAGGCGGTCGGCCCCAATTTCATCATCATCTTCCGTCTGTCGATGCTTGATCTGGTCGAAGGCGGCAGCACCTGGGACGAGATCGTCATCCTCGCCAAAGCCATCGAGCAGGCCGGGGCGACCATCATCAACACCGGCATCGGCTGGCACGAAGCGCGTATTCCGACCATCGCCACCAAGGTGCCGCGTGCGGCATTCAGCAAGGTCACGGCCAAGCTGCGTGGCTCGGTGAGCATTCCGCTGATCACCACCAACCGCATCAACACGCCGGAAATCGCCGAGCAGATACTCGCCGAAGGCGATGCCGACATGGTCTCGATGGCGCGGCCGTTTCTTGCCGATCCGGACTTCGTCAACAAGGCTGCCGAAGGTCGCGCTGACGAGATCAACACCTGCATCGGCTGCAACCAGGCCTGCCTCGACCACACCTTCGGCGGCAAGCTCACCAGTTGCCTGGTCAACCCGCGTGCCTGCCACGAAACCGAGCTTAACTATCTGCCGGTGCAGCAAATCAAGAAAATCGCCGTGGTTGGCGCCGGCCCTGCCGGGTTGTCCGCCGCGACCGTGGCTGCCGAGCGTGGCCATCAGGTGACGTTGTTCGATTCTGCCAGCGAAATTGGTGGCCAGTTCAACATCGCCAAACGCGTGCCGGGCAAAGAAGAGTTTTTCGAAACCCTGCGCTACTTCAACCGCAAGCTGCAAACGACTAACGTCGAGGTGTGCCTGAACACCCGCGTCGACGTCGCGAAACTGGTTGACGGCGGTTACGATGAAATCATCCTCGCCACGGGTATTGCACCGCGCACTCCGGCGATTCCGGGCGTTGAAAATGCCAAGGTGCTGAGCTATCTCGACGTGATCCTCGAGCGCAAACCGGTTGGCAAACGCGTGGCGGTAATTGGTGCGGGTGGCATCGGTTTCGACGTCTCCGAATTCCTCGTTCACGAAGGCGTTGCCACCAGTCAGGATCGCGCCGCGTTCTGGAAGGAGTGGGGCATCGACGCCAAACTCGAAGCCCGTGGTGGCGTGTCCGGGATCAAACCTGCGCCGCACGCGCCGGCTCGCGAAGTGTTCCTTTTGCAGCGCAAGAAAACCAAGGTCGGCGACGGTTTGGGCAAAACCACTGGCTGGATTCACCGTACCGGGCTGAAGAACAAGCAGGTGCAGATGCTCAACAGTGTTGAATACCTGAGCATCGACGACGAAGGCCTGCACATCCGCATCGGCGAAACCGGCGAGCCACAGTTGCTGGCGGTGGACAACATCGTGATCTGCGCGGGGCAGGACCCTTTGCGTGAACTGCACGATGGCCTGGTAGCGGCCGGGCAAAACGTGCACCTGATCGGCGGTGCTGATGTGGCGGCGGAGCTGGATGCCAAGCGTGCGATCAATCAAGGGTCGCGTCTGGCTGCAGAGCTCTGATCAACCGCTATCGGTAACGGACCAACTCCTGTAGGAGCTGCCGCAGGCTGCGATCTTTTGACTTTGTTTTTCAAGAACAAGATCAAAAGATCGCAGCCTGCGGCAGCTCCTACAAGGGTTTTTTTGGCTGGTAGACTGTGATCTTTTTCAGGTCATGCGGTGCTTATGTTTTTGCCTGCGCAAGCTCCTCTTGAACTCCTGCAACTCGACTGGCTCACCGCCGCCAATGTTGAAGTCGCCATCCTTCGCCTCGATCAAATCGACCCGCTGATCAGCGGTAACAAGTGGTTCAAGCTCGTTGAGCATCTCAAAGCCGCTGATCGCACCGGTGCCGAAGGCATCATCAGTCTCGGTGGCGCGCACTCCAATCATTTGCACGCGCTGGCGGCGGCGGGTAAACGGCTAGGGTTCAAAACGGCGGGGCTGCTGCGCGGTCATCCGCAAGAAACGCCGACTGTCGCTGATCTGCAAGCGTACGGCATGCACCTGCATTGGCTGGGATATGGCGGTTATCGGGCGCGACATGATCCGGGGTTCTGGGAGCCGTGGCAGGCGCGTTATCCAACTCTGCATGCGGTGCCAGAGGGCGGTGGCGGATTAGCCGGGGCGCTGGGTTGTGCCGCGATCAAGGCGCAGGCCGATGCGCAATTGAGCCATTTGGGTTGGAACGATTATCACGGTTGGTGGCTGGCCTGCGGCACCGGGACGACGTTGGCCGGGCTGTCACTCGCCGAGGCGGGGGCGCATCCGGTTTACGGCGCGTTGGCGGTGCCTGAGGATCACGGCGTGGCGGCGCAAGTCGAGTCGATCCTGCAGGAATCCGGCCGGCGCAGGGCTGACTATGAGTTGATCGATGCCAGTCGCGGTAGTTTTGCCAAGGTTGATTCGGCATTGCTGGCGTTCATTGCACAGACCGAGCTGGACAGCGGCGTGCCGTTGGAACCGCTTTACACCGGCAAGGCGTTGCTGGCGCTCAAGCAGCAGGTCGAGGCGGGTAAATTTGCCAGCGGCACACGCTTGGTCTTCGTGCATACAGGTGGATTGCAGGGACGACGGGGGTTCTCCCACAACCTTCTTGTAAGTTGAGCTTTTGTGGGCAGGGGATCTATCGATGGCCAAAGAGAGCCGCTGCTGTGTCTCGGCCGGGACCACCCCCGCCTGGGCTCAACCCGATGGCGCGTTTTTGCGCTGAGTGGTCTGAGTTTTGCTCAATGTACTGGTGCGATTTGGATGTGTTCTATGGCGATGCGTGAAGTGGCTGAATTTAATGGCTGTTAATTGTTTTTGAAGTTTGGATTTGATGGCTGAGTGTTGGTGTTACGGCTTGTTTTTTATATTCTGTATTTGACTTCGGATTGCCTGGTTATGTCGTGCTGTTTATTGTGTGGGCAAGTCCTCGGGTAAAAGTAATTGCTTGGGGTGTTAATGTTGTTTGATTTTTCAAGTGGATTATTTATGTTCTCTGATAAAAATAAAAACGCTCATGTTATTAAAAAGGCCATGGCCAAACGACCTGTCTCCAAACCGAAACCAGTGGGCAAGCCAGTGCCGGTCAAACCTGTAGTGCCGGTCAAGCCTCTCATCAAGCCTGTTAAGCCACTCAAACCAATCGTCAAGCCGGTTAAGCCAATTGGGCCAGTCAAGCCCGTTAAGCCCGGCTCGCTCACCAAACCTGTAATTACCGGCGGCACTGTCGGACCTGTTGTAACGAAAAGGCCGCCCATGCCTTGGCCGACCATCAACTTCAATATTGATCCGGTTGCTCTGGCGACACTTATTATCAGTTTGGGCGGAATCCTCAATACTGATGGCTCTGCGTCCCTTCCCGATGGCAGTCTGGTTGATACGAGTAAGAACCTACTCAAGGGGCCCGATGGCGTTATCCATCATCAAGACGGCCGTGTCGAGTTTCCTGATGGCCGCATTATCTGGCCGGATAATACGATCGAACATCCGGATGGCCGCATTGTTTGGGAAGATGGAACAGAACAACTTCCTGACGGCAGTATCAAGTATCCGGACGGCCTGACCTACGATGCGCAAGGTAACCTTGTCTCGTAATAAGTTGTGGGTTGGCCATGTTGTAAAGTTTCGTGATGCTCTGCGTCTCAATCAGTAAAACAGAAACACCGCCGACTGGCTCTAAAGTCGGCGGTGTTTTTTTATTGCAAGTTAGCAGGATTGCGGCATTTCACCGTTGGCCAGACGTTTGTTGATGTCGGCAATCACTTCCGGCAAATCGCTGATAGTGTCGATCATGTAATGCGGGCGCGAGCTTTCGAACAGCGCATGGATACGCGCGCGTTCGCTGGCCAGTTCATCGCTGCCCAAGGCACGGAAGCCCTCGTAATCCAGGCCCAGCGCGTTGCCTGAGCAGATCAGCGCCACGGTCCACATTCCGGCGCGGCGACCTTCGAGGATGCCCGGGACGGTGTCGTCGATCTTCACGCAGGCGCCGACGTCGTCGATGCCCAGCGCAATGACGTTGGCCAACGCCTGTGCTGGCCAAGGGCGGCCGTTCGGCACTTCGTCGGTGGCGACCACATGGTCGGCGATGTAGCCGTTGGTGGCGGCCAGTTCGACGACTTTATCCATCACCTGTTTCGGGTAGCCGGAGCAGGAGCCGATCTTGATGCCTTGCTGGCGCAGGTTGGCGATGGTGTCCAGGGCACCGGGAATCAGCGCCGAGTGTTCAGCGATTTTCTCGATTTGTAGCGGCATGAAGCGCTCGTAGATGGCGGTGACGTCATCGTCGGTCGGCGTGCGGCCGAACGCTTTGCGGTAACGTTCGGCCACCTGCGGCTGATCGCACAGGGTGCGGATGTGATCCCACTTGCCCATGCCCATCGGGCCGCGGGCCTCTTCAATGGAAACCTGAACGTCGAATTCGGCGAATGCTTCGACGAAGATCTGCGTCGGGGCGAAGGAACCGAAATCGACCACGGTGCCGGCCCAGTCGAGGATGGCGGCTTGCAGCTTGGTTGGGTTGGTGTAATTCATGATGTTGAAAATCCTGTGTTGGCAATGCAATTCAAATGTGGGAGCGAGCCCGCTCGCGAAGGCGTCAGATCAGTCGATATCAATGTTGAATGTTCAACCGCATTCGCGAGCAGGCTCGCTCCCACAGGTATTAGGGGGGGTTAGATTTCTAACACTTCCATCTCGCGCAATACTTCGCCCACCGCCGCCACGGCCTGGCGCATTTGGTCCGGGCTGACATGACCGATGCAGCCGACGCGGAAGGTTTCGACCTGAGTCAGTTTGCCGGGATAGAGGATGTAGCCCTTGGCCTTGACCCGTTCGTAGAAATCCTTGAACTGATAGCGCGGGTCATTCGGCGCGTGGAACGTTGCGATGATCGGCGCCTGAATCGCTGCTGGCAGAAAGCTGCGCAAACCGAGTTTGCCCATCTCTTGCATCAGCGCCTGGCAGTTGGCGGCGTAGCGCGCATGCCGCGCCGGCAGGCCACCTTCTTCGTTGTATTGCAGCAGGGCTTCGTGCAGCGCCGCGACCACGTGGGTCGGTGGGGTGAAGCGCCATTGCCCGGTCTTCATCATGTAGGCGTGCTGGTCGAACAGGTCCATCGCCAGTGAGTGCGAATTGCCGGCGGCTGCGGCCAACGACTCTTTGCGTGCGAAGACAAAACCCATCCCCGGCACGCCTTCCAGGCACTTGCCTGACGCGGCGATCAGCGCATCGAATGGCACTTGCTGCGCATCCACCGGCAGCGCGCCGAAGGAGCTCATGGCGTCGATGATCAGGCGCTTGCCGTGTTGCTCGACGACGTGAGCGATTTCCGCCAGCGGATTAAGAATGCCGGTGCTGGTTTCGCAGTGGATCAGCGCGACGTGAGTGATAGTGCTGTCGGCGCGCAGCAGACGGTCGACGTCGGCGGCGGTGGTCGGTTCGTCTTCAGCGGTTTCGAAAGTGCTGAACGAGCGGCCCAGCACTTCGCAGATTTTTGCCAGTCGCTTGCCGTAGGCGCCGTTTATCAGCACCAGTATTTTGCCGTCGCGTGGCACCAGTGTGCCGATCGCTGCCTCGACCGCGAAAGTGCCGCTGCCTTGCAATGGCACGCAGTGGTGGGTCGCGGCGCCGTTGAGAATCGCCAGTAATTGCTCGCAGAGGCTGGCGGTCAGTTGATTGAAGCGGTCATCCCATGACCCCCAGTCGACCATCATCGCCTGGCGGGTGCGGGCCGAAGTGGTCAACGGGCCGGGAGTGAGCAGGATGGGTTCGGCGGTACTCATTCGTGTGTCCTCGGATAGCGCTGTGGGATGAAGCTACGGGGCCTAAGTTGCAATTTGCCGTTGCATCAATCAAATTGTTTGTTGTTATGCCAGCCATCAGTGAGAGTTATTCATGAACCTGTTTCAGCTGCGCGCCTTCGATGCCGTGGCGCGCGAGGGCAGCTTTACCCGCGCCGCCGCACGGTTGTTCATCAGCCAGCCGGCAGTGACCGGGCACATCAAGGCGCTGGAGGAGCATTACCAGATCACGTTGTTGCGACGCACCGCGCGACGGGTGGAGTTGACTGAGGAAGGCACCAAACTGGCGGCGATCACTCGCGCAATGTTCGGTTTGGCGGAAGAGGCGCAAACCATGCTGGAGGCCAACCGCCAGTTGTTGACCGGGCGGCTGGAAGTGGCGGCGGACGGCCCGCACATGGTCATGCCGATGCTGGCCAGTCTGCGTGCGCGCTATCCGGGGATCACGGTGAATCTGCGTTTGGGCAATGCCCAGGAAACGCTGGCGGCGTTATTGTCGGAACACGCTGACGTCGCGGTGCTGACCGAAGTCGAGCCACGCAAGGGACTGCATCTGCAAGCGCTGAGCGAGTCGCGGATTTGCGCACTGGTGCCGGCGGGGCATCCGTGGGCAGCGCGCGCCACAGAGGTGAAACTCAAGGAACTGGATCAGGTGATCATGGTGCTGCGTGAGCCGAGTTCGATTACCCGGCGCACATTTGATCTGGCCTGCACGCAGGCGTCGATTCATCCGCGCGTGTTGCTGGAGCTGGATAGTCGCGAGGCGGTGACCGAGGCGGTCGCCGCGCAGCTGGGCGTTGGCGTGGTGTCATCGGTGGAAGTCAGCCACGACCCACGGGTGGTGGCGATTCCGATTGTCGGGGAGGGCTTGGTCAATCGGCACATGATCGGTTGCATGGAGCGGCGGCGGGAGTTGCGCTTGATTCAGGCGTTTTTTGGATTGGCGCCAGCCTGATAAACCGTGGCGCCCTCATCGCTGGCAAGCCAGCTCCCACAGGTTTCTCTGGTGTACGCACAATTTGTTAAAGGCTGAAACCCTGTGGGAGCTGGCTTGCCAGCGATTGGGCCAGCGCCGTTCACACAAGGCTTTCGCGAACCATATCCAGGAAGGTCGCCACCACCCGCCGCGAACTCTGTTCGCGCAAGCACACCAAAGTTTCGGTCAAGCGTCGGGTGCAGTCGGTGATCGGCAACGCGCAAACCCTTGAGTCGGCGCCAAACTCGGCCGCTGAAACCACGCCCACACCAATCCCCACCACCACCGCCTCGCGCGCCGCTTCCCGGCCTTCGACCTGAATCGCCGGACGAATACGAAACCCCGCCCGAGCCATTTCCTCCTCAAGCGTTTGCCGGGTCACCGAACCGTGTTCGCGCAATACCAGCGGCGTGTCATCCAGGTCCGCCAGGCAGATCGACTCGCGCTCGGCCCACGGGTGATTGCGCGAAACAAACGCCACCATCGGATCGTTGCGCAGCGGTACGCACAGCAAGCGTTCATCGCTGACATCACGCCCCAGCAGCGCCAGATCGGCCTGATAGTTAAACAGGCGAAACAATGATTCGTCGGTGTTCCCGGTCTCGATTTTCACGTTGATGCCTGGAAAGCGCTCGCAGAACCGCGCGATCTGCGGCAGCACATGCACCGGCGCATCCACCGCCAGAATCAGACTGCCGGTCTGCAATGCCTGGGATTCCTGCAATAACTCCTGTGCTTCCGCTTCAATCACAAACAGGCGCTGGGTGATCGCGAGCAAGCGTTCGCCCAGATCGGTCAGGCGTACCGAACGTTTGTTGCGATGAAACAGCAAAACCCCAAAGCGTTCTTCGAGTTTGCGCACTTGGTCGGAAATCGCCGGTTGCGTGAGAAAAAGACGCTGAGCGGCTTTGGTGAAGCTTCCATGCACGGCCACGGCGTGGAACGCTTTGAGTTGGGCGTGGGAAATTGACATGGTCGCTCCAGTTAAAAGCTGAGCTTATGTGTGAAATACGATAAATCGATTTTATTTATTAAACAGTAATTGCTTTGATCGGCTCACGCCACCGCCGACTGCTCGATCGAGCAGCGGCGCTGGCCATGAGCCTGTGCGTGCAACAGCAGGACTCATCTGACCGGTATCGCCATAGGGATGGGGTGATATCGCAGTGCTCAACAATAAAAAACACAGGCGTTTACTTAACGATTCTGCCGGCACACTCACACCCTGAGGTCAGAACCACAATGAACAAGCACATCGGCACCATTGCGCGTTGGCGCATGCAGATTTTTGCTATCACATGGCTCGCGTACGCCGCTTTCTATTTCACTCGCAAAGCATTCTCGGTGGCCAAACTGGGCATCGGCGAAGATCCAGATTTCATGCTCGACAAAATGACCATGGCCAACCTCGATGCCATCTATCTGGCGGCATACGCCATCGGCCAATTCACCTGGGGCATGCTCGCTGACCGCTTCGGCCCAAGGGTTGTAGTGTTCGGAGGCTTGCTGATTTCTGCGGCGGCGGCACTGGTGATGGGCAGTTTCGCCACGCTGCCGATCTTCGCCACTGTATGTTGATTCAAGGGTTGGCGCAGTCCACGGGATGGTCGGGGTTGTGTAAAAACCTCGGCAGTTTCTTCCCGGCCAAGCAGCGCGGGCGAGTGCTCGGCTTGTGGAGTTCTTGCTACGCATTTGGTGGGCTGGTGGCGTCGCCGTTCGCCGGTTGGTGGGCTTACACGCTCGTCGGCAGCTGGCACGCGGCGTTTTTCTCCAGCGCGGCAGTGGTGGCGGTGGTGGCGGTGTTGTTCTTTATCTTCCAGCGCGACAAACCGGAAGATGTCGGCCTGCCGGCGGTGGAACCGGAGCCTGTGTTAAGCGCCGAAGAGACCGAAGCCAACAGCAAGCTCAGCGTTTGGGAGCCGTTGAAGGAAATCCTGCGTAATCGCACGGTGCTGGTGCTGGGCCTGGCGTATTTCATGTTGAAACCGGCGCGTTACGCGATCCTGCTTTGGGGCCCGGTGATCGTGTTTGAACAGATGCCCAGCGTCGGCAAGGTGGGTGCGGCGATCATCCCCACTTCGTTCGAGCTGGCCGGGCTGCTTGGGCCGATCATGATCGGTCTGGCGTCAGACAAATTGTTCGGCGCTCGGCGCATGCCAGCCTGTGTGATCAGTCTACTGGCACTGACGGTGACGCTGGCGCTGTTCATGGCTGCCTTGCAGAGCGGCAGTGTTTTGCTGGTTGTGGCATTGCTGTTTGTCATGGGCCTGACCCTGTACGGACCCGACTCGATGATCAGCGGCGCGGCCGCCATCGATTTCGGCAAAGCCAAGGCCGGGGCCACCGCCGCCGGATTCGTCAACGGCTGCGGCTCGGTCGGCGCCGTGCTTGGCGGCTTGCTGCCGGGCTACTTCGACACGGTGACGGTGTTCATCGTCTTCGCCGGTTGCGCACTGTTCTCGGCGCTGGTGTTGATTCCGCACTGGAACAGCCGGCCGGTCGGATTCATGGAGCCGCGCGCATCCATCCCCAACTGCCCCTTGACGATCAAACCTCTGCGTAACTGAAACCCCTTTGCCTCGCGGCCTGCTGCGGTGTTCGCGGCAGGCTGTGTCGTGGCCAACTGACTGGAGAAAACCCATGAGACCGTTTTGGCTGGAGCAGGCCCTGCAGGCCGACACCTCCGAAACCTGCCCGCCGCTGCAGGGCGAAGTGCGCACCGACGTGTGCATTGTCGGCGGTGGTTATACCGGGTTGTGGACGGCGATCATGCTCAAGCAACAAAACCCCGAACTCGATGTGCTGCTGATCGAAGCCGACATCTGCGGCGCCGGCGCCAGTGGGCGTAACGGCGGGTGTGCGCTGTCGTGGTCGGCCAAATATTTTACGCTTGAGCGCTTGTTCGGCGTTGAGGAAGCGGTGCGTCTGGTCAAGGAATCCGAACGCAGCATTCATGCGATCGGCGAGTTCTGCGAGCAGTACGGCGTCGATGCCGACTACCGGCCCGATGGCACGCTTTATACCGCGACCAACCGTGCGCAGGTCGGTTCGACTGACGCGGTAATCGCTGCGCTGGAGCGCAACGGGATCAACTCGTTCACTCAACGTCCGGTGGCTGATGTGCAGCGCATGGCCGGTTCCAGCAAGCATCTGGAAGGCTGGTTTTCGCCGGCAGCAGCCAGTGTGCAACCCGGCAAACTGGTGCGCGGGTTGCGCCGTGTAGCGCTGGAGTTGGGCGTGAAAATTCACGAAAACACGGCAATGACCGGTTTGGAGGAGGGCCGTCCAGCCCGCATTCGCACGGCCAACGGCAATGTGCAGGCAGACCGCGTGGTGTTGGCGATGAACGCGTGGATGGCCCGCGCCTTCCCGCAATTCGAACGCAGTGTGGCGATTGTTTCCAGCGACATGCTGATCACCGAACCGCGTCCGGATCTGTTGCAGGAAATCGGCTTGACCAGTGGGGTCACCGTGCTCGATTCACGGATTTTCGTGCACTACTACCACAACACCCCGGATGGCCGGATCATGCTCGGCAAGGGCGGTAACACCTTCGCTTTTGGCGGGCGGATGTTGCCGGTGTTCGATCAGCCATCGCCTTACGCGGACCTGCTCAAAACGAGCCTTGGCGATTTTTTCCCGGCGTTTGCCGATGTCAAAGTCGACGCGACCTGGAACGGCCCGTCAGATCGCTCGGTCACCGGTTTGCCGTTCTTTGGTCAGATGAGCAGCAGTGGCAACGTGTTTTACGGTTTCGGCTATTCCGGCAGCGGCGTCGGCCCGTGTCACATGGGCGGGCAGATTCTGGCGTCACTGGTGCAGGGGCTGGACAATCCGTGGACGCGCTCGCCACTGGTCAACGGGCCGATGGGTTATTTCCCGCCGGAGCCAATCCGCTACCTGGGATCGTTGATGGTGCGTAACGCCATCCGCCGCAAGGAGCGCGCCGAAGACCATGGCCACCGGCCCCGGCATCTGGACGTGCGCCTGGCCAAATTTGCCGCGGCGGCAGGCAAGGCTGACAAGGGCTGACAACCGCATGACCGCAAAACACCCCTATCTTGTAGGCGCTGCCTTCGCCAGCTCCTACAGAGTTTCAGGTCACAGGTGGGTACCGTTGAGCAGCCAGTCGAGCAACAGACTGCTGTCAGTCGCGGACGGTGTTTCGCGGGGTGTGGGATTGCGTGTGTTGCCCAGGCACAGGATCGGCCGGTCCGGATCGCTGTCGAGAAAACTCACCCACACTTCACTGCCTACGCTGGGCAATTCATCTGGCGCGATTCGACCGTTGGCCCGGGTCATGGCGATGGGTAGCCAGATGGCTTCGGTGTCGATGTCGGTGTCGGCGACGGGGGGCGATTGCGGTTGCGATGGCCACAACCTGACGGCGATCCGCCCTTGCGCATCGAGCCGCGCAGGTTGTCCCGGAGTTCCCAGCACTTGCGCCAGGTGATAGCCCGCAATGCTCGGGCGCGGTTGCTGAAGTGGCGGGCGATAGTCGGTTGACCACGGTTGGGCGGTGAAATCGTTGTAGTAACGGTGCACCGTCGCTGCCGGGTCCAGAATCGATGGATGTTGCCCGTGATGGCGCAGGCGGGTGATCCGCCATTGTTCGTTGAATTGGCTGATCGGATGTTCCGTCACCTGCAACAAGTGCCCGCTGAACAAACCGATGCAGTCACTGCGGCCATTGATTGACCGGTGTTGGCAACGTTGTCGTTCCAGATGGCGACGACTGCGTTGTTCACTGTGGCGTTGCTGCGGCGAAGCCATCGGCAGTGACGGCTTTGACGGGGGCTGATTGGCCGCATCCCCGTCGGCAGTCTGTAGCCCTCGATTGCGCACGGCATGCAGCGTCGGGATGGGCGCGGCGTGGTGGTGCTGGTACAACGAGCTGACACAGGGCGAGGACGCTTGTTCGTCCTCCATGAACGGCACCAGTGACGGTTCTTGCGGCAGACTCAGGCTGTCATCGGCGAACACGACAACGTGCCCGTCGGTGCTGTGCTCGAAGTGATAGTGGATGCCTTCTTCTTCGCAAAGCCTGTGTATCAGCGCCAGATCGCTTTCCTCGAACTGCACGCAAAAGGGACGCGCCGGATACTGACCCACGGTCATTTCAATTCGGTAGCTGTAGGCCGGCAGGGCGTTTTCAGCGAGCAACCGTTCAAGTATCTGCGGCACGCTCAGTTGCACGAACACCCGCCGTTTGCTCGGCTGTGCCATCCGTTGCAGCGCTGGCACCACGATCAGTCGATAACCGATGCGGTGCGCTCCGCGATGTTCGCAACTGGCACTGTCGATCATGCCGTGAATGCCGTGATGGTCGTCCAGACGCAGAAATATCGGCTGCTGCACCAGCGTGCCCGGCGTCACGGCGGGGGCGAGGCCGATCAGTTCGATGTCGAAGCGGTAGGGTTGGTTGAGCGCTTCCTCGCCATTGAAACGCACCACCGGCAGGCATAATCCACTGTCGGTCAGGGTGAGGGTAAACGGACTTTCCTTGTCATTGAGCATTCGCACAGGCTCTGTCAGGCGATACGGGCCTCAGAGGGTACGAAACCGCAGCGCTGAATGGTCATGTCAAAGGTGGTTTTCAGAATCGCCCTACAAGGTCCGGCGAAGATGTCGATTAAACATTGGATTTTTTTGGTCGATTGCCGACTTTAGGCCGTATAAACTTGGCGCCACGCGTCGGCCAATAGATGTCTCGGCGCCACAGATCAAGAGAGTGAGTAATGGGCGCACAGTGGAAGGTTAAACACAAAGAAGCGGCATCCAATGCCAAGGGCAAGATCTTCGGCAAACTGGTGAAAGAAATCACCATTGCTGCGCGTAACGGTGCCGATACCGCGACCAACGCGCACCTGCGTCTGGTAGTCGAACAGGCCAAGAAAGCCTCGATGCCGAAAGAAACCCTCGACCGCGCAATCAAGAAAGGCGCGGGCCTGCTGGGCGAAACCGTGCAATACCACCGCGTGACCTACGAAGGTTTCGCCCCGCACCAGGTGCCGTTGATCGTCGAGTGCGTCACCGACAACATCAACCGCACCGTGGCGGAAATCCGCGTGGCGTTCCGCAAGGGCCAATTGGGCGCTTCCGGTTCGGTTGCCTGGGACTTCAACCACGTCGGCATGATCGAAGCCTCGGCAGACACTCCGGACGCCGATCCGGAAATGGCGGCGATCGAAGCCGGTGCCCAGGATTTTGAGCCGGGTGAAGAGGGCGCGACCCTGTTTATCACCGATCCGACCGACCTCGACGCGGTGCAGAAAGCCCTGCCGGAACAAGGCTTCACCGTGCTGTCGGCCAAGCTCGGCTACCAGCCGAAAAACCCGGTCAGCGGTTTGAGCGATGAGCAGATGGCTGAGGTTGAAGCGTTCCTCGAAGGCCTCGACAACCACGATGACGTGCAGGATATGTTTGTGGGTCTGGCTGGCTGATTTGTTTACTCAGTAGAGCCGCCACACAGGCAAGCCCGCTCCCACAGGTATGGCGTCGTGCACACACTATGTGATCGCCATAAACCCTGTGGGAGCTAGCCTGCCAGCGATTGACCGTACAGCGGTCACAGCTGTTGCAATACCTCAAGCACCTCACTGAACCCCGGCCGCCCCAGCACATCGGCCTGAGAGCAACGCCGCGCCAGCTCTTCAAGCCCCTCACGTCGCTCATTACTCAGTCCCGAGTCGATCCGCGCCAGCAATTCCCCCAGCAAGACCCCGAACGCCCGTACTTCGATGCGTTGCAGGGCCCGCGTTTCCATGCTGTCGGTGGTGGAATGAAACGACGCTGCGCCGAAATCCCCCAGTAAACAGTCACCCTGATCGTTCAACAGAATGTTGTGTCCGTAGAGATCACCATGGGTGATGCCTTGTTGGTGCAGATGCTCCGCCGCCGACGCAATGCCCATGGCAATGCGCAGTGCAACCTGTGCGCTGAAGCGGCGATCGTCGGCATAGACATCCCGTGAGCAGGACGCCAGGCTCGGCAGTCCTGCCAGGTTGGCAAAGCTCGGATCGATCAGTTGCATGACCAAACCTTGCTGGCCGTCGGGATGGCCATGGATGCGACCTTCAATTCGAATCAGATTCGGGTGCAACCCGGCCGTGATGCAGGCGTTCATTTCATGCAGTGGTGAGCCATCGCTGGTCATTTCGCCTTTGTACAGCTTCACCGCAACCGGCGTCACCGCACCATCGGCGCGTTGCCAGGTCGCACGGGAAATGACCCCGGAGGCGCCTTCGCCCAGTTGTTGCTCCAGACGCAGCGCCGACCAGTCGATCTGCGGCGTGGCTTCAAGCGCCGCGGCGTCGGCTTCGGTTTCCAGCGGATTGCCGGCGTAGGCCAGCCACGTCAGGCTCGGCAACGTCAGCAGCCAGTGTGGCAACTCGGTCAACTGGTTGGCGGCGATGCGCAGCAGTTCCAGTCGGTGGCAATGACTCAGCGACGACGGCAGCGATTGCAGGCGATTGCCGGCCAGCATGAGTTTTTGCAGGTGCGCACGTTCACCCAGTTCGCTCGGCAAGGTGTCGATGCAGTTGTCCGTCAGGATCAGCCAGCGCAGCAGCGGTGGCAGGGCGGCGCCAGGGACGTCGGCGATGCGGTTGGCCTTGAAGCCAATCATCGTCAGCGCCGTGCATTGGCCAAGGCAGGCGGGCAGCGCGGTGAACTGGTTGTCGGAGCAGAACAGCACGCGCAATCGGGTCAGACGATGCAGGTCATCCGGCAGGCAACTCAAGGCGTTGCCGCTCAGATTGAGGATTTCCAGGGTGTCGGCCAGATCGAAGATTTCTGCCGGGAACTCGGTCAGGCCGCAGGACAGGTCCAGCCGCGTGATGCCCGACAATTCGCCGGCGCGCAATTGAGCAAGGGTATGCATGAAGGAATTCGCAAATAGAGGGTCGCTGGGAATGGGCGACATGATAGCGGCAAAGCTGTGGTTTGAAATTTTATCGGATCTTGACTCGGCTTTAATGGTGGGGGTCCCACAGGGAATTGATGCCGGTCAGTCCGTGCTGTGTTCTTCCTGCAACTGCCCCAGCCGGCTGCGGGTCCGGGCCAGATCGATAACCTGACCCGCCAGGCTTTCGCTAAGTGGCAACCGACCGAGCAACGTCAGGTGTTTGTCCTGGTCGTAGAGCACGTCGATCAAATTGATGAACCGCTGCTGTGCGGCAATCGAGCATTCGCCCAGTTCCGGTAGCCCGTCGATGATCCAGTGGTCGAAGCGTCGGCACAATTGCAGATAGTCCATGACCGCCGTCGGCTGTTCACACAGGTCAGCGAAGGTGAAGCCGACGCGGCGATCCTCGCAAAAACGTGCGCGAAACGGCCGGGTGCCAACGGTTAATGAAATGGCTGGTGCATTTTCCGTCGGCAGGTTCAGCGCCTCACGCTGAGGGGGCGTGGCTGGCCACACGTAGCGTCCCTGAGTGAAAACCTGATGCGCATGGTTGCGCATCTGACTGCGGTAGTCGTGAGGGCCACCGACCTCCATGACCTGCATGCGCGAGTTGATCAGCTCGATCACCGGTTTGAATCGCGCATGGTAAAGCGGATTGGGCAGCAGGCCTTCGGGCGGATAGTTGGAGGTCACCAGCAGCAGAATCCGCCGCTGGAACAGCGCTTTGAACAGGCGGGTGATAAGCATCGCGTCGCCAATGTCATGCACATGAAACTCGTCGAAACACAGTACCCGACAGTCCAGCAGCAGTTCATCCAGCGTTATGGCCAACGCATCGTTCTGTTCGCGATGGCTGAACATGCCTTGATGCAACTGCGCGAAAAACTCATGGAAATGCAGGCGGCGTTTCTGCGTGATCGGCAGCGCCTGAAAGAAGCCATCCAGCAGCCAACTCTTGCCGCGCCCCACGCTGCCGTGCAGATACAGGCTCGGTGGGGTTGGCGCTGTTTCGTCGAACAACAGACTGGCCTGCTGCGCCATGCAGTCGATCACTCGCAGCTGGCTGTGGCTGAGGGTGTAACCCTGGCCGTTGGCCTTGTGGCGGAAGTAATCGCGGATCAACTGGGCGCTGGCGTCATGGCCTGCTTTGGCAGGCGTGCCTTTACCGAACAAACGGCGCAGCACCGGCCAGCGCTGGGTCAGTCGCGATCGTTTCGGCGGATGGGCGGGCACTTTGGTTTACTCCGTGTTCAGCGAGCCGGCGCCCAGGAGCGCCGCGGCGTAGTTTAACCGGGCGCGCCGCTGGCCTGCTACCGTGCGCGTCGATGGCATTTTGCACGGCGGCGTTGGTGAGGTTTGCTACACGGCTGGCAAGGTGGAGCTGCCGCAGTACGCGCGGATCGAAAGTCTGGCCGAAGTGCCACGGGTCAGTCGCTATTCGGATTTGCTGGACGTCATGGTCACGTGGTGCTGGATGTGGGCTTTTGAACCGACCACTCCTGCGTTGATTTTCAGAATTGCAGCGATTGCTTGAGCAGTGGCGCGGCCGGCGTATCAACCGGGCTGACCATCGCATAGTTGTAACCACCGCCTGACCAGTAGTCCGCCTGCAAATCCCCATCACTGCGACTGCCCTTCGGCAAGAAAGTGTTTTTCGGCCCAGGCGGTCGCACATAAAAACTGACCTTGTGCCCACTCGCATCTTCATACATCACCATCGCCGCCGGCCCTTCATCGGTACTCAGCAAGCGCCCGCTGACGGGCTCAAACCCTGCCGCCGTCAAATCTGGCAAGCGACTGACCTGAGTGAAATAACGATCAAGCCAGCGCTGCATGTCGCCAGCACCATCGACCTTGTAATCCGCGGGCAGCATGCCTTGCTGGGCAATCAACCGATAGGCCTGCAGGGCGTCGGTCATGGGTAACGCGGAGGTTCGCACGAGGGTCAATTCCCGTGCCTGCCAACCGCTGAAACCACCGACGCTCACCGCGATCAGTAGCACCGCCGCGCTGGCCAGATGGCGGCGCGACTGACGCTGGCGGCGCAGACGAATCATCGCCGGATCAAGCGCCGGATTGGCCGGTTGCTGCAATGCACCGCTCAGTGCCGCACGCAGTTGCTGGGCGTCCTGTTGCCAGCCACGAACTTGCGCGGCTTCGTCTGGATGGCTGGCCAGCCAGGTTTCCAGCACGCGCCGGTCGGTGTCGCTGAGTTGGTGGTCGACGTAGGCGTGCAGGTCACGCTCGCTGGGAGGCATGCTGATCATTTGAGTATCCGCAAAGAAGGACTGATGATTTCGCCGTCGCTGAGTTGGCGCAAAGCCTGGCGGGCGCGGGACAGGCGCGACATCACGGTGCCGATCGGGGTGTCGAGAATCTCGGCGACCTCTTTATAGGAAAGGCCCTCAACCGAGACCATCAGCAGCAGCGCGCGCTGTTCGCTGGGCAGTCGGTCGAACGCTTGCAGGGTCGATTGGGCGATCACGGTGCGCTCGGTCGACGGTTCGGCATCGTCGCGACCGGTGAAAAACTCGAGCATCCGCGCGTGACGGCGCGAGCGGCGATGGGCATCGAGAAACTGCCGGTAGAGGATCGAAAACAGCCAGGCCCGCAGATCACCGTCAGCGCGCTTGCCGCCCCAACTCGACAGGGCCCGCTCAAGGCACGCCTGCACCAGATCGTCGGCGCTGCTGCTATTGCGCGTCAACGAAACGGCAAAGCGCCGTAGCCTGGGGATCAGTTCACGCAGTTGTTCGTCTAGCTCGTTCATGGCGAGGGGCTGCTCTTTGCCGAAAGGCGATGTTGAGAAGAAAGACGTCCCTCAAGGATGGTTATTCCATCCGCTGATTTGAAAATTTTTTCTCCCTTCTTCGTAGGATAGTTCGCTGCGATTTGTAAGCCGTGTAATGGATTCAACTTTCCCTGCTCAACCCATTTGTCAATCACGTTGGCTATCGGCGCAATCCAAGGATGCGGAGCCGAACGTGAAAAAAGAAATCGTTGAAAAAAGGAAAGGGAAATCTCATGCAAGCATTTGCGATGAATAACCGGTCGACATCGAACGCGGAGCCGAATCCGTTCGTTGAGTCCAACCCATGGCAACGCTTCGGCTGCGGTCCGAGCGTCCAGCCTGACGCTACGTTGATCCATCGCGCAATCGAACTGCAAGCAGCTGGCCGGCCTGAAGCAATCGCGGCCGAATATCAGGGCCAGTCGATCACTTACGGCGAGTTGAACCGCCAGGCCAATCGACTCGCCACGACATTGCTCAAGCAAGGTGTGGGCCCGGGCGATCATGTGGCGCTGTTTGTCGAGCGTTCGATCCCGATGCTGGTGGGCATGCTGGCCGTGCTGAAAACCGGGGCGGCCTATATTCCTCAACACGTCGGCATCACCCCCGCAGCGCAGCTGAGTCATATCATGGCGGTCGCTCAGGTTCGGGTCGTACTGACACTGTCCGAACTGGCGCGGGCGATTCCTCTGACCACAGATCAACAGTGCATCCACCTGGATGAATTCATTCAGTTGCCGAGTGTCGCCAGCGACGACTTGAATAGGTGTGGCACGACGTCATCGCCGGACTCACTGTGCTTTGTCCTGTTCACCTCGGGTACAACCGGACTGCCCAATGGCGTTCGCGTGACGCAGCGTAATGTGTGCAATATTTTGCTGACCGAGCCCGGCAATCTGGGTATGCGGCCGGGCCTGAAGGTCGGCCAGATCCTGAACATCGCTTTTGATATGGCGGCCTGGGAAGTGCTGGGTTGTCTGGCCAACGGAGCAACGCTGTTGATCCGCGGCAAAGACATCGCGCAAACCGCCGAGCGCTGTGACGTGTTGATTGCGACGCCGTCGATTCTCGCTACGCTCGATCCTGCCCGTTGCCGTCAGGTAAAAGTGGTTGCTCTGGCTGGCGAGCCCTGCCCACAACCGCTGGCGGATCGTTGGGCGGCGTTTTGCACTTTTTATAATGCCTGTGGGCCGACCGAGACCACCATCGTCAATACCATGCAGCACTATCGCGGCGCGGGTGCGTTGACGATCGGCAAGCCAACGCCCAACAACACCGTTTATGTACTCGACGACGCCGGCCAGCTTTGCGCTCCGGGCGAGCAAGGGGAGATGTGGGCGGGCGGTGACTGCGTGACCGCCGGTTATCTGGGAAATCCGCAACTGACCAACGAACGCTATCGGCCCGATCCGTTTCTGGGGCAGGGACGTTTGATGTTCCGTACCCGGGATCTGGGACGCTGGACGGCGGACGGTGAGCTGGAACACCTGGGGCGTGTCGATGATCAGGTCAAGGTCAGGGGGTTTCGGGTGGAACTTGACTCGGTGTCAGCGGCACTGGAGTCTGCGCCGGACTGTGAGCGTGCGGTCACCCTAAAGCTCGACAGTCGCCATCTGGTGGCCTTCGTCTATCCCTCCATCACAGACGTTGAAGTTGCGCGAAAACGTTGCGAGGAGCGCCTGGCTTATTATTGCGTGCCATCGTTGATTCTCGCTGTGGATCATATTCCGCTGACATCCCGAGGCAAGGTCGACAAGCGCTTGTTGCTCCAGTGGGCTGTGGCACATCAGGTAAAACACGCTCGCGACGAGCAGCAGGTGCAGGCATGAACGGCACCGATTCGACGATCGTGTTACCGGCCCGGCGCGCATTGTGGCGACGTTTGGGAACGCTGCCGATGTTCTCGCATTACAACCGTCTGGTGTTGCTGGTGTTCGCCGGCAACATTGCAGCCCTGGTGTACGGTTTGAACATCGGGCGGTGGTGGTCGACTTCAGGCGTTGCTTTGCAAACGCTGTCCGGGTTGGTCGTCGCGAACTTGTCGATGGCGATACTGATTCGGCAGCAGTACGTCATCAATGGCTTGTTCTGGCTGGCGACCCGGGCGCCGACGTCCTGGCCGCTGGCGATTCGCCGGTCGTTGGCCAAGGTCTACCATTTCGGTGGTCTGCACAGCGGTGGCGCGATGGCAGCCATCGTTTGGTTTGCGCTGTTGTTCGGCTCGATGGTCTGGCTGAAATTTGAAGGCCCGGGCGGCGTTTCGTTGACCCTGATCGTGCTGAGCGGCGGCTTGCTCGTGCTGCTTTTACTGGTGGCGATCATGGCGCTGCCGATCATTCGCGCGCGTTTTCATAATGCTTTCGAGCGCACCCACCGCTTCGCCGGTTGGGCCGCGCTCGCGATGTTCTGGGCGATGACACTGGTGTTTGTCAGGGAGCAACATCCCACGGCTGCGCTGACGGATGTCCTCTTGCGATCTGCCTCGTTCTGGATGCTGTTGCTGGTGACATTCAGCATTACTTTGCCGTGGCTGCGGTTGCGCCAAGTCCCTGTCAGTGTGGTGCCGCTTTCCTCCCACGCGGTGATAGCCCGGTTCGATCACCACACACCGTTTGCCGGTTCAGCCACTGCGATCAGTCGCAACCCACTGTGGGAATGGCATTCGTTCGCCAATATTCCTGCGCCGGGGGAGGAAGGTTTCCGACTGATCATTTCCCGGGCGGGCGACTGGACGGGCGATTTCATCGAGCAGGCGCCGACCCACGTCTGGGTCAAAGGCATTACGACCGCAGGGGTGGCGCACATTGAAACGTTGTTCAAAGCAGTGGTGTATATCGCCACCGGCAGCGGGATTGGCCCGGTGCTGCCGCACTTGTTGGCCAAACAAATACCCATCCGCCTGATCTGGTCGACCCGAAGTCCCAGAGCCACTTATGGCGACGCATTGGTGGACGAAATTCTCGCGGCGCAGCCCGATGCACTGATCTGGGACACCGATGTGTCAGGCAAACCGGACCTGGTGAAGCTGGCGTATTGCGCGGTGCAGTCGTTCGGCGCGGAGGCAGTGATTTGCATATCCAATCAGACATTGACGGAACGCGTGGTCGAGGAAATGGAATCCAGGGGTATCCCTGCTTACGGCGCTATTTGGGATTCCTGACACCGCGTCGATATTTTTCTTAGTGTTACTTAATCCAAGGAAGGCAATGAACATGAACATATCGATCGAAAAACTGGGACGCGTTGTGCTGATCCGGCTCAATCGCCCACGAGCCCGCAATGCCCTGAGCCAGCAAATGATGGGTGAATTGCTCGATTCCCTGAGAGGTCTGGACAATGATCCGGGTGTCGGTTGTTTCGTTATTACCGGTACGAATGAGTACTTTGCTGCCGGCGCTGATATCAAGGAAATGTATGCAAAGACCTGTCTGGAAATGATTGAGCAGGACTACTTCGCCGGTTGGGATGCCTTCGCCGGGTTCAAAACTCCGAAAGTGGCTGCAGTGGCGGGGTATGCCTATGGCGGCGGCTGTGAGTTGGCCATGATGTGCGATGTGCTCATCGCCGCCGAGTCAGCGCAATTTGCGTTGCCTGAGATCACCCTCGGCGTCATGCCGGGCATGGGCGGAACCCAGCGTCTGACACGCGCTATCGGTCGGGCAAAAGCCATGGACATGATTCTGACCGGACGCTCGATCAGTGCTCGGGAGGCCGAGCATGCGGGGTTGGTGTCGCGCGTGACAGCCGCCGATGACTTGCTTGAACAGGCGCTGGCGGTTGCGCAGCAGATTGCCGGATTTCCACGAACGGCGACATTGGCCGCGCGTGAAGCGGTGGATCGCGCTCAGGAAGTCGGGCTGCGCGAAGGCATCCTGTTCGAGCGTCGAGTGTTTCACGGCTTGTTCGCCACACCGGGGCAAAAAGAAGGTATGCAGGCATTTTTGGAGAAGCGCACGCCACGTTTTGAGCATATTTAACCTGCTCAACGCATCAGCGAACGCAGTGACCTGAAAGAAACTACAGTTCAAAGGGAATAATCCTACGAGGCGTGCGTCTCATAGCACCTTTCCCTATGGCCGATGGCCCTGGAGTCTTTCATGGTTGATCGCAGCTCACCCAACGCGGCACCACCCGGCGGGCCGCAGCGCCTGCCATTGAGTGCCGCGAGCCTGGTATTGCGTCTTGGCGCCATTGCCGTGGTAGTCGCCGCCGTGGCCGGGGCTTTTGCCTACGTTAATGGCACCTTTGACCCACAACGTCTGACGCCCAAAGCGCTGGTCGATGTGTTGGAGAAGAACAACGGCGTGCATCCCGGGTTTCGCCGTAATCACGCCAAAGGCGTGTGCGTGATCGGGCATTTTGAGAGCAGTGGCGAGGCGCGAGTGTTCTCCACCGCGCAGGTGTTCAATGATCCGCGCACGCCAGTGGTCGGGCGTTTCGCGCTGCCGGCGGGCAATCCTTATGCACCTGACAGCAGCGTGCCGATCCGCAGCCTGGCGCTGCGATTCACTCAGGCCAATGGTCAGCAATGGCGCACCGGGATGAACAGCATGCCGGTGTTTCCGGTTGGCACGCCTGAGGCGTTCTATCAGTTGCAACAGGCACAGTCGCCGGATCCAGCCACCGGCAAACCGGATCCGACCAAGGTGCCAGCCTTTTTTGCAGCGCACCCGGAAACCGTGCCGTTTCTGACGTGGGTGAAGACCGCCAAGCCGTCCGCCAGTTACGCCACTGAAACGTATAACAGCGTCAACGCGTTCTATCTGGTGGACGCCAGTGGCAAAAAACAGGCCGTGCGCTGGAGCATGAAACCCTTGGCGCAGGACGCTGCGGGTGCCTCTGCGCCTGAGGGGGGCGATTTTCTGGAGAAAGACCTGGTGCAACGATTGGCCTCCGCACCGTTGCGTTTTCAGTTGAACATTACCTTGGCCAATGCCGATGACCCGGTGAACGACGCCAGCAAAGCCTGGCCAGAGGGGCGCAAGGTTCTGAACGCCGGCACCTTGGTGCTGGAGCGAACTCAACCGCAACTGAGCGGCGAGTGCCGCGACATCAACTACGATCCGCTGGTGCTACCGGCCGGGCTTCAAGGTTCCGACGATCCGTTGCTTGCGGCTCGCTCCGCCGGTTACGCCGATTCCTACCTGCGACGCACCAGCGAAGTCAGCCAGTTGCCCGCCGCCAAACAGGAGGCTCGTCCATGAGCACTCAACCGACTCATTTCGCGCTGCTGGCGCGGCTGCTGCATTGGCTGATGGCGCTGATGATCATCGCCATGCTGTTTATTGGCGCCGGCATGGTCACCTCGGTTTCCGAGCGGCATGAATGGCTGATCCATCTGCACAAGCCATTGGGTATTGCGATTCTGGCGCTGGTGATCGTGCGTCTTCTGGTGCGGTTTTCCACTCGGCAACCGCCGCTGCCCGCCGATTTGCCGAACTGGCAAGTGATGGCGGCCAAGGCTTCGCATGTATTGCTGTATGCGCTGATGCTGGTGTTGCCGTTGCTCGGGTGGGCGATGATCAGTGCGTCGGGCGAACCGGTGATGCTCAGCAGCTCGCTGCTGTTACCGTCAATTGTGCCGGCCGATGCGCAGTTGTTTGCGTTGCTGCGCAAGGCCCATGGGTATCTGGCATATCTGTTGTTCCTGACAGTGCTGCTGCACCTGGCGGCGGCGCTGTTCCATGGCTGGGTGCGCCGCGACGAGGTGCTCGACAGCATGTTGCGCGGGCGTGATCGTCGTTAGCCTGCCTGAGTGGCGCATTGTGAAGATGCGCCACTTCTCAGCGTCAGGTACCAGTACGCCAACGCCAGGGCATTGATGCCCGCGCCCAGCCAGCACACGCCGATCCATCCGGCCCACGCATACATGGCGGTAGAGCCGATCGAACCCAGCGCGCTGCCGATCGAATAGAACAACATGTAACCGGCGGTGAGGCGGCTTTGTGCTTCCGGGCGCACGCTGTAGATCATGCTTTGGCTGGTGACGTGCACGGCTTGCAAGCCCAGATCGAGGGTGATTACGCCAAGTAGCAACGCCCACAGCGAAGATTGGGTGAGGGCGATCGGCAGCCACGAGCCGAGCATCAACAACAGCGATAACCCACTGACCCACTGGCCGAGACCTCGATCAGCCAAATGCCCGGCGCGGGCGGCGGCCAACGCGCCTGCGGCACCGGCAAGTCCGAACAAGCCGATTTCGCTGTGGGAAAGTGACAGCGGCGGGGCGGCTAGCGGTAGGACCATCGGCGTCCACAGCACCATGGCGCTGGCGAAAGTCAGCAGGGCGAGCATTGCGCGCTGACGCAGAACGGGTTCTTCCCTGAACAAACCAAAAACCGAGATGATCAATGCACGATAGGTTGTCGTCGGCTGCGGACGTTCTTTTTTTGGCAGCACGTGAAACAGCAGTAAAGCGATCAACAACGTCAGCCCCGCCGACAGCAGATAAATTGCCCGCCATCCAGCCAGATCGGCCATGGCGCCTGCGACCGTGCGCGCCAGCAAGATACCGACCACGATGCCGCTGGTGACCACGCCAACCACGCGCCCGCGTTGTGCCGGGATCGCCAGCGTCGCTGCATAAGCCACTAATACTTGCGTTACCACGGCGAGCAGACCGGTCAAGGTCATGCCGATCAATAGCCACAGGCTGGTGGGTGCCAGCGCGATCATCAGCAACGCCGCGGCCGATAGCAGCGTCTGTGCGACGATCAATCGTCGTCGGTTGAGCAAATCGCCAAGTGGCACGAGCAATACCAGGCCGACGCCGTAACCGACCTGAGTCAGGGTAATCACGATGCCAATGGTTGCTGGCGACATGGCAAACGCTTCGGCCATCGCGTCGAGCAGCGGTTGCGCGTAATACACATTGCCCACGGCCAGACCACAGGCAACGGCAAAGAGCAGTATCACGCTGTTGTTGAGTGAATGAGGTTTCATACCCGGCTTCCTTTTAGGTTTCAAATTAAAACCAGAATCACGATATGTAATCTGGTTTCGTTTTGCAACCTGATCGAGCAAGGCTGTGCATTGCACAAAACAAAAGATCGCAGACAAGCTGCGATCTTTTGCGGATTACCGAGAGCGGGGGATCAACGCAGTGTGTCGACCATGTCGGCAATGGTGGTCAGCACATCTTTGCCCAATTGCTTGGAGCGTTTGCCCGACCAGCCGGTGTGTTGATCTGGATGGTCGTCGTGATCCTTGAACGGCATTTCCAGCGTCAGCGACAGGCAATCGTACTTCTGACCGACGCTGTTGCACGCCAGGGTCATGTTGGCCTGGCCCGGTTCGTCGCGGGTGTAGCCGTACTTGGTCTGGAAGTCTTTGGTGGTGTGCTTCAAGTGATTGCGGAAATGTTCTTCGAGCTTCTCGATCCGTGGTGTGTAGCCCGGATTGCCTTCACAACCGGCGGTAAACACGTGCGGGATGGTTTCATCGCCATGGGCGTCGAGAAACAGATCGACACCGTATTTTTCCATTTGCTGCTGCACGAAAAGCACTTCAGGGCTGAATTCCTGAGTGGCGTTCTGCCAGGCGCGGTTCAAGTCCTGGCCCATGGCATTGGTGCGCAGGTGACCATGGAACGCGCCGTCCGGGTTCATGTTCGGCACCAGGTAAAGATCGGCGCTGGCGAGCAATGTGTTCATGACCGGATCATCGTGTCTTTCCAGACGCTCGATCACGCCTTCCATGAACCATTCGGCCATGTGTTCACCCGGGTGTTGCTGGGCGATGATCCAGACTTTGCGCTGGCCTTCGGCACCTGTGCCTTTGCGCAGCAATTGGATATCGCGGCCTTCGACGCTTTTGCCGGTGGCCAGCAGTTCGGTGCCGGCCTTGGTCAGCGCCTGCTCGATCAGCCAGTCGTGACGGCCACGGCTGTAAGGTTCGAAGTAGGCGAACCATGCGTGGGTCTGGGTGGCTTCAAGGGAGAAACGCAGGCAGTCGCCTTCGAAGATCGTCGGCACACGGAACCAGTTGACGTGATCGTAGGAGGCCACTGCCTGATAGCCTGGCCAGCCTTTGCTGTAAGTCGATTGACTGGCGTTGTTCAGGCGAAACCAGTGCTCCTGGCCGACATGCAAACCGCTGGCCTTGAAGTGAAACCACTGGAAATGCGCGCTGCGGGTGTCCGGGCGGATGGCCAGAACCGGGTTGAGCGGATTACTGATATCGATGACTTGGATATTGCCGCTGTCGAAATTGGCGCTGATGTCGAACGAAGATTTGGCCACGGTCATAATCGGTTCCTGAATATGATTTTTATGGCCGTTACTTTACACACAAGATGGACGTGAAACCGAGTGCAATTGTGGTGTGGAGGCGGGGGCGTCCTCCATGACGCGGATGCAGCTTAGAGTGTATGCGATTGATTCTCAAGTGCTATCTGTTGTTTGTTTTCCCCAATGCAGCCGGGCTTGTCTTGCCAATCGATATTCTTTTGATATTATCCGCGCCATCGAATTTGCAGCATCTAACGACTTCATTAGCCTGAAGCTATAAGCCCAAAAATGGGCAAAAAAAGACCCGGCAAAAAGCCGGGTCAAAAACCGTGATTAGCCTGATGAGGAGATAGTCCAGAAGACCGACCTAAGGTCTCTGGTCCATCGACTGATCTCGCGACCAGCTGCATGCAATAATAATCATTATCATTTGCAAGTCAAATGTTTTCATTTGCACGATTGGAAAATTCTTTCCTCTCGCGCCTTCAGGTTTCCTCGCCATCAAGCGAGTGGTCGACCATCGCCCGCGCCATATCCACCATGTGCACCACCGAAAATGCCAGGTCGCGGCTCGCGCCCTGCAGGTTTTCTGCTGCCTTGAACGCGGTGGCTGCTGCGCATCGCAGTAGATCCGAGGCGTGCACCAGCGCTTCCTCGCCGCTGAGATGGCGCCTCACATCGAAGAAGCGCTCATCGACTTCGGGCTCTGACACAGCCGGTTTCAAGTAATAGTCCAGTGCTCGCTGTGCCGCGGCATTGCCTTGTGGCGAGGTGAACGTGGTGTCCATTTGCAGATCGGGCAAGTCTTTGCTGCTGATATTCATGATGACGGCCACTCCTTGTTCGATTGAAAATCCGTGCTTTCAGAATAGTACGAAGTGTAGTTGTGACTAAAAATTAAATACTACAATTTGTGTTTTGTTGTGCGGAAGGCCTCCGCGTAAGGTGCTGCACATGGATAAATGGATTGAGTTGGTCAAGGCCAAGATGAGTGAACTCAAAATCACTCAAACAGTGCTCGGAGAGCGCGTCGGTATGTCCCAGGGAGGGATCGGTCATTGGCTGAACAAACGTAGGGAACCGGGCATCACTGAAATGAATCGCGTGCTGCATGCGCTGGGCATGGAATATCTGGAAGTGGTGGTACTGATCCGCGAGCAGCAGGAGACGCCGGAGGATGAGATGCCGCTGGCGCAGAAGTACAACCCGTACTTCCGTTACCCTGTCAGTGACTGGCGAGCGCCGTGCGAGGTGCGCGAAAGCGGACAGCCAGCCTATGCGCCCGCGCCCGATAAACAACGCTTCGAATTGACGGATTACCACGCCCGAGGTGCTGCGTTCTGGCTGACGGTGACGGGGGATTCGATGACCGCGCCCAGTGGCATAAGCATTGCTGAAGGCATGCTGATTCTGGTGGATCCAGAGGTGGAGGCGGTGCCCGGCAAGCTGGTGATCGCGCAGTGGCCGGGAAGCGACGAAGCGATTTTTCGAAAACTCGACGAAGAGGGCGGCCAGCGCTATCTGGTGCCGCTCAATCCGACCTGGCCGAAAGCCCTGTTTACCGATGAGTGTCGAATTATCGGCGTAGTGGTTCAGGCAACGGCGCGTTTTTAGTCAGATCGATCCTCGCCAGTCGTAGGATCGATCTTCATTTCACACAGCTTCCAGCTCAACCAAAGCGCTGCCTTCGCCAACCATTTCGCCTTCCTGGCAATACAGCGCCTTGATCACGCCGGCGTGTGGTGCGCGGATGCTGTGTTCCATTTTCATGGCTTCCAGCACCACCAGTTGCGCCCCGGCCTCAACCGATTGACCCGCTTCAACCAGAACCCGCACGATGCTGCCGTTCATTGGCGCAGTCAGTCCGCCTTGATGGCTGTGGCTGGCTTCGACAGCGCTGATCGGGTCGTACGACTCGATACGCCGCAACTCGCCTTCCCATTGCAGATACAGTGAATCGCCCTGACGGATAGCGCGCAAGTCACGACGCACCCCGTCGTGCTCGACAATCAGTGCTTCACCCAACAGTCTGGCGGTGCTACCTGCACCCAACGTCAACGCGCGATCCTGGCCCTCGCAACTCAAGTGCAGGGTGATTTCCGGCGGCAGACCCGCGCGCAAACCGCTATTGCGAGCCCATGGCGAATTCGGGTCATCAGCCCGCGCAAAGCTCGGCAGGCTCTGCGCAAACGCCTGCGCCGCCACATTCCAGAACGCATCGCTCAACTCGCCTGGAGCCGGCAACAGTTGCTCCTGATAACGCGGAATAAAACCGGTATCCAGTTCCGCCGCCGCGAACGCGGGGTGAGCGATGATCCGCCGGAGAAAATTGATATTGGTTTTCAAGCCGCCAATCGCGAACTCATCGAGCATGCTCAGCAGCCTCAGACGCGCCTGCTCACGATCTTCGCCCCAGGCAATCAGCTTGCCGAGCATCGGGTCATAGAATGGCGAAATCTCGTCACCTTCTGCGACGCCGCTATCTACCCGGCGTCCCGGGCCATCGGCTGATTCGCGATACAGGGCCAGACGTCCGGCGGCGGGCAGGAAGTCATTCGACGGATCTTCGGCATATAACCGAACTTCAATGGCATGGCCATTGAGCGGCACTTGCTCCTGAGTGATCGGCAACGCTTCACCACGCGCAACGCGGATCTGCCACGCCACCAGATCCAGACCGGTAATGGCCTCGGTCACGGGATGCTCAACCTGCAGTCGTGTGTTCATCTCCATAAAGAAGAATTCGCCGCGAGCATCGAGCAGGAATTCCACGGTGCCCGCGCCAACGTAGCCGATCGCCTGCGCCGAACGCACAGCCGCTTCACCCATCGCGCGGCGCAGCTGCGCGGTCAGCCCCGGTGCCGGCGCCTCTTCGACAACTTTCTGATGGCGGCGCTGAATCGAGCAATCACGCTCATTGAGATAAAGGCAGTTGCCGTGCTGGTCGGCAAACACCTGAATTTCCACATGGCGTGGCTTGAGCAGGTATTTCTCCACCAGCATTCGCGAGTCGCCGAACGATGACTGTGCTTCACGTTGAGCGGAGGCGAGGGCTTCGGCCAGTTGGCTGACGTCCTCGACGACTTTCATGCCTTTGCCGCCACCACCGGCAGTGGCTTTGAGCAGCACCGGATAACCGATGCGTTCACAGGCGTCGCGGAAGGTGTCGAGGTCTTGCGCTTCGCCGTGATAACCCGGCACCAGCGGCACGCCAGCTGTTTCCATCAGCGCTTTGGCGGCGGATTTGCTGCCCATGGCGTCGATGGCCGAGGCGGGCGGGCCGAGGAAGATCAGACCCGCGGCTTCGATGGCGCGAGCGAATCCGGCGTTCTCGGAAAGAAAGCCATAACCCGGATGAATCGCCTGTGCGCCGCTGGCCTTGGCCGCTGCGATCAGTTTGTCGATTTGCAGATAACTGTCGGCCGCTTTGCTGCCGCCCAGATCAACGCGGATATCTGCTTCACGGCTGTGTCGCGCATCACGGTCGGTAGCGCTGTGCACCGCGACGGTGGTCAGGCCCAGGGCCTTGGCGGTGCGCATGACCCGGCAAGCGATTTCGCCACGATTGGCCACCAGCAGGGTGGTGAGAACAGGTGCGCTCATCAATGCGGCTCCTTGGTGGTGGTTGCGGCTTGCCAGCTCGGCGGACGTTTTTGCAAAAAGGCGCGCAAGCCTTCCTGACCTTCAGGGCTGACGCGGATGCGGGCGATGGCGTTTTCGGTGTAGCGGCGCAGGGCTGGTGTCAGCGCGCCATTGCCGACCTCACGCAACAGATCCTTGCTGGCGCGCATGGCGGCCGGGCTGTTGAGCAGCAGATTGTCGATCCATTGTTCGACCTGTTGCTCAAGCTCTGCGCTGGGATAGCTCTCGGACAACAAGCCGATTTCCCGCGCACGCTGGCCACCAAAACGCTCGGCGGTCAGGGCATAGCGGCGTGCTGCGCGCTCGCCGATGGCCTGCACCACAAACGGACTGATCACTGCTGGCGCCAGGCCAATACGCACTTCCGACAGGCAGAACTGCGCATCATCGGAACCAATTGCCATGTCGCAGCAACTGATCAGACCCAACGCGCCGCCGAATGCTGCGCCTTGCACCACGGCCAGGGTGGGAATCTTCAGTTTGGCCAGGTTGTACATCAACTCCGCCAATTCCCGAGCGTCGTCGAGGTTGGTGTGATAATCGAGTTCGGCCGATTGCTGCATCCAGGCCAGATCGGCGCCGGCGCTGAAATGCTTGCCGCGCCCGCGCACCAGCAGGAAACGCAGGCTGGCGTCGCTGGCAACCTTGTCGAGGGCGAGGATCAGTTCGCGGATCATTTCGGCGTTGAAGGCGTTGTTCTTCTCTGCACGGTTGAGCCACAGAGTCGCAAAACCGCGTGGGTCGCTGTGCAGTTCGAGGGTGTTGAAGTCGCTCATATTCATCCGTCTCCACGGTTCTTGTGGGAGCGAGCCTGCTCGCGAAAGCGGTCTATCAATCGACATCTCTGATTCCTGACAGACCGTTTAGCGAGCAGGCTCGCGCCCACAAAAGCATCACATCCGGAACACGCCGAAGCGGCTCGGTTCGATAGGCGCGTTCAACGACGCGGACAAGGCCAGGGCCAATACATCGCGGGTCTGCGCCGGGTCGATGACGCCGTCGTCCCACAGCCGTGCGCTTGAATAATAGGGGTGACCCTGTTCTTCGTACTGGTCGAGAATCGGCTGCTTGATCTCGGCTTCCTGCTCCGCACTGAACGCCTGGCCGCTGCGTTCAGCCTGTTCGCGTTTGACCTGTACCAACACGCCAGCCGCTTGTTCGGCGCCCATCACGCCAATGCGCGCGTTCGGCCACATCCACAGGAAACGCGGGTCGTAGGCGCGACCGCACATGCCATAGTTACCGGCGCCAAAGCTGCCGCCGATGATCACGGTAAATTTCGGCACCTTGGCGCACGCCACGGCGGTCACCAGTTTTGCACCGTGCTTGGCGATGCCGCCGGCCTCGTATTTCTGGCCGACCATGAAGCCGGTGATATTTTGCAGAAACAGCAGTGGAATGCCACGTTGGCAGGCCAGTTCGATGAAGTGCGCGCCTTTCTGCGCGGCTTCGGCGAAGAGGATGCCGTTGTTGGCGAGGATGGCGATCGGGTAGCCGTGCAGATGGGCGAAACCGCAGACCAGCGTAGTGCCGAACAGTGCTTTGAATTCGTCGAACACCGAGCCATCGACCAGCCGCGCGATCACTTCACGGACATCGAACGGCTGCTTGGCGTCGGCCGAGACCACGCCGTACAACTCGTCGCTGTTGTACAGCGGAGCGATCGGTGTGCGCTGCTGCACTTCGCCGAGCTTGCGCCAGTTGAGATTGGCGACGCTGCGGCGGGCGAGGGCCAGGGCGTGCTCGTCGCTTTCGGCGTAATGGTCGGCCACCCCGGAAATCTTGCAGTGCACATCGGCGCCGCCCAGGTCCTCGGCGCTGACCACTTCCCCGGTCGCGGCTTTCACCAGCGGCGGGCCGGCAAGGAAAATCGTTGCCTGGTTGCGCACCATGATCGCTTCGTCGGCCATCGCCGGCACGTAAGCGCCACCGGCGGTGCACGAGCCCATGACCACAGCGATCTGTGGAATGCCCATCGCGCTCATGTTGGCTTGATTGAAGAAGATCCGCCCGAAGTGTTCGCGGTCCGGGAACACTTCGTCCTGACGCGGCAGATTGGCACCGCCCGAATCCACCAGATAAATGCACGGCAAGCGGTTTTGCTGGGCGATGGTCTGGGCGCGCAGGTGTTTTTTTACGGTCAATGGATAGTACGAACCACCTTTCACCGTCGCATCGTTGGCGACGATCATGCATTCGACGCCTTCAACCCGGCCGATACCGGCGATCACGCCTGCGGCCGGAACGTCTTCGCCATAGACACCGTGGGCGGCCAACTGGCTGATTTCCAGAAACGGCGAGCCCGGATCGAGCAGGCGGTTGATGCGTTCACGCGGCAGCAGTTTGCCCCGCGAGGTGTGGCGTTCCTGTGCTTTCGCGCCGCCACCTTGCGCGACCTGGGCGAGCAGGGTGTGCAGGGCGTCGACCTGTTTGAGCATCGCGGCGTTGTTGGCGGCGAATTCCGCTGAACGAGGATTGAGCTGAGTGTGCAGAATCATGTGCTACTCCGTAGCAGCTTCAAGTTTCAAGCAACGAGCTGCAAGTTGAGGCGAGAGCGCATGTCTCTTGCCGCTTGACGCTCGCAGCTTGCCGCTGACGAAATTCATTTCGTTTCGTTGAACAGTTCGCGACCGATCAGCATGCGACGAATCTCACTGGTGCCGGCGCCGATTTCGTACAGCTTGGCGTCGCGCAGCAGACGACCGGCGGGGAATTCGTTGATGTAACCATTACCGCCGAGAATCTGGATCGCATCGAGGGCCATCTGCGTGGCACGTTCGGCGGTGTAAAGGATTACGCCGGCAGCGTCCTTGCGTGTGGTTTCACCGCGCTCGCAGGCCTGGGCCACCGCGTAAAGGTAGGCGCGGCTGGCGTTGAGTTGGGTGTACATGTCGGCGACTTTGCCTTGGATCAGCTGGAATTCGCCGATGCTCTGGCCAAACTGCTTGCGGTCATGGATGTACGGGACGATCAGATCCATGCACGACTGCATGATCCCGGTCGGGCCGCCCGACAGCACGACGCGTTCGTAATCGAGGCCGCTCATCAGCACTTTCACGCCGCCGTTGAGCACGCCGAGGATGTTCTCTTCCGGCACTTCGACGTCATCGAAGAACAGCTCGCAGGTGTTGGAACCGCGCATGCCGAGCTTGTCGAACTTGTTGCTGCGGCTGAAGCCTTTCCAGTCGCGCTCGACGATGAATGCAGTGATGCCGTGCGCGCCTTTTTCCAGATCGGTCTTGGCGTAGATCACGTAGGTGCTGGCGTCGGGGCCGTTGGTGATCCAGGTTTTGCTGCCGTTGAGGACGTAGCGGTCGCCACGCTTGTCGGCGCGCAGTTTCATTGAAACCACGTCAGAACCGGCGTTCGGTTCGCTCATTGCCAGCGCGCCGACGTGCTCGCCGCTGATCAGCTTCGGCAGGTATTTGGTTTTCTGTTCGTGGTTGCCGTTACGGTTGATCTGGTTGACGCACAGATTGGAGTGCGCGCCGTAGGACAACGCCACCGAGGCCGAGCCGCGGCTTATCTCTTCCATCGCCACCACGTGCGCCAGATACCCCAGGCCTGCGCCGCCGTACTCTTCCGGCACGGTGATACCGAGCAGGCCCATGTCACCGAATTTGCCCCACATGTCGGCAGGGAACAGGTTGTCGCTGTCGATTTGCGCCGCGCGTGGGGCGATCTCTTTAGCGACGAAGGACTGAACCTGATCGCGCAGCATGTCGATGGTTTCACCGAGGGCGAAGTTCAGGGATGGGTAGCTCATGGGTCACCTTTTGGCTTTTTTGTAGGGTGGGGAGGGCGGCGGTTCAGCTCTCACCTTGACGTTAACGTAAGCCTGCGATGAGTGACTGTCAATCACACTTTACGTTAACGTCAACTTAGGCGAGAGTAAGGGTCGTTCAAGATTGAAAACGGACTGTCCCATGTAGGAGCGAGCTTGCTCGCGAAGGCGCCATACCAGTCGACACGGATGTCGAATCAGATGGCCGCTTCGCGGGCAAGCTCGCTCCCACAGGGATTTAATCCGGCAAACCCGCTAATAAAGACAATAGGGGTCGTCATGGATCAACCCAGTGCAAATCCGCAGCGCAGTTACACCCGAGGTTCCCAGGACAAAGCCTTGCTGGCGATGACCATCGGGCAGATGTTCGACCAGACCGTCGCGCAATACCCGGACGGCGAGGCGTTGGTGGTGCGCCATCAGCAGCTGCGCTACTCCTGGCGACAGCTCGCTGACGCAGTGGATCTGCATGCCAGGGCTTTGCTGGCGTTGGGATTGCAGGCGGGCGATCGACTCGGTATCTGGGCCCCGAATTGCGCGCAGTGGTGCATCACCCAATTCGCCACTGCGAAAATCGGGGTGATCCTGGTCAACATCAACCCGGCCTACCGCACCTCCGAACTCGAATATGTCCTCAAGCAGTCGGGCTGCAACTGGCTGGTCTGTGCCGGAGCATTCAAGACCTCCAACTATCACGGCATGTTGCAGGGACTGGTGCCGGAACTGGCGGAGCAATCCATCGGCCAATTGCGCAGCGAGCGTCTGCCGGACCTGCGTGGCGTGATCAGCCTCGACGCACAACCGCCGTCGGGTTTCCTGCCGTGGTCGCAACTGGCCGATATGGCCGCCAGCATCGCCCCGCAACAACTGCATGAACGCAGCGAGAGCCTGCACTTCGATCAACCGGTGAACATCCAGTACACCTCCGGCACCACCGGTTTCCCCAAGGGCGCGACCCTCAGTCACTACAACATTCTCAATAACGGTTACATGGTCGGCGAAAGTATCGGCCTGACGCCGCTTGATCGACTGGTTATCCCGGTGCCGTTGTATCACTGCTTCGGCATGGTCATGGGCAACCTTGGTTGCATTACCCACGGCAGCACGATGATTTATCCCAACGATGCCTTCGATCCGTTGCTGACCCTGCAAACGGTCGCCGAGGAAAAGGCCACCGGCCTGTACGGCGTGCCGACCATGTTCATCGCCATGCTCGACCAGCCACAACGCGGCGAATTCGATCTGTCGAGCCTGCGCACCGGCATCATGGCCGGCGCCACTTGCCCGATCGAAGTCATGCGCCGGGTCATCAGCGAGATGCACATGAGCGAAGTGCAGATCGCCTACGGCATGACCGAAACCAGCCCCGTTTCGCTACAGACCGGTCCAGCGGATGAGCTGGAACTGCGTGTGACCACTGTCGGCCGCACCCAACCGCAACTTGAAAGCAAGATCATCGACGAGGCCGGCAACCTGGTGCCGCGCGGCACCATCGGCGAACTCTGCACCCGTGGTTACAGTGTGATGCTTGGCTACTGGAGCAATCCGCAGGCCACCGCCGAGGCCATCGATGAGGCCGGCTGGATGCACACCGGCGATCTGGCGAGCATGAATGACGATGGCTATGTGAACATCGCCGGACGTAACAAGGACATGATCATTCGCGGTGGCGAGAATGTTTATCCGCGTGAGCTGGAGGAGTTCTTCTTTACCCATCCGGCCGTGGCGGACGTACAGGTGATCGGCATTCCGTGTTCGCGTTACGGTGAGGAAATTGTCGCCTGGATCAAATTCCATCCAGGCCACAACGCTTCAGAACTGGAGCTGCAAACCTGGTGCAAGGAGCGCATCGCGCACTTCAAGACACCACGGCATTTCAAGTTTGTCGAAGAGTTTCCGATGACGGTGACCGGCAAGATTCAGAAATTCAGGATGCGGGAAATAAGTATCGAAGAATTGAAAACCATCGAGCGTTAACCGCAACCCCTGTGGGAGCGAGCCTGCTCGCGAAGGCGTCAGGTCAGCCAATATCCTTGTTGATGACACACCGCTTTCGCGAGCAGGCTCGCTCCCACAGGGGGTAAGCGGTGTTGCAAAGAGGAATCACAGAAAGCACAAAGGGGAGCCGAGGCTCCCCTTTAATTTTGTCGTCGCGTGCTCTTTTTTTATTATTGAGGGTCGGTCTATTGTTGTTTTTGGCAACCGTGGCCCTTTACCGCTGTTTTTGGCGACCCCCATCCGGGGTCAAGAGCAAACGTATTTTTTTGAGCGCTGATCTGCTTTCTCGTTAAACGATCCAACCGATTCGGGAGCTACCTGAAGGTAGTTTTATTATTCTCTGCCCGGTTGCGGGTCACTCCTGAGAGCACCCTGAAAAACACACCTTCTCCAAAAAAATCTGTTAGCTGCGTCTCTGCCGTGTTGTTTTTGTTATGTCAGAGTCGTTACGTCTTATTTTTATTGGTTTGCCGCTTTTTATTCTTGTTATGCCATAGAGATAGCAGGACGCGTGCCAACTTTAAAAAGTCCTTATAAATCAATGGTTTGATATTTTCGCGGATTTTATCGACCGGTCAAAGCCAGACAATTTGTTTCCGTGTTACTCGCTCGTGCCCACTTTGCGGACGCGGCGGTAACACCCTTGGCCTCACTGTGCGTTACGGGCCTTGGCCACGCGCGAGCCGCTCGGGCGACCGAGCACTGCGCTGATTTGCTGACCCGCGGCAATCAAGGCGTCCAGGTCGATTCCGGTGTCGATCCCCAGGCCGTTGAGCAGGTAAACAACGTCTTCGGTGGCGACGTTACCGCTCGCACCTTTGGCGTACGGGCAACCGCCGAGACCGGCGATAGAGCTGTCGAACACCGCGATGCCTTCGAGCAGACTGGCGTAGATGTTGGCCATGGCCTGGCCATAGGTGTCGTGAAAGTGCCCGGCGAGTTTTTCTCTTGGCACCTGCGCCGAAACCACTTCAAACAGGCGACGAGTCGCGCCTGCGGTGCCGGTGCCGATGGTGTCGCCGAGCGACACTTCATAACAGCCCATCGCGTACAACTCGCGCGCAACCATGGCCACTTGCTCCGGCGCGACGGTGCCCTCGTAAGGACAGCCGAGCACGCAGGAAACGTAACCGCGCACGGTAACGCCATGCTGTTTCGCCGCGTCCATGATCGGCGCAAACCGTGCCAGGCTTTCACTGATCGAACAGTTGATGTTGCGCTGCGAGAACGCTTCGGATGCCGCGGCGAACACCGCGACCTCCTTGACCCCGGCCGCGACAGCATCTTCGAAACCACGCAGGTTCGGCGCCAGTGCACCGTAGGTCACGCCGGGCTTACGCTGGATCTGCGCGAACACCTCGGCGGACCCGGCCATCTGCGGCACCCATTTCGGTGAGACGAAACTGCCGACTTCTATATAGCCAAGACCTGCGGCGCTCAGGGCGTCGACCAGTTGCACCTTGTCAGCCACGCTGATCGGTTGGGCTTCGTTCTGCAGGCCATCGCGCGGGCCGACTTCGATCAGGCGTACTTGGGAGGGGAGGGACATGGCGTTGACCTGCTTGAATTTTGATTCGTTGAGAGTCCTGTTGGAGCGCGCTTGCCCGCGATGACGTCGGCTCAGTCAACATGAATGCTGGACGCTCCGGCCTAATCGCGGGCAAGCCCGCTTCCACAGGGGAAAAAGTTGACTCTTAAATGGCTTGCTGGCTCTTGAGCGTCTGCTCCAGCGCCTGCACGCAGCGTTCTTCGGCGGTATCGAGTTCCAGCTTCATCTGCTCGATGTCGAGCAATTGCTGCTCCAGTTGTTCCCGACGCTCGCTGATTTTCGCCAGCATGCTGTTGAGTTGTTTGGTGTTACCGCTGGACGGGTCGTAGAGTTCGATCAGTTCGCGGCATTCGGCCAGCGAGAAACCAATGCGCTTGCCACGCAGTATCAGCTTCAGGCTGACCTTGTCGCGGGGCGAATAGATGCGTTCCTGGCCGCGACGCTCAGGGCTGAGCAGGCCTTGCTCTTCATAAAAGCGAATTGCCCGGGTGGTGATGTCCAGCTCGCGGGCAAGGTCGGAAATGCTATAGGTCTGGCTGCTCATGAAAGCGCTCGATAAAAGGTCTTGGCGCTAAGCTAATGGCAGGTTGACGTTTACGTCAAGCGGGATGATTTTTGGTGTATTTGATGGCCCCTTCGCGAGCAGGCTCGCTCCCACATTCGACCGCATTAATTCAGTCAGAGAGCAATCCCCTGTGGGAGCGAGCCTGCTCGCGAAGAACGATAACGCGGTGTAATTTCTTACACCTTATCCAGCTTCTTCTCATGCGCCGTCACCTGCTGGCACAACTCGATCATCTGCTCGCGCATCCAGCGATTCGCCGGGTCCTGATCGGTGCTCTCATGCCAATACAGATGTGTCTCCACCGGCGGCACATCGTTGACCGGCAGATTAAACGCATGCAGTTCATGGCGACGGGCGAAACGCTCCGGCACGGTCATGACCATGTCGGTCTGCTGCATCACCTGGGACGCCATCAAATAATGCTGCGAGCGCAATGCGATCTTGCGCTGAATGCCCATTTTTCCAAGTGCCAGGTCCACATAGCCGAGGCCGCTGCGACGGCTGGAAATATGGATGTGCGTCAACGACAGATAGTCATCGAGGGAGAATTTTTCCTTGCCCGCCATCGGATGGCCCTTACGCATCGCGCAAACGTAGCGGTCTTCCATCAGCTTGACGTGACGCACCTGCGGGTCGGTGTTGAGCGGCGCATCCACGGCAAAATCCAGACGTCCGGCCGCCAGTTCCTTGGTGGTCTCGCGACGTTTGGACAGGAAGCTTTCAATGATTACCGTCGGCGCCAAACGGCGCAAACGCTGGAACAGCGGCGGCAGAATCACGGCCTCGGTGAGGTCGGTCATGCTGATGCGGTAGGTCTTGACCGCTTGCGCCGGGTTGAAAATGCGACTTTCCTGAACCGATACGCGCAATAGCGACAGCGCGTTGCGCACCGGGCCGATGATGTTCTGTGCCATTGGCGTCGGCACCATGCCCTGAGCCGTGCGTACGAAGAGCGGGTCGTTAAACGTTTCGCGCAACCGCGCCAGCGCGTTGGACACCGCAGGCTGCGTGATGCCGACAATCTGCCCGGCACGGGTCAGGTTGGCTTCGGTGTAGATCGCGTCGAAGACGATGAAAAGGTTGAGGTCGACCTTGCTCAGATTCATAACGCGGCTTCTCTTGTTTTAAGGGCAAGTGTTTTAGGGGCTGACAATCAGTCGATCATATATCGGTGATGAATGTTAATACACGCCGAGAATAGGCTAGGTAAATTATCAACGCTGTTCTAGCATCGATTGCATGACTTAAACAACCTCTGCCCAAGAAGGTAATTGCTCATGGATTTCGCTTATTCGCCCAAGGTGCAAGAACTGCGTGAGCGCGTGACCGCGTTCATGGACACTTACGTTTACCCGGCCGAAGCCGTGTTCGAACGCCAGGTTGCCGAAGGCGATCGCTGGCAGCCGACGGCGATCATGGAAGAGCTCAAAGCCAAGGCCAAGGCACAGGGGTTGTGGAATCTGTTTCTGCCGGAATCGGAGCTCGGCGCCGGTCTGACCAACCTCGAATACGCACCCCTGGCAGAAATCATGGGGCGCTCGTTGCTCGGGCCAGAGCCGTTCAACTGCTCGGCTCCGGACACCGGCAACATGGAAGTGCTGGTGCGTTACGCCAACGAAGAACAGAAACAGCGCTGGCTTGAACCGCTGCTGCGCGGCGAGATCCGCTCGGCGTTTGCCATGACCGAACCGGACGTTGCTTCGTCCGACGCCACCAACATGGCCGCCCGCGCCGTGCGTGATGGCGACGAGTGGGTGATCAATGGCAAGAAGTGGTGGACTTCCGGCGCCTGCGATCCACGCTGCAAAATCCTCATTTTCATGGGCCTGAGCAATCCTGATGCGCCGCGCCACGCGCAGCACTCGATGATCCTCGTGCCGGTTGACACCCCCGGCGTGAAAATCGTCCGTCCGCTGCCGGTATTCGGTTATGACGACGCGCCGCATGGTCACGCTGAAGTGCTGTTCGACAACGTACGCGTGCCGTACGAAAACGTCCTGCTGGGTGAAGGACGCGGCTTCGAAATCGCTCAGGGTCGCCTTGGCCCGGGCCGAATTCACCACTGCATGCGATCGGTCGGCATGGCTGAACGTGCCTTGGAATTGATGTGCAAACGCTCGGTGAGCCGCACGGCATTCGGCAAACCCCTGGCGCGTCTGGGCGGTAACGTCGACAAGATCGCCGACTCGCGGATGGAAATCGACATGGCGCGCCTGCTGACGTTGAAAGCGGCCTACATGATGGACACTGTCGGTAACAAAGTGGCGAAGAGCGAGATCGCACAGATCAAGGTTGTCGCGCCGAACGTGGCACTTCGCGTGATTGATCGGGCGATCCAGATGCATGGCGGGGCAGGGGTGTCTAACGATTTCCCGCTGGCCTACATGTACGCCATGCAGCGCACCCTGCGCCTGGCTGACGGCCCGGACGAAGTGCACCGCGCGGCGATCGGCAAGTTCGAAATCGGCAAATATGTGCCGAAGGAAATGCTGCGTAGCGGTCAGTAAGACCGCGTCGCCTGCTTCGCGAGCAGGCTCGCTCCCACATTCAGCCGCATTCCATCAAAAGAAATGCGATCAAATGTGGGAGCGAGCCTGCTCGCGAAGGGGCCCATACATTCAACACATCTACATCAAGCTCAATAAACCCAAACCTCAACCCGCCGATTCTTGATCCGACCTTCATCCGCGCTATTGGCTGCCACCGGCATCTGCGCGCCAAATCCGCGCACCTCGCGCAGTACCACGCCGTTTTTCACCAGCTCACGCCGTACGGCCATCGCCCGCAATTTGGACAACAAGTCCGCCCGCGCCGGGTCGTCCTTGATGTCGCCAAATCCCACCAGCGTTACCGCACGATCGGTTTTGTCGTGGCGCTTTATATAGTCGAATACCCGAGCCAGATCCTGCCGAGCCTTGTTGTCGAGGCTGGCACTGCCTTCCTCGAAACGGAAATTGACTGTCAGACGTTGGGCGTGACGGCTGAGGGATTGATACCCCTCTGGCATCAGCGCATTCGGTGCAACCGTCATCGCATGCACGGTCTGACTGATGAAGCCGTTGGCCGCGACTATCGCCTGGCCCTGACGACTTTGCGCAAACGCCACCAATGCCTTGGCCCACGGGTTTTGACTGTCGGGCGGCAGATAGAAGAACAATCGTCGCGACAGCGGATAGTCTTCGGTGGCGATCAAGCTGTTGAGTGGCAGCATCGATTGCGACGCGCCATCGGCTATCGCCACCGCTTTGGCCTGCCGCACGTACGGCAAACCGATGAAGCCGATCCCCTGTGGATCGCTGCTGACGGCGTCGGATAATTGCTCGCTGGATTCAAACCGTTTCGCCGCGTTACTCAGACTTTTCCCACGACGACTCAGGACCAATTCCTTAAACGTGTCGTACGTCCCGGACTGATCATCCCGCGCATATAAATGAATGACGCCACCACGCCCGCCGAGGTCTTCCCAGGTTTTTAGCTCGCCACTGAAGATCCGCGCCAGTTGTTCGGTATCCAGTTGCTGCAATGGATTATCGGGGTGGAGGATGATCGCCAGGCCATCGATGGCAATGACTTGCTCGGCGCTGGGGCTTTTCAGATCGCCGAGTGATTGCAGTGTCTGTAACTCACCATCCTTGATCTCGCGGGAAGACGCGGCCAGATCGGCGCTGGCGTTTTTCAATGCGACGAATCCGGTACTCGAACCGTGGGCCGCAACTTCCACTACAACGCGTTGACCTTGCGCGGTCTGGCCAACGATCCGCAGTTCATTGGCGGTGTCCGCGGTTTCGCGGTGAATCTTCAGCAGACCTTGCTCTCGCAGCAATCCTTCAACCAGTGCCGGGCCGAGTTCGGCGCCAATGGTGTTGGACCCCTGGATGCGCAGTGCCGGGCCGTTTTGCGCGATGGGCAGGGCAGCGGCGTAGACCTTCAGCCATGCGCCCAACAGAAAAACCAGTAAAACACGCAGGGTCATGCCGGCACCAATTGAAGCCAAGGGGATTGCCGGGGAGATTAAGTCAGGCGTATGACCAAAACATGACAGCGATTCAGTGTGGGAGCGAGCCTGCTCGCGAAAGCGGTGTATCAGAAACATTTTCGCAACTGACACACCGCTTTCGCGAGCAGGCTCGCTCCCACAGGGGGATTTCAGGTGATTTGAGGATCAGCTCAGTTCAAGCCAGATTGGCGCATGGTCCGAAGGCTTTTCCATGCCGCGCAATTCATAGTCGACACCCGCCGCTTTTACCCGGGGCAGCAAACCGTGGGATGCCAGAATCACGTCGATGCGCAACCCGCGTTTCGGTTCATCTTCAAAGCCACGGCTGCGGTAGTCGAACCAGCTGAACATGTCGGTCACGTCCGGGTTCAGGTGGCGGAAGCTGTCGGTCAGGCCCCAGTTTTTCAGGCGGGCCATCCACTCGCGCTCTTCCGGCAGGAAGCTGCATTTGCCGGTTTTCAGCCAGCGCTTCATGTTGTCCGGGCCGATGCCGATGTCGCAGTCTTCCGGGGAAATGTTCACATCGCCCATCACCACCACTGGCTGTTCGTTGCTGAACCGGCTTTCCAGCAGGGTTTGCAGATCGCTGTAAAAGCGCTGCTTGGCGGGGAATTTGGTTGGGTGGTCGCGGCTCTCACCCTGTGGGAAATAGCCGTTCATGATCGTCACCGGCACGCCATTGGCGTCTGCGAAAGTGCCCCAGATGAAGCGGCGCTGGGCGTCTTCTTCGTCAGTCGCGAAACCTTTGTGGATAGCAATCGGCTCCTGACGCGAGAGTATTGCCACGCCGTAATGGCCTTTCTGGCCGTGGAAATATACGTGGTAGCCAAGGGCACGTACTTCTTCCAGCGGAAACTGATCGTCGTGGACCTTGGTTTCCTGCAGGCCGATCACGTCCGGCTGGTGTTTTTCGATCAGCGCTGCCAGCTGATGCGGACGGGCGCGCAGTCCGTTGATGTTGAAGGAAACAATCTTCATGGTCGGCAGTCCTGGCAAAAGGGCGATGCTAGCTGACATGTGGGATGGGGGCCAGTGTTGGGGCAGGCAGATTCGGTTTGGTCTGTGGGATTTGTGCTGTCTGCAATGGCGCCATCGCTGGCAAGCCAGCTCCCACAGGGATCTCCAGCGAACACAAATTTTGTGAACACCCGAGAAACCTGTGGGAGCTGGCTTGCCAGCGATGGCGTCCGTTCAGTCGATGAAGATCCCGCTTTGGTCTATACCTGTGGGGGAACTGCGCCACCCGCAAAAGGTTCGTACCAACAAGAGCCCCGCCATTCAAGCGGTGCCAGGGGAGAATCACTGACATGCCTGAAACCCAGACCGCCATCGCCGACATTCATATGCTCGACCGCGGTTATTCCCGCGAAGCCAGATCCCTGCTCTATCAGGCCTATCGCCACGAGCCGACCTTCGGTTACCTGTTCGAAGCCGAGCGTCCCGGATACGAGCAGCGCGTGCGTGCGACGGTGCGCGAACTGGTCAAGCAGCACTTTCTTCAGGACTTGCCCGCCATCGGCCTGCTGGTCAACGACCGCTTGATCGGCATCGCTCTGATCGCGCCGCCGCAGCGCCGTTTGGGCATCACCGAAAGTTGGGCCTGGCGTCTGCGCATGGTGCTCAGCACCGGTTTTCGCTGCACCCGGCGCTATCTGGAATATCACGATGCCGTCGCCGCGTGCGTGCCGAGTGATTCGGTACACATGTTGCCGCTGCTCGGCATTCATCCACAGTTCCAGGGCAAGCACTTCGGCGAGCAACTGCTGACGGCCGTACACAACTGGTGCGCGGTGGACGAAACGTCGCAAGGTGTGGTGCTCGACACCGGCAATCCACGATATCTGGAATTTTACAAACGACAGGGTTACGAGGAGATCGGCGAAGTTGCCGTCGGCCCGGTGCGTGAGCACGTATTTTTCCACGCCAACCCTCAGGTGTTACAAACTGCAACAGCTTAGCAATCGAACTTCTTGGGAAATTTCCTCTTCTATTACGCTCCCAAGCCCGTGATAGCATTCGCGCCATGAAGTTTCCAGGAAGATTTACCAGTGGCGTGCTCATGCTGTTATCCAGCTGCGCGGCGCTGGCGCAAAGTGAATTGGATGTGCGGATCAAACCGTCCAACGATGAACTCAAGGCCAATATAGAAGGCTATATCGGCAGCCTCGGTGACCGCGACGAAGAAGCCTTGCTGCGCTTCAGTCGTGGTGCCGAAGAGCAGGCGCGCAAGGCGGCCCAGGCGTTGGGCTACTACCAGCCGCAGATCGACAGCGACGTGAAGGGCGGTGACAAGCCGCGCCTGGTGCTGAACATCGATCCCGGCGAGCCGATTCGCCTGCGCAACGTCACCATCCGTGTCGACGGCCCGGCTGCCTCCTTTAAATCCTTTCGCGTACCGAAAGCCGACGTGCTCAAGCCCGGCGCGGTGCTCAACCATGGTCGCTACGAAGACGCCAAGCGACTGATCCAGAATCAGGCCTCGCGCTTCGGTTATTTCAGTGGCCATTTCACCAGTCAAAAACTCTTGGTCGACCCGCGCGCAGGCGTCGCCGATGTCGAACTTATTTATGAAAGCGGCCCGCGTTATGCGCTGGGCAAAGTCAGTTTCGAAGGCGATACGCCGTTCGACGAAGATCTGCTGCAACGCATGGTGCCATTCAAACCGGGCGAGCCTTACGACTCCGAACTGATCGCCGAACTCAACCGCGATCTGCAATCGAGTGGCTATTTCGAAGGCGTGCGCGTCGACGCCGCTCCGACTGCCGCAAAAAATGACGTGATCCCGGTGGACGTCAAACTCGACACTCGCAAGCCGCGCACCATGGGCCTGGGTCTCGGCTATTCGACCGACGTCGGCCCACGGATCAAAGCCAACTGGACGCGCCACTGGGTCAATCCGCAGGGCGACAGTTATGGCTGGGAAGCCGAACTCTCGGCGCCGCGGCAGAACGTCGGGCTGTTCTACGACATCCCGCTCGACCCGCCGCTGACCGACAAATTGCGTTGGGCCGGCGGTTATCAATTCGAAGACATCGAAGGTTCCGACACGCTCAGCAAACTGCTGACCTTCGGCCCGGAATGGCACAGCAAGTTGCCCAGCGGCTGGCAACGGGTGATCTCGTTGAAATGGCAGCGCGAGGAATACGAGCTTGGCGACGACTCGGGCTTGAGTACCTTGCTGATGCCCGGCATCAGTTACTCGTACCTGAAAAGTGACAACCGCATCGACCCGCACAACGGCTATCGCCTGACCTTTGAGAGCAAAGTTGCAAAGGAAGGCGTCGGCTCCGACACCAACCTTTTATATGGCACCGCGCTGGTCAAGGGCTTGACCACGGTGTTCGACAAACACCGTCTGCTCGGTCGTGTGCAGGTCGGCGGCAGCGCCACCAACGGTTACAAATCGGTCCCGCCGTCGCTGCGCTTCTTTGCCGGTGGCGATCAGAGCGTGCGCGGTTACGACTACCAGAGCCTGTCCCCGGAAAACTCCGATGGCGACCGCATCGGTGGCCGCTACATGGTTGCCGGCAGTGTTGAATATCAATACTCCGTCGCCGAGAAATGGCGGGTCGCGACCTTCGTCGATCAGGGCAATTCCTTCAACAAACTCGAACTGCCGAACCTCAAGACCGGGGTCGGTATCGGTGTGCGCTGGGTCTCGCCGGTGGGGCCGATACGCCTCGACCTGGCCCATGCGCTGGACGACGATGGCGGCATCCGGCTGCACTTTTCCATGGGGCCTGAGCTGTGAAGCGTGGTTTGAAAATTACCGCACTGACGTTGTTGGCGTTGGTGTTCTTGATCGTATTGAGTGTGGCCGTCGTACTCGGAACCAACTCCGGTAGCCGCTGGGCGCTGGGTCTGGTGCCGGGCTTGAGCACGGAGAATTTCCAGGGTCGCCTCGGCGGGCAATGGAGCGCCGATCATCTTGTCTGGCAGCAAGACAGCAGCCGGGTTGAACTGGATCAGGCAATCTTCGCCTGGTCGCCGCTGTGCCTGACGCGTATGACGTTGTGCATCGATCAACTCAAGGCTGATCGGGTTGTTTTGCAATTCCCGCCGAGTGAAGAAACCACCGAAAGCGGCCCGATCAAATTGCCGGATCTGCAATTGCCGCTGGGTCTCGAGCTGGGTGATGTGCAGGTCGGCAGTTTGCTGTTCAACGGCAGCGAACAACTCAAAGGCCTGCAACTGGCGGCCCACTGGACCGCCAAAGGCTTGCAGATCGACAGCGTGAAATTGCAACGCGATGAGTTGAGCCTGAATCTGTCCGGGTTGCTCCAGCCCACCGGTAACTGGCCGCTGAACATTGCAGGGGATCTGACCCTGCCGTCTCCGGGCACCGATCCCTGGACGCTGGCGTTGAAAATCGACGGCGATCTGTTGAAGACCCTGAACCTGCACGCCGACAGTCGTGGCTACCTGGACGGTCAGTTGAGCGGCGAACTGCAACCGCTGGCGGAAAACCTGCCGGCCAAGGTTCGTATCACTTCTGAGGCGTTCAAACCGAGCGCTGATCTGCCGGATACCCTGCAACTCAATCAATTGGTATTGACCGGTGAGGGCGACCTGAAGAACGGTTACCAATTGCTTGGCAACGCCACGCTGCCGGCCGATAAAGGCCCGGTGGCGTTGTTGCTCAAAGGCAAGGTCGACGCCAGCGGCGCGCAAATCGCCGGCCTCGATCTGACCGCCAACGACCAGCAGAGCCTCAAACTGACCGGCAGCGTCGACTGGAGCAAAGGCATCACGGCTCAAGCCAACATCAATTGGCAGGATTTCCCGTGGCATCGGCTCTATAACGAAATCGACGAGCCGCAAGTCGCCTTGCGTACTTTCAATGGCGAAGTGTCTTACACCGACGGTCAGTACATCGGTAATTTCGCCGCTGCGCTGGATGGCCCGGCGGGCGCATTCAGCCTGAGCAGTCCGTTCAGCGGCAGCCTTAAACAGATCGCTTTGCCGCAACTGAAAATGGAGGCCGGGCAGGGCAAGGCCGAAGGGCACGTGAACGTGCAGTTTGCTGACGGCATTGCCTGGGACGCGGCGCTGGATCTGTCGGCGCTCAACCCGGCGTATTGGGTTGCAGAACTGCCGGGCACCCTGGCGGGGCCGTTGAAAAGCCAAGGCGAAATGAAGAACGAGCGCTTGAGCCTGACTGCCGATCTCGACCTCAAAGGCAAACTGCGCGGCCAACCGGCGATCCTCCAGGCCAAGGCTGACGGCGCTGGCGAACTATGGAATCTGAATGCCCTGCAAATCCGCCTCGGCGACAACAGCATCAGCGGCAAGGGCAGCCTGCAACAGAAACTCACCGGGCAGATCGACATCAAGTTGTCGCGTCTGGCCCAGCTGTGGCCAGAACTGCGTGGGCAGATCAACGGTCAGGTCAACGTCGCCGGCACATTGAAAGCACCGCAAGGCAAGCTCGGTCTGCAAGGTTCGCAACTGGCCTTTCAGGATAATCGCCTGCAAAGCCTAAATCTCGACGCCACCCTCGACAGCGCACAGCGAGCGAAGATCGATCTGAAAGGCAGCGGCATTCAGGCCGGCGACACGAATTTGGGCACCCTGACCGCCAGCGCCCAAGGCGACATCAAGAGCCAGAAACTCAATCTCGACCTGCTCGGGCCGAAACTGAAACTGGCCCTCGGCCTGGACGGCAATCTGGACAAGGGCAACTGGCGCGGGCGCCTGGCCAGCGGCGATATTCAGGCCGGCGGCCAGGATTGGAAACTGCAAAACCCGGCCAGGCTCGAGCGCCTGGCGGACGGCAAAATCAATTTCGGCGCCCATTGCTGGGTGTCCGGCAGCGCCAGCTTCTGCGGTGAAGATCAACGGCTGATGCCCGAGCCGAAACTGCGATACCACCTCAAGCAATTCCCGATTGAAAGCCTCGCGCAGTGGTTGCCGAAAGACTTCGCCTGGCAGGGCAAGCTCAATGCCGATCTGCAACTGGACCTGCCGGCCAGCGGCCCCAATGGCGTGGTCAGCATCGACGCCAGCGGCGGCACCTTGCGTATGCGTGAGAAGGATCAGTGGCTCGACTTTCCGTACCAGACACTGAAACTCACCAGTAAATTGACCCCGAAACGCATCGACACGGACCTCAACTTCGTCGGCGGCAAACTTGGCGAACTGATGGTGCAGGCGCAGCTCAATCCGCTGCCGAAAAACAAACCGCTGAGCGGCTCGTTCCGCCTGACCGGGCTGGACCTGTCCGTGGCGCGTCCGTTTGTGCCAATGATCGAGAAACTCACCGGGCGCCTCAACGGCAGCGGCACGATCTCCGGTGGTCTGCTCGCACCTCTGGTCAACGGCACCGTGCAACTCAGCGATGGCGAAGTGTCCGGCGCCGAGTTACCGATGGAGCTGCAGGATCTGCAAGTCAAAGCGATGATTGCCGGTGAATCGGTGCGTCTGGACGGCGGCTGGAAAAGCGGCAAAAGCGGGCAGGGCAGCCTGAACGGCAACATCACCTGGGGCCAGGCGCTGGTGGTGGATTTGGCGCTAAAGGGCACGCAATTGCCGGTCAGCGTCGAACCCTACGCCAAGCTCGAAGTGGCGCCGGACCTGAAGATTTCCATGGCCGGCGATGAGCTGAAAATTGCCGGCAAAGTGCTGGTGCCCAAAGGCGAAATCACCGTGCGTGAATTGCCGCCATCGACGGTGAAAGTCTCCGATGACACGATCATCGTCGGCGCGCAGACCGAACAGGGCAAACCACCCATAGCCATGAAAATGGACATCGACGTGGTGGTCGGGCAAGACAAGTTGAGCTTCGCCGGTTTTGGCCTGACCGCCAATCTGCAAGGTCAGGTTCACATCGGTGACAACATGGACACTCGCGGCGAACTCTGGCTCAACGACGGGCGTTACCGCGCCTACGGTCAGCGCCTGACGGTGCGGCGTGCGCGTCTGCTGTTCGCCGGTCCCATCGATCAGCCGTATCTGGATATCGAAGCGATTCGCCAGACTGACGACGTGATCGCCGGTATTCGCCTGAGCGGCAGCGCGGAACAACCGACCACGCAGATCTTCTCGGAGCCGGCGATGAGTCAGGAACAGGCGTTGTCCTATCTGGTGCTCGGCCGCCCGTTGAGCACCAGCGGTGAAGACAACAACATGCTCGCGCAAGCGGCGTTGGGCCTGGGCTTGATGGGCAGCGCCGGGGTCACCAGCGGCCTGGCCAAGGATCTGGGCATTCAGGATTTCCAGCTCGACACCCAAGGCAGTGGCGACGCCACCAGTGTGGTGGCCAGCGGCAATATCTCCGAGAAGCTCAGCCTGCGTTATGGCGTCGGCGTATTTGAACCGGCCAGCACCATTGCCCTGCGGTACAAGCTGAGCAAGAAGGTTTACGTCGAAGTCGCCAGTGGCGTAGCCAGTTCGCTGGATATCTTCTACAAGCGCGATTTCTAGGTCGCGCTTTCACCTGAACCGAGTCGCTTCAATCGCTGGCAAGCCAGCTCCCACAAGTCTCTCTGGCACACCTGAATGGTGTGCCCGGCAAGGACCCTGTGGGAGCTGACTTGCCAGCGAAGGCGTCTTCTCAGTCGTCGGCGCAGACGATGGGTTACTGGAGATCCGCGGATTTCTCAGAGGCTGTCGTGCGGCACACCAGCGCCACCCGCTCGTAGTTCAGCGCCTTATTACGTTCCGGCAAGGCATAAGGCGCTTCGCAGCGCTGGTTCTTCCAGTTGATGGTCAGGGTACCGGCGTCGGCTTCTACCAGCGCCAGTGCCTTGCCGCCCGGGTCGGAGATCGCCAGTTGCTTGCCGGCGCTGTCCTCCAGCGATGCGCCAAACGGGATCGGCTGGTGCTGCGCGTCGAACAAGGCGAACTGCACGCGGCGTCCGGTCTTGCTGGTGTAACGCGCCAGCACCACCGCACCACGGCGTGGCACCACTTGCCGGGTCGCATTGTCGATCTCGATATCGCCGCCCAGATCGCGGGTGTCGAGGTTGATCCAGTTCACGCGATAGGGCTGAGCATTGGGCACCACGGCGAAGCCGTTACTGCCGGTCTTCGCCCCGGTGAAACTGCCGATTTTCACCCCCTCCACGCCTTCGACCTGCGCCAGCGCAAACGTCTCGCCCACAGTTTGTCCCAAGTTGATCCCGCCGGCATGGCCTACGATGGAACCTGCCAGGTTAAGGTTCTGCGAGTTGTAGCCGCGGCCCTGACTGTAGCCGGCACTGATATCCATCACCGAAGTACGGGTGCTTAGGTTGACCGACCCAGAGCTGCCGCCGGTGCTGCTTTTGCCGGCTTGTACCGAGTAATAGGTGTCGCTGTCTTCCAACAGATAGCCGTTGATGCCCATCTGCGTGGTGTCGCTGGATTTTTGCGTGCTGGTCGAGACAAAGGCCCGCGGTGCACGGGGCTTGGAACCCAGCGGGAATGACACAGACAGGTTGACCAGCGTGTCGTTGTTTGCCGGCCCGTAATTGCCGACATCTTTGGAGTAGGTGGCGCCGATGTTGTAACTCACATCCCCCCAATAGTTGCTGTACCCGGCCGACAGACTTTGCGAACCGCCGCGCCCCCAGTAACGCTGGTCGCTGGCGTTCACGTAGACGCTGCCATATTCCTGGTTGCGCCCCAGGCTCTGGTTGACGGTCAGGTCGGTGCGGGTTTTCGAGTTGCCGGTGCGTTGCTGGCCATCGCGGTTCAACTCCTCTACGTGCTCGGTGAGGGTGCGATAGCCCTCGGTCGAGTAACGGTAGGCGGCGAGGGTGAAGTTGGTGTCGGTGCCGGTGAACGTTTTCGCATACAGCGCGCGCAGGCTGTTACCGGTGACCGTTTCGCCGAAGGTGTTGCTCATGGAGTGGGTCAAGTCCAGTGAGATCGCACCGATGGCGGTATTGCGACCGGCTCCGACAGACAACGCCTTGAAATTATCCGTCGCCTGCACACCGACGATCCCGGACAAGTTGCTGTTGATGCCATACGCCAGTGTGCTGCTGACAAACTGCGGGGTCTTCTGATCCTCGCTGTTGCTGTTGTACTGGCCGGCCGAGACGCTGTACTTCAACTGGCCCTGACGGACCATGATCGGCAGGCTGGAAAAGGCTTGCACCGTCACCCGGCGTCGGCCATCGGCTTCGATAATCGTCACTTCCAGGTCGCCATTGGAACCGCTGGGGTAGATATCGCTGATCTCGAACGGCCCCGGCGGCACGTTGGCGGTGTAGAGGATGTAGTTGTTCTGGCGAATCTCCACGGTCGCACTGGACTGCGCAATGCCGCGAATCACAGGTGCATAACCGCGCTCGCTGTCGGCACGCATGCCGTCGTCGGAGGCCAGTTTCAGACCGCGGTAACGCACGCTGTCGAACAGGTCGGCATCGGAGAAAATGTCCCCGGCGCTGAACTGGCCTCTTACGGCGGTCACGTCATGTTGCAGGTAACTGCGGTTGCTTTTGAACGTGCTGGGGCGGCCGGTGCTGCTGTTGAAGTTCGACTCGTTGCGCAAGCGCCAGCCACCGAAGTTGATCCCGTTGCGCAAGCCGAGGTTGTTGGACTGGGTGTTGTCAGCCTGGGTGCTGTTGCGGCTGCTGCTCAACTGATAATTGATGAACGCGGCGGGCACGCCTTCGTCCCACAGCGTCGGGTCGACGTAACCCCGTCGGCCACGCTCCATGGCGCTTTGCGGGACACTGACCATCAGGCGCAGGCGAGGTACGTCGTAACGCACGCTGGCATGATCGATCAGGGCGGGCAAGTCGATGCAGGCGTCGGATTCACCACCGGCCAGTTTGCCGCTGGCTTGCAGTTTGCCAATGTCGACACCCAGTTGCTGCACCATTTCAAGGGTCAGGCAGGCTTCGATCTTGCCCGTGCCCGGATGGCGCCGGAAATCGATATCGTGACGGCCGACCAGCGTCTCGTTGCTGTAGAGGTCGATCCGGTAAATGCCGGGTAATACGCGACTGCTGGCGAGCAGTGATTGCAGGTCAACAGAGGAGGGGGCGCCTTGCAGAAACGATGTATTGAATTGTTCTTCGTCATCGGCCAGGCAGGTGCAGCTGAACACCAGGGCAATCGAAAATGGCGCCAATCCGTCGCGCTTGAGTAAAAACATGCAGGAACCCTATATCACCTCCGATACGAACTAACGGAGCGAAGAGAAATACAGTGAAAGTGCGGCCATGACAGCGGCACGAAAGTTATGGCGCTTCTTTGTTTAAACCGGCTCGCGTATCGGCACTGCTGGAAAGTTGCGCGCTATAACGGTCTTGTGCGCCATAGTCATTAATGCTGTTGAATAACAGACGTGCTGTATTGGCGTTGTGAAGTTGTTTCAGACTGAACTCTTTTTGTTCGCCGGGCGCGATCATCATCGAATCAAAGGGATGTTCGCTGACTGCGCCGGATTGCAGGGTGATATCGGCAATCGAAACGTGATACTGGCCGGGATTGTTCACCATCAACAGGCTCTTGCCAGCGCGTTCGGCCAGGCGCCAGGTCAGTTCGCTCGGTGCCAGATACGCTTTGTTTTGCAATGCCGGCGGGCGGAAGAACACCTTGATGCGCTGGCGCACGGCCAACTGCAAAGTGTTGGCGGATTTCGCCGACTGAGGAATTTCCTGCACGTTGAGCCAGACCACCGACTCGCGGTCGGTCGGCATGCCCGCGCCCTCGTAGATCACCCGCAAAATCTGCTGTTCGTCGCCGCTGACGCGCACCAGTGGCGGGGTCACGGCAAACGGTACGGAGGCGGTTTCACTGGCATCGGTGTCTATCCATGACTGAATCAATACATCTGCACCGCTGTTACGCACGGTGATTCCGGCTTCCTTGTGCTGGCCGTCGAAGACCAGACGGGTGCTGCTCAAGGAAATGCCGGCCGTGGCCTGATTGGCCACGAGCAGACCCAAAAGGCCCGCACAAAAGGACAATGAGTGACGATAAAACATATGGGGTACCGCGCAATTGAATGAGGGTGCAGGGCCGATCGGCCCAGCACCAGGCGTGAGTGTTCGCGCGGGTTATTCGTATTGCAGCGTGAACGGCAGGGTGGCATCGCCACGACCGGCAACAGCCAATTTCGGATCTACAGTGGTAACGTAGGCCGCCGAAAATTTCAGGGTGGTATTGCTGTCCTGCAGGGTGTTTTCGATCTTCGCGGTGGATGGCGAGCTCAGGTCGATCACGGCGCCGTTGGAATCAAGCAATGCAATACCGATACCCTTTGCGGCCCCCAGGCCATCGATCAGGCGCAGCACTTTGGTGCCGGGTTCAATGCCCGATCCATTACCCTTGGTAGGTTGGAAGATCATCGCAACCTTGGTGCCGGCGTTGCAGTTGATGTTCATGCCGAAGTTCTCGACGCTCAGGGCGCCGTTGCCTTTCGGTGCGGTGGCGGTGCCCATGTCCTTGATCGACACTTCGCCCATGTTGACAGAAATGGTCTTGTTCTTGCCGGCGCCTTCAACCGAACAGGCGTCGTTGTTGATGGTACCGGTGAAGTTGATGGTGCCGCTACCAGCCTTGGTCGGTGTTCCGGCCGGTGGATCTTCTGCCAGGGCGTTGCCTGCAGCCGCAATGATTGAAAGGGCGAGAAGTGCGCGAGTCAGCTTTTTCATGTTGTTCTCCAATGGTTGTGGTTAAAGCAACAACACTATATGGCGCGCATTTTTGCTCTGACATCAGACGATTCCTAGAAGTCGTCTTTAACTAGAGAGTCTTTAATTGTTAGTTGAACAAGTTGCACTCTATGCAATAAGTCAGCAAGTCCTGATCGCTGCTGACTTCAAGTTTGCGCATGGCTGATATCTTCTGAGTGCTAATTGTTTTGGCACTTCTGTTCAAACTCCGGGCAATCTCGCTGACGCCCATTCCCGAAACAAATAAACGCAATATTTCGTGTTCCTTGGGTGACAGTCGGGTAAAGCGCCCGTCGAGGTCAGCGTTGTCGACGAGCACCGAGGTCGGCGGCGGCCCGTTACTGCGCACCGGACTACCCCGGGCAATGGCTTTGAGCGCGGTTTCGATTTCGTTATGCAGCTGGTTTTTCTGAATGATCGCCAGCACCCCGAGTTCTTGTAGGCGCGTCAGGATCAGCGGGTTGGAAATCATCGTCAACACCAGCACGCGGACGCCGGGAAAGTGCCGCGTCAGGTACTCCACCAGTTTCAGGCCATCGCCGTAGGTCGAGTCGCCGGGCATGTTGAAATCGGTAATGACCAGATCTACCTGGCGGGTTTCGAGCAGGTTGATCAATTCGCTGGAGCAAACGGCTTCGCCCACCACGCGAAAGCGTTGGTCACGCTCAACCAGCTCACGTACCCCCACCAGAACGATGGGATGGTCATCGGCAATGACAACGTTGAGGGTTTCCATGGGTGATTATCCAGAGTGAAATTATTCAAGGGTATCCAATAGATCGTTCAATCGAGCCAGATTCTGGCGGACTTCCAGGTCCAGGGCGCGGGTCACGGCCATGCCGTGCAAACGGCACTCCAGCTCCACAAAGATTGTGGCCATGACTTCGATCTGCACTGCACCCAGCGCGCCCGCCATGCTGTGCAGCTGCTGCGCTACGCGATAGGCATCGGCACTGTCCAGTGCTGTCAGGGTGGATTGGATGTCCTGACGCAGGGTGGTGACAAACAGCTCGCGCATTTTCGGTGACAGCTGGATCGGTGCCGTGACAGCCTCCGGTAAGGCGATTTTGCAGTGTTTTTCCAGATGTGCGCGCAAGGTGGCGAGGTTCAGCGGCTTGACCATCCAGGCGTTCATGCCGACAGCGGCGCAGCGCTGGCCTTCTTCGCGTAGGGCGTTGGCGGTGATGCCGATAATCGGCAGAGTCTGGTCCAGTTCGCGCAACGCTCTGGCCAATTGGTAGCCGTTCATGACCGGCATATTAACGTCGGTCAGCAGCAGATCGAAACGCTCCGGTGCCCATTGCGCCAGTGCCTGTTCGCCATTGGCCGCGACGACCACCGAGCAGCCCAGCACCTCCAGTTGCTCCTTGATGATGGCCGAGTTGATCACGTTGTCTTCCGCCACCAGCACGTGCAGCTTCAAGGGCTGGGGCTTGGCCGTCGCCGCAGGCTGACTGTCGCTGCTGGTGCCGTGTTGCGCCAAATGAATCGCCCAGGCGATCGCGCGCACGTCATGGGCGTCGACTTCATGATCGATCCCGTGTAACTGCGCCGGATGGGGGCCATCAGCTGTGGCGATGATCCTCGGTCCGGGCCAGGAGCTGGTGTTGGGCAAAGGTGAAAGCTCGACCAGCAGCGATGATGACGCTGGGGTATCAGGCGTAAGCGGGCGGCAGTCGAGGCCAAAACGGTTGAGCCAGGCGATCAGGTGTTGTGCCTGCTCAGCGACCTGCGCCCGCACGTAGACAGGGAGGGCACCTGAGTTGAGTACAGGGCAGTCGGCAAGCTCGCCGGGCGCGTGTTCCAGCGCAAGTTGCAGGGTGAAACTGCTGCCGAGTCCGGGTTCGCTGACCACGTTCAGCTGGCCTTCCATCAACTCGCACAGCCACTTGCAAATGGCCAGGCCCAGTCCCGCACCGGCCTGCTCGGAGGCATCGTTGACCTGATAGAAGGGGTCGAACAATCGCTGTTGTTGCGCCTGGGAAATCCCCACCCCGGAATCGCTGACCTGCCACTGCACATTGGCCCGTCCGTCGCCGCTGTCCAGCAGCCGAACCCGCAGTACCACGCGACCGTTGTCGGTGAACTTGATCGCGTTGCTCAGCAGGTTATTGAGAATCTGCCGAATTCGTATCGGGTCGCCGCGTAACCGATCCGGAAGCGTCGCGTCGATGCAGGCATACAGTTGCAGGCCTTTGGAACGGGCGAAGGCGCTGTAGGTGCGCACCGTGTCTTCGGTCAGTTCCAGCGGGCAGAAATCCTGAAGTTCGAGGGTCATTTGCCCGGCTTCGATTTTCGACACGTCCAGCACATCGCTGATCAGTTGGAACAAGGTGGCGGAGGAACGCTGGATGGTCTGCAGGTAATCCTGCTGACGCGGGGCGAGCGCGGTCAGGCCGAGCAGTTCCAGGGTGCCGAGCACGCCATACAGCGGCGTGCGGATTTCATGGCTCATGGTGGCGAGGAAGCGACTCTTGGCCTGATTCGCCGAGTCGGCGGCCTGGCGCGCATCTTCCAGTGCTGCCGCATCTTCGACATGTCGGGTCACGTCATGCAGCGCACATAGCCAAGCATCCTGGCCCTGATAGCGGGTGGGCACGAAGGCGACGTGCAGGTGGCGCCCATTGAGTTCAAGGTCTGCGTGGCCGGGGGCGGTGCGCGAGGTGAGCAGGCTCATCAGCTGGCCGTTGTCATGCCACTGCTGGGCGCGCTGGTTTTCCAGCAGCACGTGGTGATCACTACGACGGATCACGCACAGGCCGGTCGGCGCCGTGTCGATCACCGCGCGGCTGAACGCCTCGCTTTCGGCGATGCTCGCGTGCGCACTTTGCGCCGGCAGGATGACCCGGGTCTGGTACCAGCGATTGACCGCCCGACTGCTACCGAGCAGCGCCAGCACCAGCGCTACCAGACACAGCAATGGCCACAGCGCGTAATCGAGGAAACTGCGCACACTGATAAAGTAGATCGCCGTCCAGTGTTGCTCGCCGGGGCTGCTCAGTTTGAACACCAGACCGTCACGGTTGAAATTCACACCTTCATCCAGCACCTCGCCGGGTCTCAGTGCGCCGGTCAAAACCACGCCCTGCGGGGTGATCAAGGTGAAGTCGTCGTAGATCGACCACTGCATCAGCCGCTCGATGTTATTGACCTGGGACAGGTTCATCAGCGAGCCCAATACCAGCCAGTTATCGGCGCCCTCGACGTTCAACGCAGTGCTGGCCAGATTGATACTCACGTAGGCCAGCAGGGTTGGCGTGCTCTTGTCATGCTCGGCAGAGACATAGGGTTCCCAATGCACCTGAAGATCGGGCCGCGGCGAGTTCTGCCCGCGCAGGCGCTTGTTCACCTGCGTCATCACGTCGACCAGATGGCCAACCTGCGTCTGCTCGTTACCGCGCAAGCGCCCGGCAGAGGGTACGGTCACGTCAAAATTGTCGGGGCCATTGATCAGCACGACCTGGGGCGACTGATAGTGCGACGCTGACCAGAACGCGCTGTAGTAAGCGGCCAGTTGGGTGCCGAGTGCAAAGATTTTCGGGTACTGGCTGGAGGCGATCCTGGCCGGATTGATCTTCAGGCTGTAGGGCAGCGAAAACGGCAGGCCGCGGCCCTCATAGATGTCCGCTCCTTCATCGGGCAGAGCCTTTTGTGTGTAGGGAGGCAACAGGGTATCGGGCTGCTGCTCGCCCTTGGCGCTTCCCCGTGCGATGTCCTGTAGGAACACTTCCTGTTCGCGGACATTCTCCATCAGTCGGGCAAAGTGAAATTGCACGGTATCGCGCCGCTCTTCGACCATGCGCGTGACCCCCACGTAGCTTATGCCCAGCAACAGCAAGACCAAGGCGCCGAGCATAAGCAGGCTCTTGTTCAGGCGCGATGAGCTGCTGGCGAGTTTCTCCAGAAAGGCATTGGGATGAGACATCAGTGGGCCGGGGCCGCAGAGATAGGGGAGCCTTTGAACACATTGACCTCAATAGCAAGTGACAGTCGTCAACACCCGTTTGCGGATCAGTACGCGTTCGCGGGCCCGTCATGGGTCAGCAACTGCTGGAATTGATCCGAAGACACGGCGTGGGAGATCAGGAAACCCTGAACCTGAGTGCAGTCGATTTTACGCAACAGAGCAAGTTCTTGCGCGGTTTCTACACCTTCAGCCACCACCGTCAGACCCAACTGCCGGCCAAGGCTGACAATGCTGGTCAGCGCCTGGGCCAATTCCTCATTGGCGTTGCAGCCTTGCACCAGCGTGCGGTCGATCTTCAATTCAGTGAAGGGCGCCGAGACCAGATTCATGTAAGAGCTGTAGCCCTTGCCGAAATCATCCTGGGACAGGTCGAACCCCTTGATCCGCAAGCGGCAGGCACCGGCGTAGAAGTTGCTGATGTCGTCGGGCACCGAGCACTCCATCAGTTCGAAACAGATGCGCGCCGGCAAGCCTTGATGAGCCAGCACGAACGCGTGGATGCGGTCGGGCAGGTCGTGGCTGTTGAGCAGGTGCGTCGGCAGGTTGATCGAGACCGGAATGTCATAGCCTTGCTGGCGCCAGTCGATCTGGGCGGCAATCGCTTGTTCCAGCACCCGCCACAACAGCTGCTCTTCGAGGCCACAGGCGGCCAACGCCGGGAGGAATCCGCCGGGTAGCAGCGTGCCATGCTCGGGGTGAATCCAGCGCACCAGGGCTTCGGCGGCGACGATGCGGCCATTGCTCAGGGCTTTCTTGGGCTGAAACCAGGCTTGCAGCTCCCCGTGATCCAGCGCGTGCAAAATACGCTCCCGGTCGATGCCTTGACGGGTTTCGGCCGGAACCGTCTGGCGCAGCGCCTGCAATTGATTGATCAGGCAGCGCAGGGCGGCGGCGGTCACCGGTTTGGATATCAGCCCGATCACTTTCACCTGCAGATTGCTCGCCACCAGACTGGCGCCCATCAACATCCGTCGCGAGGCCGCGCTCATGATTGCCAGTGCGGGGCGCGTACGTTGCGCTGCGAGGCCCTGAATGAATTGCACACCGTCCATGCCCGGCATCAACAGATCGGTGAGTACCAGGTCGAAACCGCGTTGTTTCAGGCAGGCCAGGGCCGCTTCGCCGTCCCGGGCGCCGACTATGTCAAAGTCACCCAACTCGTTGAACAGATTCTGCAAGTACCTGTGCTGGAAAGGGTGGTCTTCGACTATCAAAATGCTACAGGGCTTCATGAGCTACTCGTTCATAAGGAGCCAGGACCGCGAACAAGGCTCGCAAGGTAAAAGGTTTGACCAGGCAGTGATTCATGCCGGCCGCCAGACACAGGGCATCTTCCCCGCGCAGGGCATTGGCAGTGGCGCCAATGATCGGGGTGATACAGCCCGCACGACGTAGGGCTGCGGTCAGTTCGTAGCCATTGAGTCGGGGCATGTTGACATCGGTGAGGACGATGTCGAACTCACCCTCGCGCCAGAGTGACAAGGCTTCATTACCATCGCTGGCCAACGCCACCGTGCAACCCAGCTCCTCGAGCTGGTCGCGCAGGATCAGTTGATTGATGACGTTATCCTCGGCCACCAGAAGGTGCAGGTGTAATGGACGCAGCGTATGGGGTTCGCGTTGCTCGGAGTGGTGGGTAATCTGACCGCCCTGCGCCTGGCGAACGGCGTGCTGAATCGCCGCCAGGTCGTTCAGATTGACCTTCCAGCCACCTGCGCCGAACTGCGGTTCATGAGCGCCGTCGCCACTGGCCAGTACTCGCGGGCCGGGCCATGTCTGGCTCTGGCGTTGATCGAAGGGCGCGGGATACAGCTCAAGCAGCACCGCCGTCGCGTCGGGCTCCGTGCAGTCAGGTGCGCCGATCTGCGGGCGGGCACCCCAGCGCCGCAACCAGCCGCAGAGACTTTCGGCCAGTTCGCGCACGGGCGAAACCACGTAGACGATGTCCGGCGCCAATACCGGCACGACGGCCGGTGAGATCTTGTTTGAGGGTTGCTCCAGCGGCACGCTCAAGGAAAAACTGCTGCCCAACCCCGGCTCGCTGACCATGCGCAGGGTGCCGTTCATCAAGTGCGTCAGCCGTTGACAGATGGGTAGGCCGAGGCCGGTGCCAGCCACTACATTGGTGTTACCTTCGGTCTGGTAGAACGGTTCGAAAATGAACGCCTGATCCTCATGGGTGATGCCTTTGCCGGTGTCCGAGACTTGCCATTGCAGGCACACCCGTTCGCCTTCGCGATCGAGCAATTTGATTCGCAGCACCACGCGGCCCGAATCGGTGAACTTGACCGCGTTGCTCAGCAGATTGTTGAGGATTTGCCGCACTCGGCTGGCATCGCCGATCAACCGGTCCGGCGTTTGCGGATCAAGGCAGGCGTATAGCTGCAGGCCTTTGCTCTGCGCCGCCGCCGCGTAGCCTTGCACCACTTCCTGCACCAGCATCGTCGGGCGGAACTCGCTCAATTCCAGCGCCAGTTGTCCGGCCTCGATTTTCGATACATCGAGTACATCGCAGATCAGTTGCAGCAGGGTGGCGGACGAACCTTCGATGGCTTGCAGGTAACTTTTCTGTTGGCTATCGAGTTGCGTACGCGCAAGCAATTCCAGAGTGCCGAGCACGCCGTACAACGGTGTGCGGATTTCGTGGCTCATGGTCGCGAGAAACAAGGTCTTCGCCTCGTTGGCGGCGTCGGCCGACTGGCGTGCCTGCTCCAGCGCCGCTTCGATTTGCCGGCGCGCACTGATGTCGCTGAAGGCACAGAGCAAAACGTCTTCGCCTTTGTAGCGGGTCGGCGCGCAGCTCAGGTACAGGTGGCGGCCATCGGCGGTCGCGAAGTAATCGGTGAGATTAGGTTCATGCGTGTCAAACGCCGCGCGAATCCAGCCTGGCCCCAGTTGTTCGCCACGGCGGCCCAGCCATTGGCGGGCGAGCGTGTTTTCCAGCACCACTTGAGCATCGGTGCGGCGCAGCACGCACAGCGCAACCGGGGCGGTCTGGATCACGTCGCGGCTGAACAGCTCGCTTTCCACCAACGCCTGAATCCGGTGAATGGCCGGGTTGATCACGCGGTGTACCAGACGCCGGGTCAGCAGGCACACCAGGCTGATGCTCAGCAGGCAGAACAGCAGCGCGCCGAGCATTTGCGGCCACAGCGCCCAGAGCACCGCGAGTAAGTCGATGGAGTAGGTGAGCTGCCAGTCGGATGATTTCAGTTGCTTGCGTAGCACCAGTTGCTCGGGCAGCCACCCGTTGCCGACAAACCCGAAGAAGTCCTGTTGCCGCAGCAGCGGCAGGTTCTGCCCGGGCGGCGGCTTGTGGCTGTTGCTGAACAGCGGCATGCCTTGCGAGTTGAACATGGTGAACTCGCCGGCACTGTGGTCGCTCAGGGCGCTGGAGACTTCGCGGTCTTCCATTTCCAGGCCGAGCCAGCCGGAGTTGATGTCGCGCGCGTCTAGACGAATGAAGATGTATAGCTGCGAGTGGCCGTCGGCGGCATGGGTCAGCCAGAGTTCTTTGACGTTGCCGCTGTTGTGGTGCTTGAGGGTCTGCAGTTGTTCGAGCATGGTCTCGGGGAAACGGCCGATCACCGCGGTTGCGTTGTACAGGCGCAACACTTGGGTCCGGGGGCCGCTGCTGACGTAGACCAGATTGAGCTGCCGGGCCTTGAGGTAATCGCGCATGCGTTGGGTCAGCCAGATGCTCCATTGCTGCCCCGGCGTTTGCCCGAGCAGCAGGCGGATCTCTTCCTCGGAGACCGGCAAATCCATGTTGGCCATGCGCGTGGCCGACAGGCTCAGGCTTTCGAGCAGTGCTTCACGGGTGGTGAAAAAGGTATGCGCTTCAGCAATCGCGCTGCTCATGTAGCTGCGGCGCTGGGAGATTTCATTGTTGAAGGTAAACAATAAAAAGCTGTAGACGCCGCCGAGAATGCCCACCAGCAACACCAGGGCAAAAATGCGTAGCATGCGCCTTGCAGCATGGGGTGTGGAGAGGATCGGGCTGATCTGGTGGAGGTAATTCTTTAATCTCATCCCGGCACTCTAGGGACGGCCAGGTGCCGGAAACATCAGACGATCCTTAGATTTAAAGGTAGTTCACGATAAAGGTGACTTCAGTGTTGGCACTGCCGGCCTTGAGTTCGCTTGTCGGCAGACGGTAATACGAAGCCGACAAAGGAATCTTGAAGTCGGTGCCGGTGGTAGTGAATGCGCCGAACGGGTAGTTGGTGCCCAGTGCTATAGGCTGCCCGGCGTCATTCATCAATTGCAGGCCGATGCCCTTGGCAGTGGAGCTGTCATTGAGCGCGACAATGCCTTTGGTCGCGTCGACCACCGTGGTATTGGCCTTGAGCGAGTAAGTGACTTTCTTGATGCCCGTCTGGCACTGATTCAGGCCAATGTTGAAACGTACCGTGCGCGGTTTTTCGCCTGCCTGGCGGAACTCGTAGAGTTGATAATCATCGCCCATGGCCACCTGTACGGACGGGGTCTGGCAGGAGGCTGTATTCAGTACCAGCGCATTGACCAGGTTAAACCTGTTCATGATCAGCTCGCCGGACTGCAGGCTGCCAAGATTGCCGGCATCAACCCTGACTTGCGACTTCAGTGGGCCGGTCTTGACGATTTCCAGTCGAACCGTACCGGCTACGATGGTGTAACTGGTTGAGCTGATAGTAAACAGGGAGGGCTCATAGCGATTTAACGCATTCATCCAGATGCGGAACGAGAGCCCGGTCTTGCCTATGGGAAAGATCGTTACGTTACTGGGTGGGGTGCTTAACGCGGGGTTGACTGCCACGCCGTATTGCGAAGATGTGTTGCACGTCCATCTGTGCGCGCTCGATTGCTGCGCGGTTTCTTGGTAGACCACTGTGCCATCGGGGGCGTCGGCAGGGACTGTCAGGCCACCATTGGCAAGCCTTGCGCCAAAGTTGAGCGTTTGGTAGCTGGAAGCACCGTTGAATGAGCAATTCGTCGCCATCGCGTCCGACGCGCACGTCAGTAACGTCACCGCAACCAAGGTGAGCAAGGAGCGCTGAAGTTTTGATCGCTTCATGAAAAGACTATTCGTGTTGGCCAGGGAGGTCCGTACGTTAAACACGGTGCCTGCCAAGTGACATCAGGCGATTCTTAGAAAACGCGGCCGCACTTCGCAAATTTCAGGATGTATTAGACTCAACGAAGCCTGAAATCCCGGTAAGTTCCACCTGCCTCAGTGCAACAGGAAACGTCTATGATCCGCTTGAGTAGGGTCTTGCTCGGTAACGACTTTGTCCGCAAGCGCTGGTCTGCGCTGGCGCTGACCAATATTGTCTGGGGCGCGGTCGGGGTCGCCATCTTCATCGATGCGCTGGACGGCGTGCTGTATTTTCCGCTGCATGTGTTCGGCTACCTGCTGTTGCTGGAAGCTTTGATCATTCTGCTGGTGCCCGCACCGCAAACCGGCACCGCTGCCGCTTTGCGCAAAGCGCGAGGTGGGGCTTTTCTGATACTTGGGCTGCTGATCGTCGACAGGCAACATGCCGCCAGCCTGATTCTCGCGGTGCTGTTTGGCGGGGCTTTTCTGGTCGATGGCGGTTTTCGTCTGGCAGCGGCAGTTGTCGTGCGCTTTGTCGGCTGGCGACTGTCGTTGCTGACGGGGTTGTTCGAAATCGGTTTTGGCCTGTTCATCCTCGAACCGTACTCGACGCTCTACTAGGGAACGGTGCCGTTCTGCATTGGCATGAGTATTTTCCTCTCGGGCAGTGCCTTGTTGCGCCAGGCCATCCGGTTCAAAAACTGGCAGTCGCCCATCAGCATTTCCCCCGTAAGCGCGCCGGCATGCAGCAACGCACTGGTGATCCATGTCTGGACACCCAGAGGCACGGTCGACGACACCCTGGTACGTAACCGCCTGCTCAATCGTTACATCGCGGCGGTCGACGTCAATGGCGTCATCTCTGCCGGCCACGCCGCACTCGAGTGTGGGCCGGACATCTACATCAGCCACTATCCGCAGGACGACATTGATCGTTCGGCCGGGGATTTCGTGCGGTTGCTGCGGGCCACGCCGAACAACGATGTCGCCGGCAGGTTTTTACCCGACTATCCGAGCGAGGTCGCCGACTGGTGTCCATCATCGGTTCAAGTCAGTTTTGCCCATTACGATGCGCAGCGATTGGCCGGGTTATGGGCCAACTATCGGCAGAACGCCACCTACAACCTCGCCAGCCGTAATTGCTCCAGTGCCGTCGCCCATAGCCTGGAAGCGGCCCTTGAAGGCGCGATGAATCCGGGCAAATCAAGCATGCTGGATTTTGCCCGGATCATCATCAGCCCCGAATTCTGGGTAGCGGCCCAAGTGCGCAAACGCGCTGAAGCCATGGCCTGGACGCCAGGCCTGGTGCTTGATTACGCCCGGGCATTGCGGGCCGCCGTCGAGCCAGCACCGCCGGGGTGGCACAGCATGTATGCGGTGACCAAACGTGCCTGTGGGTATGTGGCAACGGCCTTGCGGGGGCGCGAAGTGCATCCGTTGCAGCCGCCATCGTCAGTCCGTCCCTCCGACGAATCCTGATCGGCTTTTAACCGAGTCGCTGCTATCGCTGGCTTGCCAGCGATGACGTCCGAGTGCGCAACGCAAAACCCCCGCCCATTTGTCAGCTAATTACCTAGCCTGCTAACGATTTCGTTGACATTCGCTGCCTGGGCAGTAACATCTCGACATACATTCACTGCCTAGGCAGTTATTAGGTGAGCAAATGAAGCATTTCACCCCGGACGAATTCAAACACTGCCATCTCGGCCTGTTGCTTGGCCGTGCTGCGCTGCTCAAGGACCGGATCATCGACACCCACATGGAACCCCACGGCATCACTGCCGCGCAGTTCAAGGTGTTGATCATCATGGCCCAGTACGGCGTCGATACGCCGGCCGAGCTGTGCCGGCACTTGTCGCTGGACAGCGGTTCGATGACGCGCATGCTCGATCGTCTGGAGCAGAAAGGCTTTCTGGTTCGCCAACGCAGCGAAGGCGATCGCCGTCAGGTGCAACTGAAACTGACCGAACAAGGCCAGCAACTGGCCGATCGCCTGCCGCACATCGGCGCCGACGCAATGAATGAACTGGCCGGCGCCGTTACTCCGGACGAGTTGAAAACCCTGGAATACATCCTCAAGAAAATTCTGCTGGCAGCCGGTGACCCGATCACTATCCAGCGGTTAGGTGAACACAATGAGCGGTAAAACCTTGCGCAGAAGCCTCACTTTGGTGCTGTCGGCGATGATTCTCGCCGGTTGCGCCAACTACAGCGGCCTCGACACTCAAGGTCAGAGCCTCGATGCGAAAAGCCTCAAAGTCGGTCAGTCGCTCAATGGCGTCACGCTGTCGCCGGCGGCCTGGCCGAAAAGCGATTGGTGGACCAGCCTCGGCGATCCGCAACTCGACGGCTTGATCCGCGAAGCCCTGCACGACAGCCCCGACATGCAGATCGCCGAAGCCCGCGCCCATCAGGCCAGCGCCGCCGCGTATGCCGCCGATGCCGAACGTTATCCGACGCTGGACGCCAGCGCCGGTATCAGCCGCTCGCGCCTGGCAAAGGATCAGGACCCGCGGGGGCAGGGCGATGCCTACGCCACCGTGCGTAACGTCAGCGCCGGCTTCAATTACAACTTCGACCTGTGGGGCGGCCAGCGTGATGCGTGGGAAGCTGCACTCGGTGAAGCCCGTGCCGCCGAAGTCGACCGTCAGGCTGCGCAGTTGACCCTCGCCGCCGACGTCGCCCGCGCTTACAGCGATCTCGGTCAGGCGCACATCGTCTATGACCTGGCCAACGAAGACCTCAAACGCACCAAGCAGATGCTCGAACTGAGCCAGCGCCGCTTGAGTGCCGGCATCGACAGCCAGTACCAGTTCCAGCAGACCCAAAGCCTTGAGGCCAGCTCCGAAGCCAGTCTGATCGATGCCGAAAAACGCCTGAACAGCGCGAAAATCGCTTTGGCGGTGCTACTCGGCAAAGGCCCGGATCGCGGCAACGAAATCGCCCGACCGAAAATCCTGCAGGCCAGCGCCGTGGCCGTACCGTCGGTGTTGCCGGCGGAACTGCTCGGTCGTCGTCCGGATCTGGTCGCGGCCCGCTGGCGCGTGGAAGCCGCGAGCAAAGACATCGACTCGGCGAAAACCCGGTTTTATCCCAACCTGAACCTCACGGCCTCGGCCGGTGCGGAATCGTTGTTGGGTGATGCGATGTTCGGTTCGGCCAGTCGCTTCTTCAACATAGCCCCGACCATTTCGGTGCCGATCTTCGACGGTGGACGCCTGCGCGCCAATCTCGATGCGCGCGACGCCGATTACGATCTGGCGGTGGCGCAGTACAACAAAAGTCTGGTGAAAGCACTCGGCGATGTCAGCGACGCGATCAACCAGTTGCGTGACATCGGCCGGCAGATCGGCGCGCAGCAACACGCCACCGATATTGCTCAGGATTCTTACAACACCGTGGTCCAGCGTTACGGTTCCGGCATCGGCAACTACCTGGACGTGCTCAGCATCGAGCAGCAATTGCTCCAGGCCCAACGTCAGTTGGCCAACCTCAATGCCGAGCAGATCGACCTGTCGATTCAACTGATGCAAGCGCTGGGCGGCGGCTTCCAGGGGCAAACCCTGACCGCAGCCAACGCCCGCCCAGCCACGCCGCACAACTAATTCAAGGTATTTGTCATGGCCACTGCCGAAAACACTCAAGCTCAAGACAACACCCCGGACACCGGCAACCCGCGCAAACGTAAAGTGATGCTGCTGACGTTGGCCGTCGTGGTGATCCTCGCCATCGCCGGCGTCTGGGCGTATCACGAATTCATCGGGCGCTGGAGTGAAAGCACCGACGACGCCTACGTCAACGGCAACGTCGTTGAAATCACCCCGCTGGTCACCGGCACTGTGGTCAGCATTGGTGCTGACGATGGCGATCTGGTTCACGAAGGTCAGGTGCTGATCAACTTCGACCCCAACGACGCTGAAGTCGGCCTGCAAAGTGCTCAGGCGAAACTGGCGCGCACTGTGCGTCAGGTGCGTGGCTTGTACAGCAACGTCGATGGCATGAAAGCCCAGGTCAACGCCCAGCAAGCTGAAGTGCAGAAAGCCCAGGACAACTACAACCGCCGCAAGAGTCTTGCTTCGGGCGGGGCGATTTCCCAGGAAGAACTGTCCCACGCTCGCGATGATCTGACGTCGGCACAAAACGCCCTGGCCAACGCTAAACAGCAACTGAAAACCACCAGCGCACTGGTCGACGACACCGTGGTTTCGTCGCATCCGGACGTGATGTCGGCCGCCGCCGATCTGCGTCAGGCCTATCTGACCAATGCCCGCAGCACCTTGATTGCACCGGTCACCGGTTACGTGGCCAAACGCACCGTGCAGCTCGGTCAGCGTGTGCAACCGGGCACGGCGTTGATGGCGGTGATCCCGCTGGATCAACTGTGGATCGATGCCAACTTCAAGGAAACCCAGTTGCGTGACATGCGCATCGGCCAGCCGGTGGACATCGAATCCGACATCTACGGCAGCGACGTGAAATACAGCGGCACCATCGACAGCCTCGGCGCCGGCACTGGCAGCGCGTTTGCCCTGTTGCCTGCGCAGAACGCCACCGGTAACTGGATCAAGATCGTCCAGCGTGTACCGGTACGTATTCACATCAACGCTGAAGAACTGGCCAAGCATCCGCTACGTGTCGGTCTGTCGACCAACGTCGAGGTCAATCTGCACGACCAGAGCGGCCCGGTACTGGCCCAGCAGCCGCCGCAAAAGGCCTCGTTCAGCACCAATGTCTACGACCGCCAACTGGCCGAAGCTGACGCGATGATTGCGCGGCTGATCCACGACAACAGCGCCGCGGCCAGCAAAACCGCACAACGCTGAATCTTTCCCCTGTGGGAGCGAGCCTGCTCGCGAATGCTGACTGACATTCAACTTGGAAGTTGTCTGACACACCGCTTTCGCGAGCAGGCTCGCTCCCAGAAAGGGCACGGCGTCAACCTGGTTTCAAAGGATTCACGATGAGCAATAACGCCTCTTTTACGCCGCCCAGCCTGTTGCTCAGCACCATCGGCCTGTCGCTGGCGACGTTCATGCAAGTGCTCGACACCACCATCGCCAACGTGGCGCTGCCGACGATTTCCGGCAACCTCGGCGTGAGTTCGGAGCAGGGCACCTGGGTGATCACCTCGTTCGCCGTCAGCAACGCGATTGCACTGCCGCTGACCGGGTGGCTCAGCCGCCGGTTCGGCGAGGTGAAGCTGTTTCTCTGGGCGACCATTCTGTTTGTACTGGCGTCGTTCCTTTGCGGTATCTCGACGTCGATGCCGGAACTGATCGGTTTCCGTGTGCTGCAAGGTCTGGTCGCCGGGCCGCTGTACCCGATGACACAAACATTGTTGATCGCTGTTTATCCCCCCGCTAAACGGGGGATGGCGCTCGCGTTACTGGCGATGGTCACGGTGGTCGCGCCGATTGCCGGGCCGATCCTCGGTGGCTGGATCACCGACAGTTATAGCTGGCCGTGGATCTTTTTCATCAACGTGCCGATCGGCATTTTTGCGGTGATGGTGGTGCGTTCGCAACTGGCCAAGCGTCCGGTGGTGACCAGTCGCCAGCCGATGGATTACGTCGGGCTGATCTCGCTGATCATCGGTGTCGGCGCGTTGCAGGTCATCCTCGACAAGGGCAATGACCTGGACTGGTTCGAGTCGAACTTCATCATCATCGGCGCGGCGATTTCGGTGGTTGCGCTAGCGGTGTTCGTGATCTGGGAAATGACCGATCAGCACCCGGTGGTCAATCTGCGCCTGTTCGCCCATCGCAACTTCCGCATCGGCACGATTGTGCTGGTGTTGGGTTACGCCGGGTTCTTCGGTATCAACCTGATCCTGCCGCAATGGCTGCAAACCCAGATGGGCTACACCGCGACCTGGGCCGGGTTGGCTGTGGCACCGATCGGCATTCTGCCGGTGCTGCTGTCGCCCTTTGTCGGCAAGTACGCGAACAAGTTCGACCTGCGCTTGCTGGCCGGGCTGGCGTTTCTGGCGATTGGCCTGAGCTGCTTCATGCGCGCCGGGTTCACTAACGAGGTGGACTTCCAGCACATTGCGCTGGTGCAACTGTTCATGGGCATTGGTGTGGCGCTGTTCTTCATGCCGACGTTGAGCATCTTGATGTCGGACCTGCCGCCAAGCCAGATCGCTGACGGCGCAGGCCTTGCGACGTTCCTGCGCACCTTGGGCGGCAGCTTCGCGGCGTCGCTGACCACATGGATCTGGATTCGCCGCGCGGATCAGCATCATGCGTACATGAGCGAAAGTATCAGCACATATGAGCCTACAACGCGTGAGATGCTGAACTCATTGGGCGGCGCCAGTCAGCCGGCTTATGCGCATATGGATCAGATCCTGACCAGTCAGGCGTACATGCTCTCCACCGTGGATTACTTCACGCTGTTGGGTTGGGGCTTTATGGGGTTGATATTGATTGTGTGGCTGGCGAAGCCGCCGTTTGCGGCGAAGGCGGGGCCGGCTGCTTCCGGCCATTGATCTGCAACACCATCCAATGTGGGAGCGAGCCTGCTCGCGAATGCAGTGTGTCATTCAGCACTGAGGTGTCTGATACACCGCTTTCGCAAGCAGGCTCGCTCCCACATTGGTTTTTTGTTCGGTCTTTAGATTGCGGGGGCGGGCAGGGCTGGAGGCGGGGCAAAGTCGAACGGTGCCAATGCATACCCGTTCTCATCCACCTGCAACGCCCAGCCCTGACGATCCCAATCACCCAGCACAATCCGCTTCGCCGCCTGCTCACCAAGTTGCAGCTTGTGGATCGCCGGACGATGGGTGTGGCCGTGAATCAGGGTCTTTACGCCAAATGCCTGCATGATCCGCGGAATCTCCTCGGGCGTGACATCGACGATGTCATTGGCCTTCATCCGCGTCTGCGCCCGGCTCTCGCTGCGCAGTTTGCGCGCCAGTTTATGGCGAGTGCGCAGTGGCAGGTGCCGCAGGACAAACAGGGTGACCGGATTGCGCAGATAACGACGCAGCTTCATATAGCCGACGTCGCGGGTGCAGAGGCTGTCGCCGTGCATCAACAGCACTGGCTCGCCGTAAAACTGCACGACACTCGGGTCCTTCAATAATGTGCAGCCGGCTTGTTTGCAAAAGGCCTTGCCGAGCATGAAGTCGCGATTGCCGTGCATCAGAAATATCGCCGTGCCGCTGTCACTTAATTCGCGCAGGGCCTGGCAGATGGAACGCTGGAAAGGTGTCATGGCATCGTCGCCAATCCACGCTTCGAAGAAGTCGCCCAGAATGTACAACGCACTCGCCGAGCGGGCGCGTCCGGCGAGCAAATCCAGAAACGCCCGGGTTATGTCCGGGCGCTCCTCTTCCAGATGCAAGTCTGAAATCAGCAATATCACGCTTCGATGATCTCGGCTTTCTCGATGATCACGTCGTCTGCTGGTACGTCCTGGTGACCTGCCTTGGACGTGGTGGAAACGCCTTCGATCTTGTCGACAACGTCGAAGCCCGCAACCACTTTACCGAATACCGCGTAACCCCAACCCTGAGCGGTCTTGGCGGTGTGGTTGAGGAAGCCGTTGTCGGTGGCGTTGATGAAGAACTGTGCCGATGCCGAATGCGGGTCCATGGTGCGAGCCATGGCCAGGGTGTACTTCTCGTTCTTCAGACCGTTGTCAGCTTCGTTCTGAATGCTTGGGCTCTTGTCTTTCTTTTCCTTCATGCCAGGCTCGAAACCGCCGCCCTGGATCATGAAACCTTTGATCACACGGTGGAACACGACGTTCTCGTAGTGACCTTTTTTAACGTATTCGATGAAGTTGGCCGCGGTGATCGGGGCTTTTTCTTCGTTCAGCTCGATGACAATGTCACCGAAGTTAGTGGTCAGTTTTACTTGAGTCATGATCGCTACTCTTTATAAGGAATTCGTGGGTATGGGCCATTTGCACCCTTTACCGGTTCAGCCCTTGAAGGCCGAGGTGCGCAGTTTAGCGTGACAGGCGTGAATTTCGAGGCAGTTTTTCATTTCCGTGCGATTAAATGCACGCCTTTATAGGGCCTGCTCTGTCAGCCCCTTGACAGCATCGGCTATGATAGCGGCTTTGTTTTGTCTGGCCCCTCTTCTGCGGCCGCGCACATGTAAGTCAAGGATCCTATGAGCAAGCCCACTGTCGACCCTACCTCGAATGCCAAGTCCGGCCCCGCCGTGCCGGTCAACTTCCTGCGGCCGATCATCCAGGCAGACCTGGACTCGGGCAAGCACACCAAGATCATCACCCGTTTCCCGCCTGAGCCCAACGGCTACCTGCACATCGGCCACGCCAAGTCGATCTGCGTGAACTTCGGTCTGGCCCAGGAGTTCGGCGGCGTCACGCACCTGCGTTTCGACGACACCAACCCGGCCAAGGAAGATCAGGAATACATCGACGCGATCGAAAGCGACGTCAAATGGCTGGGCTTTGAATGGTCCGGCGAAGTGCGCTACGCCTCGCAGTATTTCGACCAGTTGCACGACTGGGCCGTCGAGCTGATCAAGGCCGGCAAGGCCTACGTCGACGACCTGACGCCCGAGCAAGCCAAGGAATACCGCGGCAGCCTGACCGAGCCGGGCAAGAACAGCCCGTTCCGTGACCGTTCGGTTGAAGAGAACCTCGACTGGTTCGCCCGCATGCGTGCCGGTGAGTTCCCGGACGGCGCCCGTGTGCTGCGTGCCAAGATCGACATGGCCTCGCCGAACATGAACCTGCGCGACCCGATCATGTACCGCATCCGCCACGCCCATCACCATCAGACCGGTGACAAGTGGTGCATCTACCCGAACTACGACTTCACCCACGGTCAGTCGGACGCCATCGAAGGCATCACCCACTCGATCTGCACCCTGGAATTCGAAAGCCATCGTCCGCTGTACGAGTGGTTCCTCGATGCGCTGCCAGTGCCGGCGCACCCGCGTCAGTACGAGTTCAGCCGCCTGAACCTCAACTACACCATCACCAGCAAGCGCAAGCTCAAGCAACTGGTCGATGAAAAGCACGTCAATGGCTGGGACGATCCGCGCATGTCCACGCTGTCGGGCTTCCGTCGTCGTGGCTATACGCCGAAATCGATCCGCAACTTCTGCGAAATGATCGGCACCAACCGTTCCGACGGCGTGGTCGACTTCGGCATGCTCGAATTCAGCATCCGTGACGACCTCGACCACAGCGCCCCGCGTGCCATGTGCGTGCTGCGTCCGCTCAAAGTCGTGATCACCAACTACCCGGAAGGCCAGGTCGAGAACCTCGAACTGCCGCGCCATCCGAAAGAAGACATGGGCGTGCGCGCTCTGCCGTTCGCCCGGGAAATCTACATCGACCGTGAAGACTTCATGGAAGAGCCGCCGAAGGGCTACAAGCGCCTGGAATCGGGTGGCGAAGTGCGTCTGCGCGGCAGCTACGTGATCCGCGCCGACGAAGCGATCAAGGACTCCGACGGCAACATCGTCGAGCTGCGTTGCTCCTACGACCCCGAAACCCTGGGCAAGAACCCGGAAGGCCGCAAGGTCAAAGGCGTGATCCACTGGGTGCCGGCCGCCGCCAGCATCGAGTGCGAAGTGCGTCTGTACGATCGTCTGTTCCGTTCGGCCAACCCGGAGAAGGCCGAAGACAGCGCCAGTTTCCTCGACAACATCAACCCTGATTCGCTGCAAGTGCTGACCGGTTGTCGTGCTGAGCCATCGCTTGGCAATGCACAGCCGGAAGACCGTTTCCAGTTCGAGCGCGAAGGCTACTTCGTTGCCGATATCAAGGACTCGAAACCAGGTCAGCCGGTATTCAACCGTACCGTGACCCTGCGTGATTCGTGGGGCCAGTGATTTAGCGTCAAGGAAACCAACGTGCTTACGATTTACAACACGCTCACCAAGAGCAAAGAAGTCTTCAAGCCGCTCGATGGCAACAAGGTGCGCATGTACGTCTGCGGGATGACCGTGTACGACTACTGCCACCTGGGCCACGGTCGCAGCATGGTCGCGTTCGACCTGGTGACCCGCTGGTTGCGGTTCAGCGGTTACGACCTGACTTACGTGCGCAATATCACCGACATCGACGACAAGATCATCAATCGTGCCAACGAGAATGGCGAGTCGTTCGAAGCGTTGACCGAGCGCATGATCGCCGCGATGCATGAAGACGAAGCGCGCCTGAACATCAAGAAGCCGGACATGGAACCACGCGCCACGGATCACATTCCGGGCATGCACGCCATGATCCAGACCCTGATCGACAAGGGCTATGCCTACGCCCCGGGCAATGGCGACGTGTACTACCGCGTCGGCAAGTTCATGGGCTACGGCAAGCTGTCGCGCAAGAAGATCGAAGACCTGCGCATCGGTGCGCGGATCGAAGTTGACGAAGCGAAGGAAGATCCGCTGGACTTCGTGCTGTGGAAAGGCGTCAAGCCGGGCGAGCCGAGCTGGGCATCGCCGTGGGGCGACGGGCGTCCGGGCTGGCACATCGAATGCTCGGTGATGTCGACGTGCTGCCTCGGTGAGACTTTCGATATTCATGGCGGCGGCAGCGACCTCGAGTTCCCGCATCACGAAAACGAAATCGCCCAGAGCGAAGCGGCCACCGGCAAGACCTACGCCAACGCGTGGATGCATTGCGGCATGATTCGCATCAATGGCGAGAAGATGTCCAAGTCCTTGAACAACTTCTTCACCATCCGCGACGTGCTGGAAAAGTACCACCCGGAAGTCGTGCGTTACCTGCTGGTATCGAGCCACTACCGCAGCGCGATCAACTATTCGGAAGACAACCTCAAGGACGCCAAAAGCGCACTCGAGCGTTTCTACCACGCGTTGAAAGGCCTGCCGAACGTGGCGCCTGCCGGCGGCGAAGCGTTTGTCGAACGTTTCACCACGGTGATGAACGACGACTTCGGCACGCCGGAAGCCTGCGCGGTGCTGTTCGAGATGGTGCGTGATATCAACCGTCTGCGCGAGAGCGATCTTGATGCAGCGGCCGGTCTGGCTGCCCGTTTGAAAGAACTGGCCAGCGTGCTGGGTGTGTTGCAACTCGAAGCCGACGACTTCCTGCAGGCCGGCGCCGAAGGGCGTGTTGACGCGGCTGAAGTCGACGCGCTGATTGCTGCGCGTCTGGCAGCACGGGCGGGTAAGGATTGGGCTGAGTCAGACCGTATTCGTGACCAGCTCACCGCGATGGGTGTGGTGTTGGAAGACGGTAAGGGTGGGACTACCTGGCGTCTGGCTGACTGATTGCCATACCTGTTACAAACAAAACCCGCCTTGTGCGGGTTTTTGTTTTTTAGAATCAAAAGATCGCAGCCTTCGACCTGTCACGAAGAAGAGCCCCTCACCCTAACCCTCTCCCGGAGGGAGAGGGGACTGATTGGGGGATGTTTAAAAGATGCGCCGACTTGAACGTGCTGCTTTGAATCCATAATCGACTGGTTTTTTCCGGTCGATGTAAAACGTCAGACACCTCGGTCTGCCCCCTCTCCCTCCGGGAGAGGGCTGGGGTGAGGGGGTTGCTTTTGCGCTACGCGTAGGTCTTGATGTCTGGCTCCGCCAACATGGGCGGTAGCGCGTTCGGCAGGATGCAGCTCAGCGACGAATAAATGGAGGAACCATGGCCAATCACTATCGCGAACTGTTCACGACACCCGGCGCCACCGGGTTAGTGCTCGCGAGCTCTATTGCCCGACTGCCACAAGCAATGATCGGCATCGGCATCATCACCATGCTGGTCCAGCAAACCGGTGTCTACTGGCTGGCCGGCGCCGTCGCCGGGACGTTCACCCTGGCCAATGCGCTGCTCGGCCCGGTCATTTCGAGATTCGTTGATCAGCGTGGCCAGAGTCGAGTGCTGCCCATCGTCACGGCATTCAGCGTGGTCATGCTGCTGGCGCTGATCTTCGCCGTCTACATGAGGGCTCCTGCCGCCTTGTTTTTTGTTCTGGCGGCACTGGCGGGGACGATGCCCAGCATGCCGTCCATGATCAGGGCACGCTGGACGCAGTTGTTCCGCGGAAAGCCGCAGTTGCACACGGCGTTCTCACTGGACACGGTCCTGACTGAACTCGCGTATATCATCGGCCCGCCACTGGCGATCGGTTTGAGCGTGACCTTCTTCGCCGAAGCCGGGCCACTGGTTGCGGTCGGGCTGCTGGCCATCGGGGTGACGGCGTTTCTCATGCAGCGTCAGACCGAACCGAAGGTGGTCGTCGGCAACCGCAGCAACACCGGTTCCACTTTGCTGATTCCCGGCGTTCGCACCATTGTTCTGGCGCTTTTGGCGATGGGGGCCATTGGCGGCGCAATCGATGTCGCCGTCGTGGCTTTTGCCAATGATCAAGGCTGGCCAGCGTCTGCCACCTTCATCCTCGCCGCCTATGCGTTGGGCTCGCTGGTGGCGGGTCTGACGTTCGGTGCATTGCGGCTAACCTTGCCGATAGAAAAACAGTTCTTTATCGGCATATTGGTCACGGCAATCACGGGCGTATTGCCGGTTTTCGCAACAGATGTTTATGTCCTGTCAGCGATGCTGTTTATCGCGGGCATATCGTTTGCGCCCACCATGGTCGTGGTCATGAAGTTGGGGACGATCATCATCCCTGCGTCCAGGATGACAGAAGGGCTGACGTGGATGACCACTGGCATCAGCATTGGCGTAGCGCTTGGGGGCATGCTCGCGGGGCCGGTGATTGATGCTTATGGCGCGCGTGCGGGGTTCGGGGTGGCGATTGGTGCGGGGGTGATGATGATGGTGGTTGTGTTGATTGGGTTGCGTACGTTGGCTGCTGCTTCAACGACAAATATTGAGTCGGCGTATTCGTAATGCGCACTGCTTTTATATAGCTTTCAAAGTCAAAAGATCGCAGCCTTCGGCAGCTCCTACAGTGGCATTGCGTACACCGTGTAGGAGCTGCCGCAGGCTGCGATCTTTTGATCTTCGCTGTTAACCGCCCAACTGCCGCAACCGCTTATAAAGCGTATTGCGACTAACCCCCAACCGCCGCGCCAGATGCGAAATATTCCCCCCAGCCGCTTTCAACTCCCGATTCAACGCTTCAACATCATTCAAATCCAACCCCAACGGCTGCGCGCTCGCAACCGGCTCCATCTCCAGATCGACAAAGAAATCATCCGGCAAATGTTCCGCCCGCACCGGTTGCTCTTCAGCCATGGCCAGCGCCACTTGCATCACGCTACTGACCTGGCGCAGATTCCCCGGCCACGGATGCTTGTCGAACAATTCCAGCACCTCTGGGCTCAAACCCGCCCACTGCGTCGGCTCTCGATGTTGCTCCCAAAGCCGTTTAAATAGCGCTTGTTTATCACTGCGCTCGCGCAGCGGCGGCAGTTCCAGCGTCAGGCCACCAATGCGGTAATACAAGTCCTCGCGGAACCGTCCCAGTTGCACCTGCTCGCGTAACGAACGGTTAGTCGCCGAGATAATCCGCAGATCCACCGGGAACAACTCACTGCTGCCCACCGGTTGCACGCAGCGCTCCTGCAACACCCGCAACAACCGCGCCTGAGTGGGCAGCGGCATGTCGCCGATTTCATCGAGGAACAACGTGCCTTTGTCAGCCTTGCGGATCAGGCCGATGCTGCCTTTCTGGTTGGCGCCCGTGAACGCGCCTTTCTCGTAGCCAAACAGCTCGGATTCAACCAGTTCGGCGGGGATCGCTGCGCAGTTGACGGCGATAAACGCTTGTTTGCTGCGCGTGCTGGCCTGATGCAGGGCTTTGACGAACACCTCTTTGCCGACGCCGGTTTCGCCGTGGATCAGCAAGGGGATGTCTTTTTCCAACAGCCGTTCTGCTTGCCGCACGGCTTTTTCCACGCGGCTGTCGCCGAAGTGCAGGGTGTTGAGACTGATCGTCGTTGAAACAACGGGTTTAGCTTCTGCAGTGAAAACCCGTGCCTGAACCGGTGCCTGTTTCGGCCGCTTCAACAAGCACTGAAAGCGGTTGCGCCCCGAGGTCTGCAACGCGAACGGCAAACCGTCTGGCTGATTGATCAACTCCAGCAACGACACCTTGAACAGGATTTCGACGCTCACCCGCGACAAACGCACGCCGAGCAGATTGTCTGCCCGGCGATTGGCCGACAACACCTGGCCGCTCTCATCAAAGATCAACAACCCGGCCCACTGACTGTCGAGGTTGTTCAACCCGGTGTTGAAGGTCAGTTGAAAGTGCTGACCGTGGAACAGGTTGAGGATCAGCCGGTTCTCCACGGTCTGGCTCATCATCTTGACCATGCCCAGTGTGTGGGAGGGCGGCAGATAGCTGTCGCTGGAAACGTCGAGCACCGCGATCACCTTGCGCTCGGCGTCGAAAATTGGCGCAGCGGAACCGGTCATGAAGCGGTTGGCTTTAAGGAAGTGTTCGTCGTGTTCGATATGCACGGCCTGCTCACAGGCCAGCGCCGTGCCGATGGCATTGGTGCCGCTGCAGCGCTCCATCCAGCTCGCCCCGGCCTGAAAACCTCGCGCCAGATTCGGCTCGATAAAGCGTTGCGTGCCCCACGAGGTCAGCACCTGGCCCTGGTTATCGGCGAGCATGATCAGGCAATTTGAATTGCTGAGGATGTTCTCGTAATAGGGCAGCACTTCCTGGTGGGTGGTCTGCACCAACGAATGTTGACTGTCGAGTAGCCGCGCAATGCTCGCGGCAGGCAGTTGATCGAAAGCCGGGGTGCTCTGGTGGTCAAGACCGAACGCGCGACAGCGTTGCCAGGAACTCTGGACGATCGCGTCGTGGGACAACGGCGGGGCAGGTGCGGCCATGGCGGTCAGCCTCTGATGCAGCGATTTTTATTATTGTTATGAACCCAAATCCTGAGGACTACAGGCATCCCCTGTGGGAGCGAGCCTGCTCGCGAAAGCGCCGGGTCAGTCAATAAATTCGTTGAATGACACACCGCCTTCGCGAGCAGGCTCGCTCCCACAGGGATCTATATCGTATTCAGGATCGGGCAAAAAGCATCCATAGAGTGTTGTTCACTATTGTTCATTGTCAATCGTCCAACTGTTCAAATGTGTTCACCATTGAAGGCCGCTTCTCGACGTTTTCAGCGATTTTCACGACAAATCAACAACTTGCCATTTTTGGCACGAAAGTCGCTCCAGTGCACAGGTCGCTTGACTCCAAAAATAAAAAAGGCCGAGCCATGTCACTCACCCTGGAGCACGTCAGCCGCACCGTCGAGGGCCAGATCTGGATCGATGATGCCTGCCTGAAATTCGAACCCGGTTCGTTCAACGTATTGCTCGGCCGCACGCTGTCCGGCAAAACCAGCCTGATGCGCCTGATGGCCGGCCTCGACAAGCCAGACAGCGGCCGCGTGCTGATGAACGGCGTCGACGTCACGCAACGCCCGGTGCGCTTGCGCAACGTGTCGATGGTCTATCAGCAGTTCATCAATTACCCGACCATGACCGTGTTCGAGAACATCGCCTCGCCACTGCGCCAGGCCGGCATCTCGAAAGAGATCATCCACAGCCGGGTGCAGGAAACCGCGCGAATGTTGCGCATCGAGAAGTTCTTGCAGCGTTATCCGCTGGAGCTCTCGGGCGGTCAGCAACAACGCACTGCCATGGCGCGGGCGCTGGTTAAGGATGCCGAACTGATTCTGTTCGATGAGCCGCTGGTCAACCTCGACTACAAACTGCGCGAAGAACTGCGTCAGGAAATGCGCGAGCTGTTCAAGTTGCGCCACACCATCGCCATCTATGCCACCACCGAACCCAACGAAGCCCTGGCGCTGGGCGGCACCACGACGATTCTTCACGAAGGCCGGGTGATTCAGAGCGGGCCGTCGACCGAGGTGTATCACCAGCCGCAAACGGTGCTCGCCGCCGAATTGTTCTCCGAGCCACCGATCAACCTGATGCCCGGGCGGATTGCCGGCAACGAAGTCAGCTTCGCCAATTTCGTGCACTTCCCGTTGAACGTCGATCTGCGTCCGGTGGGCGAGGGCGAGTTCCGCTTTGGCGTGCGCCCCAGCCATATCTCGCTGGTGCCGAGCAACGATGACGACCTTGAATTGGCGGTCACCGTCGAAGTCGCCGAGATCAGTGGTTCGGAAACCTTTCTGCACGTGCGCAACGAACATTTCCTGCTGGTGCTGCACCTGCCGGGTGTCCACGAATACGACGTCGATGCGCCGATCCGCATCTATATCCCGACCCATAAACTGTTTGTCTTCGATGCGCAGGGCCGTCTGGTGCAAGCACCGGGCCGGCGTGTCGCGAGGGTTGCCTGATGGCCGAAATCCGCTTGCAACACCTCGCCCACAGCTACAGCAAAACCCCGAGCGGCGCGGAGGATTATGCGATCCGCGAGATGGATCACGTCTGGGAACAGGGTGGGGCTTATGCGCTGCTCGGGCCGTCGGGTTGCGGTAAATCGACGTTGCTCAACATCATTTCCGGTCTGCTCAGTCCCTCGCAAGGACATGTGCTGTTTGACGGCAAAGCGGTCAACGACCTCACGCCGGAGAAGCGCAACATTGCTCAGGTTTTCCAGTTTCCGGTGGTCTACGACACCATGACCGTGTTCGACAACCTCGCGTTTCCCCTGCGCAATCAGGGCATGGCCGAGGCGAAAGTGCACAGCAAGGTGCAGGAAATCGCCGAAGTGCTCGACCTGCAAAACCTGCTGAGCAAGAAGGCGCGCAACCTCACCGCTGACGAAAAACAGAAAGTCTCCATGGGCCGTGGTCTGGTGCGCGATGACGTCTCGGCGATCCTCTTCGATGAGCCGCTGACGGTGATCGATCCGCACCTTAAATGGAAGCTGCGGCGCAAGCTCAAGCAGATTCACGAGCAGTTCAACATCACCATGGTCTACGTCACCCACGATCAACTGGAGGCCTCGACCTTCGCCGACAAGATCGCGGTGATGTACGGCGGCCAGATCGTCCAGTTCGGCACGCCACGGGAATTGTTCGAGCGGCCCAGCCACACCTTCGTCGGCTACTTCATCGGCAGCCCGGGGATGAACCTGATCGAAGTGCAACCGCAACCCGGTGGCGTCGGTTTCGCCTCGACGCACCTGCCGTTGTCCGACGGCTTGCAGCGCCATATCGAACACGGTCAATGGAAAAATCTGAAGGTCGGCATCCGTCCCGAGTTCATTCATGTGTGGGACGAGCCGTTTGATGACGCGATGCAGGCCAGGGTCGTACACGTCGAAGACCTCGGCACCTACAAGATCATGACCCTCGACCTCGACGGTGCACCGTTGAAAGTTCGTCTGGCCGAAGATAAACCGGTGCCGCAGGGCACGGCCTACATCAGTTTTCCGGCGCAGTGGCTGATGGTCTATGCCGACGAATTCCTCCTCGAAGCCAGCGAAAACAGCGAGGTGCAGCCATGAACAAGGTGCAGAACAACAAGGCCTGGTGGCTGGTGTTGCCGGTGTTTCTGCTGGTGGCGTTCAGTGCGGTGATCCCGATGATGACCGTGGTCAACTATTCGGTGCAGGACATCTTCGACCAGTCCAGCCGCTACTTTGTCGGCGCAGATTGGTACAAGCAGGTGCTGCTCGACCCGCGCCTGCATGACTCGCTACTGCGCCAGTTCATCTACTCGGCCTGCGTGCTGTTGATCGAAATTCCGCTGGGCATCGCTGTCGCCCTGACCATGCCGACCAAGGGCCGCTGGTCGTCGGTGGTGCTGATCATTCTGGCGATTCCGCTGCTGATCCCGTGGAACGTGGTCGGCACCATTTGGCAGATTTTCGGCCGTGCCGACATCGGTTTGCTCGGTTCCAGCCTCAACGCCATGGGCATCAGTTACAACTACGCGGCCAACACCATGGACGCCTGGGTGACGGTGCTGGTGATGGATGTCTGGCACTGGACCTCATTGGTGGCGCTGCTGTGTTTCTCCGGATTACGGGCGATTCCTGACGTTTATTACCAGGCCGCGCGCATCGACCGCGCTTCTGGATGGGCGGTGTTCCGGCACATCCAGTTGCCCAAGCTGAAGAGCGTGTTGTTGATCGCAGTGATGCTGCGTTTCATGGACAGTTTCATGATCTACACCGAGCCGTTCGTGCTCACTGGCGGCGGGCCGGGTAACGCTACGACCTTCCTGAGTCAGACGTTGACGCAGATGGCTGTAGGCCAATTCGACCTGGGTCCGGCAGCGGCTTTCTCGCTGGTGTACTTCCTGATCATCCTGTTGGTGTCCTGGCTGTTCTATACCGCCATGACGCACTCCGACGCCAACCGCTGAGGCCCGGCCATGAGCAAGAGAAAGCTGATTCCGCTGCTGATCTACATCCTGTTCCTGCTGGTGCCGATCTACTGGCTGCTGAACATGTCCTTCAAGAGCAACACCGAAATCCTCGGTGGCCTGACGCTTTTCCCACAGGACTTCACGCTGGCGAACTACAAGGTGATCTTCACCGATCCGAGCTGGTACACCGGTTATCTCAATTCGTTGTACTACGTCAGCCTGAACACGGTGATTTCCCTGAGCGTGGCGTTGCCCGCCGCGTACGCGTTTTCACGCTATCGGTTTCTCGGCGACAAGCACCTGTTTTTCTGGCTGCTGACCAACCGCATGGCGCCGCCGGCGGTGTTCCTGTTGCCGTTCTTCCAGCTCTATTCTTCGATTGGTCTGTTCGACACGCACATCGCTGTGGCGCTGGCGCATTGCTTGTTTAACGTACCGTTGGCGGTGTGGATTCTTGAGGGGTTCATGTCCGGCGTGCCGAAAGAAATCGACGAAACCGCCTACATTGATGGCTACAGTTTCCCGAAATTCTTCGTGAAGATTTTCATCCCGCTGATTGGCTCCGGCATCGGCGTCACGGCGTTTTTCTGCTTTATGTTTTCCTGGGTCGAACTGCTGCTCGCGCGCACGTTGACCTCGGTAAACGCCAAGCCGATTGCGGCGGTGATGACCCGTACCGTTTCGGCTTCGGGTATCGATTGGGGCGTGCTGGCGGCGGCGGGGGTGTTGACCATTCTGCCCGGCATGCTGGTGATCTGGTTTGTTCGCAACCACGTGGCCAAGGGCTTTGCCCTCGGTCGAGTTTGAGGAGCTGATGATGGAATGGATGAGTTGGACCACCCCCACAGCGACATTCTTCATCGTCATCGGCCTGATTCTGGTGGGCATGACCACTTGGGAATTGCGTTCGCCGAGCATTCTGCGGCGAGGGTTTCTGCCGATTGCCACCACCCGTGGCGATCGCTTGTTTATCGGTCTTCTCGGCAGCGCCTACCTGCATTTGCTGGTAATCGGCGCCACCGACTGGAGCATCTGGGTCGCGTCCGCGTTGTCCTTGGTGTGGCTGTTGGCTGTGATGCGTTGGGGCTAGTCGAATTGATCGGCAATCGTGCTCCGAAATCCTAAACAGGAGGTCTCTATGTTCGACAAAAACAATAAGCTGCGACATAGCATTTCATTGGCAGCCATGCTGGCACTCAGCGGTTTGAGCGCATCTGCCTGGGCCGATGCCTACGAAGATGCTGCGAAAAAGTGGATCGGCAGCGAATTCAAACCGTCGACCCTGACGGCCGAACAGCAGCTCGAAGAATTGAAGTGGTTCATCAAGGCGGCCGAGCCGTTTCGTGGCATGAACATCAAGGTCGTTTCCGAGACCCTGACCACCCACGAATATGAGTCGAAAGTGCTGGCCAAAGCCTTCACTGAAATCACCGGGATCAAGCTCACCCACGACCTGCTGCAAGAAGGCGACGTGGTGGAAAAGATGCAGACGGTGATGCAGTCCGACAAGAATATCTATGACGGCTGGGTCAACGACTCGGACCTGATCGGTACGCACTTTCGCTACGGCAAGACCGAATCGATCACCGACCTGATGGCCAACGAAGGCAAGAATTTCACCTCGCCGACCCTCGACCTCAAGGACTTCATCGGCATCTCGTTCACCACCGCGCCGGACGGCAAGATCTATCAACTGCCCGACCAGCAATTCGCCAACCTGTACTGGTTCCGCGCCGACTGGTTCGAGCGCGCCGACCTGAAAGCCAAGTTCAAGGAAAAGTACGGCTACGAGTTGGGCGTACCGGTGAACTGGTCCGCCTATGAAGACATCGCCAAATTCTTCAGCGAAGACGTCAAGGAAATCGACGGCAAGCGCGTTTACGGGCACATGGACTACGGCAAGAAAGACCCGTCGCTGGGCTGGCGCTTCACTGATGCCTGGTTCTCCATGGCCGGTGGCGGCGACAAGGGCTTGCCCAACGGTTTGCCGGTGGATGAGTGGGGGATTCGCGTCGAGGACTGCCATCCGGTCGGCTCCAGCGTGACCCGTGGTGGCGACACCAACGGCCCGGCGGCAGTGTTTGCCACCACCAAATACGTCGACTGGCTCAAGGCCTACGCGCCACCGGAAGCCGCGGGCATGACCTTCTCCGAGTCCGGCCCGGTGCCATCGCAGGGCAACATCGCCCAGCAGATCTTCTGGTACACCGCGTTCACCGCCGACATGACCAAACCCGGCCTGCCGGTGGTCAACGCCGACGGCACGCCGAAGTGGCGCATGGCGCCGTCGCCTAAAGGCCCGTATTGGGAAGAGGGCATGAAGCTCGGCTATCAGGATGTGGGGTCGTGGACGTTCATGAAATCCACGCCTGAGAAACAGAAACTCGCGGCGTGGCTGTACGCGCAGTTCGTGACCTCTAAAACGGTTTCGCTGAAGAAAACCATTGTCGGTCTGACACCGATTCGCGAGTCGGACATCAACTCGCAGGCCATGACCGATCTGGCGCCGAAACTCGGTGGTCTGGTCGAGTTCTATCGCAGCCCGGCCCGCGTGCAATGGTCGCCGACCGGCACCAACGTGCCCGACTATCCACGTCTGGCACAACTGTGGTGGAGCCACATCGCCGAAGCGGCGAGCGGCGAGAAGACTCCGCAGCAGGCGCTTGATGGCTTGGCCAAGGATCAGGACGCGATCATGACGCGCCTCGAACGCTCCAAGGCCCAGGCCACCTGCGCACCGAAAATGAACCCGGAACGCGACGCGCAATACTGGTTCGACCAGCCGGGCGCACCGAAGCCGAAACTGGCTAACGAGAAGCCGAAGGGCGAGACCGTGAGCTACAACGAACTGCTCAAATCGTGGGCGGATGCGCGCAAGTAAAGCTGAAATGTGAAAAGCGAACGGCACCGAAAGGTGCCGTTTTTTTTCCTGCCTGACCCACAGCTTTCGCGAGCAGGCTCGCTCCCACAGGTTTCAGTGGTGTTTCCCTGTCTTTTTTGTGCCCGAACTAAACCAGAACAGCCAGATCTGTGTACCGGGCAACCAATGGGTCAGCAGTGAGGAGTTTCATCGGTTCGGTCATTGCGGTTGCAACGATAAGGCGGTCGAACGGATCACGATGATGGTGCTCAAGATCTTTCACGGCGATTGCGTGTTCAGACGTTACCGGTAGTTCTATAAAGCCACTCTCGATGCAGTACTGCCGAATTTCCTCGAGATCAACGTTCAGCTTTCCGAGTCCGACCTTGATTGCCATTTCCCAGAAGGTAGCAGCACTGATGTAGATATCGGCAGCGTTTTCAATCAGCTTTCTGGCTTTGCCGGAGAGTCTGGCGTCATCACTGAGTGTCCAGAGCAGAATGTGCGTGTCCAGCAGAATCCTCATGACTGCGTGCCTTCGAAAGAATCGAGCATGTCGTCAGGTAATGGGGCGTCGAAATCTTCGGGTAGCACCAGTTTTCCTTTCATTGCCCCTATACGTTGGCCATTGGATTTTCCCATAGGGACGAGGCGTGCCAGCGCACGACCATGTTTGGCAATCGTGATGACCTGTCCCGCTGCCGCGTCATCGACGAGTTTGGATAGATTGTTTTTGGCTTCCGCCAGCGGAACGATGATCATTATTTCTCCCCCGTATTCTGGACAAATATAGCCAGAATATTCCAGCGCCGCAAAATCGCGCCAATGTTCCGCGCAGACAAGTGAGAGGGCAGCACGACCATAGGTGTAGGGCATTTGCCTGGTTTTGCTCTGCCGGCTGGCAGCCATGGTGTCGGCGCCCTCAACCAACTCCCAAAAAGTATCTCGTTTCATGATCCTTACTCGCTCCGATATTCCCTCCCGAAGGCATCCACGATAGAGCTATTCACTGTTACTGGCTGTAGGACGAAACGGAGGTTGCGGCGAGAGCTTTCAGCGTTTGTGGGAGGATGGGTGCCTATACGGATGACTCAGCAGTCGGGAAACCGAGGCGGAACACGGTCATCGCCCCCGGCAAACTCCTCACATCGGCCACGCCCTGATGCAGGCTCATGATCGAGCGCACGATTGCCAGTCCCAACCCTGTGCTGCCTTGTGAGCGTGAGCGGCTGCTGTCGACGCGGTAGAAGCGATCGAACAGATGGGGCAAATGCTGCGCCTCGATCCCCGCGCCTGGATTGCTGACCAGCAATGAGGTCTGTGTCGCGCCTTGTTCAATCAGCAACGTCACGGTTTTGCCGGACGGACAATGGCGCAGTGCGTTGGACAGCAGATTCGAGATCGCCCGCTGAATCATCAACCGATCCCCCATCACCGCTGCGCTGCCGAGCACATTCAGATGAATCTGCTTGTCCTGTGCCGACAGCGAAAACATCTCCGCCACCTTCAGCGCTTCTTCCTCCAGCGCCACCGACTCAAAAGGTGCCAGTGCCGACGGATGACTGACCTGCGCCAAAAACAGCATGTCCGAGACAATCCGTGCCACGCGCTCCAGCTCTTCAGTGCACGACACCAGCACATCCTTGTACTCATCCACGCTGCGCTCGCGTGAAAGCGTTACCTGCGCTTTGCCCATCAGGTTATTGATCGGCGTGCGCAACTCATGGGCCAGATCATCGGAGAATTGCGACAGCTGCTGCACCCCGGCATCCAGTCGATGCAGCATGAAGTTGATGCCCTGCGCCAGTTCGCTCAACTCCTGGGGCATGTTCACCACTGACAGCCGATGATCCAGATCCTGGGTCGAGACCATCGCGGCCACTTTACGAAACTCGCGCATCGGCGCCAGCCCACGCTGTACCGCGCCCCAGGCACTCAGGCCGATGAACACCAGCAATAACGGCAAGGCAATCAGCGTGGAACGCAGATAGGCGCTGAGCAACGCCTGATCATGGGCGTTGTCCATCGACAGCAACACCGGCACGCTGCTGCCATCCTTGAGGCGGATCAACTTGGAGGCAGTGAGAAACTTTGCGTCTTGCGCGTCGGTACTGTCGCTGTAGCTCAACTGATCGGTGGTCGCCCGAACCGCTTTCAATTCGACCCGCGGATCGGCCAGACCCGAGCCGGATTTGAGCCGTGGCGAACGCAGGTTTGAGCGGTCGTAAATGGTCAGTGTGAGGTTGTCGTGCCCCATCACCTGATCGAGCAGGATGTGCGGTTTTCCGCTGATTTCGCCAACATCGGCGTACAGCGACAGGCTGTGCTCAACCTGCGCCATTTTCTTTTCCAGGCTGTCTCTGGCCAGCGCATTCAGTTCATGGGTCAGGGCGAAATACGCCAGGATCGCCAGAAACACCACCAACAGCGCGCCGAGAATACTCACCGTCAAACCCAGGCGCATCGACAGGCTGGCTGGCTTCATTCCCGCGCCTCCAGCACGTAGCCGACACCGCGCAGGGTGTGGATCAACTTGTGCTCGAACGGATCATCGATCTTCGCCCGCAAGCGCCGGATCGACACTTCGACCACATTGGTGTCGCAGTCGAAATTCATGTCCCACACCAGCGAAATGATCTGCGTGCGGGTCAGCACTTCGCCGGACTGGCGCATCAGCAGATGCAGCAGGGCGAATTCCTTGGTGGTCAGGTCGATGCGTTGCTCGCCACGAAAGGCGCGATGACGCCCGGGGTCGAGCTCCAGATCAGAGACTTTCAGCACCTGTGGCACCGGGATGTTTTCGCTGCGGCGCATCAGTGTGCGCACCCGCGCCAGCAACTCGGGGAATTCGAATGGCTTGACCAGATAGTCGTCGGCGCCCAGATCGAGCCCGCGAATCTTGTCTGCCAGACGTCCGCGCGCGGTGAGCATCATCACCCGCGTGGAATGAGTGCGGCGCAGTTGTTCCAGCACGCCCCAGCCGTCGAGTTCCGGCAGATTGACGTCGAGAATGATCAAGTCATAAACCTGTTGTTGCGCCAGATGCAGTCCATCGGCGCCAGTGCTTGCGTGGTCGACGATATAACCACTTTCGGTCAAACCCTGATGCAAGTATTCGGCAGCTTTAAGCTCGTCCTCGATCACAAGGATTCGCATGATCTATCACCACTTTTATTTAATGGATATTTAATTAAGGGTGGCCGGGAAAGTTGTTGTTTTTGTAAGGGCTTCCGGACGGGTTTTATTAGCGACTAAAAATATTCCTACAGAGATTTCTCTGCGTGCAGACGTGCAAGGTAAAGGCTGTAGTAGCTACAGAGTCAACGAAAAACCTCTCGATGAGGCCTTGAATAGAGCCACTGCGGCAGCCTGCCGCAGGGCGATAGGGCACTTTCATGAGAACTCGTTTCAGGCAAGTGCTGTTCGGCAGATAACTTCGGTGTATTTGTTTCCGTGTATTACATAATTGAATGTCGCACTTCGCATGCTAGTGCAAAACAACTTCCCGCAACCGTGGATAACGGATTTGTAATGTTCCAGTCACCTTGTCGATAAGTTCAAAACCCTACCGTGGCGGCATCAAAGATTCTTGATTAAAGGAAGTCTTCCATTGCCCGGTTTAACAGAACTGATGGCGCGATCACGCCTGAAAAAAATAGCCGGCGGCATGCTGTTGCTGGCCACTGCAAACCTTGCGGTCGCATCGACCCTGACCCTGGAGCAGGCCCTGCAAACCGCGTTCGCCGGCAACCCCGATCTGGCCGCTGCCCAATGGGAAATCGGCATCGCCGAGGGCGACCGCAAGCAGGCGGGCCTGATCCCCAATCCCGAAGTCTCGTGGGAGGCCGAGGACACCCGCCGCGATTCACGCACCACTACGGTGATGCTCCGCCAGCCGATTGAACTGGGCGGCAAACGCGGCGCGCGCATCGATGTTGCCAGCCGTGCGCAGGACGCTGCCGGCATTGAACTTGAGCGCAAGCGCAATGCCTTGCGCGCCGATGTGATTCAGGCGTTCAACAGCACCCAGACTGCGCAGCAACGCTTGCAGTTGTCGCGACAGTCGCTGCAACTGGCCGAGCACGGTTTGCGCGTGGCGCAGGGCCGCATCGAGGCGGGCAAATCTTCGCCGGTCGAGGGCACGCGGGCGCAGGTGCAGCTCTCCGAAGTGCGCCTGGAACTGAGCCGCGCCGAACGCGATCAGGCCAACGCTTACCAACAACTGGCACAGGTGATGGGCGCACCGTTGCCGACCTCGATCAACGTACAAGCTGCTACGCAAAACCTCGCCACGGTGCCGCCACCCAGCCGTTTATTGGAGCGTCTGAACGAAACCGCCGAGCTGCGCCTGGCCAACCTGCAGATCGATCAGCGTGAGGCTGCGTTGGGGCTGGAAAAGTCCCAGCGCATTCCCGATCTCACCGTCAGCCTCGGCAGCCAGTACAGCGAAACCGAGCGCGAGCGGGTCAACGTGGTCGGGCTGTCGATGCCGATTCCGCTGTTCAATCGCAATCAGGGCAACGTCCTGGCAGCGGCGCGCCGAACCGATCAGGCGCGGGATCTGCGTAACGCCACCGAGCTGCGTTTGCGCACGGAGATCCAGACCAGTCTTGAGCAATGGCAGACCGCCAATGGCGAAGTCCAGACCTTTAACCAGACCATCCTGCCCGCCGCGCAAAGTGCGGTGGACAGCGCCACACGCGGCTTTGAAATGGGCAAGTTCGGCTTCCTCGACGTGCTCGACGCCCAGCGCACCTTGATCAGCGCTCGCAGCCAATACATCCAGGCCGTCAGCGAAGCGACAGATGCGCGCGTGCGCATCGAACGGATCTTCGGCGACCTCGCCGTCAGCCCTTGAATTTCACTTATCAAATCACTGCGCGAAGGCACGGCGCAGAGGAGTTTCCATGGATAAAAAACTGATGGTGGTCGCGGTGGCGACCTTGGCTTTGGGCATCGGCATCGGCTCGATGTGGCCCGGCAATGCTTCTATCGACGCGCATGCCGATGAAGCGGCGGAACATGCCGATCACGCTGAAGAAGGCGCCGCCGCCGACGGCGACCACGGCGAAGAAGGGCACATTGAATTGAGCGCCGAACAGATCACCGCTGCGGGCATTCAACTGGCCGAAGCACGGGCGCAAACCATCAGCCTGGGGTTACCGTTCCCCGGTGAAGTGCGATTCGACGAAGACCGCACTGCCCACGTCGTGCCACGCGTGCCCGGCGTGGTCGAGTCGGTGTCGGTCAACCTCGGCCAGTCGGTGAAGAAGGGCCAATTGCTGGCGGTAATCTCCAGTCAGCAGATCTCCGATCAGCGCAGCGAGCAGGCGGCGGCGCAACGCCGTTTGGCCTTGGCGCGCACGACTTATGAGCGCGAAAAAAAGCTGTGGCAGGACAGGATTTCTGCCGAGCAGGATTTTCTCCAGGCGCGGCAAGCCATGGAAGAAGCCGAAATCGCCGTGAACAACGCCCGGCAAAAAATCAGCGTGCTCAGCGGCAGCGTGGTCGCCACCGGCGGCAATCGCTATGAACTGCGTGCGCCGTTCGACGGTGTCGTGGTGGAAAAACACCTGACGCCGGGGGAGGTGGTTGATGAAGCCACAGCGGCTTTCACGCTCTCCGACCTATCGCGAGTGTGGGTGACGTTCGGCGTTTCGCCCAAGGACCTGACCAAGGTGCAAGTGGGCAAAGCCGTGACCGTCAGCGCGCCGGAGTTGAATGCGCAAGTCACCGGCAGCGTGGCCTACGTCGGCAGTCTGCTTGGCGAACAAACCCGCACGGCGACTGTGCGCGTCACCCTGGAAAACCCGCAAGGTTCGTGGCGTCCGGGGCTGTTCGTCACCGCACTGGTGGCCACTGACAGTCGTCAGGCGCAAGTCGCGGTGCCGGAAACCGCAATCCAGACCGTCGAGGACAAACCCACGGTGTTCGTGCGCACTGACGACGGCTTCAAGGCGCAAGCGGTGGAGCTGGGCAGTCGCGCGGCGGGGCAGGTGGAAATCACCCAAGGCCTGGAGGCCGGCGCGCAAGTCGCCAGCGCCGGCAGCTTCGTCCTCAAATCCGAACTGGGCAAGGCTTCGGCCGAGCACAGTCATTAATTCTGGAAGGTCCCCATGTTCGAACGCCTGATCCAGTTTGCCATCGAGCAGCGCATCATTGTGCTGCTCGCCGTTCTGCTCATGGCCGGCCTCGGCATCGCCAGTTATCAAAAACTGCCGATCGACGCCGTGCCCGACATCACCAATGTTCAGGTGCAGATCAACACCGGCGCCGCCGGGTTCTCGCCGCTGGAAACCGAGCAGCGCATCACCTTCCCGATTGAAACTGCCATGGCCGGTTTGCCGGCATTGGAGCAGACCCGTTCGCTGTCACGTTCGGGGCTGTCACAGGTCACGGTGATCTTCAAGGACGGCACCGACCTGTTTTTCGCCCGGCAATTGGTCAACGAGCGTTTGCAGATCGCCAAGGAGCAATTGCCCGAAGGCGCGGAAGCGGTGATGGGGCCGATTTCCACCGGTCTCGGCGAGATTTTCCTGTGGACGGTCGAGGCGCAGGAAGGTGCGTTGAAGGACGACGGCACGCCCTACACGCCGACCGATTTGCGGGTGATTCAGGACTGGATCATCAAGCCGCAATTGCGCAACGTGCCGGGTGTGGCCGAGATCAACACCATCGGCGGTTTTGCCAAGGAATACCAGATTGCGCCGGACCCGAAACGCCTCGCCGCGTACAAGCTGACCCTCACCGATCTGGTCACGGCGCTGGAGCGCAACAACGCCAACGTCGGCGCCGGTTACATCGAGCGCAGCGGCGAGCAGTTGCTGATTCGCGCGCCGGGGCAAGTGGCGAGCACCGAGGACATTGCCAACATCGTCATGGCCAATGTCGACGGCACACCGATCCGCATCAAAAACGTCGCCACCGTGGAAATCGGCCGCGAACTGCGCAGCGGCGCGGCCACCGAAAACGGCCGTGAAGTGGTGCTCGGCACGGTGTTCATGCTCATCGGCGAGAACAGCCGCACCGTCTCACAAGCCGTCGCCGGCAAGCTTGAGCAGATCAACAAATCGTTGCCCAACGGCGTGATCGCCGTGCCGGTGTACGACCGCACGCACCTGGTCGACAAGGCCATCGCCACGGTGAAAAAGAACCTCATCGAAGGCGCGATTCTGGTGATCGCGATCCTGTTCCTGTTCCTCGGCAACATTCGCGCGGCGTTGATCACGGCGATGGTGATTCCGCTGTCGATGCTGTTCACCTTCACCGGCATGTTCAGCAACAAGGTCAGCGCCAACCTGATGAGCCTCGGCGCGCTCGACTTCGGCATCATCGTCGACGGCGCGGTGGTGATCGTCGAAAACACCCTGCGCCGACTCGCTCATGCGCAGCAGCACCATGGGCGATTGTTGACGCGTGCCGAGCGTTTCAAGGAAGTGTTTGCGGCGGCCAAAGAGGCGCGACGACCGCTGATTTTTGGTCAGTTGATCATCATGGTCGTGTACCTGCCGATCTTCGCCCTGAGCGGCGTTGAAGGGAAAATGTTCCACCCGATGGCATTCACCGTGGTCATCGCGTTGCTCGGCGCGATGCTGTTGTCGGTGACTTTTGTGCCGGCGGCGATTGCGCTGTTCGTGACTGGCAAGGTCAAGGAGGAAGAGGGCGCGGTGATGCGTGGCGCGCGTCGCGTCTATGCGCCGGCATTGGCTTGGGTGATGGGGCATCGTGCCGTTGCGGTGGGTGCGGCGTTGGGCGTGATCGTGCTCAGCGGCGTGATGACCAGCCGCATGGGCAGCGAGTTTGTGCCGAGCCTCAGTGAAGGCGATTTCGCCCTGCAAGCCTTGCGCGTGCCGGGTACCAGCCTGACGCAATCGGTGGACATGCAGCAGCGGCTGGAAACCCTCATTCTGGCCAAAATACCGGAAGTCGAGCGAGTATTCGCCCGCACCGGTACTGCGGAAATCGCCTCCGACCCGATGCCACCAAACATCTCCGACAGCTACGTGATGCTCAAGCCCAAAGAGCAATGGCCAGACCCGGGCAAGTCCCGCGACACCCTGATGGCCGAACTGCAAGCGGCGGCCGCCACATTGCCGGGCAGCAACTACGAGCTGTCGCAGCCGATTCAGTTGCGCTTCAACGAATTGATTTCCGGCGTGCGCAGTGACGTGGCGGTGAAGGTGTTTGGCGATGACATGGACGTGCTCAACGCCACGGCGGCGAAGATTGCGGCGGCGATGCAGAAGGTCAACGGCGCCTCCGAAGTCAAAGTCGAGCAAACCACCGGGTTGCCGGTGCTGACCATCAACATCGATCGCGACAAGGCCGCGCGTTACGGGCTCAACGTCGGTGATGTGCAGGACACCATTGCCGTGGCGGTGGGCGGACGTCAGGCCGGCACGTTGTATGAAGGGGATCGGCGTTTCGACATGGTCGTGCGTTTGTCCGATGCCATGCGCAAGGACATCGACGGCTTGTCGGCGCTGCTGATTCCGGTGCCGGCGGTGAATGGCGCGGCGAATCAGATCGGCTTCATCGCACTGCAAGACGTCGCCAGCCTCGACCTGGTGCTGGGGCCGAATCAGGTCAGCCGTGAAAACGGCAAGCGGCTGGTGATCGTCAGCGCCAACGTGCGTGGGCGCGATATCGGTTCATTCGTTGCCGAGGCGGGCGAAGTGATCGAACGCGACGTGCAAGTGCCGCCCGGTTACTGGACCAGTTGGGGCGGGCAGTTCGAGCAACTGCAATCAGCGGCCAAGCGCTTGCAGATCGTGGTGCCGGTGGCGTTGCTGCTGGTGTTCGGGTTGTTGTTCATGATGTTCAACAATCTGAAGGATGGCTTGCTGGTGTTTACCGGGATTCCGTTTGCGTTGACTGGGGGCGTGATGGCGCTGTGGCTGCGCGATATTCCGCTGTCGATTTCGGCGGGCGTCGGGTTTATTGCGTTGTCCGGAGTGGCGGTGTTGAACGGCTTGGTGATGATTGCGTTCATTCGCAATCTGCGGGAGGAGGGGCGGTCGCTCACTGAGGCGATCAACATCGGTGCGCTGACGCGATTGCGGCCAGTGTTGATGACGGCACTGGTGGCGTCGCTGGGCTTCATTCCGATGGCGCTGGCGACCGGCACGGGGGCTGAGGTGCAGCGGCCATTGGCGACAGTGGTGATCGGCGGGATCCTGTCTTCGACGATTCTCACGTTGCTGATCTTGCCGGCGCTGTACCAACTCGCCCATCGCCGGGATGAGGAGGCTGTTCCAACTAAATAGGTAATCCCCCTGTGGGAGCGAGCCTGCTCGCGAAGGCGATCTGTCAGTCAACAATGATGTGACTGAACCACCGCTTTCGCGAACAGGCTCGCTCCCACAGGGTTTCCGTGCGCTGATCCGGGAGATAACGGATATGTAATTTCCCCGCCACCGTCCCGATAGGTTCGGATTGTTACCTTGATCCCGTCAGCTACTTAAACGAGGAATCAAAATGAAATTTGCCCAAATCAGTGCCTTCACCGCAGCCCTGGCGCTGTCTTCCCTGGCCATGGCCGAAGGTGGCGGCGACCGCACCTTCGAAAAAATGATGACCGCCAACGACCGCTCCTTAGAGCTGTACGTTGCCCGCGAACAGGCCCGCGATCCGGTCGTCGTCAATCACAAGAAAGACGACAAGACTCAAGACCTGTAAACGCAGCCGTGCTGGAACAAGCCTGTCATCGCGCATCGATGCCGGGCTTTTTTATGGAGGAATTGAACATGAAATTGATCAAGTGGATGGTGTTCACCGGGGTGATGGCGATGTCCATGAATGTGCTGGCCGAGGGCGGTGGTGACCGCACGTTTGAGCGCGCATTCAGTGCCAACGCCAAAGCCATGGAGCAATACGCCGCCAACCAGGGCAAAGCGCCGCCAGTGGTGAAGGAATACGAGTACGGGATGAAGCTGGATGTGGTCAAAGTCGTAAGCGTCGTCAAGCCGCCGGCGACTTGCGCCGTCGTCCCCACCGCCATGACCTACGAAGACTCGGAAGGCCAACTCAACACCGTCAAATACACCGTGGCCGGCGATTGTCGCCAACGTGGCTGATCTGCCAACGATCAGAACACTCCCCCCTGTAGGAGCTGCCGAAGGCTGCGATCTTTTGATCTTGATCTTGATCTTGATCTTGATCTTGATCTTGATCTTGAAAATCAAAATCAAAAGATCGCAGCCTGCGGCAGCTCCTACACGGGGGGGTTGAATATCACGATGTGTATTTCGATTCGGGATGTTTAACGGTGTAGGTCAATCGCAGAACCTTCCCACAATGTTTTCAGGTTGTCCGTCGGACGTCGGCTCTCTAGGCTGTGAACGTCGCTGCCCAATCAGCGATCGGGATTGGAACCCCGGAGAACGTATCAGCGCCAAAGCGTCTTTCATGACGTATGCTTGCGCACCTTCATGGTGTGCACGCTGTTATGGCGGCTGTGCGCGGGAGACTTCGAGTCTGCCGGGTTTCTCCGTTCCCCGGGTTCCAACCTGCGTACAGCTGCCACCCCTTCGCGTGGAACCGAATGGGTCAGCTCCAACGTTCAGAAGGAGAAACAACATGAAAAAGCCAACACCCAATCCGCCCGAAACAACCGTCCCTGCGGACGCCAATACAACGTCCCCCTACGCTGGCGAAGACACCCGCAAACTCCACGAAGCCGCCGACCGCGCCCTCGACTTCTACCTCAAGCCCACCGCCGCCATCATGGCCACGCCCTACGTCCAGAACCAGATGTTCCAGGTCAATCCGAAGGCCGACACCGAATCCCTGCTGGCCAACGCCAGCGAATCCCTGGGCTCGGCCTCCGTCATGCTCGGCGACTTCGCGGCGCTGCTGCAAGGCGCGCATCGCAAGACCCTGCTCGGTATCGCACAAGTGGTGATGCTTGGCGAACTCGCGGTGAACAGGGCGCTGGATAACGTCGAGCCCACCGCATAATCGTGTGGGAGCGAGCCTGCTCGCGAAAGCGGTGAGTCAACCGACGATGGCGTTGGCTATGCCGACGTCTTCGCGAGCAGGCTCGCTCCCACGGGTTTTGGCGTTGCGTTGAAGTCCGGACATAAAAAAGGCGTCCCAAAGGACGCCAAAAAATTCACCTCTTTCCAAAGGAGCAAGGAGCTTCTAAAGGTGAATGTGCATTGCTCGTAAACTCAGAGAATCGCCAACGGATACTCGACAATCACCCGCACTTCATCCAGGTCCGACTCGAATGCCGTGGCGCGAGTGGTGGCCTGGCGCAAGCGCAATGACATGTCCTTCAACGAACCGCTCTGCACCACGTATTTGACTTCGATATCCCGCTCCCAGCGCTTCTGATCCGTCAGCGGATTGCCGTCGCCATCGCGGCGCATGTACACGGCGTTGGCGTTGGAATAGTCGGCGTCGGTGCCGCGCGCGTAGCGGGTCATGAACGACAAGCCCGGTACGCCATAGGGGGTCATGTCGAGGTCGTAACGAACCATCCATGAACGTTCCTTGGGCGAGTTGAAGTCGCTGTACTGGATGGAGTTGTCGAGGAAGATCGAGTCGGACTGGCGTAGGTAATCGAAATCGTCGTTGCCGTTGTTGCGCTGGTGGGAGAGGGCGACGGAATGCGCGCCGAGTTTCACCCCGACACGGCCGCTCCAGATGTTGTTGTCGAACTCGCCGAGCAGTTGTTTGCCTTCGTCGACAGCCTTGTAGTAATTCAAACCACCAAACAGCGACAAGTCATCCGACAGCGGATACGTCCACGCGGTGCCGGCGTAGTACTGATTCCAGGCATCCTTGAGACGACTGGAATACAGGCTGAAACTGAGGTTTTTGTTCAGCACGTAATCGCCGCCGCCATAAGCGATCCACGGCGAATTGACCGGGCCGGCATAGAAGGTCGCAAAGTTCTCGCGCATGTCGCTGGACACCGGTTGGCTCATCGCGTGCAGTCGACCACCCTGAACCGACAGACCTTCAATACTGGTGTTGGTCGCCGTCACGCCGCGAAAGCTTTCTGGCAGCAAACGAGAGTCTCCTGCCGCTACTACCGGGTTGGCCGGGAACACATCACCAACCCTGACCACCGTATCGAATGCCCGCACTTTCGCGGCGCCACCGACCTTGGTGTATTCGTCCCGCGCCTCGCCGTCACTGTTGACCGGCAACACATCAAACGAACTGCGCCCACCGTTGCGCCCGTCACCGGTGTCGAGTTTCAAACCGATCATCGCAAACGCATCAACACCGACCCCGACGGTGCCTTGGGTAAAGCCGGACTCGAACTTGCTGATCACCGCGTGCGACCAGGCCTCGGAATAACCGTTGCCGGTCGGGCTGGACTGGCCGTTGCGGTGCTCACGATTGAAATAGAAATTACGGTTGAGCACCGTCAGGCTGCTGCCTTCGATAAAGCCCTCGGCTTTTTCTTCTGCAAACACCATGGACGGCCCGGAGCCGACCACCACCGCTAAAGCGGCCATAGACATTTTTGTATTGTTAACCATCAAACACTCCTTGGGTTCGGCAGAACGGGAACGTGCTTCGGCGTGGGTTTTATTGTTCGACGGGCAAGCGCCCGCCGGCATGGTCGCCGGGTAACATCGTTGCAAGCTGCGGATAACGCCGAGGTGATGGCGCAATTACAATTTCGTCATGTGGGTGTACCTGGAGTTTGTGAATTCCACACAAACCTGTGGGAGCGAGCCTGCTCGCGATAGCGGAGTGTCAGGCACTGAGGATGGTGGAAGTGCCGACGCCTTCGCGAGCAGGCTCGCTCCCACCAAGCGACTTCGCGATTGACGTACCGGAACAATTCACAGCACTATCGCCCCATGAACACCCAAAATCGAATGACCATGATGTGCTCCTGCATGACCGCTTCCGGCGGGCCATAAGGTCATACGTGTTTGTCATTTGACGTGTACCCGAAGCCCCGCCAGAAATGGACGGGGCTTTTTCATTTCCTGTCTGCACATGGCTCATGGAGAGAGATATGTTCGAGATCAGAAGAGCCACCACGAATGACGCCCAAACCGCATTCGACATACGACGCTTGGCGATCAGGCATCAATGCATCGGTGCTTACACCGAACAGCAAATGCACCACTGGACCAAGGGCTCGGCTGAGGATGGTTACGACACGCTTATGGAAAAGCATTTCTATCTGGGCTGGGTTGAGGGCGAGCCAGTGGCAACCGGAATGCTTGATGTGGAGCACCGTGAAATCGGTGCAATCTTCATTCATCCGGATTTCATGCAACGCGGATTGGGTAAACACGTTTTGCACTTTCTCGAAGATCTGGCGAGGGTGCTGGGGCTGACAGAGGTCTGTCTGGACGCGACGTTGAACGCTGCCGATTTTTACCGGCGCTGCGGTTACATCGGGGAGGGGAGTGCGATTTACCAATCGCCTTCGGGTCTGCAACTGGCGTGCGTGCCCATGGTGAAGAAACTGTGATGCGATTGTGGCGAGGGAGCTTGCTCCCGCTGGACTGCGCAGCAGGGCCCGCTTCCGAGTCCAAGGCGCTGGCCAAGGTCTTCACTGAAATCACCGGGATCAAGCTCAGCGATATTGGCTGACCTGACACCATCGCGAGCAGGCTCACTCCTGGAATTATGCGCGCCGCTCAGAGCATTTGTGGCCGCCGCAATCCCTGCAGGAGTAAGCCGGCAGGGGCGGCGTCGGACTTTCCGAGCTGGCGAACGTCGTGATTTTCTGACTTCGGGTTTCCGAAGCCAGATCAAAAAGATCGCAGCCTGCAGAGCTATTCATCAGGGCTTGGGTTTGGGTACATAGCGCTGATTGTTCACGTTACCTCCCCAAAGCACATAACTGCCGTCGCGGCACCTTGCTGCGAAAGAGGGGTCGATGCGAGGAGGGATTGGGGGAGGAGCGGGTGGAACGCTCACATACGGGAAGCGCTTGATCGAATACAGCTCGATGACATCGTGGTCCAGGTACCGAGCCAGCTCCGGCGGAATTTCGCCGGCGTCATCCATCGCCAGTGTCGCTCCCCACACAATTACGGCGCCATAAACAGGACCTTGGGCGGCAATGACGCCATAGGCACCGTTGGTGCAATATACGCTAACGATTTTGCTTGCCATCAAAGACTGTCTGACGCTGTTAGTCATGGAGCCACCATGGGTTTCCAGGCCCCAGACGACCACTGCCCGGGTACGCCCATCTTCATGCTTGCTCAGCAGGAAGTAACTCACATCATTGGAATGCAGGCTGACGATCCCCGGGACAGTGATAGCTCTGGTGCCGACACGCCCCTGTGGATTGGCAGGTATGGGATGGGAATCGTTTAACGCCTCGGCAATCTCGTTTCGAGTCGTCGCGGTGATCGATGCTCCGCCGTAGAGTGTCGCCCCCCAGGCTTCTGCCTCGCCGCGTTCGGTGACGATGCAAAACGCCCAGCGCGTGGCCTTGCACAGAATCACACCGCCACGGCTTGCTATCTGCGCCGCGGAGGGGGACATGACGCCACCTTCGCCCGACAGCCCCCAACTGACAGCCGTGCGGGAATTTTTGGTAATGGCACAAAATGCCGTGGTGGCTGCCGTAACGGTATTTACACCGCCATCCTCGTTGATCGCTTTCGTCACGTTGTCAGGCAGGTTGCCACCGTGAGCGGCCACTCCCCACGTCACAATTTCACCGTTAGTGCCAATGGCACAGTAAGCGGTGGCGGCAGCAATGATACGTTCGACCACAATGTTGTCGAGCTTTTGCCGAGTCGCAGCGTTGATCTGTCCACCGTTGGCTTGATTACCCCAAGCGTACACCTTGCCATTCTCAGTCCGCACAGCGAACGCATTTTGCGTGGCATGGATAGCGACGGGTTTATCGAACCACAGTGCTCTTTGAATCTCAGCAGGGATGACATCACCGGAACCGGCTTTGCCAACAGCACCGATTCGATCATCGGTGCCCGTCGCATCTTTGTAGATGAAGGCAAAACACTCCCGGTTGCTGTAAACCGATGCGATGTCCGTGAGTTTCACGGAGATATTGGTCGGTGTATTGGCTCCCCAGAGAAAAAGCTGATTGCTACCGCCCACTACGACCAACGCGCCGAAATCCTTTTCGGTGGAATAAAGACGCGCTGCCGGGCTGTTTTTCAGGAAGTTGACAATGTTAGGGGGCACTGGGAGCCCCCAACCTGCCTGTCCCTCAAAGAAAATATCGCGGGTTGCCGGGTCAATCAGGCCGAATGCGCCCCCGGTTGAGACGAAAACCCGGTCATAGGGTTCGGCCTCATGAAAGCCGAAGTTTCCGATCTGTTGGAGGTGACTGTTTTCGTTTTCTTCTCGGCTGATGCCTTGAAAGTCTGAGCTTACAACTTTGCCGTCAGACCGGACTTGCTGGCCGATCTCACCGCTCGATGCCACTGGCGTTACCGAGAATACCAGTGCGCGCCCTTCGTATTCGTGCTTGATCTTCAGATCAAGGATCGAACCTTCGGGGCCGGCAATCGGCTTGTTATCCAGATACCAAAGGTAGACAGAAGCCCCTTCGGGATTTTCATCCACGTTTTCATAAATATAACTTCCGCGAATAACCCCTCCGATCATGGCTTCGCCGATGATGATGACGTTACTGGCTACAGGCGCAGCGGTAATGCTCATGAGCAACACTCCCTTTTCCTTTCAGGCACGGTTCTGTTGGCGAGAAACAGCGCATCAGTCGCGTTCAGGATCGAACTCTTCCTGTTTGAGATGGGAGCCCCATGACACATATTTATTGTCTTTCTTGCGCGCAATGAATGCTGCGGCCGATGCAGCGCTTGGCGAGGGGTAGGCCTGGATAGTGTTTATATCGACAACGTCTCTACTCAGCGTATCAATCAAATTTGCAGGAATGGTGCCGCCATCGACGTTAGCCCTGCCCCAGGTGACCACCGCGCCTTGAACCGACCCCTGATTACAGATTGCGGCGTAAGCACCGTTGGATGCATGGATTTTGATGATGTGGCTGGCCTGCAGCACCTGTTTCACACTACTCGGTATGTTGCCTCCCGCGGCCAATAGCCCCCAGCTATGAATGAGTTCTGTACGGCCGTCAGGGTGTCTTGCGAGAAGTACGAAGCTGGAGTCGTTACGCATCAACTGGATATCCCCACCCGCGGTTGTTTGCAGTCTCGAAAACACTCTTGATTTGCGACTGACTGCAGAGACCTGGATGTCTTTGAACAAGTTTTCGATCTGCGCCTTTGTGTCACCCTGCTCGAATACTGCTTCAGCGTCCGACACCGAATTATCAACGCCACCGTAGCCCAAAGTACCCCACGCCGCAGAGCCTCCACTTTCATTGATAAAGCACATGGCCCAAGGGGTCGCGACGCACAGAACAATATTGCCCCGTGCCGCCAGAGCGGCAGTCGCTTCCGACATGTTTCCGCCGTACGTGGCCGTCCCCCAGGTAAGGAGTTTTTTCCTGCGGTTGGTGATTGCACAGAAGGCACCGGCATTGGCTATCACAGTAAACGCGCCGTCATCGTCGTAGATACGGGTAAGAACGAGTGACGGAATGACGCCATCTTTCCCCCATCCGATCAGCTCTCCGTCGTCTGTGAGCGCACAAAACGCAGTACTTGATGCAATGATTCGCGCCACTCTCATGGTGTTCAACTGAGCCTGGATATTGGCGGGGATGGTCCCTCCGTTAGTTGCGTTACCCCAGCACATGACTTTGCCACTTTCGGTTCGTACAGCGAATGCATCGAGAGTGCTGTAGATGGCAACGGGCTTGTCGAACAAGAGCTTGTTTTGTATTTCGAGGGGGACTACACCACCGGTCGCTGCGGTACCGACCGCGCCGATAGTGTTGCTGCCGGGTACAGGATTCTCATAGATAAAAGCCGCGGACGCGTTGTTGGTGTAAATGCTTCTGATACCTTGAAGGTCGGGTAGAACGGCTGGCATTCCTAGTCCCCAGACCAGCACGGTGTTGGTATTCCCGACAGGTACCTTCGCGCAAAAGCTGTTGTTTGTCGAAGACATGGTAATGGCCGAGTTGTTTCTGAGATAACTGGCGATTTCCGGCGGTACAACGCCGCCATGACTCTGCGCGCCCAGGACCGAGACGTTCTGCGTAACCCGGTTTTTCAATGCATAGGCACCGGCAGTCGATGTGCCCCGGTGATCGTTTGGAATGGCGTGAAAGGCAAACTGACCCCTTTGCTTGAAAAAGCTGTTCTCACTTTCTTCTTCGCTGATGTTTTGATACTGGGCGCTGGTGACCTTTTTGGGATCAGAGAACGTTTCATCACCTTCCTCACCCGATACGGCAACCGGAATGACGGAAAACTGAATCGTTAACCCTTCATGCTCGGCGGTCAGAGCGAGGTCGACGGTAGTCGCAATAACTTCATTGCCGGACTCGACGCTGTACCAGCAAAACACCGAATCCCCTTCAGGGTTCACATCGGCATTCTGATAGATGTAACTCCCGCTCACGGTTCCACCGACTGCGGTCTCACCCATGATGGCTACTTGTTTCACGGTAGGTGCCGCTTTTGCATCTGCACTCATGACGAATACTCCAGACTGAATCCCTTACCCAGGGACATGGTTTGAATTGGGCTGAAATCAGTTCATTCGGTGTAAGAGACTTCACCGGTCAACAGGTCCAGATCAGGAGCCCCGGGGCCCCAGGCATGCAGCGTTTTTTGTTCACCCAATGCGACCCAATGGCGACCGGCCGGATACACACACGTCATGCCGGGCAAGTGCTCGGTTGAGGGGTTGATTCCCCAGGAAATGGCGCTATGGTCGTCTTGTATGGCGCAAAAGCTTGCGTACGAAGCGGACAGTGAAAGGGTCTTGCCCAAGCCGCCGGGCAGGGCGCCGCCCTCGTTGGGTTCACCCCAGGCGGCCAGCGATCCATCGGTCCTTAGCGCGCAAAAAGCGGTTGTCGAACCAACGACGTGCTGAACGTTGTGGAGTGTTTCTTGAGGTGCACCGCCAAATCTGGGGTTGCCCCAGGTGACAACGCTGCCATCCATCTTCAACGCTGCGAACGCAGCACTGGTTGACGCGAGCGCCGATACATTGGTGAGTAATTTCGCCGTCTCGGCAGCAATAGCTCCCCCGTGTTCATCCGAGCCCCAGGCGACGACTCTCTGGTCAGCCTTGATGACAGCAAATGCGCGATCACTGGCGCTGATGTGTAATGCGCCCCGGGCCGCTGTTACCTGCAAACCCGTTGGCCAGGTCGCTCCCCAACTGAACACACGTCCATCTTGCAGAACAGCACTGAAATCAGCGGTACTGCCAATGACGTGAAGAACGGCCGTGAGGTGCGGGCTGACAGTGTCGGGAATCTTCCCGCCAAAGTCCGGATCTCCCCAAGCCACCAGACTTCCATCGTTTAGCAAGGCGACAAAGGCGCCAGCGCTGGAGGCGATTTTTTTCACATCGTTAAGTTTCGCGCCGATCTCCGGAGGGATCCGTCCGCCAAGAAGCGCTGCCCCCCAGGCGAAAACAGTGCCATCCCGTCTCAGTGCCGCAAACGCTGATCCACCGGCAACCACATAACGAACGTCTTGCGCGTCAGCGGGCGGCAGCATTTCACTGTTTTGACTCCAGCCAAATAGAGTGCCGTCATCTTTGACGATACAGCCACTGAACCGGTTGCTCAGGTTGACGACACCGTGCACATTAGCCGGGCGCAGCACCACGCTGGTTGACGCACGAGTCGCCGTTGGCAGCGTCACGGTCAGCGCTTTCTGGGGTTCTGTATCCAGAAAGGACGCCGCAGTCACCCCTTCACTGTCACCCTCGTAGATCCACAGAGCCTCATTTTGATCGGCACTGAACACGCTTAACCGGCTCAGGTTGGCATGGTAGCGGGGGCCTGCCTGAGAGCGGTGGCCGATGACGATCATTTGCGGATCCAGCACCTTCCCGACACGGAACGTCAGCGGGTTGGAATAACTGGTGCCACCCGCCGCGCGCGTGATGAGATAGCTTGTCTTGACTATCTCACCATCATTGTCCTTGATCAGCCCGGCCCCGATGGTGAACTGGATAGGTTTGCCCGCGGTGATCGAACTCAGTGTGATCGAGTCTGAGGCCGTGCCGGTTTTTGGGCTGGACCAAAAGTAGGTCACGACATCGCGGGGTTGTGTGTTCAGGTAGGTCACGGTCAGCGTGGTGCCGTCTCTGTCGGGCGGCATGACGCCGTCGACGATGCCGGCCACTTCCGGCTCCGGCAGTTCCAGGCGCGGCTCGCCGATTTGCAGGATCTCGGCGTGGATCGATTCGCGGGTGGCATGGGTGGCGTTGACCCGGTTCATCTTGCTGAGCGCCGCGTTTGAAACGTGCAAGAAGTAGAACGCCTCCACCGTGCCGCCGTCGCCCGTAATCAGGTGCGGATCACCGGGGACGTTAATTCGCAGCGGCTCTTCTGCCCGGATGTCACCATCGGTGATCGTGCGCAACGGCAGGTCGGGCAGGTAATGGCTCAGGTCGGGGCGAGTAACGAGCCAGCGCAGTTCGATGGACTGGCCGGCGACGAAAGACTTATCGAACGGGATCAGAATGGCCACCTGCTCCAGCGTCGGGTCCAGTGCGCCATCCGAGGCGTCCCGGATAACCGGTGCGGCTAGCCGCTGCACCTCACCGATGGCACTGATGAACAGGGTCTTGGAGCGCAGCTTTCTGGTGTGGTCGGGGCTTTCCAGCAGAAAGTATATTTCGATCTTCGAATTGGCCAATTGCCGCAGTACAGCATTGGGCACCGTTATGTTGAGAACGCCGGGCACCTTGGTCAGCTTTGCGCAGTACTTTTCGTCGATGGGCCCACCCTCCACGGGCATGCCCTTGAGGCATAAAGTGATGTTGTCGTTGACTTGGTATCTGGAATCCAGGGCGAGGATTTGCGCCGTGCCATCGGCGGTGCCTAGCCTGTCGACGTCCAGTACGTTGTTGTTGTCAGCTTGCTCGAGCAGCGGCGCCGCTAGTCGATCCGTGTCAATGGCGACCACCACGCGTTGCTCGAAGCTCCAGTCTTCGGAGCGGTTGTCCACCAGGTCGTAGACCTCGAAGGCCACCGCTAAACCTATGGCATCGGAGTCGCCAGCCTCGCGCAGGGTGGCTTCGTCGATGTGAATGATGATCGGTGTCTTGCCGTCAGCCTGATCCTGAGTGAGCGGCTCGCTGAGCACAAATACCCCGCCAACGATCAGATGGATCTGATCACCGGCCGCCGCGAATGGGTAGGCCGGCGAGCCGTCAGCCCTGCCGACGCTGACCGGGAAACCGGCGGCGACGTTCTCCTTGTTAATGCCGTCGGCGAGGATTTCCGGCGGGATGCTCATGATCAGCTTCGAATGCCCCGACCCATCGTATTCGTCGTGGCCGCCGGGGCGGGTAAACTTGCACAGAACCTGCATCGTCTCTGAATGCTCAGGCACCTGGTTGAGGCGAGTGACCGTGTAGTAGACGCCGAACAAGCCTTCGTTGATGAGTGCCGAGGGCACGAACATCTGCAGCCGTTTGCCAAGCTCGCGCTCGCTGATGACTTTTCGCAGGACTTGCTGCTCTCCAATAAAAATCAGGAGCAAGTCGCCTATGTTCATCTCACCCCACTGCTCGGGCCGACACGACAGGCCCTGACGGGGAAAGTTTTCCCACGCCGCCGCCCGGTTGATGCCCCATATCTTAGGCTCTTCGGATACCGGGCCAGTGCGGCCGGGGATGTCGAGTTCCTGTAAGGTCAGGGTGCTGTTTTCGGACGGGTCGTTGGCAGACATGGGGACGGGCTCCAGGGCAAAGGCGATGGAGTGATTGAATGCGGGATGGATGAATTGCGCACCTGTCAGATCTGACAGGTGCGCAAGGTTTTCAGACGAACGGTCGGTTAGCAGTGCGCTCAAGTTCGTTTCAACGACTCGCGTACGGTTTTCAATATCGACCATTCGAAAGCGTTGTGCCCGGCGCGCAGCAGGCGGCTTTGCACGGGCTGGCGCTGCCGTAACCAACGCAGGCTGGACATGCCGAAGGTGTCTTTGACGCCCTGGATTATCAGGGTGTCGGAATTGAGCGAAACGTCTTCGCTATCGGCACTGAAGAAGTAGCGATTGACGTGGTAATGCAATTCCAGGCGGATGGCGAGAATGGCTTCTTCATCGGCAAACCTGCCGAGAGCATCCATTGGTATTGTCTGCCCGTTGAGTCGTAACGAAGCCTGCAACCAGTGGATGGCGGCTTGGTGCTGTTGCTCATGACAGCCATCATTCAATATTTGGTGGATGTCGCGCGTGGTACCGCCACCGGTATGGCGTAAGGCTGCGTTGATTGCTTCTTCATAGGCGTAAGTGTTCGCTGCAAACGGAACGAACACAGACACCAATGTGGTTTTCAGCAAAGTGGCGGGGTACCGCTGCTGGTATTGAATGGCCAGCCAGGTGCCCCAGGAGACACCCAGCAGACTGATGCGCTGCAAACCAAGATGCAGGCGCAAGGCGTTGATGTCTTCGACGTTCAGGGCCGTGTTGTTGTCTCGCGTCTGCCCGTAAGGGCGTGATCGACCACATCCGCGCTGGTCAATCAAAATCACGTCGAAGCAACGCAGGTCGAAGAATTCCAGATGATGACGGCTGCAGCGTCCACCCGGGCCCCCGTGCAAGAAGAACACGGGCTCACCACCTCGTGTTCCGTGGCGCTCCCAGTACAGTTGGTGGCCGTCAGCGGTGAGAAGGTATCCGTTGAGGCGGGTCATGCGGTGGGAAGCGTCAGGCGGTAGAACTGGAACAACTCTTGCCGCCCGCTGCGCGCCGCCACACTGGAAATAATCACCAGACCATAGGTGTGGGCCTGCCAGCGCATGGCAAGCAACACCGGGGTATGACCAAACACGAGGATTGTGCCGCCGGGGTTCACGCAGCGCACCAGGCTATTAAACGCGCCGTGTGCTTCGCGGCGGGTCATGACTTCGGCATTGAGGAAACGAAGAATCAGCACGTCGCAGCGAATAGAGGTGTCGACGCAGGCTGTCGCCTCCATCACGCGAAACTGCGCAGTGGATGTTGCGTGACGTTGTTGCGCATATTCAATCATCGAGACCGAACGGTCTGTGCCCAGATAGCGGCCGTCGGTGAGTTCGGCAGCCAGATGGGCGATGAAGTCACCCGTCGAGCAGGCCGGGTCGTAAATCAGGTCGTCCGGTTTGAGCAATGGACGCAGTACGCTCACGCAGTGTTCGCGAAAGTGGAACTCGTCGGCGTTCAGTTGCGCAGCCAGCGATGGGTTACCTTGCCAGTAATCAGGAGGGCAAACAGCCTCGTCACCGCGTTCATCGATGACCGCATAGGGAAAATGAATCTCGCTATCTGGACAGTTCAACGCGGCGTCGAAGGCTTCAGTTCTTTCTTTCAACGTTGAGGTTTGAAAGTAGATCGACACGCCGTCGTTGCCCCATTGAGACTGCCTGTGGGGGCCGAGCAGCATGGTGGGGTTCAACAGGCTGCTCAGGCCCCAGCGATTGCAAGGGTCTCGCTGCAAGACTTTGCGGCCGACCCAGTCCTGGTCGCGGACTCGCAGAATAAATACCTGATGCAGGCCGTTGCGAGTCGGTTCGACGAAACAACTGATCGGGCCTGCGCTTGTGATGTGGTCGGACAGGTTTTCTGCCAGTTCCAGTTCACGTTCCTTTGAGTAGACGATGGCTGGGTTATTCATGGGCTCACTCCGTGATTCTGTTTCCCCTCGACCTCGGGCGTGGGGAATCACCACGTTGCCGCTGGACACGACAAAAAACCGCTCCAGCCCGGGTATCACCACATTGACCAGGCTGGTGCCGAGGCTGGTTTGATGCACCGTGGATACGCCGAGGCGGCGCCCGTGTTGTTGAAGGTCCGTGGTCAACTGTTCAATCTGCAGTGGCAACGGTCTTTGCGCGCTGGCCTGGGGCAGGGTCACCGTGGACTGAACGCAGCGATGCAGCAGATCCTCAGGATTGAATAGCAGGCAGCGCAATAGTCGGGGGAAGGGACTTAAGTGACGCTTGGCGTTTAGCAAATGCTGCGTGTATTCAGGTCCTTCTGCGGCGTGATGCAACTGCACCAGTTCCGTCAGCGCGCGCCAGGCACCATGGCGCGGGTCCAGGGAGCAACCTGAACCGAAAACATGAATCCGGTCACCGGATGCGGCGCAAAACGCCAGGAAAGTGTGCGCAGCGAATTCGGTACTGATATCCACCAGCACGACCTCCGCGCCGATTTCCCTTTCGACATCCGTCCACAGTTGGCCCAGGGCATCGCCATTGCCGGGGCGGGCGATCCGGCGCAGTGGCGGGTGATTCCGATAATAAAAATGATCCAGCAAAAACAACGAAACAGCGTCCCGCTCGATGCATTCATTGATGGCATGCAGCAGGGCCTCGTTGTAACTGGCGCCGATGGCGGTGCCGCTATTGCTCGAGTATCGGCGCAAGGCGCGGCAGTCCGCGGTTTGCTGATCAAAAAACTGCTGTGTGTTGGGCGACGTCAGCGCGATCGGGTAATAAAAAGGGTCGTGTCCTTGAGGACAGGTGTAGCGTCGGCAGGCGATTCGGCGGTTCTGCTGGCTGGAAAGGAGTCGCACCGGGTCTTGGTTGAAGATCGCGTTGTCTGCGAAGTAGTCCACGGGAATAGCGTGGGCATTCTGCACCGAGAGCGAGTCTGTCCAATAGTGTTCAAGCGTTTCGTAGAGCGCACCGATGGCTGCCTGAACTGCATAACCTTTGCCGGCGCCGCGCGCGACAGGCAGACCATTGCTGTCAGTAAAGGTCGCCTGTACCGCAACAACGTCCTGACCCAAGGTGAGCGTAGCGGGCGTCATTCCCAGCCGACTCAATTCAGTTTGAATGCGCTGGCAGGCCTGGTCCGCTGTCAGTTCTCGCTCGATCATCCAGTTACTGTCCATGATTTCCATCCTCCAAAAGAACGGGGGCTTTCACCCCCGTCCGTTCACTCACTGCGCATCGAGTTCGGCCAGCTCTTCCTCACTCAGTTGCAGTGCTTCGATGTGCTCCGGATCGCGAGCTTGCTCCTCGTCCAGTTCAACGATTTTGTTGGCGTTCCAGCTGCTCATGTAGCCCATGGATCAATTCCTTTTTTTTGTGGATGAAGGTGCTTTTGATTGCACGGATCGAATCTATTAGGCGGGCTGTGAACGGTCAAAAATGTCCGGAAGTTTCAGTTCCGGGAGTGATGGGAGGTTGAAATACGTACACATCATCTTGTGATTGAACCGCGGGACGTCAGGAGCCAGCCGCTTTTGTCCGGGGGAGTTCTTGTGATGTGTCTGAGGGATGTGGTGTGCTTGCCAGGGTTTCTTGCGCGGAGGGTGTGGGATATTTCAGCGAGTCTTGTGAGAGACACAAATCTGGCAATCATCTCCTGGGAATTTTCCATCGCATGAGATGAGTTTTCCCTGCGTTGATTGAATGCGTTCCTACAACCACAGCAAGGGCAGGTATCCGGCAGAGAGGGGACAGGCGCTGCACATATATCCAAAAAAAACGGCACCCGAAGGTGCCGTTTTCATTTGTAGCCTAAATCCAGCCAGGCAATCAGCCCGCCAGACCCGCCTGCTGAACCAGTGTCAGCAACGGCTGCGGGTAAACGCCGAGGAAGAACGCAACCAGGGCGATGGCCAGCAGCATGACGCCGCCCGCCTTTTGTTCCCAGTGCAACTCGGCATCGTGGCGACGCAGGTTTGGCTCGATCAGGTACAGGGTGACCATCACGCGCAGGTAGTAGAAGACGCCAATGGCGCTGCCCAGCACCAGCGAACCTACCAGCCACCATTGGTGCGATTCGACACCGGTGGCGATGATGTAGAACTTGCCGATGAAGCCCGCGGTCAGCGGGATACCGGCCAGGGACAGCATCATCACGGTGAGTACGGCGGTCAGGTACGGACGGCGCCAGAACAGGCCGCGGTATTCGTACAGGGCATCCGCGTCACGGCCGTTGTACGGCGAGGACATCAGGGTGATCACGCCGAAAGCACCGAGGCTGGTGATCACGTAGGTGACCAGGTAGACGCCGATGGCTTCCACCGCCAGACCCTTGCTCGCCACCAGTGCAATCAGCAGGTAGCCGAAGTGCGCGATGGACGAGTAACCGAGCAGACGCTTGAGGTTGCTCTGGGTCAGGGCCAGCAGGTTACCGAACAGGATCGAAGCGACGGCGATCACGCTCAGCACGTCGCTCAGTACGCCGCTGCTGGCAGCAGGGGAGATCTGGAACAGACGCACCATCACCGCAAACACGGCAACCTTGGACGCAGTGGCGAGGAACGCAGCGACCGGTGCCGGAGCACCTTCGTAGACGTCAGGCGTCCACAGGTGAAACGGTACCAGCGACAACTTGAACGCCAGACCGATCAGCATCATGCCCAGGCCCAGTTGTGCCAGCGGGCTAGGCAGGCCAGTGGCAGCCAGTGCCTGACCGATACCGGTGAAGCTCAGCGAACCGGCGTCTGCGTACAGCAGCGCCATACCGAACAGCAGGAACGCGGAGCCGGCGGCCGACAGCACCATGTACTTGATGCCGGCTTCCAGTGAACGCTTGTTGAAGAAGGCGTAAGCCACCAGACCGTAGACCGGCACTGACAGCAGTTCCAGACCGATGAACAACCCGGCCAGGTGCTGCGCGCTGACCAGAACCAGACCACCGGCGGCGGCCATCAGGATCAGCAGGTACAGTTCTTCACGGTTGCCCGGGTAACCCGAACCGCCGTCGCCCAGATAGGCGTGGGCGAGGGTGACGCAGGCGAGGGTGGCGACCAGGATCAGCGCCATGTACAGGCATGCGAACGCATCGATCTGCAGCAATGGGGTGACGGCCAGAGGCGCGACTTTCAAGGCAGGCAGGATCGACAGCAAGGCCAGGTTCAGACCCGCCACCGAAATCAGGAAGGTCTGCGAGTGGTTGCGGCGCCAGGCGATTGCCAGCATCACCACGATAATGGTGAGGCTGGTGATCAACAGTGGCGCAAGCGCAATAAAGTGTTGAATCGTGAATTCCATAGCGCTCTTACCGGGCCGAAGCGAGTTGAGTGAAGGCGGTGCCGAGCCACTGCTGTACGCCATGCATCGTGGCGGCAGAAGTGTCGAGGAACGGTTGCGGGTAGACGCCGAGGTAAATCAGCAGCACCGCAAGGCCTAGCACCATGATCAGTTCGCGAGCGTCCATACCGTGCAAGACCGCATCCGATTTGGACGGGCCGAAGTACGCACGGTGGATCATGATCAGCGAGTAGACCGAACCGAACACCAGACCGGACGTGGCAATCGCAGTGATCCATGGCCAGCTTGCAAAAGAGCCGATCAGGATCAGGAACTCGCCGACAAAGTTACCCGTGCCCGGCAAGCCCAGCGACGCGGCTGCAAAGAACAGGCTGATCGCCGGCAGGTAAGCAATACGCGACCACAGACCGCCCATCTCACGCATGTCACGAGTGTGCAGACGCTCGTACAACTGACCGCTGAGGATAAACAGTGCGGCTGCCGACACACCGTGCGCCAGCATCTGGATCACTGCACCTTGCAGGGCCAGTTGGCTGCCGGAGTAGATGCCGATCAACACGAAGCCCATATGGGAAACGGAAGAGAAGGCGATCAGACGCTTGATGTCGGTTTGCGCGAACGCCAGGAACGCACCGTAGAAGATCCCGATCAGACCGAGGGTCATGGCGATCGGCGCGAACTCGGCCGAAGCATTCGGGAACAGCGGCAGGGCGAAACGCAGCAGGCCGTAGGCAGCGGTTTTCAGCAGGATACCGGCGAGGTCGACGGAACCTGCGGTCGGTGCCTGGGCGTGCGCATCAGGCAACCAGGAGTGGAACGGTACAACCGGCAGCTTGACCGCGAAGGCGATGAAGAAGCCGAGCATCAGGATGTACTCGGTGGTCATCGACATCTTGGTTTTCAACAGGTCGGCGTAGTTGAAGGTAATCACGCCAGTGTTGTTGAAGTTGACCAGTACCAGACCGAGGATCGCCACCAGCATGATCAGGCCGGAAGCCTGAGTGAAGATGAAGAACTTGGTTGCTGCGTAGATCCGGGTTTTCTTGCCGTCCGAAGAACTGTGACCCCAGAGCGCGATGAGGAAGTACATCGGCACCAGCATCATTTCCCAGAAGAAGAAGAACATGAACAGGTCGAGGGCGAGGAACACGCCGACAACACCGCCCAGGATCCACATCAGGTTCAGGTGGAAGAAGCCAACGTGACGTTGAATCTCTTTCCACGAGCAGAGTACCGAGAGGATACCCAGCAGACCGGTCAGCAGGATCATCAACAGCGACAGGCCGTCGAGGGCCAGGTGCACGCTGATGCCGAAACGCGCGATCCAGATGTGCTTGAACTCAAGCGCCCAGGTCGGATCGGCGCCAGGCGCCGGGGCAAATGAATAGTTGCCGGTTGCCCACAGCCAGAGGCCGATCGCGAGCAACAGGGACATGGTGATCAGCGCAATCCAGCGGGGCAGGGTAGCGCCGAAGCGCTCACCCATCCAGCACAGCAGGCCGCCGATGAAGGGGATCAGGATTAGCCAAGGCAGAATCATGACGGGCTCGTTTCCTTTCGCAAATTCGCAAGGTTCATATCAGACCGCTACCAGCACGATGGCGCCAATAACCAGCACGGCACCAGCAGCCATCGAAGCAGCGTACCAACGCAGTTGACCGGTCTCGGTGCGGCTCAGGGCAGTGTGACCACCCTTGGCCATACGCGGGATCAGACCGATGGTCTGGTCGAGCGGGTCTTTGCGCAGGATGTGGCTGATCGCAAGGTACGGCTTGACGAACAGTTTGTCGTAGATCCAGTCGAAGCCCCAGGCAGCGAACCACCAGGCCGACAGGAAACGCCCGACGCCGCTGTTGGCAATCGCCGTCACGAAGCGACGCTTGCCGAGGAACAGCAGGGCCGCCAGCAGGATACCGGCCAGAGCGATGGCGCCCGAGGCGATTTCCAGACTGTGCTTGGCTTCGCCACCGGCATGGCCAACGCTTTGCGGCAGTACGCCGTGCAGCGGCGGCACGATCATGGCGCCGACGAACGTCGACAGCACGATCAGCACCGACAATGGCAGCCAGTGAGCGATGCCGTGACCGGCGTGGGCTTCAGTCTTGGCTTCACCGTGGAACGCGATGAAGATCAGGCGGAAGGTGTACAGCGAAGTCATGAACGCGCCGACCAGACCTGCGTAAAGCAGACCCTGGTTGCCGCTGGCGAACGCTTCCCAGAGGATTTCGTCCTTGGAGTAGAAGCCCGCGGTCACCAGTGGCAGGGCAGACAGAGCCGCGCCGCCGACGATGAAGCTGGCGTAGGCCAGTGGCAGTTTCTTCCACAGGCCGCCCATCTTGAAGATGTTCTGCTCGTGGTGGCAGGCAACGATCACCGCACCGGAGGCAAGGAACAGCAGCGCCTTGAAGAAGGCGTGGGTCATCAGGTGGAAGATCGCGCCATCCCAGGCACCCACACCCAGCGCCAGGAACATGTAGCCGATCTGGCTCATGGTCGAGTAGGCGAGGATACGTTTGATGTCGGTTTGAACCAGAGCGGCGAAACCGGCGAGTACCAGCGTCACACCACCAACGATGCCGACCAGGTGCAGGATGTCCGGCGCCAGGGTGAACAGACCGTGGGTACGTGCAATCAGGTAAACACCAGCGGTAACCATGGTTGCGGCGTGGATCAGTGCCGAAACCGGGGTCGGGCCGGCCATCGCGTCCGCGAGCCAGGTTTGCAATGGAAGTTGTGCCGATTTACCGACAGCGCCGCCCAGCAGCATCAGGGTCGCCAGGGTGATCCAGAAGTCGCCGACCTGGAATTTCTGCGGTGCCAGCACCAGCAGTTCCTGGATGTTCAACGTGCCCACTTGCTGGAACAGGATGAACAGGCCGATGGCCATGAACACGTCGCCGATCCGGGTCACGATGAAAGCCTTGAGTGCGGCGTTACCGTTGTTGCGGTTGCTGTAGTAGAAACCGATCAACAGGTACGAGCACAGGCCCACGCCTTCCCAGCCGAAGTACAGGAACAACAGGTTATCGCCCAGGACCAGGAACAGCATGCTGGCGATAAACAGGTTGGTGTACGAGAAGAAGCGCGAGTAACCCGCTTCACCGCGCATGTACCAGGAGGCGAACAGGTGGATCAGGAAACCTACGCCCACCACCACGCCGAGCATGGTGATCGACAGGCCGTCGATGTAGAGGGCGAAGTCAGGCTTGAAGCCTTCCACTGCCATCCACTGCCACAGCACCAGGGTGTAGTGACCGCCTTCGGGAGGCGCGACGTTGAATTGCCAGATGACGTAGGCGGTGACAATCGCCGACAAGCCAATGGAACCCACGCCGATCAGCGCCGAGAGGTTTTCCGACCAGCGTCCACGAGAGAACGACAGCAGCAGGAACCCGATCAGGGGGAATACGAAAGTCAGAAAGATTAGGTTCATCCGCGCATCTCACTGGCAGCGTCGATATCGAGCGTGTGGAAGCGGCGATACAGTTGCAGCAGGATCGCCAGACCAATACTGGCCTCGGCAGCTGCAAGGCTGATCACCAGGATGAACATGATCTGTCCATCCGGCTGGCCCCAGCGGGCGCCAGCAACGATGAAGGCCAGTGCAGAGGCGTTCATCATCACTTCCAGACTCATCAACACGAACAAAATGTTGCGACGAACCATCAGGCCGACGAGGCCGAGGCAGAACAGGATGCCGGCAACCGCCAGACCATGCTCAAGAGGGATAGCAGGCATAAGTTACTCCGTCGCCTCGTTGCGGCCCAAATGGAACGCCGTGACGGCTGCGGCAAGCAGCAGCATCGAGGCGAGTTCGACCACCAGCAGATACGGGCCGAACAGGCTGATGCCCACGGCTTTTGCATCGACGGTGGTGTGGCCGATGGCCTGGCCGCTCTGGTGAGCGAACAGCACATACAGCAATTCGGCCAGCAGCAGGCCGGCGAGAATCACCGGCCCGGCCCAGATGCCGGGCTTGAGCCAGACGCGTTCCTGCTGAACCGCGGCGGGGCCGAGGTTGAGCATCATCACCACGAACACGAACAGCACCATGATGGCGCCAGCGTAGGCGATAACTTCCAGCACACCGGCGAACGGTGCGCCGAGGGCGAAGAAGGTCATGGCCACGGCGATCAACGAGATGATCAGGTAGAGCAGGGCGTGCACAGGGTTGGTGTTGGTGACCACACGTAGCGTGGCCACGACAGCGATACCCGATGCGAAATAGAAAGCGAATTCCATCGTTCTTCCTTAAGGCAGCAAGCTCTTCACGTTGATCGGTTCGGCTTCGTTCTGTGCGGAGCCTTTCGGCTTGCCAGCGATTGCCATACCTGCAACACGATAGAAGTTGTAATCAGGGTTTTTGCCGGGGCCGGAGATCAGCAGATCTTCTTTCTCGTACACCAGGTCCTGACGTTTGAACTCGGCCATCTCGAAATCCGGAGTCAACTGGATTGCGGTGGTCGGACAGGCTTCCTCGCAGAGGCCGCAGAAAATGCAGCGCGAGAAGTTGATACGGAAGAAGTCCGGGTACCAGCGACCGTCTTCGGTTTCAGCTTTCTGCAGCGAGATGCAACCCACCGGGCACGCCACGGCGCACAGGTTGCAGGCTACGCAGCGTTCTTCGCCATCGGGGTCGCGGGTCAGGACGATGCGACCACGGTAGCGTGGTGGCAGGTAGACCGCTTCTTCCGGGTATTGCAGGGTATCGCGCTTGCGAAAGCCATGGCCGAAGACCATGACCAGGCTGCGCAACTGGGTACCGGTACCCTTAACGATGTCGCCAATATATTTGAACATGGGTCAAATCCTCACTGAACCGCAACCGCGGGCGTGTTCAACAACACAACCGCAGCGGTCACCAGCAAATTGATCAGGGTCAGTGGCAGGCAGAACTTCCAGCTGAAGTCCATCACCTGGTCATAACGCGGACGCGGGATAGAGGCGCGCAGCAGGATGAACAGCATGATGAAGAACGCGGTCTTCAGGGCGAACCACAGGAACGACAGTTGCGGCAGGATGCCGAACGGACCGTGCCAGCCACCGAAGAACAGGGTGACCAGCAGCGCCGAGATCAAGATGATGCCGATGTATTCGCCAACGAAGAACATGCCCCATTTCATGCCAGCGTATTCAATGTGGTAACCGTCAGCCAGTTCCTGTTCCGCTTCCGGCTGGTCGAACGGGTGACGGTGAGTCACGGCGACGCCAGCGATGAAGAAGGTACAGAAGCCGAAGAACTGCGGAATGATGAACCACAGGTTCTGCGCCTGGTACTCGACGATGTCGCGCATGTTGAACGAGCCGACCTGCACCACGATGCCCATCAGGGCCAGGCCCATGAACACTTCGTAGGACACAGTCTGCGCCGAGGCACGCAAGGCACCCAGCAGGGCGAACTTGTTGTTACTCGACCAGCCGGCGAACAGCACCGCGTAGACCGACAGACCGGCCATGGCGAAGAAGAACAGCAGGCCGATGTTCAGGTCCGCGACACCCCAGGTCGGGGTGATCGGGATGATCGCGAACGCAATCAGCAAGGCCGACATGGCCACAACCGGTGCCAGGGTGAAAATCACCTTGTCGGCAAACGGTGGCGTCCAGTCTTCCTTGAAGAACATCTTCAGCATGTCGGCGGCGATCTGGAACATACCAAACGGACCAACGCGGTTCGGACCGTAACGGTCCTGCCACCAGCCCAGCAGGCGACGTTCGACAAAGCTGAGCAACGCGCCCGCGACCACAACGGCCAGCAGAATCACGATGGCTTTGACGACCGTCAGGATCACATCGATCACTTCAGGGGTGAACCAGGTCATTGCGCTGCCTCCTGCAGACCGTCGACGGATACGCCGGCGAATGCCGGTGGAATGCCGGCGATGCCCGCAGGCAATGCCACCAGACCTGCGCCCAGTTCTTCATTGATGCGCAGCGGCAGACGCAGGGTCTGACCTGCCACGTTCAGGCTCAGCAGCGCACCTTCGTTGACGCCCAGGCGATCCGCTTCGGACTTGGCCAGTGCAACATAAGCCGCTGGAATACGTTCCTGAACCGGAGCGGCTTTCGAAGAGGTTTCTTCGCTGCCGAACAGGTGGAAGAACGGCACGGCTTGCCAGGTACCCGGCATCGGGTTGAACGCACGCGGCGCGGCAGCGAACCAATTCAGCGAATCGCCAGTGCTTTCGATCAGGCGGGTGCCCGGATCGCCAGCGCGCAGGTGACCACCGACTTCGTCCTGGAACTTGTTCCAGGCTTGCGGCGAGTTCCAGCCCGGCGACCATGCAAACGGCACTTGCTGACGCGGTTCGGCAGAGCCCGAGTAACCTTCCATGGAGAAGGCGAACGCGGTGTCTTTGTCTTGCGGGGTGCGTGGTTCGTGAACGCTGATGTCGGCGCGCATCGCGGTGCGACCGGAATAACGCAGCGGCTCACGCGCCAGTTTCAGACCTTTGATACGGAACGCCGCGGACGGTGCAGCGTCGACAATACGCGCCAGTTGCGCGGTGCTCGAAGCAACGGCAGCGGTCACGTGGTCGAGTTGCGTCCAGTCGATTGGCTGATTCAGCAGGGTGGCGCGCAGGGCGTGCAGCCAGCGCCAGCCTTCGTGCACCAGAATGCTCGCGTCCAGGTATTGCGGATCGAAAACCTGGAAGAAACGCTGGGCGCGACCTTCCTGGCTGACCAGCGTACCGTCGCCTTCAGCAAAGCTCGCGGCTGGCAGAACCAGATGCGCGCGATCACTGGTAGCGGTTTTCTGATGGTCAGCGACGATCACCACTTTCGCGGCGTTCAGGGCTGCATCGACCTTGTCTTTGGCGGTGCGGGTGTAGAGATCGTTTTCCAGCACGACGATAGCGTCGGCCTTGCCATCAATCACTGCTTGCAGCGCAGCATCAACCGATTCGCCACCCAGCATGGCCAGACCGAGGCTGTTGGCTTCCGGCACGATCAGGCTGATGGAACCGTTCTTCTCACGCAGCTTCAGAGCCTTCGCGATATTGGCAGCAGCCTCGATCAGCGCTTTGGAACCCAGCGAAGTACCGGCGATGATCAGCGGACGCTTGGCGGCGAGCAGGGCATCAGCGATGCGCTTGGCCAGTTCCAGCGCTTCAGCGTCCAGGCCTTCAACAGCCGGTGCGCTGGCGTCGAGTGCGTGAGCCACAGCAAAACCGATGCGCGCCAGATCGTCCGGAGCTGCGTGAACGCATTCTTCGGCTATGTCGTCGAGCTTGGTTTCAGCCAGGCTGGCAATGAACAGCGGGTTCAGCGCGTGCTGACCGATGTTCTTCACCGCGGCATCGAGCCATGGCTGGACGCGCATGGCGTCGGCCATTTCTTCGGCTTTGCCCTTGACCGACTGACGCAGCGACAACGCCATACGGGCGGCGGTCTGGGTCAGGTCTTCACCGAGCACGAAGATGGCGTCGTGGTCTTCGATGTCACGCATGTTCGGTACTGGCAGCGGGCTGTCATTCAGCACTTGCAGGACCAGGCGGATGCGTTCCAGTTCGGACGCTTCGATACCCGAGTAGAAGTGCTCGGCGCCTACCAGTTCACGCAACGCGTAGTTGCTTTCGAGGCTGGCACGCGGCGAACCGATACCGACGATGTTGCGACCGCGCAGCAGATCGGCGGCTTTATCCAGCGCAGCGTCGAGGCTCAGCTTGGTGCCGTCGGCCAGCAGCGGCTGACGTGGACGGTCGGTGCGGTTGACGTAGCCATAACCGAAACGGCCACGGTCGCACAGGAAGTATTGGTTCACCGAACCGTTGAAACGGTTTTCGATGCGACGCAGTTCGCCGTAACGCTCGCCCGGAGAGATGTTGCAACCGCTCGAGCAGCCATGGCAGATGCTCGGCGAGAACTGCATGTCCCACTTGCGGTTGTAGCGCTCGGAGTGAGTCTTGTCGGTGAACACCCCGGTCGGGCAGACCTCGGTGAGGTTGCCGGAGAACTCGCTTTCGAGGGTGCCATCTTCGACGCGACCGAAGTACACGTTGTCGTGGGCGCCGAACACACCGAGGTCGGTGCCGCCAGCGTAGTCTTTATAGAAACGCACGCAGCGGTAGCAAGCGATGCAGCGGTTCATTTCGTGGGAAATGAACGGGCCCAGTTGCTGATTCTGGTGAGTACGTTTGGTGAAGCGATAACGGCGCTCGTTGTGGCCGGTCATCACTGTCATGTCTTGCAGGTGGCAGTGACCGCCTTCCTCACAGACTGGGCAGTCGTGCGGGTGGTTGGTCATCAGCCATTCGACAACACTGGCGCGGAATGCCTTGGACTCATCATCGTCGATGGAGATCCAGGTGTTGTCGGTGGCGGGCGTCATGCAGGACATGACGATGCGACCACGGGTGTCGTTCTCGTCGGTGTACTGCTTGACCGCGCACTGGCGGCAGGCCCCGACGCTACCTAGCGCGGGGTGCCAGCAGAAATATGGAATGTCGAGGCCCAGCGACAGACATGCCTGTAACAGGTTGTCTGCCCCGTCGACTTCGAGCGCTTTGCCGTCTACGTGGATAGTGGCCATGGTTCAAAGGTCTTCGTTGGCCCGGTGTCAGCGGGCGTGGCTAATGGAATCTTGTTATCCGTCCGAATCCAGTCAGCCCCGAAAGGCGTCATCGGACGAAAGGCGAAGGGCACGGACCCTTCGCCTTTTAAGCGTTTACGCGCCGATTACGATCGGCCTTGCCAGAGGCGGGACGGCGGCGCTTGCAGGCGCGATACCGGCTTCGAACTCTGGACGGAAGTATTTGATGGCACTGCCCAACGGCTCCACGGCACCCGGTGCGTGAGCACAGAAGGTTTTGCCCGGGCCGAGGAAACCGACCAGACCCAGCAGGGTCTCGATGTCGCCTGGTTGACCCTTGCCCTGTTCGATGGCCATCAAGAGCTTGACGCTCCATGGCAAACCATCGCGGCACGGGGTGCAGAAACCGCAGGATTCGCGGGCGAAGAACTGCTCCATGTTGCGCAGCAGCGAGACCATGTTGACGCTGTCATCCACCGCCATGGCCAGACCGGTACCCATACGGGTGCCTACTTTGGCAATGCCGCCGGCGTACATTTGTGCGTCGAGGTGTTCTGGCAGGAGGAAACCGGTACCGGCCCCGCCTGGCTGCCAGGCCTTGAGTTTGAAACCGTCGCGCATGCCGCCGGCGTAGTCTTCGAACAACTCGCGACCGGTGACGCCGAATGGCAATTCCCACAGGCCCGGATTTTTGACCTTGCCGGAGAAGCCCATGAGCTTGGTGCCCATGTCTTCAGAGCCTTCGCGAGCCAACGATTTGTACCAGTCAACGCCGTCGGCAATGATCGCCGGCACGTTGCACAGGGTTTCCACGTTGTTCACGCAAGTCGGCTTGCCCCAGACGCCGACGGCGGCAGGGAAGGGCGGCTTGGAGCGCGGGTTGGCGCGGCGGCCTTCGAGGGAGTTGATCAGTGCGGTTTCTTCACCGCAGATGTAACGCCCGGCGCCGGTGTGGACGAACAGCTCGAAATCGAAGCCTGAGCCCAGAATGTTCTTGCCCAGCAGGCCAGCAGCCTTGGCTTCTTCCACTGCACGGTTGAGGTGCTTGGCGGCGGTGGTGTACTCGCCACGCAGGAAGATATAGCCACGGTAGGTTTTCAGCGCACGCGCGCTGATCAGCATGCCTTCGATCAGCAGATGGGGCAGTTGCTCCATCAGCATGCGGTCTTTCCAGGTGTTCGGCTCCATTTCATCCGCGTTGCACAGCAGGTAGCGGATGTTGATGGATTCGTCCTTGGGCATCAGGCCCCACTTGACGCCCGTGGGGAAGCCAGCACCGCCGCGACCTTTGAGGCCTGCGTCTTTCACGGTCTGGACGATGTCGTCCTGGCTCATGTCGGCGAAGGCTTTGCGCGCTGCGGCGTAACCGTTCTTGGCCTGGTACTCGTCGAGCCACACGGCCTCGCCGTCGTCACGCAGACGCCAGGTCAGGGGGTGGGTCTCGGCCGACCGCTGAATGCGGTTGGCAGGACCGAAAGATGTCAGGGTCATACGTAGCCCTCGAGCAGTTTGGCGACGCCAGCAGGCTGCACATCACCAAAGGTGTCGTCGTCGATCATCAGCGCCGGTGCCTTGTCGCAGTTGCCGAGGCAGCAGACAGGCAGCAGGGTGAAACGACCGTCGGTGGTGGTCTGACCCAGGCCGATGCCCAGATTGTTCTGGATTTCGCTGACCACCGACTCGTGGCCACCGATGTAGCAGACCATGCTGTCGCAAACGCGAATGATGTGACGGCCGACAGGCTGACGGAAGATCTGGCTATAGAACGTCGCCACACCTTCAACGTCGCTGGCCGGGATGCCGAGCATCTCGCCGATGGCGTACAGGGCGCCATCCGGCACCCAGCCACGTTCTTTCTGAACGATCTTCAGGGCTTCGATCGACGCCGCGCGCGGGTCTTCGTAGTGATGCAGCTCGTGCTCGATGGCCGAGCGCTCGGTTTCACTCAAGGTGAAACGGTCTGTCTGGATAAGCGTGCTGTTCATGCTTAGCGGTCCACGTCGGCCATAACGAAGTCGATACTACCCAGGTACGCAATCAAGTCCGCGACCATGCTGCCTTTGATCACCGAAGGGATCTGTTGCAGATGCGGGAAGCTTGGAGTGCGGATCCGGGTACGGTAGCTCATGGTGCCGCCGTCGCTCGTCAGGTAATAACTGTTGATGCCCTTGGTCGCTTCGATCATCTGGAAGGATTCGTTGGCCGGCATGACCGGGCCCCACGAAACTTGCAGGAAGTGCGTGATCAAGGTTTCGATGTGCTGCAGCGTGCGCTCTTTGGGCGGCGGCGTGGTCAGCGGGTGATCCGCCTTGTACGGGCCTTCCGGCATGTTGCGCATGCACTGGTCGATGATCTTGATGCTCTGGCGCATTTCTTCAACGCGCACCATGCAGCGGTCGTAGGCATCGCCGTTGGCGGCCAGCGGCACTTCGAACTCGAAGTTCTCGTAGCCCGAGTACGGACGCGCTTTACGCAGGTCGAAATCGCAACCGGTCGAACGCAGGCCGGCACCGGTGACGCCCCATTCCAGGGCCTCTTTGGTGTTGTAGGCGGCAACGCCGATGGTACGACCCTTGAGGATGCTGTTCTGCAGGGCAGCCTTGGTGTATTCGTCGAGGCGTTTTGGCAGCCATTCAACGAAGTCTTTCACCAGTTTTTCCCAACCGCGCGGCAGGTCGTGGGCAACGCCACCGATGCGGTACCAGGCCGGGTGCAGACGGAAACCGGTAATGGCTTCGATCACCGTGTACGCCTTCTGGCGGTCGGTGAAGGTGAAGAACACCGGCGTCATTGCGCCAACGTCCTGGATATAAGTACCCAGGAACAGCAGGTGGCTGGTGATCCGGAAGAACTCGGCCATCATGATGCGGATGACGTCGACCTTCTCGGGCACCTTGATGCCGGCCAGCTTCTCGACCGAGAGCACGTACGGCAGGTTGTTCATCACGCCGCCGAGGTAGTCGATACGGTCGGTGTACGGGATGAAGCTGTGCCAGGACTGACGCTCGGCCATCTTCTCGGCGCCACGGTGGTGGTAGCCGATGTCCGGAACGCAGTCGACGATTTCTTCACCGTCCAGTTGCAGAATGATACGGAAGGCACCGTGAGCCGAAGGGTGGTTCGGGCCCAGGTTGAGGAACATGTAGTCCTCGTTCACGCCGGAACGCTTCATGCCCCAGTCTTCAGGACGGAAGCGCGCGGCTTCTTCCTCAAGCTGTTGCTTGGCGAGGTTGAGGCTGTACGGATCGAATTCGGTGGCGCGCGCCGGGAAGTCCTTGCGCAGCGGGTGACCTTCCCAGGTCGGCGGCATCATGATGCGCGACAGGTGCGGGTGGCCTTTAAAGTCGATGCCGTACATGTCCCAGACTTCACGCTCGTACCAGTTGGCGTTCGGCCAGATGCTGGTGACGGTCGGTAAGCTCAGGTCGCTCTCGGACAAGGCGACCTTGATCATCACGTCACTATTACGCTCAAGCGACATGAGGTGATAGAACACGGTGAACTCGGCGTCCGATGGCAGACCTTGACGCTTGGTGCGCAGACGCTCGTCCACGCCGTGCAGGTCATAGAGCATGACGTACGGCTTGGGCAGGTTGCGCAGGAAAGTCAGGACTTCGACGAGTCTGGCACGCGCCACCCACAGCACCGGCATGCCGGTGCGGGTTGGCTGGGCGGTGAACGCCTCTGGGCCAAAACGGTTGTTCAATTCAACGACCACATCCTGGTCGTCTGCCTTATAAGGCGGGATGTACAGAGCGCTGCCTGTAGTCATGGTTATTTTTTCGCTTTCGGTCAACGTAAAGAATGAAGCCAGCTTCTCGTTTCTTGGTAAGAACAGATCTGGATCAGACTTCGTCAGGGCTGCGCAGGTTGGTCACTGCGATTCGCTGTTCGCGGCGCTGTTCCTTCTGCGAAGGCATGTCGGCGCGATAAACGCCTTGATCACCAACGACCCAGGAAAGCGGGCGACGCTCCTTGCCAATCGATTCCTGCAACAGCATCAAGCCTTGCAGAAATGCTTCTGGACGGGGCGGGCAGCCAGGTACGTAGACGTCCACCGGCAGGAACTTGTCCACCCCTTGAACCACAGAGTAGATGTCGTACATGCCGCCGGAGTTGGCGCACGAACCCATGGAGATAACCCATTTCGGTTCGAGCATTTGCTCATAGAGACGCTGAATGATCGGCGCCATCTTGATGAAGCAGGTACCGGCGATAACCATGAAGTCGGCCTGACGCGGCGATGCCCGGATAACTTCGGCGCCAAAGCGCGCGATGTCGTGGGGCGCCGTGAAGGCGGTGGTCATTTCCACGTAGCAGCACGACAGGCCGAAGTTGTACGGCCACAGGGAGTTTTTACGTCCCCAGTTGACCGCGCCACTCAGCACGTCTTCGAGCTTGCCCATGAAAATGTTTTTGTGAACTTGATCCTCTAACGGATCGGAAACGGTTTCCCGTTCGCCGATCGGGTACTGATCGTTAGGAGCATCGGGGTCGATCCTGGTGAGATTGTATTGCATTGCCAAAGCCTCATTGTTTCAGCTTCGCCTGCCGCTTGCGACGAGCTTCCGGAGCCCAGTCAAGGGCGCCCACTCGGAACAGGTAGACAAGACCTGCCAACAGAATTGCTATGAAAACGAGAGCTTCGACGAATCCGGTCCAGCCGCTTTCGCGGACGGACACAGACCATGCAAAGAGAAAAAGGGCTTCGATATCGAAGATCACGAAGAGCATCGCGACCAGATAGAATTTGGCTGAGAGCCGCAAGCGGGCGCCACCGGTAGGTAGCATGCCCGACTCGAACGGCTCGTTTTTGCTGCGGCCCCAGGCTTTTGACCCAAGGAGGCTGGAGACACCAAGCATGAAGGCACACAGGCCGACGACACCCAAAAGGAAAATGGCAAAGCCCCAGTTGTGGGCCATGAGTCCTGTCGCTTCGGGCATGCTGGTAATCCTTAACAGAGAGCAAAGGTCTCTGAGCTTGATAAAGAAATAGGCAGTGACGATATGTCGCAGCAATCAATCGCGCTGATTTTATGGCTAAACACCCAGCAAGTAAAATTCCTATAGCGAAATTATTTATTGGAATAAGGACATAGCGCACCTCGAATGCCCTGAGGCCCATGCGTTGCGGGCATTAGCCGGGTTTCAATGAATAATGTTTTGTCGTGGATGTAACGAACATAGTTGTGACTGAATGATAATTAATATCGTTTGGGATGGTTTTGTAACTATTTAGCGGCGCAGTCGTTGGGAAGTTGTCTTATATACCCATTACTGCAAGTAGCGGCGGCGTCCGTTTTAGCTGATTTTCCTGGCGCGAATGCCGATCTGGATCAATGTTTTGTCTTGCAGGCTGAAGGCGACACCTGTGGGAGCGAGCCTGCTCGCGAAGGCGGTGGGTCAATCGCCGCGTAGGCAAGCTGACATAACGCCTTCGCGAGCAGGCTCGCTCCCACAAGAGGTCTGTGGCGTTTGAGGAATCGCAGGCGAAAAAAAACGCCCCGAACCAGTCGGGGCGTCAGATGTGCAGCGCTGCGGTTAGCTTTTAATCGTTGCGCAACGGCCGTTTACTCAGTGAAGTCGATCAGTGGAACTGTTCTTCTTCGGTCGAACCGGTCAGCGCGGTTACCGAAGACGTGCCACCTTGGATCACGGTAGTCATGTCGTCGAAGTAGCCGGTGCCCACTTCCTGCTGGTGCGCCACGAAGGTGTAACCCTTGGAGGCGTCAGCGAATTCCTGCTCTTGCAGCTTCACGTAGGCAGTCATGTCGTTGCGGGCGTAGTCGTGCGCCAGGTTGAACATGCTGTGCCACATGTTGTGAATGCCGGCCAGGGTGATGAACTGGTGCTTGTAGCCCATGGCGGACAGTTCGCGCTGGAACTTGGCGATGGTCGCGTCGTCCAGGTTTTTCTTCCAGTTGAAGGAAGGCGAGCAGTTGTACGACAGCAGTTGGTCCGGGTATTCCTTTTTGATCGCTTCAGCAAAGCGACGGGCTTCGTCCAGATCCGGCTTGGCGGTTTCGCACCAGATCAGGTCGGCGTACGGTGCGTAAGCCAGGCCACGGGCGATTGCCTGGTCCAGACCGGCACGAACCTTGTAGAAACCTTCCTGAGTACGCTCGCCAGTCACGAACGGCTGGTCGTACGGGTCGCAATCGGAAGTCAGCAGGTCAGCAGCGTTCGCATCGGTACGCGCCAGAATGATGGTCGGTGTACCGGCAACGTCAGCAGCCAGACGTGCAGCGGTCAGCTTCTGTACGGCTTCCTGAGTAGGAACCAGTACTTTGCCGCCCATGTGGCCGCATTTTTTCACGGAAGCCAGTTGGTCTTCGAAGTGCACGCCGGCGGCGCCTGCTTCGATCATGCTCTTCATCAGCTCGTAAGCGTTCAGCACGCCGCCGAAACCGGCTTCGGCGTCAGCCACGATCGGCGCGAAGTAGTCGATGTAGCCTTCGTCGCCCGGGCCTTTGCCGGCTTTCCACTGGATCTGGTCAGCACGACGGAACGAGTTGTTGATGCGCTTGACCACGGTTGGAACCGAGTCCACCGGGTACAGCGACTGGTCCGGGTACATCGATTCTGCGGAGTTGTTGTCCGCAGCGACTTGCCAGCCGGACAGGTAAATGGCCTGGATACCGGCCTTGACCTGCTGAACAGCCTGGCCGCCGGTCAGGGCGCCCATGCAGTTGACGAAATCTTTGTCTGGACGGAAGGACGGCTTGGCACCCTGGGTGACCAGGTTCCACAGCTTCTCGGCGCCGAGTTTTGCAAAAGTGTGCTCAGGTTGAACCGAGCCACGCAGGCGGACGACGTCAGCAGCGGAGTAAGCGCGGGTCACGCCTTTCCAGCGCGGGTTTTCAGCCCAGTCTTTTTCGAGGGCTGCAATTTGCTGTTCGCGTGTCAGTGCCATGGAGATAAACCTCGTCGCGTCTTTTATGAAAAGTTGTTCTGCGGTGGAAAATTCCTGCGCTCGCTGACCAGAAGCTTAGGCGGTCAAGTCGGATTCGGCGGGGTAGGCGACGGGATGAACGATGGGCTCGAGGGGAAGTGAGCAGGTAAGGGCGGACTGCGGGCGCATTCGGGCGTCGTGGGCCTTTGTACGAACTACAGCGTGAAGCCGGGTTACCTAATTACGCTTCCGTCCCTCGGGACAACTTCGTTCCAGTCGGCAACCTCGTCAAACACACCTTGTGGGCGGTACAGACACGAAGCGGTTCGCGGGGTAGATGCGAACATCGCTTCGAAGACCCTTGCCAGGGCCTCTGATTAGCGGGAGCGAGGCCATCATGCCTTCGCTTTTTTGCCTCGTCAAACGTTTTGTAGTGCTTTTTTTCAAGCACTACATCTTTCGTCTAATACGACTAATCAGTCAGTTTTCGGTGGTTTAGTCCAAGGCTTCGACTTTTACCTTCAAGGTCATGTCATCCCGGCCTTGAGTCGAGTAGCTGCGGGCCAGGCCCTGTTTGTCGGCCTGAGTCTGGCGATTCACGCCGGCCAGAGTGATCCACTCACCGAGACGTCCGCTGACGGTTGTGTCGGTACTTTGCACGTTCACTACATCGGGACGTTCCTGGCTCATACGGTCGCGATTGGTCGTGATTGCCACGTGAACGATGTCGCCGGTGACGCTGGCGGTGACGTAGAAACCCTGGGTGACGTTGCGGTACTCGGTCTGGCTGCTGTAATCGCCGTAGGAGTTGCTCTGGCTGCTGGTGATCGGCACGCTCTGGCCGACCTGGATCAGCGCCGGCATGCCGTCGGTGGCCTGGACTTGCTGGACGCCGCCGTCACGGCTGGAGGTGCTGCGGCTGATGATGCGGGTCTTCGCACCATTGACCGAATAACCTTCATCGCCACGGCCGTTGTTTTCATTGGTGTCGACGGTGATCAGCAGGCGTTTTGGCGCCGTGTCGAGCTGAGTGATCAGCGCCTTGAGTTCCTCGATCTTGTCCGGCTCGGCTTTGACGATCAACTGGTTGCCGTAGGCGCTGACCTGGCCGTCCTTGCCGATGAAGTCTTGCGCCATCGGCAGCATGTCGGCGCTGGTGCGGTACTTGAGGGGGACGACTTCTGTGGCTGCCATCACCGAAAAACTGCAGCCGAGCAGCAGGGTGGTGAGCAGGGTGCGTAGGGACATGTCCGTTATCTCCGCTTTCGAAAGGCTTGATATTGCCAGTTTGTCGGCCTGGGGTGGGGCAAGTTGAATCGTAGACAGCAAAACGCCCCGGCATCGTGGGATGTCGGGGCGTTTTAAAGTGTGCTTCATGGCCTCTTAGCGAGCTAATACTCGCTCCCACAGCGGTTTTCTGCCTGACACAAAATCTGTGTCCACTGAAGTTCCCTGTGGGAGCGAGCCTGCTCGCGAAGGCTGCGCCTCGGTTTTAAGCCGAGTGGCGAACCATATCGACGTGCGGAATCCCTGCTTCCAGGAACTCTTCACTGACCAGGCTGAAACCCAGGCGCTCATAAAACGCCGTAGCCTGCACCTGAGCGCTGAGCATCTGCTGCTTCAGACCGCGCGCTTCAGCTTCAGCGATGACCGCTTGCATCAGCGCATCACCGACCTTCATGCCGCGCCAGTCTTTGAGCACCGACACCCGGCCGATGTGCCCGTCGGGCAGCAGGCGCGCAGTGCCGATCGGAAAGTCGCCTTCAAAGGCCAGAAAATGCACCGCGCTTGCGTCATCCGCGTCCCACTCCAGCTCAGGTGGCACCGATTGCTCAGCGATAAATACCGTCTCACGAATGCGGCGGATCTCGGCGATGTCCTTTTGCCAATCTGCGACACGTACGCGAATCTTATTCATCGGCGAACCCCAGGCTCCCTTGCTTGACCAGCTCGCACAACAGGCCACGACCGTCTTCGTCGTTCAGCCACTCGCCGAGGTTGTCGACATGCAAGGCATCGGCGGCGCAGATCAGTTTCAGCAGCTCGCGCAGTTTGCCCGGCAGGTAACGGCTCTGGCCGCTGGCGAACAGCAGCAGATCGTCATCGACTTCCGACCACGCCAGACGTGCGCTTGGGTTGCGAATCAACACGGCGCCATCCTGCAGGGCGCTGAGGAAGTCTTCTTCTTCGACTTCTTCCGGGCCGACGACCAGTTCCGGGTAGCGCGGCTCCGTCATGTACTGGCCGAACCAGGTCAGCAACAGGCGCTCGTCGCTCATGTGCTCGGCGAGCAGGCTCTTCAGGCGATCCAGTGCGTCGTGTTGAATCTGATGCGGATCGACCGCTGGCTGCGCGTCGGCATCGGTGTAGCGCTCTTCGTCAGTCAGGAACTGGCTGAGGAAATCGGTGAAGTGGGTCAGCACTTCGGACGCGCTTGGTGCGCGGAAGCCGACCGAGTAGGTCATGCAGTTATCCACGGCGACGCCGCAGTGGGCCAAGCGCGGCGGCAGGTAAAGCATGTCGCCCGGTTCCAGAACCCACTCTTCAGTCTGTTCGAATTCAGCGAGGATGCGCAGGTCCGCGTGTTGCAGCAGCGGGCTCTCGGAATCGCACATCTGGCCGATTTTCCAGTTGCGCTTGCCGTGGCCTTGCAGCAGGAACACGTCGTAGTTGTCGAAGTGCGGACCAACGCTGCCACCTGGTGCGGCGTAACTGATCATCACGTCGTCGACGCGCCAGCTCGGCAGAAAGCGGAAGCTTTCCAGCAACTCGCTGACTTCCGGCACGAACTGGTCGACTGCCTGAACGAGCAGGGTCCACTCTTTTTCCGGCAATTTGCTGAATTCGTCTTCAGCGAACGGACCGCGACGCAGCTCCCATGGGCGCTCGCCGTGCTCGATCACCAGGCGCGATTCAACTTCTTCTTCCAGGGCCAGGCCGGCCAGTTCGTCGGCGTCGATCGGGCTTTCGAAGTCAGGAATCGCCTGACGGATCAGCAGTGGCTTTTTCTGCCAGTAGTCGCGCAGGAATTCGCGCGCCGTGAGGCCGCCCAGAAGTTGAAGAGGAATATCGGAATTCATATGTAACCTATTGAAAAAAAGCACTTTTCAGACGGGAATAAAAACGCCCGGCGCGGCCGGGCGTCTCAAACGGGTCAAGCGGTCAATCAGATGCGTTTGGCTTGCGCTACAGCGTTACCGATGTAGTTGGCCGGGGTCAGCAGTTTCAGCTCGGCTTTCGCTTCGGCTGGCATGTCCAGACCATCAATGAAAGTCTGCAACGCTTCAGGGCTGATGCCCTTGCCGCGGGTCAATTCTTTCAGCTTCTCGTACGGGTTTTCGATGTTGTAGCGACGCATCACGGTCTGGATTGGCTCAGCCAGAACTTCCCAGCAAGCGTCCAGATCAGCGGCGATCTTCTGCGCATTCAGCTCAAGCTTGCTGATGCCTTTGAGGCTGGCTTCGTACGCGATCACACTGTGGGCGAAGCCGACACCGAGGTTACGCAGTACGGTGGAGTCAGTCAGGTCGCGCTGCCAGCGGGAGATCGGCAGTTTGCTCGCCAGGTGCTGGAACAGCGCGTTGGCGATGCCCAGGTTGCCTTCGGAGTTTTCGAAGTCGATCGGGTTGACCTTGTGCGGCATGGTCGACGAACCGATTTCGCCAGCGATGGTGCGCTGCTTGAAGTAACCCAGGGAGATGTAGCCCCAGATGTCACGGTCGAAGTCGATCAGAATAGTGTTGAAGCGCGCAATGGCGTCGAACAGCTCGGCGATGTAGTCGTGCGGTTCGATCTGCGTGGTGTACGGGTTGAAACCCAGACCCAGCTCGTCTTCGATGAAGGCGCGGGCGTTGGCTTCCCAGTCGATCTGCGGGTAAGCCGACAGGTGAGCGTTGTAGTTGCCGACAGCGCCGTTGATCTTGCCCAGCAGCGGAACGGCAGCGACTTGAGCGATTTGACGCTCGAGGCGGTAAACCACGTTCGCCAGCTCTTTACCCAGAGTGGTCGGGGAGGCTGGTTGGCCGTGGGTGCGCGACAGCATCGGCACGTCGGCGAAACGGATTGCCAGCTCGCGGATGGCGTCGCAGGTCTGACGCATCAGCGGCAGCATTACATCGTCACGGCCTTCGCGCAGCATCAGGGCGTGGGACAGGTTGTTGATGTCCTCGCTGGTGCAGGCAAAGTGGATGAATTCGCTGACGGCGGCCAGCTCGGGCAGTTTGGCGGCTTGCTCTTTGAGCAGGTATTCGATCGCCTTGACGTCGTGGTTGGTGGTGCGCTCGATCTCTTTGACGCGCTCGGCGTGCTCCAGCGAGAAGTTTTCAGCCAGTTCATTGAGAACGGCGTTGGCTTCGGCGGAGAACGCTGGCACTTCAGGGATACCGGCGTGGGCGGCCAGGCGCTGGAGCCAGCGCACTTCAACCAGAACACGGGCACGGATCAGACCGTACTCGCTGAAAATCGGGCGCAGGGCCTGGGTTTTGCCGGCGTAGCGGCCGTCAACAGGGGAAACCGCAGTGAGCGAAGAAAGCTGCATGGGGTGTTCTCGGACAGTCGGGCAACGAAATGGGGCGCGTATCATACATGAAAAAATCCGCCGGTCCGTTGCCAACTGACCGGCGTATTACGCGTTACAGACTTCAAAGCGTTTGTTGCAGGCGATTTACTCGCTGCGCATCAGCGGATACAGCTCTTTGAGCAGCTTGCGTCGGCTGATCACCAGCTGCCAGCGATGGCCGCCGAGCTGACGCCACAGGCGCGCCGAGCGAATCCCGGCGAGCAGCAGGGCACGAATCTTCGAGGCATTGCTCGGCTGTTGCAGGTTGCGCATGTCGCCGTGCACCTGAATGCGTTGGCGCAGCGTGCTCAGGGTGTCCTGATACAGCGCGCCGCATGCGGCAATGACGTTTTCGTGCGCCGGGCCGAAATGCTCGACCTGGGACTGGATCTGCGGCAGACGCTTGCCGATCGCATCGAGCATGTCGTCGCGCTTGGCCAGTTGCCGCTCAAGACCGAGCATCGACAGGGCATAGCGCAACGGTTCGCGCTGCAACGTGCTCGGATCGCGTTCAAGGGCGCCGATCAGTGCGCGATAGCCTTCGCGCAGATTGAGGTCGTCGCCGCCGTACACGTCCAGCGTGTCTTTCGGGTCGCGTACCAACAGACTGCCGAGCATGCAGGTCAGGCCGGCTTCGCTGGTCTGGCCGCTTTTGGCGATCCGGTCGACCAGCACGGCGGCGAGAAATACACCGCCCAGCGCCGTCAGTTGCTCCTGAGTCGGGCTCATGCCTGACCACTCCATGGCTCGGCGACTTCGATCACGCCGCCGCCGAGGCAGATTTCACCGTCATAGAACACCACGGATTGGCCCGGTGTTACCGCGCGTTGCGGCTCATCGAACACGGCGCGGTAGCCGGTTGCAGTCTGCTCCAGCGTGCAGGCCTGATCGCTCTGGCGATAACGCACTTTGGCAGTCAGGCGACGAGGCTGGCTCAGGTCGACCGGGTTGACCCAGTAGATTTCCGAGGCGAGCAGGGCGCTGGAGAACAGCCACGGATGGTTGTTGCCCTGGCCGACGATCAGTTCGTTGTTGTCCAGATCTTTGCGCAGCACGTACCACGGCTCATCGCCGGCATCTTTCAGACCGCCGATGCCCAGGCCCTGACGCTGACCGATGGTGTGATACATCAAACCGTGGTGACGGCCGATGACTTCGCCTTCGGTGGTCTTGATCTCGCCCGGCTGTGCCGGCAGGTACTGCTTGAGGAAGTCGCTGAAGCGCCGTTCGCCGATGAAGCAGATTCCGGTGGAATCCTTCTTCTTGGCGGTCGCCAGTTCGTATTTCTCGGCAATTGCGCGGACTTCAGGTTTTTCCAGTTCGCCGACCGGGAACAGGGTCTTGGCGATCTGTTCGCCGCCGACGGCGTGCAGGAAGTAGCTTTGATCCTTGTTGGCATCGAGGCCTTTGAGCAGCTCGGTGCGGCCATCGATGTCGCGGCGGCGCACGTAGTGGCCGGTGGCGATCAGGTCGGCACCGATCATCATGGCGTAGTCGAGGAACGCCTTGAACTTGATCTCGCGGTTGCACAGGATGTCCGGGTTCGGCGTGCGCCCGGCCTTGTATTCGGCCAGGAAGTGCTCGAACACGTTGTCCCAGTACTCAGCAGCGAAGTTGGCGGTGTGCAACTTGATGCCGATCTTGTCGCAGACAGCCTGGGCATCCGCCAGGTCGTCCATGGCGGTGCAGTATTCCGTTCCGTCGTCTTCTTCCCAGTTCTTCATGAACAGGCCTTCCACCGCGTAACCCTGCTCGATCAGCAGGAGAGCGGAAACGGAAGAGTCCACGCCGCCGGACATGCCGACAATGACGCGCTTCTTGGATGTGTCAGAAGGGGCTGGATCACGCATAGGGATTCAATGAGTGTCTTTAAAAAGGACGCGATTCTATCAGGCTCGCGGCCTCAAGGCTAAAGAGAAGGGCGGATCAATTCGAGGCCGAAGTGATGGCCGGCCAGATAATCATCGATGCAACGGATGATCAGCTCGCTGCGCCAATGCTCGCGCTGCTCGATTAATTCGTCGCGGGTCAGCCACTTGGCGCCGACAATGCCGTCGTCGAGCTGATAATCCGGGTGATGTTTCAGTGCTTTGGCGACGAAGCAGATGCGTTGGTAGGTCACGCCGTTGCTGGGTGCGGTGTACAGATAAATGCCGACCACGCCGGTGGGTTCGACGTCCCAGCCGGTTTCTTCGAGGGTTTCACGAATGGCGGCATCGATCAGGGTTTCGTCAGGGTCGAGATGACCGGCGGGCTGGTTGAGCACGTTGCGGCCGGCCTTGTGCTCTTCAACCATCAGAAAGCGACCGTTGTCCTCGACGATGGTGGCGACGGTGATGTGGGGGAGCCATTCCATAAATCTTCCTCAATCTATTGGTTGAAACCCAGTCCCTGAGGGAGCTGGCTTGCTGGCGATAGCGGTGGGTCAGTCACCCTTCATGTTGGATGATAAGCCGTCACCGCTGGCAAGCCAGCTCCCACAGGGTTTTATGGTGATCATAAAATCCGGAAACACAAACCCCGGCACAAGGCCGGGGTTTGTTTACAGCGCTACAACCTTAAACCAGCGCAGCAATCGCCGCGTTGAGGGTTGCGCTTGGGCGCATGGCCTTGCTGATCAGCTCGGCATTGGCGTGGTAGTAACCGCCGATGTCGACTGGCTTGCCCTGAACGGCGTTGAGCTCGGCAACGATGGTTGCTTCGTTCTCGGTCAGAGTCTTGGCCAGAGTCGCGAACTGCGCTTGCAGTGCCGCGTCTTCGGTCTGGGCAGCCAGAGCCTGAGCCCAGTACATCGCGAGATAGAAGTGGCTGCCGCGGTTGTCGATGTTGCCGACTTTGCGCGATGGCGACTTGTTATTGTCGAGGAACTGGCCAGTGGCCTGATCCAGGGTCTTGGACAGCACCAGCGCTTTCGGGTTGTTGTAGTTCACACCCAAATGCTCAAGCGAGGCTGCCAGGGCAAGGAACTCACCCAGCGAATCCCAGCGCAGGAAGTTTTCTTCAACCAGTTGCTGCACGTGCTTCGGAGCCGAACCGCCGGCGCCGGTTTCGAACAGGCCACCGCCGTTCATCAGCGGCACGATCGACAGCATCTTGGCGCTGGTGCCCAGTTCCATGATCGGGAACAAGTCGGTCAGGTAGTCGCGCAGTACGTTGCCAGTCACCGAAATGGTGTCCTTGCCTTCGCGGGTGCGCTGCAGGGTGTACTTCATGGCATCAACCGGCGCCATGATCTGGATGTCCAGACCTGCGGTGTCGTGATCCTTCAGGTAAGCCTGAACTTTCTCGATCACTACGCCATCGTGAGCGCGCATTGGGTCCAGCCAGAAAATAGCGGGAGTGCTGCTGGCGCGAGCACGGTTGACGGCCAGTTTGACCCAGTCCTGGATCGGCGCGTCTTTGGTCTGGCACATGCGGAAGATGTCGCCGGCTTCAACAGCCTGTTCCATCAGCAGGGTGCCTTTGCTGTCGGTCACGCGAACCACGCCGTCAGCCTTGATCTGGAAGGTCTTGTCGTGGGAGCCGTATTCTTCGGCTTTTTTAGCCATCAGGCCAACGTTTGGCACGCTGCCCATGGTGGTCGGATCGAAAGCACCATTGGCTTTGCAATCTTCGATCACGGCCTGGTAGATGGTCGCGTAGCAGCGATCCGGGATCACAGCCTTGGTGTCGTGCAACTGACCGTCAGTGCCCCACATCTTGCCGGAGTCACGGATCATCGCTGGCATCGAGGCGTCGACGATAACGTCGCTCGGCACGTGCAGGTTGGTGATGCCTTTGTCGGAGTTGACCATCGCCAGCGACGGACGAGCAGCGTAGACCGCTGCCATGTCGGCCTCGATCTGCGCTTGTTGCTCGGTCGGCAGGGCTTTGATGCGAGCGTACAGATCGCCGATGCCGTTGTTCAGGTTGAAGCCGATCTGGGCCAGCACGTCAGCGTGCTTGGTCAGTGCGTCTTTATAGAACTCGGCAACGATCTGGCCGAACATGATCGGGTCGGAGACCTTCATCATGGTCGCTTTCAGGTGAACCGACAGCAGCACGCCTTGAGCCTTGGCGCTTTCGATTTCAGCAGCGATGAACGCACGCAGGGCGTTTTTGCTCATCACGGCGCAGTCGAGAATCTCGCCAGCCTGAACGGTGGTTTTTTCTTTCAGGACGGTAGCGGTACCGTCTTTGGCGATCAGCTCGATTTTCACAGCGTCAGCGGCGTCGATCAGGGCAGCTTTTTCGCTGCCGTAGAAATCGCCGGTGCTCATGTGAGCGACGTGGGATTTGGAGTCTTTGGCCCAGGCGCCCATTTTGTGCGGGTGCTTGCGCGCATAGTTCTTGACCGACAGCGGTGCACGACGATCGGAGTTGCCTTCGCGCAGAACCGGGTTTACGGCGCTGCCCTTGATCTTGTCGTAACGCGCCTTGGCGTCTTTGTCGGCGTCGCTGGTCACGGTTTCCGGGTAGTCCGGCAGGTTGTAACCCTGAGCTTGCAGCTCTTTGATCGCGGCTTGCAGCTGTGGAACCGAAGCACTGATGTTCGGCAGCTTGATGATGTTGGCTTCAGCCGTAACGGCCAGGTCGCCCAGTTCGGCGAGGTGGTCGGCTACGGCTTTGTCACCCAGTTGCTCGGGGAAGCTGGCCAGGATGCGCGCTGCAAGAGAGATATCGCGGGTTTCCACGGCGATATCGGCCGAGGCAGTGTAAGCCTCGATGATCGGCAGCAGGGAATAGGTGGCGAGGGCTGGGGCTTCGTCGGTGAAGGTATAGATGATCTTCGAGCGGGTGGGCATATTCGGATTAACTCTCTCTTCTTTGCTAAAGCGTGCGCAGAAACTCGAGGGGCGCCGGGTAAGCGCGTTCGTTCAAAGTCATCCATGAACCGAATGTCGAGATTCTTCGCGGTGATGTTGGGTGCATCAGTAGAGCGTCAAGCAGTCGGGCCGCGGTAACAACCCGACCAATCAGGCGGAAAGTCTCGTTCTAGAGAGGCCAGCCGTCGTGACCCTTTGGTCAGCGGGCGGCATTATACATAGGTAGCTGGCAATCTGCCGATGGTTCATATGCAACGATTCTCGTCCATTGGTCTAAAGGTCGCAGGGCAGGGTGGGGCGTAGAGTCGTCGCGAATGCTTGAGTTTGGCGCTTTTCCCTTTGCTTTCAGGCTTGTACGAAACCAGATGTGCCTGTGCCGCGAACAGAGGGTTTGCGTGTTGATTTAACTGGGTTACGCTCGAACCAAGCCAGATGTTCAATCCAAACAATGGAGTTCAGCATGGGTTACAAGAAGATTCAGGTTCCAGCCGTCGGCGACAAAATCTCCGTCAATGCAGACCATTCTCTCAATGTTCCTGATAACCCGATCATCCCCTTCATCGAAGGTGACGGCATTGGTGTAGACATCAGTCCGGTGATGATCAAGGTTGTCGATGCTGCAGTTCAAAAGGCATACGGCGGCAAGCGCAAGATTTCCTGGATGGAAGTCTACGCCGGGGAAAAAGCCACTCAGGTTTACGATCAGGACACCTGGCTGCCTCAGGAAACCCTGGACGCAGTCAAGGATTACGTGGTTTCCATCAAGGGCCCGCTGACCACCCCGGTCGGTGGCGGCATCCGCTCGCTGAACGTGGCCCTGCGTCAGCAACTCGACCTCTACGTCTGCCTGCGCCCGGTGCGCTGGTTCGAAGGCGTGCCAAGCCCGGTGAAAAAGCCTGGCGACGTCGACATGACGATTTTCCGCGAGAACTCCGAAGACATCTACGCCGGTATCGAGTGGAAGGCCGGTTCGCCGGAAGCGACCAAGGTCATCAAATTCCTTAAAGAAGAAATGGGCGTCACCAAGATCCGTTTCGACGAAAACTGCGGCATCGGCGTCAAGCCGGTTTCCCTGGAGGGTACCAAGCGTCTGGCGCGCAAGGCTCTGCAATACGTGGTCGACAACGACCGCGATTCGCTGACCATCGTGCACAAAGGCAACATCATGAAGTTCACCGAAGGTGCCTTCAAAGAGTGGGCCTATGAGGTGGCGGCTGAAGAGTTCGGTGCGACGCTGCTCGACGGCGGCCCGTGGATGCAGTTCAAAAACCCGAAAACCGGCAAAAATGTTGTGGTCAAAGACGCCATCGCCGACGCCATGCTCCAGCAGATCCTGCTGCGCCCGGCCGAATACGATGTGATCGCGACCCTGAACCTCAACGGTGATTACCTCTCCGACGCCCTCGCGGCGGAAGTGGGCGGTATCGGTATTGCGCCGGGCGCCAACCTGTCCGACACCGTGGCGATGTTCGAAGCCACCCACGGTACAGCACCGAAGTATGCCGGCAAGGATCAGGTCAACCCGGGTTCGTTGATTCTTTCGGCAGAAATGATGCTGCGGCACATGGGCTGGACCGAGGCGGCGGATCTGATCATCAAGGGCACCAACGGCGCCATCAGCGCCAAGACTGTGACCTATGACTTCGAGCGTCTGATGGACGGCGCCAAGCTGGTTTCGTCTTCGGGCTTCGGTGATGCGCTGATCTCGCACATGTAACAGCAACACCCTGCAACAAAAACCGCCCCGCTCGAGATGATCGAGCCGGGCGGTTTTTTTATGGCTGAAGGTATTAGTGCGTCAACTGGTAACCTTTTGTTCTCTGGCGACGACGGGGGTCGTTTCTTTTTTGGCGTCATCGGCTTCAATCTTCACGGCATGCAACCCTTTCGGGCCCTGCACGATGTCGAATTTCACCACCTGCCCTGCCTTGAGGGTTTTGTAACCCTCCATCTCGATAGCGGAATAATGCGCAAAGAAATCGATTTCTTCGCCATCGTCATCGCGACCTTCGCGGGAGTCAGTATTAATGAAGCCGAACCCCTTGGCATTGTTGAACCATTTCACCTTGCCGACAGCCATGCTCAAATCCCTCTGCAACAGACTCCATCGCTGGAGTATCATCCAAGTCATCCGCAATCTAATTCGTTAAAAGAATTGACTCCGCGGATCTTTTTTACCCACTGTGGGCTCTATTGGTTGTAACACCGTTTTCCCGATAGTCAAGGTGACCGGGCAGTCGGAGTTGAAAACGTGGACAACCGCCCCCACCACTGTATTTGCACAACTGACGAACCTTTCTTTCCATGCATGCAATCAGCCAGATTCGACTAACATTCAATCAGGATCGCCCGACTCTCCAAAAGGATCACCCGGAGGAGCGCGACGACGATTCGGCGGGCGTTGCTGTTCAGGAGGCAAAGCCTGCGTTACAGGCGCCGCCGATGTACAAGGTGGTTTTGTTCAATGATGACTACACACCGATGGATTTCGTCGTCGAAGTGCTCGAGGTGTTTTTTAACCTGAATCGCGAGCTGGCGACCAAGGTCATGCTGGCCGTCCATACAGAAGGGCGGGCAGTATGTGGAGTGTTTACCCGCGACATCGCCGAGACAAAGGCCATGCAGGTCAACCAGTACGCCAGGGAAAGCCAGCATCCGCTACTCTGTGAAATCGAGAAGGACGGTTAATCGCCGACCACTTGGGTATGAGGTGAAGCTATGTTAAACCGCGAGCTCGAAGTCACCCTCAATCTTGCCTTCAAGGAGGCTCGTTCGAAACGTCATGAATTCATGACCGTCGAACACCTGCTGCTGGCCCTATTGGACAATGAGGCTGCCGCCACCGTTTTGCGTGCCTGCGGCGCGAACCTCGACAAACTCAAGCACGATCTGCAGGAGTTCATCGACTCCACCACGCCATTGATCCCCGTCCATGACGAGGATCGCGAAACCCAGCCAACCCTGGGCTTTCAGCGTGTGCTGCAACGTGCTGTTTTCCACGTGCAGAGCTCGGGCAAACGCGAAGTGACTGGCGCCAACGTGCTGGTTGCAATCTTCAGTGAGCAAGAGAGTCAGGCAGTGTTTCTGCTGAAACAGCAGAGCGTTGCGCGCATCGATGTCGTCAATTACATCGCGCACGGCATTTCCAAAGTGCCGGGGCATGGCGATCACTCTGAAGGTGAACAAGATATGCAGGACGACGAGGGCGGTGAGTCTTCTTCTTCAGGCAATCCTCTGGATGCTTATGCCAGCAACCTCAACGAACTGGCGCGTCAGGGTCGTATCGACCCGTTGGTCGGACGCGAACTGGAAGTCGAGCGCGTCGCACAGATTCTCGCGCGTCGGCGCAAGAACAATCCGCTGCTGGTAGGCGAGGCTGGCGTGGGTAAAACCGCGATTGCCGAAGGCTTGGCCAAGCGTATTGTCGATAACCAGGTGCCAGACCTGCTGGCTGGCAGCGTTGTTTATTCCCTTGATCTCGGTGCTCTGCTCGCGGGCACCAAGTATCGCGGTGATTTCGAGAAGCGCTTCAAGGCGCTGCTCAATGAACTGAAGAAACGTCCGCAAGCCATTCTGTTCATCGACGAAATCCACACCATTATTGGTGCCGGTGCGGCGTCGGGTGGCGTGATGGATGCGTCGAACCTGCTCAAGCCTTTGCTATCGTCTGGCGATATTCGTTGCATCGGTTCGACTACGTTCCAGGAATTTCGCGGCATCTTCGAGAAGGATCGTGCGCTCGCACGACGCTTCCAGAAGGTCGATGTCGTCGAGCCGTCGGTGGAAGACACCATCGGTATCCTGCGCGGCCTGAAAGGGCGTTTCGAAGCGCATCACAACATCGAGTACAGCGATGAGGCGTTGCGCGCCGCTGCCGAACTGGCTTCGCGCTACATCAACGACCGGCACATGCCGGACAAAGCCATCGACGTCATTGACGAAGCCGGCGCTTACCAGCGCCTGCAGCCGGTCGAGAAGCGCGCCAAGCGTATCGAAGTGCCGCACGTCGAAGACATCGTGGCGAAGATTGCACGGATTCCGCCGAAGCACGTCACCAGTTCCGACAAGGAGCTGCTGCGTAACCTCGAGCGCGATTTGAAGCTGACGGTATTTGGCCAGGATGCGGCGATCGATTCGCTGTCGACTGCGATCAAGCTCTCCCGTGCAGGCCTCAAGTCGCCAGACAAGCCAGTCGGTTCGTTCCTGTTCGCAGGGCCAACCGGTGTTGGTAAAACCGAGGCCGCACGGCAATTGGCCAAGGCACTGGGTATCGAACTGGTTCGCTTCGACATGTCCGAGTACATGGAGCGTCACACCGTATCGCGTTTGATCGGTGCGCCTCCAGGCTATGTCGGCTTTGATCAGGGCGGTCTGTTGACCGAAGCGATTACCAAGCAACCGCATTGCGTATTGCTGCTCGATGAAATCGAGAAGGCGCACCCGGAAGTCTTCAACCTGCTGCTGCAGGTGATGGATCACGGCACGCTCACCGATAACAACGGGCGCAAGGCGGATTTCCGCAACGTGATCGTGATCATGACCACCAACGCCGGTGCCGAAACGGCCGCGCGTGCTTCGATTGGTTTCACTCATCAGGATCACTCGTCTGATGCGATGGAAGTGATCAAGAAGAGCTTCACGCCGGAATTCCGTAACCGTCTGGATACCATTATCCAGTTTGGTCGCCTCAGTCATGAGGTCATCAAGAGTGTGGTGGACAAGTTCCTTACCGAGCTTCAGGCGCAGCTGGAAGACAAGCGAGTGCTGTTGGAAGTCACCGACGCGGCGCGCAGTTGGCTGGCGGCCGGTGGTTACGACTCGGCAATGGGCGCACGTCCGATGGCGCGTCTGATCCAGGACAAGATCAAGCGTCCGCTTGCGGAGGAGATTCTGTTTGGCGAGTTGGCCGAGCATGGTGGCGTGGTTCACATCGACGTCAAGGATGGTGAGATGACCTTTGACTTCGAAACTACGGCTGAGATGGCCTGACGGCCTGTTGTAAGCGAAAGGCGCCTTCGGGCGCCTTTTTGTTGTCAGGCGTTTTTGGGTGTATATCCGTTGCTGCTGTGATGGCTTATTACGGCTTCGCCCTTACGGCGATTCACTTTTTTCAAGCGCGGTACATGTCAAGGTACCTGTCGCCTTGGTCTTACGGTTGCTAGCCCATTGCGTCCTTTATTTCAGGGCGCTCAGGATTTAAATAAACGGCATTTGCCAGCTTCCAGTTGCGTGTGCGAGCGCTGCACCTCCTCTCGCTGTGTTTGGCTTCGCCAAACGGTCGCTGCGTTCCCACCCCCGGATCAATCCCGGAACGAAGCCTGCCGACGTCGCCTGTGGATCAAGATCAAGAGCTGCAGCCGAGCTAACGCTCATCCTGTTGAGTGGTGAGGAGCACAGCGTGGTCGGCTTTGGATTTGTGGGGGATTTGCCCCTCATCGGAACGCCGCCCGCCCAGCCCTCTCCCGGGGGAGAGGGGGCCGATTTGTGTGCTTTTCAAAGCCTGAGTTCGACTCGGTATCGCACGTCGGCGTAGTTCGCCCAGGCACCCCGGTCAGTCCCCTCTCCCTCCGGGAGAGGGCTAGGGTGAGGGGCTTTTGATCTTGCTTCGGCTTTTGATCTTTTGCCCCATCGGCAGGCCAAGCGAAGGTGTTCATCCGGGGTTAGGCGCGCAGCGCCGTGCGGCGTAGCCGCATACATCGAGAGGAGGTGCAGCGCAGCAAACCGTAGTCGATGCCCCCGGATGGACGCCGTAGCGAGGGAACGCTGAGCCTCAGCGAAGTGCCGTACGCCGGGGCAAAGCCTTTTGGTTCCTTTTTGGCGTTTGAAAAAGGGACTCGCTGTAAGAGCGAAACCGCCAGCGGCAACACCCGCAGCAACGGATATACACCTAAAATCCAAAACCCCAAAGAACCCAAATCCCAAACCCCAGACACAAAAACGCCCGGCATAAAGCCGGGCGTCTTGTATTGACTTGATTAACGAGCGCGGTAAGTGATGCGCCCTTTGCTCAAGTCATAGGGCGTCAGCTCGACGCGCACTTTGTCACCGGTAAGAATACGAATGTAGTTCTTGCGCATCTTGCCGGAAATATGCGCGGTTACGACGTGCCCATTTTCCAACTCCACGCGAAACATGGTGTTGGGCAGGGTGTCGACGACAGTGCCTTCCATTTCGAAGCTGTCTTCTTTCGACATGCAGTAAAGCCCTCGGTATCCAATGAATGGCCCGGTGCAACTGCGCCAGGCAAAAGCGGCGTGCATTGTGCCCGAAAAATGGTGTTTACGCCAAGGGGTTTACGGCTTGTCGTTAGTTCAGGATCACCCAGCGCTGATTAATCAGCAGTTCGATGGGGCGATATTGGGTCTTGTAGTTCATCTTTTTGCAATTCTTGATCCAGTAACCAAGGTAGACCGCTTCAAGTCCACGGCGCTGACTCTCGGCGATTTGCCACAGAATCGCGAAACGTCCAAGGCTGCGCCGTTCTTCGGCCGGCTCGTAAAAGGTGTAGACCGCCGACAAGCCGTTCGGCAGCAAATCGGTCACGGCTACCGCTAGCAACCGTCCGTCGAGTCGGAACTCGTAAAAGCGTGAGAAGGGCAGATCGCGCACCAGAAAAGTCGAGAATTGATCACGGCTTGGCGGGTACATGTCGCCGTCGGCGTGGCGCTGTTCGATGTAGCGCTGGTAAAGCTCGAAGTATTCTTCACTGAACCCCGGTTTCGCCGGCTGTACCTGCAAGTCGGCGTTGCGCTTGAAAATCCGCTTCTGCTGACGATTGGGGGTGAACTGCGCCACCGGAATGCGCGCAGGCACACACGCATTGCAATTTTGGCAATGGGGGCGGTACAGATGATCGCCGCTGCGACGAAAGCCCATTTCCGACAGATCTGCGTAGACGTGCACATCCATGGGCTGACTAGGGTCGAGAAACAGGGTCGTGGCCTGTTCCTCGGGCAGATAGCTGCAAGAGTGGGGCTGAGTGGCATAGAACTTCAAACGCGCCAACTCGGTCATGATCAACCCTCGGGATAAGCTGGTGAATTAAGTGTAAGCCACGCGCGTAAAAGTCGCTCAGCAAACCCAGGTGGCATGATTGGGCTGATCCAGATGCCTTGCCAGATAGCCTGCGAATTCGTGGCGGGGAATCGCCCGGGCGCCGAGGCTGTGCAGGTGGTCGGTGGGCATCTGGCAGTCGATCAGCACGAATCCTGATGCTTGCAGGTGCCGGACCAGCGTGGCAAAGCCGTACTTGGAAGCATTGTCGGCGCGGCTGAACATCGATTCGCCAAAAAACAGCTGCCCCATCGCCAGTCCGTAAAGGCCACCGACCAGTTCGCCCTGATCCCACACTTCCACCGAATGAGCGAAGCCGCGCCGGTGCAGTTCGACGTAGGCATCTTGCATGGCCTCAGTGATCCAGGTGCCGTCGGCGTAATCCCTTGGCGCGGCGCAGGCATGGATTACGGCTTCGAAGTCCTGATCGAAAGTCACCTCATAGCGCTCCTTGCGCAGCAATTTGCCCAGACTGCGCGAAACATGCAGTTCGTCGGGAAACAGCACGGTGCGAGGGTCAGGCGACCACCAGAGAATCGGCTGACCTTCGGAAAACCACGGAAAGCAGCCATGGCGATACGCCTGAATCAGGCGGTCGGCGGAGAGGTCGCCGCCGGCGGCGAGCAATCCGTTGGGTTCGCGCATGGCCTTTTCCAGCGGTGGAAAAGTCAGGGAATTACGTTGTAACCAAGTCAGCATGGCATCCAGGCTTGCAGAAGGGGAGGGCGGTGCGGGCTACTCGGCCCGCGATAAATTGTGCCGTGAAATGCTGCGAATGTCGTGCCGATCCTGCTCGACGTTCGCGGTGTTGCAACTTGGCGCGCTGGATGCGGTCGTAAGCGAGCACTGCGCGCCGGCCCGCGACATGTCTGCATTGGGCCTTGCAGGCAGTCTGCGACCGTTCGCAGGGGGCAGGTGTCAATGTTTCGCTACGTTCATCAAATACACCTCATAAGCCTTTGTCACAAAAGACAATGCATGCTCAAATTGGATCGCGGGTTTTGCGCGCTTGGCTATGCTCAATGCTGCGGGTCTGAACCATGGCATCGGACGCACAAACCCGTACAATGCCGGGCTGTTACACAATATTTGCCGGTTAGCGTGTTTATAGCTGTGTATGTAAAAGCTGCCGCTCAGTGTTAAAAGTAGTCCCAGTTGTGCCCGTCAACTTTTTTACCTGCCTGGATTGGGCAGTTTTTGATCGTCATTCAATAGATGGACGCGCCTCGGGCGCAGGAAAAGTAGCGTTTTGAAGAAATCCACCGAAGCACCAAAAACAGTCGTTCCGCTCTGGCGCCAACAGTTGCACTACCGGCTCAAGGAAGGTGCATTGATCGCCATCGGCGCGCTGTGCCTGTTCCTGATGATGGCTTTGCTGACCTACGGCAAGGACGATCCGGGCTGGAGCCACAACAGCAAGATCGACGACGTGCAGAACTTCGGCGGCCCGGCGGGCTCCTACAGCGCCGACATCCTGTTCATGGTGCTCGGTTACTTCGCCTACATCTTCCCGTTGCTGCTGGCGGTCAAGGCCTATCAGATCTTCCGTCAGCGCCACGAGCCATGGCAGTGGAGCGGCTGGCTGTTCTCCTGGCGCCTGATCGGTCTGGTATTTCTTATTCTTTCCGGTGCGGCGCTGGCGCATATCCATTTTCACGCTGCAACCGGTCTGCCGGCCGGTGCCGGTGGTGCGCTGGGCGAGAGCCTCGGCGACCTGGCGAAAAACGCATTCAATATTCAGGGCAGCACGTTGCTGTTCATCGCGCTGTTTCTGTTCGGCCTGACGGTGTTCACCGACCTGTCGTGGTTCAAGGTGATGGACATCACCGGCAAGATCACCCTGGACCTGTTCGAACTGTTCCAGGGCGCGCTAAACCGCTGGTGGTCGGCCCGCACCGAGCGCAAGCAACTGGTTGCGCAGCTGCGTGAAGTCGATGATCGCGTACATGATGTGGTCGCACCGACCGTCACCGACAAACGTGAACAGGCCAAGGTCAAGGAACGCCTGATCGAGCGTGAGCAGGCGTTGAGCAAGCACATGTCCGATCGCGAAAAACAGGTGCCACCGGTCATCGCCCCGGCGCCGACCAAAGCGCCCGAGCCGAGCAAGCGCGTGCAGAAAGAGAAACAGGCACCGTTGTTTGTCGACAGCGCGGTGGAAGGCACCTTGCCGCCAATCTCGATCCTCGATCCTGCGGAAAAGAAACAACTCAATTACTCCCCGGAGTCGCTGGCTGCGGTCGGCCACTTGCTGGAGATCAAGCTCAAGGAATTCGGCGTCGAAGTCACCGTAGACTCGATCCATCCGGGTCCGGTGATCACCCGTTACGAAATCCAGCCGGCTGCGGGCGTCAAGGTCAGCCGTATCTCCAATCTGGCAAAAGACCTGGCGCGCTCCCTGGCAGTGACCAGTGTGCGGGTGGTCGAGGTCATTCCGGGCAAGACTACCGTCGGTATCGAGATTCCCAACGAAGACCGGCAGATCGTGCGCTTCTCCGAAGTGCTGTCGACGCCCGAGTACGACAACTTCAAATCGCCGGTCACGCTGGCGCTGGGTCACGACATTGGTGGCAAACCGGTCATCACTGACCTGGCGAAGATGCCGCACTTGCTGGTGGCCGGTACGACCGGTTCCGGTAAGTCGGTGGGTGTGAACGCGATGATCCTGTCGATCCTGTTCAAGTCCGGCCCGGAAGACGCCAAGCTCATCATGATCGACCCGAAGATGCTCGAGCTGTCGATCTACGAAGGCATTCCGCACCTGCTGTGCCCGGTAGTGACCGACATGAAGGACGCCGCCAACGCCCTGCGCTGGAGCGTCGCCGAGATGGAGCGTCGCTACAAGCTGATGGCGAAGATGGGGGTGCGAAACCTGTCCGGCTTCAACGCCAAGGTCAAGGAAGCCCAGGACGCCGGCGAGCCACTGAGCGATCCGTTGTACAAGCGCGAAAGCATCCACGACGAAGCACCGTTGCTGCAGAAGCTGCCGACCATCGTCGTGGTCGTCGACGAATTCGCCGACATGATGATGATCGTCGGCAAGAAGGTTGAAGAGCTGATCGCCCGTATCGCCCAGAAGGCGCGTGCGGCGGGTATTCACTTGATTCTCGCGACACAGCGGCCGTCGGTGGACGTGATCACCGGTCTGATCAAGGCCAACATTCCGACCCGTATGGCGTTCCAGGTGTCGAGCAAGATCGACTCCCGGACCATCATCGATCAGGGCGGCGCCGAACAACTGCTCGGCCACGGTGACATGCTCTACATGCCACCGGGTACCAGTCTGCCGATCCGGGTTCACGGTGCGTTCGTGTCCGACGAAGAAGTCCACCGTGTGGTCGAGGCGTGGAAATTGCGCGGCGCCCCGGAATACAACGACGACATCCTCAACGGTGTCGAAGAGGCGGGCAGCGGCTTTGAAGGCAGCAGCGGTGGTGGCGACGGCGACGATCCTGAGGCAGACGCACTGTATGATGAAGCCGTACAGTTCGTGCTGGAAAGCCGTCGCGCATCGATCTCCGCTGTACAGCGCAAGCTGAAAATCGGCTACAACCGCGCGGCACGGATGATCGAAGCCATGGAAATGGCCGGCGTCGTCACATCAATGAACACCAACGGTTCGCGTGAAGTCCTGGCGCCTGGCCCGGTACGCGACTGATTGCAAAAGCAAGAGGCGGGACAATGATGTGCCGTCGCTCTCCCAACGAGTATTCAAGAGGACTCCCATGCGTCTTATCCGCATGCTGCTGCCAGTACTGGCTCTGACAACACTCACGGCCCACGCCGATGACAAGGACGTGGCGCGTCTGACCCAATTGCTGGAAACATCCAAGACCCTGAGCGCAAACTTCTCGCAGCTGACCCTTGATGGCGGCGGCACGCAGTTGCAGGAAACCACTGGCAACATGACCTTGCAGCGTCCGGGCCTGTTCTACTGGCACACCAATGCGCCGGCCGAGCAGACCATGGTTTCTGACGGCAAGAAAGTCACCCTGTGGGACCCGGATCTTGAGCAGGCAACCATCAAGAAACTCGATGAGCGTCTGACCCAGACCCCGGCGCTGCTGCTGTCCGGTGACGTGTCGAAGATCAGCCAGAGCTTCGACATCAGCGCGAAAGAAGCGGGCGGCGTGATCGACTTCACCCTCAAGCCGAAAACCAAGGACACGCTGTTCGACAACCTGCGCCTGTCGTTCCGCAACGGTCTGCTCAACGACATGCAACTGATCGACAGCGTTGGTCAGCGCACCAACATCCTGTTCACCGGGGTGAAGGCCAACGAGCCGGTGCCAGCGTCGAAGTTCAAGTTCGATATCCCGAAGGGCGCTGACGTTATCCAGGAATAAACGCTCCCACAGGAGTTGCTGTTCTCACTGAGGTTTCATAGGTAGTGATGGATCTGTTTCGCAGTGCACCGATTGCCCAGCCACTGGCCGCGCGTTTGCGTGCGACCAATCTGGATGAGTACGTCGGTCAGGAGCACTTGCTGGCTCGCGGCAAGCCTCTGCGTGAGGCGCTGGAGCAGGGTGCTCTGCATTCGATGATTTTCTGGGGCCCGCCGGGCGTGGGTAAAACCACGCTGGCGCGTTTGCTCGCGGAAGTCTCGGATGCACACTTCGAAACGGTGTCGGCGGTGCTCGCCGGGGTCAAGGAGATCCGTCAAGCCGTTGAAATCGCCAAGCAGCAGGCCGGCCAGTACGGCAAGCGCACGATTCTGTTCGTCGATGAAGTGCACCGCTTCAACAAGTCCCAGCAGGACGCGTTCCTGCCGTACGTTGAAGACGGCACGCTGATCTTCATCGGCGCCACCACTGAAAACCCTTCGTTTGAACTGAACAACGCGCTGTTGTCGCGGGCCCGCGTCTACGTCCTGAAAAGTCTCGACGAAGCGGCGCTGCGCAAGCTCGTGCATCGCGCGCTGACTGAAGAGCGCGGCTTGGGCAAACGTAACCTGACGTTGAACGACGAAGGCTTCCAGATGTTGCTGTCCGCCGCCGATGGCGATGGCCGGCGTTTGCTCAATTTGCTGGAAAACGCCTCCGACCTTGCCGAAGACGACAGCGAGATCGGTACCGAGCTGCTGCAAAGCCTGCTCGGCGACACCCGTCGGCGTTTCGACAAGGGGGGCGAGGCGTTCTACGACCAGATTTCCGCGCTGCACAAATCGGTGCGCGGCTCCAATCCCGACGGTGCGCTGTACTGGTTCGCGCGGATGATCGACGGCGGTTGCGATCCGCTGTACCTGGCCCGGCGCGTGGTGCGTATGGCCAGCGAAGACATCGGTAACGCCGACCCACGCGCCCTCAGCCTGTGTCTGGCTGCATGGGAAGTGCAGGAGCGCCTTGGCAGCCCGGAAGGCGAGTTGGCGGTGGCCCAGGCCATCACGTATCTGGCTTGTGCGCCAAAAAGCAACGCGGTGTACATGGGCTTCAAGACCGCGTTGCGTGCTGCCGCCGAAAACGGCTCGCTTGAGGTGCCGCTGCACCTGCGCAACGCGCCGACCAAACTGATGAAACAACTGGGCTACGGTGACGAATACCGTTATGCCCACGACGAGCCGGACGCTTACGCTGCGGGCGAAGACTATTTTCCGGAAGAGCTTGAGCCGATCCCGTTTTATCAGCCGGTGCCCCGAGGCCTTGAGTTGAAGATCGGCGAAAAGCTCAATCACCTCGCGCAACTCGATCGTTTAAGCCCAAGACAGCGGAGAAAATAGTGATTCCATTGATTATTGCGGTGTCCGCTGGCGGGGTCGCCGGCACGTTGTTGCGCTTCGCTACCGGCAATTGGGTCACCGCCAATTGGCCGCGGCACTTCTATACCGCGACGCTGGCCGTTAATATCGTGGGCTGTCTGCTGATTGGCGTGTTGTACGGCCTGTTTTTGATACGCCCGGAAGTGCCGATCGAGGTACGCGCCGGGTTGATGGTTGGCTTCCTCGGGGGGCTGACGACTTTTTCATCCTTTTCACTGGATACGGTGCGCCTGCTGGAAAGCGGGCAAGTACCGCTGGCCCTGGGCTATGCGGCACTCAGCGTATTCGGCGGGCTGCTCGCAACGTGGGCTGGCCTGTCTTTGACCAAACTTTGATAACGAGAAACCGACATGCTCGATTCCAAACTGTTACGTAGCAACCTTCAGGACGTAGCGGACCGCCTGGCTTCCCGTGGCTATGCCCTGGATACCGCGCGCATCGAAGCGCTGGAAGAACAGCGCAAGACCGTCCAGACCCGCACCGAAGCACTGCAGGCTGAGCGTAACGCGCGTTCCAAATCCATCGGTCAGGCCAAGCAGCGCGGCGAAGACATCGCGCCGTTGATGGCGGACGTCGAGCGCATGGCAGGCGAATTGAGTGCCGGTAAAGTGGAACTGGACGCGATCCAGACCGAACTGGACTCGATCCTGCTCGGCATCCCGAACCTGCCGCACGAATCCGTTCCAGTCGGCAAAGACGAAGACGACAACGTTGAAGTGCGCCGCTGGGGCACGCCGACGGCGTTTGATTTTGAAGTCAAAGACCACGTAGCCCTGGGCGAGAAGTTCGGCTGGCTGGATTTCGAAACCGCCGCCAAGCTGTCCGGCGCACGTTTCGCCCTGTTGCGTGGCCCGATCGCCCGTCTGCACCGCGCACTGGCGCAGTTCATGATCAACCTGCACGTCAACGAGCACGGCTATGAAGAGGCCTACACGCCTTATCTGGTCCAGGCTCCGGCGCTGCAAGGCACCGGTCAACTGCCGAAGTTCGAAGAAGATCTGTTCAAGATCGCCCGCGAAGGCGAAGCCGATCTGTACCTGATCCCGACCGCCGAAGTGTCGCTGACCAACATCGTTGCTGGCGAAATCGTCGATTCGAAACTGCTGCCGATCAAGTTCGTTGCGCACACGCCGTGCTTCCGTAGCGAAGCCGGCGCGTCGGGTCGTGATACCCGCGGCATGATCCGTCAGCACCAGTTCGACAAGGTTGAAATGGTTCAGATCGTTGAGCCGTCCACGTCGATGGAAGCGCTGGAAGGCCTGACCGCCAACGCCGAGAAAGTCCTTCAGTTGCTGGGTCTGCCTTACCGCACCCTGGCGCTGTGCACTGGCGACATGGGCTTCAGCGCGGTCAAGACTTACGATCTCGAAGTGTGGATTCCGAGCCAGGACAAGTACCGCGAAATTTCGTCGTGCTCCAACTGCGGCGACTTCCAGGCCCGCCGCATGCAGGCGCGTTTCCGTAACCCGGAAACCGGCAAGCCTGAGCTGGTACACACCCTGAACGGCTCCGGCCTGGCGGTTGGTCGTACTCTCGTTGCCGTGCTGGAAAACTACCAGCAAGCCGACGGTTCGATCCGCGTGCCGGACGTACTGAAGCCGTACATGGGTGGCCTTGAGGTCATCGGTTAAATGAAATATCTGCCGCTGTTTCACAACCTGCGCGGCAGTCGTGTGTTGGTCGTCGGTGGGGGGGAAATTGCCTTGCGCAAATCCCGCCTGCTGGCCGACGCCGGTGCGCTGCTGCGGGTGGTCGCACCTGAAATCGAAACGCAACTGCGTGAACTGGTCGTTGCCAGCGGCGGCGAGTGCCTGTTGCGCGGTTACGCCGAAGCGGATCTGGACGGCTGCGTGCTGATCATCGCCGCCACCGACGACGAAACGCTGAACGCACAGGTCTCCACCGATGCTCATCGGCGTTGCGTGCCGGTCAACGTGGTCGATGCGCCTGCCTTGTGCAGCGTGATCTTCCCGGCCATCGTTGATCGTTCGCCGCTGATCGTCGCGATCTCCAGCGGCGGCGATGCGCCGGTGCTGGCCCGTTTGATCCGCGCCAAGATCGAAACCTGGATTCCGTCCACCTACGGCCAATTGGCCGGTCTGGCGGCGCGTTTCCGCAATCAGGTGAAAAACCTGTTTCCGGATGTGCAGCAGCGTCGCGGGTTCTGGGAAGACGTCTTTCAAGGCCCGATTGCCGATCGGCAACTGGCCGGCCAAGGCACTGAAGCCGAACGTCTGCTGCAAGCCAAGATCGACGGCGAAGCGACCATCACTACCGGTGAGGTGTATCTGGTTGGCGCAGGGCCGGGGGATCCGGATTTGCTGACCTTCAAGGCTTTGCGTCTGATGCAGCAAGCCGATGTGGTGCTGTACGACCGTTTGGTCGCCCCCGCGATTCTTGATCTTTGCCGTCGCGACGCCGAGCGGGTATATGTCGGCAAGCGTCGCGCCGATCATGCTGTGCCGCAAGATCAGATCAATCAGCAACTGGTCGATCTGGCCAAGGCCGGCAAGCGTGTGGTGCGGTTGAAGGGCGGTGATCCGTTTATCTTCGGCCGAGGTGGCGAAGAGATCGAAGAGCTGGCGGCCCATGGCATTCCATTTCAGGTGGTGCCGGGGATTACCGCGGCCAGCGGTTGTGCGGCGTATGCCGGGATTCCGCTGACTCACCGCGATCACGCGCAGTCGGTGCGATTTGTCACCGGCCATTTGAAGGACGGTTCCACCGATCTGCCTTGGGTCGACCTTGTCGCGCCAGCGCAGACGCTCGTGTTCTACATGGGCTTGGTGGGTTTGCCGGTGATCTGCGAGCAGTTGATCAAGCATGGTCGCTCGGCGGATACCCCGGCGGCGTTGATTCAGCAGGGCACCACGGTCAATCAGCGGGTCTTTACTGGCACGCTGGCCGATTTGCCGCGTTTGGTGGCGGAGCATGAAGTGCATGCGCCGACATTGGTGATCGTCGGCGAAGTGGTGCAGCTGCGCGAGAAACTGGCGTGGTTTGAGGGGGCTCAGGCGCAGGTCTGAACACCGAGTCGCCCCAATCGCTGGCAAGCCAGCTTGTATGCTGGTACTTGAAGGGAGGAGAAGGGACAAAGCCAGATTCTGACTGTTGACGCAGTACAGATCCGTGGGAGATTTCGCCCCTCCTCCTTTCACCCAAGCGCCGATAAAGAATGCATCTGGCTAGGACCGACGATAGGAACAAGCCTGCGCCCCTGGGTGAGCCCTTCAAGTGTTCAAAACCATATCTCGGGGGATGCTCTATGGCAATGCCGGTTTCTGTCGTAAAGCCTATCGTTGGCGTGGATGTCGCCAAGGATGAACTGGTCATCTACCAGGCTGAGCTGGATTTGCTCGAATCTATTCCCAATGACAAGGCAGCCATCAAAAAATGGCTGAAAGCCTTACCTGCACCGGTTGATCTGGCCATTGAATCGACCAACACCTATCACTTGGCATTCGCCGATATGGCCCATGAAGCCGGGTGCACGATTTACATGGTCGGCGGATACGAGCTGAGTCATTACCGTAAAGGGGTGAAAGTTCGCGCCAAAACCGACGCGCTGGACGCCAAACTGCTAGCTCGTTATCTGAAAAACGAATACGAAGAGCTTCATCCCTGGACCCCGCCATCACCTCTATATCGCCGACTCTTGAGCCTTTTCCGCCGTCGCGCGGCGCTGGTTCAAGCACGGGTTGGTCTGGTGCAAAGCTGGGCAAATGAACCGCTGCTCAAAAGCGCATTTGCTGAGCAAGTGGCCTCAATGCAGAGGCTTGAAACGCTGGTCGAGAAGATGATCAGCGACCAGTTGAAAGAGGCTGGGCTGCTCGCCGATCTGAAGCGTTGCACGAAAGTTGAAGGTATTGGTTTTTTGACAGGGGCCCGTTTGATCGCGACGTTTCAGCGGGGCGACTTCAGAAACGCGGACGCATTTATTGCGTTTTTGGGGATGGATTTGCGAGTGTCGCAGTCAGGACAAAAAGATGGTCGCAGAAGCCTGACCAAACGAGGTGACCCGGAGGCCCGACGGCTGCTGCATAACGCCGCCATGTCGGCCAGTCGCACTTCAGCGTGGAAAGCGTTCTATGAAGAGCAAAGAGCCCGTGGGTTCAGTACCACACAAGCGCTGGTAATCCTGGCACGAAAGCTCGCGCGAGTGGTGTTTGCACTGCTAAAGGGACAGAGCGAATACCAGCCAAAAGCAGGTTGAGGGCTTCCCCTCAACCATAGAATCTCCCACAGGTCTTGTGTTGAAGCTGCATTCTCCAGCATCACCCCTGACCTCAGGTTTTGGAGTGATGCTCAGTCTCCTGCATCACGAAAATCCCTGTGGGAGCTGGCTTGCCAGCGATGGGGCCCTCCAAGCCTCTACAAATGTCAGCCCCGGCGCCAAACCTCTTTCCCACCCAACCGCGCCCGGTCATGGGCCACAGTGAAATCCTGCTCCGGCCCCTTTGGCACAACCCCTGTCGGGTTAATCGTCTTGTGGCTGCCGTAGTAGTGATTCTTGATGTGCTGAAAATCCACCGTCTCGGCGATCCCCGGCCACTGATAAAGCTCACGCAGCCAGTTCGACAGATTCGAGTAATCGGCGATCCGTCGCAGGTTGCACTTGAAGTGCCCGTGATACACCGCGTCGAAGCGGATCATCGTGGTGAACAGACGAACATCAGCTTCAGTCAGGTATTCACCCGACAGATAACGATTGGCATCCAGTACCTGTTCCAGGTGATCCAGTTCGGCAAACACCTCATCGAACGCCTCTTCATAAGCCTGTTGCGAGGTGGCGAACCCGGCGCGATACACGCCGTTGTTGACTGCCGGATAAATCCGCTCGTTCAAGGCATCGATCTCGCTACGCAGCGGGGCCGGGTAGAAGTCCAGATCATTGCCGGTCAGGTCATCGAACGCACTGTTGAACATGCGGATGATCTCTGCCGATTCATTGCTGACGATGCGTTTGAGTTTTTTGTCCCACAGCACCGGCACGGTGACGCGCCCGGTGTAGTCCGGCGTATCGGCGGTGTAGCGTTGGTGCATGAAGTCGAAGTGATCGAGCTTGTCGCCGGTCGAGCCGAGCGCGGTGTCGAAGGTCCAGCCGTTTTCCAGCATCAGCCAACTGACCACGGAAACGTCGATCAGGTTTTCCAGGCCTTTGAGTTTGCGCAGGATCAGCGTGCGATGTGCCCACGGACAGGCGAGCGAAACGTAGAGATGATAGCGCCCGGCCTCGGCCGCAAAGCCGCCTTCACCGCTCGGGCCTGGCTGGCCGTCAGCAGTGACCCAGTTGCGCCGTTGCGCTTGTTCGCGCTGGAACGCGCCGTCCTTGCTGCTTTCGTACCACTTGTCCTGCCAGCGGCCATCAACGAGTAAACCCATGATCAAGACTCCGTAAACCAATAAACGTTGGAGTCGAGTCTATTCCGATGAGTTCGAACAAAAAGCGCAAAGATCGGGCGCGAATGATCGGTTAAATCGATTTGTCCCGCGCCGCCCAGAATTGCTCGGCCGTTTCGAATGCCTGCTCACGGGGCTGGCCGAGACCGCGTAACGCCAACGCCATGGTCGAAATCAGGGCCATTTGCGGATAGCTGTCCACCACATCGCCGCGCCATACGGCTTTCAGATGCTCAACGTCCAGCGAGGCCGGTTTGACGTGGCGTTGCGCCGACAATTGCGGCCATTCCTCGTCCCAGCTCTCGCCACCCGTGGTGCCGTAGAGATGGCTGTCGGCATCCGGGTTGATTTCTATCTCACCGCCATCACCCTTGACCACAATCGCCGTATCGCCGAGCAGGCCGCTGGCGTCGCGGTGCACGGCTTGATAACCGGGGTGGAAGATACTTTGCAGACCGCAGCGCGCGCCCAGCGGATTGAGAATCCGCGCCAGCGAGTGGATCGGCGAGCGCAGGCCCAGGGTATTACGCAAATCGATCATCTTCTGCAATTGCGGCGCCCAGTCCACCAGCGGCATGAACGCCAGACCGCCGTTGTCCAGCGCCGTACCGACTTGCTGCCAGTTGCGGCACAACGCAATCCCCAATTCGCCCAGCAGTTGCTCGCTGTACAGACGCCCGGCAGTGTGCGCGCCGCCGCCATGCATGAAGATGCGCACGCCGTTCTGCGCCAGGCACTTGGCCGCCAGCAGATACCACGGCAGATGCCGCTTCTTGCCCGCGTAGGTTGGCCAGTCCAGATCGACATTCAAGGCTGGTGCCTGCAGACGCTCACGCAGCGCTTCGGTAAAACCGGCCATTTCCTCGGCGCTTTCTTCCTTGTGCCGCAGCAACATCAGAAAAGCGCCGAGTTGGGTGTCTTCGACCTTGTCGTCGAGCACCATGCCCATTGCTTCCCGGGCCTCGACGCGAGTCAGGTCGCGAGCGCCGCGCTTGCCCTTGCCAAGGATTCGCACGAACTGGGCGAATGGATGCTCGGCGGGCGTTTCGAGGGTCAGCGCTGGATAATCGGTCATAGGCAATTCGTCGGTTTGGGCAGGCCCGCCAGTTTCGCGGCGAGTTTGGCAGGGGTGCCTTTGAACAGTCGGTTCAGGTGCAGGCTGTTGCCTTTGTCCACGCCGAGCTTCAGCGCGGTGTACTTGATCAGCGGCCGCGTGGCCGGGGACAGCTGGAATTCTTCATAGAAGCTGCGCAGCAGCTCGAGGACTTCCCAGTGTTCGGGGGTCAACTCGATGTCTTCGGCGGCGGCGAGGGCACTGGCGACGTCGTGTGACCAGTCGCTGAGGTCAACGAGGAAGCCGTCCTTGTCCAGTTCGATGGCGCGGGCGCCGACGGTCATGGAATTCATAGCCAACTGTTGACCTTGTCGTTGTGGATCGACAGCTCGACGAAGGCCGGATAATCGATGGCTTTGGCCCAGTCCGGCGCTTCGATGGCGCGAGCCTCCATATCTTCGGCCAGAACGAATAATTTGATTTGGCGGTTTTGCAGTTCGGTAAACGGCGCGGTACCCGGTTGTAACGCATAGACCGCATCACCGGACAACAGCAAAGCGTCGGCACTGCCGATGACACGCAGGCAACTCGTCAGACGATCATCGCCGAACGGAGAATGAGACAACACATGCAAAGTCGACATCAGAGGGTGATCACTTGGTCGTAACGGTCAATAAGGGCGGTGATTTGCTCGGCGGCGAGCGGTGCTGCTTCGTCCAGCGAGAATTCGCCAAGGCCGCGAGCGCTGGCACTGTCGGCGCAATAGAACAGTTCTTCGACGCCAAACATCGGCAACGCTTGCAGGTTGGCACTCAGGTCTTTCTGTTGCACAGCCTTGGCGTTTTGCCCCGCGGCCAGTTGCAGCACGCCGTCATCGAGAAACAGCAGGCCGATCGGCAGATCGAAAGCGCCGCCGGCCAGCACGATGTCCAGCGCTTCGCGGGCAGCAGGGCCGGACCACGGCGACTGGCGGCTGATGATCAACAAGGATTTGGCCATCTCACGCACCTCCGAAACAGATCAAGCGGTCGGCGTCTTGCACTGCATCATGCAACTGACCGAGGCCGGACAATTCCCACGGTGTGCTGACGGATACGGCATCTCGCTGATAGCGCTGGGCCTCTTCGGCATTCAGCACCCCGCGGCGCAGGGCTGCGGCGATGCACACCACGCCATCGAGTTGTCGCTCGCTGATGAATGCACGCCATTGTTTGGGCAGGTCCAGTTCGTCCTGCGGCGTGACCACCGCGTCGGAGGCGTTGTAGACGCCGTCCTGGTAGAAAAACAGCCGGACAATCTCATGCCCGCCGGCCAATGCAGCCTGCGCAAACAGCAGGGCTCGGCGCGAGGAGGGCGCATGGGCGGCGGAAAACAGCGCAATGGCGAACTTCATGACGGACTCGATCAGCAAAACTGCGGGCATGATAAAGCTTTATCGGGGTATCCGCGAAATCCAGGTTATGCATATAACCCTGTGGGAGCGAGCTTGCTCGCGAAAGCGTCTTGTCAGGGGCCGAGATGTTGAATTTGAAGGACCCTTCGCGAGCAAGCTCGCTCCCACAGGGATAGGTGTCAGGCATCAGTCAACGGGGCATGTAGCCTAATTGCCAGCGTCGGGGAATTGTCAGGGATAGCAACCCCACCACTGCCGCCAGCAAACCGCTGACGAACATCGCCCTGAGTCCCAAATGGTGTTCGAGTACCGCCCCAAGAATCGCGCCGATAAACATCCCGCTCCACGGCACCAACTGCACCCGCCAACCACCACGGCGTTCGCCGAGCATCCAGCGGCCCAGTCCTCGTCCGAATCGCGACAGCGCTCCGGTCACGTAGGTCAGCCCGACCGGAAGGCCGTTCACTTCCTCGACCGCGGCGTTAAGCATGCCCATCGCGATGATTGCCGCCAGCAGCGCCGGCAGTTGTGCATCAATTGGTAACGCTGCCGCCATGCAGAGCAGGGTGGCGATGCACAGCAGCAAGGGTAGCGTGCGCCGCCCGCCAAGCCGTGCGACCACCACGCCCAGGGCATTACCGATGACAAACGTGGCCACCAGGATGACCAGGCGTAACGTCAGCCCCATGTCGCCATCACTGATCGCCACGGCCAGGCGTGTGGTATTGCCGCTCATGAACGAGACGAAATCGCCGCTGGCCATAAAGCCGATTGCATCCGTCATCCCGGCCAGCACCGACAGGCTGGCGACCAGCGCCAGACCCACACGACCGCGCCATTTCTGCTTGTGCAGATGGCCGGGACTGGCACGGTGGGTCGAGGTTGAGGGCAGCATCGGTGCGGATATCCTTGAGCAATGATTACGGTTCTATGCCATACAGATCGCAGTATTCCAGCCACTCCATCCCGGCCATTTCCGCGACTTCGCGATGCACTTCCAGACGTTGCGCCTGATACTCCTCAGGCGTTTCGGCCGTCAGTTGCAAGGTCAGTTCCCAGGCAAACAAGCCTCGACTTTCCGCCTCGGCCTCAAACGCCTCATGCAAGCGTTCCTCGCGATACTGCGCCTGGGTTTCACCTTTGGCCTGGGCCAGCAATGGATTGAGATGGTCGAGGGTTTCGCGCAAGTCGGGGTGCGCGTCGAGAAACAGTTTCAGAGCATGTTCATGTCGCTGGTCGGTAGGCGCCATGTGTTTTCCTTGTGAGGCTGATGACCTTAGGTTGCCGCAGCTGCCCGCGCGTGTCGCGCTATAAATGCAGTAAAGCAGAACGATTCCTGCTGCTGCGGTGATACAGTCCGCTTTTTTGTGAATGAGCGAATGCAATGCGAATTCTGATGGTGGCGTTGGCCGCGACGGTGCTGGCCGGTTGCGCGGGTTCGGTGATGGACAATGCCCGCACCCAAACCCCAAACAAGGTTCTGACCTCGAACAAACCCGAAAAAATCGTGGCCCAGTGCGTGCAATTCGCCTGGCAGGACGAAGCCGTGTTCGGCGTCGATGCCGGGGCTTATCTGCAGCCGGGCAAGAAGGGCGGTTCGACGGTGTACACGCGTTCGGCGGAGTCTTTTGTCGATGTGAGTACGGATGCCTCCGGTACGGTGTTGAATTACTTCGCGCAGAAGGATGATTTTGTCGCCAAGCGACGGTTGGCGGCGTTGGCGACTTGTCTTTAAGGTCAGTCAGTTGCCCTATGCGGTGACATCAATGGCTCCATCGCGGGCAGGCCCGCTCCCACAGGCTTTGTGAGCGACACATTCACTGTGGCAGCGAGCTTGCCCGCGATGGGGCCAGTCGACTCAACCCATCAAGCGCTTTTGGAAATAATGCCGTCTATGCCCCGGCGGATAGTCAACGATCTCCCCGAACTGGCTGAACCCAAGCTTCTTGTAGAACTCTGGCGCCTGAAAACTGAAAGTGTCCAGCCAGATGCCCAGGCAGTTCTTTTCCTTCGCCATCGATTCGGCCATGGTCATCAGCTCCGAGCCGACTCCCTGCCCCCGACCCTGCTCCGGGACTGACAGCAATTCAATGTACATCCACTGAAAAATCACCCGACCATACAATCCGCCGAGAATCGCGTCGTGCTCATCGCGCACCATCAGGGCGAAGGGCTCCGATTTCGAGCCACCTGTCTGGGCGTCGTTGTAGGCGATCAAGGGCTGGAGAATGGCCTGACGTTGCTCCTCCGTAGGGTTTTGCGACAACTCGATGCGCAAGTTCATGCAGGACTTCCTTGTGGTGTGAGCCCCCAGCCTATCCTGCGCGAGGGGTGTCTTCCAAGTCCCTGTTCAACCCCGTGGAACCGTCGCTCCCGCGTTGCGGTCTAGCTTTGACAGCGTCATTTCAGAACGCGGTTGATGAGGACCCCCCATGAATATTTTCGAAGCCCTTCGTGAAAGCCATGATCGCCAACGCAGCTACGCCGAAAACCTGATCAAAACCAGTGGTGATACCCCTGAAAGGGCAGAGGCCTACAAGCAGCTCAAGGCCGAGTTGCAAGCCCACGAAACTGCCGAGGAACGCCACTTCTATATCCCGCTGATGGCGTTCGACAACGGTGTTGACCTTAGCCGGCACGCCATCGCCGAGCACCATGAAATGGACGAAATGATGGAAGAGCTGGACGAGACCGAGATGTCCAGCCCGGCATGGCTGGCGACCGCTAAAAAGCTTTCGGACAAGGTTCATCACCACCTCAAGGAAGAGGAGCAGAAGTTCTTCCAGATGGCCGGCAAGTTACTCAGCGAAAAGCAGAAAGAACAGTTGGCTGGGGAATACGAAAAGGAGTTCAACGCTCAGTTAGGCTGAGTTGAGCATGGCGACTTTTGCCGCGTCGGCGTGTAGTCCTTTTGCCATAAGCGAGGTGGGCTTTTTCTTAGGGTGCTGTATATGCATACAGTGTTTATTGGTGTTTTGAGCGCGGCTGACGATGAGTGCGACAAAACCGCCGATGGACAAAAAAATCACCTCCGTTAGCTTGAAGGCCTCTCCTCGGGAAGGAGAGTTCTTTAATCAACGGAGTGAAAAACATGAATCAAGCAAACCCTGAAACCCCACTGCGACATGGTCGTGTCACCTCTCCAGCAAGCCGTGGCTCGGTCGTCATTGATCTAGGGCTGCTGGGCGACTGGCAGGTCAATGAAATGGAAGGCGGCAAGAACTTTCCGGCGCTGGTTGCCGGACCGTTTCCGCCACCCTACGAAACCGACTCCGCCAGTGTCGCCCCGCCCGCAGACGGCTACATTCTCAGCGGCGGCAAGAGTGATGCGCGTGATTGCGTGAACTTCACCCAGGAGGAAATGAGCAAGAAACTCAATCGTCCATTCACGTGGCCGCTGCTCAATGTCACCCCGGGTCAGATCCTCGAGATCAAATGGGCATACACCGCGCCGCACACCACTCGTGGCTATCGCTGGCTGATCACCAAGGACGGCTGGGACCCGAAGCAACGCATCACCCGCGCGCAACTCGAAGCACAACCGTTCTTTGAGGACTTCTACACTCAGGTGCCTTACTACAGTCATTCGGCAGAGCTCAAAGCCAAGGTCAACCACTCGGTGAAACTGCCGGCGAGCAAGAAAGGCCATCACGTCATCGTACTGATGTGGATCGTTGCCAACACCGGTAACGCCTTTTATCAGGCGTTCGACGTCGATTTCAAATAACGGCGCAGTGTCGTCAAATTCACAGGTTCTGAAGGATTAGAACATGTCAGATATCGATTTCTCATTGATGCAAAACGCAGCGAGTGATGCGGCTTCGCTGATGCCGGGCATTGCCGGCAAAAAAATCCTCATGGGCTTTTGGCACAACTGGCCAGCGGGCCTGAGCGACGGTTATCGGCAAGGCCGGTTTGCCAGCATCGCTTTGGAGGATGTACCCAGGGAATACAACGTGGTCGCGGTGGCCTTCATGAAGGGCAGCGGTATTCCGACCTTTAAGCCGTTCAACGTCTCCGATGCCGAGTTCCGTCGTCAGGTCGGCGTGCTTAACAGTGAGGGGCGGGCGGTGCTGATTTCTCTCGGTGGCGCCGATGCACACATCGAACTGCATAGCGGTCAGGAGCAACCGCTGGCCAATGAAATTATCCGTTTGGTGGAAACTTATGGCTTTGACGGGCTGGACATCGATCTTGAACAGAGCGCGATTGATTTCGCCGCCAACAAGACCGTCCTGCCGGCCGCGCTCAAACTGGTCAAGGATCACTACGCAGGCCAGGGCAAGCATTTCATCATCAGCATGGCCCCGGAGTTTCCGTACCTGACCACCAACGGCAAGTACGTCGGCTATTTGCAGGCACTGGAAGGCTACTACGACTTCATCGCACCGCAGTTTTACAACCAGGGCGGCGACGGGGTCTGGGTGCCTGAGGCCAATAACGGTGCCGGCGCGTGGATCGCGCAGAACAACGATGTGCTGAAAGAGGACTTCCTCTATTACCTGACTGAAAGTCTGGTGACGGGCACTCGAGGTTTTACCAGGGTTGCCGCGGATAAATTCGTCATCGGTCTACCGGCCAACGTCGATGCCGCCGCCACCGGTTACGTTATCGACAAGACCGTGGTGGGCAATGTGCTCAAGCGGCTGGCAATCAAGGGGCATCCTATCAAGGGGTTGATGACCTGGTCGGTGAACTGGGACAACGGCACCAATAAGGATCGCGTGCCGTATGACTGGGAGTTCAGTCAGCGTTACGGGCCGTTGATTCACGGCGCCCGATTGACCGGGCAGGAGATCGAAGAGACGGTTGCGTATTCCGCTCTTTAGCTGCAAATAAACAAGCCCGGTAGCGCTGCCGGGCTTTTTTTGTTGGCGCGATTATTCGACCATGGCAGCCTTACGATGGAAAAAGGATCAGACGTCATGACCGACACAGCCGAGCGGGTCAACATTGTCGACACTCAGGTGTTGTCCCACGATTGGTATCTGCTGAAGAAAATCACCTTCGACTACCAACGCAATAATGGTGAGTGGCAGCGTCAGACGCGCGAGGTGTACGACCGCGGTAATGGCGTTGCCATTTTGCTGTTCAACCGACAGAAGCGCTCTGTGGTGCTGACCCGGCAGTTCCGCTTGCCGGTGTTCGTCAACGGCCATGACGGTCTGCTGATCGAAGTGGCGGCAGGCTTGCTGGAGGGGGCCGCCCCGGAACAGCGGATTCGCGATGAGGCCGAGGAAGAAACCGGCTATCGCGTACATGACGTGAAGAAGGTTTTCGAGGCCTACATGAGCCCCGGTTCGGTGACCGAGAAACTGCACTTCTTTATTGCCGAGTACGACTCGGCATCGAAGGTCAGTGACGGTGGCGGTCTGGAAGAAGAAACCGAAGAGCTGGAAGTGCTGGAGTGGTCATTCGATGAAGCGCTGGCAGCCTTCCATCGGGGTGAAATCTGCGATGCCAAGACCATCATGCTGCTGCAATACGCGGCGATGAATAACCTGTTCAACCTGTAAAGCAACGGCCGCAGCCTTCGGTGTTCCCTGTAGGAGCTGCCGCAGGCTGCGATCTTTTGATCTTTCTGCGCGTACTAAAATAAATCTCCCGTTTGACTCGCTCCCGACCAATCACCACCCTCGAGCCTCAACAACCGCTCCTTCGCCTCAAGCCCCCCGGCAAACCCGGTCAATTTCCCGGACGCGCCAATCACCCGGTGACACGGCGCAACAATCGAAATCGGGTTGCGCCCATTCGCTGCTCCCACTGCCCGTACGGCGGTGGGTTTACCGATCTGTTGGGCAATCTGGCTATAGGTGCGGGTCTCTCCGAACGGAATGGTCAGCAACGCCGCCCAGACCTGTTTCTGAAAATCCGTGCCGACAAAATCCAGCTCCAGCTCGAAGCAATTGCGCGTCCCGGCAAAATACTCTTCCAGTTGCCGAGCGGTTTTCAGCAGGACCGGATTGTCCGGTGCTTCAGTCATCGGTCCAAGACGCACGCGGTTCGGTCGGTCGTTTTCCCAGAGGATGGCCGCCAGTCGCGAGCCGTTCGCGACCAGCTTCAGCTCGCCAACCAGCGAGGGCAGGGTGATGAAGGTAAACGACATGCGAGCAAACTCCGATTCGGTGCGGCGACAGCGCCCAGCATACTGGTTGAACAGGGAGGCGCAAAACGCAAACCCGACCATACTGCTTCTTGCTCTTGACGCGTTCCCCTCTGTTTTGCACAGACCCTGAAAACAAAAAAGAGATCGACTCATGAAGTACGAACCTTTGGCCAAATCGCTGATAGCGACCACGCTGGCACTCAGCTGTCTCATGGCTCACGCCGCCTCGGTGGCACCGGTTGCCGCGGAAAACGGCATGGTGGTCACCGCGCAACATCTGGCCACGCATGTCGGTGTCGACGTGTTGAAAAGCGGTGGTAACGCCGTGGATGCGGCGGTCGCGGTAGGTTATGCGCTGGCGGTGGTCTATCCCGCTGCGGGCAACCTCGGTGGCGGCGGTTTCATGACCATTCAATTGGCGGACGGACGCAAGACCTTCCTCGACTTCCGCGAAAAAGCGCCGCTGGCGGCGACCGCCGATATGTACCTCGACAAGGAAGGCAACGTCATCCCTGAACTGAGTACACGCGGCCATTTGGCCGTCGGCGTGCCGGGCACTGTGTCTGGTATGGAGCTGGCGCTGAGCAAGTACGGCACCAAGCAGCGCAAGGAAATGATTGCCCCCGCAATCAAACTGGCTGAAGACGGTTTTGAGCTGGAGCAAGGCGACGTCGAGTTGCTGGAGTACGCCACCGACGTGTTCAAGAAGGACATGCGCGATTCCGGCTCGATCTTCCTCAGCAACGGCGAGCCGATGCAGGTCGGCCAGAAACTGGTGCAGAAAGACCTCGGCAAAACGCTGCGAACCATTTCCGAAAAGGGCGCTGACGGTTTCTATAAAGGCTGGGTGGCCGACGCCATCGTGACCTCCAGCCAGGCGAACAAGGGCATCATCACCCAGGCCGACCTCGACAAATACAAGACCCGCGAACTGGCCCCGGTGGAGTGCGATTACCGCGGCTATCACGTGGTCTCGGCGCCGCCGCCAAGCTCTGGTGGCGTGGTGATCTGCCAGATCATGAATATTCTTGAAGGTTATCCGATGAAGGACCTGGGCTTCCATTCGGCCCAGGGTATGCACTATCAGATCGAAGCGATGCGTCACGCGTATGTTGATCGCAACAGCTATCTGGGCGATCCGGATTTCGTCAAGAACCCGATCGAACACCTGCTGGACAAGAACTACGCAACCAAACTGCGTGACGCCATCCAGCCGCAAAAGGCCGGTGTCTCCGCCGAACTGAAACCCGGCACAGCGCCCCATGAGGGCAGCAACACCACTCACTATTCGATCGTCGACAAGTGGGGCAACGCGGTCTCGGTCACCTACACGCTCAACGACTGGTTCGGTGCCGGTGTGATGGCGAGCAAGACCGGGGTGATCCTCAATGACGAGATGGACGACTTCACCTCGAAAGTCGGCGTGCCGAACATGTACGGCCTGGTGCAGGGCGAAGCCAATGCCATCGCTCCGGGCAAGGCGCCGCTGTCATCGATGAGCCCGACCATCGTCACCAAGGATGGCAAAGTGGTCATGGTGGTCGGGACGCCGGGCGGCAGCCGCATCATCACCGCGACTTTGCTGACCATGCTCAACGTCATCGACTACGGCATGGGCTTGCAGGAGGCGGTCGATGCGCCGCGTTTCCATCAGCAATGGATGCCGGAAGAAACCAACCTCGAAGACTTCGCCGCCAGCCCCGACACGAAGAAGATTCTCGAGAGCTGGGGCCACAAGTTCGCCGGGCCGCAGGACGCCAACCATATCGCCGCGATTCTGGTTGGCGCACCGTCGCTGGGCGGTAAACCGGTCGGCAAAAACCGCTTCTACGGCGCCAACGATCCACGGCGCAATACAGGGTTGTCATTGGGTTACTGAGAGGCGTAAAAAGGGGGCGGACTCACGTCCGCCCCTGTCTCAAGGACTGATCAAGGAAGGCTCATCATGACCACCGCATTACTGATCATCGACGTCCAGCGCGCTCTGTGCTCGGGCGAATACCAATGCCACGACATCCACCGCGTGATCGACACCATCAACAACCTCAGCAACCGCGCGCGTAAGGCTGGGGTGCCGGTTGTGTTGATTCAGCATGAAGAAAAGGACAGTCCACTGGCCCACGGTGCCGAAGGCTGGCAATTGGCGGAAGGGCTTGAGACGGCCCCGAAAGATCTGCGCGTTCGCAAAACCACCCGGGATTCGTTTTACCAGACCGATCTGCGCAAACTGCTGCCGAGCGAAGATTTCGAGCGTTTGGTGATATGCGGTCTGCAAACCGATTACTGCGTCAATGCCACCGTGCGCCAGGCCCATCAATTGGGTTACGACGTGGTGCTGGCGGCCGACGCCCATTCCACCGTCGACAACGGCAACATGAGCGCCGAAGACATTATTGGCGAGCACAACAAGGATCTGGCGCACCTGACCGGCTCGGTGGCGCGGATCGATGTAAAACCCGCCGCACAAATCCATTTCCAGCCGTAATCAATGTGGGAGCTGGCTTGCCAGCGATGACAGAGTGTCAGCAAATAAATCAGTGTGCTGACGCCGCTCAGCCCTTCAGTTGGGACGCGACCTGGCCTCAGCTTCACGCCCATCAACGGCGTGCTGGAGATCTCGCAAGTCGGGGCCGGTGTCTATTGCAGGCCTGGAATGAACGCATGAAAAACCACCATGATTGCCCCGTGGATTTTATGCCCTGACCCCCAACGGCCTGAGCGGCAGCATCCAGCCTCTTCGATTTGCGGCACTGCTGAGCGGAATATTTTTCACGAATTGCCCATTTCAGTCTTTCCTCCGACGAGCACTCTCTCTAGAATCCGCCCGGCTTCCGTGATGGAGGCGCATTGCCATCATTTGGCACTGTTCACAAAGGGACGGACATCATGCAATTCGGGAAAATTCTGGCGCTGGGCCTGGCGCTTACGCTGGGCGGTTGTGCCAGTTTCACCAAAGACGAAGTGGCGCCGGTGACAATGCCGTCGATGGCCAACTACGCCAACAAGCCAAACGTTTATGTCGATTTCGACTTCTACATGGGCGAGCCAAAAAGCGCTTCTGCCGTAGAAGTGCCGCAGGGGCGCGATCAACTCAAGCCGCAACTGCAGAAAATCCTCACCGATTCCGGCTTGTTTGGCCGTGTCACCCTGGACGAATTCCAGAAGCAGCCGGGCGACTACAATCTGCGCCTGAAGGTCTACAACCATCCGCCTAATGCAGGCTCGATGGTGCTGGCGTTCATCAGTGGTTTCAGCATGATGGTGATCCCGGCTTACGGCACCGATCAGTACACCATGAGCCTGGAGGCCGTGGATGGACAAGGTCAGGCACTGACGACCGCGAGCAATCACGATGCGGTCGGCACCTGGATTGGCATCTGGTTTATCCCGCTGATGGGCAACACGACGAATAAGGCGGTGACCGATACGTTCACTCGTCAGGTCAACGCGCTGCTCAAGCAAGTGGTCGAGAGCAACAGCCTGAAGTACTCGGCACTTGAAACCCGCATCCCGCGGGCCTGAAGCCAAAAAAAAGAGCCGCAATTGCGGCTCTTTTTTAACGGTTACTTCAGCGCCTGGATGAACTGCGGATCGCTGTACAGTTCCTTCAGCAAGTCACGCAACATTGGGTTGTAAGCATTAACCGCGTTCGGGATCGCAATGAAACCGAAGAAGCTGCTGGCCCACTGGCTGCTGACAGTCTTGGTCGCGTCGTACACCACGTCGTTGCCGTTGAGCAGGGTGAAGCGCGCAGCAAGATCACCATCGCCAGTACCCATGCCGGCGGTCATCTGGTTCTTCACCACCAGCACTTTCAACTGACGCTGGGACTGCGGGTCGAGCAGGCCGGCCTTGCGCAGTTCTTCGGTGATCGCGTCCTGGATGTGCGCCGGGATGCTGCCGGACGGAGAGCGGATCGGGTTGGCGCGAACCATCAGCGAGCCTTCACCGGTTTCGGCAGTGACTTGAGGATTGCTGATCGCGTGCAACGGCGGGGTTTGCTTGAGCTTCTGGACGTTTTCATAGCTCGGCTCGTAACGCAGCATGGTCATGCCACAGCCTTGCAGTAACAGCGCCAACATCGGGATCAACAACAGCGACTTCTTCACGGCAGTTCCTTGCGTGGAAATATGAGGGCGCGAATTATGGGCAGAGTGCCATCATTGAGCAACCGGTTCGTGAGAGCGGCTGAAACACCGTTCGTGCCTTCGTATCAGCCTCGCGCCATAAGCAATTTTTCGATCTGCGCCAATTCCCAGGTACTGAGCAGACTCACCGGATCGGTGCCGAAGCGCTGCCAGCTATCGAGCGCACCTTCATCGCCATCGCAGTTGCGGGCGTATTCACAGTGATGCAACCGTTCGCCTTCAAAATCCAGCACAAGGCGCCAGCCGTCGATATCCACCGTGACCAGTCCGGCCTCGGTGCGTGCCTCGCAGCTGAACGTCAGTACGCCCAGCGCGGCCTCGCGCAGTCGCTGGCAAACCTCACGGGCGCTCAGAAATGCAGACATATTTGGACTCGATGCGTACAGGAACGCGCCAGCATAAGGTGTGAGTTGCAATGTGTCAGCGTATTGCTGGATCGATGTCGGACAATTCCGTAACATCCGCAACCCTCTTTATTCGCTGCACTCTTTTCAGCAACTCCGCGGCCGTGTCCGGCGGCCGCTCAGTCAGGTATGCCATGAAACCGATACGTCTGCGCGCCGATGTCCTGGCCGGACTCACCACCTCGTTTGCCCTGTTGCCCGAATGCATTGCGTTCGCGCTGGTGGCCCACCTCAATCCGCTGATGGGCCTTTATGGCGCTTTCATCATTTGTACGCTGACGGCATTGTTCGGCGGTCGCCCGGGGATGGTCTCCGGTGCGGCGGGGTCGATGGCGGTGGTGATTGTGGCGCTGGTGGTGCAGCACGGCGTGCAATATCTACTGGCGACCGTGTTGCTGGGCGGGTTGATCATGATGGTGTTCGGGCTGCTACGCCTGGGCAAACTGGTGCGCATGGTGCCGCATCCGGTGATGCTCGGCTTCGTCAACGGCCTGGCGATCATCATTGCGCTGGCGCAACTGGAGCATTTCAAGAACGGTGAAGACTGGCTCAGCGGTACGCCGCTGTACCTGATGACCGGGCTGGTGGCGCTGACCATGGCCATCGTCTACATCCTGCCGCGCCTGACCCGCGCAGTGCCGCCGGCGCTGGTGGCGATTCTCGGCGTGGGCCTGCTGGTTTATCTGTTCGGCCTGCCGACCCGCACTCTCGGCGACATGGCGCACATTGCCGGTGGCTTGCCGACCTTCGCCTTGCCGGACATCCCGTGGAATATGCAAACCCTGGGCATCATCGCGCCGTACGCGATTCTGATGGCGCTGGTCGGTTTGCTGGAAACCCTGCTGACGCTGAACCTTACCGACGAAATCACCGAAACCCGTGGTTACCCGGATCGCGAGTGCGTGGCGCTCGGCGCGGCGAACATGGTCTCCGGCGCGTTTGGCGGCATGGGCGGTTGCGCGATGATTGGCCAGACCGTGATCAACCTCAGCTCCGGTGGTCGCGGGCGTTTGTCGGGCATCGTCGCGGGCGTGTTGATTCTGCTGTTTATCCTGTTTCTGTCGCCCCTGATCGAGCGTATTCCGCTGGCGGCACTGGTCGGCGTGATGTTTGTGGTGTCGCAGCAGACCTTCGCCTGGGCGTCGTTACGGGTGGTGAACAAAGTGCCGCTCAACGATGTGTTGGTGATCATCGCCGTGACCACTATCACCGTGTTCACCGATCTGGCCACGGCCGTGCTGTGCGGCATCATCATCGCTGCGCTGAATTTTGCCTGGCAGCAGGCTCGTGAGTTGTATGCCGATGAGCATCTGGAAGCTGACGGCAGCAAACTTTATCGACTGCACGGCACACTGTTCTTCGCCTCGACCACGCCGTTCCTCAACCGCTTTGATCCGGCCAATGACCCGGCGCGGGTTACGCTCGATTGTCAGCATTTGAGTTTTGTCGATTACTCGGCCATCGCCGCGCTGAAAACCCTGCGCGAGCGTTACGCCAAGGCGGGTAAGCATTTGCAGGTGTTTCATTTGTCGGAGCGCTGTAAGAAGTTGCTTAAGCGCGCTGGTGTTGATCACGATTGAGGGGGCATATCCGTTGCTGCTGTGATGGCTTGTTGCGGTTCCGCCCTTACGGCGGGTCACTTTGGCAAACGCCGGAGTGCCGGCCCAGCCCAAAGTAACCAAAGGTCTTTGCCCTGACGTCCGGCCCGACGGGCCTTCGAGATCAAGAGCTGCACTCGAGCTAACGCTCATTGTGTTGAGTGGTGAAGAGCGACTCGGGTCGGTGTGTTGCTTTGATTTGCTTTTCTTTGGGAATGATCGACTCAAACTCGCGGCCCAGCCGCGATACCTTGTGGGAGCTGGCAAGCCAGCTCCCACAGGGTTTTGTGTGTGGCCAGGTTTAGATCGCCGGGAAATCGATATCGGTCAGCGCCACGTTGTTCAGGTAGTTGGTCAGCGTTTGCACGGCGACCAGTGCGATCACTTCAATGATTTTCACGTCGTCGATACCGGCAGCGCGGGCGGCGGCGATTTGTTCGTCGCTCAAGTGGCCGCGGCTTTGCGTGAGTTGACGGGCGAGGGCGGCGTAGGCGTTGAGTTCGCCTTCACGTGCCGCGACGATGTCCTGCGCCGACAGCCCGGCCTTGCCGGCAAACAGGGTGTGCGCCGCCAGGCAATAATCGCAACCGTTGACCTGTGACGTGGCGAGGTAGACGGCTTCTTTCTCCTTGGCGCTCAATGAGGTTTTACCGAGGATGGCCGAGGCTTGTACGTAGGTCTCAAGCGCTACGGGCGCCTTGGCCAGGGTAGTGAAAAGATTGGGCAGGAAGCCGATTTTCTTTTTCACGCCTTCCAGTACCGGGCGGGTGGTGTCGGTGGCGGATTCGAGGCTGATGGCGTTAATGCGGCTCATGGTGATTCTCCGAAGATCCGGTGCGAAGTGCACCGGCGATGGAGGTGATGTTAATCAGCGCTAGTGGTGCTTTGGCGTCAAATCGTCGAGGATATGCGGCAGATCGTCCAGATATTCGCTCGGGAGTTGCCCATGGATCGCCTTTCCACGTTGCTCAGCCATTTCGCTGTGCATGCCGGTACGTTTCACAGCGGCGACTTTTGCGGCGTCAGTGTTCATGAGGGTGAGCCGAGTGGGCACGTGCATCTGTTGCAGGCGGGTGAGTTGCTGCTCAAGCCTGGCAATGAACGCGAGATCCGCCTCGATCAGCCGTCGCTGATTTTCTTCCCTCGACCCTTCGCCCATCGCATGATTGCCGACGCGTCCATGGAGACCAGACTGGTCTGCGCAACGCTGACGTTTGACGGCGGTTCGGGTAATGCATTGGCGGCGGCGCTGCCGGATTATCTGGTGCTCGAACTCACCGATATTCCAGAGTTGAGCAGCACCCTGGAGTGGCTGTTCAAGGAAGCCTTCGAAGGTCATTGCGGACGTGTGGCGGTGATGGATCGGTTGTTCGAGTTGTTGGTGATCCTGCTGTTGCGCCACCTCATCAGTAATCGTGATCAAGCCCCCGGAATGATGGCCGGGCTGGCCGATCCGCGCCTGTCCCGCGCCTTGAACCTGATGCATGAACAGCCCGAAAAGCCCTGGAGCGTGGCCGATCTGGCGACTGCTGCCAACCTGTCTCGCGCAGGATTTGCCGAGCAGTTTCACCGTGTTGTCGGGCAGACACCGGGCGATTACCTGCTGAGCTGGCGGGTCAGTCTGGCGCAGAAACGTCTGCGCGAAGGCCGGCCGATTGCGTTGATCGCCGAAGAGGTCGGCTACGAAAGTCCTTCGGCGCTGGCCCGCGCTTTTCGCCGCAAGACCGGGCTCAGTCCCCGGGAGTGGAAGGCTGGGATTTGAGGGTTATTTGGCAAACTTCTTCGCCCCGGCGACACACAAAATAACTCCCAATGTCACCGCAAGCATGCCGATGCTGACCTGTTCATGCAGCAACGTCGCCGCCAGCGCCAGCCCGAAAAACGGTTGCAGCAGCTGCAACTGCCCGACCGCCGCGATGCCGCCCTGCGCCAATCCGCGATACCAGAACACGAATCCGATCAACATGCTGAACAGCGACACATAGGCCAGACACAGCCACGCCGACAGGCTGATGTTGCTGAACGAGGCGGGCGCCAGCCACATACTCAGCAACGCCATCAGCGGCAGGGACAAAACCAGCGCCCAGCAGATCACCTGCCAGCCCCCAAGGGTGCGCGACAGCTTGGCGCCTTCAGCGTAACCGAGGCCGCAGACCAGAATCGCTGCGAGCATCAACAAGTCGCCGGTGGGCGAAGCAGTCAGTCCCTGGGACAGCGCGAATCCAACCACCAGAGCGCTGCCCAGAATCGAGAAGAACCAAAACACCGGTCGCGGACGCTCACCACCGCGCAGCACGCCGAAAATCGCCGTGGCCAATGGCAGCAATCCTACGAAAACAATCGAATGCGCTGACGTCACGTGCTGCAACGCCAACGCGGTCAGCAGCGGAAAACCCAGCACCACGCCCATCGCGACAATGAACAGCGAGAGCCACTGACTGCGCGCCGGACGCCGCTCGCGAAACAACCACAACAATCCCAACGCCAATACCCCGGCGATGGCCGCGCGCACCACGGTAAGAAACACCGGGTCGAATTCCAGCACCGCCAGGCGCGTGGCCGGCAGCGAGCCGCTGAAGATCACCACGCCGATAAAACCGTTGATCCAGCCGCTGGTTTTTTCCAGTGCCGGGTTACCCAGGTTCGAAGTCCGTTCCATACGAGGTCGCGCTCAAAGGTGGGGTTGCGTGGGTTTAATCCTAGGGGCGAGAATCAGGACAATCAAAAAATTGTCATGGATACATCTCCACATGCCACGCTCCCGCTACAAGACCCTCGTTGATACCTATGCGGCAGACATCCGCTCGGGCCGTCTCGCGCCGGGCACGCGACTGCCGACCCACCGGCAACTGGCCATGAGCGAAAGGCTGGCGCTGGTCACGGCCTCGCGGGTGTACGCCGAGCTGGAGGCGATGGGCCTGGTCAGTGGCGAAACCGGTCGCGGCACCTTTGTGCGGGAAACCTCGTTGTCGCTGGGGCAGGGCATCGATCAGAAGGACGTCGCGGTTGGCATGATCGACCTCAATTTCAACTACCCGTCATTGCCCGGTCAGGCTGAGCTGCTACGCACGGCGTTACGCCAATTGGCACTGTCCGGTGACCTCGAAGCGCTGCTGCGTTATCAACCACACGCCGGCCGCCAGCACGAGCGCGCCTCGGTTGCGCGGCATCTGCTGAGTCGCGGGGTGAGCGTTGAGGCCGCGCAAGTGCTGATCGTCAACGGCGCCCAGCAAGGGCTGGCGGTGACGCTGATGGCACTGCTCAAACCGGGCGATGTGATTGCGGCAGATGCGCTGACCTATTCCGGGTTCAAGGTGCTGGCCGAAGCGCTGCATCTGGAAGTGGTGGCGATTCCGATCGGTGACCACGGGCCGGATCTGGCGGCGCTGGATAAACTCTGTCGCAGCCGCTCGGTGCGCGCCGTGTACAGCATGCCGACCCTGCACAATCCGCTGGGCTGGGTGATGCCGACTGAGCAACGCGAACAGTTGATATCGATTGCCCGTCAGCATGATCTGACGATCATTGAAGACGCGGCCTACGCCTTTCTGGTGGAAAACCCACCGCCAGCGCTGATCGACATGGCGCCCGAGCGCACGGTTTATGTGTCGGGACTTTCCAAGAATATCGCCACCGGTTTGCGCGTCGGTTTCATCGCTGCGCCGGAGGCCAAGGTGCCGGCGCTGGAGCGAATCATCCGCGCCACCACCTGGAACACTCCCGGCGTGATGACCGCCATTGCTTGCGCCTGGCTCGACGACGGCACTGTCACCTCGCTTGAAGAACAAAAGCGCAACGACGCCAAGGCTCGTCAGGCACTGGCCGCCGAGTTGCTCAAAGGGTTGCCCTATTTCGCACATCCATCCTCGTATTTCTTGTGGTTGCCGCTGCCGGAAGATGTGCGCGCCGATCGGATTGTCATGGAGTTGATGCACGAACAGATTTCGGTCACCAGCGCCGAGCCGTTTTCGGTGGCGACTCATACACCGCATGCGATTCGGTTGGCATTGGGTTCGGTGGATATGAACGTGTTGCGCCAAGCGTTGATCACCGTCAGAAACGTCGTCGGTGCTTATCTGTAGAACCCTTGGCAAGGGAACAAGCTTCCAGGCCACAAAATGTTAGCCTTGGCGCATTCGCATCAAATCGCTTTGGATCGCCCGATGAAAAACATAGCTTCACTGTCCCTCGCCTTGATACTCACCGCTGGCCTGCTCGGCACAACCGCCCACGCAGCAGGCGATCCCGAGGCCGGCGCAAAAATCTTCCCGCGCCTGTGCGGCGGCTGCCATCAAGTCGGCGAATCCGCCCGCTCGGGTTTCGGTCCGGAACTCAACGGCATCATCGGCCGCCCGGCCGGGACGTCGGCGAACTATGTGTATTCCGATGCGATGAAAAACTCAGGCGTGACCTGGGACCACGAAACGCTGAAGGCTTACCTGAAAGATCCGAAAGGCGTGGTGCCGGGGACTCGGATGATTTTCTGGGGGCTGAGTGATGAGGAGAAGCTTGAGAATTTGCTGGCGTACCTGCAAACATTTCCACGATAACGCCAGCTTCTAAAGTGGTATCGAGGCAATGGCCTGCCAGGCGAATCATTGCATGATCAATTGTTCGCCTGAGCAATACGCCATAGATCCCGAGACATTGCGCAAGGCATTTACCCATGTGTCTGACATGGGTCATGAACCAACTGGTCGATGATTTGAAACAGTAGCCAGCGCCGACTTTCAAGGGTTGCCTGGGCTGCTGAAGGCTTGTCGCAATGTGCATCAACGCCTACATGGATTCAGTCGTCAGGTGTTGTGTCAGCAAGGGCAGCAGTTGTTCGCAAGCGCCCTCAATCTTCAAATCCAGCAAATCATCCGCCCGTGTCTTGCCCATATTGATCGCAATCAACGGCTTGCCGCGATCTGCGATCACCCGGCACAGGCGAAACGCTGAATAGGCCATTAACGAAGACCCCACCACCAGCATTCCCGCCGCTGTCTGCGCTGCATCCATGGCCCGAGCGGCGGTAGGTTGCGCGACGTTTTCGCCGAAAAATACCACGTCCGGTTTCATCCGCTCGCCCGCACAAAACGGGCAGTGTGGCACCTGAAAGCGTGCTTCGAATGCCGGGTCAAGCAGGGTGTCACCGTCTGGCGCCTGCACTGCATCGACGCCGGCCAGATACGGATTCTGCCGTTCCATCAGTTGCTGAATCGAATCGCGATCGCTGCGCTGGCCACAATCCAGACACAGCACGCGGTGCAGGCTGCCGTGCAGTTCGATCACGTCATGACTGCCGGCCTGATCGTGCAAAGTGTCGACGTTCTGCGTGATCAAGCCGCTGATCCTGCCATGCCGCTGCAAACTGGCCAGCGCCTCATGCGCTGCATTCGGTTGCGCTTGACGCACCCGAGGCCAGCCCAGCATCGCCCGCGCCCAGTAGCGGCGGCGTGACTCGGGGGCGGCGAGGAACTCCTGATACATCATCGGTTGCCGGCCACGTCGCACGCCGTCGCTGTCGCGGTAGTCGGGGATGCCCGAGGGGGTGCTGATGCCGGCGCCGGTGAGCACCAGGAAGTCACCGTCGATCATCGCCTGTTGCAGCGTGTCGAGGTGTTCGCGGATCGGGCTGTCGAGCATGGCTGGCATTCCATTAGCGATGAGTGCCATGCAGGTTAGCACTGACATCCGTGGAGAGGGAGAGAGCTCCCTCACCACAGATTCGCGGTTATTTGCGAGCCTCCAGAATCAGGTTGAACGGCGTCTGCGTGGCGCGCCGGAACTGCTTGAATCCGGCTTCGGTAAACACTTTGCGCAGGCGTTTTTCACCGGCCTGCGCACCGAGGCCCAGGCCGACTTCCTGGGACAGCGAGTTCGGCGTGCAAATGAACGTCGATGCTGCGTAGAAAAGCCGTCCCACGGGGTTGATGTTGTCGTCCAGCGCATCGTTGGCGAAGGGCTCGACCAGCAACACCGTGCCGTCGTCCTTGAGCGAGTCGTAGGCATGACGCGCGGCGCCCACCGGGTCGCCCATGTCGTGCAGGCAATCGAAATAGCAGATCAGGTCATAGTCATTGCCGGGGTAGTTTTTCGCTGAGCCCTGGAGGAAAGTCGCCCGACTGCTGACCCCGCCTTCTTCCGCGCGCTGGTTAGCGACGGTGATCGACGGTGCGTGAAAGTCGTAGCCGACGAAACGCGAGTTGGGATACGCCTGGGCCATCAACACGGTCGAGGCGCCGTGGCCGCAGCCGATGTCGGCGACTTTTGCGCCTTTCTCGAGTTTGGCCACGACGCCGTCCAGCGCCGGCAACCATTCGGCGATCAGGTGGCCTTTGTAGCCGGGGCGGAAAAACCGTTCGGTCCCGCTGAACATGCACGGATGGTGATCGCCCCAGGGCAGGGCGCCGTTGCCGCGCATGGCTTTGACCAGTTTGTCCTTGTCGTGGAAAAACGACGCTACCACCCCCAGACCGCCGGCGACGTAAACCGGCGAGTCTTCGACGGCCAGCGCCATGGCCTGTTCTTCTGGCAGGCGAAACTGCCCGTCGCGGTGCTCCATGTAGCCGGAGGCGGCGTGAGCGCTGAGCCATTCGCGCACCAGGCGCGGGTTACAGGTGGTTTTTGCTGCGAGGGCTTCGGGGCTGATCGGCTGACTGTCGGCCATCGCCCGGTACAGCCCGAGTTCTTCGCCGACGATGACATTGGCCAGCATTGCCGCGCCGCCCATGTCGTTGACCAGTTTGCCCATGAATTCGTTGAGTCGAGCCTCGTCCATCATGTGTGCTCCTGAAACAGGATCACCGTCCGGCGCCGTTGAGCGTCGAGGCATGCGCCACCGGGCGGTGGTCATGGAAACAGGCAGGGCACGGCAAAAGTCCTGCGGCCCCCTCGACTGGGTCATGAATGAGTCTAGCCCGGATTCTTTGATCGACGCGGAGCAAATTTGGGAGCAAGCCTGCTCGCGAAGGCATTGTGTCAGCCGCTGCATTCATTAACGGACACACCGCTATCGCAAGCAGGCTCACGCTTGCAGGAAAGCTGTATGGATTGAGGAGCGGTGATCACCGCTAATCCTTGTGGGAGCTGGCTTGCCAGCGATGAGGTCGGCACAGTCGATCATGATGTTGGCTGTGCTGACGCCATCGCTGGCAAGTCAGCTCTCACAGGTTTTTTCAGCGAGTTCAAAGGGTGTGTATCGCTGTGTATCGCTGTCGCGGAGGGATACATGGGGTAGCAAATATCGGGTGGGTTGAACACAGCGTCGATACAGCCACCGGTTGAACTGCGTGGGTCAACCACCGAGGTGAGCCACCATGCAAACCCCTCATGTATCAAGGCAACCCAGCGTAGGGCTGGGCCTGCGCCGTGGGCTGTTGAAAGATCTGCAAGCCGCCCCCGCCGGCGATTTCGACTTTCTGGAAGTCGCCCCGGAAAACTGGATCGGCGTCGGCGGTGCCCACGGCGCGGCGTTACGCGAACTGGCCGAGCGTTATCCGTTGTCCTGTCACGGTTTGTCGTTGTCGCTCGGCGGCCCGGCGCCGCTCGACAGCGGTTTTCTGCAGGAAGTGCGGGTTTTTCTCGATCATCACCGCGTTGAGCATTACAGCGAACACCTCAGTTACTGCAGCGACGACGGCCATCTCTACGATCTGTTGCCCTTGCCGTTCACTGAGGAAGCGGTGCACCACGTCGCCGCGCGTATCCGCCAATCCCAGGACATTCTCGGTCGCCGCCTTGCCGTGGAAAACGTCTCCTACTATGCCGCCCCGCGTCAGGACATGGACGAAGTGACCTTCACCAACGCGGTATTGCGCGAGGCTGATTGCGACTTGCTGCTGGACGTCAACAATGTCTACGTCAATGCCATCAACCACGGTTTTGATCCGCGGGATTTTCTGGCCCGGATCGAGCCGGGCAGGGTGGTCGGGATGCACGTGGCCGGGCATTTCGATGAGTCCGACAGTCTCAAGATCGACACCCATGGCGCCTCAGTGAAACCGCAGGTGTGGTCGTTGCTGGCCGAAGCCTACGCACGGTTCGGCGCGCAGCCGACGCTGCTGGAGCGTGATTTCAATTTCCCGGCATTTGCCGAACTGGTCGCCGAGCTACAGACCATTCGCCGTCTGCAAGGCGAAGGAGTTCAGCGTGGATAACCTTGAGCAGCAACAACGGGCGCTGACGCGTTATCTGCGTGATCCCGACAGCCACGTACCTCCTGCTGAAATGAACACCACACGGGTCAATGTTTACCGCGATCTGCTGTTCAACAATCTTTCGCAATTGTTGAGTGGGACCTTTCCTGTACTGATCCGGATCATCGGCGATCAACGCTGGCACACGCTGATTCGCGGTTTTTTGCGCGATTACCGTGCGCAAACGCCGAAGTTTTCTGAGATTGCCGAGACGTTCCTCGACTATCTCGCCACGCAGCCTGCGGCGTTGAGCGAGGGGGAGTGGCCAGCGTTTTTGCTGGAACTGGCGCATTACGAATGGGTAGAGATGGTCTTGCAGCAATCCGACGCCGATCCCTTGCCTGCGACGGATAAATGCTTGTTGCTGGAGCGGCCATTGCGGATCTCGGCGCTGGCCTGGCCTTTGGCTTACACGTGGCCGGTGCAGTGGCTTGGCCCGGATTATCAGCTTTCAACTGCCCCGGCGCATCCGACGCTGTTACTGGTACGGCGGGAGGCGGATTTCAGCGTGAAGTTTTCGCAGTTGAGCCCGTTGGCGTGGCGATTGCTGCAGCGGATCGGCGAGTTGCCGTCATTGACCGGACGGGAGCAGTTACAGGGCTTGGGGCAGGAGGCTGGGCAATTCGCAGACGAGTCGTTCATGGCCAGTGGATTGGCGTTGTTGCAGCAAATGCATGAAGACCGGGTAATCGGTATTACTTGAACACATCAAACCCCCTGTAGGAGCTGTCGAGTGAAACGAGGCTGCGATCTTTTGATTTTGATCTTTAAAAACAACATCAAAAGATCGCAGCGTGCCGCAGCTCCTACAAGGGATTTGTGCTGGGCAGGTTTAGAGTGGCAACTTCAGTTCAGCACACAACCCGCCGCCCTCGCGGTTGCTTAAGGTCAACGAGCCGCCGAGGGCTATTGCCAATTGCTGGGCGATGGCAAGACCCAGACCCGTGCCGCCAGTGCTGCGATTGCGCGAGTTTTCCACGCGGTAGAACGGCTCCATCACTTGCGCCAGATCGGCTTCGGCGATGCCCGGGCCGCGATCCATGACGGTGATCGACAGCTTTCCCTTGTTCGCTGCGACCCACACCTCGGCACCACCAGCGAATTTCAAGGCATTGTCGGTCAGGTTCACCAGCACCCGGCGCAACGCGTGCGGACGGGTCTCGACGACTACATCACTTTTTCCGATCAGTTGTACTTTTTTGCCCATGTCCTGATAGTCGAACACCAGGCTCTCGAGGAATGAATCCATGTTGGTGCGCCGACTTTCTTCGGTCGAGCCATGGATGCTGCGGGCGTAGGCCACACCTTCGCGCACCAGGTGTTCCATTTCGCCGAGGTCGTTGCACAGTTTTTCCTTCTCGGCTGAGTCGTCCATGAACTCGGCCCGCAGTTTCATCCGCGTGATCGGGGTTTGCAGGTCATGGGAGATCGCGGCCAGCAGTTGCATGCGCTCCTTGAGATAGGTGGCAATCCGCGCCTGCATCGTGTTGAACGCACGGGCGGCGTAGACCACTTCGTTCGGACCTTTCTCGTCCAGCTGAATCGGGTGCGCGTTGGGATCAAGGGTTTCCACGGCGTTGGCTAGCCGCGTCAAGGGCCGGATGGCGATGCGCACGGCCAGCCAGGTGCAGGCGATCATCAGCGCCAGTTGCCCGAGCAGCACCACTGGCAGCCACGGCGACAGTGGCGTCATCGCGGGGCGCACGTCGATGGTCACCGGGCTGCCGTCGCTCAGGCGCAGGTGGCCTTGAAAATGCTTTTTCGGGCCGGGAATATCGGTGAAGGTCAGGGGATATTTATCGCCCAGGACCTCAGTGATTGAGGTGACCGCAATGGGCACGTCGGCGGACTTGATCGGCGTACCGCCGTCGCCTTCGCTCAGCAGATAGCCGTAATTGTTGCGCGCCAGGCGCTCGAGCCAGGCCGGACGCTCCTCGGCCGGCAGGCGATCAAGAATCGCAATTGAGGTCGAGACGTCGGTTTGCAGATTGCCGAGCATGGTGCTTTTTGCACTCTGATAACGCTCGTAATACTGCGCACCGAACGACAGCGCCTGGGCGAGAATCAACCCGACCAGAAAAATCAGCGACAAGCGCGAGGCCAGCGTGCGCGGCCAGTGCAGGTTAAGTGTCATGCCGGGGCACCGAGTAACTCGACCGGCAGTGAGAACACGTAACCTTCGCTGCGCACGGTCTTGATGTAGGCCGGCTCACGGGCGTCATCGAGCAGGCGCTGGCGCAAACGGCTGACCAGCAAATCGATGGAACGGTCGAACAGATCCGCGTCGCGGCCTTGGGTCAGGTTGAGCAATTGATCGCGGCTGAGTACCCGTTGCGGATGATCGAGAAACACCCGCAGCAAACGATATTCGGCGCCACTGAGCGCCACCATGGTGCCGTCCTTGTCCAGCAGGTGTCGGGCCGAGGTGTCCAGTTGCCAGCGACCGAACGCCAGCAAACGACCGGCTTCGGTGACCACCAGATTCGGCGGCAGCATTCGCGTGCGGCGCAGTACGGCGTTGATCCGCGCCAGCAGTTCGCGGGCGGCGAAGGGTTTGGTCAGGTAGTCGTCCGCGCCCATTTCCAGACCGATGATGCGGTCGGTTTCGTCATTGCGTGCGGTGAGCATCAACACCGGCGTCGCCTTGTGCTTGCCCACGCGCAATTCGCGGCACAGCTGCAGGCCATCGTCGCCGGGCATCATGATGTCGAGCACGATCAGGTCAACCGTGTTGGTTTCGAGAAAGCTGCGCATCTGCCGACCATCGGCGACGACGGTGGTGCGCAGACCGTTCTTTTTCAGGTAATTGCCGACCAGCTCGCGGATCTCGCGGTCGTCGTCGACGATGAGAATGTGATCGACATGTTCCATGGGGCCTGGCCTCTGGCAAAGGGGAATGTCACGCAGTCTATCGAGCCTTCGGGTGCTCGCCTGCCTGCCTTTGTATTGCAGTGTATCTGGCGTTACAAGCGATACACGCAGACGTAAAAAAGCGATTTGTTCAGGGTTTTGTATCGCTGTGTATCCCCGGGCGGCGCAGATACACAGCGAGGGTTAGCCGCCATTTCCCGACACATGCGCGATACCTCGTGAGCCTCAAATAGGCTCCATCGAGGCACTCCATGACGCCTCGGCTCAAACCCTTTGCAGCCATGAGGAACACGCCATGAAAAACTCGTCCGTTATCGCCGCCTGCCTGTTTGCCGCCCTGAACATCTGCACCCTGTCGGCCCGCGCCGAAGCCGAAGTCACCGCGCAAACTTACAACTACGGCACCCACCTGGATATCCAGAAAGTCATTTCGCTGACCCAGGACAACTCGGTGACCTGCGGGATTGTCGATGCACGCATGACTTATCTGGATTCGGCCGGCAAAACCCGCGTACTCGATTACAGCAAATTCGCTGACGGTTGCAACGACGGCAACTGAGTATCACTTGTTTACAGGCAGAACCTTATGAACAACGTCTCTCGGTTCCCTCCCGCCAATCCAAGGTGATTTTATGTACTTGATCGCGTTTCTCGGCGGCCTGTTGACCGTCCTCAGTCCCTGCATCTTGCCGGTGGTGCCGTTCCTGTTTGCCAACGCTGACCGTAAACGCTCCTCGATCCTGCTGACCCTCGGCGGCATGGCCCTGACCTTCGCCCTGATCTCAAGCCTGGCCGTGGTCAGCAGTGAGTGGGTGATTCAGGCCAGCAACACCGGCCGCCACATCGCCTTGATCGTCATGGCGCTGTTTGCGCTGTCGCTGATCTCGGCGCGCGTGGGTGACTGGCTGGCGCGACCGTTTGTGTTGCTCGGCAACCGCCTCGACCCGGACGCCAGCAAGAAGACCGGGCCCATGGGGTCGGTGATGATCGGCGTGGCCACCGGGTTGCTCTGGGCACCCTGCGCCGGGCCGATCCTCGGCGTGATCCTCACTGGCGCCATGCTGCAAGGCGCCAACGCCCAGACCAGCCTGTTGCTGCTGGCCTACGGCGCGGGGAGTGCGCTGTCGCTGGGGACGTTGATTTTCGCCGGCCGTGGCGTGGTCAATCGCTTGAAACCTTCGATTCCGTTCACCGGGTGGTTTCGTCGCGGCGCCGGTGTTGCAGTGCTTGCCGGCGTGGCAGTGATTTCCACCGGCGCCGATAAAACCTTGCTGGCCGGTGCGTCGTCCGAAGGCGTCACCAGCGTCGAGAGAAACGTGCTGGAGAACGTGCCGAAAGTGGTCGACTTCCTCGTCAGCAAAGTCAGCGCAGATTCGAGGACGGACGAGAGTAAAGGCGCGATGCCGTCGCTGTCCGGCGCCGTGCAATGGCTCAATTCACCGCAACTGAGCGCCGAATCCCTGCGTGGCAAAGTCGTGCTGGTGGATTTCTGGACCTACGACTGCATCAACTGCCAGCGCACCCTGCCGTACGTCAAAGACTGGGCGAAGAAGTACGAGAAGGATGGCCTGGTGGTGATCGGCGTACACACCCCGGAATACGGCTACGAGCGGATCATCGACAATGTTCGGGACCAGGTGCAGAAACTCGGCATCACCTACCCGGTGGCCATCGACAACAACTATGCGATCTGGCGCGCCTTCGACAATCAGTACTGGCCGGCGCACTACCTGATCGACGCCAAGGGGCAGATGCGTTACAGCCACTTCGGCGAAGGTCGCTACGAAGCGCAGGAGCAGATGATCAAGCAGTTGCTGGAGGAGGCCAAGGCCCCGGCTGCCTGATCGAACAACTCAATGGCTCAGAGGTCACGCACCATGAGCCATTGCTCGTTGTCCCAGGCGCGAAAGCGTTCCAGTACTGCCCAGCCGCGTTTGGCGTAGTAGTCCTGTTTGTTTTGCGTGTGCAGATACAGGCGGGGGAGGCCGCGGTTTTTTGCTTCCCGACAAACTCCGTCGATCAACTGCTGTGCCAGACCTTGTCCGCGAACCTCTGGGTCGACGAACACGCAGGCCAGCCACGGGCCGAGATCCTGCCGATGTTCGAGATCATCGCGGGCCAGCGCCGCACCACCGACCAAGCGGTCGCCGTCCAGTGCGATCAGGCAGGACCAGTCGCCATTGCTTTGGCCCTCGGCAAACTCACGCTGCCATTGAGCCAAAGGTTGATGGGCGTATTCGTATTCAAATTGCTGGTGGATCCATGCGGCATAGGTGTCGCTGTGCTGCATGTGGCTGGCGAGCCATTCGAATTGCACGGGCATGACTGAAGTCCGTTCAGAGGGCGAGCGGGCATCAGAAACCAATCGCCGGATTCTGGCAATGCCGTGAGTGTTGCGCCCGCTTAACAAATGTTCACCACTTATCGGCAAAGCGGCGGTTTTATGGGGCTGCCGGACGATCGGCGGAGACGCCAAACAGGCTCGGCGCGATAGTGGACATGCCGCCTAACAGCAAACGGAGCTCGCATTCATGAGTACCCCGATTGATCTCACTGCCTTGAAGGAACGTCAGAAAGTCGCCTGGGCCAGTGGCGACTACGCCGTGATCGGCACCACACTGCAAATTGTCGGCGAAAACCTCGCCGAAGCCTGCGACCTGCGCTGCGATGAAGAGGTGCTGGATGTGGCCGCTGGCAACGGCAATGCGACCCTGGCAGCGGCGCGGCGCGGTTGTCTGGTCACCTCGACCGATTACGTCGCGGCGCTGCTGGAGCGCGGCCAGGATCGCGCCCGCGCTGAGCATCTGGACGTGACTTTTCAAGTCGCCGATGCCGAAGCCTTGCCGTTCGCCGATGGCAGTTTTGCGGCGGTGCTGTCGACATTCGGGGTGATGTTTGCCCCCGATCAGGACAAGGCCGCTGCCGAATTGGCGCGGGTCTGCCGGCGTGGCGGGCGGATCGGTCTGGCCAACTGGACGCCGGAAGGGTTTGTCGGGCAGATGTTCAAGACCCTCGGCCGGTATCTGCCACCGCCGGCCGGCGCGCAGCCGCCGTCGAACTGGGGCACGGAGGCGTGGCTGCACAAACATTTCGATGATCACGATTTTGTCGTGCAGGTCACGCGGCGCGAATTCAATTTCCGCTATCGTTCGGCAGCGCATTTCATCGACATCTTTCGGCACTGGTACGGGCCGGTGCACAAGGCTTTCGCAGCGCTGCCACCGGAAAGCGGTCAGGCGCTGGAAAGTGATCTGGCGGATTTGCTCAACCGGTCGAACCGCGCGGGGGAGGACTCGCTGGTGGTGCCGAGTGAGTATCTGGAGGTGGTGATCAACAAGCGCTGAGTTAAACCTGATCCTTCAGCTCGGCGCAGATCCTTGTGGGAGCTGGCTTGCCAGCGATAGCGGTCAACCGGAAAACAACTCTGTTGACTGACACTGCGCCATCGCTGGCAAGCCAGCTCCCACAGGGTTTCGCATTGGGATTGTCGGAGTTTATTTCACCTGCGACCGATCAAACCATTCCAGCGCCGTGCGCCAGATGCAGATCCCCAGAAAGTAAGCCGACATCAGCAACCACAAACCCATCACCAATGGGTTGATCACCGGATGGTTGAGCACCAGCGACATACTGCACAGCAGCCAGATCGCCGTCACGGCAATGTTGATCGGCATGAACCGACGCACACGGAAGGGATGCAGGAATTTCATCCGTGTCACGGTCAGCAGCGCCAGGCCGATGACGGTCAGAAAGGTGATCCATGGCCCAGGGCCGATGATGTAGAGGCACAGTGCGACCACGTTCCACGCAGCAGGGAAGCCGACGAAGTAGTTGTCCTTGCTCTTCATGTTGACGTTGCAGAAACAGAACAGTGACGACACCAGAATCAGCGACACCGTCAGTAACAGCGTGTAATCCGGCAGCGGAATGTAGCGATAGATGAACAGTGCCGGGATAAACACGTAAGTCAGGTAATCGATCACCAGATCAAGGACCGAGCCGTCGAAACTCGGCAGCACCGACTGCACATTGACCTTGCGCGCCAGTGCGCCGTCAAGGCCATCGACGATCAGCGCCACCCCCAGCCACATCAGGCAGTGGGTGGGTTGGTTTTCCAGCAGGGCGAGGGTGGCCAGAAATGCAGTGACCACGCCGGTCGCGGTAAAACCATGGGCGCCCCAGGCTTTGAGCCTGGCTATGTGGACGGTGGATATCACGGGGGCGTTCTCCAGAAATTAATGCCAGCCGGGTATTACCCTTGGACAGCAAGGGCGCCGGCAAACCGGTTCGGGTTGCAGCTATCGACCGGTCGGGCCGGGATAAGGTTCACCCACCCTGAATCTTAGCTGGCCATCGAAAAAACAGGCGAGCGAAATACATTAGCAGTTTCGGCTTCGGCCAAACGGTGCTGGCGCAACGCCCGCAGCGGTCTATCGTTGCCAGACGCAATAAATTTCAATGCTTGAGGATGACGTCATGAACACCAGCGATTTGCTTGAACAACTGCTGCGGGGCCAGGGCTCGGCGGGTCAGCAAAGTGGTGCGGCGGCCGGTGGCGGTTTGGGCGACCTCGGTGGATTGCTGGGGGGCTTGCTCGGTGGCGCGGATTCTACAGGCACACGTGGTGGCGCTGCGGCTGGCGGGCTTGGCGGGTTGGGTGGCTTGCTCGGCGGGCTGCTCGGCGGCGGTGGCGGTGGGTTGGGCGGCGCACTGGGTGGCGGTACGCAAAGTCGTTCCGGCGGCACTAATTATGCGGCGCTGGCATCACTGGGGATGATGGCCTATCAGGCGTATCAAGCCTGGCAACGCAACCAGGCCAGCACGGCGGCGCAGCAAACGCCGCAGACGGCCAATCTGCTCGCCGGCCCGGAAATCGAAGAGCACAGCCACGCGGTGTTGCGCGCCTTGATCGCAGCGGCCAAGGCGGACGGGCGCATCGACGAAACGGAAAAACATCTTATAAGCAGCGAAATCGGCAAACACACCGATGACCCGCAACTACAGCAATGGCTGGACGCCGAAGTCGCCAAACCACTCAATGCCGCCGAAGTCGCACAAGCCGCAAACGACGACCCGGCTGTGGCCGCCGAAATGTACCTGGCCAGCATCATGCTGGTGGACGACCAGCAAGATGCTGAACGCACTTATCTGGACGAGTTGGCGGCAGCGCTGGGGATTGATCCTGAGTTGCAGGTGCATTTGGAGCAACAGGCCAACGGTACGGCCTGAAATCAGAGGTTAAACACCGTCCGTCAGGGCTTTTTTGAGGTCGATTGAATTTTTGGCACGCGCAGCCCCTCTGCTGCTGTAGAGGCGCGAAACAGCGCCGTACCAATCGACCGAGAATATTGCCATGACTGTCCTGACACGTTTGCAATCTGTGCCGGCCCAAGAACAAGCGATCACTCCCGCCGGCAACCTGCGTGGCATTTACGAAACGCTATTGCGCGAGGAGTACTCGCAAGGCCTCGCGCAAACGTTCTTGAACGAACAACTGCAACGCGCCGCCGCGTTGCGCGAGGAACTCCCGCACGATCCATCGACCTGGCACGACTGGGTCGCCGAGCACTGCGCCGATGTTGCCCGCCAATACGCCGATTACCTGCAACAACGCAAGGCAGGTGGGCCGCGGCAATTTTTTACCAGCAAGGCTCATGCGCTGTACTTTCTGCAAGCGGTTGCACCTACCAAACTGGTCGATGGTGCGTGGCTGTATGGCTTGTTGCAGCATTGGCGCGATCCACGCTTTGGCGGCTTGCTGTGCACCTATCTGGAAGAACTGGGGGAGGGTAATCCGGCGCAAAACCATGTGGTGATCTACCGCAAACTGCTGGCCGAGCACGACCTCGATCATGCCAGCCCCCTGGAAGACGGCCGCTATCTGCAAGGCGCGCTGCAACTCGCGCTCGGTGCCTGCGGCGATGATTTCCTGCCTGAGGTGATCGGCTACAACCTCGGCTATGAACAACTGCCACTGCATTTGCTGATCAGCAGTTACGAACTCAGCGAGTTGGGCATTGATCCGTACTACTTCACCCTCCACGTGACCATCGACAACGCCAGCACCGGCCATGCGCAAAAAGCCGTGCAGGCCGTTCTGGATCTGTTGCCGCTTGAGGCTGATCGCGCCGACTTTATGCGTCGGGTTTCGCTGGGTTATCGGCTCAATGATCTTGGGCAGGGCAGCCGCGCAATCATCGAAGGGTTCGACCTTGAGCGCGAATTGCTGGCGATGCTGGAGCGCAAGTGCCCATTCGCTCAGCACATGCACTCGGACTATTGCCGCTTTGAAGGGAAAACCGTCAACCAATGGCTGGCCGAGCCCGAGCATCTGCCCGGCTTCCTGCAAGCCTTGCAGAACAAAGGCTGGATCAAACGCCACGAAGACCCGCAGGCCAGCCGCTTCTGGCAGTTGATCGACGGCGATGGCGCGGCCATGTTCGGTGTGTTCAGCGCCTATGAAAAACAACTGGTGCGTGACTGGATTGCCGGCGACTGGAAACCCGCGAACAAACCCACCCCGTTACGTCGGCACGCCCCCGCCAACACACCGATCGAGGTGCCTGAACAGGACCCCGATGTGCAGCAGCTCAACGACACGCTGCAAGGGCAGGATGGTCACGCCCAAATGGCGACGCTCATCCCATGGCTCGCGCCGGCCCGGCATGCGCACCCGGCCGGTCTGCTCGCGACCCGCCGCTTCATCGAACTCAAATCCCGTTTGCCTTAAGGAAATCGTCAATGACTCAGGAAGATCAACTGTCCACCCATGACCTCGCGCTGCTGCAATTGGGCCGGCGCTTGCAAGCTGACGGCTACCGTTTCACCACCCCGACGCCGCTGACCCATCAGCGGGTCAACCAGCGCGATGAAGGTCAGTTCGCCGACTCTCTGCGCGATGTCTTTGGCTGGTCACGGCCCTTTGAACCGGGCTTGTTGTCCGCCGATGAACAGCAGCAACTGCTGGAAGCTCAAGTCATCGACATGTACGAAGGGCACCTGAAGAGTCGGGTGCGCTGGTCGAGTCTGGACGATATGTTGTTTGTGCATTCGGCGTTTCCCACGGATGCCGCCGACTCGGTATTTTTCGGCCCGGACACCTACCGTTTCGCGCAGTTGATTCACGCACATTTGCAGCAGAACTTTGCGCCGATCCACCGCGCAGTCGACATCGGCTGTGGCGCCGGCGTCGGCGCGATCCTGATCGCCCGTGCCCGCCGCGAAGCGCAAGTGCTGGCGCTGGATATCAACCCCGCCGCACTGCGTCTGACTACGGTCAATGCGGCGCTGGCGGAAGTGGCCAACGTCGAAGCGTGTAACAGCGACATTCTACAAGGCGTCGACGGCGATTTCGATTTGATCGTTGCCAACCCGCCGTACATGGCCGATCCGGCCGCACGCGCCTATCGGCATGGCGGCGGCACACTGGGCGCCGGGCTGTCGCTGCGCATCGTCGAGCAGGCACTCAACCGGCTGACACCGGGCGGTTCCCTGGTGCTGTACACCGGCGTGGCGATGGTCGATGGTCGCGACCCGTTTCTCGATACCGTGCTGCCACGACTCGATGAGTCGCGCTTTGGCTGGACGTACCGCGAGCTCGACCCGGATGTGTTCGGTGAAGAGCTGATGAACCCCGGTTATCAGCGAGTCGACCGGATTGCCGTGGTCGCCCTGACCGTGACCCGTATTGGCTGAAACAAGGCAGGTGCGCCATGAGCAGGAACCTCGATGACTACAACAGCATGCGCGATTTCTCGGCAACCTCTGAACCGGCGGCAGTAAAGCGTTCGGGCAAGAAAACGGCCGGCGATCACGCCTTGCAGTTCTGCATCCAGAAGCACGACGCCTCGCACCTGCATTACGATTTTCGCCTCGAACTCGATGGCGCGCTGAAGAGCTGGGCGGTACCGAAGGGGCCGTCGCTCGACCCCAGGGTCAAACGCCTGGCAGTGCATGTCGAAGACCATCCGCTGGATTATGCGACGTTCGAGGGCAGTATTCCTGAAGGGCATTACGGCGCCGGGGATGTGATTGTCTGGGATCGCGGCGTATGGATTCCGCTGGAAGATCCGCAAAAGGCCTACGCCAAGGGCAAGCTCAAATTTGAACTGCAAGGCGAGAAATTGGCCGGCGTCTGGAATCTGGTGCGCACGCACATGCCGGGCAAAAAGGAAAACTGGTTTCTGATCAAACATCAGGACGGCGCCGCCCGCCCGCAGGACGACTACGACGTGCTGGTGGCCGAGCCGGACAGTGTGCTCAGCGAGCGAACGTTGGTCGACAAACCGAAGCTTGCGGCCAAGCAGGTCAAACCGCTGGAGAAGGCAGCCCCCAAAACCCGCAAAAAGGCTTCGGGAACGTTGACCGGCGCACACAAAGCGAAGATCCCCGCGCAGCTCAAACCGGAGTTGGCGACCTTGGTCGACAGCGCACCGGCAGGCGAGTGGAGTTACGAGATCAAGTTCGACGGCTACCGGATCATGGCGCGGATCGATCATGATCAGGTGCAGTTGTTCACGAGCAATGGTCACGACTGGACGCACAAGTTACCGAAACAGGCCGAAGCCCTTGCCGCGCTGGGACTGGAATCGGCCTGGCTCGACGGTGAAATGGTGGTTGCCAACGAGCAGGGGGTGCCGGATTTTCAGGCGCTGCAAAATGCCTTCGATTCCGGCAGCAGCACCGACATTCTGTATTACCTGTTCGACTTGCCCTATCTCAACGGCGTCGACCTGCGTGAGGTCGCGGTGGAGGAGCGCCGCGCGGCACTGTCCACGGTTCTCGGCGCCCATGAGCAGCCCTTGTTGCGGTTCTCTGAAGCCTTTGATGAGACCCCGGATGCGCTGCTCAACAGCGCGTGTCAGATGCAAATGGAAGGCCTGATCGGCAAACGCCTCGGCTCGCCCTACGTGTCGCGGCGCAGTGGCGACTGGATCAAGCTCAAGTGCAAACATCGCCAGGAATTCGTCATCGTCGGCTACACCGACCCAAAAGGTGCGCGCAGTGCGTTTGGCGCATTGTTGCTGGGGCTGCATGACCGCGACAGTGGTGAGTTGCGCTATGCCGGCAAGGTCGGCACCGGTTTCAATGAAACGACGCTGAAAAGCATCCTCGCCCAACTCAAACCGTTGCAGGTCAAGACCGCTGCAGTGGTCAATCCACCCAGCGGTTTCGAGGCCAAAGGCGTGCACTGGCTCAAGCCGAAGTTGCTGGCAGAAGTCGCGTTTGCGCAAATGACCAAGGATGGCTCGGTGCGCCACGCAGTGTTTCATGGTTTGCGCGATGACAAACCGGCGAAGGACATCACCGAGGAGCGAGCCAAGCCCGTGAAGAAGCCAGAGAGCAAAACCACTGCGAAGAAACCTGCGAAAAAAGCCGTTGCGAGTAAACCTGCGCCGGCCGAAACCGCGCCCTCACAGCTCGGTCTGGCCAATGGAAAAGTGCGCATTACCCACCCCGATCGAGTGATCGACGCCGTCAGCGGCACCACCAAAATGCAGTTGGCCGAGTATTACGCCAGCGTCGCCGAATGGATTCTGCCGCAACTCAAGGATCGCCCGGTTGCCTTGGTACGCGCGCCGGATGGCATCGCCGGCGAACTGTTCTTCCAGAAAAACGCCGAGCATTTGGCAATACCCGGTATTACCACGCTGGACAAGGAGGTTACCGGTCAACCGGTGATGCTGATCAACAATGCCGAAGCGTTGATTGGCGCGGTGCAGATGAGCACTGTCGAACTGCACACCTGGAACGCCACCACGGTTGACCTGGAAAAGCCCGACCGCTTCGTTCTCGACCTTGACCCGGACCCGGCGCTGCCGTGGAAAAGCATGGTCGAAGCCACTGCGTTGACCCTCACGGTGCTGGATGAGCTGGGGCTCAAGGCGTTCCTCAAGACCAGCGGCGGCAAGGGCATTCACCTGGTGGTGCCGCTAACGCGCAAACTGGGGTGGGACGAGGTCAAGGATTTCAGCCACGCGATTGTCAGTCATATGGCCAAGCTGTTGCCGGATCGTTTTTCCGCGGTGTCCGGGCCGAAAAATCGCGTCGGGAAGATCTTCATTGATTACCTGCGAAATGGCCTCGGGGCCACGACCATATGCACTTATGCGGCGCGTACTCGCGAAGGCCTGCCGGTGTCGGTGCCGCTGTTTCGGGAGGAAGTAGCCGAGATCAAGGGCGGTAATCAGTGGAACATCCACAACGTCCATGAGCGGCTGGCCGAGGTCGGCGATGAGCCTTGGGCGGACATGAAGAAAACCCGCCAGAGCATCACTGCCGAGATGCGCAAACGGGTGGGCATGAAGAAGTGATCAGGTACCGCTCAGCAAGTCGTAGGCGTTGAGCAGTTCGAAGGCGATCTGCGGGTTATTGCTGAGCCCCCGGCGAATGGCTGCCGGTATCGACTTGCGCGTCTTGCGGCACAGCCCCGGAATTTTCTCGATCTGAATATCGATGCCCAGCATGGTGCGGACTTCGTGAAAGCCTGGCGATATGTCGACACGAATCCCCAACTGCTCATACATGCGATTTTGCAGATGCCGGAGATCGGCGAGGTCTTTGAGCGTTTCCAGTCGCGCGAGCAGGACTTTCTCTTGCTCGCGGGTCAACAGCAGGATGCGCAAATCCGCATCTGACATTTCCACCAACAGGTCGCGCCCGCAATCGCAGGCGCCAGGTGGGCAGGGTGAGCGCATTGGCGCAGGAGTCGTCATGGCCTCCATCATAGAGGCCGTCGGACAATTTTGCCTATGCGCCTTCAGCTGCCGTCCATCGGCGGCTTCGTCCGTGACAGCTACTGATTCAACCCTTCGTAATGCACCAGAATCGCGTTGGCCAGGTCTTCATCGCTGGCATTGATGCCGGGATTGTCCTGACGAACCTGTTGCAGCACCGATTCAAGATAAACCCCACGAATGGCCCCGCCACTGGCGACAAATGCAGACAGGTCGTCACGAGCCGGAATCACCATTTTGTGATCCTTGAAGGTCGAATACAGCGACGCGGAGACACCTGCAGAGGTCGCGACATCTTTGGCATCAACTCTGGCCAGAGCAGTACCCACGGGCAGGCATAAGAGTAAAGAAGAAACGAGCACTAACTTGCGCATGACGGTATTCCTCCACAAGCGCGAAGCAAAAGGGAAGTACTACATAGGTGAGAGGGGCGCGAGGGGCGGGAGTTCCCTAAGGGGGCGCGGGTGACGCGGTCGCGAGTCACCCGGCCTGATGAAGGGTGGTCAGATGACGCCGCACGCCATGCGATCGCCGCCACCACCCAGAGGTTTGGGCATGTCGGCATGGTTATCGCCGCCGGCGTGAACCATCAGCGCGTGGCCTTTGATCTCGGAGATTTTCTTCAGGCGCGGCGCCAGCACCGGATAATTGGCGATACCGTCAGCGGTCACGTAAACCGCCGGCAGGTCGCCCAGATGACCGTCTGCATAGGGCCCGAGGTGTTTGCCGGTTTTCTGTGGATCGAAGTGGCCACCAGCAGCCAGTGCAGCACCTTTGACGCCGTCCTTCATGCCGGCCTCGCAGCTACCGTTTTCATGCACATGAAAGCCATGAACGCCGGCCGGCAAGGATTTCAGATCCGGTGTGAACAGCAGGCCATAAGGCGTCTCGCTGATCGTCACCGCACCGATTGCCTGGGGTGCACCGTCAGCGCTAACCAGATTGATGGTGACTTTTTCAGTTGCCGCCTGAGCGGTACCGATGGCCAAGGTGCCGAGTAAACCCAACCAGATTGCGCGTTTCATAAGCGTTTCCTTTTGCTACACGATTTTCAGAAGACCGAATCAATGACCTTTGCGCATTAACGGGCGATGAACGCTGGATTCGGCTACGTTGCAAAATGAGACTCGTCGCACATTCCGAAAGTTTTGTCGGGGTTGCGTCTGCACGCTGACAACTGCTGACACGTTCTGGCGTAGCAGAACGGCGCAAACAGGCTTAACTGAAGGACTAACGGGCTTTTTCAGCGTACCCAGAGAGGATTTCACCGTGTCGATCAAACTGCGTTTAGTGTTGCTGATTGTTACCAGTCTACTGACGGCATTGATCGTCAGCCTGGTCAGCTACGTCGGCAACCTGCGGATGGCTACGGCCGTCAGCGACAACGCGGTCAGCATGAGCGCGCTGCGCAACCACATGGAAGCCGACATGATGCACGACGCCCTGCGTGCCGATGTCTACTCGGCGATGCTGGTGGGCCTGGGCAAAAGCACCAGCACGGCGGCCGAGGTACGCGCTTCGATTGATGAACACGCGGGGCATTTCCGCGAAGTGCTTGACGAGAACATCAAGCTGCCGATCAACCCGGCATTGCGCACGGCGCTGGAGCAGATCAAGCCCAGCCTCGACACGTATATTGACGCCGGTGAGCGCATTGTCGGGCTGGCGCTGGACAATCCAGAGGCGGCGCAACAGCAACTCGGCAGTTTCAACAACGTGTTCGGTCAGCTCGAAGAGCAAATGGCTGCGCTGAGTGAATTGATTGAAACCAATACGGCGCAAACCAGCCAAGGCACTGAAGCGGCGATTCGCAATGCCAATATCGCACTCGGCGTTGTGTTGGTCGCCAGTTTGCTATTGCTGCTGGCGCAAGGCCGCTCGGTGATCCTGAGCATCATGGGGCCGTTGAAGGCCGCTAGCCGTATCGCCGAAAGCATTGCTCACGGCAACCTCAGCGAGCCGATCGTCGAGCCTTCAGGCAAGGACGAGGCCAGCGTCTTGATTCGCACGTTGGCAACCATGCAGCGCGACCTGCGGAACATGATCGATGTGGTGCGGCGCAATGCCCAAGGCGTCAGCGGCATGAGCCAACAACTGAGTCACGGCTGTCATCAGGTTGCCGACAGCAGCCAGCAGCAAAGCGCCGCTGCCGGGACCATGGCCGCAGCCGCCAGCCAGATGACCGCGAGTATCGAGGACATTACCCGCCACGCCGAACGCGCTTTGGGCATGGCCAATCAGGCGCAGTCCCTGGCGAAGAATGGTGGCCAGGTGATCCACCAGGTGGTGAGCGACATGGATGATATCGCTCGTTCGGCGCAACAGTCGGCGCAGGTGATTCGTACGCTGGATCAGGAGTCCGAAGGTATTTTCAACATCATTCAGGTGATCAAGGGCATTGCCGACCAGACCAACCTGCTGGCGCTCAATGCCGCCATCGAAGCGGCCCGGGCGGGCGAGCAGGGCAGGGGCTTTGCGGTGGTGGCTGACGAAGTGCGCAGTCTGGCCGCGCGAACCAGTGCATCAACCCAGGAAATCGCCGCCATGGTTGCGCGCATCCAGCACAGCACGCGCGAGGCCGTCAGCAGCATGGAGGCGGGCGTGGCGCAGGTCGACAAGGGCATGGCGGTGACAGCTGACGTCGAGCGGGCGATTCGCGAAATCCTTGAGGCGACGTTGAGCACCACGCAACTGGTCAACGACATCACCCGCACGATCGCAGAGCAGAGCCTGGCCAGTAACGAAATCGCCCATCAGGTGGAAATGATTGCGGGGATGTCCGAGGGCAATAGTCGAGTGATTGGTCAAACGGCGAATACCACGGATGAGTTGTCGAGCCTCGCGGGGCAGTTGGCGCAGTCGGTGGATCGGTTTCGGTTGTGAGAGGGTTGACCGTGGATTTGCGGAGTCTGGTCGGCCGTCATCGCGGTCAGGCTCACTCCCACAGTTCTGATCCGCGCCAGACACCCTGTCCGCATCCAGCACCAATCCCTGTGGGAGCTGGCTTGCCAGCGATAGCGGTGGACCAGTCGACATTGATGCTGATTGTGCCGGCAGGGTCATGTTCGGCGCCCGGCTGCCGATAAGTCCCTGAGCGGAAAAAGACTCTCAGGTCGGGAACAGACGCGCGGGTTTGCCATGACGTGATATTCTGCGCGCCAACTTGGTTTGACCTCATTCAGTTTGCTTGCCTTACGGGCGGGCTGACGGAATCCCTGTCGCTCAAGTAGCTGAGCCAATAATGATAAGAAGTCAGTTCAGAAGGGACATTAACTGAGGTCGATGCGGCATGTCGGCCTTGTGTGCCCACCCGTCAAAATTGAAGTGTGCCGCAATCCCAGACGCCAGCCTGAGCGTCATCAAAGCGGATCGCATGCAGATAACAGAGGCGGGCGGAAGGCGTTTTATCATAGGTGCAACAGATGTTTAAGAAAGTGAACACGGCCTTGCTAGGGCTGGCTTTGTCGATGGGGCTGACTTCCGTTCATGCGGCAGAGGCCAAGAAAGTCGACGTACTGCTGATCGGCGGCGGCATCATGAGCACCACCCTGGGTGTGTGGATCAATGAGCTGGAACCGACCTGGTCGATGGAAATGGTCGAGCGCCTTGATGGCGTCGCCCTGGAAAGCTCCAACGGCTGGAACAACGCCGGTACCGGTCACTCGGCCCTGGCCGAGTTGAACTACACCCCGGAAGACGACAAAGGCAACGTCACGATCCCGAAAGCCGTCGAGATCAACGAAGCGTTCCAGGTTTCCCGTCAGTTCTGGGCCTGGCAGGTTCAGCAAGGCGTTCTGAAGAACCCTCGCTCATTCATCAACACCACTCCGCACATGAGCTTTGTGTGGGGCGATGACAACATCAAGTTCCTGAAAAAGCGTTACGAAGCCCTGCAAGCGAGCCCGCTGTTCGCCGGCATGCAGTACTCCGAAGACCCGGCTGTGATCAAGAAGTGGGTCCCGCTGATGATGGAAGGGCGTGACCCGAACCAGAAAATCGCGGCCACCTGGAGCCCGCTGGGTACCGACATGAACTTCGGCGAAATCACCCGCCAGTTCGCCGGTTACCTGCAGACCAAGCCAAATTTCGACTTGAAACTGTCCAGCGAAGTGCAGGACATCACCAAGAACGAAGACGGCACCTGGCGCGTCAGCTACAAAAACCTGAAAGACGGCACCAAAACCGAAACCGACGCCAAGTTCGTGTTCATCGGCGCGGGCGGCGGTGCACTGCACCTGCTGCAGAAGTCGGGCATTCCAGAAGCCAAGGAATATGCTGGCTTCCCGGTTGGCGGCTCGTTCCTGGTGACCGAAAACGCGACCATCGCCGAGCAGCACCTGGCCAAGGCCTACGGTAAAGCCTCGGTTGGCGCACCGCCGATGTCCGTTCCGCACCTGGACACCCGTGTCCTGGACGGCAAGCGCGTCATTCTGTTTGGCCCATTCGCGACCTTCAGCACCAAGTTCCTGAAAGAAGGCTCGTACCTGGACCTGCTGACCAGCACCACCACCCACAACATCTGGCCTATGACCAAGGTCGGCATCAAGGAATACCCGCTGGTCGAGTACCTTGCCGGTCAACTGATGCTGTCGGATGAAGACCGTCTGGACGCGCTGAAGGAATACTTCCCGAACGCCAAAGCCGAAGACTGGCGCCTGTGGCAGGCCGGCCAACGCGTGCAAATCATCAAGCGTGATGAAGCGGCTGGCGGCGTGCTGAAACTGGGCACTGAAATCGTTGCTTCGCAAGACGGCTCCATCGCCGGCCTGCTGGGCGCATCGCCAGGCGCGTCGACCGCTGCACCGATCATGCTGAGCGTGCTGCAGAAAGTCTTCAAAGACAAAGTCGCGACCCCAGAGTGGCAATCCAAGCTGCACCAGATCGTTCCAAGCTACGGCACTCAGCTGAACAGCGATCCAGCCAAAGTGGCTGCAGAGTGGGCTTACACCGCAAAAATCCTCGAGCTGCCGACGCCTCCAGTGATCGGTCAGGTTGCTGCTCCCGCGGCGCCTGCAGCTGAAAAAGCTGAAGCACCGAAGGAAAACGCTGCACGTGACATGGCTCTGTAACTAGACCCCTGACACACAAAGCCCACTGAACCGGCGACGGTCAGTGGGCTTTTTTGTGCCTGCAGGGAATTGTGGTTGGTATCAGGCTTTGGCGGCAGCCAAGTAGGAACCGAGGCGTCGGCCCATTTCTTCGCCCAGCGCTTGCAGGCCGCTGAGTGGTCGCACCATCACCTCAAACTCGACGATCTTGCCGCGCTCATCGAAGCGAATCATGTCGATACCTTTGAGTTCCTTCGCGCCCACCTTGGCACTGAACTCCAGAATCACATTCAAACCGTCAGCCGTCGCCAGTTCGCGGTGATATTCAAAATCCTCGAATACCTCAAACACCGTGTTCAGAATCATCGCCACGACCTGCGCGCCAGGGTAAGGCGTGTGCGCCATCGGCGAGCGGAATACGGCGTTGGCATCAAGCAGCGCGGGCAGGGCGCTCAGGTCGCCGGTACGGATCATCTCGTGCCAGCGGTTCAGGGATTCGGCGGCACCGGGTTGCAGGTTCAGATCAGTCATTTGCACCTCTGGATTTTTGTTGTTCTTCGACTCTAGATCAAAGGGCCGGCAGGGCAAGTTTAATGTCGCTGCCTGATATCGCTCTATGACATTCCCTGTAGGAGCTCTCGAGCGAAGCGAGGCAGCGATCTTTTGACCCTGTTTTCAAGATCAAAAGATCGCAGCGTGCCGCAGCTCCTACAGATCAGATCTCATCTGATATGCTTTTTTCGTTTCAATCTGCCTCTGTATTCGGTTCAGATGCAGGATCAAACTGCCCCCGCAGTTCGGTCACTCGCGACAGTCCTTCATCCCGAAGCGTCCAGTGCACCGCAAGCTCAGCATTAAGGAGAGCAACATGAACAAGATGGCGTATTTTCTGGGTGGGTTTTTGATTCTTACCGTTCTGATTGGCATGCTCGCGACGATTTCTCCTGTCTGAGGTGATGTGCTTCATATGACGGCCACAGGTGTGCCGCGCGAATCGTGTTTAAATGCCGCGCCTCACACCTGTAAATGGATTTACCCCCATGGCCGAACCGCGTATCCGCGCCCTCGCACTCTGCGTTTTTCAGCACAACGGCAGAATTCTGGTTAACGAGTTTCGTGACCCGGTCAGTCAGCAAACCTGCTTTCGGCCCATCGGCGGCGGGATCGATTTCGGCGAGACCAGCGCCGAAGCGATCGTGCGCGAAGTGCAGGAAGAGTTGGGGCAGTCGATAACGGACCTGCGCCTGCTCGGCACGCTTGAAAGCCTGTTCATCTATAACGGCAAACCGGGGCACGAGATCGTTCAGGTCTACGACGCGTCGTTTGCCGACCCAAGCGTGTACACGCATGCGCAGATTAAAGGCCACGAAAGTGACGGCGCGCCCTTTACCGTGCGCTGGCATGACAGCTCAAGCTTCAGCGAGCAGGCGCCATTGGTGCCGAAGGGGTTGGGCGATTTGCTGAAAAACGCCGGTTTGCTGGATTGACCTAAGCCCTCAGCGCTGGCGACGTTCGGTGCCTTCAGGGTTGCCAGTGTCGAGCAATCTTCTTTCCACCAATACGTTCTCCAGCGCCTGACGCTCGACGGGCTTCATTTGGTGTTCGCGCTTTTTCAGCTCCAGCAGGATGGGACTGGACCAGGTGCGATAGGTCTGTTCGATGTTGCGGCGGGACATCATCAGTCTCTCCTTGATTAAGAGCCCGGTGTGGCTGGCAGGGGCTCTGTCCGATGAGGTAATAACCCTAGACGACAAACCCGTATCGTGCGAATGCGTACACCGTGTAGGAGCTGCCGGAGGCTGCGATCTTTTGATCTTGATGTTAAAAAACAAGATCAAAAGATCGCAGCCTCCGGCAGCTCCTACAGGGTATTTCGATCAGTCGTCAACCTTCATCATCGCCTGCACCCCCTCCCATGCCTCGGCGCGCATGCGTTCAATATCCAGCCCCGGAATCACGCCGTTATCGACGACGATCCGCCCGCCCACCAGGCTGTATTTCACCGTGATCGGTTCACCCGCCACCACCGGTGCGACGGCGCTGTCGTGGAAGCCGTAGAAGCGTGGGTGGTCGAGGCCGTAGACCACCAGATCCGCCGCTTGGCCGACCTCCAGCGTACCGACGGCGCCAAGGCCCAGTACCTGCGCGCCGCCCGCCGTACCCCAGTGGATGACATCTTCTACAGTCGTCGCCGAGGCGCCTTGTTCGGCGCGGTGGATCAGCCATGCGGTGTTGGCTTCGCCGACCATGCTCCCGGATTCGTTCGAGGCGACGCCGTCGACGCCGAGGGAGATCGGCACGCCCGCCTCGTACATCTGCGGCACCGGGGCGACGCCACTGCCCAGTCGTGCATTGCTCACCGGGCAGTGGGAAATGCCGGTGCCGGTTTGCGCGAGCATGCGGATTTCGCCGGGTTGCAGGTGCACGGCGTGGGCGAACCAGACGTCAGGGCCGAGCCATTCGTGTTCGGCGACGAACTCCGCGGGCAGGCAGTTGTATTTCTCCCGGCAGAAGTTCACGTAATTCTGCGTCTCCGACAGGTGCGTGTGCAGGCGCAGACCGAGGCCGCGCGCGGTGTGGGCCAGTTCGCGCAGCAGGGTGGGCGGCAGCGAGAAGGTCGGCGTGGTGGGCGCAACCACGACGCGGCGCAAGGCGTCTGGCGTGTCCTGGTGATACAGCGACTTCAACCGCTCGATGTCGCCGACCATCTGGTCGAGGCTTTCCGGTTGCAGCGCGGTTTTCGAGAAGCCCGGATGAGCACTCGCCGACTCCAGTGCGCCACCCCGACACAGGACGAAACGCAAGCCGAATTCATCAGCCAGGTCGAACAGCAAGTCGCCGGTCTCGGTGCTGCCGTGGGCGTGGTAGAGGTAATGATGATCGGCGCACGTGGTGACGCCGGACAGCAGTAATTCGACCATCCCCAGGCGCGCAGCGATCCGCGCCAGTTGCGGGGTGAAACGGTTCAAACGCGGGTAGGGCACGCTGGCGAGCCAGCCTTGCAGGTCCTGATTCAAACCTTCGGGCACGGCTTTGAGCAAGTTCTGAAATAGATGATGGTGGGTGTTGATCCAGCCCGGATAAACCACGCAGTTGCGCGCATCGATTACCCGTTCGCCGGGTTGCGCCGCCAGATCGGTAGCCATTTCGGCGATACGACCATTGACCACGCGGATGTCCACGGCGCCCGCTCGGGCACGCGTGCCGCGCAGGCCGGTCATGACCGCGACCGGGTTCTTGATCAGGATGTTCTGAAGTTGAGTCATGGGCAGGCTCCAGTCAAAGGATGTGCGAGGCGGATTTGGCGGCGGTGGTTTGCGGCACGCTGACGCCATTCAGCGCGGCGTTGAGCAGCACCGACACCAGGCAGGCGATGACCACGCTGCTGTGCAGGAACGGCTGCGACCACTCGGGTAATTGTTTGAACAGGGTTGGCGCGAGCACCGGCACCAGCGCCGCGGCGAGGGTGAAACCAACGATCAGCACGTTGTAGCGATTGCGCTCGTAGTCGACCTTGGCCAGGGTCTGAATCCCCGCCGCCGCGACCACGCCGAACATGGCGATACCGGCACCGCCGAGTGCGGCAGTCGGCATCGACGCGATGATCGCCCCGGCCTTGGGCACCAAGGCAATCGAGCACATCAGCAAACCGCTGACCGCGACCACCCAACGGCTGCGCACGCCGGTCAGGATCACCAGACCGACGTTTTCCATGAAGGCAATAAACGGGAACGCGGCGAACATCCCGGCGATGGTGCTGGCCAGACCGTTGGCGCGCAGGCCGTTGATGACCTGTTTGTCTTCGACCGGTTTTTCGACGATGTCGCCGATGGCCACGAACAGCCCCATTGACTCGACCATCTGCACGATCATCACCACCACCATGGTGGCTATGGGGATCAGGCTGAACGTGGGCAGACCGAAGTAGAACGGATAGGGCACGGTCAGCCACGGCGCTTCTTCGACGCTATGAAAACTGCCCATGCCCAAACCGTAGGCCAGACCGGCGCCCACCAGCATGCCCACCAGCACCGCCATGTTGCGCATCAGCGGGCTGCCATAGCGGTTGACCAGCAGAATCGTCAGCAATACCACCACCGCCACGCCGAGGAAGGCCGGCGCGCCAAAGTTGCTCGCATTGCGCCCGCCGCCGACCCATTCATAGGCGATCGGGAACAGCTGCAAACCGATCACCGTGACGATGCAGCCGGTTACCACCGGCGGGAAAAATCGCCGCAATCGACCTACGAAGGGCGCGATCAGCATGGTGAAAATCCCGGCACCGATCACCGCCCCGCAGACGCCGGCAAAGCCCACATCGGGGTTACTGCCGATGGCGATCACCGGGCCAACGCTGCTGAACGCGACGCCTTGCAGGATCGGCAAGCGCACGCCGAATTTCCAGAAACCGACGGTTTGCAGCAGGGTCGCGATACCGGAACAGAACAGCGTGGTGCTGATCAGCGCCACTGTTTCGGCGTGGGACATTTTCAGGGCACTGGCGACAATCAACGGCACGGCGATGGCGCCGATGTACGAGACGGCCATGTGTTGCAGGCCGAGTGTGAGCATCTGTCGCACCGGCAGAATCTGGTCGACGGGATGGACGGTGGAAGCGCTTTGCGATGGGGATGTGGCTGACGACATGGGGAAACACCTCTGGCTGTTTTTATGCGGTAGAGAGGGGTATTCGTCTGATGCCTTTGGATCCGGGAACACTGAAATTCCCTTGTGGGAGCGAGCCTGCTCGCGAAAGCGTTGTGTCAGTTGACATCACAGTTCAATGGCCCACCGCATTCGCGAGCAGGCTCGCTCCCACAGGTTTTGCAGCGTTTCGCTGATCGGCATCAGTCATTCGTGCTGCGAAGCCGCCATCCACCGGCTCCGATGCCTTGTTCAGCCTGCCAGGCAGGCGGCGAAGCCCTGGTTCAGGGCCGCACGATCCAGGTCGCGGCCGATGAACACGATCTTGCTTGAGCGGGGCTCCGTGCCCCACGCGGTCGACGCCCGGAATTCCACCAGGCTGTGCACGCCTTGCAGTACGTAGCGTTGGTCTTCGTTAGCCACCGCCAGCACGCCTTTCATGCGGTACAGGTTGTCGGCCTGGGATGAGCGCAGTTCGCTGATCCAGCGGTGGAACGCCATCAGATCGACCGCGCCGTCGACGGCGATGCCCACCGACGACACGCTCGGGTCATGTTGGTGATCCAGCTCTTCGATAGAGTGCTCATGGGCATGTTCGTGGTGGTCATGCTGTTCAGCGCCGATTTCCATGAGTTTTTGCGTGCATTCGAAAGCGCCGATGCCGAGGATCTTCGTCAGGTCGATTTGCGCGTGGGTGGAGGTCACCAGATCCGCCGTGGCATTCAAGCCACGGATCTTGCCGCGCAAGGCTTCGACTTCTTCAGCGCTGACCAGGTCGACCTTGTTGATGACGATGCGGTCGGCACAGACAATCTGATCGACCGCCTGATTGTCGACGCCGTCCAGTTGCAGATCTTCCAGATGCTGGGCGATGTGCTTGGCGTCGACCATGGTCACGATCGCGTCGAGTTCGACTTCATCGGCAATCGGGTCGTTGATGAAAAAGCTCTGCGCCACAGGGTACGGATCGGCCAGACCGCTGGTCTCGATCAGGATGTGGTCGAGCCGCACCGGGCGCGCCACCAACTCGCGGACGATGCGCACCAGGTCCTCGCGAACCTCGGCGGTGCAGCACACGCAGCCATTGACCATCTCGTAGATTTCTTCGGTTTCCGAACTCAGCACCAGGTCGCCGTCGATACCGACTTCGCCAAACTCGTTTTCGATCACGGCGATCTTGCGGCCGTGGTTTTCCTTGAGGATGTAATTGAGCAGGGTGGTTTTACCGGCACCGAGGAACCCGGTGAGGATGGTCACGGGGATTTTGGTGTTCGGGGTTGGGGCGTTGAATGGGGTGTTCATTGAGAGCTCCTTGGTATTGATAGACCGGTGCACGATGAAATGAGTGATGACGCTTTCTGTGGGAGCTGGCCTGCCAGCGATGGCGGTGTGTCATTCACCGGTGATGCCGACTGACCTATTGCTATCGCTGGCAAGCCAGCTCCCACAGGGGCCGGGGGGTTCTCTCCAGCGTGTGGCGGTGCCCGCATCGAGGCCGAACAGGTCGAGTACCCGGCCAAGGCTGTGGTCGACCATTTGCGCGAGGTTATCGGGGCGGGCATAGAAGGCCGGCACCGGCGGGGCGATGATGGCGCCCATCTCGGTGACGGCAGTCATGTTGCGCAGGTGCGCGAGGGTCAGCGGGGTTTCGCGGGCCATCAGCACCAGCGTGCGGCGTTCCTTGAGGGTGACGTCGGCGGCACGGCCGATCAGCCCGGATGACGCGCCGGTGGCAATCTCTGCCAGCGTCCTCATCGAGCACGGCGCAACCACCATGCCCAGGCAGCGGAATGAACCGCTGGCGATCCCGGCGGCGACGTCATCGGCGCGGTGGTAGTGGCTGGCCAGGGCGATGATGTCGGCGAGTTTGTAGTCGGTTTCGTGGGCCATGGTCAGTAACGCGGCGCGGCTGATAATCAGGTGGCTTTCGATGTCCAGTTCGCCGAGCAATTGCAGCAGGCGCACGCCGTAGATGAAGCCGGACGCGCCGCTGATGCCGACCACCATCCGTTGCCGAATCACGATTCCAGCTCCTTGAGCAGTTGCCGCGCGCGTTCAAGTACGCCCTGATCGAGCTGCGCCTTGATCCCGTCGAACCCGGAACCGCGCGTTGCATCCAGCCCCATCCGCGAGGTAGTGCCATTGACAGAGGACGACGGGTCGAGCGGACTGCCGGGCAAGCCGTCGATGGTGAAAATATCCAGATGCGGCTGGAAGTGCGTGGCTAGCGCCCATAGCACCTGGCTGTCGTCGCTGATGTCGATATCACTGTCCACCGCGATCACGGTTTTCAGATACGGGTCCCAGCCGAGCAGGGCCAGCATGATCTGCCGCGCCTCGCCGTCGCGGCTCTGATCCAGTGCCACGTAGCAATGAAAATGCGTGCCGGAGTTCGGGTAGTGCACGGCGGTGACGGCGGGGAAACGTGCCTTGAGCTTCTCGCTCATTTCCGCTTCCCGCGGCAGGCGCGCAAGCGTCAGATGCTCGGCATAGCGGCCGCCCATTACATCGACCAGCCAGGCGTCCTTGCGCCGCAGCAAGGTGTCGACGCGCAGCACATTGTTGGTCGAGCGATCCGAGGAGTAACCACTGAATTCGCCGAACGGGCCTTCCTCGGCGTAGGCCGCCGGATCGATGGCGCCTTCCAGCACAAACTCGGCATACGCCGGAACACCAATGCCATAGCGCGGGGTTTTCACCAGCTCCAGCGGTGCGCCAAACAAGCCGCCGGCCACCGCACGTTCGTCACTGCCATAGGGCAGGCGCGCAGCAGCGGCGAGCATGAACAATGGATGCGCGCCGACCACCATCGCCACGCGCAGTTCTTCGCCACGTTCGCGAGCGGTTTGCAGCATCCGCCACAGGTGCCCGCGTGAATGCAGACTGGTGGCGAGGGCCTGACGGGCGTGACGCATCGAACGGTGGTAGCTCATGTTGGCGATGCCGGTCACCGGGTCTTCGGCGATGATGATCGCGTTGGTGATGTACGGCCCGCGATCACTGTCGAAATGCTTGAGCATCGGCAGCAATGCCAGATCCAGCGTTTCGCCTTCGAAGACTTCATCGAGGATCGGACCGGTTTCTACATAGCGCGGCGGGACTGGCTGGTTGGCGCGGGTCTGGAAGCTTTCGTGCAGTTGCGCAGGGGGTACGCCGAACAACCGGGCGATGCGGGTGCGGGAGGCGAACAGGTTGGTCGCGACCGGCACGCCAAGGTTGCCGACGTTCTCGCAGATCAGCAGTGGATCGCGGCCTTGGGCGGCGAGGGCATCGACCAGGGCAGTGACGTCCTGATCGGCAGAAATCGGATGGGTGATGGTCAGCACATCGTCCGGGTACTCGCGGCGATAGGCATCGATGAATACGTGAAAATCCTGAGAATCGCCGAGCGTCGAACGGGTCATGGTTTCACCTCGTAAAAAGCAGGCACGCAGGGGTGAGAGGGCGTTCGATCGACAAGCCGTTGGCCTGCCGGTCGAGCGAACGCCTGGTCATCTTCGTGCCTGTAAAGTCGCTGTGTGTCGGTCGTAACACTGGCCCCTGTGGGAGCGAGCCTGCTCGCGAATGCGGTTTTGCATTCAATGTTGATGGCGACTGATCCACCGCTTTCGCGAGCAGGCTCGCTCCCACAATGGGTTTTGTGCAGCTAGAGGTACGTGGTGGTCAGGCGTATGTCGGCCTCGACCAGATCTTTCGGCGGTGGCGTCGGTTCGATGCCGCACAAGCGGGCAATGTTGTTGCCCAGGTAGTCTTCCAGATGATCCTCGTCGATCCCCAGACCCTGCGGCGCTGGCGAGCACAACACCTCCAGCTCACGCAGCCACATGCCCGGTTCGTTCGGCGGTGAGTCAGTGCCAAAGACAATCTTGTTGCGTGGCAGCTCCTTGGCGAACTCGACGATCCGTGACTGGAAGCACCAGCCCGATTCGCAGTACACGTTCGGCGTGTCCATCGCCATCCAGAACGCTTCGAACGAGTAGTTGCCGCCGGTTTGGATACCGAAGTGGCCGATGATGAAATTGACCATCGGGAACTCGCGGATGATCGGGTAAAACATTGTTGGAATCGTGTACGGGCCATCGCCTGTGTGGATCAGCACCACGATGTTGTATTTGGCGCAGACCTTCATCGCCGGACGCAGCCAGTCCAGCGCGCGGTCCGGGCGATAGCCGTGCATGTTGGCGTGCAGCTTGAGCATCTTGAAGCCGTATTCCTTGATATGGAATTCCAGCTCCGCCGCACCGTTTTCCGGCCCCCAGCGCGGGTTGAAGTTGAAGTTGCCGATGAAGCGATCCGGGTACTTCATGCACAGTTCGGCGATGTACGACATGTAGTCGCGCACGCCCTCACGGCCACGGCGGTTGCCGTCGCGATAACCGGTGTTGCCCGGTGGCGGCTGGATGAAACCCATGTCGATGCGGCGTGGTTTGCCGTTGATCATGTACGGGCCGTCCATCAACTTGAGCATGCGCTCGCCAGTGAACGGTTCGCCGGTGTGGCGCCAGGCCTCGTCGACCAGGTTGGTGGGGTGCAGATGGGTGTCGATGATCATCGGTTCAGCTCCTGGCCAGTTGAGTGGTGACGGGGCGCTTGAGTTGCGCCTCTGCTTCGGAAACGGAACGCGGTGGCGGGGTTGGCTCAAGGCCGATCATCCGCGCGGTGTTGTTGCCCAGGTACTCTTCGAGGGTGTCTTCGTCGAGGTTGAGGCCCTGCGGCGGCTCATGACACAGCACTTCGAGCAGACGCAGCCACATGCCCGGTTCATTCGGCGGGGTGTCGGTGCCGAAGAGGATTTTGTGCGTCGGCAGGACCTTGGCGAATTCGACGATCCGCGATTGCAGGCACCAGCCCGATTCGCAGTAGACGTTGGGCAATTCCATCGCCCATTGCATCGGCTCGAACACGTAGACGCCGCCGGTCTGCACGCCGAAGTGGGCCATGATGAAATCGACGTTGGGAAACTCCTTGATCATCGGCACCCATTCGGACGGGATGCTGTACGGCCCGTCGCCGGTGTGCAGCTTGACCGGGATGCCCAGCTCGGCGCATTTCTCGAAGCAGGGACGCACCCAGTCCAGCGCACGGTCCGGACGATAGGCGTGCATGTTGGCCTGCATCTGGACCATCTTGAAGCCGTGCTCCTTGACGTAGCGCTCGATCGCCTCGACGCCGTTTTCCACGCCGCAGCGCGGGTTGTAGACGAAGCAGCCGATGAACCGGTCCGGGTAGGTCTGGACCATTTTCAGGGTGTAGGCCATGTAGGCGTCGATGGATTCACGGCCGGTCAGGTCGCCGTCGGTCCAGGTGTAAATCGTGTTGCCTTGCGGCGGCTGGATGAAGGCTTTGTCGATGCGGCGAGGCTTACCGTTGACCATGTAGGGGCCATCCATCATCTCCAGCAGACGCTCGCCGGTGAACGGGTCACCGTCATGCCTCCAGGCGAGGTCCACCAGATCGGTGGGATAGCAACTGATATCGATGATCATTGAAGTCGATCTCCTGATAGCGGGGAAGGAGCCTTGCGGCTCTCGGCATCCACGTCCCGGGCAATCGGCCATTTCTATGCGCAACGTGCACGCATTCCCTCGCCTGGTCGCATCCGGCCCGGGTGGGTGGCTGCTGAGGGCGAGTATTGGAAAGGGGGGAGGGGTTCGTACAATATTAATTGGGAGCGGTGGTGATATGCGTTCGATATGGTTTTGCGGTGATGGGACTGGCCTCATCGCTGGCAAGCCAGCTCCCACAATGATCGAGGTGTTAATCCGATCTGCGTCGCAACACAGAAACTGTGGGAGCTGGCTTGCCAGCGATGGCGTCAGGATTGTGTTCGCTGGGCCAACTGCTTGATCACCTCAACCACCGGCGCCACGCGCTCAGCCTGGCCCTGCGGCCACACGGCATACAGGTTGTAATGCGCCGCAATCTGCGCCTCGTTCAACGTCACCAACCGTCCGCTGCGCAAGGCATCGGCGGCCAGTAATCCACGCACCAGTCCTGCGCCGACGCCAGCCTCGGCAGCGGCAATCAGATTCGCCGCGTTATCAAAAATCACCCGTGCCGTGGGTTCGGTCGGTGTCATCCCGGCAGCATCCAGCCAAGGAATCCACGAGCGCCGCGTATACCCCAGCAACGGTAACTCGAGCACTTGCGCCGGACTCAATGGCAACTGCAATCCATGCCGTTCCAGCAACTCAGGCGAGGCCACCGCCATCACCCGGTCGCCACAGATTTGCGTCATCTCACAGTCGTCCCAATCGCCATATCCGTAACGCAACGCCAGATCGACCCGCTCAAACGTGCTGCGATCACTGCGCGGCATCGACAGCAGCGTCACCTCGTAATCCGGCAGGCCATCGAGCAACTGCGGCAGGCGTGGATTGAGCCAGCTCTGCGCCAGTTCACTGTCGACATCCAGCGTCAGGCGTTGCGCCACGCTGCGGTTTTTTACCGAGGACAACGCCCGATCAATCTGCGCCAGCCCGTCCGACAACACGCTGGCAAACAACTGCCCGGCGTCCGTCAGGTTGCTGCCGCCACCTTCACGCACGAACAACGGCTGGCCGATGAAGTCCTCCAGCGCACGTATCTGCTGGCTGATGGCGCTGTGGGTCAGGTCGAGTTTGCGCGCCGCGCTGGAAAAACTGCCGCTGCGCGCCGCGTGAATAAACGCGCTCATGGACTGCACCGACGGGTATCGCTTGTACATGTTGTTAGTCCTGCTTACACCGGTTGGCAGAAATCGTCGCTGGCCGCAGATTGCCGTGGCTTCCAATAATCGGTGACCAGGCCCGCACAAAGACGGGCCGCTCTCTTGGAGCCTGACAATGATTACATTCACGGTTAACGGCGAACGACGCGAGCTGGATGAAGCGTCCCCCTCCATGCCCTTGTTATGGGTCTTGCGTGATCAGTTGAAACTCACCGGCACCAAATTCGGTTGTGGCATGGGCCTGTGCGGTGCCTGCACCGTGCATCTGGACGGTGTAGCCGTGCGTTCCTGCCAGTTGCCGCTGGCCGCCGTCGCGGGCCACAGCATCACCACCATCGAAGGCTTGTCGCCGACGCAAAACCATCCGTTGCAACTGGCCTGGGTCGCCGAAGATGTGCCGCAATGCGGCTACTGTCAATCGGGGCAGATCATGTCGGCGGCTGCGTTGCTCAGCACCGGTGCGGCAGTGACTGATGATTCGATCCGCAATGCCATGTCCGGCAACATCTGCCGCTGCGGCACCTACGGGCGTATCAACAAAGCCATCAAACGCGCGGCGAATACGCCGAAGGAGGCTTGATGAGCCTTCTCGATGATAGCTGTGCCGAGCTTCCGCGCCGGGTGTTTCTCAAACAAGCGGTCACGGTCGCTTCCGGTTTGGCGATTGCCTTGTATCTGCCGAGCGGGATGGCGGCGACTGACCCGAAGGCCCCGGCACCGGCCAGCGAATTCGAACCCAATGCCTGGGTGCGCGTGCTGCCCGACGGCACGGTGAAACTGGTGGTGCACAAGCACGATTCCGGCACCGGTACGCATACCGCGCTGGCCGCGTGTGTGGCCGAGGAACTCGATGTCAATCCTATGACCGTGCAGGTGATCACCCCGGAAGATCCGTTCTTCGAAACCTACATTCATCCGATCTGGAAAGTCTTCTCCACGGGCGGCAGCACCAGCGTTTCGCTGGAGTACGACCGCTTGCGTATGGCCGGTGCCACGGCGCGGGCGTTGTTGATCACGGCAGCGGCCAAACAGTGGAAAGTCAGCCCCAAGAGTTGCTCCACCGAACAAGGTCGGGTGGTGCACCCCTCGAGCAAACGCAGCCTGGGTTACGGCGAACTTGTCGGCGTGGCGGCGCATCTGCCGGCACCCGACAAGGTCACGCTGAAGGATCCATCGCAGTTCAAATACATCGGCAAACTACGGCATAAACGCGACGCGGCAGCCAAGGTCTGCGGGCAGTTCAGGTACAGCATCGACGTGCAATTGCCGGGAATGCTGGTGGCGGTGATCCAGCGTGCGCCGGTGGTGGGCGCGAAAGTGGTCAGCGTGGGCTCGGCAGCAGCGTTACGGGTGCCCGGCGTGCGCAAAGTGATCGCGATTCCCGGGCGGCCCGATGTGCTGGGCGGCAATCTGGAAGGTGTCGCGGTGTTGGCCGATACGTACTGGGCGGCGCAGGAGGGGCGCAAGCTACTGGACATCCGGTGGAGCGATTCGACGCTGGCCGGGTTCGACAGCGACCAGTTGTTCAGCGCCCAGGCCAAAGCCATCGGTGATCCGCAAGCGCAAACCGTCAATGCCATGACTCAAGGTGATGTCGCCGGGCAATGGGCGGGCGCAGCGAAGCTGCTCGAAGCCGATTACACCATGCCCTACAAGGTGCAAAACCCCCTGGAACCGATCTGCATCACGGCACACGTTAAAGACAAGGCAATCACCTATTGGGGCGGCGTGCAGGTGCCGTCCTCGGCGCTGGAAGCGGCGCAAACCGTGTGTGGGATCGACAAGGCCAGCGTCACCATCCATGAGTTGGTTTCCGGCGGTAGTTTCGGTGCGCGGGAGGCCAAATACTGGTTGTTCGAAGTGGCCTATCTGGCGCAGAAAACCGGTGTACCGGTGAAGCTGCTCAACAGCCGCGAAGACGAAATGCACGCGCTCTTCTATCACCCGGCAACGCTGAACCGGATCAAAGGTGCACTGGACGCTCAGGGGAAACTCACCGCACTGCAATTGCATGCCGTATCGCCGGCTTCGCCCGAGCAGTGGGAGCCAGGTTACTTCCAGCGCCCGGATCACATGGATTACAGCACCACCGAAGCCATCACCGCGTGGGACTTCGCCTACCGTCCGCCGCATCTGCAACTGAATTGGGTCAGGCATGAAAGCAACGTGCCCAGCGGTTGGTATCGCTCGGTGAGTTTCATTCCCAACGTGTTCGCCGTGGAAAGCTTCATGGACGAACTGGCCCACGCGGCGGGTGCCGATCCGCTGGCTTTCCGCCTGGCCAATATGCAGGAGCGACCGCGTCATGTAGCGGTGCTCAAGCAGGCCGCCGAGCGCGCCGGATGGGGCCAACCATTGCCGCCGGGCACGGCGCTGGGGATCGCGACCAATCAGGGTTACACCAGTTTTATCGCAGTGGTGGCGCGGGTCGCGACCGTCGATGGCAAGGCCCGGGTCGAAAAACTCACCTGCGTGGTCGATTGTGGTTTGGCCGTGTCGCCGGGCGGAGTCGAGGAGCAGATCTACGGCGGCCTGATGTGGGGCCTGGGCCATGCGTTGTTTGACAAGCTCGATATCAAACAGGGCAGGGTGGTGCAGAGCAACTTCCACGACTATCGCGTGGCGCGCATGTCCGACATGCCGGCCACTGACATCGTTGTGCTGGACGGCGAGCCGAGTAAACCCGGCGGCGTTGGTGAACTGGGCAGCCCGTCCGTGGTGCCGGCCATCGCCAATGCGCTGTTCGCGCTGACCGGCGTGCGTCAGCGCTCGACACCGCTGAGTGTGGGGTAAACGGCCATGGATCTGCGTCTGCTGCGGTATTTCATGGCCCTTGCCGATGAGCTGCATTTCGGCCGTGCCGCCGAGCGGCTGCACATCTGTCAGCCGCCGTTGAGCCAACAGATTCGTCTGCTGGAAGAGGAACTCGGCACGCCGCTGTTCGAGCGCAGTCATCATCGCGTCGAGCTGACCGCAGCGGGGCAGATGCTCAAGGAGCAGGCGCCGCTGGTATTCGAACAGCTTGAACGCGCCCTGGACCTGACCCGGCAAACCGGGCGCGGGCAGCTCGGTGAACTGGAAATCGGCATGATCAGCTCGGTGATGGTCGGCGTGCTGCCCAAAGCGCTGCATCTGTTTCGCGAGCGCTATCCGCAGGTCACCTGGCGTTTGCATGAAATGACCCCGGCGGCGCAGGTCAAGGCGTTGAAGGAGAAACGCATCGACGCCTGCGTGTTCCGCGTGGGCTATGATGACTCGCAATTGCGCAATGAATTGCTGATTTACGAGCCGATCCATGTGGTGATGCCAGCGGATCATCCGTTGGCTGGTCGCGACGTGTTGGCCCCGGCGGATCTGGCGCTGGAGCCGTTTGTGGCGCTGGAGTTGAAGCAGTCACGGTTTGCCAACTTCCTCTACCAGTGCTGCATTCAGGCCGGCTTCACGCCGCAGATCCGCCAGCAGGTGATCGAGGTGCAGACCCTGCTCAGCCTGGTACGTGCGGGTTTTGGCGTGGCGCTGTTGCCAGCGTCCATCGAACAGTTGGCGCCGGCGGGCCTGGTGTTCCGAAACCTGACCCCGGCGTTGCCGGAAGTGCCGTTGTACGTCACGTATCGCGCGGACGATGCTTCGCCGGTGCTCAAGCTGTTTCTCGATACCCTGCGTGAATTGCGCGAAAACCCCTAAACTCCTACAGGGGTGTCTGTCGTGCGAATACGGGGGGTGTGCGTAGCGCAACGTCGCGGCGCACGATCTCGGTGCCGCGCGGTCGTAACCTTCACATGGGCGTATCACTTGTGGAGATCCAATGAGCCAGGAAGTCCTGACCCGCGAAACCAATCGTCGTCAGTTGCAGCAGATCATCGCCGGGCTGTCCGACGGTGTGATTTTGCTTGAGCTCGATCAGAGCATCCTCTGGGCCAACGAAGCGGCGCTGGCCATGCACGGCGTCAGCCGGATCGGCGAGTTGGGCGCGAATGCCGACGAGTACGCCAAGCGCTTCAGCCTGCGCTATCGCAATAACCATATGGTGCCGCCCGAAAACTATCCGATCAGCCGCGTTGCGCGTTGCGAAGTCTTCAGTGACGTATTGATCGAGGTGTTCACGGTAGATGATCCGGAACGCGTCTGGGTTCATAGCGTGCGCAGCATGGTGCTGACCGACCGCGAAGGGCAGCCAGAGTCGCTGGTGCTGATCATGAGCGACGTCACCGATTGGGCCAACGCAGAGCTGCGTTTCGAAAAAACCTTCAACGCCAACCCGGCGCCGGCGGTGATCTGCCGTCTCAGCGACTTGCGTTACATCAAGGTCAATCCGGGGTTTCTGGAGATGACTGGCTATACCCGCGACCAAGTGATCGGTACTTCGGCCTATGAAATAGACATTTTCGAGCAGGCCGAGAAAAGAGATCTGGCCATCCAGCGCCTGCGCGACGTGGCGACCATTCCGCAGATGCAGGCCGAGTTGCGCCTGCCCGATGGCAGCAGCAAGCAAGTGATTGTCGCCGGGCAACCCCTGTTGCTCAACGATGAGCAATGCATGCTGTTTTCCTTCGTTGACGTGGAACTGCGCCGCCGGGCTGAGGTGGCGCTGCGCCAGAGCGAGGAACGCTTCGCCACGGCTTTTCGACTGACCCCGGTGCCGATTCTGATTTGCACGGCCGACGATCAGCAGATCATGGACGTCAATCAGGCTTTCCTCGATTCCCTGGCCTATACCAGCGATGACGTGTTGGGCAAAACCGTGACGCAACTGGACTTCATCGACGACGATGGCGCCCGGAACCGGCTGCTGACGGCGTTGGCAAAAAGCGGTCGGGTTGACCGGGTGGATTTGCGCGTGCGCAAAAGGGATGCCGATCTGCTGGAATGCGCGGTGTCTGCCGATACCGTCAACATTCACGACGTGCCTTGCTACTTGCTGGTGCTGATGGACATCACCGAGCGCAAACGTACCGAGCTTGAACTGGTGTCTGCGATTGAGGAGGTGATGAAAGACGCCTCCTGGTTCAGTCGTACGCTGATCGAAAAACTGGCGAATGTGAAGAAGATCAATTCACCGCAACTGCCGAGCGTGTCGTTCACCGATCTGACGGCACGGGAACGTGATGTGCTTGGCCTGATCTGCGAAGGCCTGGCAGACAAGGAGATTGCGGCGCGCTTGAAACTGGCGCCGAACACTGTGCGCAATCATGTGGCGACGGTGTATTCCAAGCTCGATGTGCATAGCCGCAGCGAGGCGATTGTGTGGGCGCGGGAGCGCGGGCTGTTTTCCGGTGAGTGGCGCACCAAGGGGCAACGTTAGGTGCAAATGCACTAGTGGGCAGGGTGCAAATTGATGTGTTGGGGCGAGGACTCTTTTTTTAGTCTGTTGGAGTGCGGTACAAGCCTTTTCGGCTTGGGATCGCGTCCCTTCGATACAGATTAAGGAACGGCCTCAATGATCAATCTTGCGCAGTTGCGCGCCCAGCTTGAGCACAGTTTTGCGCCGCTGGCGTGTGAGTGTTCGGTGGATGGCGATCATTCGCTGACGGTAAAGCTTTATCACCCGGTGTCGGGGCAGGTCGATCTGGTGATCAGTGGCTTGAAGCTCAATGCCTTGCGTACGCCTGAGTCGGTGGCGGCTTTGATCGATGAATTGCGGTATGAGTTGGAGAGTAATTCTTTGCGCTCTTCTCGGGATACTGATCTGGCCTAGGCATTTGCTTGGGTGTGGGGCTGGGTTGTCAGCGATGGCGGCCTGACGGCCGGCCTGTGTCTGGCTGGGCGCATGCAATTCAAAACTGTGGCAGTCAGCTTGCCAACCGAGCCATTTCTTTCAGGTGTATGCCGACCGTGTGGGAGCTGGCTTGCCAGCGATGGCGGCCTGACTGGCGACCGGAGATTTAAGTCTTGCGCTCTCGAATCCCAACGCAAAATCGACAGCCAATGGCCCCGCACACCTGCGGTTTACTGGCGCTCGCGAAGGTCTCGTCTATAAAGAATGAGTGGTCAGGTTTTCCGTGGGCGTTTTGCTCGCGGAAGTTTGTCTCCCCTTTATCGCGGGTCGTCCTATGAACAGTCTTGGGAAACGCGTGTGTTTGCCGTCGTCACTGGCTTTTTGCGTGGCGTTGTTGGCCGGTTGTGCCAGTCCGCCGCCGCCTCCACCTGTAGCGCCACCTCCACCGCCGGAACGTACTTGTCAGGTCATCGAGACCACTGAGGTGGCGGGGGATGCTTATGTCGACGAGCAGGTGACTCGACATATCACTACTACCCGTTGTGTCACTCAATAACACCGGCGGGGCGCAAGTCTCGGGTTGTGCTGTTGCTGTCGGTGCACTTTGGCTGGCAGTTGCCCAAAATCGCGGGCTAACCCCTAACCTTGTAGGAGCTGCCGAAGGCTGCGATCTTTTGATCTTGCTTTTAAAGATCAAGAGATCGCAGCCTTCGGCAGCTCCTACAGGGATCAGGGATCACAACGGAGTATCAGGACAGGAAACCACCATCCACGTTCAGCGAAACCCCTGTGGTGTAGCTCGACGCATCGCTCGCCAGATACAACACCGCCCCCGCCATTTCACTCGGATCCGCCACGCGCTTGAGCGGGATCTGCGTCAATGCTTGCTTGAGAATCGCATCGTTTTTCACCAGTGCCGAGGCGAATTTGGTGTCGGTCAGACCCGGCAGCAGGGCGTTGCAGCGGATACCGAATTGCGCGCATTCCTTGGCGAAGACCTTGGTCATGTTGATCACCGCCGCTTTGGTCACCGAATAGATGCCCTGGAACACGCCCGGCGAAATACCGTTGATCGACGCGACGTTGATGATGCTGCCACCGCCGTTTTCGCGCATAAGCTTGCCCGCTTCCACGGACATGAAGAAGTAGCCGCGAATGTTCACATCGACGGTCTTCTGGAAAGCGCCGAGATCGGTGTCCAGCACATTGCAGAACTGCGGGTTGGTCGCGGCGTTGTTGACCAGAATATCCAGGCGGCCGAACTGTTCCTTGATCCCGGCGAACACCTGGCTGATCTGCTCCATTTCCCCGATGTGGCAGGCAACCGCAGTGGCTTTGCCGCCAGCGGCGATGATCGCGTCGGCGACATGTTGGCAGCCGTCGAGTTTGCGGCTCGAGACAATTACGTGGGCGCCTTGCTGGGCCAGCAGTTTGGCGATGGCTTCACCAATGCCACGGCTGGCGCCGGAGACGAAAGCGATCTTGCCGTCGAGGTCGAACAACTGAGTCTTGGACATGGGATTCCCTTGTGAAAATTCTTGTTGGAGGGCCTGGATCAGAGGCTTGATTTCTGGATGACCTGCAAGCTCATCTGCTCCAGCAGTTTGTTCATGTGAATGAACTGCGCGAAGCGTTTGTCCTGGGTCTGGCCATGGTAGAAGCGGTAGTAAATCTGCTGCACGATGCCGGCCAGGCGGAACAGGCCGTAGGTGTAGTAGAAGTCGAAGTTGTCGATCTGGATGCCCGAACGCTCGGCGTAGTAGTCGACGAATTCGCGGCGGGTCAGCATGCCCGGTGCGTGGCTCGGCTGGCGGCGCATCAGTTGCACTGGCGCCGGGTCGTCGGCTTCGATCCAGTAGGCGAGGGTGTTGCCCAGATCCATCAGCGGATCGCCCAGGGTGGTCAGTTCCCAGTCAAGTACGCCGATGATCTGCATCGGGTTATGCGGGTCGAGGATGACGTTGTCGAAGCGATAGTCGTTATGGACGATGCTTGAGGTCGGGTGATCGGCTGGCATCTTCTCGTTGAGCCAGGCTTTGACCGCTTCCCAGTGAGGCGCGTCCGGGGTCAGGGCTTTTTCGTAGCGTTCGCTCCAGCCTTTGATCTGGCGGGCCACGTAGCCTTCGGGTTTGCCCAGATCGCCCAGGCCGCAAGCGTTGTAGTCGACCTGGTGCAGTTCGACGAAGCGGTCGATAAAGCCCTTGCACAGCGCTTCGGTTTTCGCCGAATCGAGGCCCAGCTCCGGCGGCAGTTCCGAGCGCAGGATAATTCCGTTGACCCGCTCCATCACGTAGAACTCTGCGCCGATCACCGATTCGTCGGTGCAGTGCACATAGGCTTTGGGGCAATACGGGAAGCCGTCGCGCAACTGATTGAGAATGCGGAATTCGCGGCCCATGTCGTGGGCGGATTTGGCCTTGTGGCCGAACGGCGGCCGGCGCAAGACGAACTCCTGCTGCGGGTATTCCAGGAGATAAGTCAGGTTCGACGCACCACCGGGAAACTGGCTGATCGCCGGGGAGCCGCTCAGGCCCGGAATGTGTGCCTTGAGGTACGGATCAATCAGGCTGGCATCGAGTTCTTCGCCAGAGCGGATACGGGTGGACTGGTCAGTAAGCGCCATGCTTATCCCTTCTGCTTATTTTGGAGGCCAGACATCATTGGCTAATCTAATGGCGCGCCGGGACGTCCACAAGCGCGCTGCGGTCTTATAGGTTAGCGTGTTGCCCGATAATCACCTGTGGGAATGTGCAGGGCGGGGTGGGTAAATGGCGGCGCGTGATCCTCTAGTGCACGCGTTGATTGTTGATTTTTGGCGGCAACTGAATCGGCGTCAGCACCGGTTGCCCGGAGAAGAATGCCACAAGGTTTTTCCCCACCAGCTCCACGGTGCCTTGGGTGGCTTCCGGTGACAGACCGGCGACGTGCGGGGTTAGTAGCACGTTGCTCAGGGCTTTCAACGCATCCGGTACTTGCGGTTCATGGTCGAACACATCCAGCGCGGCGCCGGCAATGCGCCGTTGTTCAAGGGCGGTGATCAGATCCGCCGTGGCGATCACACTGGCCCGGGCGATATTGACGATAAAACCTTTAGGGCCCAGCGCGTCGAGCACGGGACGGGTTACCAGATGCTGCGTGCCGATCCCGCCCGGCGTGGCGACGATGAGGAAATCGGACGCCCGCGCCAGTTCGTTCGGGGTTGAGCAAAACGCGTAAGGCACCTCGCTGCGCACCTGACGGCTGTGATAGCTGATCTGCATGTCGAACCCAAGGCTGGCACGTTTGGCGATCGCCAGACCCACTGCACCCAAGCCAAGAATCCCCAGCCGTTTGCCAGACAGGGATGGACGCATGATCTTCGGCCATTCACCCCGACGCACAGCGGCATCGCAGCGCGGAATATCGCGCACCAACGCCAGCAGCATCGCCATCGCATGATCAGCCACCGACGAGGCGTTGACCCCGGCGCCGTTGGTCACGGTAATCCCGCGATCACTGGCGGCTTGCAGGTCGACCTGTTCGTAACCGGCACCGATCACCGTGATGATTTTCAACGCCGGCAGCGCGGCAATTTCATCGGCGGTCAGACCTAACGGACCACGGGTCAGCACTGCATCGATCCGCGTGCCGTGGGTGGCAATGGCTTGCGCACGTTCGGCCGGCGTGGGAGCGAGGATCAGATGAAAGCCCTGGTGCTCGAGAATCGGCAGGTAGTCATTGATGGTTTCAACCAGTACCAGAACGGTGGCGGGCATTGCGCGGCTCCTTTGAACAATGGCGGTTCAGTCGCGAAGTCGTAGCAGAATGCTGATTCCTGAGCGGATTGGCAATGACTGAGCGCTGCCCCGTTTCAGCCAGTGTAGGAGCTGAAACTGGGAGCGCGCGGGCACTTCGTCAGAAGGCCGGTGCGGGGCAATAACTCAGCGAAAAGCGGGATCGGGGTTTTGTCTGATGTCGAGGCGAACGAGGGGCGTGGGCAGGCCCATGGGGCAGGGGACTCATTCACGCTAGACCCTGTGGGCTGGATTGAAAGGATCCGGTGTTTGGGGTGACGTTCTGTGCGACCAGGCTTTGGCTGAGCCGGCGGCCAATCAATTGCTCGATAACTGGGTGCCGCCGCGGTTTCCACTGCGACTCTGTATGAGCCAGCCTACCCAACTCGCGGATTTTGCCTACGAAATCGCCGGATTCATCTGCTATCTGGGAAGGGATGAATAGGAAATCATAGGGCACAAAGTAGCTCGGGCAGTCAGTGCCAATAGCCAAGGACGGCGCATGCTTCATGAAGATCGCGAATATATGGAACTCCAAAGGCTAATGAATGAAACACGGAAACTCGCGGCCGAGAGACAAAAGCTACTAGCGGAAGCAAAAAAATTAGAGAGGGAGACGAATTTGTATCCACTCGCAGTATTGGGTGGAGTCGTGACCGCAATCACTGCAGTGGCAGGCGTTTTTTTCAAGCTTTGAGTGTTCGCGCTTCACAACAGTCAGACCATGACTCAAAAAGGAAATGAACATGAGTACATTTGACCGCAAGGCCATGATTGAACAGTTAGATCGAGAGCACGATGAGTGGGTCGAGAAGATGCGTATCAAAGACAAGGACGATATGTATCCAATTTGGGGGATGCTGGGGTTCGGCATTTTTTGCATGTCACTTGGATTCCTCTTGGCTCGATCAATCTGATCTGGTTTTTCCGATCACAATCGGTGCTGGAGCTTGCCAGAAAACGACACTGCACATACCCAGCGCCGACAGCTAATTTCCCAAAAACGACACCCTTCTCATCTGCTCCGCACAACCATTCCTCAGCTAAGTCTTTGCTTCTGCTCATTTATCACGGAGAATCGCGCCCCTGTTTCGGCCGGAGCATGTCTGTCGGTTTTTTCCGACGCGTCCTGACCGAGTGGCAAGTGACCGGAATGCGGAGATCCGACCGGATGAATGATCAGGCCAAAAGCGTTGATCAACGCTTTGATGCAGCAGCACCCGCTGAACTTTCGAGCTGGAATCGCCAGGACACCACCTGGATGTTGGGACTGTTCGGGACGGCCATCGGCGCCGGCACCCTGTACTTGCCGATCAACGCAGGGATCGGTGGCTTCTGGCCGCTGGTGATCCTCTCGCTGTTGGCCTTCCCCATGACGTTCTACGCACACCGCGGTCTGACCCGGTTTGTGCTGTCCGGTCGCGAAGGCGCCGACATCACTGACGTGGTCGAAGAGCATTTCGGCATCAAGGCCGGCGCGCTGATCACACTGCTGTATTTCCTTGCCATCTTCCCGATCCTGCTGATCTACAGCGTCGGCCTGACCAACACGGTCGCCAGTTTCCTCGAACATCAACTGCACATCACGCCGCCGCCGCGCGCGCTCCTGTCGTTCGTGCTTATCCTTGGTTTGCTGGCTGTGGTGCGTTGTGGCGAACAGGCGATCGTCAAGGCGATGAGCTTGCTGGTCTATCCGTTCATCGTCGCGCTGCTGTTCCTCGCGGTGTACCTGATTCCGCACTGGAACGGCGGCATCCTCACCACCGTGTCGCAAGTTCCCGCGCCGTCGGAGCTGCTGCACACGCTGTGGCTGGCGATTCCGGTGATTGTGTTCTCGTTCAACCACTCGCCGATCATCTCGGCGTTCGCGGTCGATCAAAAGCGCCGTTACGGCACCCACGCCGATGAGCGCAGCTCGCAAATTCTCTGCCGTGCGCACCTGCTGATGGTGGTGATGGTGCTGTTCTTCGTGTTCAGCTGCGTGCTGACACTGTCGCCAGCTCAACTGGCTGAAGCGAAGGACCAGAACCTGTCGATCCTGTCGTACCTGGCCAACCACTTCAGCAACCCGACCATCGAGTTCGTGGCACCGCTGATTGCGTTCGTGGCGATTTCCAAGTCGTTCCTCGGTCACTACATCGGTGCCAGTGAAGGCCTGAAAGGTCTGATCATCAAGAGCGGCAAGCGTCCCGGCGCCAAGGCGCTGGATCGCATCGTGGCGGCTTTCATGCTGGTGGTGTGCTGGATCGTGGCGACGTTGAATCCGAGCATCCTCGGCATGATCGAGACCATCGGTGGCCCGGTTATCGCGGCGATCCTGTTCCTGATGCCGATGTATGCAATCCGCAAAGTGCCGGCGATGGCACGCTTTCGTGGTCAAGCGTCCAACGTGTTCGTCACCGTGGTAGGTCTTGTGGCGATTTCGGCGGTGGTTTACAAACTGACGATGTAAAGCAAGATCCACAGAAAAGCCGCTGCACACGATGTGTGTAGCGGTTTTTTTTCGTCTGGAAAGACGATGGTACCTGACACACCGCTATCGCTGGCAAGCCAGCTCCCACAGGGATTTCAGTGTTTGCACGATGGTGGGTGTCACGCAAAACATTGTAGGAGTGAGCCTGCTCGCGATAGCGGTGGCTCATTCAAAAATGATGGTGGCTGACACGCTGCCATCGCTGGCAAGCCAGCTCCCACAGGGATTGCGGGTGTTTGCGCATTGGTGGGCATCACACAGAACACTGTGGGAGCTGGCTTGCCAGCGATGAGGCCGGAGCATGCGGCGACTCTTCTGCAGGCATAAAAAAACGCCGCTCATCTCGCGATGGGCGGCGTTTTTTCATGGCGTTGTAACGTTAGGCTTGAACGACCGGGATGTTGGCGTTCGCAGCAGCTTCACGGAACTCGGCGATCTGGTCGAAGGACAGGTAACGGTAGATATCGGCCGCCATGCTGTCGATCTTGCCAGCGTATTCCATGTACTCCTCGACGGTCGGCAGGCGACCCAGGATCGAAGCAACCGACGCCAGCTCGGCCGAGGCCAGGTAGACGTTAGCGCCGTCGCCCAGACGGTTCGGGAAGTTACGGGTCGACGTGGAGACCACGGTGCTGTTCGGCTCAACGCGTGCCTGGTTACCCATGCACAGCGAGCAGCCTGGCATTTCCATGCGCGCGCCAGCCTTGCCGTAGATGCCGTAGTAGCCTTCTTCGGTCAGTTGGTGAGCGTCCATCTTGGTCGGCGGCGACAGCCACAGACGGGTTGGCAGCTGACCCTTGACCTGATCCAGCAGTTTACCGGCAGCGCGGAAGTGACCAATGTTGGTCATGCACGAACCGATGAACACTTCGTCGATCTTCTCGCCAGCAACGCTGGACAGCAGACGGGCGTCGTCCGGATCGTTTGGTGCGCAGAGCACAGGCTCGCTGATGTCGGCCAGGTCGATTTCGATGATTTCGGCGTATTCGGCGTCAGCATCGGCTTCCATCAGCTCAGGGTTGGCAACCCAGGCTTCCATCGCTTGTGCGCGGCGTTCCAGAGTACGTGCATCGCCGTAGCCTTCGCCGATCATCCAGCGCAGCAGGGTGATGTTGGAGTTCAGGTACTCGGTGATCGACTCTTTCGACAGCTTGATGGTGCAACCGGCAGCCGAACGTTCGGCCGAGGCGTCGGACAGCTCGAAAGCCTGTTCCAGCGTCAGACCTTCCAGGCCTTCGATTTCCAGAATGCGGCCGGAGAAGGCGTTTTTCTTGCCTTTCTTCTCGACGGTCAGCAGACCGTTCTGGATAGCGAAGTAAGGAATGGCATGAACCAGGTCACGCAGGGTGATGCCAGGTTTCATTTTGCCTTTGAAGCGCACCAGGATCGATTCCGGCATGTCCAGCGGCATGACGCCGGTGGCAGCGGCGAACGCGACCAGACCGGAACCGGCCGGGAACGAGATGCCCATCGGGAAACGGGTGTGCGAGTCACCACCGGTACCGACGGTGTCCGGCAGCAGCATGCGGTTCAGCCACGAGTGGATGATGCCGTCGCCCGGACGCAGGGAAACGCCGCCGCGGGTCATGATGAAGTCAGGCAGGGTGTGGTGGGTGGTCACGTCGATCGGCTTTGGATAAGCCGCGGTGTGGCAGAAAGACTGCATCACCAGATCAGCGGAGAAGCCCAGGCACGCCAGGTCTTTCAGTTCGTCACGGGTCATTGGACCGGTGGTGTCCTGAGAACCTACGGTGGTCATCTTCGGTTCGCAGTAGGTGCCAGGACGAACGCCTTTGCCTTCTGCCAGACCGCAAGCCTTGCCGACCATTTTCTGCGCCAGGGTGAAACCCTTGGTGCTTTCAATTGGAGCATCCGGCTTCTTGAACAGATCGAACGGTGGCAGACCCAGTTCGGCGCGAGCCTTCTCGGTCAGGCCACGGCCGATGATCAGCGGGATACGGCCGCCAGCGCGAACTTCGTCCAACAGCACCGGAGTCTTCATTTCGAAGGTGGTCAGGACTTCGTCGGTGCCGTGTTTGCAGACTTTGCCAGCATGCGGATACAGGTCGATCACGTCGCCCATGTGCATGTTGGAAACGTCGAATTCGATTGGCAGTGCGCCGGCATCTTCCATGGTGTTGTAGAAGATCGGAGCGATTTTGCTGCCGAAGCAGAAACCGCCAGCGCGCTTGTTCGGCACGTAAGGAACGTCGTCGCCGAAGAACCACAGTACCGAGTTGGTTGCCGATTTACGCGACGAACCGGTACCGACCACGTCACCGACGTAGGCGATCGGGAAGCCTTGACCGCGCATTTCTTCGATCTGCTTCATCGGGCCGATGGCGCCCTGCTGATCAGGAACGATGCCGTCGCGAGCCATTTTCAGCATGGCCAGGGCGTGCAGCGGGATGTCTGGACGCGACCAGGCATCTGGAGCCGGGGACAAGTCGTCGGTGTTGGTTTCGCCGGTTACCTTGAACACGCGCAGGCTGATCTTGTCGGCCAGGGTCGGGCGGTTCTTGAACCACTCACCGTCAGCCCAGGATTGCAGCACGGCTTTGGCGTGAACGTTGCCGTTCTTGGCTTTTTCGGCCACGTCGTGGAACGCGTCGAACATCAGCAGGGTGTGCTTGAGTTGTGCGGCAGCGACTGGCGCCAGCTCGGCGTCGTCCAGCAGGTCAACCAGGGTCACGATGTTGTAGCCGCCCTGCATGGTGCCGAGCAGTTCTACAGCGCGCTTCTTGTCCAGCAGAGGGGAGGAGACTTCGCCCTTGGCCAGAGCAGACAGGAAACCGGCCTTTACATAGGCAGCTTCGTCCACACCTGGTGGAATGCGATTGGTGATCAGGTCAACGAGAAAAGCTTCTTCGCCAGCCGGAGGATTCTTCAACAGCTCGACCAGGCCGGCTGTTTGTTCGGCGTTAAGCGGCTGGGGAACGATACCCAGTGCTGCGCGCTCTTCGATATGTTTGCGGTAGGCTTCAAGCACAGTTATTACCCTCATCAGTGGTCCCAAATGGGTGTCCGGGACGCTCGTCGCGAAATGCTCGTACTCATGCGCTGCGTGGCGTTGTGGGCCACTTAGCCAGAATTACCGACCATTCCTTACAGAAGCTGCTTTCAAAGTTTTACGCCTGCAGAGGGGGAGCTGATGAGGGTTGGCGTTGGGCTTTTCCCCGCTGGAAAAACCCGTCGCCAACACCGCTCTGAAGGAACGACTGTGCTCGTGACGCTTTGAAAACAGCTTCTAACGGACATTTGCGCCTTAAAAGGCTGGCTGATTCTACGGCAAAAAAAATTTAAAGGTAAGTCGGGCTCTATTGGACTTTGGTGGCGTTGTGCGCGGGCGGGCCAAATACCGGGCCGGTGCTTGCCCCTGACGTTTGAGGGGTGATCAATGCCTGACAAAGGGCTAACATGCCGACCTGTTCCGCGTTTCAGTGCCTTTGCCTACCTTATATGCCCAATCAGACCATCAAGACCCCCTGCGTCGGCCTCTGCTCCACTGTTTACGGTGATCTGGTGTGCCGTGGCTGCAAGCGTTTCCATCACGAAGTGATCAATTGGAATGGTTACGGCGAGGAGGAAAAGCGTGCGGTGTGGCTGCGTCTGGAGCAGTTGCTGTCACAGGTGATGGCGAGCAAGGTCGAGATTTTCGACCCGGCGCGGCTGCGTCAGCAGCTCGAGCAGCGCAAGATCCGCTTCGTGCCGCATCAGTCGGAATATTGCTGGGCGTATCAACTGATTGCCCGTGGCGCGCGGGTGATCATTAATCTGGAAGCCTACGGCATGGTGTTGCTGCCGGAGTTTCGCGACTGGGGTCTGCCGCAATTGCGCGATGCCATTGATCGGGAATTCTTCCTGCTTTCGGAAGCGCACTATGAGCGCTACATCGCCCCCGGATTTCTCAAAGACGCCTTTGGCGCTTGAAAGCCAAAAGATCGCAGCCTTCGGCCGCTCCTACAGGTAGAACGCATTCCCTTGTAGGAGCTGCCGAAGGCTTTGATCTTTTGATCTTTATTGTTTTACCGCCAACTCCACCAGATGATCCTCAACCTCTTGCGGCTTGAGCACCAGCACATCACTCTCCAGCGTATCCAGCACCACCTCGGCCGTATTACCGATCAATGCCCCTGACAGCCCGGTCCGTGCCACTGTGCCAATCACCGTGACCGCCGCTTGCAGCTTGTGGGCCATAAACGGAATCAACACATCCGCCGGACCTTCCTCGATATGCAAGTGCGCGTCATCAATGTCGAACTCGGCTTGAAATGCCCGGCATTGCTCGCGATATCGCGCTGCGATGGTTTCGCTGAGCTGCAACGTCGGGTCGGCCGCCGACAGCATCGGTGACGGGTGGGCGCTGATCACGTGCAGATGCGCCTTGGCCAGGCTGGCAATGTCATAGCCGTGATCGATGATCGTCGTGTGCAGATGCCGATGCTCCCCATCGGTATTTCCTACATCGATCGCTGCCAGAATCACCTTGTCCTTCCACGAAGTTGAGGTTTTCACCAGCAGCACCGGTGTAGGGCAGTGACGCAGCAGTTTCCAGTCGGCGGGTGTCAGCAGCGCTTTTTTCAACGAGCTGTCGGGGAAATGCTGTTTGATCACCAGCCCGCAACCTTCGGCTTGCTGCACATCGATGATGGTTTCGTGCAGGCTCTCGTTCCATGCCTGTTCGGTGGTCACGCTGTAACCGTCCGCCAGCAGCGCGGTTTTGAGCACGCTGAGCATGCCGGCGTGATCATGCTTCCTGTCGCACACCAGCAGGTGCAAATGGGCCTGGGTCACGCCAGCGATCAGTTTGGCGCGCTTGAGCGCCAGGCTTTCCGAATGTTCGGGTTCGATGACCACCAGAATGCTGCGAATGGCTTGCATGAGCGGAGTCTCCAACAAAGAAAAGGCACGGCGTTGCACAACTATAGTTGCTGCTTGAACACCTGCGACTTGATGCATATCAACGCCAGCCGCTGGTGGTCTGTCCGCAGGCCGGTATAATCGGCGCCCTTCGCTCGAACACCTTTTGTCGTGAGCCCCATGATCCTTCCCGAAATCCACGAATTCCTTGGCTGCCGCACCCCTGACGCCTGGGTCCAGGCCGCACTGGCCGATCAGGAAACCCTGCTGATTGACCACAAGAACTGCGAGTTCAAGGCTGCCAGCACCGCGCTTAGCCTGATAGCCAAGTACCATTCCCACGTCGACCTCATCAACATGATGTCGCGTCTGGCCCGGGAAGAACTGGTGCACCACGAACAAGTCATGCGCCTGATGAAACGCCGCAAGATCGAACTGCGCCAGCTCCACGCCGGCCGCTACGCTTCGAGCCTGCGCAAAGTGGTGCGCAGCCACGAGCCGGTGAAGCTGGTGGATACCCTGGTGGTCGGCGCGTTTATCGAAGCGCGCAGTTGCGAGCGTTTCGAAGCACTGGTGCCGCATTTGGACGAAGAACTCGGCAAGTTCTACTTTGGTCTGTTGAAAAGCGAGGCACGGCATTTTCAGGGTTATCTGAAACTGGCTTATCAATATGGTGAGGCGAAGGATGTTGCGCAGGTGGTCGAAAGAGTTCGCGCCGCCGAGCAGGAGTTGATCGAATCGCCGGATACGGAATTCCGCTTCCACAGCGGCGTGCCTGCCGCTGTGTGAACCCGTCTATGTAGGAGCTGCCGAAGGCTGCGATCTTTTGATCTTGCTTCCAAAATCAAAAGATCGCAGCCTGCGGCAGCTCCTACAGGGAAACTGTTAAAAACTCTTAAGAGTATGAAACATCACCGAAAACCGGCCCCCGCGGCCGGTTTTTGCTGCCCGCGATAAACGTCTTGCCCCTGAATGCCGCCATAATGCCGCCCACTTCACAGACGGTTGGCAGATGGTCGTTATGGATAACCTGGGTTTTGGCAAAGTCCTGCTGGTGGAAGACGATGAGCGCCTCGCCACGCTGATCGCCCACTTCCTCGAACAACATGGCTACGAGGTGCGCACGGTGCATCGCGGTGATCTGGCCGTGGCGGCTTTTCTGGAGTTCAGACCCAAAGTCGTGGTGCTCGACCTGATGCTGCCGGGGCAGAGCGGTCTGCATGTGTGCCGGGAAATACGCAGTGTGTCGGACACGCCGATTGTCATCCTGACGGCCAAGGAAGACGACCTCGATCATATTCTCGGCCTGGAGTCCGGTGCTGATGACTACGTGATCAAACCGATCAAGCCGCCGGTGCTGCTGGCCCGATTGCGCGCCTTGCAGCGCCGGCAGGTACCGGACAGCAGTGTGGTGCATTTCCTCGAATTCGGTCAGTTGAGCATTGATCGCAGTTGCCGCGAAGTGCGATTGGCGGGCGAGATCATCGAACTGACCACCATGGAATTCGAGCTGCTGTGGCTGCTGGCCAGTGCCGCCGGCAATACGCTGTCACGCGATGACATCCTCAATCGCATGCGCGGTATTGCCTTTGATGGGCTCAATCGCAGCGTCGACGTCTACATCAGCAAGCTGCGCAACAAGCTCAAGGACAACCCTCGCGAACCGGTGTGCATCAAGACCGTGTGGGGCAAAGGTTATCTGTTCAATCCGTTTGCGTGGGAGTTGTAGATGCTGCGGTTATTCCTCGGGCTGTTTCTGGTGATGACGGTCGGTCTGGTGCTGGCGTTGCAGACAGTCGAACACACTTTCAACGCGTTGCTCGACAACCAGATGCAGGCCTACAACCGCGAGGCTGTGCGCGGTCAGGCGTGGTCATTGGTGGACCATTTGCGCGGGCGCCAGGGCGCCGATCGTGAGCAGCAACTGGAGAGCTTGCGGCCACATTACGGCCTGTCACTGAAACTGGTTGAGGCCGATCAACTGGCCCTGACGCCAGAGGAAAAAGTCCAGTTGGCGCAGAATGTGCTGGTGATCCGCGACAGCTACACCCAGTTCATCAGCAACATTGACGGCGGTTCGCAGGTGCTCAGCATCAAACTCCCGCCAGAACCGAGCCTGATGCCGTTCTACATCGCCGCGGCTTACGGGATGCTGGCGGTGTTGATCGGCATTGTCCTGTTTTTCTGGGTGCGCCCGCACTGGCGTGACCTGGAGAAACTGCGTCTGGCGGCAGAGCGTTTTGGCGACAACGATCTGTCGGCACGCATTCAGTTGTCCAAACGCTCGAACATCCGCGATCTGGCCGAGCACTTCAACTTGATGGCGGCGCGCATCGAAGGCCTGATCGCCAATCAGCGTGAACTGACCAACGCCGTCTCCCACGAGCTGCGCACGCCGATTGCACGGCTGTCGTTCGAACTCGACCAGCTCAAGCAGTTGCCGGACGCCAGTCAGAACCGCGAACTGATTGCCGACATGTACGCCGACCTTGGCGAGTTGGAGGAAATGGTTTCGGAACTGCTCACCTACGCCAGCCTTGAGCGGGGTGCGACGGTGATCAAGCGCGAGAACATCCAGGCGGCCAATTGGCTCGATAGCGTCGTCGGCAGCGTGGCGCTGGAGGCGGAAGCAGCGGGGGTGCAGTTGTTGATCGGTGAGTGCCGGCTCGACACGGTGCGCATCGAACCGCGCTTCATGGCGCGGGCAGTGATCAACCTGCTGCGCAATGCCATTCGCTATGCCGAGCAGCGCGTCGAAGTGACGCTGATGCGCACCGGGGACTGTTACGAAGTGCGGGTCAACGACGACGGGCCCGGCGTACCGGTCCATGGCCGGGAGAAGATTTTCGAACCGTTCTCGCGGCTGGATGCCAGCCGCGATCGACGTACCGGTGGTTTTGGATTGGGGCTGGCGCTGGTGCGGCGGGTGTCGCAGTCCCATGGCGGACAGGTTGACGTCGGCGATTCGCCGTGGGGCGGAGCGTCGTTTCGGATGACGTGGGCGCATCTGGATTAATGCTGTTGGCTGTAACGGCCTTATCGCTGGCAAGCCAGCTCCCACAGGATTTGTAGGTGTATCGGGATGGCTTGCGTGCCTGTGCTGACCCCGTCGCGAGCGGGCTCACTCCTACAGTTGAAACGCGTTCCCCTGTGGGAGCTGGCTTGCCAGCGATGAGGCCGGGATCTGCAACATTGATGTCGACTGGTTCACCGCTATCGCTGGCAAGCCAGCTCCAACAGGGGATGGAGGCGACTTCCGGAAATTTTTATTGGGTCAGCCCGAAGCGTTCATGCCAGTGGGCGATGGACTCTTCAGGGTAACGCTCGAATTGAATCTTGCGGCAGATCGAGCAATAGCAGGGTTGATAAGGGTAGGTGTGGGCACTGGTGAGGCTGAATGAAACCTCGCCGCAATGGCAGGAGCCTTCGAGGTGCATGGGTGCTCTCCGATAGCAGGGTTGAGCGCTTGAGCCTGGATCATTCTGCCGGGGGCCTGCCGGTGTGATTCGACGCGTGCCCGCAGCGTCTAGCCCCTGTGTCCCCGCAATCCCATGGGGCGAGACTTCGGAACCCGGCATGCAAGCGCTGTTGAACGAGATCCTTGACGCTGTCCGGCCGCTGATCGGGCAGGGCAAGGTGGCTGACTATATTCCCGCCCTCGGCACCGTGCCGGCCAATCAATTGGGCATCGCCGTGTACGGCAATGATGGCGAGATGTATTGCGCTGGCGACGCCGAAACGCCGTTTTCGGTGCAGAGTATTTCCAAGGTGTTCAGCCTGGTGCAGGCCATCGATCATTCTGGCGAAGCGATCTGGGAACGCCTTGGCCATGAGCCGTCCGGCCAGCCGTTCAACTCGCTGGTGCAGCTGGAATTCGAGCGCGGGCGCCCACGCAACCCGTTCATCAACGCTGGAGCGCTGGTGATCTGCGATATCAACCAGTCGCGTTTCGCCGCACCGACCCTATCGATGCGTGACTTCGTCCGGCGTCTGTCGGGCAACCCGCAGATCATGATCGACGGCAAAGTCGCCGACTCCGAATATCAGCATCGCGCGCGCAATGCGGCGATGGCTTACCTGATGCAGTCCTTCGGCAATTTCCACAACGACGTCGAAGCGGTGCTGCGCAGTTACTTCAGCCACTGCGCCCTGCGCATGAACTGCATCGATCTGGCCCGGGCGTTTTGCTTTCTGGCCAATGACGGTTATTGCAAACACAGCGGTGAACAGATTCTGACTCGGCGTCAGACTCAGCAGGTCAACTCGATCATGGCCACCAGTGGTCTTTACGACGAGGCGGGCAACTTCGCCTATCGCGTCGGTCTGCCAGGGAAAAGCGGCGTCGGCGGCGGGATCGTCGCGGTAGTGCCGGGGCAATTCACGGTGTGCGTGTGGTCGCCTGAGCTGAATGCCGCGGGCAATTCGCTGGCGGGGATGGCGGCGCTGGAGATGCTCAGTTCGCGGATTGGCTGGTCGGTGTTTTAACCCTATGGCACGAACGCTGAAAAACCTGTGGGAGCTGGCTTGCCAGCGATGGCGGCGGATCAGGCAACATCAATTTTGAATGTGCCGGCCTCATTGCTCGCAAGCCAACTCCCACAGGGTTAGTCATGTTTGCAGAAGGTGTATTTCAGCGAAGAATCCTATACATTTTCCGACCGCCCTCTGCATGGTGAATCCGCTTCATGTCTCTTGCGCTCGAACGTCTAGTCGCTGGCACGCCGATCCCTTTCGCTGGTAACCGCGTCACTGTGGTCAGCCCCGAACTGGCTGCGCGTTTTCAGCCCGGTGACCACCTTTTGGTGGAGCAGGTGAGTGGCGAGTTATTGCTGATTTCGGTGGTGGATCAACAAGCGGCTTCTGTTGCTATCGAGCGCGCGGCTGCGGCGTTTAGCGCATTGTCGGCGGTGTCGGACGAGGCGATCAGCCAATTCTTCGATCTGTTCGCGCAACGTCTGGAAACTGCCGAATGCTGGGCGCAGATCGAAGCCGCCAACCTCTCCGATATCGAGCGTGCCAAGGCTCGCGGACGCTCCACTACACGGCTGCTCGCCGATGAGCGCATGCGCCGCGACATGATTGCCGGTCTGCGGGCCTGGCGTGATGCACCACCGACGCGCGGCAAAGTCATCAGCAGCGTCGAGCACGACGGCTGGAAGGTCGAGCAAGTGGTTTCGCCACTGGGCATTGTCGCGTTTGTTTTCGAAGGTCGCCCGAATGTATTTGCCGATGCTGCCGGGGTTCTGCGCACCGGCAACACTGCGGTGCTGCGAATTGGCAGTGATGCGTTGGGCACGGCGCAAGCCATCGTCACTCACGCTTTGAACCCGGCGCTGGCGGCGGCGGGTCTTCCGGTCGGGGCTGTGTCGTTGGTGGAGAGCGTCAATCACGCAGCCGGGTGGGCGATGTTTGCTGATCGGCGCCTGTCGCTGGCGGTGGCTCGCGGATCGGGGCGTGCGGTCAGTCAGTTGGGCAGCATTGCGCAGCAGGCGGGGACTGCGGTCAGTCTGCATGGCACCGGTGGTGCGTGGTTGATTGCCGATCGAGACGCTGACGCTCAGCGCTTCGCGGCAGTGGTGCGCAACTCGCTGGATCGCAAGGTCTGCAACACCCTGAATGTCTGCCTGATTCAGCGCGAACGTGCTGCTGAACTGGTGCCGCTGTTCCTTGACGCGTTGCAACAGGCCGGCAACGCACGCGGGCAGGGCTGCAAGTTGCACATCGTCGAAGGCAGTGAAAACTGCCTGCCGACCGAATGGCAGAACGCGACGGTGCAGGTTTATCGCGCTGAGGGTTATCAGACTGAAGCGCTGGCCGAACCACTGGCGGAACCTGCGTTGGGTCGCGAGTGGGAATGGGAGGAAACGCCGGAAGTCAGCCTGATGATCGTTGAAGATCTGGATCAGGCGATTGCGCTGTTCAACCGTTATAGCCCGCAATTTACCGTGTCGCTGATCAGTGAAAGTGCGCAGGTTCAGGAGCGTTTTTACAGCGCAGTCAACGCACCGTTCGTGGGCAACGGCATCACCCGTTGGGTCGATGGTCAATACGCCCTGAACAAGCCGGAACTGGGGCTTTCGAACTGGGAGAGCGGGCGGTTGTTTGCGCGCAGTGCGATCCTTTCGGGGGATGGCGTATTTACTGTCCGCAGTCGCATGACTCAAACGGATCTCACCGTAAAACGCTGAACGGCATACCTTGTGTAGGAGCTGCCGCAGGCTGCGATCTTTAAAGGCCAGATCAAACGATCGCAGCCTTCGGCAGCTCCTACAGGCGTCTATTCAGGCAGCGGATTTTGCTTGAACTGCGCAAACTGCCGGTTGCTCGGCCAGCGGTACAAAGGTGCGGCGGTCCGAGGACAACGCATCAATCGAGCCGGTCTCGATGTCGTACACCCAGCCATGCAAATTCAGCAGGCCTTTCTCCTGCGCCAGGCGCACACTCGGATGGGTCTGGATATTCGCCAATTGCGCGATCACGTTTTCGCGCACCATCGAACTCAATTTCGCCGCCTCACTGGCATGCGGCCGCGCCTCATTCACCACTTTCGCCGACTCGGCATGCTGCAGCCAACCGCTGACGGCGGGCAGGTGATCCATGCATTTGCACTGGGCAATCGCCGTCATCGCACCGCAGTCCGAGTGGCCGCAGATCACAATGTCGGTGACGCCGAGCACCGCCACGGCGTATTCCACCGTCGCCGAAACCCCACCTGGATGCGGGCTGTAGGACGGCACGATATTGCCGGCATTGCGGATCACAAACAGCTCGCCGGGTTCTTGCTGGGTCAGCAGTTCCGGCACGACACGGCTGTCGGAACAGGTGATGAATAATGTGCCGGGCTGTTGGGTGGTCGCCAGGTGTTTGAACAGTTCGGTGCGTTGCGGGAAGGCTTCGTTCTGGAACTTCAGGAAACCGTCGATCAGGGCTTTCATGTGCATGTCCTCTTCAATGGAGATCGGTGGGCCCGCACGCGAGGTGCGGCCCGGGGCGCATCAGAACGGACGCAGGGGCAGGAACTTGCCGTCGAGGGTGACCACGGCGCGGGAACCGCCTTCCGGGTCTTCGACTTTCGTGATGTCCAGTTTGAAGTTGATCGCGCTGATGATGCCGTCGCCGAATTGCTCATGAACCAGGGCTTTGAGGGTGGTGCCGTAGATCTGGATCATCTCGTGGAAACGGTAGATGGTCGGATCGGTCGGCACACCGCTGAGGCTGCCGCGCAACGGGATGATCTGCATCGCTGATACATCGGCTGCATCCAGCTCAAGTTTGTCGCCGACGACTTGGGCAGCGTTTTCCGGCAGTGGGTGCTGGCCCAGCAGGGCGGCGGTGACGAACGCCAGGCTCAGGCCGGTGCCGTCGGTGAGATCCTGCCACGACAGATTTTTGCGTGCCTTGGCGTCGAGAATGCGGGTGGTCAGGGCCAGGCTGGTGTCGTTGTAGGCGTGGGACTGTTGCATGGTGTCACTCCTTTCAGGGGATGGCTTGCTGTGTGGGATTGATCTTCTGCCGATTGGCCCATAGCGTCCAAGACCTATATACAATGCTTTGCATAAGCCTTGCCTATAGATGGTCTGCCCGATGCTGTTAAGACATTTGCGTTATCTGCTCGCCGTTGCCGATCACGGCGGCTTCACCCGCGCTGCTGAAGCGCTGCATGTCTCGCAGCCGACGCTGTCGCAACAGATTCGCCAGCTCGAGGAAACCTTGGGGGTGAACCTGTTTGATCGCACCTCACGATCGGTCAAGCCGACCGATGCCGGCGAGGCCTATATCGAATGCGCGCGGCGGGTGCTGGTGGAGTTGGAGGCGGGCAAGCGGGCGCTGCATGACGTGAAGGATCTGTCGCGTGGCACCTTGCGTCTGGCCATGACGCCGACGTTCATGGCGTATCTGGTCGGGCCGCTGGTGCGCGACTACATGGCGCTATTTCCGGGGATTCATCTGGAAATTTTCGAGTTGTCGATGGATGACATTGAGGCGGGTCTGGCGGATGACTCGCTGGATATCGCCATTGCCTTCACCCCGGTGCGCAATGCGGATCTTGAATGTATTCCGGCGTTCACCGAAGCATTGGGAATCATGGTCGGGCGCGAGCACCCGTTGTACGACAGTACGTTGAGGCTGACACCGGATGACATCGCACAGCTGGATTTTGCCTTGCTGGCGCCGGACTACATCACGCGCTTATCGGTGGATGAGTATTTCCGTCAGCACGGCATCACGCCCAAGGTGCGTATTGAAGTGAATTCGGTCAGTACGCTGCTGGAGGTGGTGCGACATTCGCCGATTGCGACGATGTTGCCGGAGGCGATTGCGACTGAGGATCGCGCTTTGCGCAGGCTGCGGGTAGAAAGCGAAGCGCCGCAGCGGGGGGCGGCGTTGTTGCGGCGCAGGAATAATTATCACAGTGCGGCGGCGGTGGCGTTTGTGGAACTGGTGTTGAGCATGGGAAGCCCCTCACCCTAAACCTCTCCCGGAGGGAGAGGGGACTGACCGAGGTGTTGGTGGCTAATGCAGCGACCTGAAATATTGAAGTTTGTATATCGCAAGCACGCTCGAGATCGGCTCCCTCTCCCTCCGGGAGAGGGCTGGTGAGGGGATAGATTTAACTAACACCACAAAGCTTACGCCATACACAAAAAAGGGCCTGCTCCATCACTGGAAGTAGGCCCTCTTGTTATTTAAGTTGTAAATCAGCAGAACCGATCAATCACCCGAACTTCATTCTTGTTCTGCATCGAGTCCCACGCTTGTTTCAGCGTCTGTAGAACATTACCGATGAAGTCCTTGTCGGCCGCGGCTTTTTTGCCGACATAACCTTGGCCGCGGCGGTACATCTTCAGGCGGGCCAGCAGGTTCTGATTGTTGCGGTCGAACTCTTCTTCGCCAGCGTGGGGCGCCAGGCAGTCGATGTGCACTTGGCCCGATTTGCTGATCCACAGAATATGGCTGTCGAGGCTGTCTTTTTGCGCAGCGAACATACGAGCCAGTTCTTCGATAGTAGGTTGATTGTTCAGATTCATGATTTTGCCCCTTGACCAGTTTGGTGATCTTTCTAAGTTGATTCGCTAATACAGGTAGCCCATCGGTTAGTTGATCCCTGGCACCGAAACCAGGACGTCAGCGGTCGCCCGTTTGAAATACGGGGTCGTGCATCTGTTGCATGTAGTCGTGTTGAATAACTGCTACGCGATAGCGTCACAACGAGGAGAAGCAGCGAAAACCGGGAGGCCCTTGTCGACGTTTTCAGGGTCGACCACAAGCGTCTTGAGAATTTTCGCCAGCGCTTCTCGTCCTTGTACTGGACGTTCAGGCCAGGTCAGCTTCTTCAATCTGCCTTGTGGGCAGCGTGTATCCGGAAAAAACAACTCGGCGGTCAGACGAGTTTGCTCAAGCGTGTTACCCGTGTTCCCGATCGGGGAACGTCTTCATCATGCAAAAGCAAAACGACGCCGTCAACGGTTTTGTAGTGATTATTTTTGAGCACTACATATTGTCGGACAAAGCTGTTTTGGAATGAGAACGGATCCGTTCAGGCAACGGAAACGGGGCTGCGCAGGGTGTAGAAGGTGCACGGGTAACCGTCTACATCGCGGTGGCTCAAGGTGAATTCGACGCCGGCCAATTCTGGCATCAGCCTGGCCCAGAAGTGTTGTGCAGGCAGGTTGGCGTCGATATGGAAAATCTGCCACCGACCGGGGATTTGGCTCAAGAGGGCAGAGACGACAAACTGCGCGACGCCTTGGCCACGCATGCGCCGGGTGACGAAGAAGTAGCCGATATTGAATTCGGCGCCGTCGATGTGGGTATCTTCATCCACCGTGATGAAGCCGGCGAGTTCGCCATCGACGCGGATCAGAAAGGGTCGGGTGGCCGGGTGGCGCCAGTAAGCGTCTTTTGGCTGGAGGGCGAAGAAGCCATGCCCAGCGAGCTTCAGCGGTAGCCATTCGCTGAAGTCGTACATGTAGAACTGCATCAGGTTTTCGATGATTTGCAGTTCGTCACGCTGGGCGGGGTGGAGTTCGATGTCAGGCATGCTTTGGGTTCCTGAGGGTGATGAACCTTTCAGGAACAGTAGCGCGTTTTACTTTTTGGCTGCCGGTTTCGCCGTGCGTTTGGTTGTGCCGGTTGATTTGCTGCGCGTCGATTTGCGCTTGTTCTTCCACGGCGTAGCAGCCTTGCCGGCAGGCGGTGGGCCGCTGATGGTCAGGCTCAGGCCGGAACAGCGAGTCACCTGCTTGCTCATCCACGCCGCTTGCTTGGTGACGAATTCTTCCAGACTCATCTCACCGCTCTGCACCATGTCCAGCGCTTGCTCCCAGATCGCCGTGGTGCCGGGGTCGGCAATCGCTCGTGGGACGGCGTCGATCAGACTGAACGCCGCCGGTGTTGCCGCAAGTGCCTTGCCGTTTTTCACCAGATAACCGCGATCGAGCAAACCCTGAATGATCGATGCACGGGTGGCTTCGGTGCCGATACCGGTCGTGTCCTTGAGCTTCTGTTTGAGCAGCGGATCTTCCACCAGTTTGGCAACGTTTTTCATCGCCTTGATCAGATCGCCTTCGGTGTAGGGCTTGGGTGGCTGCGTCCACAAATCCTTGAGCTTTACATCAGCAACGGCGCAATCGATACCCTGGCCAAGCGTCGGCAAGGTTTGCGGTGCCGGCGCTTCACGGCCCTTGGTCGGTGCTAGTGCCTCGGGCAGTGCGCGCTTCCAGCCCGGTTCGATGATCTGCTTACCGACTGCACGCAACGCTTCACCGGCGCAATCGAAATCAGCCTGGGTGCGGTCGTATTCATGGTTGGGTAAAAACTGCGCCAGATACCGCGCGCGGATGAGTGTGTAGACCGCGCGGTGCTTGCCCGTGAGGCGTTCAAGGTTTTTCGCCGCAGCGGTCGGGATGATGCCGTGGTGCGCGGTGACCTTGCTGTCGTTCCACGCCCGGGAGCGACGTTGCGGCTCTAGAAAGCCTTGCAGCGCTTCGAGACTCGGGTCGGCCTGACGCAATGCCGCGAGAATCCCAGGTGCCTCACCGTGCTGGCTCAGCGGCAGAAAACCGCAATCGCTGCGCGGATAGGTGACGACTTTGTAGGTTTCGTAGAGTGCCTGGGCGATGTCGAGGGTTTCCTGCGCACCGAGGCCGAGTTTTTTTGAGCAGACTTCCTGCAACGTACCGAGGTCGAAAGGCAGGGGCGCCACTTCACGCATGCGCTCGGTGCGTAGCTTGACGACCCGAGCAGTGGCGGCGCTGGCGATCGCGGCGGCTGCTTGTTGCGCGAGTGCCTGATTCAAACAACGATCCTGATCATCACAGACGTCCGACGGCGCGCGCCATTGCGCGGTGAACGGCGTGCCGTTGTGCAGCAGTTGCACGTCGATCGCCCAAAACGGCACCGGCACGAAGTCGGCGATGCTGCGATCGCGATCCACCACCAGGCGCAATGTCGGTGTCTGTACTCGACCGACCGGCAACACACCTTGATAGCCCGACTGCCGACCGAGCAGGGTGAACAGGCGGCTCATGTTCATGCCGATCAGCCAATCCGCCCGGGAGCGGCCCAGTGCCGAGTGATACAGGCTGAACGTCTCGGCACCTGGCTTCAACGCGGCCAAGGCCTTGCGAATCGACGCCTCGTCCAGTGCCGACAGCCACAAGCGGCGGATCGGCCCGCGATAGCGGCAATGCTCGACCAGTTCCCGGGCAATCATCTCGCCCTCACGGTCGGCGTCGGTGGCGATGATCAGTTCGCTGGCCTCGCCGAGCAGGCGTTTGACGGCTTTGTACTGACTGGCAGTTCGCGGCTTGACGGTCATTTTCCATTTGTCCGGAATGATCGGCAGATCCGCCAGTACCCAGCGCTTGTAGCGCGCGTCGTAGGCGTCCGGCGGAGCGGTTTCCAGCAAATGGCCGATGCACCAGGTCACCGTGACGTCTGTTCCCAGCCAGCAGCCGTCGCCCCGGCGCTTGGCACCGAGGACGGCCGCAATGTCTTTGGCCTGGGAAGGTTTTTCACAGAGGTACAGCCGCATAACTACCACGTCGATCAATGTCCGAAGAGGTGCACAGAATGGCCGCACTTACGCCCAGGGGCAACTTTTATCTGTATGGATATACAGATAAAAAGGATTGCCGGAAATGACGGGCTTTCCGGGGACGGGTCCAGCACTATCGAAAAATCGATTAGCGCCCTGTCTGTGCCTGTGTCAGGTTTTTTGGCGATTCAACCACGCGAGTGACAGGACGATCTCGCCAGAAGATCGCCGCGGTCTGTCGAAAACTGACTACTCTGAAACAAGGAAGTCCATCCATGGCTCAAGCCAAATCCAAAACCAGCAGCGCCTACGACCAAATCGACACCTTCAGTCATCTGTACGACCGCGGCGTCGGGCTGATCAATGGCAAGCCCTCGTTCACCGCTGATCAAGCTGCTGACGAAATCCTGCGCAAAGGCCTGTCGTGGGGCGATAAAAACGCTGACGGCAAGATCGACCTCAGCTACGCCTTTCTGACCGAAAAACCGGCGAACTACAATCCGAAGCTTGGCAATTTCGGCGAATTCAGTGCCCAGCAGAAAGCTCAGGCCGTGCTGGCCATGCAGTCCTGGGCCGACGTCGCCAACGTCACGTTCACCGAAGGCAAGGGCGGCGACGGTCACATGACGTTCGGCAATTATGACGTCAGCACCGGTGGCGCCGCGTTCGCTTACCTGCCGAGCGGCGGCAGCTATGACGGCCAATCGTGGTATCTGATCAACAGTCAGTACCAGGTCAACAAGACGCCGGATAACGGCAACTATGGTCGCCAGACCTTGACCCACGAAATCGGTCACACCCTCGGCCTGTCGCACCCCGGTGCCTACAACGCCGGTAACGGCAACCCGACCTACGGCGACGCTAAATACGCCGAAGACACCCGCGGCTATAGCCTGATGAGCTACTGGAGTGAAACCAACACCGAGCAGGACTTCAGCAAGGATGGCAGCGGTGCCTACGCTTCTGCGCCGTTAATGGACGACATTGTTGCCGTGCAGAAACTGTATGGCGCCAACTATGAGACTCGCGCCGATAACACCACGTACGGTTTCTACTCCAACACCGGGCGTGATTTTTACAGCGCGACATCGGCGTCGTCGAAGCTGGTGTTCTCGGTGTGGGACGGTGGCGGCGATGACACGCTGAACTTCTCCGGTTTCACCCAAAACCAGAAAATCAATCTCAATGAGGGCTCGTTCTCCGATGTCGGAGGATTGGTGGGCAACGTTTCGATCGCTTACGGCGTGACGGTGGAAAACGCCGTCGGCGGTTCGGGCAATGACCTGTTGATCGGCAACGCAAAGGCGAACTCTCTGTTTGGCGGTGCCGGCGACGACATCCTTTACGGTGGCGGTGGTGGCGATAGGCTGGTAGGCGGAGAGGGTGCAGACACTTTCGTGTTCGGGGCTGCCAGTGATTCGACCAATAACCAGCCGGACTGGATCATGGATTTCAAAAGCGGCCTGGACAAGATCGACCTCTCGGGGATCGCCGAGTTTGCAAGTGGCGCCGCCACGTTGATTTTTGTCAGCAGTTTCACCGGCCATGCGGGCGATGCAATCCTGACTTACCAAGCGCAGCACGGTCAGACCGGACTGCTGGTTGACTTGACCGGGCAGGGGCAGGTCGATTTTGCTGTGGGCATAGTGGGGCAGGCGGTGATGACGGATATTGTTGCTTGATCTGAAGTAAAACGGGCCAGTCCGGAACTTGTGGCGAGGGCGCTTGCTCCCGCTCGGCGGCGAAGCCGTCGCAAACTCAGAAATCGCGTTATACCTGACACACTGCGATTGCTGATTTTGGGGCCGCTACGCTGCCCAGCGGGAGTGAGCTCCCTCGCCACAGTTCATTTGTCCTTGGAGAAACCCATGAAAAGCTCCGGCCCCAGCCCCGTCATCTCCCTCGAACAACTTACAGGTTGCCTGCTGGTGAAGTTCCACGGCATCCAGGTCGCCGCGTCCTCCCACGTGCTGGTACTGAACGAAGCCAACTATCCGCCCGTGTACTACGTTCCCCGCGAAGACATCGACGAAAAGTACTTCGCCCGCACCGACCACACCAGTTACTGCCCGTACAAGGGTGACGCCAATTACTTCAGCCTGCAGGTGCCGGGGCATGAGGGGGGGAATGCGGTGTGGACTTACGAGAATCCAAAAGTCTCGGTGGCGCCGATCCGCGACTATGTGGCGTTTTATCCGGATCAGGTGAAGTTTGAGGTGATCAAGGCTGATGCCTGAAAAGAGGGTGGCGAGAGAGCAAGCGCTCTCGCCACCGATGGTTCTGGCGTTAACTTCAGTTCTTGTCCAGATCGATATTCTTCGTCTCCCGCAAAAAGATCAGCCCCACCACCAGGCTCACCCCGGTAATCAACACCGGGTACCACAGGCCATAAAAGATATCCCCGGTGTACACCACCAGCGCGAACGATACCGTTGGCAGAAATCCGCCGAACCAGCCGTTGCCAATGTGGTACGGCAGCGACATCGAGGTGTAGCGAATGCGGGTCGGGAACAGTTCGACCATCAGCGCCGCGAGCGGGCCGTAGCACATGGCGGAGATGATGATCAGCGCTACGATCAGGGCGACGATCATCGGTTTGTTGGTCTGCTGCACATCGGCTTGTTGCGGGTAGCCGGCGAGGGTGATTGCGCCGCGCAAGGCAGATTCATCGAAGCCGTCGATTCTCACGTCGCCAACACTGACCTGTACGGCGCTGCCGGCCGGTGCGGCGGCGCTGGAGTAGGGCAGGCCTTGTTTGACCAGGAAGGTTTTGACCTTGTCGCACGGGCTGTCAAATTTCGCCTTGCCCACCGGGTCGAACTGGAAGGTGCATGTCGCAGGGTCGGCCAGCACCGTAATCGGCGCCTGACGGCTGGCCTGATCGATCGCCGGGTTGGCGTAATGCGCGAGGGATTTGAAAATCGGGAAGTACAGCACCGTCGCCAGCAACAGGCCGAGCATCAGTACCGGTTTGCGTCCGACCTTGTCCGACAGCCAGCCAAAGAAAATGAAGAACGGCGCGCCGATCACCACGCTGATAATCAGCAGGGTGTTGGCCAGCGCCGGATCCATTTTCAGAAACTGGGTGAGGAAGAACAGCACATAGAACTGCGCCGCGTAGAAGGTCACCGCTTGCCCGGCGTTGATGCTGAACAGCGCGATCAGCACGACTTTGAGGTTTTCCCATTTGCCGAAGGATTCGCGGATCGGCGCCTTCGAAGTTTTGCCTTCCTCTTTCATCTTCAGATAGGCCGGCGACTCGTGCAGGCTCAGGCGAATCCAGGTGGAAATGCCCAGCAGCACAATCGACAGCAGGAACGGAATCCGCCAGCCCCACACTTCAAACTGATCGCCAGTGAAATAACGGCAACCGAGCACCACTAGCAGCGACAGCAGCAGGCCGAGGGTCGCGGTGGACTGAATCCAGCTGGTATGGAACCCGCGTTTGCCCATCGGCGCGTGTTCGGCCACGTAGGTTGCGGCGCCGCCGTACTCGCCACCGAGCGCCAGGCCCTGAAGCATGCGCAGCACCACCAGAATGATCGGCGCGGCGATGCCGATGCTGGCGTAGGTCGGCAACAGGCCGACACAGAACGTCGCCACGCCCATCAAAATGATGGTCGCGAGGAAGGTGTATTTACGTCCGATCATGTCCCCCAACCGACCGAACACCAGTGCCCCGAATGGCCGCACGATGAATCCGGCGGCAAACGCCATCAGCGCAAAGATGAACGCCGTGGTGTCGTTGACTCCGGCGAAAAACTGCTTGCTGATCACCGCCGCTAGGGCGCCGTAGAGGAAAAAGTCATACCACTCGAACACCGTTCCCAGTGATGAAGCGAAGATGACTTTGCGTGTATCCGGGCTGGTTTGCGCGCTGTAGGCGGCGTCCAGCGGCTGAGCGTGTTCTGACATATCGGTATCCCTCACAGTGATTGTTTTTGTTGTTCCACTGGTGTTGCCTGTCCGGGTGCTGCGCGATGCTTTGAATTAACGCGGTTCCCTGTAGGAGCTGCCGAAGGCTGCGATCTTTTGACATTGCTTTTGACCTTGAAAAAATAAAGTCAAAAGATCGCAGCCTGCGGCAGCTCCTACAGGGTTTGGGCCAGTTCCGAAGTTGGTGTGTAGATCCTAGTCGGTGGGTTGAGGATCAGATGCGCGGCCTTCTCGGCAATCATCAGCGTAGGCGAGCAGGTGTTGCCCGAGATGATCCTCGGCATGATCGAGGCGTCGGCAATGCGCAAACCGGGCACGCCGTGGACGCGCAACTGCGCATCGACCACCGCCTCGCCGTCATTGCCCATGCGGCAGGTGCCGACCGGATGGAAAATCGTCGTGCCGATCCGCGCCGCCGCTTCGTGCAGTTGCTCTTCGCTTTGCAGGCTGTCGCCCGGCAAATACTCGACCGGTTTGAACGCTTGCAGGGCAGGGGCGCTGACGATACGTCGGGTCAGGCGGATGGCGTCGGCGGCCACGCGCAGGTCTTCGGGGTGGCTCAGATAATTGGGTTGGATCAGCGGCGCCTCTTGCGGATCCGCCGAGCGAATGTCGATGCGGCCACGGCTCTGTGGGCGCAAATCACAGACCGACGCGGTGAAGGCCGGGAAGCTGTGCAACGGCTCGCCAAAGCGCTCCAGCGACAGCGGCTGCACGTGGTATTCAAGATTTGCCGACGTCTGCTCCGGCCCCGAGCGGGCAAACGCGCCCAACTGACTCGGCGCCATCGACAACGGCCCGCTGCGGTCGTACAGATAACGCAGGCCCATGCCCATCTTGCCCCACACGCTGCCGGCGATCTGATTGAGGGTGCGGGCGTTTTCCAGTTTGTAGATCAGGCGCAGTTGCAGGTGATCCTGCAGATTACCGCCAACCCCCGGCAACTCATGAATCACGCCAATGCCGAGGCGTTCCAGTAATGGTCGCGGGCCAATCCCGGAGCGCTGCAGAATGTTCGGCGAGCCGACCGAACCGGCGCACAACACGATCTCCTTGCGCGCCTTGAAGCGTTTCACCTGACCTTCATGACGCGCGCTGACAGAAGAGGCGCGACCGTCCTTGAGCAAAACACGATCGACCTCAACCCCGGTCAGCACCGTCAGATTCGCCCGGTCACGTATCGGTTTGAGAAAGGCTTTGGCCGCGTTCCAGCGCACGCCGGCCTTCTGATTGACCTGAAAGTAGCCGCAACCCTCGTTGTCGCCCTGATTGAAGTCCTCAACAGAGGCAATCCCACTTTGTTCAGCGGCGCTGCGAAAGGCATCCAGAATCGGCCACGACAAGCGCTGTTGTTCAACCCGCCATTCACCCTTGGCACCGTGAAATTCAGCGCTGCCGGCAAAGTGGTTTTCGCTCTGCTTGAACAGCGGCAGCACGTCGTTCCAGGCCCAGCCGGGATTGCCTTCCGCCGCCCAGCCGTCGTAGTCGTTGGCCTGGCCACGCATGTAGATCATGCCGTTGATGGACGAACAGCCGCCAAGCACTTTGCCGCGCGGATAGCTCAGGCTGCGACCTTGCAGACCGGGTTGCACTTCAGTCTTGAAGCACCAATCGGTGCGCGGGTTGCCGATGCAGAACAGGTAGCCAACGGGGATGTGAATCCAGGCATAGTTGTCGCGTCCGCCGGCTTCGAGCAGCAACACGCGCTGCTGTGGATCAGCCGACAGCCGATTGGCCAGCAAACACCCGGCGGGACCTGCGCCGACCACGATGTAATCGTATTCATCGAGGGAAGTCTGCATTCCCTGACCTCGCTTTTTGTTTTTATTGTCGGACACTCTAGTTGTTAGCTTTCGTTAAAAGAATGTTAGTTTTTGCGCAGCTGCTGTGCGTTTTCGAACAGCCTTGATGACCCTCGCTGACAAGGACACGCCATGTTCGACTGGAACGACCTGCGGTTTTTTCTCGAGCTGCAACGCAGCGGACGCTTGCTCACCGCGGCCCGCCGTCTGAACACCACCCACGCTACGGTCGCCCGTCACATCGAGGCCATCGAAAAAAGCCTTGGCACTGCGCTGTTCGTTCAGCACGCCCAAGGCTATGAAATGACCCCGGCCGGGGAGGCGCTGCTAAAGCACGCCGAAGCCATGGAAAACGTCGCGTTGCTGGCCCAGGAAGAAATCACCCAGTCCACCGCGCCACTGGGCAAGATTCGCGTCGGTGTCACCGAAGGTCTCGGCGTCAAGTTCCTCGCCAGTCGCATGATCGGTCTGTTCGAGCGTTACCCGGGCCTGGAAGTGGAGCTGGTCGCGGTGCCGCGCTTCGTCAGCATCCTCAATCGCGAGGCGGAAATCAGCATTCATCTGGAGCGCCCGGCGGCGGACATGCTGGTCACCCGCAAACTCACCGACTACCGCCTCGCGCTTTATGCCAGCCAAAGCTATCTCGACAACGCGCCGCCATTGCACAGCCGCGAAGACCTCGGGCGGCATGCGTGGATTGGCTATGTGGATGATTTGCTGTTCAGTCAGGAGCTGATGTTCCTCAACAGCTTCTGCCGCAGCCCTCGCGTGGTTTTCCATAGCACCAGCGTCATCGCTCAGCAGGAAGCGGCGCGTTCGGGGTTGGGCATCGCCGTGTTGCCGTGCTACATGGCGGCCCCCGACCCGGACCTGGTGCCATTGCTGCCGGATGAGAGCATCGAGCGCAGTTACTGGATCAGCACGCGAAGGGAATTGCACAAGTCGGTGCGGTTGCGGGTGGTTTGGGATTATGTGGTGGGGTTGTGTGAGGCGGAGCAGGGGTTGTTGCTCGGATAACCCAGCCAACCTGAATTCCCCTGTGGGAGCGAGCCTGCTCGCGAAGGCATCGTGTCAGTCAACGCTAATGTTTAATGATCCACCGCTTTCGCGAGCAGGCTCGCTCCCACAGGATGAGTGTCCGGGAATGATTGGAGTGTAAATTCCAGGGTTGATTAATATATGGATATCCGTATATTCGAATTTCCATATGTACGAAGCCTATCCCATGATCACGCCCACCGATGTCTTCAAAAGCCTGGCTGACGAGACCCGCGTCCGCGCCACCCTGTTGATTGCTGATCAGGGTGAGTTGTGTGTTTGCGAGCTGATGTGCGCCCTCGACGACAGTCAGCCAAAGATCAGCCGTCACCTGGCGCAACTGCGTAGCAACGGTCTTCTGCTCGATCGCCGTCAGGGGCAATGGGTTTATTACCGCCTCAATCCGGACCTGCCGGATTGGGTGCACGAGATCCTGCAAGTGACGTGCAAAGCCAATGCCGATTGGCTCAAGGACAACGCCTCGCGTTTGCAGAAGATGGATGGACGTCCTGTCCGCGAAGCGGCGTGCTGCTAAATCATTAATATCTGCTGGAGCGACCCATGCGAATCCTGTTCATGTGCACGGCCAATAGCTGTCGCAGCATCCTCAGTGAAGCGATGTTCAACCACTTGGCGCCCTCGGGATTCGAGGCGCTGAGTTCCGGAAGTTTCCCCAAAGGCCAGGTCTTGCCGCGCAGTCTCTTGACTTTGCAGCAGGCCGGCATTGCCACCGATGGCTTGTACAGCAAGGGTAACGACGCCTTCGAAAGCAACCCGCCGGACATCGTCATCACCGTCTGCGACAAGGCTGCCGGTGAAACCTGCCCGGTGTACTTCGGCCCGGCACTGAAGGCCCATTGGGGGCTGGAAGATCCGTCCGAAGTCACGGGCGACGAAGCGGCGATCGACGCTGCTTTCCGCGCCACGTTGGCGCGCATCGAGCAACGCTGCAAAGCCTTCCTCGAACTGCCCTTCAACCGCCTCAGTCGCGACGAACTCAAACTTGAACTCGACCGAATCGGTACGCTTTAAGGAGGCATGACAATGTCAGACCACTTGCCCAATCTTGATCCAACCCTGTTCGAAGGCTTGCCAGCCTTCGCCTCGGGCGAGCACAAACCACGCATCCTGTTGCTCTACGGATCGACCCGTGAGCGCTCGTTCAGTCGCTTGCTGGTAGAGGAGGCCGCGCGCCTGCTCGAGCACTTTGGCGCCGAGACGCGCATCTTCAATCCGTCCGGTTTGCCACTGCCCGACGACGTCCCGGTCGACCATCCGAAAGTGCAGGAATTGCGTGAACTGGTGTTGTGGTCGGAAGGCCAGGTCTGGTGCTCGCCGGAACGCCATGGCGCGATGTCGGCGGTGTTCAAGGCGCAGATCGACTGGGTTCCTCTGGAACTTGGCGCGGTTCGCCCGACTCAGGGCAAAACCCTGGCAGTGATGCAGGTTTGCGGCGGCTCGCAGTCGTTCAACGTGGTCAATCAACTGCGCGTGCTGGGTCGCTGGATGCGCATGTTCACCATCCCCAACCAATCCTCGGTGCCGAAGGCCTGGATGGAGTTCGACGAAGCGGGGCGGATGAAACCTTCGCCGTATTACGACCGGGTCGTCGATGTGATGGAAGAACTGGTGAAGTTCACCGTGTTGCTGCGCGACCGCCAGGACTTTCTGGTTGATCGCTACTCCGAACGCAAGGAAAGCGCCGAGCAACTGATGGCGCGGGTCAATCAGCGCTCGATTTGACCGTAAACCTGGCCCGCCCGGTATTTGCCGGGCGGGTTTTTTCATGTCCGTCGGGCGGTGAAACTAAAACATCTGGCCAGGGGTCACTCAATCTGCGGAGGTCAATTCAACCCGAACGACCTCGACCCTCGAAGACGCTGCCGTGGCCACACACCTGGATCGCCGAAACAACCTGTCGTTGGACAGCCTGAATTTCTTCCTTGCCGACGTACGCGACGGCCTCGGTCCCTATCTGGCGATTTACCTGCTGGCGGTTCACCACTGGGACCCGGCCAGCATCGGCCTGGTGATGACCATCGCCGGGATCGCCGCGCTGATCACCCAGACACCGGCGGGCGCCCTGGTCGACAATACGCGCTACAAGCGGGCGTTGATCGTGATTGCCGCGCTGCTGGTCACCGGCAGTTGCCTGCTGCTGCCGTTCGTTGCGTCATTCAGTCTGGTGACCTTGACTCAAGCCCTCAGCGCCGTCGCTGCGTCGATCTTCGCGCCGGCCATCTCGGCGATCACCTTAGGCATTACCGGGCCACGCGCCTTCACCCGACGCACCGGCCGCAACGAAACGTTCAACCACGCGGGCAACGCCTGCGCCGCCTTGTTGGCCGGATTGTTTGCCTACCTGTTCGGCCCGGTGGCGGTGTTTTACCTGATGGCGGTGATGGCGTTGGCCAGCATTATCGCGGTCGCCTTTGTCTCGCCGGCGGCCATTGACCATGACCTGGCACGGGGCCTGGATCCCGGCGGTGCAGGGCATGGTGCGCAGCCCTCGGGGTTCTCGGTGTTGCTCAAGAACAGACCGCTGCTGATGTTCGCCGTGTGCTGCGCGTTGTTCCACCTGGCGAACGCGGCCATGCTGCCGCTGGTGAGTCAGAAACTGGCACAGGCCAATCTGCAGATGGCCACGCCGCTGACCTCGGCGTGCATCGTCGCCGCGCAACTGGTGATGGTGCCGGTCGCCTTGCTGGTCGGGGCCAAGGCCGATGTGTGGGGGCGCAAGCCGTTGCTGCTTGCCGGGTTCCTGATTCTGCCGTTGCGCGGCGTACTTTACGTGCTGTCCAACGACCCTTGGTGGCTGGTTTCGGTGCAATTGCTCGATGGCATCGGCGCCGGGGTTTTTGGCGCGCTGTTTCCGGTGGTGGTGAAAGACCTGACCCTCGGCACCGGCCACTTCAATATCAGCCTGGGTGCGTTGTCGACGGTCTTTGGCCTCGGCGCGGCCTTGAGCAATGGTCTGGCCGGATTTGTGGTGCAGGCCGCCGGCTACAGCGCCGCATTCCTGACCCTGGCGGCGGTGGCCGCAGCGGCGCTGATGCTGTTGTGGCTGACAGTGCCGGAAACGTTGCCGCGCTCGACTGCGCAGGATGATCTGCAGGAAATGCCCCCGCCGCTAATAGTGCCGTGAACCTGGCAGCCGGGTCATTGGCCGTCAGGAATCGACAGCGTCGCGTGTAACCCACCTTCTTGCCGATTGACCAGGGTAATACGTCCGCCCAAGCGCGTAGCAATGGTGTTGACGATGGTCAGCCCCAATCCCGCGCCCTGTGCATTGCCCCGGCTGTAGAAGCGTTCGAACAGCCGGGCGCGATCCGCCTCATCGATTCCCGGCCCCTGATCGTCGACGCTCAAATGACAGAAGCCGTCGGCTCGGGTCAGGGTCACGGTGATGATGCCGTGCTCCGGGGAGAAGTTGGCGGCGTTGGTGATCAGGTTGTTCAACGCAATGTCGAGGGCGGCGGCGCTGGCCATGACGTGGAACGGTTCGGCGCTGTCCTCGAAGGTCAGTTCCAGCTGTTTGCTTAACAGCCACGGCGTCAGTTGCACCAGGCTGTTGCGCACGGTTTCGCTGAGGTCGATGCGTTGCAGCGGCGGCGGGTCGGATTTCGGTTCGAGGCGTGCCATGGTCAGCAACTGGTTGACCAGACGGCTGGTGCGGTCGACGCCGGAGATCAGAAATTCCAGGGATTCGCGGCGCTCCTGCTCGGTGCCGGCCTCCAGCAGGTTTTGCGCATGCACGCGCAGCACCGCCAGCGGAGTGCGCATTTCGTGGGCGGCGTCAGCGATGAAGCGGCGTTCGCGGCCGAGCACTTCCTGGATCTGCGCGAGCATGCGGTTAAGGGCAGCTTGCATCGGCTCCAGTTCGCTGGGTAGCGGCGTGAGTTGCAGTGGCTCCAGCGAACCACTGTGACGGGCGCGCAGGGTGGCGGCCATGTTCGCCAGTGGCTTGAGGCCCCAGCCGATAGCGAGCCAGATCATCGCCGCCAGAATCAGGCTACCGAGCATATTCGGCCACAGGGTGTGCCGCACGATGCGGTCGACCAGATCGGCGCGCACATCATCGCGCTCGCCAACCCAGATGCGCAGGCCGTTCTGCTTGTCTTCCAGCATGAACGCCCGCCATTGCCGGCCTTTCAAATCCACCACGTCGCTGAAGCCCGGTCGGGTCGGTGGTGCGGTGAAGGAGGGCGCGCTGGCGGTGTGTACCAGCACTTCACCTCTGGGGTTCCATACCTGAAAGGCGATCTTGCTTTCGTAAGGATGGCCATCGACCCGTGGCTTGGCTTCGCCCAGGGCCTGATTGAACGCTTGATACAACTGCGCGTGTTCGGTGCTCGCCATCGGCATGCGCATCACGCCTTGCAACAGACGCGCGTTCTGCGCCAGTTGAGCATCGTAGACTTCAGCGATTTCGTGGTTGCTGTCATGCACATTGAACGTGCTGAGCACTGCCAGGCCGGCCAGCAGCAGGCCGATGATCAGCGTCAGCGTGCGGCGCCGGATTGAAGTCATCGACGCTCCTCCACCAGATAACCCACGCCACGGATGGTGCGGATCAGGTCGGTGGAGAACTTTTTGCGCAGGTGATGGATGTGCACTTCCAGAGTGTTGCTTTCGGCTTCCTCGTTCCAGCCGTAGAGCAACTGAATCAGTTGATCGCGGGTCATCACCCGACCCGGCGGCGAGAGCAATTCGTGCAGCAACTGATATTCCTTGGGGGTCAGCGCCACAGGTTGGCCCTGATAACTGACCTGCTGGGTACCGGGGTTGAGGCTGATGCCGGCGTGTTCGATCAGTGCCTGAGCGCGCCCGGCACTGCGCCGCAACAGAGCGCGCAATCGCGCCTTGAGTTCGGCCAGATCGAACGGTTTGACCAGATAATCGTCGGCCCCGGCATCGAGCCCGGCGATGCGGTCTTCGGTGGCATCGCGGGCCGTAAGAATCAGCACCGGCAGATTCGAACCGCTGTCGCGCAAACGGCGCAGCACTTCGAGGCCGTCCATGCGCGGCAGACCGAGATCGAGTACCGCCAGGTCGAAGGTTTCACTGAGCAGTGCATGCAACGCACTGCTGCCGTCCTTGAGCCAGTCGACGGTGTAACCCTCACGCCCCAGCGCCTGATGAATGCCTTCACCGAGCGCGACGTCATCCTCAATCAGTAATAAACGCACGCGCACTCCTTTCAGTCGAGTTTCTTGTTGACGTCCACCAGCAGGGCGGCGATCTCTTTGCGGCGCCCGGCGTCGGCGCTTTCGCGGCCTGGGCGCGGTGCAGCTTGCAGGGCTTTTTGCAGCGCTGCCTTGGCTTCAGCGTAGCGTTTTTCACGGTAGAGGTGATCACCCCAGAAGTACAGGCTGTCGATGCCGTTGGGGTTCAGTTGCAACGCCTGCTTGAGCAATTGCTCGGCCTTGTCGCTGTCACCAAAACCGATCGGCCAGCCCGGCACCCGGTCGTACAGCGCGGCGAGGCTGGTGTATGCCGAGCCATTCAAGGCTTTGGGATCGAGGGTCAGGGATTTTTCCAGGTCAGCCTTGGCGTCCTTGGCTTTGCCCAGGGCGCCGAGCCCACCTTCGGCGCCGGCCCAACTGCTGGTGACGATGCCCTTCCAGATCCACGCTTCGGCCACGGCGGGTCGTTGCGTGGTAAACGCAGTGGCCTCGGTTGAGAGCTGTTCGAAGGCAGCGGCGCGCTGTTTTTCCGCGACTTCATATTGGATGTGTGCCCAGCTCTGCTGGATCCCGGCGAGGCGTTGTTGATCGGCGGCGTCCAGCGCCCAGACGGATTGGCTGAGGGCACCGAGCAGCAGGCAGGCGAAGACTTTTTTCATGGTTTGAGGATCTCGTTGTCGGTTTTTTCGCTGAAGCGTCGGATCAGCGGCAACTGCTTGCGCAGGCCACGATCCACCAGATGCGGCAGTAAATTGTTCAGGCGTACGAAGAACCGCTCCGGCCACCCCAGATACAAATCGCGGCGATCGCCGGCGATTGCGTGGATCACCGCCGACGCCACGGTTTGCGGATCGTCGACGTTGGCCTTGAGCGCATCGTTCAAGGCTTGCGCGGCCGAGCTGTTCATCGACGTGCGGGTGGCGCGCGGCGCGACGTAAAGAACGCTGACCCGCGTGTCAGCCAGCTCCCGGCGCAGCGCTTCGGAGAAACCGCGCAAGGCAAACTTGCTCGCGCAGTAACTGGCATAACCGGCATAACCGATCGAGCCATAGGTGGAGCCAACGTTGACCACCATGGCGCTGTCCGCTTGCTTGAGCAGCGGTAACAGCAGTTTCGTCAGGCAGATCGGCGCACTGACATTCACCGCCAGCATGGTGTTGATGTCGCTGTCGTCCAGCTGTTCGAGCATGGCGAAGTGGTTGACCCCGGCCGCGTTGATCAGCAGGTTGATACCGCCGATGCCCTCGGCGGCGGCCAGCACTTTGCGCCGGTCGCTGAGGAAGGTCAGGTCGGCGCCGACCCAGTACAAATTCTGCGGATACCGCTCAAGCAACGGCAGCAGCGCTTCCTGATGCCGGGCCACGGCCAGCACCCGCGCACCGGCGGCGCACAAGGCACTGGTGATGGCCATGCCGATACCGCCACTGGCGCCGGTCAGGACAACACGCGCTTCATGCAGCTGCATGTTGAGCCTGCACTTCACGCGGCAAGCCACGGAACATATCGGTGTACAGGCGATACACGATTTTCGAGGCGTGGATCACGGCGGCCTGGTCTTGCGGGTCCTCGAGCTGGTTCATCAGGTGGCGATAGGTCTGCATGTGCTCGATGTCCAGCGAACCGTGGGAACTGAGGTAGCTGAACGCCGTTTCCGGTAACGCCAGCCGCTCGCGAATGCTGCCCGCCGCGTGGGTGGCCAGGGCAATGCTGGTGCCTTCAAGCACATTGACCATGCCGAACAACCCCACCGGATTGCCCCGGGCGATCAGGTCGTACAGAAAGCTGACCATCAACTCGATCGACAGCGACGGCTGACCATCGCGCACCGCATCACGGTCACCGCCACACGCGGCAATATCGTTGAGCACCCACTGTTCGTGGCCGTATTCTTCTTCGATGTACTCGCACACGGCTTTGCGCAGCCACTCAAGGCGTGTCGGCAAACGCGCGCCGCAAGCCATCATTAACGGCACCGTGTGGCGCACGTGGTAATAGGCCTGGGCGAGAAATTCCCGATAGCTCTGAAGGCTGACCTTGCCTTGCAGCGCATCAACGATGATCGGCAGGTTGAACAGCTCGTGGCGTTCCCGTTGTGTGGCTTCTTGCAGGGTGTCGAAAAAACTCATGATGCGGATGCCTCGCAGATAACGGATTCGGTTAATTGGGTGTGGTAATGCGCGACGATGGCTTCGCGGCGCGGGCGGCCATTGGCGGTGAGCAGGCCATTGGCGGCGGTGAAGGGGTGCGATAGACGCGTCCAGCGATGTACCTGGGCGTAATCGGGCAAGGCTTCGTTGGCTTCGGCGACGGCCGCAGCCAGGTCAGCGTCGCTGCAATCGGCGCGATGCGGCCAGAGCAGGGCGTGGTTGTGCGGCATCGCTTCGCCGTAGACGAAGGCCTGGGCGATGTGGCGGCGCTGGGTCAGCTCCGACTCGACCCATTCCGGGTTGACGTTGCGCCCGAAACTGGTAACGAACTGATGCTTCTTGCGACCCTTGAGAAAGAGGAAACCTTCCGGGTCGAACTCACCCAGGTCGCCGCTCGGCCACCATTCTTCGGCGTACGGCGCATCCCCCAGGTAACCCAGCAGCGGCGAACCCTTGATCAGCACTTCGCCGTCCTCGGCCAACCGCACTTCGACATGCGGCAGGGGCCTGCCGACGCTGCCTGGGCGCCGGGCACCGGGGCGATTGAGGCACACCACCGACGCACATTCGGACAAGCCATAACCTTCATAAACCGGCAGGCCGACACGTTGTGCCCGGTGCAGCAGATCCTCGGAAACCCGCGCGCCGCCGACGGCGGCAAAACGCAGTTTTTGTGGATCGAAGGCTTTTTGCTCGGCGGCGCTGACCAGCATCAGCAACAGCTGCGGCACCAGAATCAGGCTCTCCGGTGCACGGCTGGCCAGATAGCCCAACAGGCGCGGCACATCGACGCCGCTGGCGCCCTGAATGCCGAGGGTCTTCTGACTCGGCAGACTCAACATCGCACCGGCATACAGCGCCGCATAACAACCGAGGTTTTCCAGCAGAATCGCCAGCGGTAACAGCGCCAGATGATGCGCCGGACCGGTCGGTTCGCTCGCCTGATCCAGCTCGCGTGCAACCCGCAGTAAGCTGTCGGCGCTCAGGCATACCCCTTTGGGCGTGCCGGTGGTACCGGAAGTGAAGGTCAGTTTGGCGGTGCCGGCGGGCATGCGGCTCGGTCCACTGAATGTGCGGCACCAGAACTCGCCGTTCTTCACGTAACCGGCGCCGAGCAACTCGGCTTCCAGTTCTGGTTCGGCAATCACCCGTTCAGCCTGACTCAGCTCCAGACAATGGGCGCGTTGCGCCGGGCTGAAAAACGGCGGCAGCGTCACACACGTCAGGCCTTCGAACAGCACTGCCAAATCCCAAAGCATCGCGTCGACGCCGTTATCCAGCACCAGTGCGACCACTTGCACGTGTTCATCGCGCAAACGCTCCTGGCGATACAGCACCTCGGCGTAGAGGGTCGTGTAATCGATTTTCAGCGTATCGCCCCACAGCGCGACCGCGTTGTCATTGCGCCCGGCATGGCTGCGCAGGGTTTCCTGAAAGCGTTGCAGTTCAAGCGACATGGAAAGCTCCTTCAATCGAAGTCGGCAGTCCCAGCCGGTTGAACAGTCCGATATTGCGCAAATGGATAAACCCGGCTCGGATATTGCCGACGTGAACCCAGGGTTTGCTCTCGTAATAACTGCCCCAATATTGACGCTCGTCACCCAGTCGCTCCGGGTCTGCGGCGCATAATGTCACTGGCTTCAGGCCGAGACGATGGAAGCTGTTGACCAACCCGATATTGCCGGTGAACGTCACCCATTCCAGACCGCCCATGGCCAGTAAGTAAGTGATGGCGATGATGCTCAGACGCGCACTGCCAGTGTCGCTGGCGGCAAGGTTGCCGACTTCGACGATGCCGTTGCGCGTCACCGGGCGATCCGCCGCCGCGCTGATCAGCGGCTCGATCGGTTCATCCAGGTAGCGCTCAAGAAACAGCGGCTCCAAATGGGCACGACGGACACCGGCCACCGCGCACAGCTCACCTGCGGCGTTGTGCATGCCGAACAGCTCGGGCATGAAATGGCGGATGTCAGCGCCGTGGGCTTTGCGAAAGCGCTGCTGAATAAACGTCTCGAATGCCGACCGTTGCCCGTCATCCGGCAAGGCATTGGTCAGCGTCATCTGCGGCGTATCGGCTTGGCCGAAGTGCAGGGGCAGGGGGATGTTCCAGTCGAAATCGGGCATGGGCAGAACGCCTCCCTCAATAGGTTTGAGAGGAGTATCCAAGCCATTTCTTAACGAAGTCTGAAGGTAAAAAAAGGTTAACCTGTGAGCCGATCTTCAGACTGTCTTAAGACTGGCCGGGCAGGCTCACACCGTCGGTTCGCCCGGCCCAAGGAACGTGACCGTCGAGCGCATCGACCGTCACTCACGACAATCACGAGGCGCTACTTATGACCCGCGACAACGCCGTAAACCGTTATGGAAAACTTTCAATCACGATGCACTGGCTGATGCTGGCGCTGTTCGTCGGCGTCTACGCGTGCGTCGAAATCAAGGGCTACATGCCCAAGGGCAGCGAAGCGCGCGGCCTGCTGATGGGCTTTCACGGCCTGTTCGGCGCCAGCATCTTCGCCCTGGTATGGGTCCGCCTGCTCGGTCGCCTGACCCCGCGCCCACCAATCACCCCCAAACCCCCAGCGTGGCAAACCGGCATCTCGCACCTGATGCACCTGGCCCTCTACGGCCTGATGATCGCCACCCCGATCCTCGCCTGGCTGATGCTCGCCGCTGGCGACAAACCGTTCCCGTACTTCGGCTTCCACGTACCGGCCCCGGTCGCCATCGACCCAGACTTCGCCAAACGCCTGAAGTACTGGCACGAACTGATCGGCAGCACCGGCTACTGGCTGATCGGCCTGCATGCGTTGGCGGGGTTGTTTCACCATTATTGGGTGCGCGACAACACGCTGGTGCGCATGCTGCCAGGGCGCACAGGCACACGCTGATCTCTTTGTGGGAGCGAGCCTGCTCGCGAAAGCGGTGTGTCATCCGATGATGTTGGCTGACACGACACCTTCGCGAGCAGGCTCGCTCCCACAGTGTTTTGCAGTGTCCCGTAGCGCGGGGCAGTTGCCGGATCCGCACTTCGCGTGCACGCTTAGGCCTTGCCGACAAGGAGCGTCCGCCGACCCTCCGTCGCGAGCCCACGGAGCGTGCAGCATGAGCGAAGACAACAAGGTAAAAGGCCCGGCGTCCTACTTCCCCTCCATCGAAAAGAAGTACGGCCAACCCATCGACCACTGGCTGAACCTGCTCGCCAGCGTCACCGACAAAAAACACATGGAACTGGTGGCATGGCTCAAGGAAGAACACGGCATGGGCCACGGGCATGCCAATGCGTTGGTTGCGCATCATCTGGCCAGCGGCAAAAAGTGAGGGCAGGGCAGTGATGAACTTTACCCATCGGCCGGTTCAGGCCACCGACGTCAAAACGATTTGCGGCTTTCCCCAAGGCGAGCAAGAACTGTTTTTCATGTTCCCGAAAGCGCACTTCCCGCTGACGGAAGAACAACTGCACACCGCCATCAGCCAGCGCTTCGACTCCACGGTTTTCGAAGATGATGGTGTAGTTGTCGGCTTCGCCAATTTCTACCGCGCCGAACACAACGGCATCTGCTGCATCGGCAACGTCATCGTCGCGCCCAGTGCACGCGGCCAAGGCGTGGCCGGCTTCATCGTCACGACCATGACGGCACTGGCGTTCGAAAAGTATCAAGCCGACGAGGTGCAGATTTCCTGCTTCAACCAAAACACCGCCGGCCTGCTGCTCTACCCGAAACTCGGCTTCGTCCCGTTCGGCATCGAAGAACGCCCGGCGCCAAATGGTGGACGATCAGCCCTGATCCAAATGACCCGCCACCGAACCTGAACAGCCCGCAAACCTGTGGGAGCTGGCTTGCCAGCGATGACGCCGGCCCAGTCACCAAATATCCCAAACCAGCCAAAACCCCTGTGGGAGCTGGCCTGCCAGCGATAACACCGGCCCAGCCACCACCTGAATCCCAGATCATCCCCAAAACCTGTGGGAGCGAGCCTGCTCGCGAAGACACCAGCCCAATCACCAAAAATCCAAAACCAGCCTAAAACCCTGTGGGAGCTGGCTTGCCAGCGATGGCGCCGGCCCAGCCACCATCTGAATCCCAGACCAAAATAAACAGACAATTCCGATGCTGTTTAAACGAAGCCTCCAGTAACGACCCAAGCCCTACAACGTCTTGCGCCATCGCCTACGACTACGCCAGAATCCGCCGGCTTGTGCGCCTGGAACTCCCCCCGTAACTTGATTCCCGTCACTGCACATCAGTGATCGGGTCTGCAAGCCCGCCGAAACCAGTCGCATAGCCCTGCCAAGGGACACTCATTTGTGTCCACTCAATGGCGGCTTTGTGCGGGAGACCCTCGGGTCTGCCGGGTGCCTGGTTTCCCGGTCTTGCAGACCCGCGCATAGCTGCCACCCATCATCTGCAAGTGATGTTGGTAGCTCCTATTGAAAAATCAGGAGTTTCACCATGTTCAAACCAACACCCAACCCGCCAGAAACCGACCCCACATCCCCCTACGAATCCCCCGATTCCAGGAAATTCCACGAAGCCGCCGAACGCGCCCTCGACCACTACCTCAAGCCTGCCGACCAAATCATGGCCAGCACCAACGAGCCTGACCGCATGTACTTCGCCAACCCGAAGTACGACACCGAATCGCTGCTAGCCAACGCCAGCGAAACCCTCGGTTCGGCCAGCGAAATGCTCAACAACTTCGCCGCCATGCTGGACATCTCCCACCGCAAAACTGCGCTGGGAATCGCGCAGGTCGTAATGCTCGGCGAACTGGCCGTAAACCAAGCGCTGGACAACATCGTAATCACGAAATAGCCCTCCGCCAAGACGAGGGGAAACCCTCGTCACATCACACTGTCTCAACCGCACTGGCACACGGCCACGCCTTGCGCCCCCAAGCCCCGGCTGTCACCCTTCGGGCCGTTCTCAAGGATCAGAGCAAGGAATCAAGGATTGAGCGGCTACGTCCCCAACCCCCCGAAAAATTATCGCTACGAAGAAGCCAAACCCGTCGATATCCACGCCCAGCGCTGGGCGGAATACGAAAAACACGGGAAAGAACCCGCACCCGAGCCTGAGAAAATCGGCATCGCGCTGCGGATTGGCGTGTTCTTTGATGGCACTGGAAATAATGCGAACAATACGGCAGCTGGGTTGCTGTGTGGTGCGCAGCATCCGATTGCGCCTGAGGATATTCCTGCTAGTTGCATGCCGTACATGAGTGATCCGGACAGCAGTTACGGTAACGACATTAGCAATGTGAAAAGACTGAGCGACTTATATGACGCTACACCAGAGGCGGTAGGCGAGGGCTCGCAAAAGAGCACCTCGCGCGTCGTCTATGTCGAGGGTATCGGCACACGATCCGGAGAAGAGGATAGTACGTTCGGAGCGGGCACTGGGCGCGGAGAAACGGGTGTTGCTGGAAGAGTCGAATCCTCTTTTCCAATCATTCAACAAGCTATCAGTCGGGTGTTAATCGATAACCCTGGAAGTGAAATTACGTCCCTGACCTTCGATACTTTCGGATTCAGTCGTGGCGCGGCGGCGGCTCGCCATTTTGCCAACGAGATAGTCCGCACCAGTCGCGGACCACTTGGCACCGTTCTGCGCAACTTGCCGAGAGCCTTCAGTTCCAAATTCAACGACCAATATAAAAGCGACATCAATATGGGCTTTATCGGCTTGTTCGATACTGTCCCATCGATTGCCGGCTGGTCTAATTTTGGGAACATCAAGAGCTCCGTGGCGACGGGCGTCAAGCTTTACCTCGACCGGCGATTTTTTTCAGACGTAGTTCAATTGTCCGCCCGTGATGAGTGTCGAGCCAACTTCGCACTCAGTCGCGTCAAAGCCGATCATCTGGAAATAACCCTTCCGGGCGTGCACTCTGACATCGGAGGCGGATACCTCGAAGAGGCGCAAGAATGTGTTCTGGTCACTCCCATGCAAACACTGACCGTGGCTCTGAATACTGATGTCACTACCACCTCGATCTACCGCGATGCTGTTAGCGCCAAGAGCCAATGGTTGGCCAAAGGCTGGCCTGCGGACATGCTCGAAGTTGTGACCCCAGACGCGCATCCGATGCCAAATAGCCCGCAAGACAGGCTCAGCTCAAGTCAAAAGCGCGTGTACGCCGCACTTCAACTCAAACGCCCGGTGAGCGGCCTGTTGTCCAGGGTGTATTTGCGCGTGATGCACCGTTTGGCGAAAGAAAAGGGTGCTCGTCTCAACGACATACCAGACACTCCGGATCTGGCAATACCCTCAGAGCTTCAAGCCTTATGCGATAAATTCCTGGCCGGTGACTACACCGTCACAGAGCAAGAAGACCAACTTCTGAAACTGAAGTACATTCACACGTCCGCCAACTGGAACCATCCCCTCGGTCGAAGAGATGGCAGCGGCATCAGGGCTGTTTACATCAACGCCCCGACGGAAGACTCGATCCGCGTGCAACACCCACACGTTGCTGACTGGAAGCTTTGGTAATGAAAGTTCTTCTAACACTGCTGTGCTTATTGATCATGGGCGGCTGCCAAGCTGCTGCAACCCTTTCAGCCAAAACCGATCCCAAATCCGAATCGTGGGAACTCGCGTTTACCGAGCCCTATTACATGAAGGTGTGGGTTGAGGACAGTGCCGTTGAAGACATAAACGGCAAACTGTTCAAGCGCACAGGAGGAGGTACGGCCGCCGGCGGGGAACCAGAAAACGGTAAAGAATCCGCGCGAGGTTGGCACGCTGTAGGAGCTGCAGCAAAAGCAGTGATTGGCGCTGATCTACCCAAACGCATTTACGTGCGCTGGCAATCCATTGTCGAGCCACAGACCTATCAGGTTTGGGTGGATGTGCCCGAAGAAGCGAGACAACTGATGGCGGCTTCCGTTAATCAGCGATGCCCTGAGACTCCAGATGAACAGGCCAGCTATAGCGCGTCTATTTACTTGGGCCTGGCTCCCGGAGGCGTCGTGCAAATATTTGTTCGAGATTCCTGCCACCGTCCGGTCAAAGTGGGCAAAGCCAAAGCCGAGATCGAACCGTTAGGCCCTAGTCAGGGCAAGAACCAAGGGCGTTACGCATACCCGGTCAGTGAAAAGTCCAAGCGCTATATCGAGAAGTACGGCATTCCTTACGGAAGTTGGTAAGCGGTGGACCAATAAAGCTACGCACATTGTTCTTGGCCGGATGCCAATCTTCAGACCCGCTATCAGGCAAAACCGATCCCGAATCCGAGTCGTGGTAGCTCGAGTCTACCGAGCCCGTATACATGAGGGCGTGGGGGAGGACAGCGCCGTCAATGATCCAGGGCGATCAGTTTATGAGCGTGCACACTCTCTGGCCTCGATGCGGCCGCTCGAAAGCCGCCTGAGAATATCAAGCCAGAGTTTGGATCACGTGTTTCTGCTTTGATCGTGAGCCAACACACACCCTTTCGCTGTCAACTTGGCAGTCAGGAACCGTAATGCTCGACGGAAGACCGGATGGCAGTCGGCATAAGGTAAATTATCGAATGGAGCCCAAAAAAAGCTGAAGCTATGGCCATGGTCATCGAGCGTGAGATGGTTCCATTGCTGCGGCAAATTTTCCTGCGTGAAACACAGTTGGAATGACCATATCTGGTCGAGATGCTCTGCATCCCAGCAACCCATGTCGCTGACCAGCGAGGCAGTCCCTATGCCGGATTCTTCGCTCAATTCACGCAGCGCGGTCTGAGCTGGAGTTTCACCTGGCTCAATTGTCCCTTTTACCATTTGTACACCTGCTGTTGGATGGCGGAACAGAAGGATATGGGTGGCAGGAAAACTGGAGAGGATGACGGGACAGGCCTTGTTCGGTGACATGGCGATTTCCTTATCGGCAACGATGCTCACATTTTTCGGCCTCATCCTCTGCGTGAGTGGGCCAGATATTCTGATGTTGGCTAATGGCGATGGCTGCCACCCAGGAGACTGATCTATTTTCAAGATCCGTTTTGTAAGAAGTATGAAAATAAATCCGTCCCTGAAAACATCTGCTCAAGTCTGGCTGATATCCAGCAATCGAGGCATGGCAATCGCCAGATAATCCTTCGTATCGAGCACCATCGACGCATCCAGCCGCCCCGCGTTGAAAGCTATTTCAGCGTAGCGTGTGGTCAAGGCCGGATCGACGATCAATTGAATCCGCTCATCGAAAACAAAGGGAGGGATGGCGCCGATCCGGCACCCGGTCAGTTCCATGGCGGTTTCGGCCTTTACCAGCTCGGCTTTTTTCCCGCCCAGGGCCGCTCCGACTTTCTTCATGTCCAGCTTCTGGTCGCCCGGCAGGATCGCCAGTGCATAGGGGCCGGCCTGACCCTTGAGTGAGCAAAGCATGGCCTTCGCGCCTTGTCCGGGCTCGGTGCCACGGATTTCGGCGACGCGCGCCGACTGGCCCTCGGCATCGTGCATCAACACCCGGTAGGAGGCTGAGCGGGCATCGAGTAGTGCCACGAGGCGATCGAACATGGGGTGCATGTAGTTTTCCTCTGGTTTACAGGAACAGGTCGTAGGACAGTTTGCTGATCAGAATCACCAGCAACACCAGGAAGAGAGCCCGGACAAATGGCACGCCTTTATGAACCGCCAGCCAGGTGCCGGTGAGCGCGCCCAGGATGTTGAATGCCGCCATGGGGATTGCGATCAGATAGAGCACGTTACCCGTCGGAATGAAGAACATCAGTGCCGCTACGTTGGTCGCGATGTTCACTAGCTTGGCCGATGCCGAGGCATGAAGAAAGTCGAAGGCGAAGCAGCGGATAAACAGGAAGATCAGGAAGCTGCCAGTGCCGGGACCGAACAGACCATCGTAGAAACCGATAGCACCGCCGATGACGATCGCCAGCAGTTTTTCCTTGGTACCGATGTGCATGGGTTTGTGCAGGGCGCCGAAATCCTTTTTCCAGAAGGTGTAGATCGCCATCAGTACGATCAACACCAGCACCGCCGGCCGGATCATCGACTGGGGTACGAACGACACCGTGGCGGCTCCGAAGAAGGCCATGACAAAAGCCGCGCAGGCGGCGGGGATTACAAGCCCCCAGTCGATCACCACTTTGCGCACGAAGGACCGGGCCGCGAATGCGGTGCCGCAGGCGGCCGCGACCTTATTGGTACCCAGCAGCGCCGCCGGTGGAGCGGTGGGCAGCACGTTGAACAGCGCGGGAATCTGGATCAGTCCGCCGCCGCCCACCGCCGCATCGATCAGACCGGCGGCGAAGGCGAACACGCAAAGGATGACAATATCGACCATGAATCAGGCTCTGACTATATAGGGTTGATGAGGGGCCAGCGGCATCACGCGTGCCGGATCATTGACCCCGAAGACGCGCAACATCCAGCGATCACGGCCGTCGTAGCGGGGTGTAAAACCATCCCGGGCATGCAGGGTTTGCTGGTTCTTGAAGATCAGCATGTCGCCTGGTTGCAGCAGTATGTGGTGCACGACATCGGCATGATTGGCGGCGGCGCCGAACAGTTGGAGGGCGAACTGCGCATTGGCGCAGGTCGTTTCGACACTTGCTTTGTTGTAGCGGCAATACAGGCCATCGGTTGCGCTTCTGTACAGCAAGGGGACGTTTTCCAGCACATTCCCCTGTTTGCCGAAGGAGGCCGGTCGGCGAACGGTGAATTTCGGTCGTGACAACTCTTCTTCGACCCAGGTCGGCAGAATGGCCAGCACCTCGTCAATGGCGACGATGCGCGTCGGCACGTCGAGCTCGCAGCGCAGGCCGGTCAGGGACAGGTACTCCGGACAGGCCGACAACTGCGAGACGGGTTCGCAGGTCAAAGGCAGGTGAGGGTTGTCGACATGCATGTCCAGATCCGCGCGCGAGCCATAGGAGCTCTTTTCGGTCTCTCGCTTTTGCTTGGGTGATACGTGACGGAACACGGTGTCGCTGCTTTCACCCTCGTACGCCAGCGGACGGGTTTGCAGCGTTTGCAGCACGGACAAAATAGCTCCGGCCAGAGTCGACAAGTTCTCGATACCCGGCTCCAGGTCATAGGGCGTGGCGGGCAGTTGCGGGTCCAGCGGCAGCCCCCTGACGATCATCGCCACGTCACGGGACTGTGGGAAATTGCGTAGCTGCTGAATTTTCTCGGTGCACAGGACACTTTCCAGCAACTGCCCCAATACCGGCATGTGGCGGATACCCGAGGCGCTATCGGTCACGTCCAGCGATGCCAGACCGGCCTGAAGTGTGCGTTGTTCTTCGAGCGACAGATGAATTTGCGGTATCTCCCGTCGGATCGACGTCACTGATTTCTTTTCCAGCCATTCATGAATGACTTCATCAACACAAGCTGCGGCTTTCCCGATTTCTTTATCCAGCTTCGACACGTCCGTGCGCTCCTGTTTGCCCAATCCTTGTGGGTTGAACTGGAAGGTTAACGGAAGGGACTTTTTTGTGTTGCAATGCCGCGTTGTGAAAAACGCAATGAGGTGGAGAGTGGCGTTGAATATGTTGGGGGACCTTGAAGCCTTCGCGACCGTGGCTCGCAAGCGCAGCTTCGTCGCCGCGGCACGGACTCTGGGGCGCTCCCCCAGCGCACTGACCCGCGCCGTTCAAGCCCTGGAGGAAAGTGTCGGGCTCAAGTTGTTCAATCGCTCGTCCAATGCCGTGAGCTTGACCGAAGCGGGTGAATGCTTATTGCCCCACGCGTACAAAATGCTCGATCTGCAACGTGAGGTGGATGAAGACCTGGCCGGTCTCAGCGGCCTGGCCTCCGGCTGGATCCGTTTTTCCGCCCCAGAGTTTCTCGGAAACGGGGTATTGCCCCGGTTGATCGCGCAATACTGCGAGCGTTATCCAGACGTAAACATCGATGTGATTTTCACCGATGAGATCATCGACCCGGCCAAGAGCAAGCTGGACTTCTCGATTCGCGGCGCGTTTCCACAATCCAGCGAATTGATCGGCTTTGCGCTCTGGAGTTACTCACGTTATCTGTATGCCAGCCCCGACTACCTGGAGCGCAACGGCATGCCCGACTCCATCGAAGCACTGGAGTCGCACTCGCTGATCCTGCATACGGCGCCAAGGATTCTCAAGGAGTGGAATTTTCGCAGTGAGGAGCAGGCCATCAGCTTTCGGGTTCACCCCAAATTTCGTTTCAGCTCCGGTCTGGCGGTATTCCAGGCAGCCCTGTCGGGCGTCGGGATCGCCCGCTTGGCGGACTGGATGGCGGAGCCCGAAGTGGAAGCAGGGCGCCTGTGCCGGGTTTGCCCTGAGTACAAACTCACCTCCAGCAGCGGCGAGAGCCCACAGATGCACGCGGTTTACCCGGCCGGAAATTTGCCACTGCGGGTGAAGGCATTGATGGAGATGATCCGTGGCTTGGGTGAAAGCCTCGAATGTAAACGCGGGTGAGCACTGATATGAGGTTAGGGGGCGTTCAGCCCTGTTCGCTCACTATCGAGAGCACGCTGGGGTTTTGATGTTTACCGGACGACGTCATGAGTGCTTGGCCGATTGTCGCCTGTTACGGATGGCTGTAATCGGCCAAAAGCGGCCAGTCCGTGTCGATGAAATACGTTGGTGATTCCAATTTCAAAAGAACAGTGGGGAATACTCAGTTTGATCTAGGCTTGAATGAAATAACGCGGAGAAAAACACATGTCCCTCGCTCCCGGAAATCTATTGGCCCTGGCTTTGGGTGTCTTCTTTTGTGGATCCGTGCTCGGACAAGGGGTAGCAGACACCGATTCTCCACCGGCGATACTTCCGTTGGAGTCCGAGAGTGCGCCGAGACTCATTGCGTACCCGCCGCTTGCCGAGCCGCTCGCCCGCGGAGTTGTCATCATCCAGTTTCGAACAGAGCACGCCAGGATCATGCCGGTATTTGGCAAAGCGGCTGTTGAGGTATCACCACGTTTAGGTCACCTTCACGTGACCGTCGATGACTGGAAAGGTACATGGGCGCACACAAGTGAAGACCCAATTATCCTGGTCGGACTAACGCCTGGTACTCACAAGGTTCTTCTGGAAGTGGCCGACCCGACTCACAAGATCATCACCAGTACGACAGTGAGTTTTATCGTGCCGGAGAAGAAACCAACGGAGGCTCCCCGCACTGACGATGATCACGTAGTAAAACCCTAACTGCTGTGCAACGATCGGCCAATAGCGGACGGCGTATGACAAGGAGCTTCTACAATAAATGCTCGCGTAGAAAATCGATGAACGCCATCGTCCGCGCCGAGCGTCGCCGCTCACGACTGAGCACGGCGCTGACAGGCAGCGCACTGGTCTTATAATTGTCGAGTACGGTACGAACCGTGCCCTGGTCAATGTCAGCTGTGAACAGCCATTCTGGTGAGAGGGAAATACCCAAGCCGGAGAGAACCATCTCGCGGATGGCCTCGCTGCTGTTACTCGTGACGTTGCCTTGAATACCTACATCGAGCTCCTGTGCAATGTGCGTAAATTGCCAACGGTCGTAATGCTCAAGCAAAGTGAAGCCGATGCAGTTGTGATCTGAGAGTTCGTTGGGCTCACGTGGCACGCCGTGTAGATCCAGGTAGCTGGGCGCGGCATAGACACGCCGCGGGCTATTGCTCAATGGCAGTGCCACTAATCCCTCGCTCTTCACCACGCCAATGCGGATAGCCAGATCGATATTTTCTTTGAGCAGGTCTTCATTGTGGTCACTCAGCCGCAGGTCAATCCGGACATCGGGATGGCGTTGCAGGAATGTCCCTATGAGCGGCGCGATGCATAACCGTCCATAACTGACCGGGGCGGCGACTCGTAAAGGGCCGGCGATCTGCTCCTGGCCACTGGTAAAGCTACGCGTGGCAGTTTCAACTTGGCCGAGAATTTCCTGGCAGTGGTCGTAGAAGCGTTGACCTTGGTCGGTCAGGGCCAGGTGGCGCGTGCTGCGTGCGAACAATGGCCCACCCAGATACTGCTCCAGCGCGCGCACTTGCTTACTCACTGCCGGCTGCCCCATGTTCAGTTCACGGGCGACCGCCGAGAAAGACCCGCGCTCCACGACGCGAACAAAGACGTGCATGCTGTCGAACAGATCCATCGAAGATTGGGTCTCTTTGTGGAATAAGTCATATGCGAACTGGGTTTCTTATCGGAATGATTAAAGCGCGGCAATCTGTAAGCGTCCATCCCAACACAGGTTCCCGCCATGAAACAGTCCATGCTTGCTGCCATCGCCGAGTCCGCTCAGTCCCCTCTGGCCATCCGTCACATCGATCGCCCTGTTCCCGGTAAAGGGCAAGTACTGGTCAAGGTTCACGCCGCAGGAGTCAATCCGCTCGATACCAAAATCGCCGCCGGCGCAGGGGCTCATGCCCGCCAAGCGCTGCCGGCAGTGCTCGGCCTTGACCTCGCCGGTACGGTCGTCGAACTGGGTGAAGCGGTCGAGGGTTTCACCGTAGGCCAGGAAGTCTTCGGCATGCCCGGCGGGATCGGTGGTGCCCAAGGTACTATGGCCGAGTACATTGCCGTGGATGCCCGGCTGATCGCTGCCAAGCCACACACCCTCAACATGCGTGAGGCGGCTGCATTGCCTTTGGTGTTCATTACCGCATGGGAAGGTCTGGTCGATCGCGCCAATGTCCGCGCCGGTCAGCGTGTACTGATTCATGGCGGCGCAGGTGGAGTTGGCCAAGTGGCTGTGCAACTGGCTAAGGCTCGCGGTGCCGATGTCTACGCCACCGGTTCGGCGGGTAGTCTGGACTTCATTCGCTCGCTGGGGGCTACGGCGATCGACTATCAGGCACAGAGCGTTGAGGACTATGTCGAGCATTACACGACTGGTGAAGGATTCGACATTGTCTACGACACTGTCGGCGGCAGCACACTGGATGCTTCATTCAAAGCGGTGAAAGCTTATACAGGGCACGTGCTGAGTTGCCTCGGTTGGGGCCAGCATAGCCTGGCGCCGTTGTCGTTCAAAAGTGCAACCTACTCGGGCGTCTTCACCTTGGCGCCGCTGCTCACCGGCAAAGGACGCGAACACCACGGCGCTATTCTGCGCGAGGCCGCTGCGCTCGCGAATGCTGGTCAACTGACAATCCGCGTGGACCAACAGCATTTTGCGCTGCCAGACGTCAACGAGGCATTTCGCCAAGTCGCCGAAGGCCGCGGCAGGGGCAAGACGGTAATCCAGGTTGTAAGTGCGTAGCCCCTTGTAATCTCTTCAAAGCGCAATCGGCCAAAAGGCGTCCGCCTATGGCCGATTGCTGCCTGTCATGACTGACCGAAATCGAGTCCTCACGGCAGACAGCTCGGCCACTGGTCTCAAGTGTCATCTTATTGAGCAGCCCAATGCTTCATCTCTTCTGCAATGAAGTGATTCACCAGGTCGCTGTACATTTTCTCGATTGCATCCGGATTTAGGCCCTCCGCCTCTGCCCACTTGCGTCGAGTTAATAGCATGGCCTTGAACCGCTCTGGTGCACGAACTGAAGTCGCCGAGGTCTTGAACTTCGAGGCCGCGAGTACGTAGTGAAAGCGCTTGCCCAACAGCTGAATGACAGCCTGATCAAGGGCATCGATCTCGCGCCGGATTTCCTCCATGCCTGCACACGCTTCTGGCTGCAAATGATTGATGACTTCCATGTAGGGGGACTCCGTTTGTTGAATAAATCTTGGGACTTCATCGTCCTGTTCCGACAGTTAGCAGTCCTTAATGAATAGCTGCCCAATATGGGCTAAAACTGGCCCACCCTCGATTTCGCACCTGTTCAACCTTCTCCAGACCCACTAAATCTATTTATGGCGTCATCCCGCGATGATGTTGAATGCGGTAGCTGCCAACACCTCCCCGTTAACCATTAATTTCACCCCATGTCCCCCAGCAAAATGCTTGCGCGTCGTAAAGTCCTTAATTACTTGGCGCCGTCCAACCACCACACTCCCAAACCCCGGCAACACCACCGTCTTCAACTTGAAAACCTTCCCCGAAACCCCGCCATTTGCCTTCACATAGTCGATCGCATAATCAATCACCAGCCGTTGCTCTTCAGCCACCGTCGACTTCAGCACAAAAGACAGCGTAATCGCTTCTCCCAGCCTCACCACCGCCGGCTCAATCTTCACATCCAGCAACTCGACCTCAGGTTTTCCCCCGGCCCCAATCACGGTCAATGCACGCAAATCCCCCTGTTTGATCAGACTCCGCAACGCATGCTTTGCAATCCACGCCGTGTGTTTGTTTTCCAGCGACCAGCCTTCAATCGTGTCGAGCACCCACTCGGGATGCACCTTCGTCACGTCATTCAAATGATTCGCCACGGACTTGCGCACGTACAAGCTCTCATCCGCTTTCAACCGGTCCAGTATCCCGGCGGCCAACTGCGGATCCGCCTGCACCGCTTCCAGCCGAAACGACCACGGCAGGCGAGGGCGGCTGCCTTCGCTGGCGAGTCGGCGGACGTGGTGGTTTTCGTCCTGGGTCCAGTCGTGCATCCGTTCCAGCGAGCGTTCCAGGTCGCTGCGCAGGAAGTGGCGGATGGCGAATTCGGAGGAGCCGAAGGTGGTGAAGTACTTCAGGGCTTCCATGGAGGTATCGAACGCATGGCCGCCGTAGCTGGCGACGTAGTGCGGCAGGAACATGCTGACGAATCCACTGTTCAGTCGTGGTGCGAGTTCGCGCAGCACATCCAGGGAATCCTCGTAGTCCAGCGGCAGCACCGCATGCAGGCTTTCACTCACCCGCGCCATCCGCTGCATCACCGACAACTCAGCCAGCCCATCATTGGCATGCTTCAAAAACGCCTTGGCCTTAAACGCCGGGTACACGGCGCTCATTTCTGTGGCGATGTGTTGCAAACGCTCGGTGTTAAAGATCTCTTTCAGTGCCGGTGCCGCGGTTTCAGGTGCGCTCATGATCAGGTCATCGGCGTGCTGACGAACGCTTCAAGCGTTTCAGCGTAGGCAGTGTATTGGGCGATACGCGGATAGCGCGCCACATCGATCTGGTCGGGGACGACGAGGTCGGTGAAGCTCCAGGCGACGGCGAGACTGATGCCGGCCTGGGTGAGGGTGCCGTCGGTGGGTAAGCCGGTTTTTTCGAGTTCGTGTTCGAGGGCGGTGAAGGCGGCGGCGAGTTGGCCTTCGACGCGTTCGACCCACGGTTGGTATTGGATGTCGGCCGGGCGCAAGTTGCGTTCGTAGTAGAGTTGCACGGCTTTTTCGCAGGCGGCGAGGCTGAGGCCGATCAGGCGCAGGGCTTGGGCGCGCTGGCTCAAGTCTTTCGGCAGCAGGCTTTTGCCGGAGGCGGTTTCGAGGTAGTCGAGGATGAGGGTCGAATCCATGAGGACGACGCCGTCGTCGAGGATCAGGGTGGGCGCCTTGACCACCGGGTTGATCTGCTGGAATTGCTCGAAGTGGCGGAACACCGAGACTGACTCGTGTTCGAGGTCGATCCCTAAGCGTTTGGCGGAGATCGCCACGCGGCGCACGTAAGGGGAGTCCAGCATGCCGATCAGTTTCATGACGCGTTCCTTCAAGCCAAACCGGTGGGGTAGGCATAACCTAGCCGAGGTTGAAGGAATTGTCAGTCGTCGAATCCGGCTTGTTCGTGAATCTCATCGACATTCAATTCCAGTCGATAGGCCACGGCCACAAACAATGCCTGGCACAAACACAACGTCGCACTCAACGAACGAAAAGCCAGCGCACTTCCTTCATTGACCAACAACACGCTGTTGGCGCGTTTGGCCAGTGGCGAGAGGAGGCTGTCGGTGAGGATCAGGGTGCTGGCCTGTTGTTCGCGGGCGTGGCGCAGGCAGTGTTGGGTTTCCCTGGCGTAGGGGGTGAAGCTGATGGCGATGACCAGGTCGCCTTCGCGGACGCTGCGCATTTGTTCGCGGTAGCTGCCTCCAAGGCCGGAGACGAGGTGGATGCGTTTCTGAGTGTGTTGCAAGTTGTAAACGAGATAGTCGGCGACGGCGAAGGAGCGGCGCACGCCGACGACATAGATGTTGTCGGCGTTGACGATCAGGTCGACGGCTTTTTCGAAAGCAGTGTCGTCGAGTTCACGGCCCAGACGTTCGATGCCGCAAAGCGTGGCGTCGATGCACTCGCGGGCGAGGTCGCCGTCGCTGGCTTTCTGCGATTGGTTGGCGATCATGTTGCGGATGCGTTGCTGGTAGTTCTGCACCGGCGAGGCTTTGTGGGTGTAGGCGGTGCGGAACAGGGCCTGCATTTCGCTGAAGCCGCTGAAGCCGAAGCGCTGGGAAAAGCGCACGATGGCGGACGGGTGGACTTCGCATTCGCGGGCAATGTCGCTGATGCGGTCGACCATGATCCGGTCGCTTTGCTGGCTCATGTAGCTGGCAATGCGCTTAAGCTGGCGCGGCAGGGTTTCGTATTCTTCGGTGATCAGTTGCAGCAGACGCTCGGCAGTGATCGGGGGGCTGGCGAGGGTAGGCTCGTCGGTGGCCGGCAGATCGGGGCGGGGCATAAGTCATCCTTCTGGCTGATCGATAACGCTGTGGCGAGGTGTGGCTGATGTTAGTGGTGGTTTACCGGGTCTGCCTGGCTGAAACGATGCACTTGCAGGCGAAAAAATCGCGATCAAACGCAGCTTGGTTAGCCGTTTGTCTTCTATATACAGCCGCTCGACTGAATTTCTTGCTATAAACGCACTCCGATAACCGCAATGAAGCCTGTGTCAGAGCCATTTCCGGGCCTTGTCGGACAAATTCCCAGTATTTAGAGTTGCTGATGCCTGAAACGGGCCTTAGACTGCCGCCCCTCGTAAATTGAGTGCCGGGTGGCATTTGCAATAAACGATGCCTTTTCGTCGACCGGACACGGTTCGCCGGAACGCTCCCTATTTCGCCTTAATGCACGTTTTTTTATAGAGATATCAATGACAAAGGACAAGTTGCTGGCCATGCCGGCAGATGACTACATGAATGCTGAGCAACACGCTTTCTTCGCAGAGCTGTTGCAGAACATGAAAGTCGAAACCCACGAGCGCATTGAGCAAAACCGTATCGCCATCGAGAGCCTGGATACCCCGGCTGATCCGGCGGACGCGGCTTCGGTTGAAGAAGAGCGCACCTGGCTGGTCAACGCGATCGATCGCGACCAGCGCATGCTGCCGCAACTGGAACAAGCCCTTGAGCGCATCAAGGAAGACAGTTTTGGCTGGTGCGACGACAGCGGCGAGGCCATTGGCCTGAAGCGTCTGCTGATCAGCCCGACCACCAAGTACTGCATCGAAGCTCAAGAGCGTCACGAGCAGATCGATAAGCACCAGCGTCAGGCCTGATTCTGTGCGGTGACCCATGAATGTGGGTCACCCTGAAAAGATCGCAGCCTTCGGTAGCTCCTTTTAGAGCGGCTGAAGGCTGCGATCTTGTTTTTTCGTCTGCGATATTCCGGGCCGTTCCATTGACCTGCTGCAAGACATCACGACTAACGGACCATAGATAATGGCGTTGTAGTGGCGTTTAATGCAGTCACAATAATGAGAACAAGCGTGGGGTGTTGATATGACGAGAGATGGATCTCTGGTTGAGGCTTTGCCTGCACCAGTGCTTTTGCCGAAAAACCGCTGGATCGCACCGACCCTGCAAAGCATCGCCCTGATGCTGTTGGTGGCCGGCATGACGCTGGGTGAATGGTCGCTTTACGTTGGCATGCCCTTGGCGGTGCTGATTGTCTGGCTGCCGCGCCTGCGCACCCGAGCCGTCCCCGATGCACAGCCTGCCGACACCGGCAGCGCCATGTCCGAACTGACCCGCGACCTTTCCTACACCACCAGCCATAACGCCCTGTCGGCGGCCGGCGTGGCATTTTCGGTCAAGGAGCTGGCGAGCAAGCTCGAATCGCAACTCGATGCCGCGGCACGGATTGTCAGCAACGCCGAGGTGATGATCGCCACCGAGCACGCGACTTCGCAGCTCAGCCGCGATGCACTTGCAGCCGCCAGCGAGGCACATCACAGCAGTGCGGCGGGGCGCACCGAATTGATCGATTCGATTTCGCGCATGCGTCAGCTCAGTCAGCGCGCCAATGCCAGTCGTGAATTGATCGAAGCCTTGAGTCTGCGCAGCGATGACATTCAACGTGTGACGTTGGTGATCCAGTCGATTGCCAGCCAGACCAATCTTTTGGCGTTGAACGCGGCGATTGAAGCGGCGCGGGCTGGCGAGCATGGCCGCGGGTTTGCGGTGGTGGCTGATGAGGTGCGTGGGTTGGCGGCGCGGACGGCGTCGGCGACTGGCGAAGTGGGCGAGATGGTCGCCGACATTCAGCAACGCACCGCGCAAGTGGTGGAGCAGATCCGCGAGCTGTCCAGTGACTTGCACACTGGCGTCGAACAGGTCGAGCACACTGGCCAGCACCTGGAGAACATTGCTCGGCTGGCGGCCGGGGTGGAAAGTCAGGTCGGCGAAATCGCCCTTGGTGCCGAGACCAATCGTGAGCAACTCGACAGTCTGTTCAAGGCCATCGAGCAGATGCGCAGCGATCTGGCGATCAGCGATCAACAGACACGGCGCCTCGCCGATGCGGCGGTGCAGATGGAAGGGCAGGCAGAAACCATCAGCGAACGTCTCGCCGAAGTCGGTCTGGATGACTATCACCAGCGCATCTATGATCTGGCGCGCGAAGGGGCGAGTCAGATTGCGGCGCGTTTCGAGGCGGACGTCGAGCAAGGGCGGATCAGTCTCGAAGATCTGTTCGACCGCCAGTATCAGGCGATCGCGAATACTCAACCGACGAAGTATCAAACCCGATTCGACCGCTATACCGATCAGGTTCTGCCGGCGATTCAGGAACCGTTGTTGCCGCGCCACGAGGGTCTTGTATTCGCCATTGCCTGCACGCAGCAGGGGTATGTGCCGACGCACAATCAGGTGTTCAGCCAGGCACTGACTGGCGATGCGCAGGTCGATGCGGTCAACAACCGGACTAAACGCAAGTTCGCCGACCGCACCGGGATTCGCTGTGGCAGCCATCAGCAACCGGTGTTGTTGCAGACCTACACCCGTGACACCGGAGAGTTGATGCACGACCTGTCGGTGCCGATCACGATAAAGGGCCGACACTGGGGCGGCTTGCGGTTGGGCTATAAACCGGAAAGTCCGCGCTGATCGATTGTTACGCTAGATGCAATGAATATGTGCACGCGCGTTGCTGTTTGCGCTGCGGCGAAGTCATTAACATGCCTGCTTAGTTAGGTAGCTAATGAATTTCGGAGGTCCGCATGCAGTGCAGGGTTGATGTTGCCGTGATGATTGGCAGTGGCGTGCCCGCCGGTTTACGCGCGATGGGGCAAAGCGTTTGCTGGGTCGTTTTGCTCAACGGTGAGCGACGGGGCACCGCGTTTGCCAGTCGCGATGAGGCCGAGGAGTGCAGGGCTGCGTGGCTCGCGCAGTTAAAGGCGGAGGTTGGCGACAGCCTGCACTGATCGGGTCACTTGCCGTCGTGCAGGCGTACGTTCAGTTCATCGAAGACAATTGCCCTGTCGTCGTCTTTGCCAATCCACTCTTCAAGTGTCTGTTTTTGAGCTTGCGTCCAGAAATGCGCATCAACCAATTTGGTGTTGGCGTCCAGCGGATGCTTTTCGATGAAATCGTCGATTTGCGTATCCTCTGAAGGCAGCCCCAACTGATCGAACAGGGTTTTCAGGTTGTATGTTTCCAGATCCATCATGTGCTCCTTTTGCGCACGCCGGGATGGCGTAGTCGACACTCTCTCTATCTGAGGCAGCCACTGGCCAGGAGTTCGATTTGTAATTCGAGTGAGCGGGCGAGCGCGCAAGCCTCGTTATGATCCTCGCGGAAACCTCTTACACGGCCGGTCGACTTTTCTTTAATGTGAAAGAAAGCATTACCTGCAGGTACCACCTGAAAGCGTGGCGTCTGGTCGTTCGTTACGGATTCCGGCAGATCTTCCATACCGGTGATATGCAGGATCACAGGCGATTTGAGTCGGGCGTCAGCGGGCATGGCGAAATGAGTCAGAGTGCACATATGAAGTCCTTTTCATCAGTTGGCCGATATTTACAGGCCGTTGTGGGTAGTCTTAATGAGCATCGCTGCTCTAGAATCGCCAGTACCTGTTGACGACAGCGCTTATCTAAAGCAATTTTTCGCAAGCGATATGTCGGAAAAGAGCTTTTCTTCGTGAGAATTTTCCCTAAAGTTCGTAGTCAACTTTCTCTCATGGCGAGTGAGGATTTTTCCTTCAGGCTTTGGCGACGTTGGAGTGAGTTTCGCGAGTGACAATCCAGTAGTCTTACGAACCTCGCGTTGAACGAGCGCTCTGCTCAGTTCAGGTTTTTATTTGAGTCAATTGGCAGTGCCATCGGCCTGGCCGTTTTTTGCCGTGCGCGTTTCCCGTGTGCGGTTTTTCAGATGTGGGGATGTTTCTTTGGCAGTCAGTAATCTCGATATGCATGCTTTGTTCGTGCTGGGTGATTTGCGTGCAAAGCTGGTCAAGCAGTTCCAATCGCGTTTTGTTTACATCACCGAGCAAAGCGCGGAAGGCATTTACGTTGCCGAGATCGACACGCAAAGTGCGTTGGTAGTCGATGACAAACCTGGGCTGAAGCTCAAGGTCGGCGACCACTTCAGTGCATCGGTCTTGCCCAGCCGTGAAGGTGGCAAGATGGATATCCGTTTTCGTGAAATAAAACTCACGGTTTATGGGCTTGGCGATTACGCCTTCGTTGATAGCGCTGATGGCCATGCGATCCTGTTCAAGGAAGGTCACAGCGTGGTGACCGTGTTCGCCGCCAATGAGCAATTGCAGGAAGGCCTGACCAAGACTCTGAAAGCCGTCACTGGCAAAGCCGCGAAGTGGCGCAAGGGCGAACTGGTGACCTTCAAGGCCAGCGAGTGATCGGTGGTTTGAGTCGCGCCGATTTTCATTCTCAGAACATCGACAAGGCGCGTGATGATGCCGGGCGATTGTTTGCCATGAAGGCCGAGTTGCAAGGCGCGTGGCTGGGATGGGTGGCCTCGCAGATCTATGCGTTGCGTCCAGCGGAATACGCCAGCATGGTCAGACGCGAGCTGCAAAGCTTGCAGGAAAAGTCTGAAAGCTAACCTCGTCTGGGGCCAGCCCCTGAAAAAGCAGGAACCTCGTCTACAGTCAGTTGACTGAGTATTCAGAGGCTTGCGGTCTTCTGTCAGGCCATCCTGTCATTGCTGTGAACAGCACGAGGTGTAATGCATGAACGGATTTCGACGGTTATTGGCCGCCAGCGTGGCGACATTCGGCCTGCTGGCGTCAGCGCAATCGACGATGGCAGCACAGGCGCCGATCCATTTCGCCGACCTGAATTGGGAAAGCGGCAGCCTGATCACCGATGTCTTGCGGATCATCGTCGAGAAGGGCTACGGGTTGCCAACCGACACCTTGCCCGGCACCACCATTACCCTGGAAACCGCGCTGGCCAACAATGACATTCAGGTCATTGGCGAGGAGTGGGCTGGGCGCAGTCCGGTGTGGGTCAAGGCCGAGGCTGAAGGCAAGGTGGTGAGCCTGGGCGATACGGTCAAGGGCGCCACCGAAGGCTGGTGGGTGCCGGAATACGTGATCAAGGGTGACCCGGCCAAGGGCATCAAGCCGCTGGCGCCGGACTTGCGCAGTGTCAGTGATCTGAAAAAATACAAGGACGTGTTCAAGGACCCGGAAAACCCGAGCAAGGGGCGTTTCCTCAACAGCCCGATTGGCTGGACTTCAGAAGTGGTCAACAAGCAGAAGCTCACGGCTTACGGGTTGCAGGACGACTTCACCAATTTCCGCAGTGGCTCGGGTGCCGCGCTCGACGCCGAAATCAGTTCTTCTATTCGTCGCGGTAAACCGGTGCTGTTTTATTACTGGTCGCCGACGCCGTTGCTCGGCAAGTTCAAACTGGTGCAGCTGGAAGAGCCGCCGTTTGATGCCGAGGCATGGAAAACCCTGACTGACGCCGATAATCCCAACCCGAAACCCACCCGCTCGCTGGCGTCGAAACTTTCGATTGGCGTGTCTACGCCATTCCAGAAGCAGTATCCGCAGATCGCCGAGTTCTTCAGCAAGGTCGATTTCCCGATTGCTGAGCTGAACAAGGCGTTGGCCGACATGAGCGAGAAGCACACCGCACCGCGTCAGGCGGCTGAGGCATTCATGAAGGCGCATCCGGATGTGTGGCAGGCGTGGTTGCCGAAGGATGTGGCGGATAAGGTTTCGGTTGATCTGAAATAGAGGGTTGAGGCCCCTGGCCTCATCGCGGGCAAGCCCGCTCCCACAGGTTTTTCTGTCGAATACAAAATATGTGTACGACACCAGTCACTGTGGGAGCGGGCTTGCCCGCAATGCTTTTAGAACCTGGTCTGCACCGCCAATTCAAAGGTGCGTGGTGTACCCAGGTAATACGCCGGCGATACATGCGCAAACTCGGCATACACCTCATTCGTCAAGTTACGCACCCGACCGGTCACGGTGGTGTGCGAATCGACCTTGTAACTGAGGAAGCTGCCAAACAGCGTGTACGACGGCACGGTGAGGGTGTTGGCGCTGTCGGCAAATACCGATGCGACGTATCGCGCATCGACCCCACCTTGCCATTGCGGCGAAAAATCATAAGTCAGCCAGAGATTGCCAACCCGGTCCGGGACATTGGTGGGCGTGTTGCCCTTGCGCGAAACCACGGCGCCCGTGGCGTTTTTTTCGGTGAAATCATCGTACTGCGCGTCAACCCAGGCGAAATTGCCCTCGGCCAGCAGTCTGTCGGTAATGCGCAAGGAGCTGGCAATCTCGATCCCTTTTGACGTCTGCTGGCCCACCGCAATGCTGCGGGTCGGGTCCAGTGGATCGGTGACGGCGAAGTCCTTTCGCTCAATGGTGTAAGCCGCCACAGTCGCCGAGCCTCGCCCGTTCAGGTAGTCGAATTTGCTGCCGATTTCCCATTGCTTGCCGGTCGATACGTCGAAGTCCTGTGTGCCATTGGGTTGCTCGGCCGCGGTGCTGTATTGCACGTAGACGTTGGCCGAAGGGATGAATTGGTAAGTCAGGCCTGCACGCCCCGTGACAGGCTCCCAACTGCGCTTGAGGTACCTTGGATTGGCGGCGGTCACGGCGCGGTGGTTGGTCACGTCGAGGTCGATGTCGTCATAACGCAGGCCGGTGAGCAGCGACAGTTTGTCGGTCAACGCCAGACGGTTTTCCACGAACAGCGCTTTGGTGGTGACCTCGTTGGTCTTGTCACTGATCAACGCGGGGTTGGTGCCGGGAATGTCGTAGAAATACCCGGGACGATAGTGGCTCGGGTTTACCGCGCTCGCGTCTTTTATGTTGAGCGGCGAGTTGGTGGTTTGGTTGACCTTGTATTCGAAACCGCCGGACCACGTCGTATCAAGTCCCAACAAAGTGTTGTCGTGGCGCAGTTCGAACTGGTTGCCGTTCTGTTCGCCTTGGTGTCGCACCTGGTACGCCGTCGAACGATTCACTGCCGAGTTGTCGGCGTTGTATTTGTAGGTCTCGAGATTGCGGTAATCGCGTTGGCTGTCGAGGTGATACAGCGTGTTGCGCAGGGTGGTGCTGTCGTTGATCCGGTAGTCGATGATCGACCGCACCCAGATTGTCCGCTGTTCGTAGCGGCCGTCCTCGACGTTGTAGTTGTTGAAGCGATTGTGTTTATCAATCTTCAACTCGCCGGCCTTGGGGTTAAGTACGGGCGTGCCCCAGTAAGGGCTGTCTTCGTGTTCGTCCTGATACTCCAGGGCCAGGGTATGCGACAGGTTTGGTGTGAAATCGCTGAGTATGGAAAACGCCACGCTCCAGGCATCGCGCTCCTGTCGATCGATGTAGCCATTGCTGGTGTTGTGGCTGACGTCCAGGCGCGCGTAGTGCTGCACCTCGCTGCCTGGATCGGTCAGCGCATGGTTGAGGCCGAACGCGGTTTCGGTGGTGTCGTAGGTGCCGTAACTGACCCTGCCTTCAACGGCCTGTTCATCGCGGGTCGCCAGTTTGGTCACGTAGTTCAACGAACCACCGACTGAACCTGCGCCATTGATCAGCGACGACGGACCGCCCACCAACTCCACTCGGTCATAGATCCACGCATCGACAGGACGGGCGAGGCCTCCGGAAACGTTGATGCCGTTGAACATCTGCGTGATCTGGCTGCTGGTGAAGCCGCGATAGGAGATGAATCCGCCGAAGCCTGGCGGTGCGCTGGCATTGACGCCGGGGAGGGTGTTGGCGGCGTCCTGGAAGTTCTGTGCGCCGTGGCGCTCGATGTCGTTGCGATTGGCGATGGCCACCGAAGCGGGTGTTTCGCGGACGCTCAAGCCGAGTCGCGAAGCCATGCCGCTGGACTGGTCGAGGCTCAGGCCCGGTTCGCTGCCGGATTCGCCATCAATGTTGATCGGCGCCAGTTCCATGGTGGATTGCGCCCAGACGTTAACGGACAGGCAGCCGCACAGGCTCGCCAGCAAAGTGAGTTGTTTCATCATTGAATCCTGAATGCATGTCTAGGAGTCAGCGCACAGGCAAACGCCGCGCGTTGGCGCAGTGGGCCGACAAATCAAAAAGGCAGGAACACTCAGGCGAGCGGTGGGGCGCGTGGGTTGGCCGAGGGCCAGGTGAAGCGGGCGGGGAGGTCGGCACTGGCGATGGGCGCCAGCGGCGGGCTGTGTTGTTCCGGGAGGATCGCCAGGGTCAGGCTGGAGTTGAACGCCGGACCCATGCCGCCGCCGACAGAACACAGCGGACAGCCGAAGGATTTGGACAGAGTCGGCAGTTGTTCTTCGCTGGGATTGGAGGCCAGCGGCGCTTGAGTCGCCGGGTCGACTGTACAGAACTGGCCGCCGATGCCGTTGAGCTGCATGCCGACCATTTGCCCGTGACCGATGCTGCAAGCGAACACGTTGAACAGGACGCAGCAATAGAGCATCCAGGCCAGCAGTGATCGATCGGAACGGGAGAATTTCATGGGGCGGCACTTTACCTTACCGCTGATCGGTCGTGCACTTGAAAAAAATGCGACTAGGATGATTTGTTCAAATCCCTTTCAAGGATTTCAACCATGACCTTTGTGTTGGCTCAATGGCTGGTGACAGTGTTTGCGGTGATCAGCCTGGTGCATGTGTATTGGGCGTTGGGTGGGCAATGGGCGGCGGTGGCGGCAGTTCCGCAGGTTCCGGTGGAAGGTTTGGTGGCGACGCTACGACCGGCGTTCAAGCCATCGGGATGGCTAACGTTGTTGGTGGCGGCTGTGTTATTGGCGATTGCCGCGCTGGTGTGTCTGCGGGTCGGGTGGGGCGTGGCGCCGGTACATCACAAGGCGTTGCAGTGGGTGATCAGTGTAATTGCGCTGCTGATGTTTGCCCGGGCGATTGGTGATTCGCATCTGGTGGGGTTTTTCAAGGAGGTGAAGGGCTCACGTTTTGCGCGGCTGGATACGTGGGTTTATTCGCCGTTGTGTGCGGTGTTGGGGGCGGGGTTGTTGGCGGTGGCTTGGGTTTGAGGCTGAGCAGATTTATGTGATGACCGGGCCTGCCCGCGAAGAGGCCAGTCCCGGCACCACAAAGTCTGAATTCAGCTACCGCTTTCACTGGAGCGACTACTCACTTCCGCCGGCACATCATCTCCGGCCATGCGTTTGCGGAACAACGCCGCCCGCGCCAGTAGCAACGTGGTCACCGGGACCGTGATTGCCAGTAAAATCGGAATCAACCAGGCATGCAGCACCGGCCCGGACTTCAGCGCTGAAAAGCAAATGATCGAGGCCAGCGCCACACACCACGCTCCCAGCGTCGACGCCAGTGCCGGCGGGTGCATGCGCTGGAAGTAGTCCTTCATCCGCAGCAATCCGATTGCGCCGATCAAGGCAAACACGCCGCTGAGCACCAGCAGGATCGCCACAGGAATCTCAACCCAAAGAGACAGTTCCGCGTTCATTCGATGACCTCGCCACGCAGCAGGAATTTCGCCAGGGCAAACGAACCGACGAAGCCGAACAGCGCGATCAGCAGCGCCGCCTCAAAGTAAGTGTCACTGGAATAGCGAATGCCCAGAGTCAGCATCATCAGCATCGCAACGATGTATAGATAGTCCAGCGCCAGTACCCGATCCTGCGCCGATGGCCCTTTGAACAGACGCAACAGCGTCAGCAGCATGGCCAGACAGAATAGAAACAGCGTCAGCAGAATCGCATTCGAGAGTAATGGGCTCATTCGAAAATCTCCATCAGCGGCCGCTCGTAAGTGCTCTTGAAGTGCTCGATGAATTGCGCTTCGTCATCCAGATCCCATACGTGTACCAGCAGAATGCTGCGATCCAGCGCCAGTTCTGACCACACCGTGCCGGGCACTACCGTGCAGATCATCGACAATGTCGCCAGACCATGGGCGTCTCGCAGCTCCAGCGGCACTTTGATGAAGCTGGAGCGCGGCGGACGACGACCTGCATTCAGTACACCCCAAGCGACGATCAAGTTGGACATCACCACATCACGACCAACCAGAAGGAGCAGCCGCACGATTGTCCATGGACGGCGGATACGCACTTGCTTGGGACGCAATTTGCGCATCATCAACGGCGCAGCGAAACCAAGTATTGCGCCGAGCAACAGGTTACCGGGGCTGATTGACAGGTTCAGCGTCAGCCACAAGATACACAGCGCCAATGAAAGCAAAGGTGCCGGAAATACACGCTTCATGGCTGCACCTCCAACAGGGCGGCCTTGCTTTCCGGGCTCGGTACGGCGCGAGTGCCGAGCACGGCATTGACGTATTGCTGGGGATTATTCAATGCGTCAGCAGTGGCCTGGGTGTAAAGCATCAGCGGCTCGGCCTTGAAGGTCAGGACGATGCTCAGCCCCAGCAGCAGGAAAATCGGCGCACATTCGAGTTTGCGCAGCAGCGGTGAAGGGCGCTCTTCTGGCGTCCAGAAGCGCTGGATGCCGAGACGCGAGAATGCCATCAACGCTGCCAGGCCAGACAGGATCAACAGCGCCAGCAGCGCCCATGCCGCGTTGGAAATCGGCGCGGCGGTGCCCAATCCCAGCGGATTGAGTAACGCGCTGATCAGGTTGAGTTTGCCGATGAAACCGGACAGCGGCGGCATGCCGATGATGAGCAGGGCGCAGGCGATAAAGCTCAAGCCGAGAAACGCCATGGTCCATGGGATGACCTGGCCGACCACGGCTTTCTGCTCGTCGTCGAGGTTGATGCCTTTGGGCGGTTGCAGGGATTCCTGTGGTCGCGGCAGCAATTCGCTTTCGTCTTCCAGTGGGATTTCGTTGGCTGAGCGCGAACGCTCGATCAACTCGGCCAGCAGGAACAGCGCACTCAACGCCAGCGTCGAACTGACCAGATAGAACAACGCCGCACCGATCAGGTTCGGCTGCGCAAAGCCGACGGCCGACAGCAGGATCCCCGCCGACACCAGAATGCTCAGGCTGGCCATGCGCTCAAGGCGTTGTGCGGCAAGTATCGCCAGCGCCGCGCAGGCCATGGTCACCATGCCGCCGTAGATCAGCCAGTCACCACCGAAGAACGCCGAGGCTCCGGCTTGGGCGGAGAACAGCAGCGTCCACAGGCGCAGCAGGGTGTACACGCCGACCTTGGTCATGATCGCGAACATCGCCGCTACCGGTGCGCTGGCCGAAGAGTAGGCCGGCACCAGCCAGAAGTTCAGCGGCCACATGCCGGCCTTGGCCAGGAACGCTACCGCGAGAATGCCTGCGCCGGCGTGCAGCAAGCCTTGGTCGGCTTCCGGAACCAGCGGAATTTTCACCGCCAGATCGGCCATGTTCAGGGTGCCAGTGACGCCGTAGATCAACGCCGCGCCGATCAGAAACAGCGACGAGGCGAGCAGGTTGATCGAAATGTAATGCAGCCCGGACGAAACCCGTGCCCGGCCCGAGCCATGGAGCAAGAGGCCATAAGAGGCGGCCAGCAGCACTTCAAAGAACACGAACAGGTTGAACAGGTCAGCGGTCAGGAACGCGCCATACAAACCCATCAACTGGATCTGGAACAACGCGTGGAAGCTAGATCCTGCGCCGTCCCAACGTGCCATCGCAAACAGCAGGGCGCTGACGCCAATGACCCCGGTGAGCACCAGCATCAACGCCGAGAGGCGATCAACCACCAGCACGATGCCGAACGGCGCCTGCCAGTTGCCCGGCAGGTAAACGCCGATTGAGCCTGGCACGCCGGTGGTTTGCGTCCATTGCAGCAGCATCACAGAAATGAACAGGCCGAGGAGGCTGGAGAACAGGTTGATTTTCGCCTTCAGCGGGCGGTGCCGCTCGCCGAGCATCAGCATGATCGCGGCAGTCAGCAGCGGCAGCAGAATCGGTGCGGCGATCAGGTGAGTCATCGCCATCATTCTTTAGGCTCCCGGCCGTCGACGTGGTCGGTGCCGGTCAGGCCGCGCGAGGCGAGCAGAACGACGAGGAACAATGCGGTCATGGCGAAGCTGATGACGATTGCGGTCAATACCAGTGCCTGCGGCAGCGGATCGGTGTAGTGCAGCAAGTCCTGGGTCACGCCGTCCTTGATCACCGGCTCCTTGCCGATGAACAGGCTGCCCATGCTGAAGATGAACAGGTTGACCGCGTAGGACAGCAGGCACAGGCCCATGACCACCTGGAACGTACGTGGGCGCAGGACCAGCCAGACGCCGGAGGCGGCGAGAATGCCAATGGCGATTGCGATGACTTCTTCCATCAGACGGCTCCTTTGCTGGCGACGGCCTTGGGCAGGGACGCGTTCTTGTGACCACGCACCGACTGGTGGGCGAGAGCGGTGAGGATCAATAGCGTCGAGCCGACCACCACGCCGTACACGCCAATGTCAAAGAACAGCGCGCTGGCGATATGGATGTCACCCAGCAGCGGCAGGGTGAAATGCCAGGTGTGGGTGGTGAGGAACGGATATCCGGCCACCATCGCACCAAGCCCTGTGGCGGTGGCAAAGAGCAGCCCCGTGCCCATCCAGCGCAGTGGCCGCAGGCTCATTTGTGCCTCGACCCACTGCGTACCGGCGACCATGTATTGCAGGATGAACGCCACCGACATCACCAGCCCGGCGACAAATCCGCCGCCCGGCTGATTGTGTCCGCGCATGAACAGGTAGAACGACACCACCAGCGCAATCGGCAATAGCAGACGCACCAGCACCGCCGGGACCATCATGAAGCCGAGCGCGGTGTCGCTGGCCGAACGCGGGTTGACCAGGTCGGTGACCACGTCCGGTGCCAGCAAGCGCTGCTGGGCCGGCAGTTGCAGGCTTTCTTTCGGAGGACGGAAGCGGCGTAGCAGGGCGAACACCGTCAATGCCACAGCGACCAGCACGGTAATTTCACCCAGGGTGTCGAAACCTCGGAAGTCCACCAGCATCACGTTGACCACGTTGCTGCCGCCGCCCTCAGGCAGAGCGCGACTGAGGTAGAACGAGGAAATGTCATTCGGCGTCTGCCGCGTGAGCATTGCGTAGGACAGCAGCGCCATGCCGGCGCCTACCGCAATCGACAGCATCAAGTCGCGCAGACGGCGAATGCGTGCCTTGCGCAGCGTGCTCGGCAGTGGCGAAACCTCTTCGATCCGACGTGGCAACCAGCGCAGCCCCAGCAGGATCAGCACGGTGGTCACCACTTCGACGGCCAATTGCGTCAGCGCCAGATCCGGAGCGGAGAACCAGACGAAGGTCACGCAGGTCATCAAGCCGCAGACGCTGACCATGGTCAGGGCAGCGAGACGGTGATACTTGGCCTGCCACGCGGCGCCGAGGGCGCAAGCAATCGCCAGCAGCCACAGGGTCACGAAAACGATCGAGCCCGGAATCTTCGGCCGGTCACCCCAGCTCAGGCTGCTGTGCAGCATCGGAATCAGGCCCGCGAGCACAGCCGCGAAGACCATGAGGAACAATTGCATTTGCAGGCGTCGGGTGCCGAGCCGGCGTTCAACGCGCCGGGCCATGCGCATCATCACTACCAGACTGCGCTCGAACAGGCGCTTGCCGTTGAAGCGTCCCACCAGTGGCGGGTATTTGAAGCGTCCGTGTCTGAACTGATTACGCAGTAACAGGTAAAGCACGATGCCACCGGACATGGCGATCAGGCTCATGATCATCGGTGCGTTCAGGCCGTGCCAGATTGCCAGGCTGTACTCCGGCAAGGTGCCGCCCACTACGGGCTGCGCGGCGGCGGCGAGCAGCGGGCCGACCACTTGTGCCGGGAAAATCCCCACGATCAGGCAGGTAAACACCAGCAACTCGACCGGTGCACGCATCCAGCGCGGCGGCTCGTGCGGGGTGTGGGGCAGGTCGGTTGCCGGTGGGCCGAAGAACACATCGACGGTGAAACGCAGGGAATAGGCGACGCTGAATGTACCGGCAATGGTTGCGACAATCGGCAGCGCGGCTTCGACCCACGCCGTGGCATTGATGAACACGGTTTCGGCGAAGAACATTTCTTTCGACAGGAAGCCGTTGAGAAGCGGCACGCCGGCCATCGAGGCGCTAGCAACCATCGCCAGCGTTGCGGTAAACGGAATCAGCTTGATCAGACCGCTGAGCTTGCGGATGTCGCGGGTGCCGCTCTCGTGGTCGATGATGCCCGCGGCCATGAACAGCGAGGCCTTGAACGTGGCGTGGTTGAGGATATGGAATACCGCGGCAACGGCGGCCAGCGGACTGTTCAGGCCCAGCAGCAACGTGATCAGGCCCAGGTGGCTGATGGTTGAGTAGGCGAGCAAGCCTTTGAGGTCGTTCTGGAACATTGCGCAATACGCGCCGAGCAACAGCGTACACGCGCCAGCGCCGCTGACGATGTAGAACCATTCTTCACTGCCGGACAGCGATGGCCACAGGCGTGCGAGCAGGAAAACCCCGGCCTTGACCATGGTCGCCGAGTGCAGATACGCCGAGACCGGTGTGGGCGCCGCCATAGCGTGGGGCAGCCAGAAGTGGAAGGGAAACTGGGCGCTTTTGCTTAAGGCGCCGATGAGAATGAGGGGTAACAGGATTGGGTAGAGGGCATGTGCGCGAATCAGGTCGCCGGCGGCCAGGACCTTGTCAAGGTCATAGCTGCCGACGACATGGCCGAGGATCATGACCCCCGCCAGCAGGCACAGTCCGCCGGCGCCTGTGACCATCAGCGCCATGTAAGCGCCACGACGGGCATCGGAGCGGTGGTGCCAGTAACCGATCAGCAGGAAAGAGAAGAGGCTGGTCAGCTCCCAGAAAAACACGATCTGGATGAGGTTGCCGGAGATCACCAGGCCAAGCATGGCGCCCATGAACGCCAGGAAAAATGCGAAGAATCGCGGCACCGGATCGTCCGGTGACATGTAGTAGCGGGCATATAAAGAGACGAGTGAGCCGATCCCGAGTACCAGTATCGAGAACAGCCAGGCGAAACCGTCCATGCGCAGAACGAAGTTCAGCCCGAGACTGGGTAACCACATGAATTCTTCGCGAATGACGCCGCCATTGGCGATCTGCGGGTACAACAAAGCCACCTGGACGACGCCGATCAGAGCGACCAGACCTGCCAACAGGGATTCGGTGTTACGCGCATTGTGTGGCAGCACCGCTGCCAGACAGCTGCCAATGAATGGCAGAAGCAGTAGAACTATCAGGGACATAGGCTTCTAATCTGCGGAAGTTTGTGAAGCATCATACGTGCCAGCTCCCCGATCACCAAACGCCAGGATGTCTCAGAATCCTACAAAGTAGTCTGGATATTTGTGTTTGGCCTTGTTTCATGGGCGAAAAAAGATCGCAGCCTGCGGCAGCTCCTACAGGAAAACGCATTCCAATGTAGGGGCTGGCGAAGGCTGCGATCTTTTGATCTTCAAGATCCTCAGCGCTCAGTCTCGCGGTCAAAATCCTCCAGCACTTCCTCCGAATGCTTACCCTTGGTCTTCAACTCACTGACGATCACCGCCGCCACAATCAACCCGGCGCCCAACAGAGCAATCGCCGGCAAGCGCTCGCCAGCAAGCCGCCCGACAATCCCTGCCCATACCGGCTCACCGGCGTAGATCAGCGTCGCTCGCGTCGGCGAAACACTCTTCTGCGCCCAGTTCATCGCGACCTGAATAGCCGCACTCGCCGCGCCCAGGCCCAAAGCCGTTGCGAGCAGCAGCCAGGAAAAATCCGGAAGCGCTTCGCCAGTCGGCACCACCATCAAAAATGACAACACCGAGGTCGTTGCCAGTTGCACCACGGTCACCCGGCGCACATCCACCTGGCCGGCGTAGGTGCTGATCAAAATGATTTCAGCAGCAATGGCTACGGCGCTGATCAGTGTGGCGATTTCACCGGGGCTGAAATTCAGCGAGGCTCCGGACGGCCCCGACAACAGCATCAATCCGGTAAACGCCAGCATGATGCCAATGCTCGGCATCAAACCCGGTCGCCGCCCCAGCACCAGCCATTGCAGCAACGGCACGAACGGGACGTACAACGCAGTAATGAACGCCGACTGACTGCTTGGAATTGTCTGCAACCCGACCGTCTGCAGGCCGTAACCGAGCATGATTGCTACGCCAATGAAGGCGCCGGCCTTGAGTTCAAACAAGGTCAGCTCACGCAGGTGCCGCCACGAAAAAAGCGCGACGATGGCCGCTGCGGCGGCAAAGCGCAGGCCGACGAAGAACATCGGGCCGCTGACGGTCATCGCATGCTGCACCAGCAAAAAGGTGCCGCCCCAGATCATGGTGATCACCACCAGCACGCACTCGGCCTTGCTGAAGCGGGAGAAACGAGGGGAGGTATCGGAGCGATTCACTGACGTCATGTCCTTGCGCGCGGGAGAAAGAGCGACGCACAATGCGCCAAATGTTGCGCAGTATACTGCCCAACCCCACCGAGTGAGCAATATAGTGCACAAAGATTCCAGCCAACGCGCCTCCGTCCTGCAACACGTCAGCCAGAACGTCCGGCGCTTGCGGCACGCTGCCGACATGAGCCAGACCGCGCTGGCGGAAAAGTCCGGAGTGAGTCGGAGGATGCTGGTGGCGATCGAGGCGGGCGAAAAGAACGTCAGCCTGACCACCCTCGATCGCGTCGCCGAAGCACTCGATGTTGCCTTCAGCGATTTGATCCAGGCCCCCGACGCGCGCGATCCGAGCCGCATCAACGAAGTGGCGTGGGCCGGGAGCATCCCCGGCAGCAAAGCCGTGTTGCTGTCCAAAGCCACCGCTACCCGCGAAGTCGAGCAATGGGAATGGTGCCTGCAACCGGGCGAGGTCTATCCGTCGCAACCGGACGCCGATGGCTGGAGTGAACAGATTTATGTATTTGAGGGTTGCCTGACGTTGATGCTTGGCGATCATGCGCAGCAGATCGGCACGGGGGAGTTCTTCATGTTTGCCAGTAATCAGCCGCATGCCTATCGCAATGACGGGCCGGTGGCGGCGCGGTTTGTGCGTAATGTGGTGATTTGAATGAACCAGCACGCAGACATTCTGATCATCGGCGGTGGCCTCAGCGGCACGATGCTGGCGGTGCAGTTGTTGCGTCGGCCAGGCCAGCGCCGGATTCTGGTCATTGAGCCGCGCGCGGAACTCGGCCGTGGTGAGGCCTATAGTGCGGTGGAGTTGGGCCACACGCTCAATGGCAACGCGGCGCGGATGAGCGTCGATCCGGAGAACCCGGATGACCTGACGCAATGGCTGGCCGAGCACATCGCTACGGGCGGCTGGCCCGAGTCTGCCGAGCAACAGGTGCCGGTCAGTGAACTGTTCCCGCCGCGCGGAATGTTCGGTGTTTACGTGCAGCAGCGTTTAGCCGAAGCACGAGAGGACGGCGCGCAGCAGGGTTCGACCGTCGAGCACATCCGCGCAGAAGCCGTCGATCTGCAAATCGATACGGATTCAGTGCAGCTCACCCTGGACAATGGCCAACAATTGCACGGCGCGTACGCAGTACTCGCCACCGGCATGTTCCCGGCCGCGCGCACACCGCAGACGCAATCCAGTGGTCTCAACGCCGCCGCTCTGGACCCGTGGAATGTAGCGGCCATGCGTCAGCTCGATGCGCAATCGAGCGTGCTGATCATCGGTTCCGGCCTGACCATGGTCGATGCCGTGGTATCGCTGGAGCAGGCTGGGCATCGTGGGCCGATCGAGGTGTTTTCCCGTCATGGCTTGCTGCCCCATGTTCGTCGACAACCGCCGGGCTGGGTAGATTTTCTTGCTGAAGACCACGGCATTCGTTCCCCCCGACAGTTACTGCGCGAGTTGCGACGGCATTGCCGCGACGCCATCGCACAAGGCATCGATTGGCAAGCGCCACTGGACACGGTGCGTGCACACATCGGCCGACTTTGGAGCCAGGCGACTGACGTGCAGCGTCGACAATTCGTACGTCATGTGCGGCCTTGGTGGGAAAGCCATCACCATCGTTCGCCACCGTTGAGTGCGCAGTTGGTCGAGCGTCTGCATAGCGAAGGGCGGTTGCGCATTCACGCAGCTTCGTTCAAAGGGCTTGAGCCTTGCGCGGAGGGTGGTGTGAGTATTCGCATCCGTCCGCGGGGTGAAGCGCAAACCTGCGTGGTACATGGCGCAGCGCTGATCAACTCCAGCGGTATCGAATATGACTGGCGTCGTGTGGCGCGACCGTTGCCACAGCAATTGTTGGCGCGGGGTCTGGTGCAGCCTGGGCCTTTGGCGTTAGGGATTACGGCAGCGCCTGACGGAGCTGTTGTGGACGAACACGGGCAAGCAGCGAGTCGCTTGTTCGCAATGGGCCCGCCGTTGCGCGGGATGTGGTGGGAGAGTACGGCGGTGACGGATGTGGCGTTGCAGGCGAAGGCGTTGGCGGCGCGGTTGACGGATTGAGAGAGGCTGCGGGGTTGAGGGTGAACGTTCGGCCGTCATCGCTGGCAAGCCAGCTCCCACAGGGTTTTGCGTTGAGCACAAGATCTTTGCCTGACACAAATTCCTGTAGGAGCTGCGGCACGCTGCGATCTTTTGATTTTGACCTTTAAAAACAAGATCAAAAGATCGCAGCGTGCCGCAGCTCCTACAAGGGTGTCTTGTGGCCGAACCTTACGCCACCACTCGATAGCACGGCACATACGCCGCGCCGCCCGGCAGTTTCATCCGGTGCTGGGCGACGAAGGCTTTGAGCAGTGCGTCGAGCGGTTGCATGATCGCGGCGTCACCACGGATCTGGTACGGGCCGTGTTCCTCGATCAGACGAATGCCCTTGTCCTTGACGTTACCGGCCACGATCCCTGAGAACGCCCGGCGCAGGTTGGCCGCGAGTTCATGCGGTGGCTGGTCGCGGTGCAGTTTCAGGTTGGCCATGTTTTCGTGGGTCGGATCGAACGGACGCTGGAAGCCCTCGTCAATCTTCAGCAGCCAGTTGAAGTGGAACGCGTCGTTACGCTCGCGGCGGAACTGCTTCACGGCTTTAAGGCCCTGGGTCATCTGGCGCGCGACTTCAGTCGGGTCGTCGATGATGATTTCGTAGTGCTGCTTGGCCGCTTCACCGAGGGTCGCGATGACGAACGCGTCGAGCTGCTCCAGATACGGTGCAGCATGTTTCGGCCCGGTCAGGATGACCGGGAACGGCAGGCCCTCGTTGTCCGGATGCATGAGGATGCCCAGCAGGTAGAGGAACTCTTCCGCCGTACCGGCACCGCCCGGGAAGATGATGATGCCGTGGCCGACACGCACGAACGCTTCCAGACGTTTCTCGATGTCCGGCAGGATCACCAGCTCATTGACGATCGGGTTTGGCGCTTCGGCAGCGATGATGCCCGGCTCGGTCAGACCGAGGTAGCGACCGCCGTGAATACGCTGTTTGGCGTGGGCGATGGTCGCGCCTTTCATCGGGCCCTTCATCACGCCGGGGCCGCAGCCGGTGCAGATGTCGAGGCTGCGCAGGCCCAGTTCGTGGCCGACTTTCTTGGTGTATTTGTATTCTTCGGTATTGATCGAGTGACCGCCCCAGCACACGACGATTTTCGGCTCGACACCCGGGCGCAGGGTGCGGGCATTGCGCAGCAGGTGGAAGACGTAGTCGCTGATGCCTTGCGAGGTGCTGAGATCGATGCGTTGGCTGTCGAGTTCGTTTTCGGTGTAGACGATGTCTCGCAGGGCGCTGAACAGCATTTCCCGGGTGCTGGCGATCATTTCGCCGTCGACGAAGGCATCGGCCGGAGCGTTCAGCAGCTCAAGGCGCACACCGCGATCCTGCTGGTGAATGCGGATTTCGAAGTCCTTGTAGGCTTCAAGAATGGTCTTGGCGTTATCGACATGAGCGCCGGTGTTGAGGATGGCCAGGGCGCACTGGCGGAACAGGGTGTAGGTGCTGCCGGATCCGGCTTCGCTCAGTTGCTGCACTTCACGTTGAGAAAGGGTTTCCAGGCTGCCTTTGGGGCTGACCGAAGCATTGATTACGTGTCGTTGGGTCATGCAATGATCCTTAAAACGATGTCATCCCAGAACCAGGCGAATGGCATCCGAATAGTGTGTATCCATGAATGAAGATGGCACGATCTGCGCTATACCGCCATGTCCCCGTTGGACGATGAAAAGATGAAAAGGGGCCCCAGCATAGCTAAATCCATCGCAGAGGCGATAATGCGCGGGCCCGTTTTTCAGTTGTGCCTCTTTTTCTTGCTCAAGGAAGTCATTAGTGATGTTCGAGATTCAGCCGATGGACGCCGCCACTTTTCGCCAGCAGACTCGCCGCAGCACGCTGATCATCGCCGTGCTGTTCCTGGTGCTGGCGATGCTGTTTTCAACGGTGGCGGTGCAGCTGTTCGGAGAACCGGGCGGCGATAACCTGCGGTTTAATGTCGGCGGGGTTTTTCTGGCATTTCTGCTGACGGCGGCATTGCTGCGCGGGCGCTTCTGGAATCAGAGCTGGATGGCGCCGGCGGTGTATAGCTGGCGGCTCAAGCGCAATTTGATGAGCGTGACCAATGTGATGCATCAGGTGACGGCGGCAGTGGAAAAGAACGACCTGATCGCGATGAAAGTGTTGCGCTTCTATCATCAGGGGCTGACGCAGATGCATGAACTGGATGGTAACTCCAGCGATCATGCGCAGTTGCATCGTGAAGTCGAACAGCACAAAGAGCGGATGCAAGCGCTGGGTCTCGATGTCGACCAGCCACGCCTTGATCCGGCGTGGCTGGAGGCCTTGAAGCCTGCGTCGCGTTAAATCGAAATACGGCTGGCTCGGCGCAGTTTCCACGAGTGGATCAATCGCCCGTAAACCAGCAGGTTGATCATCAGCACCACGCTGCCTAGCACCAGTTGAATCTGCGGTGTAAGCCCGGCCGGGTAGATGATCGGCCAGATGTAATGTTCGATGAAACCGCCGGCGTACTCGGTTTGCCCGGCGGCGTGGCGCATCAGGTTTTCCCAGTAGGTCAGGGGGCAGGTCAGGTGCAACACCTCGACCGCGAAGCCCCACGCGGCGGCCGGCAAGTGCAGCCACATCAGTCGCGGCCACTTGAGCACCAGCAGTCCGCCGAACAGCACGAATAGAATGAACAGCAAATGAAACAGCACCAGCCCGTCGGCTGCGATTCGGTACAGCATGTCGTCTCCCTGACGCATTTGTGATGGGTGCCATGTTACGCCAGCCGCGGCTCACGGACGGCGCGATTTAGCGCAATTGTTAACCGGACATGGCGTTTGCTGTCAGCGTCGAGTGGTTACAAGTTGCGCGGTGAAAACTGTTCTACGCTTTATCGACGATGAATGACTTCTGAAAGCGAGGCGGATATGGCAACTGAGAAAACGCATCTGGATGATGAGGATGAGCCATCAGAAGAAGAGGTCGAGCAACAGAAGAGGAGAGAGGAGCAGACCTGGAAACATGACGACAGCCGAGAGCTGTCGGATCGCGATCAGGAGCGCCCGCTAAAACCTTGAATGATGAATTGCCAAAGCCCCGAATCAACGGGGCTTTGGCGTTTCAAAGGTCTTCCAGCTGCGAGAAATCGGGGTGTGCCGCCCGGTAACCCAGAGTTCGGTCGATCCAGGCATTGAGCTCGTTGACCATCACCGGCGCCTGGCCGGGATACTCATCCAGAGTGATGCGCAGGGTACGTTCGATGTCAGGGACTGAACTCAGGTTTCGTGTCTTGATGTAATGGCCGATAAAACAGTCGAGTTGAAGGCGTTCTGTCGTGGACAGATGAATACACTCCAGGCCTCCGACCTGTTTGATTGCAAAATCGTCGCGCAACTTATTTCTCTGCAAGGCTTGTAGACGTTATGGGGGAATTCTGGCTTGTTGACTTTGCAGTCAACTGGTATACCAATTGGAAATGCGGCGCGCATGCTATCCGTAGCGAATGTAAATGTATGTATGACGATTGAAATGTCAGACAGGCGGTTAGTTCGCTCAAACGACTGTTTTATATACGCTTGTCTCAAGATTGAAACACTGTTTGTAAACGCTACGCGTCACCCTGGAGCTGCCGAAGGCTGCGATCTTTGCTTGTGGTTTTCAAGATCAAAAGATCGCAGCCTTCGGCAGTTCCTACATAAGAGAACGTGTAGCGCTGGCAGATTTTCAGGCCACTTCAGCGATCAACTCGGGGCCTTGATTGCGTGAGTTTCCGACGGCTTTGACGACCTTGTGCCACTCAAACGCCGTTGCGTCTTCACCCTCGAACAACAGCATCTGCTCGGCTCGTTCCACCGGGGTCGCCGGGTCGAGCCATTCGCGCGCCAGTTCGGCGTTGAGCACCACCGGTCGACGGTCGTGGATATCGAGCATGCCGCCCATACTGTCGGCAGTGATGATGACGAAGCCATCGTCGTCACGAGCATCGGCACCCGGTGTCGGAAATTGCCCAATGGCGGCGCAGAAAACTGGCCCTTGATCCACACGACGAATCAGCCACGGTTGTCGGGTTTTGTCCTCGGCATCGACCCATTCGAACCAGTTATCGACCGGCACGATCAAGCGGTGACGCCAGATCGCGCGGAAAAACGGCCCGTGCGCGACTTTCTCCACCCGTGCATTGATCGGTGCGGCGCGGTCCTTTGCCCAGTGCGGACGCCAGCCCCAGCGCAGATTGTCTGCATACACACGTTGTTCGTGTTGATGCAGGACGGCCAGCGCGGTGGTCGGCGCTGCGTTGTATCGAGCCAGCGGTGCTTCGCCGACATGATTGATCAACGCATCGGGAATGCTCAGCACTGCGACGAAATCTTGAATGCCCCGGTATTGCGAGAGTCTTCCGCACATCGGCTGAATCTCCTGTAGGAAATATCAGCTTAGTTGGCTCTTTGCTTCACTCCTTGGCGGGGTGACCGATGAACGTGTCGCCTCGTTTCAGCAGTCACTGGCGCACAGAGCGAGCACTGGAACCAAACCCTGTGTACCTTATCCAACCTCGGCCGGCGAAGCCGAGCGCAGGGGTGGATAAGGGCGAGGGAGTTTTGCCAATCGGTACATGAACGCAGTGGTCGGACTGAAGGCAAAACATGACATCCGGATTCAAACTTTTTTGTGCAGCGGTCATCACCCTGGTGCTGGCCGGCTGCATTGCCGCGCCCATTGAACTGACCGCGCAAACCGAATCCCGGCTGAAGGCTCAAGCGCCGGTGCGTTTTCTGCTGACGTTCGATGACGGCCCCAGCGCCTCGAGTTTCTGGAATCCATCAGCGACGGTGCTCGACAGCCTGAAAGACAACCCGGTGCAGGCGGGCATCAAAGCGGTATTTTTCGTCCAGACGCGTGCCCCCCGGGCTGGCAACAGCGAAATCGGTCGCGACATCATGCGGCGCGAGTTCGAAGAGGGGCATGTCCTCGGTTTTCATACAGCAACCCATTGGCACACCAACCATCGCTCGCTCACCCCGCAGGAACTCAAAGAATCGCTGACCAACGGCTCCGCTGACATTGCCGCCCTCACCGGAGCGCCACCGAAGTTGCTGCGACCGCCATTCTGGAATTACGACAAACGCACGTTCGCCGCCTATCAACAGCATGGCTTGCAGGTGTTGCTCACGGATCTGAGTGCCAATGACGGCAAGATCTGGGGCTTCAACGCCAGCCCGCGCCGACGGGCGAACATGTTGCAGCAGCTATCGCAAGTGCGTGAGCGCATCGCCCTGGGAGAGTTTCCGACAGTGGACGGTGTGATTCCTGTGGTTGTGACCTTTCATGATCTCAACCGCTATACCGCGCGGCATATGCGCGAATACCTGCAAATCCTGCTCGATAGCGCCGCAGCCACCGGCGTGAGATTGGCGCAAAAGCCTTTTTATGACGATCACGCTGAATTGGAGAAGGCTGCGCTGGCGCGTACGGTTCGGCAAAGTTCCGAGTCGGTGCAGTTGCCGGGCATGTGGAACTGGATCTGGGATCACGATTCTCACTGACGGGACGCATGAAAAGTGTGATCGGGTTGACGTTTTTCGGGGGGCGGGGCAGTCATTGCCCATCTATGCTCTACGGATCGATCGATTCAACGCCTGCGAGGCGCCCCGCCATGCTTGCCATTGCCGACATCTGTCGCATTGTCGAATCCGGCTTTCCCACGTTTAAATGCGAGTGCATTTCAACGCCTCAGGGGCTGCTTCAAATCAAAGTCTATGAGCCCGGCAGCGGACGCGTCGAGTTGCTGCTCAACGGCGTTTCCCCGGAACATCTCGTCACGATCCGCGACATTTCCAACTTTATTGGCGAATTGCGTACAGAAATGAGTGCCGGCCGCAGGGCCTTCGCCGGTTGATGTTTATAAACGCCGTTGAAATGCCCGGACGATGCGAAGCGTTGCTTCGCTGGTATCCAGATTCTGTACCGCGCCTAACGGAAACCAGATGCAATCAGTGATTTCGTTCTGCGGGCGCAACTCTTCTATGTTTAGCACCGAAGCCTCATAGACATGATGTCGGGTTCCGCCGTATTGCAGTTCCATCAGGTAGAGCACTTCATCGGCATTCAGCCCGGTTTCTTCCTGCAATTCGCGCACGGCAGCGCCCGTCCGGGTTTCTCCAGGTTCGACTTTGCCGCCCGGCAAACTCCAGCGGCAGCGGGGCTTGCGCACCAGTAGGATATGTCGATTCTGTTCGCAGATGACGGTTGCACGTACTTTCATCGGTTGCCTGTTACCGCTGTCACAAAAAAGAAATAAAACTGCAATATTGGAGCCGGACCTTTGGTTAAAGGTTCCTTTGACGTTGGAGCGTCGAGTATTGAGAGAAGTGCCAAATGCTGAAACAGGCTTGCGCGGTACGAGCGGATACTGAAAACCCTAAACGCGTGTTCAGGGTTACGAGGCGAGATAACGGGTTTTACAAAAGCAGCCCCGGCTAACGCCAGGGCTTTAGTTTGCAGCGGTAATAAGTGTGTGTCAGTGGACTTTGGTGCGACTGATTGCCCGTGCCTTCACTTCCCTGGCGTACAATTGCAGCCGCTCTTCATCGCTTTGCAAGACCTCACAGGATCTCAGTACTGACTGCGCGTCAGCCTCGTTACCAGATTTGCGCAGCTGCTCGGCGATGCGTTTCAGATCGACTGCCGACCAGCGCAGATCCGACGCGACGCTTTGCAAGTCGCGTTGCAGTTCGTGTTCGTATTCGTTGAGACGCATGATCACCTCCGGAACATTCTCGGTAAAAAAGAGTAGTCGCATTTTTCACCCGTCGTGGGTGGTTTTTCTGTGATACCGCTGAATGGGGGTGTAAAAAATTGTCCAATCTCCACAGCGGGCGCGATGCCACGATGGATGTGTTGTCTGTTAGGCGGTACATTCACTTTTTTTGCAAAAGGAAACATCATGCGGATATGGATCGGGAGTCTGGCGTTGGTCATGTTGGCAGGGTGCTCGTTGCCGACATCGTTGGTGCCGGGTGAGCCCAATGTCAGAAAGACCACTAGCAAGGCGCCCAAAGACTATGCCGCGTGCGTATTGCCGTTGTGGCAGAAGGATGTTGCGAAAACCTCGCAGACATCGATCTCCAACGGTTACCGCATCACTGCGCCGAGCATCATCACGGCTGACGAGATTCTCGAAATCGTCAAATACAAGGACGGCAGCAGCGTTTCCTTGTACCAAGGCCCGCCGTGGGCCAAGTCCGGGTCGCTACGCCAGTCTGTGCGTGATTGCCTGTAGCAATTGTCGGGTGCAAAAAAGCAGAAACCGGATTCCGGTTTCTGCTTTTTTTTGGCTGTCGATACCAGCGCAGGGCGATCAGTCTGAAATGTCGGTTGTCGCTATGGCGTACTGACTGGCCCAGGAATACTGGGGGTCAGAAGTAATACCCGATGTTCACATACATCTGGTTTTCCCAATGATCCAGGCCCCCTGCACCCAAACTCTGGGTGTAGCTGCTGCCACCGATGTATGGATCGTTCTTGCCGATCAGCCATTCAGCCGCCACCCACAATTTACTCATCGAAAACGAGCTGCCGAGGATCATCCGTTCCGACGTCTTGAAGCCGCTGGCGGATTTGTCGAAGGCACTGTAGTTGGCGTAGAGCTTGATGCCGCTGACTTGGTCGAACAGGTATTTGCCGCCCACGTCATAACTCAGGTCTGCCACGTACAGATTGCCGCGACTGGCGACGTTGAAAGTGCCGTCGTAACCACCAAGGCTTACCAGTTCATCTGTGCCCGGATTGCGCGGTGACATCTGCTGCCGCGCGGCCTGCAACTGCACGCCCCATGGACCGTTCTTGCCCAGGTAATGCACGGCAACGGCATTGCGTCGGCCGTCGTTGTCGGTGTCCCTGTTCTGAATGCTCGACGTCAGGCCGGAGACGCCGACCTCGGACTTCCACGGGCCGAGGTCCAGCGCCTTGGCCACGCGCAGCACGATGGTGTTGCGCTCCCGGTTGTCGCTGCCGTCGGTCACATAGTCGTCGGCCTCGGATACAACGCTTGAGTAGCTCACTCCGTTGCTGGTGCCTTTGCCTTGCCAGGCGGGGCGCACGTAGTACCCGGCCTGAATGTTCCATGCGCCGGTTTGCTGGATGTACTTGGCGCCGACCTGTTGCACATCTTCCAGGCCGATAACGTTGCCCAGCGTCTCGTAGAACGTGCTGCCGAAGTACGGCTGCAAACCGAACGGTACGCTGTTCAGGCCCACTTGCACCTGTTGGTCGGGGTTGAATTTGTAGCCCAGCCACGCGAACTTGGCGAATTGGATGTCGCCATAGTTTTTCGTGTACTGGTAAGGGTAGGAGCGGCCATAGAAACGGTACTGAGCCTCACCGATCCAGCTGTCCGAATTGTATTTTGCGCTGAGGAATACCGTGTCGAGCCCGAACTTCTGAATGTCGCGATCCGGGTCGACATCCCAGCGCGCGCGGATGGCACCGCCCAGATCAAGATTGTCGGTGACCTGCACCGCCATTGCCGGGGCGGCAAAGCTGCAGAACAGAGCGATGGAAGTCGTGCGCAGGCGAAACGAAGAGGGGATGAGCATGGAGCGGCTCTCGATTGTTTTTATTAGAGATGCCGCGCAGTTTTGCCATCTGCCGATTGTTGAACAAACGATAAAAACGCTGGAGAAACCTGCGTCGAATGCAAGTTACTCGAAAAATCCTGTAGGACAGTCCCACACACTCATGGGATGCTCTGCGCCTTGTCAGCGGTTTTCGAGTGCTTTGATATGAAACGCAAAATGCCTGGCCTGAACGCGCTCAAAGCGTTCGAAGTCGCCGGCAGCACCGGCAGCTTCACCCGCGCCGCCGAGTTGCTCAATGTCACGCAAAGTGCGGTCAGCCGCCAGGTGCGGCAACTGGAGGAACAGCTTGGCGAAAGCCTGCTCGAGCGCCGCCATCATCATTTGGTGCTGACGGGCGCCGGCAAGATTCTGTTGCGGGCGCTGCATCAGTCGTTCGACAAGATCGAGCTGACGGTGCGCAGCATCCAACAGAAAACCCATTCCAATCGCCTGCACATCAACGCGCCGCCGACCTTCACCAGTCGCTGGTTGATGCCGCGCCTGGGGCGTCTGCGCGAGCGGCACCCGGAACTGGAATTGAGCATTACGACGCGCTTGCAGGACAGTCTCGCGGAAACGAGTACCCTCGATTGCGCCATCCGTTTTGGTGATGGGGAGTGGGATGGTCTCGACAGTTCGCTGTTGATCCAGGAGCGGCACATCGCGGTGTGCGCGCCGTCGCTGTATGCCCGCGAGGGTGGCGAGCAGGGCATCGACCTCAATCGCCTTACGTTACTGCATGTGTTGGCCAAGGAAGATCAGCGCTACCTGACCTGGAAACACTGGCTCGATGCGGCACGGATCACTGGTGTGGATACCCAGGGCGGTTATGAGTTCGACCTGCTGGACCTGGCGATTCAGGCCGCGACCGATGGGCTGGGGATCACCATTGCCGACTGGCACATGGTCGCGACGGAGCTGGCCAGCGGGCAGCTGACCCAAGTGCTGAATGTGCATGTCGAAGGGCATCAATCCTATTGGCTGGTGACCCGGCCGGAGCAGACGGAAATGCCGCAGTTGCAGGTGTTCAGTCAGTGGCTGCAAGAAGAAATCTGGCTGGCGCAACGCCAATTGGAGCCTTCGACGGCTGCTTCCTGAGACACCCCAAATCCCCTTGTGGGAGCGAGCCTGCTCGCGAAAGCGTTGGATCAGCCGCCATCATCTGTGAATGACACACACATCTTCGCGAGCAGGCTTGCTCCCACAGGAGTTTGCGGTGGAGCCAGGAGTAACCTGCATTTTTCGCATGTTTAAACGCCCGATAAATCGTTTGTTCAACCCGCCATCGATGACAAGACTGGCGGCATTGATAAAAACAAACGATGGGCGATGCACATGCGAATCGAGCGAAATTTTGTTAACGGCCAATTCATCGAGCCTGCCAGCGCAGCGCTGATTGCGGTCTACAATCCGGCCACCGAAGCGTTGCTGGGTCATGTCTCGGGCGCCACTGCCGAGGAAGCCACGGCCGCGGTCGACGCTGCGACCATCGCGCAAAAGCTTTGGGGCAAACTCACCAGCATCGAGCGCGCCGAACACCTGCGAGCCTTGGCCACAGCCCTTGAAGATCGTGCTGAAGCCATTGGCGCCGCACTGGCCGCCGAGTCCGGCAAAAGCGTTAGCGACGCCAGTAATGAAGCGCGCTATGCGGCGCAGATCACTCGTTATCATGCTGAATGGGCACGCCGTATCGAAGGCGAAATCATTCCCAGCGACAGCCCTGATGAAAACCTGTTTTTGCATCGTGAGCCGATCGGCGTCGTCGCCTGCCTGATTCCGTTCAACTACCCGGTCTACACCCTGTTGCGCAAAATCGCCCCGGCGCTGATTACCGGCAACACCGTGGTGGTGCGTCCGAGCAACAACACACCGACCTCGGCGTTCGAAATTGCCAAAGCGGTGCAGCAGTCGGGCATGCCGGCGGGTGTCATCAATATTCTGACCATGGACCACGCCACGGCGGCGGCGGTCTGCACGCATAAATCGGTAGGCCTGATTACCCTGACCGGCAGCGTCAACGCCGGGCGCATCGTCCTCGATTACTGCAAGGCCAATATCGCCAAGCCGTCGCTGGAACTGGGCGGCAAGACCCCGGCGATCATCGAGGCGGATGCCGATCTGGAAGCGGCTGCGACGGCGGTCATTGCCTCGAAGACCACGCACTGCGGGCAACTGTGCACTGCGGTCGAGCGTGTCTATGTGCAGGAAAGTGTCCACGACCGGTTCCTCGACTTGCTCAAAAGCAAAATCGCCGAGGTCAAATTCGGCGACCGTGCCACCGACGCCAGCCTGATGGGCCCGCTGGCCAACGCCAGCTCACAGAAAAACATTCACGCGATGGTCGAACGTGCCGTGGCCGACGGGGCGACCCTGGAGTGCGGCGGTGTCCTGCCGCAGGGTCGGGGGCATTTTTATCCGCCAACGCTGCTCAGCGGCTGCCGTCAGGACATGGAAATCGTCCAGGAAGAAATCTTCGGCCCGGTGCTGCCGGTGCTCAAGTACCGCGACATCGACGAGGCGCTGGCCATGGCCAACGACCACCAGTTCGGCCTGGCGTCGGTGCTCTACACCGAGAATTACCGCACCGCGCAGAAAGTCGCCAACGCCATCGAGGCTGGCGAGTTGTACGTCAATCGCACCCCGGCCGACCCGTATCAGGGTTACCACGCCGGTTGGAAACGCTCCGGCCTGGGCGGTGATGACGGCAAGCACGGCATGCTCGAATTCACCCAGACCCGACTTGTGGTCATGAAGTACTGATCCATCGCGACACGCCTCACGCTTCATCTATAAAAACAATTATCAGGGGCGCCCGGAGCACGGGTCGCCCGAGGTCACTTCAATGTCCAAGCATGCATCCTCTGCTGCCGCTGTTCAGGGTTCCAACGCGGCTGTGAAAAGCCAAAGTGACAAGGGAAGTCGCTATTTCCAATTGATGTTGCTGGTACTGGCCGCCGGCGCAATCTATCCGATTCTGTACCTGCGCCAGGTCTATCAAACGACCATGCTCGAGGTGTTCCAGATCAGCCACAGTGAACTGGGCTATCTGTACTCGATCCTCGGCACGATTTTTCTGCTCAGCTATTTGCCGAGCGGTTGGCTGGCCGACCGCATTGCGCCGCGTTTCCTGATTTTCTTCTCGCTGGTGGCCACGGGCGTATTGGGCCTCTGGTACTCGACCGCGCCGTCGATGACCGAGTTGATGATCATCTTCGGTTGCTGGGGACTGACCACCGGTTTGACCTTCTGGGCCTCGGTGCTCAAGCGCGTGAAAATGATCGCGCATCACACCGAACAGGGGCGTTTCTTCGGCATCCTCGACGGTGGTCGTGGCCTGATTGAAGCCTTATTGGCGACCGTTGCTCTGGGGCTGTTTGCCTTCGCCACCGAAACCCGTGGCGAGTCCACCGCCGAAGGCTTCCGGCACGTGGTCTATCTCTACGCCTTTACCTGTATCGCCATCGGCTGTGTGCTGGTGCTGATCAAGGATCCGAAGTCGATGCAGGACACGCCGGCGGTGGAGAAGGGCAAATTCAATCTGCTCACCGACCTGGCGACACTGGTGAAGATTCCCGAGCTATGGCTGGTCACCGCGATTGTGTTCTGCGGTTATCACATCTTCTGGGCCACCTACAGCTTCTCCGATTACCTTCAGGGCAGCGGCATGACGGCCGTCATGGCCGGCACCATCACCACGATCAAACTGTGGATGCGCCCGATTGGCGGCATCGGTGGCGGCTGGCTGGGGGACAGGTTCTCGAATATTTCGGTGCTGATCGTTGCGCTGTTACTGGCGAGTCTGGCCATTGTCGGTCTGATCGTGTTCCCGGCGCTCAACAGCATCGGCCTGCTGATCAGCACGGTGATTTTCATCGGTCTGATGACCTATGCGATTCGCGGGCTGTACTGGGCGATCCTCGATACCTGCAACATTCCGCTGCGCATCACCGGCCTGGCCATCGGCATTGTTTCGGTGGTCGGTTACCTGCCGGACGCCTTTATCCCGCTGATCAACGGCTACCTCACCGAGCAGTATCCCGGTGCCCTCGGTTACAAGCTCTACTTCGGCTACATCGCCTTCGTCGGCTTCCTCGGCACCCTCGCTGCCGTGACCCTGCGTGCCCGAATCAATCGCCAATCCTTGAACAAGACAGGTGCCTGAGATGAAAATCGTCGCCCTTGAAACCCATATCGTTGCTGTACCGCCACCGCACGTCGGCGGTATGTACTGGCTGTTCGTCAAGCTCAAGACCGACTGCGGCATTGAAGGCGTTGGCGAGATCTACGCCGCGACCTTCGGCCCCAAAGCCATGTTGCCAATCATCGAGGACGTGTTCGAACGCTACCTGCTCGATCAGGACCCGCACCACATCGAGCGCTTCTTTCGTCAGGCCTATTCCAGTGGTTTCACCCAGCGTCCTGACTTGACCATGATGGGCGTGGTCAGCGGTCTGGAGATGGCGTGCTGGGACATCATCGGCAAAGCGGCGAACAAGCCGGTTTACGAGTTGCTCGGCGGCAAGGTTAACGAGCGCCTGCGTTCCTACACCTATCTGTATCCGGTCAACAGCCGTGGCGAGTACGACTACGACGACCCGGACCTGGCTGCCGAGTGCGCCATCGACAACATGAACAAAGGCTTCACGGCGGTGAAATTCGACCCGGCCGGGCCCTACACCGCGTACTCCGGGCACCAGATCTCGCTGGAAGTGCTGGAACGCTGCGAAACCTTCTGCCGCAAGATCCGCGAGGCGGTGGGCAACAAATGCGACCTGCTGTTCGGCACCCATGGGCAGATGGTGCCGTCCTCGGCGATACGTCTGGCCAAGCGCCTGGAAAAATACGATCCGCTGTGGTTCGAAGAGCCGGTGCCGCCAGGGCAGGAAGAGGCCATGGCCCAGGTTGCGGCCAAGACCAGCATCCCGATTGCTACGGGCGAACGCCTGACCACCAAGTACGAATTCTTCAAGCTGTTGCAGGCCGGCGGTGCATCGATTCTGCAGATGAACGTCGCGCGTTGCGGCGGCCTGCTCGAAGCCAAGAAGATCGCCAGCATGGCCGAGGCCTATTACGCGCAAATTGCCCCGCATCTGTACAACGGGCCGATTGGTGCGGCGGCGAGTTTCCAGTTGGCGACGTGCACACCGAATTTTCTCATTCAGGAAAGCATCGGCACCTGGGGCGGTTTCCATGCCGAGGTGTTGACCAAGCCGTTGCAGTGGGAGGACGGCTACATCATTCCGTCCACCGAGCCGGGCCTGGGCGTGGAGCTGAACATGGACGTGGTGCGCAAGCATTCACCGTACACCGGCGAGCGCTTGCACCTGCAAATGGCCCCGACGCCTGTGGACGTCAAAGACACATCGCCGGCCAGAGGCTGACATCGCTTCTGATTGCCACGCCAACCCCAACAGGTTCGGCGAATTTTGGACAACGACTTACGCGGTAACCGTGCATGACATACGACTACATCATCGCTGGCGCAGGCGCCGCAGGCTGCGTGCTCGCCAACCGGCTCTCGGCCTCGGGCAAACACAGCGTGCTGCTGCTGGAGGCGGGTGGCAAGGACAGCTCTCTGTGGTTCAAGATCCCGGTCGGCTTCGCCAAAATGTATTACAACCCGACCTTCAACTGGATGTATTACAGCCAGCCACAGAAGCAATTGGGCAACCGCGAAATCTACGCGCCACGCGGCAAGGTGCAGGGTGGCTCGGGCTCGATCAACGCAATGATTTACGTGCGCGGACAGGCCCATGATTTTGACGATTGGGCTGCAAATGGCAACGACGGCTGGGGCTTCAAGGACGTGCTGCCGTACTTCCGCAAACTGGAAAACCATCCGCTGGGCGACAGCGAATACCACGGCAGTAGCGGCCCGATCAGCATTACGCCGATGAAGGGCCAGACCCATCCGATTTGCGATGTGTTTCTTGAGGGCTGCGCAGAGCTCGGCTATCCGCGCAGCGATGATTTCAATGGCGCGAATTTCGAGGGTGCGGGCCTCTACGACGTCAACACTAAAAATGGCCAGCGCTGCTCCAGCAGCTTTGCGCATCTGCATCCGGCGCTGAAACGCCCGAACCTGACGGTCGAGCATTACGCGCTGGTGGACCGAGTCCTGTTCGACGAAACCAAGCGACGTGCGACGGGCATTTCGATTACCCAGCATGGCGTGGCGCGAACCTTCACCGCACGCAAGGAAGTCATCCTCTGCGCAGGTGCTGTCGATACGCCGAAAATCCTCCAGTTGTCCGGCGTTGCCGATCGCGACCTGCTGGCCAGGCACCAGATTCCTCTAGTCAAACACCTGCCGGCGGTGGGCCAGAATCTGCAGGATCACCTTTGCGCCAGTTATTACTACAAGGCCAATATCCCGACGCTCAACGATGAACTGAGCTCGCTGTTCGGCCAGTTCAAACTCGGCGTGAAATACCTGCTGACGCGCAAGGGGGCGCTGGCCATGAGCGTTAATCAGGCGGGCGGTTTTTTCCGTGGCGAGGCGCATCAGCAGCACCCGAATCTGCAACTGTACTTCAACCCGTTGTCGTATCAGATTCCAAAAAACAACAAGGCCAGTCTCAAGCCGGAGCCTTACTCAGGCTTTCTGTTGTGCTTCAACCCGTGCCGGCCGACCAGCCGCGGGAACATCGAGATCGCCTCGAACAATCCGCGCGACGCAGCGCTGATCGATCCCAACTACCTGAGCACGCAAAAGGACATCGACGAGGTGATTCAGGGCAGTCGCCTGATGCGCAAGATCATGAACGCCCCGGCGCTCAAGAGCATCACAGTTGACGAAGTGTTGCCGGGGCCGGCAGTGGAGACAGACGAGCAGATGTTGCAATACTTCCGCGACAACTGCGGCTCGATCTACCACTTGTGCGGCTCTTGCGCGATGGGCGCGGACGAACAGACTTCGGTGGTCGACAAGCGTCTGAAGGTGCATGGTTTTGAGGGCTTGCGGATTGTCGATGCATCGATCTTTCCGAACGTGACGTCCGGCAATACCCATGCGGCGGTGCTGATGGTGGCGGAGAAGGGTGCGGATCTGATTTTGCAGGATGCGTAGGTTTCAGGTTTGGGGGATTTAAGGCCTGCCTGACAGCAGGCCATTACCAGCTCGCAAAAAAATCTGACAGTCCCTTGTCAGTCATCGCGAGCCTTCAAAGCGTCTCCACCAACCAGTCCCGAAACGCCTTCAACGACGGCAGCGCTTCATTGCGCGGCGGGTACACCAGGTAATAGCTGCGTCGACTGGTAATCGGTTCGCCCAGTTGCAGCAACTCCCCATTCAGCAGTTCATCCTCGACCAGAATCCGCGGCACCAAACCCACGCCAATATTCGCCCGCACCGCCTGAATCAGATGCGCAGTCATTTCGAAGCTCGGGCCGATGCGCATGCTGCGATGCGGCAAGTCGTGCTGGCTGAACCATTCTGTCCACGCTTGAGCATTGCTGCTGACGTTGAGTAGTAATTGCCCGGCGATGTGTTGCCCGGCGTCGTTGCGCTCGTCTTCGGACAGTTGCGTACTGGCGATGACCACCAGTTCCTCGGTGTGCAAGGGCAGGGCGGTCAGCCCCGGCCACTCGCCACCACCCACACAGATCGCGGCGTCGATTTCACTGGTATCAAAATCGATGGCTTCGATGCGTGAGTGCAAATGCACGGTCATGCCCGGGTGGGCGGTGTAGAAATCCTTGAGTCGCGGCAACAACCATTTCGAGCCGAAGGTCGGCAGCGTTGCCAGCCGCAGGCTATGGATGCCGGAGCCGAATGCCATGGCCTGCAAAGTGGCGCTGCGGATCTGCCCGAGTGCCTCGGCGAGTTCGCGTTGATACATGCGCCCGACGTCGGTCAGGACTACTTGCCGGCCTTCGCGGCTGAACAGGCGCATGCCGAGCATCTTCTCGAGGATTTGCACCTGACGGCTGACCGCACTTTGCGTCAGCGACAGTTCATGGGCGGCGCGGGTGTAGCTTTCGTGGCGCGCGGCAGCCTCGAAGGCCAGCAATAACGACATGGAAGGCGTGAGCGTGCGCGGATTCATTCGTAAAAGTCATCAATAGCGGGTCGAATTTACGGTTGTCCCAGCATTCGTCAGCAATGAATATGGGCAACATGAGATGGCGGATCCTGACGCAATCATTCGTTGCGTACAACTGTTCACCGCCACACGGCCCGATTTTTACCGAGATTTCCTGACCGATGATTGCCCAGCTGTCGCCCGCAACCGCGCAAACCTCCAATTACCAGCAGTTCCTCAATGCGCTGAAGGCCAGCGGTTTTCGTGGTGAAATCAGCGCCGACTACGCCAGTCGCGTGGTGCTGGCCACTGACAACTCGATCTATCAGCGACTGCCGCAAGCTGCGGTGTTTCCCATGGACGCTGAGGACGTGGCCAAGGTCGCACGGCTGATTGCCGACCCGACCTACCAACACGTGGTCATCACCCCGCGCGGCGGTGGCACCGGCACCAATGGCCAGTCGTTGACCGACGGTATCGTCGTCGACTTGTCGCGGCACATGAACCGTATTCTGGAGATCAACGTCGAGCAGCGTTGGGTGCGCGTGCAGGCCGGGGTGGTCAAGGATCAGCTCAACGCCGCGCTGAAATCAGCCGGGCTGTTTTTTGCCCCGGAGCTCTCCACCTCCAACCGCGCCACCGTCGGCGGCATGATCAACACCGACGCCAGCGGCCAAGGCAGTTGCACCTATGGCAAGACCCGCGATCACGTGCTGGAGCTGGATATGATCCTGCGCGGCGGTGAGCGCCTGCACGGTCAGCCGCTTGCGGAGAGCGAACTTGAAGCGCAGTGCGCCCGCGAGGATCGGATCGGCGAAGTCTATCGTTGTGCGCGGCAGATCATTGACGAGCAGGGTGCGCTGATCAAGGCGCGCTTTCCCGATCTCAACCGTTGCCTGACCGGTTACGACCTGGCGCACCTGCGCGAGGCGGACAATCGCTTCAACCTCAACAGCGTGCTGTGTGGGGCCGAAGGTTCGCTCGGCTTTGTGGTTGAGGCGAAGTTGAACGTTCTGCCCATCCCCAAGCATACGATGCTGGTGAACATTCGCTACGCCGGGTTCATGGACGCGCTCCGTGATGCCCGGGCGCTGATGGCGCTTAAGCCGCTGTCGATTGAAACCGTCGACTCGAAAGTGCTGTTGCTGGCGATGCAGGACATTGTCTGGCACGGCGTTGCCGAGTATTTCCCACAAAGCCCCGAACGGCCGACGCTGGGGATCAACCTGGTGGAATTTTGCGGTGACGATGCCGAAGATCTGCAGCGCCGTGTCGAAGCGTTCGTTGAGCACTTGAGCAACGACCTTACCGTTGAGCGTCTGGGCCACACGCTGGCGGTAGGCCACGCCGCGGTGAACAAGGTTTACGGCATGCGCAAACGCGCCGTGGGCTTGCTCGGCAACGTTGCCGGTGAAGCGCGGCCGCAGCCGTTTGTCGAAGACACGGCCGTGCCACCGCAACATCTTGCCGAGTACATCGCCGAGTTGCGCGATCTGCTCGACAGCCACGGTTTGCAGTACGGCATGTTCGGTCATGTCGATGCCGGGGTGCTGCACGTGCGGCCGATTCTCGACATGAAAGATCCGCAACAAGCGGCGCTGGTGCGGCCGGTGTCCGATGGCGTCGCCGCATTGACTCAACGCTACGGCGGTCTGCTGTGGGGCGAGCACGGCAAGGGCCTGCGCTCGGAATATGCGCCCGCGTTTTTCGGTGAGCTGTATCCGGCGCTGCAAGCGCTGAAGGCCGCGTTTGACCCGTTCAACCAATTCAACCCGGGCAAAATCGCGACGGCGGCCAACACTGGCGCAGCACTGCTGAAGATTGATGAAGTGACCTTGCGTGGTGAACTGGATCGACAGATCGACGAGAAAGTCTGGCAGGACTACGGTGCAGCGATGCACTGCAATGGCAACGGCGCTTGTTACAACTTCGATCCTGATGACGCGATGTGCCCGTCGTGGAAAGCCACTCGTGAGCGCGCGCAGTCGCCCAAGGGCCGGGCGTCGTTGATCCGCGAATGGCTGCGATTGCAGGGTGAGGCGGGGGTAGATGTGCTGTCTGAGGCCATTCGTCGACCCGCGTTTTTCAGCACTTTTTGGCAGCGCTGGCGCAACAGCCGCGCGCAAACGCCGGACTTCTCCCATGAGGTCTACGACGCCATGGCCGGTTGTCTGGCGTGCAAATCCTGCGCGGGCCAATGCCCGGTGAAGGTCAACGTGCCGGAGTTTCGTTCACGATTCCTCGAGCTGTATCACAGCCGCTACCTGCGTCCGGCGCGGGATTATCTGATCGCGTCGCTTGAATACAGCATCCCCTACATGGCGCGGATTCCGGCGCTGTACAACGGTTTGATGGGCGCGTCGGTGGTTCGACAACTGCTGGAGCGCCTGGGCGGCATGGTTGATGTACCGTTGCTCAGCCGTTTCGATTTTCACGCAGCGATGCGCCGTTGGCAGGTGCAGCCGGCGACGGTGCCGACCTTGTCTGCGCTGACCCAGGCGCAACGCGAGCGCAGCGTTGTGCTGGTGCAGGATGCGTTTACCCGCTACTTCGAAGCGCCGCTGTTGGCGGATCTGGTCGAGCTGATTTCGAGACTTGGCTATCAGGTCTATCTGGCGCCGTTCAGTGCCAACGGCAAGCCGCTACATGTGCAGGGTTTTCTGTCGGCGTTCAACCGCGCGGCTTTGCGCAATGCGCGACAGTTGCGCGAACTGGCGGATGTCGGCGTGCCGCTGGTGGGGCTGGACCCGGCCATGACCCTGGTTTATCGCCAGGAGTATCAGAAAGTCCCCGGTATGCAGGCATGTCCGGAGGTCGCGCTGCTGCAGGAATGGCTGCTCGACGTGATACCGGAGCAGGCACTTGAAGGAGCCGCAGAGACCTTCCGTTTACTGGCGCATTGCACGGAAAAAACCAATGCACCGGCCGCGACCCCGCAGTGGGAGCAAGTGTTCGAGCGCGTGGGATTGAAACTGACTACGCAGGCCACCGGCTGCTGCGGCATGTCCGGCACCTATGGCCACGAAGCACGCAACCGCGACACGTCGGCAGTGATCTACGAACAGTCGTGGGCGCGCCAGATCGACGCGCCAGCGCAGAAAGGCGAAGCACTGGCCACTGGATATTCGTGCCGCAGCCAGGTCAAGCGCCAGTCGGATCGGGCAGTGCGCCATCCCTTGCAGGTGCTGCTTGAGAGGGTGCGTCGCTGAGCGTTTCGTCGTCCGGCGCGTTGTCCCAGATCAGTCGCGGGTCGAAGCTCATTGCCGAGAGCATGGTGAGCACCACCACCATGCCAAAAAACAGGATGCCCGAACGCGGTTCGATATCGCCCAGCGTCTGGAATTTCACCAGCGCCGCGACCAGGGCAACCACCAGTACGTCGAGCATCGACCAATAGCCGATCAACTCGACGAATCGAAACAGCTTCGAACGCTCCCGCCGCGCCCAGCCACTGTCGCGCTGCACACTGATCAGCAACAGTGTCAGGGCACCGAACTTGACGCCCGGCACGGCAATACTGGCGATGAAGATGATCAGCGCGATATCCCACGCGCCGTGCTGCCAGAACTCCAGTACGCCGCTCATGATCGTGCTGTCGGCGCCGCTGCCCAGCATCGTGGTGTTCATCACCGGCAGCAAATTGGCCGGCACGTAAAACACCAGTGCGGCAAGCAGATAGGCCCAGGTGCGGGTGAGCGAATTGGTCTTGCGCCGATGCAGCGGGGCGTCGCAGCGCGGGCACTCATGCGGTTCGTCGGTCATGTCGCAGGCCAGGCCGCAACTGTGGCACAGGCACAGGTTCAGCTCGCTGGCGGTCGCTGGTCGCTTCATAAGATGTCCCAGAGTTCACGGATGTCGCGGCCGGCAATACGGATCATCATCAGGCTCAGCACGGCCAGGGCGAACAGGCCGATACCGGGCAGCACATCAAGCATCCCGGCCAGTTTGAACACGGCGACCATCGCCCCCAGTAAACACACTTCCAGCATGCTCCACGGGCGCAGCGTTTCCAGCCAGCGCATACAGACCTTGAAGCCTGGCGCGCGTCGGGATGAGAGGGCGAAACTCAGCACCCAGATCAGCAACACCAACTGGAACGCCGGGGCAATAATGATCGAGATTGCGGCCACCATCGCCATGAACGTGATCGGACCCTGGCTCAGGGCGACCACTGAATCCCACAGCGTCGCACTGTTTTTCAAGCCTTTGAGGCTGATGCTCATCACCGGATAGAAATTGGCGAACAGCCACAGCACCGCCGCCGTGAACGACAGGGCCAGACGCTGCTCAACGGTCAGTCCGTTGAAGCGTTCGAGCACCCCGCCGCAGCGTACGCAGAGGGTTTTCTGGTGTTTGCCGAGCACGGCTTTTTCATACACACAATCGCAGTGCTCGCAGATGATCAGGCGTTCGGGGGCGATCATGAAAAGCGCTCGATATCGGGCCCCAAAAGCAGGGGGACCTGATCACTATAGAAGGCCCACGGCAATGGGCAACTTGCAGGGCATCGAGCGGCAGCATTTTCTGCAAATGATCAGCGGCGATCCAGCCACACAGTCTGCGCATTGCAGAACTCGCGAACGCCGAAGTGTGACAGCTCACGGCCAAACCCACTCTTCTTCACGCCACCGAAGGTCACGCGCGGGTCGCTGGCGGAATAACCGTTGATGAATACGCCGCCGGTTTCCAGCTCGCTGGTCAGTTGCTGCGCCAGTTGCACATTGGCGGTGTAGATCGTCGCGGTCAGGCCGAATTCGCTGTCGTTGGCCAACGCGACGGCATGCGCGCAATCGCGGGCGGTGATGATCGAGGCGACCGGGCCGAACAGTTCCTGTTTGAACGAGGTCATGCGGTCGGTAACGTCGGCCAGCACGGTCGGTTCGTAGTAGTTGCCAGCCCCAGCGGTTTTGCCGCCGCCGAGCAACAGGGTCGCACCTTCTTCGAGGGTGTCGCGCACTTGCTGATCCAGTTCATCACGCAGATCAAAACGCGCCATCGGCCCGATGTAAGTGTCGGCAGACAGCGGATCGCCCACCTTTAGCTTGCGCGTTGCCTCAACGAATTTGCGGGTGAACGCTTCAACGACGCCTTCTTCGATGATCAGTCGCTTGGCCGCCGCGCAGACCTGACCGGAGTTCTGGTAGCGACCGATCACCGCGGCCTGAACGGCTTCGTCGAGATTGGCGTCATTGAGCACGATAAACGGATCAGATCCGCCCAACTCCAGCACACATTTCTTCAGCGCGGCACCTGCCTGAGCGCCGATGGCCATGCCAGCGCGGACGCTGCCGGTCAGCGTAACGGCAGCAATGCGCGGGTCGGCGATGGCGCTGGAGACGCCTTCTGGAGTGACGTTGATCACTTCAAACACGCCGGGGGCAAAGCCTGCGCGGGTAAACGCATCGCGCAGCAAATAAGCGCTGCCCATTACGTTAGGCGCATGCTTGAGGACGTAGGTATTGCCGGCGATAAGCGCTGGAACGGCACCGCGCAGCACTTGCCAGATCGGGAAGTTCCACGGCATCACGGCGAGGATCGGGCCGAGCGGACGGTATTCGATGCGCGCTTTGCCGCCTTCAACCTGAGTCGGTTCAGCATCGAGCATGGCCGGGCCATGTTCGGCGTACCACTCGCAGAGCTTGGCGCATTTTTCGATTTCACCGCGGGCCTGGGCAATGGGCTTGCCCATTTCCAGGGTGATCATGGTGGCCATGGCCTCAGCGGTTTCACGCAGCGCGCCGGCGAGGGCGGTCAGAGCGCGAGAGCGGTCTTGCAACGGCTTGCGTTTCCACTTGCCGAAGCCGAAGGCGGCGCGGGTCAGCGCGGCATCGAGGGCTTCTGCGGATTCAAACGCGTAGTGGCCGATCTGCTCGCCAGTGGCAGGGTTGATCGAAATGGCGTGGGTCTGGCTGGAAATCTGGCTCATGGCTTTCGTCCTGCGTGTTCATTGGATGGGCCTAGAGTAGGGTGGCGTTTGTGTTCTGGAAACTGAATAATAAAGATCGTTTCTTTCACGATTAGAGAATGACTATGGATCTGGTGCAGCTGGAAATCTTCAAAGCCGTGGCCGAACACGGCAGCATCAGCGCCGCCGCCGCGCAGATCCATCGCGTGCCGTCGAACCTGACCACGCGAATCAAACAGCTTGAGCAGGATCTGGGCGTCGATCTGTTTATTCGTGAAAAAAGCCGTTTGCGCCTGTCACCGGCCGGTTGGAGTTTTCTTGAATACGCACGGCGCATTCTCGATCTGGTGCAAGAGGCCCGGGCCACGGTTGCCGGTGAAGAGCCCCAGGGCGCATTTCCTCTGGGTTCGCTGGAAAGTACCGCCGCGGTGCGCATCCCTGAACTGCTGGCGGCGTATAACCAGTTGCACCCGAAAGTCGATCTGGACCTGTCTACCGGTCCGTCCGGGACAATGATCGACGGCGTGCTATCCGGGCGTCTTGCCGCTGCATTTGTCGACGGCCCGGTGTTGCATCCGGCGCTGGAGGGCGTGCCGGCGTTTGAAGAGGAAATGGTCATCATCGCACCGCTTAACCACCCGCCAGTTCAGCGTGCGGCGGATGTGAATGGCGAGAGCATCTATGCGTTTCGCTCCAATTGCTCCTACCGTCACCACTTCGAAAAATGGTTCAGCACCGACGCCGCCGTGCCCGGTAAGATCTTCGAAATGGAGTCCTATCACGGCATGCTCGCTTGCGTCAGCGCCGGCGCAGGCCTGGCGCTGATGCCACGCAAAATGCTGCAAAGCATGCCCGGCAGCGCGACGGTGAGTGTCTGGCCGCTGGCAGCAGATTTCCGCTACCTGACCACTTGGCTGGTGTGGCGGCGGGGCACGGTGTCGCGCAGCCTGAGCATGTTTGTACGCTTGCTTGAAGAGCGAGGAGTGGTGCGGGCGGAGCGTGAGTTCGGCTGATTTCAAGCGTGTCGCCCCAGGAAATTCAAAAGGATCAAAGCCGTAAACTGCTCGCTGGTAAAAGGTGAGGCGAAAGGCCATTATTGCGCCTTCTGAAAAACAGCGAAGCGAACGGAATGCTGCACGCCTTCAATCAAGGAAAGAGCAACCTTTACAGACGTTACCTGGGGCACCGCGATGGTAGCGAGAAGCGCGTCAGTGAAGAGGATGAAATCACCGCCCTGATCATGGGCCCGCTGGATTATTTGCCGCCTGCCGCTGCGGGATTGTTCTGGCGCGGTCTCGTCGAGCAGACAGGGCGTACTGCCAGCGCGGCATTTCCCGAGTCGCCGCCAAGCCATATCCGAATGCGCTTCTGGCCACGTCGCGCAGTCGAACCGGATCTGGTCGTGGAATTGCACTGGCCATCTGGAGAGCGGCGCATTTTGCTGGTCGAGTTCAAGTGGAATGCGCCGTTAAGTGGTGAGCAACAGCTGCACCGGCAGTGGCTTGAGTTCCTCACCGAAGCGGAGCGGGCAGACGCCTATCATCTCTTTATCGCCCCGGAAATAAGCGCGGGCCTCAATGCCCTTGGCAGCAACGATGTGTGGCAGGGCAGACTCATTCTCCATTCCTGGATCGGTGTTCTGCATGTGGTGCGCAACCTTCGCGCGGCTGAGTTCTGCGGACTGCAGACCTGGCGAGAGCAGATGACGCGCTTCCTCGGCAAGCTCGGGATCTTGCGGTTTCAGGGGTTTGTCGCGCTAACCACGCCTACGCCTATGTCTGCGCCAAACGAACAGTCTTCTATTTTCTGGCGGCCATTGAGCGGTTTCTCGCAGCTCATGCCACCCGTCGTTCCTTCACTCGAAAAATCCTCCGCCTCTTACCTCTGGGACTCAGCACCGTGACCAATATTTCAGCCATCGGGAAGGCAATCACCGAAAGCATCGAGTTCATTTCTCGAGTCGGCGGCGAGTGTGATCATCTCGCCAAGTTGATCAGGGAGGAGGTGAGTCGCGCGTTGTTGAGCCCGGAAGTTGCGCACCGCTACAAGGCGGGAGGTCAATGGATCGAGAAGTTCGCCAATGACGAAAAGGGTTGGATCAATACCGAGCTGGGTTTTTCGCTGCCGGTGGTCATCAAGCCAAAACGTTCGATCTGCGGTTACATCGTCGTGCAGATCAGCCTCGCCGGAAATGGCATCGGTGCAGCGGATAATCACGAGCCACTGATCCATGTCGGATGGTGGGGCGCACCGATTGATTTCGAAGAGTTTCTGATGAGCTTTCCGCTTGATCTGGACAGTGAATTCGATCTTTCACTGCAAGCGGATCGCCTTTTCAAGTGGGCTCACTCTCAGTACGACGATGAGTGGTGCTACAGCCTGTATCTGACCGATATCAACAGCCCCGCGGATGTTCAGGCTCTGATCGTCAACCCTGTAAAAGCGTTGCTGGCAGGCAGTGATGCCGAGCAGGCCCTGTCGCGCACGCGTGCCGTCAGGTATGAAAAATTACTGCACGGGGAGCCCGTTCAATACCGGACTTTGCCACGCTGAGAACGCACACGGGAAACAGCACATGCTTCAGTATTTGAAACTCGCCGTAGTCGACGACTTTATCGATTGGCTCGCCGCCAATCTTGACCAACCATTGTTTGCTCATGCCTACGTTGATCGTCGCCACGGTCCAAGAACATTCACTGGCTTGCCCGATGCGCTTTCGCAGTATTTCTGGAAGCACAATGGCGCGCTTGGCGCACCTGGTGGCACGTGCCTGACCAGCAGCAATGCCGTATTGAACGCACTTCGACAGGCCTTGAACACCGGGATGAAAAACTCCAACGATGCAGCCACGCTTTCGGCGAGCATCGAAGTCATGGCCTGGGGCGGCGTGCGGGCAGGCAATGCGCGCTGGCTGACTATCAACACCGCAAAACTTGTGAGCATCCTCTCTTCGACGACGGCTGCGCTAGCCAGCCAAAACCTGGCTCATGGACTCCTTGCGACTCGCGGGCAGATGCGCTTCAACGCCGGCATGACCAAGGTCTACTCGCTGTTGGTCGATGATTTCATCATTTACGACAGTCGCGTCGCCGCTGCTCTGGACTGGATCGTAGTGAAATATTGTCAGGCCAGACAACTGCCCGCAGTACCCGCAGAACTGGCCTTTCCCTGGGCGCCTGCGAAAGAAGCAGCCAATGCCAAGGCACCGAAAAATCGCGATCCACGGCAACATAACTATTACTTCCCCCGTTTGGCTGCCGGTGAGCCCCATGCTGTCTGGAACCTGAAAGCTAGCGGGATTCTGGCCGAAGTCTTGCGCCGAGCGCCTTTCAGCACATTCAATACTGCCTCGACGATACCCGCGCTACGCCGACTTGAGGCAGCACTGTTCATGATTGGCTACGACTTGCCACACGGCCGGTCGAGCGAGGTTGCAGTGAGCCCGCGCGAGATTGACGACGAAGAGGATTGGACGGAGTGCTTCACCGCGGCACGCGGCAGAATGTTCCATTATCGAATTCAAACCGATGGCATCTATTTGCAGGATGGGCGCGTCTATCCGGCCGAAGTCATCAACTCGATGCTGAACATTCTCCGTTCACAATTCAAAAGCGGCCATTTTCCGTTGGCGAACAGTGCAACCGATGTTCGTTCCGGAAACAGCAAGCCAGGCGTGGGTAGCGCGTACTTCCAGGCCACCGCAGACAAGGGCAACCCGCCAGACAGCAGTGCTCTGGTCGCCGTTCTGCATGATTTGGGCGCGCTGAACCATACGGCTGGTCGCCGCGATCCATGGTCGATCAACGACAGTGAATTTGCACATCAAAGCAAAATGGATGTGAGTGTTCTGTTCACCCGCCAGCTTGAGTTGAACGACGCCCTGTAGGGTCGGATCGGCAACGTGTTCAGGGCAAATACGGATGATCACGGCGTGCCGTTGCGACCGTAAAGCAGATAGCCGGGACGCTCGCTCAAGCGTTCGTAGTAGGCGTTTACGGCGGGCAAATGCGGATGATTGAGCGGCGTTTCGAACCAGCGATTGACCGACAAGCCAATCGGGATGTCCGCCAGTGAAAACCGCTCGCCGCTGACGTAGGCGCCGGTTTTCTGCAGTTGCCGGTCGAGGATTTGCATGTTTCTCGACCACGCTTGGCAACCGGCGGCCAAGGCGTCCGGATCTTGATAGTCCGGTGACTTGCGCACCAGTGCCATCAGCGGATAAGACCATGAACGGTTCAGCTCCGCCGGCTGCCAGTCGAGCCATTGATCAATCCGCGCCCGCTCGCGTGGATCAGCCGGATATAGGTGCGAGCCCTCAAAGCGCGCGACCAGATAACGAATGATCGAGTTGGATTCCCACAGGGTGAAATCACCGTCCTGAATCACCGGTACCATGGCGCACGGGTTCAGCGCGAGAAATTCAGGCGTCTCGGTGGATCGGAAGCCTGAGCCCCAGTCCTCACGTTCAAACGGAATCTGTAATTCAGCGCAGGTCCACAGCACTTTGCGCACGTTGATCGATGATGCCTTACCGAGTATTCGCAGCATTGGATGTCCTTGTCCTGCTATTCGATGGGCCTATAGGAATACCACAGAGTTATGCAGGAGGCCCGCACCGCACAGTCACTCTTGTCTCACCGACTCAGTCCTGAAGACTGCTCGTCAGCGTCCGAGGCTGGCTGATAAGATTGCCGATCGTCGATATTTTCTAACCGAAAAATGACGAGTCAAAGCCACATTAAAGGAGCTGTGAATGACGCTTGCGGATGGTCTGGTGGTGATGTCGTTGATATTGAGTGTCTTGGCTTCAGCCTTTTTGGCCTATGACGCGATATGGGCACCGGGTGCACGTTTTCAGCAAAATGTCAGAGTGAGGAAACTGGAACACCTCAATCATTTGATTGAGTCGCAAACGCTGAAGATTAATGAGCTTCCCGCTGTTTATTCTCCGCAGGAGAAAGCCTGGCTGATTTCTCAACTTCAGGAGAGGCTAGCGCCGGGCAAGGAAAAAATGGAGTCCGAATTGCAGCTTTGGGAGGAGCATCCATTGCGGGTAACTCTCTACGCACTTTTAGGTCTTTTGTGCCTTTCCATTGCGTCGATATTACAAGGAGTGGTGTATTTCATTGGCAAGTAAAGGTCAGATTTTTCAAGCGATATCCGTATAGTTGAAACACTGAATATCGTGTCGATCTACGCATGAAGCCATTTAAAAAGTCATCGCGAACAAAGGGCATTGATGAAGCATTCAATGCCCTTTGGCGGGTTAAATCGCCGCAGATCAACTATCTGGCAGCCTTTTTTAGCCCTATATCCGGCGTTCAGACTCTCTGTGCATCAGCGATTCAGGAACGCCAACAAATCCTCATTCAACGCCTGCGCATGCGTCACCGCAAAACCATGCGGTGCGCCGGCATAGACCTTGAGTTCAGCCCCTTTGATCTGCGCGGCGGCCTGTTTGCCGGTGGTTTCGAACGGCACGATCTGGTCGCCGTCGCCATGAATCACCAGCGTCGGCACATCGATCTTCGCCATGTCCGGACGGAAGTCGGTTTCCGAGAAGGCAGTCACGCAGTCCACGGTGCCTTTGAGCGACGCCAGCAGCGCGACGTTCAGGGTTTGCGTCAGCACGCCGTCGGAGACGGTCTGGCCCTGATTGGTGCCATAGAACGGCGCGGCAAAGTCAGCGATGAACTGCGCACGATCTTTCAGCAGACCGGCCTTGATGCCATCGAACACCGACGTATCTACGCCCTGCGGGAAGTCGGCTTTCTTGCCGAACAGCGGCGTCACTGCGCCCAGTAAAACCAACCCGGCAACGCGCTCGCTGCCGTGCCGGGCGATGTAGCGGCTGACATCGCCGCCGCCCATGGAGAAACCCACGAGCGTCACTTCACGCAGGTCCAGATGATTGATCAGTTGCGCGATGTCATCGGCAAAGGTGTCGTAGTCGTAACCGGTCCACGGTTGATCGGAACGGCCGAAACCCCGACGGTCGAAAGCGATGGTGCGATAGCCACGACTGCTCAGGTATTCCATCTGGTATTCCCACATGTCGGCATCCAGCGGCCAGCCGTGGCTGAACAGCACGGGCTTACCGCTGCCCCAGTCCTTGTAATAGATTTCGGTGCCGTCTTGCGTGGTGAGCGTGCTCATGGAAACTCCTTGCGTCAGGGTTCTTCGAAGGGCGTGCATGGATTGCCGAAAAGGCAGCCTTCACTATCCCCGCAATCGCAACCGGTCACTTGTATGCAGGTGCTGGGTTGGATCTCGGCATCAGGGTTGTATGATGCAACCCTGAGCCACAAGGCCGATCACTGGTTTGAGGGAGTACGTTGACGTGAAGCGCAAAAGCCTGCAAGGCAATGCCTGCCCGGTTGCCCGGACACTGGACCTGATCGGTGACTGGTGGTCGTTGCTGATCATCCGCGATGCGCTGGAGGGCATACGCCGGTTCAGCGATTTTCAAAAGAACCTGGATATCGCCAAAAACATGCTCAGTGCCCGCCTCAAGGCGCTGGTGGAGCAGGGCATCCTGCAAACAGTGCCGGCAGCCGATGGCGGCGCCTATAAGGAATATGTGCTGACCGAACGCGGCAAGGCCTTGCAGACCGTGATTGTCGCGCTGTCGCAATGGGGCGGCGAGTTTATGTACGAGCCGGGTGAGGCGGGATCAGTGATGGTCGATGCGAAGAATCGCCAACCGATCCGCAAGATTGAACTGAAGGCAGCGGACGGTCGCGTGTTGGCGGCGAACGAGGTGGCGACCCGATTCGGCGTCGAGCATTGAGCTAAAACAGCCAACACACCGACAGACGGACTGAACATAAGTTTGACGTCAAAATGATGGCCATCTAATATCGCGCCACTATATTGATATTGCAATCCGTCTCGAGGGATCGAACATGTGCCCACCCGCCCTCATGGCGAGGTTGTGCGTAGCTTTGCTGTGCCTGTCTCCGCTTCATTTTGCCTTCGCTGCAACCACCCCCGGTGATACCGACCTGATCCGTGATCGCCAGAATCGCCTGCTCGAAGAGCAGCAGCGGCGTCTCCAGGAACTCAAAGATCTGCCTGGCAAGGACATCAAACCCGTCCAGCCTGCAGCACCCACCGACACGCGGTGCTTCCCGATCAAGGGCATCGAGCTCAAGGGCGCCGACAGCCTTTCCGAGAGCGAAAAAAACCGCCTGCTCAAACCCTATATCGGTGAATGCCTCGGCGTGCCGCAGCTCAACGAGCTGCTCAAAGTCATCACCGATTACTACATCGAGAAAGGCCTGGTCACCAGCCGCGCCTACCTGCCGCAGCAGGATCTTTCCGCTGGCCATCTGAAGGTGCTGGTGGTCGAGGGCAAGCTCGAGGGGATGAAGGGGGCCGAGAACAGCAAGCTATCGGATCGCGAATTGGCCATGGCGTTTCCCGGCAAGTCGGGGGAATTGGTCAATCTGCGGGAAATCGAGCAGATGGTCGATCAGCTCAATCGCCTGCCCTCCAACCAGGCAAAAATGGAATTGGCGCCGGGCAAAAACGTCGGCGGCAGCGAAGTATTGGTCACCAACACGCCTCAGAAACCCTGGCGCGTAGGGCTGTCGCGTAACAACGACGGCCAGCGCAGCACCGGCGAACAGCAATGGAACACGACGTTCGACTGGGACAGCCCGCTGGGCCTGGCCGATCAGTTGAGCCTGCGCGGCGGTCACGATGCGATGACCGATCACCAGCACACCTCCAAAAACGCCATGCTCAATTACAACTTGCCGTTGGGCTGGTGGAACTTCAGTTACACCTACAGCCAGAGCGAGTACCGCTCGCAGATCGTCGCCAACCTCTTCAAGTTCAAGCAGACTGGCGACAGCGAAAACCATCAGTTGCGCGCTGAACGAGTGATCCACCGCGATTCCGTCAGCAAGACCTCGCTCAACGCTGGCCTCTCGTACTTGCGCACCAACAATTTCATCGAAGACAGCAAGCTCAAGTTGAGCAGCAACCGCATCAGTGAAGCGCAGTTCGGCTTCAACCATGGCCGCCGTGTCGGCAGTGCGTTCGTCAACTTCGACGCGGGCATGCAGGAAGGCATTGGCGCTTTCGACGCTCAGGGCAGCCACGATCCCGGCCCCGGTGAACCGAACGCGCGCTATCGCAAATACACCGCCACCTTGAGTTATTTGCAGCCGTTCAAAGTGTGGGGCGAGTCCCTCACGTTCAGCAGCCTGATGACCGGCCAGCGCAGCGAAGACGTGCTGTTTGGTCCGCAACGCACCAGCCTGGGTGGGTCGTCCTCGATCCGTGGCTACAAGGATCAATCGTTGTCCGGCGACAGCGGCGGTTACTGGCGCAACGATTTGCGCTGGTCGCGTCCGGTCACCCTTGAATGGTTGCAACCGGTGTTCTCCGAATACGGCACCAGCCTCGGTTACGACCAAGGCGTAATTCGTGGTGATCGCTACAACGGTGATCAGCACGGGCGTATGTCGAGCAACTCGCTGGACCTGTTCGCCCGCGGCAAGCACGTGTCCGCCGGCGTGACGTTTGCCCACTCCCTGGAACGACCTGACGCGCTGACCGAGCACGAAGCGCCGATCTATTTCCGCCTGGAATTCTTCCTCTAATACCTGCCTGCCCCGAGATTCTGAAATGGACATTCGTCATCTGAGCTTGCTCGCCGGCCAACCCTGCGCGGACGCTAAATCCCACGAGCAGTTTTGGGGCATGCCTAAACGTGGACTGGCGTTTCTGCTGGCGAACGTTATGTTTTGGCAACCGATGTGGGCGCAGGCCGACGGCATTGTGGTGGCTAACCCGAACACCTCGATGGATCGGGCGGGCAACGGCGTGCCGATCATCAACATCGCCACACCCAACGGCAGCGGGCTGTCGCATAACCAGTTTCACGATTACAACGTCGGAGCGCAGGGCGTCATCCTCAACAACGGTTCTGCGCAGACCACGGCCACGCAACTGGGTGGCCACATCGTCGGCAACCCGAACCTTAAGAACAGCGTTGCGGCGCAGGCGATTCTCAACGAAGTCATCAGTGGCAACCCGAGCCAGCTGCGCGGTTACACCGAAGTGGCGGGGCAGTCGGCGCGAGTCATCGTCGCCAACCCGTACGGCATCACCTGCAACGGTTGTGGTTTTATCAATTCGCCGCGCGTCACGCTGACCACCGGTAAACCGGTGCTTGATAGTGGGCGTCTGGATCGTTTTCAGGTTGACCAAGGCTCTGTGGCCATTGAAGGCGCCGGGCTTAACGCTACCAACGTCGACCGCTTCGAAATCATCACCCGCAGCGCGAAGATCAACGCTCAGCTTCAGGCGCAGAATCTGACGATTGTGGCCGGTCGCAACGACGTCAACGCGCAATCGTTGAATGCCACCGCGCGCGCCGAGGATGGCAGTGCGAAACCACAATTGGCGATCGACTCTTCTGCACTCGGCGGCATGTATGCCGGCGCGATCAAACTGGTCGGTACCGAGGCCGGGGTCGGCGTGAAGCTCGACGGCAAACTGATTGCCAGCGGCGGCGACATTCAGCTCGACGCCAATGGTCATCTCAGTCTGGCGGACACGTCAGCGACCGGTGCGCTCAACGTCAAAGCGGCCAGCCTTGACGCGCAAGGTCCGGTTTACGCCGGCACTGCGCTAAACGTGCAAACCCAAGGCAATCTGACTAATCGCCAGACTCTCGCGGCACGCGACAGCGTGGTGCTGAGTGCTGGTGGCCAACTGACCAACGTCGGCGCCATCGAAGCGGGCGTCAATGCCGACGGCAGCCGCAACGCCAGCGGTGATTTGAGCCTGACAGTGCAGTCTCTCGACAACACCGGCAAAAGCCTCGTCGCCAGCCGCAATCTGACGGTCAACACCGCGCAAACCCTGAACAACCAGGGCGGCACGCTCAGCGGCCAGACCACCACGATCACAGCGGGAATACTGGACAACCGCAGCGGCGATATTTCCAGTAGGGGCCTCACTCGTGTCATCGCCGGTACGGTGAATAATCGTAGCGGTGAGATCCTTGGCGATCTTGGGCTGAACATCGATCTCAGCGGCGCAATGGATAACCGTGACGGCGTTCTGGGTTCCGGTCAGTCGGTCAACTTCAAAGCGGCCAGCCTGGATAACCGCGAGGCCGGTGTGCTAGTCAGCGACGGCGGCCTGACGGTGCGTATTGGCGGCTTGCTCGACAACAGCAACAAGGGTGATATCTCGGCCAAGGGTGTCATTGATGTGCAAACCGGCAGCGTCAATAACCGCGACGGCAAAGTCATCGGTAAAAGCACCCTGGCACTGCGCAGCGATGTTGCCGATAACCGCGCCGGGGTGATTCAGGCCGACCAGCAACTGACGCTGAATATCGGGCAACTCGATAACCGTGAGAAAGGTGTCGTCAGCGGAAAGGCTGGCATTAATTACACCGGCACGCGTCTGGATAACAGCGGCGGCTTGATCAGCGCGGTCGGCCCGGTCAGCCTCACACTTGGCGAAGTCCAGAATGCTGTCGGGCGGATTTCCAGTCAGAACGACCTGGCCGCCACGATTGGTCTGCTGCAACAGCAGGGCGGCGCCCTCGTCGCGCAAGGCAACCTGAGCCTGACCGGCAAGACGCTCGATAACCGTAACGGCGGGTTGGTCGGTACCACGAAAGCGCTGACCTTGAATGTCGACGAGATCGACAACCGCAATGGCGAAATCTCCAGCAGCCTGCTGATGAACATCAAGGGCCAGCGGCTGGATAACAGCGACAGTGGCAAGATTCTCGCCGGCAGTGATCTTGGGCTTACGGTTGCCAAACTGATCAACCAGAGCACAGGTTTGATCACCGCCAAAGGTGCGACCACTTTGACCGGCGGCACGCTGGACAATAGCGGCGGCAACTTCAACAGCCTCAAAGGTCTGGTGATTACGCTCGATGATGCGCTGATCAATGCTCAAGGATTTATCAGCAGTGAAGGCACGCTGACCCTCAAAGCCGGGCGTGTCGATAACAGTGCTGGCAGCCTGAGCAGCGCCGGTAACCTGCACATTACCAGTGCTGGTATGTTGCTCAATCGGGCCGGTTCGCTCAGCACCAATAATGAGCTGACGCTCAACAGCACCCGCCTCGATAACAGCGAAAAAGGCCTGATTTACGCTAAAGGCAACAGCCGAGTCGATACCGGCAATCTCGACAACAGCCAAGGCGGGAAACTGACCGGCGAAGCGTCCCTGACGCTCAAAGCTGCTCAAGTCAACAACGCCACCGGCCGTATCGCCAGTCAGCAGGCACTGGATGTTTCAGTCACTGGGCTCGATCAACAAGGCGGCGAACTGTTCAGCAAATCCAGTTTGACCCTTGATCTGAACAACGGTCAGTTGAACAATCAGAAAGGTTTGATCAACGCCCCCGGCACGCTGCTGCTGAAAAACCTCAACGGCGTGAACAACCAGGGCGGTGAAATCTCCAGTCAGCAAGCGTTCGAGATCGCGGCTCATGACCTGGACAACAGCGACGGCAAACTGATCAGTCAGCAGGGTTTGACGCTGCGTATTGCACAGGCGTTGAACAACGTCAAAGGCACTCTTTCCGGCACATCGCTGGACAGCCATAGCGACAGCCTCGACAACCACGAGGGCCTGATCAGCAGTCGCGGCGAGATGTTGCTGACGACCGACAAGACGCTGGATAACCAGCTCGGCACGGTCATTGCCGACGGTCAACTAACGCTCACCGCTGATGTTCTGGATAACACCAGTGGCAGCATCGCCGGTAAAACCGACGCCGTCGTCAACGCAAAAAAAATCGACAACCAGAAAGGCAAATTAATCGCCACTGGTGCGCTCGAGGTGAACGCCGATGTACTCGATAACCGTCAGGCGGGCCTGCTCGGTGCGACAAAAGCGCTGACCCTCACGGTCGATGATCTGGACAACCGCGGCGGCGAAATCTCCACCAACAGCGATCTGCAAATCAGCGGTAAAAAACTCGACAACAGTGACGCGGGCGAAATTTACAGCGGCAATGCGTTGATCCTGACTGTCGATGAACTGATCAACCGCAACAAAGGCCTGATCAGCGCCAATACGCAATTGACGTTGCAAGGGCAGTCGCTCGACAACAGCGGCGGCGAGTTGCTCAGCCAGCAAGGTATGCGCCTGACCCTAAGCGGCGCATTCGATAACACCAAGGGCAACGTCAGCAGCGAAGGCGTGCTAAACGTCAAGACAGCGCAACTGACCAACGTGCAGGGCAGTCTTTCCAGCGCTGAGGATTTGACCCTCGACAGCGACGGCAGCGTCGACAATCAGGACGGTAAAGTCGTCACCGATGGCGCGCTTGTGCTCAACAGCGGCAGCCTTGATAACCGCCAAAAAGGCACACTCAGTGGTAAAGGTGCAGTCACCGTCACCACTGGCGCCTTCGATAACAGCAGCGGCACGCTGAGCAGCGCCGACACCCTGAACCTCGTTGCAGGGCAGGTCACCAACAGCGATGCCGGCAGCATTGGCAGCCAGGGCGCGTTGACGGCATCGGTCACCGGTCTCGATCAACAGGGCGGCAAGTTGTTCAGCATGACTCGCCTGAGTCTGGACCTGAACAACGGCCAATTGAACAACCAGAACGGCGTGATCAATGCGCCGGGCACTTTACTGCTCAAACAACTCAACGGCGTCAACAACCAGGGCGGTACGATTTCCAGCAAGGAAGCGTTCACCCTTACCGCACAGAGCCTGGATAACAGCAACGGCAAGCTCCTGAGTGATCAGGGTCTGATTTTGCGCATCGCCAACGCGCTGGATAACGTCAAAGGCATCATCGGTGCCGCGTCCCTGGATGTGCACGCCGCCAGCGTGAATAACAGTGGCGGCCGTCTCGTTAGCCGAGGCGACCTGGACCTTACCGTCGATGGCTTGCTGCGCAACGATGACAACGCCCTGATCAGTGCAGCGCAAACGCTGCACATCGACAGTGCTGAACTCAACAACCGTGACAGTGGCTTAATCATCAGCGAAGGCAACCTGACGCTGACGGCGACCGATCTTGATTCCAGCAACAAAGGTGAAGTTTCGGCCAGCGGCGACATCGATCTGAAGCTGACGTCGTTGAGCCAGAACGGTGGTCGCCTGATGGGCGACAAATCCGTCACCATCGATCTCGCCAATGGCGACCTCAATAACCAAAACGGATTGCTCACCGCCAAAGGCCCGCTGACCCTCAAGCGTCTGCGCGACCTCAATAACCAGAGCGGCGAAGTTTCCAGCAACCTGGGTTTTGATCTCATCGCCCGAGCCGTCAACAACACCTCCGGCAAAATCATCAGCGGCGAAAAACTGCTGTTGCGCGGCACGAGCCTGATCAACCAGAAAGGCTTGATGTCCGGCTGGCAGGGGCTCACGGTCAACGGCGACAGCCTGGACAACCGCGACAGCGGCACGCTGTCCAGCAAGTCCGCTGATGTGACGGTCGACCTCAAAGATGCGCTGCTCAACAGCGGCTCAGGCGCGGTGGTCGCGCAGGGCAGTCTGAACATCAAGGCTGGTAGCCTCGACAACAGCAACAAGGGCAATCTGAGCAGTGGAACAGGGCAGACGCTGACACTCGCTGGCGCGCTCAATAACAACCAAAGCGGACTGATCGCCAGTGGCGCAGCGCTGGATATTGTCAGCACTGCGTTCACCAACGTCGGCGGCGCCATCAATGCGCAACAGGCCATCAATGCCACGGCTTCGCGCCTGGACAACAGCGGTGGAGAGATCGCCGGTAACGGCGCGATCACCCTCAACCTGAGCGGCCAACTGAACAACAACGCCGGCAAACTGGCCGGTGCCGGTCCCGTGCTGATCAACGGTGTGACTGACCTCATCAACCAGAACGGCCAACTCGCCAGCCAGAAAACTTTGGAGGTGCGCACCGGCTCGCTGGACAACAGCAACAAGGGCACCGTCGCCGCCAATGACCAGTTGAAAATCACCGCAACGGGTACTGTAAAAAACAGTGCCGACGGCTTGATCTACAGCCAGAAGGCCGATGTTAAACTGAAAGCGGCAAGTTTGCTTAACGGTAAAGGCGCAATCCAGAGCGAAACGGCGCTGACCCTTGAAGTCGCTGGCGACTTCGATAACCAGAGCGGCAAAGTCATCGCGCAAAACGGCGACGTCTTCGTCAAGGCTGCCAACATCGATAACCGTGGCGGCACGCTCTCCAGCATCAAAGGCGCGCTGGAGGCGCGTACGGTTGGTGTGTTGCGCAACGGCTTCGACCTGAACAACAACCGTCAGGGTGGCATCATTCAGGCGCAGAGCCTGACGCTGACGGCATTGGCCGGCCTGAACAACAATGGCGGGCGGATTTCGGCACAGGCGGCAGATGTGAGTATCACCACCGCGGCGCTGGATAACGGCAATGGCGTGCTCTATGCGAAAGGGTTGTTGGGCGTTACTGGCGCAAGCCTGAACAACGCCGGCGGAAAAATCGCCGCCAACCGTATCGACTTCGGTCTCAGTGGTGCGCTGAGCAACAACGCAGGTGTCATCGAAAGCGATACTCAACTGACCGTAAAAGCGGCCAGTGTCGACAACCAGAACGGGCGCCTGCGCTCTCTGGGCAACACCGGCAAGACCCTGTTCCAGATCGGCGGTTTGCTCGATAACCGCAACGGCGTGCTGGAAACCGCAAACATTGACATGACCCTTGCCGTTGGCGGCTTCCTCAACGCTGGCGGGCAACTCAACCATGTCGGCCGCGGCACGTTCGACATCTCCACCGCCAATGTCGTCGGCGCCGGCGGCAGCATCGTCACCGGTGGCCTGCTGGAACTCAATGCCGACACCTGGAGCAACTCCAACGTGATTCAGGCCGGTCGCCTGAACGTCAACGTCGGGCAATTCAGCCAGACCGCCAGCGGCAAATTGTTGGCTTCCGATTCCCTGCAGATCCGTGGCGGCAACTGGACCAACGATGGCTTGATCGCCAGTGATGGCACCCTCGATATGCAAATCGGCGGCACCTATGCCGGCAGCGGCCGTTTGACCAGTCAGCGTGGGGCTTATCTTTCCGTCGCACAGATGAACGTCGCGGCGGGCGGCAGTTTCGCGGTAGGCGCAACGTCGACCGTCAATGTCGGCGGGCAATTGACCAACTCCGGGCGCATGACCTCCAGCGAAGACCTGACGATCAATGCGGGAAGCGTTACCAACTACGGCACCCTGGGCGCGGCGCAGAACCTCATCATCAACACACCTTCGTTGCTCAACGATCGCGGGCTGATTTTCAGCGGCAACAACATGACCCTCGGCGTCAGCATGCTGACCAACCAGCACGGTGATTTCTACGGTCTGGGCGATGTGGTGATGGGCGGGTATAGCGGCGCGGCACGGGCAGCAGGGGTGTACAACATCTCCGGCTCAATGGAGAGCGGGCGTGGGTTCACGCTCAGTGCCGATGTGTTCGAGAACCGTACCGAAGGACCGACGGCATCGGTTGAGCGCAAATTGATCTCCGGGTTGATTGCAGCCAGCTGTGGGGACTGCGTTGGCGGCACCTTTAACAACTTCCTCGCCAGCCGCGAGACTTACCAATTCTTCGACACCGATACCAGCGCCTCGGCGATGTTCAACGTCGGCAAGGATTTTACGTTCACAGGTGGCACGTTCCTCAACAGCAAAAGCACGGTAGCAGCGGGCGGCAACATCACCATCACCGCTGACAGCTTGGAGAATATCGGTGCCAAGAGCGGGACCGTTGAAGTAACGCGTCAGTACAACTTCGAGATGGGCACTGGCACCACGGCGCAATTCATGGCCAACGTGATCATGCCGTACAACCAGCGTAACAACCCCGATTTCCCGTTTGTGTACTACGTCATCGCGCCGGAAGGTCTGATCCGTAAAGCGATCGCCAAAACCGTGGGCAATGGCATCGTCATCGTCGACGCCGAGACGGGTGAAAACGTCGGTAGTCGCAAATATGGCCGGGCCATGTCTGGTTATACCGCGGGCTTTGAAACCTCAACGCCATCGATGTATGACCCGAATAATTTGCTCGCCTTACCGAGCGAACTGGCGCCTTACCAGAGCCGCGTTGCATCCGAAAACCCGGTTAACAGTACCGGTACTGCTGATACCAACAACTCGCGCAACGCAGTGATTCAGGCAGGCGGCAACGTCTCGATCACCGCCACCCGGGAAGTTGCGAACGGCGTTATCCATCAGGACTACAGCTCGACCGGTGGCACCAACAAAGTTGCTGATACCGCGGTCGGAAACAGCGGCACTGTCGTTGTGCGCATCAACAGCCAACTGCCGCCGAACCTTGCACAACAGCAAGTCAATCCGTTGAGCCTGCCTGGCTTCTCTCTGCCGACGGGCGAGAATGGTTTGTTTCGTCTGAGCGGGCAGGGCACCAGTGGCGCCGCAGCCGGCAACACCGGGCCAGCACCGACCTGGACGGTCGGCAGTGAGGCGGTGAATGCCCAGGACCATATGGTTGCCGCCAGCAGCGGCGGGCCGCGCAACCTGTTCATTGACGCCCCTGCGCCGGTGTCCGACAGTACCCGCGCAGTGGACAAGTTCAACCGCACCCCAAGCATGGTTAACGCCGTCGCCACCACGGTCGACGTCAATGTGCCGGTGAACTCCGCAGGCCCGGGCAAGCCCAACCGCGGCAACGACATGAAAGAGTCGATCGACACCCGTCCGGTCACTCGTGTCACCGGCCTGCCAGACACCACGGCGCCCTCAAACCCGCACAAATACCTGATCGAAACCAACCCGGTACTCACCGACCTCAAGTCGTTCATGAGTTCCGATTACCTGCTGGAAAAACTCGGCTACAACCCCGACCAAAGCGCCAAACGTCTGGGCGATGGCCTCTACGAACAGCGCCTGATCCAGCAAGCCGTGACCGCGCGCACCGGTCAGGCGTTCCTTGATGGCCAGACCTCCAACGAGGGCATGTTCAAGTACCTCATGAACAATGCCATCGCCAGCAAGGACGCACTTAACCTGTCGGTCGGCGTCGGTCTCACGGCGCAACAAGTCGCCGCGCTAACCCACGACATCGTCTGGCTCGAAGAGCATGAAGTAAACGGCGAAAAAGTGCTGGTGCCGGTGGTTTATCTGGCGCAGGCCAGCGGCCGTCTCGGCCCGACCGGTGCGCTGATTGCCGGTAATGATGTGACGCTGATTGCCGGGGAAAACCTGGATAACGTCGGCACGTTGAAAGCGACCAATAATCTGTCGGCAACGGCAGGAAAGGATCTGGTCAACAGCGGTTCGATCGAGGCGGGCAATCGTCTGGATCTGCTGGCGACCAATAACATCGTCAACAAGGCTGGCGGCATCATTGCCGGCAAGGACGTCAGCCTGACCACCCGCACGGGCGATGTGATCAACGGGCGGACTATCACTTCGTTGGACGACCAATACGGCTCTGTCACCCGGCATCAGGACTTTGCCGATAACGCCGCCCGGATCGAGGCCGCCAACGACCTGACCGTGAAAGCGGCGAAGGACATTAACGTCATCGGTGGCGTGATGAAGAGCGGCCAGGACATGGTCTTGAACGCCGGTCGCGACGTTAACGTGGCCTCTGTGCAGATCAACGACAGCGCGTCGCTAGGCTGGAGGGGAGCCGTCAGCAGTGTCACGCAATTGGGCGCTGATATTGATGCCGGGCGTGATTTCAAGGCGGATGCCAAGCGTGACATCAGTGTGATTGCCAGTGAGATTGATGCCAAGCGCGATGTGTCGATGTCGGCGACTGAGAACATGTTGATCAGCTCGGCGGCGGATGAAGAACACTCGCTATCGAAGAGCAAGAAAGTCACCCGTCAGGAAGACCATGTCAGTCAGGTCATGTCCGGCATTACGGCGGGTGGCGATGTGTCGCTGTTCGCTGAGCAAAACCTCGCCGTCGTTTCCAGTCGTGTCACCGCTGGGGATGAAGCCTATCTGGTGGCAGGCGACCGCCTCGATATCCTCGCTGCGCAGGATACCGATTACTCGCTGTATGACATGAAGAAGAAGGGAAGCTTCGGTAAAAAGAAAACCAAGCATGATGAAGTCACTGATGTGAAAAACATCAGCAGCGAAATCACCTCCGGCGCCAGCATGGTGCTCGCCAGCGGTGGCGATCAGCATTACCAGGCAGCCAAGCTCGACAGCGGAAACGACCTGATCATCAGCAGTGGCGGAGCCGTCACTTTTGAGGGCGTGAAGGACCTGCATCAGGAAAGCCACACAAAAAGTAATACCAGCCTGTCCTGGAACTCGATGTCGGGCAAAGGAAAAACCGACGAGACCCTGCGCCAGAGCCAATTGGTAGCCAAAGGGCAATTGGTGATCAATGCGGTTGACGGCCTGAACATCGATATAAAACAGATCAACCAGAAATCGATCAGCCAAACCATTGATGTCATGGTCCAGGCAGATCCACAACTGGCGTGGCTGAAAGATGCCGAGAAGCGCGGTGACGTGGACTGGAAACTGATTAAGGAAACCCACGACTCGTTCAAATACAGCAGTTCGAGCCTCGGTCAGGGCGCCATGTTGGCGATCATTATTATCGTCACTGTGCTGACGGCCGGCGCCGCGAGTGCGGCAGTGGGAACTGCCGCCAGCGCTGCGGCGGGATCAGGGACAGCCATGGCAGCTGCGGGCACGGCAACCGCATCGGCAGTTGCCGGTGGTGCTGCAGTCGGCTCTACCGTTGCCGCGGGGTTAGGGAACGTGATGGCCTCTGCGGTGTTGACCTCCATGGCCAGCGCCGCCGCCGTTAGTACGATCAATAACAAAGGTAACGTGGGAGCAGCCTTCAAAGACGCCTTCTCTTCTGAGAACCTCAAAGGCTATGTGCTAGCAGGCGTCACCGCGGGCATCGCTGCACAGTTTGGCTTTAACCCTACAGAGTTGACGTTAGATTCGGCCGGTGCCAAGGCAGTGACAACCAAGATTGCAGCGGACACCGTGGCCAAAACGGCAATTATGGGAGGTAGCCTGACGGATAATTTGGTCGACGCTACGGTAGGGGCAGGGATCAGTATTGGCGGGGCCCTTGGGGCCAGCAAGATCGGTGATGTAACTCTGTTTGAAAACGGCAAGTTGACGAAATTCGCGATGCACGCGGCTCTCGGCGGCCTGATGGCTGAGGCCATGGGCGGCGACTTCCGTACGGGGGCTCTAGCTGCGGGGGCAAATGAAGCGGTCGTAGATTTCCTGGCTGACAAGTTGTTACCGGTAGGTGTGGATAGAAATAGCCTCGAGTACCAGCAAGGGATCAGCAAGTTGCTGGCTGCGTCACAACTAATTGGTGTTTTAACGGCGGCTGTAACGGGGGGGGATGCATCGTCAGCCGCTGCAGTTACGGCCAACGCAACGCAATACAACAACCTCGACCACCCATCTGCTGAAAGGTTACTTGAAGAACTTCAAGGTTGTCGGGTTACCGCCGGCTGTAGTTCAGAAAATATTCGCGAGATTATTGCGCAATACGAAGATTTATCCACCACGCGTTCGATGGCAATCAATGCCTGTGATAGCAGAGCATGTGTAGACTCGATTCAAAAAAGTGCCGTTTCATTAGAAGCGCCGGTGGCCAAGGATTTGATGGCGTTCTTGCGCCAGCATGTTTCCTACGATATGGCCGGACTCCTCACCGGGAATCCAGGAAGTATTGCCGTTCCATCGCAAGGGGTCGACGGTTGGGGAGCTCTGTTTACTTCGGACAAACAAATGGCTTTTGCGAAGAACCTAAAGGAAGGTTGGCTGACGCAGAGTGAGTTGGCAGGTGTCGATCAGTGGGTCAAGGAAACCAGTTGGCTTAATCCACAGTCTGGACAACAGCTGTCTCTAGAAGAGCGGGCAACGTTGCTGACTGAGCTCAAGTTCACGCTGGGAATGGCCATCCTAGGCAAAAGCCCGATCAGTGCAGGTAGTGGCGGTCCAACGACTACCCGTGTAAAAATTGAGCCTGTGTACAAAACTAACGCTGAGGCTCAGCAGGCGGCAAAAAAACTGGGATTTGAAAAAATAAACGAGACAATCCACGGTGGTCAGGCAATATTCAAGAAGGGTAATTATTATATTACTCGAGACATCGCTGGGCATGTTGGTGGTGCATGGAAGATGGCAGACTCTGTCAAGTCACTTGGAAGTAAAAAGACTAGGTCAGGGACTTATGACATAAACTTAAATCGTATTGGAGATTGACATGAACGATAAAAACAATCCCGTTTGGATTGGCCGGGGGAAAACTATTAAGCAGCTTATATCGGAGCTCCAATCGTTCGAGAATCAAAATTTGTTAGTTGAATTGTCAACGGATGATGGTGTGACTACAAAATCGATTAATTTGGTTGTCAAATCTGGAGATGCTTGTGTGTTGATAAGTTGCAGTTCGTAGAGAATAAGTGGGGGCGCGTTTAGAATGATTTGATAAACGTAGTCTGTCCTCCTTTTTTTTGGGTGAAAAACAGTATCTCATTGACTAATGTAAAGTCGCTGAATGAGCTTTGTTTTTTTCTGACGCGAATACGCATATGTGGAAGTTATTCGTATTGGCTCGGAAAATGTGCTTTTCAGTTACAATTACTGATGGCGCTGGCGGAGTATTCGCATTCTGGGGGGGGCGAATATAGTCATGGTTTTTTATAACGTAGGCGCTTTGAAAGTACGAGAATTTGGTGGTGGCTTGGCACAGTTCATGGATTTTCGCGTCTCGATAGTTGAGGGCGGACTGGATCGCATTCGCTTTAAGCTAGTTGAGGAGGAAGACGAAAAAATATATTTTAAGTTTCATGCCTTTGAATTGCTGAACGACGATCATTGCATCATCGAATAAGGCGTGGAAGCCAGATTACGAAATCGATGCTCGTACCTGTGTAAGAGAAACGCCCCGTATAAGTCGGGGCGTTTTTATTTGTTCTTTACGGTTTTCTCCAAAATACACTCACCGAAACACCGGCACCACGTGCTTGATAAACAACGCCAACGACTTCTTCTTCTCTTCATGCGGCAGACTGTTATCACACCAGAAACTAAACTCATCCACCCCCAGCTCCTGGTAGTACTTGATCCGCGGAATAATCTCCTCCGGCGTACCAATCATCGCGGTCTTGTGCAAACTCTCCAGCTCAAACTCCGGACGCCCTGCGAACTTCTCCTCCGGACTCGGCGCGAGAAAGCCGTTCACCGGCGTTTCCTTGTTACCGAACCACGCATCAAACGTGCGGTAAAACCGCGAAATCGCTTTCGCCCCGACTTTCCAGCCTTCCGGGTCATCTGCGGTGTGCACGTGGGTATGACGCAGGACCATCAATTGCGGGCGCGGCACGTCCGGGTTGTTATCCAACGCAGTCTGGAATTTGTTCTTCAGGTCGAGAACTTCTTCATCGCCTTTCATCAATGGCGTGACCATCACGTTGCAGCCGTTGGCGACGGCGAAGTTGTGTGAGTCCGGGTCGCGGGCGGCGATCCACATCGGTGGATTGGGCTTCTGGATGGGTTTCGGCACGCTGGTGGAGGTGGGGAATTTCCAGATGTCGCCGTCGTGGGCGTAGTCGCCTTTCCATAGGGCGCGGACCACCGGAACCATTTCCCGCAGGGCTTGGCCGCCGCTTGATGCGGGCATGCCGCCGGCCATGCGATCGAATTCAACCTGATAAGCGCCACGGGCGAGGCCGACTTCCATGCGGCCGTTGCTGATGACGTCGAGCAACGCGCATTCACCGGCGACCCGCAGCGGGTGCCAGAACGGCGCGATGATGGTGCCGGCGCCGAGGTGGATGGTGGTGGTTTTGGCTGCGAGGTAGGCCAGCAGCGGCATCGGGCTCGGCGAAATCGTGTATTCCATGGCGTGGTGTTCGCCGATCCACACGGTGCTGAAGCCACCGGCCTCGGCCATCAGGGTCAGTTCGGTGAGGTCTTCGAACAGTTGGCGGTGGCTGACGCTTTCGTCCCAGCGTTCCATGTGTACGAACAGGGAAAATTTCATGACGCTTCCTCGGATTTTTTGTTGTTGCGGCCGCAAAACTGCAGGAGCGAGTCTGCTCGCGTTGGCGTCGTGTCAGTCGCCATCTGCTTGCCTGTAACACCGCTTTCGCGAGCAGGCTCGCTCCCACATTTGATCTGCATGAGTCTGGAGGTTTTGATCAGGCCAGGACGGGCAGGGCGCCCATTTTGCCGTGGCAATACACCAGCGGTCCGGCGCACTGTTCGGGCACGATCAGGTTCTTCACCGCACCGACCATGATCGCGTGGTCGCCACCTTCGTATTCGCGCCACAACTCGCACTCGATCACCGCTGTCGCGTTGGCCAGAATCGGATTGCCCAGCTCGCTCAATGTCCACTCGATGCCCTGTGCCTTGTCCTTGCCTTTACGGGCGAAGGCGTAGGCCTCGCTTTGCTGACCACCGGACAGAACATGGATCGCGAAGCGTTTGTTCTTGATCAGTACCGGGTAGGAATCGGAACTGTAGTTGGGGCAGAACAGCACCAGAGCCGGATCGATCGACAGCGAACTGAAGGCGCTGGCGGTCAGACCGACGATCTGACCGTCGTCGTCCAGGGTAGTGATGACGGTTACGCCGGACGGGAACGAGCCCATGACTTGTTTGTAGATGGCGGCATCGATCATTGGGCAGTCCTCGGGTGTTGTGATGCGATTATTATGTATTTGTTGGTCTGATGGTATACCAGTATTTGTTCTTTGCAAGGGCTTTTAAGCGGATCCGATAAGCGTGGCTTTTGCGTCGAAAAGCCGATGTCCAACGGGGTTTGAATAGTCGCGAAGTGGGTGAATCGAGTACGAACAATGCCCAGCCATTCACCGGCTACTTTTGTTTGCGCATAACAGTGGTCATTCAAATTGGCCATATCGATCCCCTTTTGGCCCATCGCCCACTGTGATCCATCTACGCGGTCAGCAAGAATCAAAGCCACAACGAAACGCCAGACCTTTTTACCCTTGGCTATCTTTAGCCACTGCCGTGTACAGAACATAAAAACCATCGAACTCACGTCGCTTTTTGGGAAAACAACCATGGTCACGATGAAACGTATTCTGGGTGCCACCGTTTGTGGACTGACGCTGCTGGCCAGCGCGGTCCAGGCTGAGCAGCGCGAACTGCGGGTGTATAACTGGGCGGATTACATCCTGCCGGCGGTGCCCAAGGATTTCGCAGCGCAAAGCGGCATCAAAGTGACCTGGGACACCTTCGACACTAACGAATCCCTGGAAGCCAAACTGCTGACCGGTAACTCCGGTTACGACCTCGTGGTGCCGTCGAACCAGTTTCTCGAGACCCAGATCAAGGCCGGTGTGTTTCAGAAACTCGACAAGTCGAAGTTGCCCAACTGGAAGCACCAGGATCCGGAGTTGTTGAAGCTGCTGGGCAAGAACGATCCCGGCAACCAGTACGGCGTTCCCTACATGGTCGGTACTGTGCTGATCGGCTTCAACCCGGCCAAGGTCAAGGCGGCGCTGGGCGAGAATGCACCGGTGGACAGCTGGGATCTGGTGTTCAAGCCCGAGAACATGGAAAAGCTGAAATCCTGCGGTGTGGCGATGCTTGATTCGCCGACGGAAATTCTGCCGCTGGCCCTGCATTATCTGGGCCTCGACCCGAACAGCCAAAACCCCGCCGACTACGAAAAAGCCAAAGAGCTGATGCTCAAGGTTCGTCCTTACGTAACCTACTTCCACTCCGCCAAATACATGACCGACATCGCCAACGGCGACATCTGCGTAGCCATCGGTTACTCCGGCAGCTTCTATCAGTTCGGCAATCGCGCGAAAGAGTCGGGCAATGGTGTCGTGGTCGACTGGCGCCTGCCGAAGGAAGGCGCGCCGATCTGGTTCGATACGTTCGCGATTCCGAAGAGCGCGAAGAACGTCGCCGAGGCTCATGAGTTTCTCAACAACCTGCTTGACCCGAAGGTCATCGCGCCGATCAGTGATTTCCTCGGTTACCCGAATGCGAACAAGGATTCGATGGTGTTGATCAACAAGGAAATCACTGGCAACCCGAACCTGACGCCGACCCCCGAGGCGCTGAAAACCCTTTACGTCGTCCAGCCGTTACCGCAAAAAGTCGAGCGTGTACGCACCCGGGTCTGGACCAGCATCAAATCCGGTAATTGATAGCACACAATCCTGTGGGAGCGAGCCTGCTCGCGAATGCGGTGGATCAGCCAACATAATCGTTGAATGACACGACGCCTTCGCGAGCAGGCTCGCTCCCACGGGGTTTCAGGGGGACTGGTTTTCCGGCGCTTTGCCCTTCGTCGTGATCAGGCTCAGCAGCACCGACCCGAAAATCACCCCACCCACCACCGCCAACGACCATTCCACCGGCATGTGGAACCACGGCATCAATGTCATCTTGCCGCCGATAAACACCAGCACGATCGCCAAACCGTACTTGAGCAGGTGGAAGCGGTCGGCCATGTCCGCCAGCAGAAAGTACAGCGCCCGCAGGCCCATCATCGCGAAGATGTTCGAGGTGAAGACAATGAACGGGTCAGTGGTGACGGCGAAGATCGCCGGGATGCTGTCGACCGCGAACATCAAGTCGCTGGCCTCGATCAGTACCAGCACCAGAAACATCGGCGTGGCCCAGCGCACGCCGTTTTGTAGGACAAAAAACCGTTCGCCATGAAAGCCGCTGGTAATCCGCATATGCCCGCGCACCCAGCGCAATAAAGGGTTTTTCTCCAGATCCGGTTGCTGATCGGCAAAGATCAGCATCTTGATACCGGTGATGATCAGGAACACCCCGAACACGTACAGCAGCCACTCGAACTGCGACACCAGCCACACCCCGGCAAAAATCATCACCGCGCGCATCACGATCGCCCCGAGTACGCCGTACAGCAGCACCCGACGCTGTAATTCCGGCGGCACGGCGAAGTAGGTGAAGATCATCACGAAGATGAACATGTTGTCGATCGACAGCGACTGCTCGATCAGATAACCGGTGAGGAATTCCAGGGTTTTCTGTCGGGCGATTTCGCCGCCGAATTCGCCGTTCAGATACCACCACAGCAGCCCGGCGAAGCTCAGCGCCAGCAAGCACCAGGCAATAACCCATGCCGAGGCTTCCCGCACTGAAACCCGATGCGCCTTGCGCCCGCCGAACACAAAAAGGTCCAGTGCCAACATCGCAAGTACGAAGACGATGAAGGCGCCCCACATCCACGGTTCGCCGATATTGATGTTCGTTTCTGGCATGTCACGCTCCCTTTTTCTGGTTGTATCAGGGTCAGACGAGGCCATGCTAGCGACGTGTTTGGGCGAAAGAAAAATCGTTTATTTCTGGTTTAGAGTTCGTAAATAACGAAGTGTCGAGCCATGGCTTGGCTCCGGCCGGTGCCCGATTACCCCGGTGGTGTAAATGTCGTGATCCTGCACTTTCAGTGATGAGCGCCGACGCGCTGGCAGAGTTAACAGCCTGGGCGGTAACATGCCATTAAAGGGGAGTGAGCATTTAAAGAGGAGGGAAGTAGCTGCCAAACACAGCGAGAGATAACGTTCTCGTTTGGCATTTGTTGTTCTTTAATATCTAACAATCTGCTTTAAACAGGGCCGGTTGCCCGAAGAAATAACTTCCCGTTCTCTACTTTGTATACTTCGCCTTCATGGACTATTTCATAGTTGAATGTTGCTTCGATTGTTTTGTCTGCTTTATTTTGCTTCAGCGTGATCTGGCCATTTTGTCCTGAAAGAATCGGACTGAAATTGACCGGTGTCACGAAGTGGGCTCGGGCTTTGCTGCCGCTTCCTTCCTGCAATTCGTGCGTGCCGTCCTCAATGTCGCGTTCCAATATAAAGCCTGCTTGATAAAACATTCCTGGCGTGTTGTGGCGCGCAATGATACTAATTGTATCTAATGACAATGAAGCATAGATGTATTGGTTGGGAGCGAATTCAGGCATTTGAGGGAAACCAGGCGAAAGCGTCAGCTTGAAATACTCCTCTTGTGTGATTTTTTTATGCGCGGTTGGCACGGGCTTCAGCGTTTTATCGACGCCGAGTTCGGTAAAATAGTCAAGCTTGCTCATGATGTCAGATCCTTTAGTCATGGATTTTTAATTTGACGGTGTTTGCCAAATGGAGCCATCAACAGTTCGTACGCTACATATTCGATATGCGCTGGACAACTGTAAGATCTGACAGTTGACAGGTTATAAAAATGTAGTGGGAAAGTTTCACTGGTAAGTCAATGACTTGGTTTCTCGACAGCGAAACCTAGCGAAAAAACTCCCCCGGCGTCTCCCCAAACTGCTGGCGGAACGCTGCAATAAACGCCGACGTCGAGTCGTAGCCGCAGGCCAGCGCGACGTCGGTGACGCGTTCGCCTTTTTCCAGTGGCGTCAGCGCTCCGAGCAAGCGCAAGCGTTGGCGCCAGGCGCGGAAGGTCAGGCCGGTGTCGCGCAGGAACAGGCGCGTGAGGGTTTTTTCGGTGACACCGAACTTCTCGCTCCAATGGCTCAGCGTGGTCTGCTGTTCGGGATGTTGCTCCAGGCTCTGGTAGATCTGCCGTAAACGCGCGTCTTGCGGTAGCGGCAACATCAGGTCGATCTGTGGCGCTTCGGCGAGTTGATCGAGGATCACCTGGGCCAGCCGTCCGTGTGGGCCGGATTGATCGTATTCCACGGGAACCTGGCTGAATGCGCGGATCAGTTCACGCAGCAAGTCGCTGACACCGAGCACATGACAGTGCTCAACAGCCCAACCGGCAACGCTGCAATCGATATACAGACTGCGCATTTCGGTGTGTGGCGAACTGAATACCCGATGCGGCACGCCGGCCGGAATCCATACAGCACGCTCAGGCGGCGCAACGAAGCGTCCGGCACTGGTCTGGACCTCAAGCACCCCTTGAATGGCGTACGACAATTGCACCCACGGATGGCTGTGGCGGCGGGTCAGTGCGCGATTGGGCAGGGATTCAGTGCGTCCGTACAACGGGCGCGGAAGGCTGGGCAGCCCGGGAATGCTGCGCCGAATACTTTTGATATGTCCTTTAGGCGGCATCTGCAGGCTCTTCGGCGTTAGTCGGTAATTGCCGCTCACGTTAGAGTCGTCGGCACGCACTGGCAACCCCCGGATGAACACACCATGACGCGCCCAAGATTCCTGCCCGACAACTTCACCCTGACGCTGATCGGCGTCGTGCTACTGGCGAGTTTTCTACCTGCCAGCGGTCAGGTCGCGGTCGGTTTCGGCTGGCTGACCAACATCGCCATCGCGCTGCTGTTTTTCCTCCACGGCGCCAAACTCTCCCGTGAATCGATCATCGCCGGTGCCGGTCACTGGCGCCTGCATTTGCTGGTGTTCGGTCTGACCTTCGTGCTGTTCCCGCTGCTGGGGTTTGCCTTGAAACCGCTGCTGTCGCCGCTGATCGGCGACACGTTGTACATGGGCATGCTTTACCTGTGCGCGTTACCCGCAACGGTGCAATCGGCGATTGCCTTCACTTCGCTGGCGCGAGGCAACATTCCTGCGGCGATTTGCAGTGCGGCGGCATCCAGCCTGTTCGGGATTTTCCTCACTCCGTTGCTGGTGACGCTGCTGTTGGACGTCCATGGTGACGGCGGTTCGACCCTCGATGCGATCCTGAAAATCAGCATGCAGTTGCTACTGCCATTCATCGTGGGTCAGATTGCCCGTCGCTGGATCGGCGCGTGGGTAGGGCGCAACAAGAACTGGCTGAAGTTTGTCGATCAGGGTTCGATTCTGCTGGTGGTTTACGGCGCGTTCAGCGAGGCAGTCAACGAAGGCATCTGGCATCAGATCCCGCTGATCGAGTTGCTCGGGCTGGTAGTGGTCTGCTGTATTTTGCTGGCACTGGTGCTAGTGGCGGCGACGTTGCTGGGCAAGGCCTTTGGTTTCAATCAGGAAGACCGCATCACCATTCTGTTCTGCGGCTCTAAAAAGAGCCTGGCCACCGGCGTGCCGATGGCTCAGGTGTTGTTTGCCGGCAGCACCATTGGCGTGCTCATCCTGCCGCTGATGCTGTTCCATCAGATTCAATTGATGGTTTGCGCGGTGTTGGCGCAGCGCTATGCGAAACGGCCGGAGTCGGTGCCGGAGTTGATGGCGCAGGTCGATCCATAACCCCACACCGTCACCTGTAGGAGCTACCGAAGGCTGCGATCTTTTGATGTTGGTTTTTAAAGACAAGCTCAAAAAATCGCAGCGTGGCGGCAGCGCCTACAGAGTTCCTGCATATTTCACCGCAGCGGCCGCCCGTGAGGGCACGTTGAGCGTGCGTAGTAAAGAAGACACATGAATGCGCACCGTGAACGGAGAAATATCCAGTTCGCGAGCGATTTCCTTGTTGGTCTTGCCCTGGGCGATCAAGCGCAGGACGTCTTGCTGACGGGGTGTGAGCGGGGTGCCGGTCTCCAGCGGCAACAGCCCTGACGGCGCAAACTTCACCAGCACCTCGCCTTCACGAATCGCCAGAATCGCCTGACCGATGTCGGCCGGGGCAATGTTCTTGCCGATAAAGCCGTCAATGCCGACGGCCATGACGTCACGGATCAACGCTTCATCATCGACCATCGACACCACAATCAGCGTGCTGCGCGGCAAGCGCTGGCGCAGTTCGGCGAGCTGGCTGACGCCGGTCAGTCCGGGAAAGCGCAGATCCAGTATCAGTGTGTCCGGCTCTTCACCCAGTGCCAGCAGCGCCCGCACCGCGTCCAGATCGCCGGCTTCGTCGATGACGGCTTCGGGCAGCAATCGCTGAACCGTGCGCAGCATCGCCTCACGAAACAGCGGATGATCGTCGGCTATGATAATTCGGCATGTCATGGCATGTCCCTCCCTGGGTCAGGCATTGCTCAAGGCTTGCACCTTAGCACCGGGCGCGATCGTTGCCTGTAGGCTGCTTCCGAATCTGACGATTGCTGCACAAGGACGTTTACCATGAAGTTCGAGAAAAATACCGAACTCGACCAGGCCAATCTGCGCATCATCATTGCCAGTATTGCCGTGGTTTACATGCTCGTATTGGGTTTTTTGCCGGGCGAGCGCTTCGATACGTATCTACCGGTGATCACCTACATCATCGTGTTTCTGCTGGCTTCTATCGGGTTACGCCAGGCAATTGTGCGCTGGCCGGGGCATTACCCGGCACGGCGGATTTTCGCCATTGTCCACGATTACACCGGCACCTGCTTTGGTCTGGTGGTGGGAGGCGAGGCGGCGTTGCCGCTGTATGCGGTCATCATTTGGGTCAACCTCGGCAACGGCATGCGTTATGGCTCGCGCTATCTGGCGATTGCCACGGCCCTGGCGTTGCTGGCGCTGCTGTGTGTCTATCGCCTGACCCCGGTGTGGCAGGCGCAACCGTTCATGGTGTTGATGCTGATGATCACCAGCACGGTGATCCCGTTTTACGCCCATCTGTTGCTGGAGCGCACGCGCAAGGCGTCGGAAGAAGCAGTCGCGGCCAATCTGGAGAAGTCGCGGTTTCTCGCGCAGGCCAGTCATGACTTGCGTCAGCCGATTCACTCCATTGGACTGTTTACCGCGTGTCTGCGCGAGTCGCGGCTGGGTGACGAGGAGCGTCGGCTGGTGGACAACATCGACCGTTCGCTGCTCAACGTGTCGCAGCTGTTTCGGTCTATTCTCGACCTGTACACCCTTGATAACGGACGGGTGTTGCCGAAGCTGCAAACCATCAACTTGCACGAATGGCTGACCGAACTGATTCACCAGAACGCCGAAGCTGCGCGCTGGGCTGGCGTGGACCTGCGCTTGCGCCCCTGTAAATACTGGGTGCGCACCGATCCGGTACTGCTGGCGACCATGGTGCAGAACGTGCTTTCCAATTGCTTCAAATATGGCGCGCATCGGCCGGTCCTGATCGGCGTGCGTCGGCGCGGGGCAGGGCTGGCCATCGTGATTTATGACCGCGGCAATGGTATCGCCGAGGAGCATTTGCCAAAGGTGTTCGAGGAGTTCTATCGGGTGCGGCAAGTGCGCGACAAGGATGTCGAGGGTGTGGGGTTGGGCCTGTCGATCGTCAAGCGACTGGGGCAATTGATCGGTGTGAGTGTTGCTTTGCGTTCGCGGCTTGGGCGGGGCACGGCGGTGACCTTGTACGGATTGCCGATCGCCGCGCCGCCGCCATCAACGGTCAATCGTGATGAGGTGCGCCAGGTCGGTTTGCTGACCGGGTTGAAGGTGTGTCTGGTTGAGGATGATCGCAACGTGCTGCTGGCGACGTCAGCATTGCTGGAGCGCTGGGGCTGTGTGGTTCAGGCCGAGTGTGCGGCAGCGTATCTGGTCACCGACTGCGACATCATCGTCGCCGACTATGACCTCGGCACCCATGCCACCGGCATCGAATGTATCGATGAAGTGCGCCGGCAGAGAGGCTGGGCTGTGCCGGCGATGATCATCACCGGGCATGACATCGAAAAAATACAGGCGGCCTTGCACGACCGCCAAATTGCCATCCTGTCCAAACCCGTGCGCCCGGCCGAGCTGCGCGCGACCTTGCGGGCACTGCGCGACCGGCAACCGGAGTCGCTCGAGCAGGCTTGACTCAGCGCTTGCAGAGATAATCCTGAGTGATAGTGGTTTGCAGGCAGTTGTATTGACCCATGGTGCGGCAGATATTTTTCTCCGAGCCGGTGACCTCGGCGTTTTTGTAGCCCCAGGTCTTGCAGCGTTGCGAGGCGACAGTCAGACCCTGTTCGGCGCTGGTCTGGCCGCTTTCGAACTGGCCCAGTTCATAGGAGACCTGGACGACGCCATCGTTTTTGCTGCCGCCGGTGGCTTCCCATTGTTTCGGGGTGGCGCAGCCGCTGAGGACAAGTGTGGCAACGGCCACAACGCCGAACTTGCTGAGGTGTGCATGCAGTTTCATGGTGTTTCTTCCTTGGTGTTGTTCTGATTTCCACGCGCAATGATCCTGCACACCGCCAAGTGGCAGTGTTGAGAAGCATCGGGGGGTGCGAGGAATATAGCGCCGGGGGGCGGAGCGGTCGATTAGCACAAATGTGCTAGTGCGCAGCGGGGATATACAGGGGTTAGGCGTTTCCCTTCCTGCACGTTCTGCGCAAAGCTCAAATCAGTCTAAAAATCCCGCGCCGCCTCCGTAAGCCTTTGCTAGGCTCAATGTTGTAGGTGAAGACGCAGACTGATGCGCAAACGGATAGCAAGGGGACGTGGGGCGCGTTCCGAAGGGTGCACGGTTAGAAAGATCTCCGCGCTGAGATCCAGCCCTTATGCCGTGTGAAGCAGCCGAGGCACTACCTTTTTCAATTTGGCCCGGTACTGTGAGAAGCCTGATAAACCTTGCAAGCCAGAGACCAGCACTGGCCGCCTACTCGAATACCAAAGCCCGCTTCGTGCGGGCTTTGTCGTTCTTGCAGCGCTAGATTTTCGTCAGGGCATACGCCAGATCGGCGCGCAGGTCTTCGACGTCTTCGACGCCCACCGACAAGCGTACCAAGCCATCGCCAATTCCCAGTTTCGCGCGGGTTTCGGGTGGAATGGTGGCGTGCGTCATGATCGCCGGGTGCTCGATCAGGCTTTCAACGCCGCCCAGACTTTCCGCCAGGGCGAAGATTTTCACGTTCTCCAGAAAGCGCCGTGCGCCGGCCAGATCACTGTTCAGGTCCACGGAAATCATCCCGCCGAAACCGCGCATCTGCCGCTTGGCCAATTCATGCTGCGGGTGCGATTCAAGACCGGGGTAGTAGACGCGTTTGACCTGCGGTTGCTGTTCCAGCCACTGCGCCAGATCCTGCGCGTTGCTGCAATGACGCTCCATGCGCAGCGCCAGGGTTTTCACGCCACGCAAGGTAAGAAACGCATCGAACGGCCCGGATATCGCACCCACCGCGTTCTGCAAAAAGCCCAGACGCTCGGCCAGTTCGGCGTTCTGCCCGACCACGGCGATTCCGCCGATCACGTCGGAGTGACCGTTCAGGTATTTTGTGGTCGAGTGCAGCACGATGTCGAAACCCAGCTCCAGCGGGCGCTGGATGTAGGGGCTGGCAAAGGTGTTGTCGGCCACGCTGATGATCCCGCGTGCTCGGCAGATGCGCGCGATGGCCGCCAGGTCCGACAGGCTCAGCAGCGGATTGGTCGGTGTCTCGACCATGACCATGCGCGTGTCGTCCTGTAACGACGCTTCGAATGCCGACAGGTCAGTCAGGTCGACGTAGCTGAAGCGGTGCCCGGCGCTGCGTTGGCGCACCTTGTCGAACAAGCGAAAGGTGCCGCCGTACAAGTCGTTGCCGGAAATCACGTGAGAGCCCGCGTCAATCAACTCGAGAACGGTGGAAATCGTCGCCAGACCGGAGGCGAACGCAAACCCGCGGGTGCCCCCCTCCAGATCCGCCACGCAGCGCTCAAGGGCAAAACGCGTCGGGTTGTGCGAGCGCCCGTAGTCGAAACCCTTGTGCACGCCGGGGCTGTCTTGCAGGTAAGTGGAGTTGGCGTAAATCGGCGGCATCAACGCGCCGGTGGTCGGGTCGGGCTCTTGCCCGGCATGGATTACCCGGGTCGCGAAACCTTGGGAATTGTTGTCCTGCTGACTCATGCGAGGGATCTCCGTAATTGGTTGAGCATGTCGACGCGGGTGATCAGGCCATGGAAGCCCGATGCGTCGGCGATGATGGCGACGAGGCCACGGCTGAGCACCGATTCCAGCTCAGCCAGGGGGGCGTCGGGCGCGAGGGTTTGCAGTTTGTCGGTCATCACGCTGGAGACCGATTGGCTGAAGCGTGCAGCGTCCTCGTGCACCCCCAGCAAAATGTCCGATTCGTCGATCACCCCGACCAGTTGTTTGCCTTCCACCAGCACGGGCAACTGCGAGACATCCGCCAGGCGCATGCGCTGAAAGGCGGTCAGCAGCGTGTCATCGGGCCCGACGCTGATGACCCGACCGTCTTCAAAACGTCGGGCGATCAAGTCCCGCAGGTCGCCATAGCCTTTGCGCTGCAACAGGCCCTGATCGGTCATCCACTGGTCGTTGTAGACCTTCGACAAATAGCGCGTGCCGGTGTCGCAGACGAAACTCACCACGCGTTTGGGCTCGGTCTGTTCGCGGCAATAACGCAGCGCGGCAGCGAGCAGGGTGCCGGTCGATGACCCACCGAGAATGCCCTCGGCACGCAGCAACTGACGGGCATGGTCGAAGCTTTCTTCATCGCTGATCGAATAGGCGTGGCGTACGCTGGAGAGGTCGGTGATCGACGGAATAAAGTCCTCGCCAATGCCTTCAACCGCCCATGAACCGGGGGTTGGCAGCGAGCCGTCGCGGCTGTATTGCGCCATCACCGAGCCGACCGGGTCGGCCAGAACCATTTCCAGATCCGGTTGCACCCGTTTGAAAAAACGGGTCAGCCCGGTCAGGGTGCCGGCCGAGCCGACGCCGACCACAATTGCATCCAGATCATGTTCGGTTTGCGCCCAGATTTCCGGCGCGGTGCTGCATTCATGGGCCAATGGGTTGGCCGGGTTGTTGAACTGATCGGCAAAAAATGCGCCGGGAATGTCTTTCGCCAACCGCGCGGCGACGTCCTGGTAATACTCGGGATGACCCTTGCCGACGTCGGAGCGGGTGATGTGCACCTCGGCGCCCATGGCCTTCAAATGCAGGACTTTTTCCGTGGACATTTTGTCCGGGACCACCAGTACCACGCGATAACCTTTGGCGCGCCCGACCAGTGCCAGGCCCAGGCCAGTATTGCCCGCAGTCGCCTCGACGATGGTGCCACCGGGGGTGAGGCGACCGTCACGTTCGGCGGCGTCAATCATCGCCAGACCGATTCGGTCCTTGATCGAGCCGCCAGGGTTTTGTGATTCGAGTTTGAGAAAGAGTGTGCACGGGCCGGTATCGAAGCGGGTCACTTGCACCAGCGGCGTATTTCCTATCAGCCCGAGTACGGCAGGGCGGGATTCCTTTGACATTCTTCACCTCTTGTTGGTGATTGATCGCGTTCCATTCGCGGGGAAAAGCTCGCCTGCAACATAGGCCGTGAAGGGATCTCCCGCAACCATTCGGTGGGCTGAAAAGCTCAACGATTTTGATCTAACTATAGAACTGAATTTGGCAAGAGGCCGGGCGTTATGAGGGAGGAGGGTTATGCGGATTTGAACGCTGGGCAGAAAAAACTGTAGGCGTGAGGGGATACAAAAAGGCCCCGACAGCACCGTTGATCCCTGTGGGAGCTGGCTTGCCAGCGATGGCGGTGGGTCAGTTTGCATCAATGCCACATGTGCGCAACATATCGCTGGCAAGCCAGCTCCCAAAGGGATCAGCGGTGCTCAAACATTTTCAATCCATGCAGATCCCGCTGAAGGAATGCAGGCAAATTGTGGCAAGGTCAGTGCTTGGTCATCAATCCGTGCAGCACACCCAGGCGCAATCCTGGTTCAGATGGCACCATCTGTGAGATGCCGAACGCCTTGAACGCGGCGAGTATCAGCACCAGGCCGCCGGGCAGGATGCTTTGACGGTGTGGTTGCAGGCCCTGGAGCCTGAGCTGCCGGACGTTCGTCACCTCCAGCAGAAGCAGCGACAGGCGCAACAGCCCCGCGTAGGTGATGCCGTCCTCGCCGAAGTCGTTCAATCGGTTGGCCTTGAGCACTTTGGCGAGCATCCGTGCGGTGCCCGAGGAGCCGATGGTCTGCTGCCAACCCTGAGCGCGATAGCGTCGAGCGACTGTTTCAAACTCGAGGATGGCGACGCGTTCGGCTTCTTGCAGCGCACCGGGGGAGATCTCGCCGCCGCGAAAGAATCGGGCACTCAATGTTCCGCTGCCGATGGCAATGCTTTCGGTAAGCAGCGGTTGTGAGCCCTGGCCGAGGATCAATTCGGTAGAACCGCCACCGATATCGACTACCAGGCGCATGTCTTCGACGCCCGGTAACGCGTGAGCCACGCCTGCGTACACCAATCGCGCTTCTTCATGCCCTGAGATGACGTCGATGCGAAAGCCCAGATGCCGCTCCGCACTGGCCAGAAACAGCTGCGCGTTATCGGCCTCACGCACTGCACTGGTTGCCACTGCCCGCACGCGGCCCGGCTCGAATCCGCGCAGTTTCTTGCCGAACCGCGCCAATGCCTGCCAGCCTCGATCAAGGGCGAGGGTGTCAAGCGCACCACCGTCGAGCCCCTCGGCCAGACGCACCGGTTCGCGCAAGGTTTTCACTTCCTGAATCATCAGGCCTTTGCGACTGCGGACCGACTGGCCGATCATCAAGCGAAACGCATTCGAACCCAGGTCGATGGCGGCAAACAGCGAGGCGTCGTCTTTCATGGCAGTCCTTGCAAAGCATCCGTCGCGAGGCTCAAGACGGTTTGCGAGGATTCTGCCGTTATCTTGATGACATCCTGATGACGGGTCAGGGGCCGTTCAGTGAATTGTTGTTTGTCATGACACTGTCATTATTCGATACCCATACTGAGCTCAACACATCGCGTGTTCTTAAAGTTTTTGCTGCCATTTCTGGCAGCTTTTTTTTGCCCGAAATTCAACAGACACAACCCTGTAGGGGCTGCCTTGTGCAGCTCCTACGGGGGATTGGCCTAGCAGCCTTGAGGGGTTTCGCCTCGGGCCAGCCGCGCGTTGATGTCGTCGATCACCTCGGGTAACTCTGCAATGGTGTCGATCAGGTAATGCGGGCGCGAAGGGGCAAACATCGTGCTGATGCGCGCGCGCTCCTCGGCGAGTCTGTCCGATGGCAGCGCCTTGTATTGCTCGTAGGTCAGGCCCAGCGCGTTACCGGAGCAGGTCAGCGCCACCGTCCACATCCCCGCACTGCGACCCTCGAGAATTCCCGGCCAGGTGTCGTCAACCTTCACGCACGCAGCCACGTCATTGATGCCCAGCGCTATCACGTTAGCCAGTGCCTGTGCCGGATAAGGGCGACCATTGGGCACTTCATCGGTAGCGACGACGTGGTCAGCGACATAACCGTTTTTCCGTGCCAGCTCGATGACCCTGGCCATGACCACCGCCGGATAACCTGAGCACGAGCCGATCTTCAAACCCTTGTCACGCAGCGCCGCGATGGCTTCAAGCGCGCCGGGGATCAACGCAGAGTGGAGGGCGATTTTCTCGATCTGCAGCGGCATGAAGCGCTCGTAGATCGCCGTCACGTCGTCATCGCTCGGCAAGCGACCAAACGCGGCGCGGTAGCGTTCGCCAATCTGATCAAGGTTGCACAAAGTGCGGATATGGTCCCATTTGCCCATGCCCATCGGGCCACGAGCCTCTTCCAGCGACACGGCGACACCGAACTCGGCGAAGGCTTCGACGAAAATCTGCGTCGGCGCGAACGAGCCGAAATCAACAACGGTGCCGGCCCAGTCGAGAATCGCGGCTTGCACGTAAGTAGGTTGCTTGTACTGCATGATCAATCTCCGTTTTCAGGTGAGCGTGTGCCGTCCCTCGATATAGAGGTAGGCCGGTTGGAATAAGTGTTGAATCAGAGCATCGGTGAATTCGAGTCGAACAGCTCCGCGATCACCGGTCGGTTCCTGCGGATGCCGAGGCAGCACAAGTGGTATTCGATGAAGAACGGATGGTCGACAAAGGTGATCGGCTTGGTGCCCGGGGTCTGCGCATACTCGACGGCGGACACCAGGCCGATGCCGATGCCTTTGGCGATCGCATGGACGATCGCCTCGCGGCTGTTCAACTGCATTACGCAATCGAGTCTGACGTTAAGCCGCGTGCAGCTTTCTTCCACCAGTTGCCGGGTGCGTGAACTCTGCTCGCGCAGCACCCATTTCTCATGGCTGATCTGGCTGACGTGTACCTGCTCCTGGCTGGCCCAGGGATGATCGTCACGCACCACGGCAATGATCGGATAGCGGTGATACAGCCGCGTGTGGAAGCGCTGATCGAATTCCGACAGCGCCAGAATCGCCACATCGATATCAAAATTGAACAGTCGCGCCAGGGTTTCCTTTTCCGAGGAGAACGAGGTCTCCAGTTCTATATCAGGGTGGCGCTGCATTAGCTCATAAGTCAGGTTCATCGCGATCGGCGGCGACACGGCGCCGAGGCGCAGCATGCCGGATTTGCGTTGCTTGAAGCTCTGCAGCAGTTGCACCGCCTCATCCTCCTGACCAAATAGGCCCTGGGTAATTGCGTACAGCTTGTGCCCGGCCGCGCTCATCTCGATGTAGCGCCCGCGACGATGGAACAGTTCCACCGAGAAGGTTTTCTCCAGCGCGTTGACCTGCTCGCTGACGGTCGGCTGACCGATGCACAGAAACTCGGCGGCGAGGGTGAAACTGCCGGTCTTGGCCACGGCATGAAATGAACGCAACCACTTGTGGTACTGGTACATGCAGGCCCCGTCAGCGTCGGATGAACATTGCCACCGCCGCGCTGCAAAGGCAGGCGCTGGTGACCACGATGAAGATAAGAGACGTATTTGCCGTGGAGTCAAGCAAACGGCCGATCAGCGGTTCGGCCAGTCCGGCGAACAGATAGGACGAGAAGTTCATCACCCCGGTCGCCGTGCCCGCACGCTTGGCACCGACCAGGTCAGGACACAGTGCCCAGAAACTCGAAGCCGGGCCGTAGACGAAGAAGCCGCAAAGGAACAACGCCACCAGACCGACCAGACTGTGCGGCGGCAGGCTCCACATCCACAGACTGGTCGCAGCGCCGAGGACCATATAAAGCATGATCGCCAGATAGCGCCTGGAGCCGAACAGCTTGTCCGACACCCAGCCGTTGCTCAGGGCGCCGACCGCCATGCCGACGGGGAGGGCGACGGTGATCCACTTCGGATCGACCATGCTGTCGCCGCTTTTCCAGTTGGCGCCGAGAAAGTGCACCGGCACCCAGACGATCAATCCGTAGCGCGCGGCGTTCTGGAAACCCAATGCCAGCGCGGCGATAAGCAAGCGTGGATTCTTCAGTACAGCCTTGTAGCGCTGCGCCGAGGACTCGACCTCGCCGTGGGCCGCTTCCTGATGTTTGTCGTCGGTGTTGGCGACGCCAGTATCAGTCAGCGGCTCGAAGCCGAGATCCTGAGGCCGTTCGCGAGCGACCAGATAGAAAATGATCCCGCCGGCCAGCATCAACAACACCGGCAAACGGAAGATCCAGCGCCATTCCAGTTGCAACACTTCCAGAATGACGATGGAGGTGACGTACGACAGAATCGACGCGCAACCCGCGGCGAAGGTGTAGAAGCCATAAACCTTGCCGCGCTCGCCGGCCGCCCACCAATTGGAAAGCAGACGGCTTCCCGGCGCCCAGCCGAGCGCCTGAAAGTAACCGTTAACGCCCCACGGCAGGATCAGGCTGGTGAGTCCACCGGCAAAACTGGTCACCCAATTCGCCCCGCACGACAGCACTGCGCCGAGGGTCATGATGCGCCGACCACCGAATTTGTCGGCGAGGTTGCCGTTGATTGCCTGGCCGATGGCATAGGCCCAGAGCATCGCGGCGGATGCCCAGCCGAGGGTTTCCTTGGTCAAGCCGAATTCGGCCTGGATACCCGGGATAGCGAAACCGAAGGTTTGTCGACCGGTGTAGAAAAACAGGTAGCAGAACATCGCCGCCAGCAACATGCGCCATTGGGCGACCCTGAACGAGGCAGAACGTACGGCGAGACCAGGCAGGGTTTGGGCACGATTCATGATCTTTTCCTTATTGTTGTGGGTTCCCGCCGAATGTCGGCAGCGGGTGCACTCTTTTTTGGTGCGACAGGAAATCACCGCAGCTTTTGGCTGCTGGCTGTGCTTGGGTTATTTAGCAATTGCGACGCGTCAGGCGGCCTGTGAACCGATGAAGTTCTTGCCGCGCGCGCCCTGCATCGCGAGATGGATGATGTCTTCGGCTTCCTTGGCCGAGACGCCATAATCGGCGAACTCGGTCTTCACGCCGAGGCTGTGCAGGAACTCGCGCAACTGCTGTTGGGCTTTGGCCAGGTCTTCGCCGAAGATGCGTTGCAAGGTGCGGTCGCGGGTAGCGTCATGGCCCCAGGCCAAACCCAGCACCAGCGGCAGAGTGAAGGAGCAGGCGATGCCGTGGGGCAGGCCGTGGCGCAGGGTCATTTCGTAGGAGATTGAGTGCGCCAGCGCGGTTTTGGTGTTGGAAAACGCCAGGCCAGCCTTGAGCGCCGCCAGCGCCATGCGCGTGCGCAGCTCCTGGCTGGACAAGTCCTTATGCAGGCGCGGCAGGCATTCGAGAATGTCTTCAATGGCCGAGATTGCGAAGGTGTCGGACACCGGGTTGGCGTTGACATTCCAGATTGATTCCAGCGCATGCGACAGTGCGTCGAGCCCGGTGGAAACGGTGACGCCGGCCGGCACGGTGAGCATCAGTTGCGGGTCGATGATTGCCACGCGCGGCCAGGTGCATTCCAGGTGCAACGAATATTTTTTCTGGCTGGCGCTGTCCCAAATCGTCGCCCACGGCGTGACTTCACTGCCGGTGCCGGCCGTGGTTGGCGCGGCGATCAACTGTTTGCAGCGCGGCGGGGTGAATGGTTTGCCGGTCGCCAGCAGCGCCAGTAATTCATCAAAACGTCCCGAGGCGGTACCGACAATCAACGCTTTGGCAGTGTCGATCGCACTGCCGCCGCCAACCGCCAGCACTACGTCGCACGTGTCGGCACGCTGCCAAAAATCTTCGTAAGTGCTGCGCAGATGCGCGACATCCGGGTTGGGCTGCACGTCTTCGAAGACGTAGACCAGACGATCACCGAGTAACTCTTGCAGACGATCGACCAGTCCCAATCCACGCGCTTCGGGGAAGGTGACGAGGGCGACGGTCTGTTGTTCGGTGAGGGCGTCAAGTTCTTGCAGGCTGCCCCAGCCGAAACGGGTATCAACTGGGTTCTGGAAGCGGGCAGTCATGGTGAATCCTTCTTGTTGTTGTCGGTAGTGGCGCCATACTCAGCGCCCGTCGGCAACGGCTAAAATCGATAATTCGCAGGTTTGAATCGGCTGAGGCGATAACAGCGTCCGCAACCGTTCATGGTTGCCAGGCTCTAGTGATTAGAACCGCTCTGGATTGCGGCGCGCAGCCGACTGGATATCGCATCGGCGACGATCACCATGAAGGTGATGACGATGATGCAGGTGGCGGTTTCCTGATATTTGAACAGCTTGAGGCTGCTCACCAGTTCGAATCCGAGGCCGCCGGCGCCGACCATGCCGAGCACCGTGGCCGAGCGCAGGTTGACTTCGAAACGGTAGAGAATCACCGCGATCCATGCGGTAATGACTTGCGGCAAGACGCCAAACACGATCACTTGCAAGGGCCGGGCGCCGGTTGCCTGCAACGCTTCAATCGGACCTTGATCGATCTCTTCGATGCTCTCGGCAAAGAACTTGCCGAGCATGCCCACACCGTGCAACGCCAGCGCCAGCACACCCGGGAACGGGCCAAGGCCAACTGCCGAGACGAAGATCAGGGCGAGGATCAACTCGTTGATGCTGCGGGTAAAATTGAGTGCCTGGCGGGTGGCGTGAAACACCAGCCGATTACGGCTCAGGTTGCGCGCTGCGAGAAACGACAGCGGAATCGCCAGCAGCACACCGAGCAACGTGCCCCAGATGGCGATCTGCAGGGTTTCCACAGCGGGTGCCAACAAGCGCGGCAGGATACTCAGGTCTGGCGGGAAGGTTCGCGAGAGGAAGTCGCCGATCTGCGGCAGTCCCGCAGCCAGTTCGCCCAGGCTGAGTTGGGCGCCTTGGGCGCTCCAGTTCAGGGTCCACAGCATGATCAGGACGACGGCGCCGACGGTCAGCCAACTGCGTGTACTGCGGGGCCGGTCGCCCACCCACTGATAGTTGCTCGATTGCATGTTCAGGCCCTCGATGCGGCGCAGTAGGTCAGGTTCGGGGTCGCAGTGTCTGCGGACAATTGCGTGGATGGCTGCGGATAGATCCGCGCCAGATCGGCATCGGTCATGCTCGAAGCCTTGCCATCGAACACCAGATTGCCGTGAGCGAGGCCGACCACGCGGTCGCCGAATTCGCGGGCATATTCGACCTGATGCAGATTGCACAGCACGGTGATGCCCAGCTCGCGAGTGGCATCGCGCAGGTACTGCAGCACCAGTCGCGCAGTTTTCGGGTCGAGGCTGGCAATCGGTTCATCGGCCAGGATCACTTGCGGTCGTTGCGCCAGGGCACGAGCAATCCCCACTCGTTGCTTCTGCCCGCCGGACAGCGAATCGGTGCGCTCGCCAGCCTTGTGCGCCAGTTCGACGCGCTCCAGGCATTGCATGGCCAACGCCACGTCGTCACGCCGAAACAGCTGAAAAATCGAGGCGAGGGTACCGATCGATCCGAGGCGACCGGTCAGCACGTTCTTCAAGACACTCAGGCGCGGCACGACATTGTGGTGCTGGAAAATCATTGCCACTTCTCGACGCAAAACGCTGGTGTCGGGGCAGCCGAGAGCGTCAATGCCGGCCACGCTCAGCGTCCCGCTATCGGCCTGCGCCAAGCGGTTGATGCATCGCAGCAAGGTCGATTTCCCGGCACCGGACTGGCCGAGTACCACGACGAATTCACCAGCAGCGACCTCAAGATCAATTCCGCGCAAAACCGGGTTGCTGCCGTAGTGTTTGGTCAGTTGGCGGATGCTGATCATTTCATGCTCCGCAAATCGAGATCGAGCACCTTGGCGGTGTCGCGCACCACGTCGTAAGCCGCGTCAGTGGTGGGCTGAAAGCCATTAAGTACGCCCTGATCACCCCACGGTACGTCTTTGATCGATGCCAATGCGTCGGCGATTTTCTTCTTCAATTGCGGATCGAGCGCCTTACGCCAGACCATCGGCGATTCCGGGATCGGCTTGGAACTCCAGACCACTTCGAAGTCATCCTGCTTCACCACACCCTTGGCCACAGCGCTGGCGAAGATGCGGTCGGCGACGGCGGCGGCATCCACCTTTTTGTTCTCGACGGCGAGGATGCTGGCGTCGTGGGAGCCGGAGAAAATTACTCGCTTGAACAAGGTGTCCGGAACAAAACCGGCTTGCTCAAGCCCGGCCTTGGGGAACAGATGCCCGGAGGCGGAGCTTGGATCTACGAAAGCGAAGGTATGGCCTTGCAGATCAGCCAGCGAGTGAATGCCGCTGTCCTTGCGCGCCAGAATCACGCTTTTGTAAGCGCTCTGACCGGTCTTCTTGGTGACCGCCACGGAGAACGCTTCGACATCCGCGACTGAGGTCGCCAGCACATACGAGAACGGGCCGAGATAGGCAACGTCGAGTTTGCCCGAGCGCAGCGCTTCGATGATGCCGTTGTAGTCGGTGGCCACGAACGGCACCACCGGCATGCCGATTTTGCTTTGCAGATCGTCGAGCACTTGTTTGCTCGCCTCGATCATCGCCTGGGAGTCTTCAGACGGGATCAGGCCAATGGTCAGTTTGTCCTTGGCCCAGACCTGGCTGGCGCTCAGGGCGAGTACGGTAAGGCTGACGACACGCAGAAACTGGTTAATTGTTTTCATGGCATTCCACGGTGTGGTTGGGAGTTGCCACAGGCTAGGTCTGTCACGTGACAGTCATTCAATCAATTCAATATGGGAAACAGCAGCTAACTATTGATGGAGTCTATGGATGTCGAGCGCCAAACTGCGGGCTTTTCTGGCCGTCGCCCGTCACGGCAGTTTTAGTGCCGGGGCGCGGGCTTGCGGGCTGACTCAGCCGACCTTGACCACTCAGGTGCAAAGCCTGGAGCGTCAGCACAATGTCGAGCTTTTTCATCGACGCGGACGGCGGATCGAGCTGTCGGATGTCGGCCGGCAATTGCTGCCGATTGCCCAGCGCATCGCCTTGCTGGAACTGGAGGCGCACAACCTGATGCGCGACTCGGGGCGGCTCGACAGCGGCCAGCTCAAGCTGGGGGCAGTGGGGCCGTTTCATGTGATCGAGATGGTCGACACCTACCTGCAACAGCACCCGAACATCGACGTGTCGATCCGCGTGGGCAACTCGGTGCAGGTGTTGTCCGATCTGGAAAACTACGTGACCGACATCGCGGTGTTGGCCGGGCGTCAGGATGACCCGGGGTTGTGTGCGGTGCACTACGCGCGGCACGCGATCATTCTGTTCGCGCACCACGAACATCCGTTGGCCAACCGCGGCAGCGTGCGCCTGGAGGAGCTCGAAGGTCAGCGCTTGCTGCAACGCGAACCGGGCTCGACCACCCGTTTGGTGCTGGAGCAGGCATTGCACGCGGCGCAGGTCAAACCGCGTATCGCCATGGAAATCGGCAGCCGTGAAGCACTGCGTGAAGCGGTGGTACGCGGCCTGGGCCTGGGGGTGGTGTCGGAGGCGGAGTTCATTGCCGACCCGAACATCCGTGTGATTCGCATCGAAGGCGCGGCGCTCTACACCGAGACCTATCTGTATTGCTTGGCCGAGCGGCGTTCGAGTCGGCTGATCTCTTCGTTTTTCGACGCGGCGCTGGCTTGATTTGCAATTCTTGCTGATGCTTAGCTAATATACGAACCATATACACTTCGTATCGGATTTCGCTATGGGCATCGTAAAGATTTCAGAGGACATGCACGAGAACCTGCGCATTTCCAGCAACGCACTCAGCCGCTCGATCAACGCGCAAGCCGAGCACTGGATGCGCATCGGCATGCTCGCCGAACTGCATCCCAGCCTCGACCACAGCGCGATCTGCCGTTTGCTGATTCGTGCTGAACAAAACGGCGGGCTGGACCTGCAACAACTGACTCAGGAAGACGTCACGGCATGAGAAACCAGATCAAGATCAACACCCCGACCGACATCGCTCAATCGCGCGCCGCCGGCAAACTCGCCGCGCAAGTGCTGGCGATGCTGGTGCCGCACGTCAAGGCAGGCGTCACCACCGATGAACTGGATCGGTTGTGCAACGACTACATCGTCAATGTGCAAAAAGCCATTCCCGCCAATGTCGGCTATCACGGTTTCCCGAAAACCGTGTGCGCCTCGGTCAACGATGTGGTGTGCCACGGGATCCCGTCTGGCACGCCGCTCAAGGATGGCGACATCGTCAACCTCGACATCGCCGTGATCAAGGATGGCTGGTTTGGCGATACCAGCCGCATGTATGTGGTCGGGGAGGCGACGCCTGAGGCGCAGCACCTGATCAAAACGACGTACGACGCCATGTGCGCGGGCATTCGCGTTGTAAAACCGGGCGCGACTTTGGGCGATATCGGCCATGCGATCCAGAGCCTGGCGGAGAAAGAAGGCTTCAGTGTGGTGCGTGAGTATTGCGGCCACGGCATTGGCAAGGTTTATCACGATGAGCCGCAGATCCTGCATTACGGCTTCCCGAATCAGGGCATGAAGCTCAAGGCCGGGATGATTTTTACGGTTGAGCCGATGCTCAATGCCGGTAAACGACATGTGAAGAACATGCCCGATGGCTGGACCGTGCTGACCAAGGATGGCTCGTTGTCGGCGCAGTGGGAACACATGGTGGCGGTGACGGAGACTGGGTTTGAAGTGCTGACGGCGTGGCCGGATCAGATTGAGGGGTTTACCCCGATCGTCTGAGCACCGCAAAATCACTGTGGGAGCGAGCCTGCTCGCGAAGAGGCCGTATCAGTCAACATCAACATTGAATGACACACCGCATTCGCGAGCAGGCTCGCTCCCACATTCGCAATACATTCTTGTAGGAGCTGTCGAGTGAAACGAGGCTGCGATCTTTTGATCTTGTTTTTTCACAGCAAGATCAAAAGATCGCAGCCTGCGGCAGCTCCTACAGGGGGGGCTCAGTGGGCCCCGGCGGCTTTGTTGAGGTCGCCTTCGGTCCACTCGGTGTAGACGCAGGCGTCGGCGGTGGCCCAACGCACCCGCACCGCATCGCCGGCCTTGAGGGGCATGCCCGCCGCCGACAACGCCTTCACCGTCATCGATGTGCCACCCGAAGTGACCACGCTGCAAGTCTGGCTCTCGCCCAGGAACAGCACTTCCACCACCTTCGCTGAAACTTCATTCCATCCCGCCGCCAACGGTTCATCGCTCGCCTGCTGCACGCTCAGCGCCAGCGCCTTTTCCGGGCGCACCATCAGCAACACATCCTGATCGGTGTGCAAACCGGCCGTCAGCCGAATCGACAACGATTGCCCCTCAAAACTCGCCGCCGCATTGCCCTGCGCCTTGAGCTTGAGGAAGTTGGAGTTGCCAAGAAACGACGCGACAAACGCATTCGGCGGATTCTGGTAGAGGTCATACCCGCTGCCCAAACCGACAATCTTGCCGTGACTGAAAATCGCGATGCGCTGCGACAAACGCATCGCTTCTTCCTGATCGTGGGTCACGTAGACGATGGTGATGCCCAGACGCCGATGCAACTGGCGCAGTTCATCCTGCAAATCTTCACGCAGCTTTTTGTCCAGCGCCCCCAGCGGTTCGTCCATCAGCAGAATGCGTGGCTCGTAAACCAGCGCACGAGCGATTGCGACCCTTTGCTGCTGACCACCGGACAGTTGCGAAGGGCGGCGATGGGCGAACTGTTCGAGTTGCACCAGTTTCAACATCGCATCGACACGCCGTTCGCGTTCGGCAGTCGCGAGTTTGCGGATTGCCAACGGGAACGCAATGTTGTCGCGCACCGACAGATGCGGGAACAGCGAATAACGCTGGAACACCATGCCGATGTCGCGCTTGTGCGGCGGCACGTTGACCAGCGACTGACCGTTGACGAGGATCTCGCCGCTACTCGGCGTTTCGAAGCCCGCGAGCATCGACAGTGTGGTGCTTTTGCCAGAGCCGCTGGAGCCGAGGAAGGTGAGGAATTCACCGTCCTTGATGTCCAGCGAGATGTTGTCCACGGCAGCAAAGTCGCCGTAGTGCTTGTTCAGGTTGCGCAGGCTGACCAGGGGTTTGTCGTTCTGCTGGGATGCGTCTTTGATCACGGCACTCATGTCGTACTCCTGGGCGCTCAGGCGCTGATTTGATTGCGCCGGCGCAGGGCGGCGGCGATCACCATGACCAATACCGACAGGCCGATCAGCAGCGTCGAAGCGACGGCGATCACCGGTGTCAGGTCTTGACGCAGGGTGGTCCACATTTTTACGGGAAGGGTTTGCAGCGTCGGGCTGGCCATCATCACGCTGAGCACCACTTCGTCCCACGAAACCAGGAAGGCGAAGAGGGCGCCGGCGACCATGCCCGGACGAATCGCCGGGAACGTCACCTTGAACACCGCTTGCAGGCGCGAGGCCCCGCAGATCACCGCTGCGTCTTCAATCGACTGATCGAACAGCTTCAACGAGTTGATGATCGAGATGATGGTGAACGGCAGCGCGACGATCACATGGCTGACGACGAAGGCGAACATCGTCCCGGTGTAACCGAGCTTGAGAAACAGCGCGTACACCGCCACCGCGATAATCACCAACGGTACGATCATCGGCAGGGTGAACAGGCCATAGAGCATCTCGCGGCCGGGGAAGCGCCCGCGCACCAAGGCAAACGCCGTTGGCAAACCGAGGGCCACGGCGCAGATCGTCGTCAGTACCGCGACCTTGAGGCTGGCCGCTGCGGCGTTCATCCAGTCGGGGTTGGAAAAGAACTGGCCGTACCATTTCAGCGTCCAGCCCGGTGGCGGGAACACCAGCCACTGCGATGAACCGAACGACAGCAGCACGATAAAGACGATCGGCAACAGCAGAAACAATCCGATCAGCCCGGTGGTGGCGTAGAGGCCGAAACGCATGCGCCGGCTCATTGCGTTGGGAGTCAGGAGCATGTCGGCTTACCTCGCGTTACTGGCGCCAACCGGGGATTCCGGCTGAAGCTTCAGGTAGAAGTAGAACAGCACCAGCGTGATCGCGATCAGCAACGCGGCGCCGGCACTGGCCAGGCCCCAATTGAGGAACGATTGCACCTGCTGAATGATGAACTCCGGCAGCATCATGTTTTGCGCCCCGCCGAGCAGCGCCGGGGTGACGTAGTAACCGAGCGACATCACAAACACCATCAAGCCGCCGGACGCCAGACCTGGCCGGCACAGCGGCAGGAATACCCGGAAGAAGTTGGTCCAGGGACTGGCGCCGCAGATCGAGCCGGCCTGCAGTATCATCGGATCAATAGCCTGCATGGTCGCCTGCAACGGCAGCACGATGAACGGGATCATGATGTAGCTCATGCCGATCACTACGCCGGTGAGGTTATGCACCATTTCCAGCGGCTGATCGATGATGCCCATCGCCATCAAGGCTTTGTTGATCACCCCCGAAGCTTGCAGCAGCACCAGCCATGAATAGGTGCGAGCGAGGAGGCTGGTCCACATCGAGAGCAGCACGATGTTGAGAATCCAGCGCCCCCAGCCGCGCGGCACCAACGTGATCGCCCAAGCCAGCGGGAAGCCCAGCAGCAGACTGAACACCGTTACCAGCCCGGCCACCGAAAAGGTGTTGAGCAGCACGCGGGCGTACGCCGAGTTGGCGAACAGTTGTTCATAGTTGCCCAGGCCAGGCACAGGTTCCAGGACGCCGCGCAACAGCAGGCCAATCAGCGGCGCAAGAAAGAACAGGCCGAGGAACAGCAGCGCCGGGAGGAGGTTGCCGGCACCGCGCCAGCGTTGTTTGAGGGACTCGGCTTGCGGCATCGCAATCGCCTTTTTGCCTTCGGCCGAGCCGGCAGCGCGGGCGGCGCTCCCGGTGGCAGTGGAGGGACGGGACGCAGTGGCCGCCATTTTCATTTGACCAGCCATTCGTTCCACCGTGTCGCGATGGCCGGACCGTTCTTGGCCCAGTACGCGAAATCAAGAGTGATCTGATCCTTAGCGTAGGCAGTCGGCAGGTTGGGGGCCAGCGTCGAATCCAGACGCTCCACACTGTCGAGGTTGACCGGGGCGTAGGCTGTCAGGTTGGAGAAGTCGGCCTGGCCCTTGGCGCTGCTGGCGTTGGCCAGAAACTTCATCGCCGCGTCCTTGTTTTTCGAGCCTTTGGGAATGACCAGAATGTCGGCCATGACCAGGTTCTGTTTCCAGCTCACGCCAACCGGGGCGCCGTCCTCTTGCAGAGCATGAACGCGGCCGTTCCAGAACTGGCCCATGCTCGCTTCACCGGACGCCAGCAGTTGCTGCGACTGCGCGCCGCCGCCCCACCAGACGATGTTTTTCTTGATGGTGTCGAGTTTTTTGAAGGCGCGATCCAGATCTAGCGGATAGAGCTTGTCGGCAGCTACGCCATCGGCCAGCAGCGCCAGTTCGAGTACGCCGGGGCTTGGCCATTTGTACAGGGCGCGTTTGCCGGGGTAGGTCTTGGTGTCGAACAGGGCGCTCCAGTCCTGCGGCTTGTTGGCGCCGAGTTTGCTCTCGTTGTAGCCGAGAACGAAGGAGAAGAAGAACGAGCCCACGCCGTGATCGCTGACGAAACGCGGGTCGATTTTGTCGCGCTGGATGACGTTGAAATCGAGGGGTTCGAGCAGGCCTTCAGCCGCGGCGCGCAGGGCGAAATCGGCTTCAACATCGACCACGTCCCATTGCACGTTGCCGCTTTCAACCATGGCTTTGAGTTTGCCGTAGTCGGTCGGGCCATCCTGTACGACGGTAATGCCGCTGGCTTTGCTGAACGGATCAGCCCAGGCCTGTTTTTGCGCATCCTGGGTGCTTCCGCCCCAACTGACAAAATTCACGCTCTCGGCGGCCATCGCGGCCTGGCCGGTAACGCTGAGCAGTCCCGCAAAAAAGATCGCGGTTGCAGCTTTGTTCAACACCATTTTCACGCCCTCATTGTTGTGTTTTTGAGCGGGCTTGCGTTGTTGCCCGCCTGTCGGGAGCAGTAGATGGACGTTCGTGGAAGTGTCCGGTCTATGGAATATCATATTATGGTATTCCAAGTTTTGTGCAAGCACTTTGCCTGACCGGTTATCTGGCGAATCTGCTTTTTGTGGCTTGAAATGCGAAACACTGTGGGAGGTCTCGGGTTATTCGCTGAAGGGGATGCTCTCGACCACCTCCAGGTCATACCCCGTCAACCCCGCATACTTCAACGGCGGCCCCAGATGCCGCAGTTTGCCAACCCCAAGGTTCTGCAAAATCTGCGCTCCGGTCCCCACTTCAGAATAGATCCGCGATTGCGAGCGGCTGAACTGTCGTGGCGGTTGAGTCAGTTGTGGAACCCGCTCCAGCAACGCCTGCGAAGACTCATGATTGGCCAGCACCACCACAACACCATGACCCTCTGCCGCGACCCGTTGCAGCGCCGCCCACAGCGTCCAGTTGCTTGGCCCGCTGTAGTCGGCGCCGACCAGATCGCGCAGCGGATCGATCACATGCACGCGCACCAGCGTCGGTTCTTCCCGGCGCAAATCACCCATGACCATCGCCATATGCACGCCGCCCTCGATGCGGTCCTCAAACGTGATCAGGCGGAACGTGCCATGCACCGTCGGCAAATCGCGTTCGCCAATACGTTCGATGGTGTGCTCGGTGCTCAAACGATGGTGGATCAGGTCGGCAATGGTGCCGATCTTGATCCCGTGCTGGCGCGCAAACACTTCCAGATCCGGGCGACGTGCCATGGTGCCATCGTCATTCATCACTTCGACAATGACCGAGGCCGGAGTAAAACCGGCCAGTCTGGCCAGATCGCACCCCGCCTCTGTATGGCCTGCACGGGTCAGCACGCCACCTTCCTTGGCGCGCAGTGGAAAGATGTGGCCGGGCTGCACCAGGTCTTCTGCGCGGGCGTCCTTGGCCACGGCAGCGGCAACCGTGCAGGCGCGGTCAGCGGCGGAAATACCGGTGGTCACGCCCACCGCCGCTTCAATCGACACGGTAAACGCGGTGCTGAACACGCTGCCATTGCTCGGCACCATTTGTTCAAGCCCTAGCCGCTGGCAATGTTCGTCGGTCAACGTCAGGCAGATCAGACCGCGTGCTTCACGGGCCATGAAGCTGATCGCCTCGGGCGTGCAACAGTCGGCGGCCAGCAACAGGTCGCCTTCGTTTTCCCGATCTTCGTCATCGACCAGCAAGACCATTTTGCCGAGGCGATAATCTGCGATGATTTCTTCGATGCTGTTGAAGGCCATGCTGGACTCTCAGTGTTTGTTGGAAATATTATTGGTATACCATAATACATAATCGACAAAGAGGTCACTATGAAGGCGTACTGGATTGCTCACGTAGACATTGCCGATCCCGACCACTACAGCCAATACACCCAGCGCGCGCCGAAGGCATTCGCCGAGTTTGGCGGGCGGTTTCTGGCCAGAGGTGGTCGCAGCGAGGCGATGGAAGGACGCAAGGCACCGCAGCGCAGCGTGGTGATCGAGTTTGATAGCTTTGAGAAGGCTGTGGCGTGCTACCACTCAGCGGCGTATCAGGAAGCGAAAAGTTACCGCGAGGAATGGGCGAGGGCGGAAATCATCATCGTCGAAGGCGTTGCCCCGATGTAAGCAACACCACTTCACCCTGTGGGAGCGAGCCTGCTCGCGAAGGCGGTCGTTCATTCAACATTTGTATCGACTGACCCGACGCCTTCGCGAGCAGGCTCGCTCCCACGCGGGGATAGGTGGGGATTAGCGGATAAAGTGAATTTTGCCGCTGTCGTCATTGCCCACATAGATCCCGTAAACCCCGGCCTGGCGTTCCTCGATATAGCGTTCGAGGATCTGCCGGATCGCCGGGTAATAGATCTGCTCCCACGGGATGTCCTCGGGGGCGAAGAATTTATAGTCGAGGGTTTCCGGCCCGAACTGGCCGGTAATCTCCAGCGCGATGGCGCGGAAGATGATGTACACCTCGCTGATTTTCGGCACGCTGAAAATCGAGTAGGGCGAGAGGATTTCCGCGCGCACGCCGCTTTCTTCCCAGACTTCACGCAGCGCGGCCTGCTCGGTGGTTTCGCCGCTTTCCATGAAGCCTGCGGGCAGCGTCCAGGTGCCCGGGCGCGGGGGAATTGCCCGTTGGCACAAGAGGTACTTGCCGTCCTGCTCAATGATGCAGCCGGCAATGATCTTCGGATTGACGTAGTGGATGAAGCCGCAACCGCGGCACATCAGGCGCTCGTGCGTATCGCCCGGCGGTACCTGCTGACCGAGATCAGGTCCACCGCACTTTGGGCAAAAGCTCGGGCTGAACATGTCAGTGACCTATACGGGGTTCTTTGAGCGGGATGGGCAGGGTGATCGGTGGCGTGCCTTTGACAGCGATGCCGGTTTCTTCCTGCTTGCGCTTGAGGTAGTCGAGCGCAACGGCAGCGGCAGCGCGAACGTGGTCCACGCAAGCCTGATGCGCCAGCAGCGGATCGCCGCTCTTGATGGCCTCGACCATTTTTTCCATTTCCTGGTTACTCGCGCCGCGACGGTTTTCCTGAGACACCGAGGTCGCGCGCAGGTAGCTGATGCGTGCCTGCAACTGACGCAATTGTGTGGCCGCGACGTGGTTGCCTGAACCTTCCAGCAGCACATCGTAGAAACCTTGTACCGAGTCGATCACTTGCTGCAATTCGCCGTCCTTGAGCGCCTTGCGGTTCTCATCGAGGGCTTTCTCCAGCGCTTTGATGTCCTTGGCTTTGGCGCGCAGGGTGAACAGCTGCACGATCAGGCCTTCCAGCACGCAACGCAGTTCGTAGATATCGACGGCATCGGCGAGGGTGATGATGGCGACGCGTGGGCCCTTGGCATCGGCAAACTCCACCAGGCCTTCGGATTCGAGGTGACGCAAGGCTTCGCGTACCGACGTGCGGCTGACGCCCAGGCGATCGCACAGATCGCGTTCGACCAGGCGGTCGCCCGGCAGAAGCTGGAAGTTCATGATGGCGCTTCGCAGTTTATCCAGCACGATTTCGCGCAGGGTAACGGGGTTGCGATTGACCTTGAAGCTGTCGTCGAGTGGCAGGCGTTTCATGGGGTCCGCTCTTTACTATGGCTGTCCATGCCAGACGGGCATCAAAACAGCCGAGGGGTTAACTGGAGGCCTCGGCGTCGGCGTCGGCAAAGGCTTCGCGGGCCAGCCGGAAACTGTCCACGGCCGCCGGGACGCCGCAATAAATGCCGACTTGAAGCAGAATTTCGCGTATTTGCTCACGACTCAGGCCGTTACGCAAGGCGCCACGCACATGCAGCTTGAGTTCGTGCGGGCGGTTGAGCGCCGAGATCATCGCCAGGTTGATCATGCTGCGTTCCTTGAGCGACAAACCCTCGCGACCCCAGACATGGCCCCAGCAGTATTCGGTGACCATTTCCTGCAACGGGCGGGTGAAGTCGTCGGCGTTCTCTATTGAGCGTTGCACATAGGCTTCGCCCAATACCTGAGTGCGGATCTTCAGGCCTTTTTCGTATTTCTCATTGTTCATGATGTTCGCCTCAACTCGATCCCTGTGGGAGCTGGCTTGCCAGCGATAGCGGTAGATCACTCAACATTGATATCGAATGTGATGCCGTCATCGCTGGCAAGCCAGCTCCCACAGGGTTTATGTGAATCGGTCAGGTCAGGGCAGGCAACGCGCCCAGCTTGCCCTTGTGATAAATCATTGGCGTCACCGGTTGTGCCGGCAGAATCAGATTCTTCACCGCGCCAACGATGATCGCGTGATCGCCACCATCGTATTCGCGCCACAATTCGCACTCGATGATCGCCGTAGCCTTGGCCAGAATCGGGTTGCCCAGTTCGCTCAAATGCCACTCGATGTCTTTGGCCTTGTCCTTGCCTTTACCGGCAAAGGCGTAGGCCTCGGCAGTCTGCTCGGCTGAGAGCAAGTGAATGGCGAAGCGCTTGCTGTCGCGCAAGATCGGGTAGGTATCGGAGGCGTAATTGGGGCAGAACAGCACCAATGCCGGATCAATCGACAGGGCGCTGAAGGCGCTCGCGGTGATGCCGACGATGCCGCCATCCGGGTCGAGGGCGGTGACCACCGTGACGCCGGACGGAAACGAGCTCATCACGTCTTTATATATGCCGGGTTCGATCATGTCGCAGGTCTCCTAGCGCATCACAAACGGATCAGGCATTGGCGCCTGAGAAAGGTTGATCCACACCGTTTTCAGTTCGGTGTAGGCCAGCACCGAATCGATGCCGCTTTCGCGTCCATAGCCACTGTTCTTGAAGCCGCCGATCGGTGCCATCGCCGACACCGCGCGGTAGGTGTTGACCCAGATGATCCCCGACCGCACATCCCGGGCCAGACGATGGGCACGGCCCAGGTCACGGGTCCAGATGCCGGCGGCGAGACCGAACTGTGAGTCGTTGGCAATCGCCAGCGCTTGGGCTTCATCTTTAAAGCGAATGACCGATGCGACGGGGCCGAAGACTTCTTCCTGCATGATTTTCATCGAATTGCTGTCGCACTCGAACAGTGTCGGCTCATAGAACCAGCCGTCACCGAGCCCCGTCGGGCGCTTGCCACCGGTACGCAAAATCGCACCTTCGGCGAGGGCATCGGCAACCAGACCTTCAACCACCGCGAGCTGCTGCGCGGTGGCCATCGGGCCCATTTCACTGCTGTCTTCCTGCGGATTGCCAATGCGAATGCGCTGGGCGCGCTCCACCAGTCGACTGACGAACTCGTCGTAGATTTCGTCCTGCACCAACAGTCGCGAGCCGGACACACAACTCTGACCGGATGCCGCGTAAATCCCGGCAATCGCCCCGTTAATCGCGCTGTCGAGGTCGGCGTCGGCGAAGATGATGTTCGGCGATTTGCCGCCCAGTTCCAGCGACAGCTTGGCGAAGTTCTCGGCACTGCTGCGCACCACATGCCGTGCCGTGGCCGCGCCGCCGGTGAAGGCGATCTTGCGGATCAGCGGATGACGGGTGAGGGCGGCGCCGGTGCTCGGGCCGTAACCGGTGACGACGTTGACCACGCCCGGCGGGATCCCGGCTTCGAGGGCCAGACGCGCCAACTCAAGGATGGTCGCCGAAGCATGTTCGGACGGCTTGATCACAATCGTGTTGCCGGCGGCGAGGGCCGGGGCGAGTTTGATCGCAGTCAAATAAAGCGGGCTGTTCCAGGGAATGATCGCGGCGACTACACCCATGGCTTCGTGAACCGTGTAGGCGAACAGATCCGGCTTATCCAGCGGCAAGGTGCCGCCTTCGAGCTTGTCGGCAAGCCCTGCGGTGTAATGGAAAAATTCTGGCAGATAGCTGACCTGACCACGGGTTTCGCGGATCAGTTTGCCGTTATCGCGGCTTTCCAGTTGCGCCAGGTGTTCCTTGTTCTCAGCGATCAAGTCACTGAGACGACGCAGCAATTTGCCGCGTGCCGTGGCGGTCAGGCCACGCCATGCCGGGCTGTCGAACGCGGTTTGCGCCGATTGCACGGCGCGCTCGACATCCGCTTCATCGGCGTCGGGCAGCTCGGCCCAGGCTTGGGCCGTGGCCGGGTTGAGGCTTTCGAAAGTCTTGCCGGAGAGGGCATCGACCCATTCTCCGCCGATGCACATCTGGAAGCGTGCGAGCGTCATGCAACGATCCCCTTTATTTGATTTTGTCGGGAGTGCGCGAATTCGAGAAATTCCAGCAGTGTCTGGTTGACCAGACGCGGCGACTCTACGGGCATCATATGCCGTTGCTCGGGCAGCACGGCAACCTTGGCGCCGGGGATGCGCAGGGCCAGTTGTTCGGCCATCTCCGGGGTCGAGCCCGGATCGAGTCCACCGGTGGCAATCAGCGTCGGCGCCTGAATGCTGCCCAGGTCGTCGGCGCGATACATGTCTTGCGTGGCGAACAGCTCGTAAGTGGTCAGGTAACCCTGCGGATCATTATTGGCCAGGGTTTGCCGCAACGCGGCGATCTGCGCCGGATTCGCTGCCTGATATTCACGGCTGAACCAGCGTGAAAGCGCCGCTTCGGCATTCGCGTCGGGCCCGTGTTCGGCGGCTTGCGCAGTGCGGGCGATGACGCCGGCGCGCTGCTCTTCGCTGCGGTTGAACACGCTGTTGAGCACCACCAGGCTTTGCAGGCGCTGTGGGTAATGCAGGGCAAATGCTCGCGCCACCAGTCCGCCCATGGAAAAACCGATCACCGCCGCCTCAGGCAAGTTCAGGTGATCGAGCAGCTCCAGCAACTGGTCGGCATAACCGAGCAGGTTGGTGCCGCTGGCCGGTCGCGGACTCGCGCCATGGCCGAGCATGTCGTAGGCGATCACCTGATATTGGCTGGCGAGGCCGACAATCTGGCCGCCCCACATTTCTTTGTTCAGGCCCACGCCGTGGATCAAAACCACGGGCTGGCCTTGGCCGGTCGCCAGGTAACTGGTGCCAGCCGGGGTGAGTTCAGCGGTGAGCCGAATCATGGAGCGCTCCTGCTTGCCTTTTTTATTGTGATTACTGGGCTTTTTCGGCGGCCAGTTCTTCCAGATCGATGTAACGGTTACCGATGCGCGGGTGCAGACGACCACCGTCGGCGCAACCCAGCACGACGACGATTTCATCGGCACGCGGCGCGTCTTCGATCTGTATTTCCAAGGTGATGTAGTGCGAACGCAGGCCTTCGTCGTCCTTGTGCATCATCGGGATCTGAATCGAGGTGCCCGGGCCGCCGCGCTTGTTGGTGAAGCTCAGGTAGCTCTTGGCCTTGACCGCTTCGCGGTAGTGGTTGCCGAAGCGCAGGGTGTGGATCACGGCGGAGGCGTGCTCGATCTCGCCATCAGCGCCGACCACAGCGGCTTTGCCGTAGGCCTCGATTTTTTCTGCGCCGCCAATGATCCCGACCAGACGCTCGACCATCAAAGCGCCGAGATCGGAGCAGTTGGCGCGGATCTGCGGCTTGAGGTCTTCCACAAAGCCGTTGCCCACCCAAGGGTTTTTCATCACCACGGCGAGGCCAACCATGGTCACTGGCTTGTCGGTGGCTTTACCGCCTTCGATGAAGGTTTCTTCGACATAGCTGACGATCTTGCGAATTTCGAAACTCATGAGCTGCTCCGGTGGGGGATTGAGAGTGTCTTTCCGTCTGATGGTATACCATAATACCTATCGTGCAAGTCCCCCTTGCGAGTTTTGAATCATCTATCCGGCGAATGGCGGTGCATTCAGCCGCCACCCCACATCCCCAATTCGCCTCAGGCCCCTGTGGGAGCGAGCCTGCTCGCGAAAGCGGTGGGTCAGCCAATAAAGAGGGTGACTGTCACCCCGCATTCGCGAGCAGGCTCGCTCCCACAATGGAAATCACTGGCAGGAGAAGCCTGTGTGCGGTTAACAAAAGATAACGTGGCGCCGATTGTCAGACGTTTCCAAAGCCCGATAGGATGAGCCAGCTTCCGAAGGGGCTCTGGATTGCGGGTTTCAGGACTATGCTTCTGACCAGCGATCGCTCGAACACCCTTGCGGCGCCCTTTAAGGCCAAATGGCCTAACAATAATAAATAGGGGAAGGTCTATGAGTCGTTGCCGCCCGCCGGCGTTACGCAACACCGCGTTGCTGGCCACAGCACTCTCGATGCTGGGCTTTGCCATATTGTCGGCACCTGTGATTGCCGCCCAGGCTCCAGCCGATGTGGTTTATGCCACCGAATCAGCCAAAGCCGCGAAAAGCCTCATTCTTGACGTCGTCCACGCTGGCGCCCGTTTGGTCGCCGTCGGGGATCGCGGGCACATTCTGTATTCCGATGACCAGGGCAAGACCTGGACGCAGGCCAAGGTGCCGAGCCGGCAGTTGCTGACGGCCGTGTATTTTGTCGACGACAAGCACGGCTGGGCGGTCGGCCATGACGCGCAGATTCTCGCCAGCGAGGACGGCGGCCTGACCTGGACCAAACAATTCGAAGATCTCAAACGCGAATCGCCGCTGCTCGACGTCTGGTTCAAGGACGCCAACAGCGGCTTTGCCGTGGGCGCTTACGGCGCGCTGCTGGAAACAACCGATGGCGGCAAAAACTGGGAAGACGTCAGTGACCGCCTCGACAACGAAGACCAGTTTCACCTCAACGCCATCGCTGCAGTGAAAGACGCCGGGCTGTTCATCGTCGGCGAGTCGGGCAGCATGTTTCGCTCCGCCGACGAGGGCCAGACCTGGGAAAAACTCGAAGGCCCATACGAAGGCTCGCTCTTCGGCGTGATCGGCACTGCTCAACCGCAGACGCTGCTGGCTTACGGCTTGCGCGGCAACCTCTACCGCTCGAGCGATTTCGGCAGCAACTGGGAACAGATCGAGCTCAAAGCCGCGCGCGGAACACTGGAATTCGGCCTTTCCGGCGCTGCCTTGCTCGACGACGGCTCCATCGTGATCGTCGGCAACGGCGGTTCGGTGATCAGCAGCAGCGACAACGGTGAAACTTTCAGTGTGTTCAACCGCGCGGATCGCATTTCCCTGTCGTCGGTCACCGCCGCCGGCAATGGCAACCTGATTCTGACCGGGCAGGGTGGCGTCCACACCACGCTGCCGAACGGCGCCGAGATCAATAATAAGAAGGCGGGGCTATGACTTCCTTGAACACACAAAACCAGGAAAAGGCGACGGTCCTCGAACGCCTGATTTTCAACAACCGCCCGGCGGTGATCCTCATCTGCCTGGTGGTGAGCATTTTCCTGTTCTGGCAGGCCACGTTGATCCGGCCGTCCACCAGTTTCGAAAAAATGATCCCGCTGCAGCATCCGTTCATCGAGAAGATGATGGAGCACCGCAACGATCTGGCGAACCTGGGCAACACCGTGCGGATTTCGGTGGAAGCCACCGATGGCGATATCTTCTCCAAGGAGTACATGGAGACCCTGCGCCAGATCAACGACGAGGTGTTCTACATCTCGGGCGTTGACCGCTCCGGGCTGAAGTCGCTGTGGAGCCCGAGCGTGCGCTGGACCGAAGTGACCGAGGAGGGTTTCGCCGGCGGTGAGGTGATTCCGCAGAGCTACAACGGCTCGCAGGACAGCCTCGATCTGCTGCGCAACAACGTGCTCAAGTCCGGTCAGGTCGGCCGTCTGGTGGCCAACGACTTCAAGTCGAGCATCGTCGACATCCCGCTGCTGGAGTCCTACCCGGACCCGCAGGATCAGGGCAAGTTGCTGGCGCTGGATTACCGCAAGTTCTCCCATGAACTCGAAGACAAGATCCGCAACAAGTTCGAAGCGCAGAACCCGAACATCAAGATCCACATCGTCGGTTTCGCCAAGAAGGTCGGCGACCTGATTGACGGTCTGGTGATGGTGGTGCTGTTCTTCGGCGTCGCCTTCGTGATCACCCTGATTCTGCTGCTGTGGTTCACCAACTGCGTGCGCAGCACCATCGCGGTATTGAGCACGACGCTGGTGGCGGTGGTCTGGCAACTCGGCTTGATGCACTTCTTCGGCTTCGGACTCGATCCGTATTCGATGCTGGTGCCGTTCCTGATTTTCGCCATCGGCATCTCTCATGGCGTGCAGAAGATCAACGGCATCGCGCTGCAATCCAGCGAGGCGGACAACGCGCTTACGGCTGCACGACGCACGTTCCGGCAACTGTTCCTGCCGGGGATGATTGCGATTCTCGCGGATGCGGTCGGCTTCATCACGCTGCTGATCATCGACATCGGTGTTATCCGTGAATTGGCCATCGGTGCGTCCATCGGTGTGGCGGTGATCGTGTTTACCAACCTGATCCTGTTGCCGGTCGCCATCTCCTATGTCGGCATCAGCAAACGCGCTATCGCCAAGAGCAAGAAGGACGCGAACCGCGAACATCCGTTCTGGCGCCTGCTGTCGAACTTTGCCAGCCCGAAAGTTGCACCGATCTCTGTAGCCCTGGCGCTGGTCGCCTTCGGTGGTGGCCTCTGGTACAGCCAGAACCTGAAAATCGGCGACCTCGACCAAGGCGCGCCGGAGTTGCGTCCTGATTCGCGCTACAACAAGGACAACAACTTCATCATCAGCAACTATTCGACCAGTTCCGACGTGCTTGTGGTGATGGTCAAGACCAAGGCTGAAGGCTGTTCACGCATTGAAGCCATGGCACCGATCGATGAACTGATGTGGAAGATGCAGAACACCGAGGGCGTGCAGTCGGCGATCTCGTTGGTGACGGTGTCCAAGCAGATGATCAAAGGCATGAACGAGGGCAACCTGAAATGGGAAACCCTGTCGCGCAATCCGGACGTGCTGAACAACTCGATTGCCCGTGCTGATGGTTTGTACAACAACAGCTGCTCGCTGGCGCCGGTGCTGGTGTTCCTCAACGACCACAAGGCCGAAACCCTTGATCGTGCGGTGCATGCGGTGCAGGAGTTCGCCAAGGACAACAACAAGGACGGCCTGGAATTCATCCTCGCCGCGGGTAACGCCGGCATCGAAGCGGCCACCAACGAAGTCATCAAACAGGCTGAGTTGACCATCCTGATCCTGGTGTACATCTGCGTGGCGGTGATGTGCATGATCACCTTCCGTTCATGGGCGGCGACCTTGTGCATCGTGCTGCCGCTGGTGCTGACTTCGGTACTCGGCAACGCGCTGATGGCGTTCATGGGCATCGGTGTGAAAGTGGCGACGTTGCCGGTGGTGGCGCTGGGTGTGGGTATCGGCGTCGACTACGGGATCTACATCTACAGCCGTCTGGAAAGTTTCCTGCGTGCCGGTCTGCCGTTGCAGGAAGCCTATTACCAGACCCTGAAATCCACCGGTAAAGCGGTGCTGTTCACCGGTCTGTGCCTGGCCATCGGCGTGTGCACCTGGATCTTCTCGGCGATCAAGTTCCAGGCCGACATGGGCCTGATGCTGACCTTCATGCTGCTGTGGAACATGTTCGGTGCGCTGTGGCTGCTGCCGGCACTGGCGAAGTTCCTGATCAAGCCAGAGAAACTGGCGGGGCAGAAGGGCAACTCGCTGTTTGCGCATTGATCTGAAGGGCTGAAATGAAAAAGCCGCAACCTTAGGGTTGCGGCTTTTTTTGTGGATCAGGATCTTTTGACTTTGCTTCAAGAAAGCTCAGCCCCAAGCACAACACTCAACGCACTGCGCGCATCATCCAGCTGCACCAACGTTGCATGCCGAGCACCCAGCGCATCGCGATTTTCAATGGCCGTCAAAATCGCCTTGTGCCGCGGCAACGCGAATTCATGCAGGTTCGGCCGCTGATTCGAATGCTTCAGCGCCTCGGCAATCGCCACCGACAGCATGTTGCACAGGTTCGCCAACAAATCATTGTGCGTCGCATCGGCAATCCGGCTGTGAAAGTCCAGGTCCGGTTGCAGCAGTGCTTCCGGCGTCGGCGCCGCTTCCATGCGTTGGTAGGCTTCGCCGATGGCGGCAATGTCGGCATCGGTCGCATGCTGGGCGGCGAGGGCGGCGGCGGCAGGTTCGATGATGCTGCGCACGCTGGTCAGCACGTTGAAAAACTCATTCTGCGGGCTGCTTTGCATCAGCCAGTGCAGCACGTCCGGGTCGAGCATGTGCCATTCGCGGCGCGCCTTGACCACCGTGCCGACGCGCGGCTTCGAATACACCAGACCCTTGGCCACCAACACCCGCGTGGCTTCGCGCAACACCGGCCGGCTGACCGCGTACTCCTCGCACAACAAGGCTTCGGCGGGCAGTTTGTCATCGGGCAAAAAGCGTCCGGAGACGATCTGCTTGCCCAATTCCTGGACAATGCGCGAGTGCATGCTTTTGCGGTCGGAAGGTTTACGGTAATCCATGGGGGGCGGCGCGATCCTGAGCGATGGAGATGCCGCGCATCATAGCAGGCACGGCACAATCTTGAGGCAGACACAGAAACCAAATGTGGGAGCGAGCCTGCTCGCGAAGGCGGCATATCAGTCAAATAGATGTCGACTGACACTCCCTCTTCGCGAGCAGGCTCGCTCCCACAGGGGACTGCGGTGTTAGTGAGAGTGGCGGGGTACTTCCGCCCCACGGCAACCGACCAGGAAGTCAAAGTCGCAGCCCTGATCCGCCTGCAACACATGGTCGATGTACAGCTGACGATAACCGCCCACCAGCAACTGTTGCGGTGGTTGCAGATCGGCCATGCGCGCCGCCAGTTCGGCATCCGGAATGTCCAGGTGCAAACGGCCAGTGGCGCAATCGAGTTCGATCCAGTCGCCTTCCTTCACCGTGGCCAACGGCCCACCGGCTGCCGCTTCCGGCGCCACGTGCAAAACCACCGTGCCGTACGCCGTGCCGCTCATCCGCGCATCGGAAATACGCACCATGTCGGTCACGCCTTGCGCTAGCAGCTTGGCCGGTAGGCCCATGTTGCCGACTTCGGCCATGCCCGGATAACCCTTCGGCCCGCAGTTCTTCATCACCAGAATCGAGTTGGCATCAACATCCAGTTCCGGATCATTGATTCGTGCTTTGTACATGTCGAAGTTCTCGAACACCACTGCACGTCCACGATGCTGCATCAGTTCGGCGCTGGCGGCGGACGGCTTGAGCACCGCGCCCAGTGGCGCGAGATTACCGCGCAGCACGCAGATACCGCCGTCAGCACGAATCGGATTGTCGAGCGTGCGGATCACTTCGTCTTCGCCATAGATCGGCGCGTCCTTGGTGTTCTCGCCGATGGACTTGCCGTTGACGGTCAAGGCATTCGGATGCGGAATCAGGTTGGCTTCACCCAGGCGACGCAGCACGGCTGGCAAGCCACCGGCGTAGTAAAACTCTTCCATCAGGAAACGCCCGGACGGTTGCAGATCGACGATGGTCGGCATGCCGCGGCCGATGCGGGTCCAGTCGTCCAGATCCAGCTCGACGCCAATGCGCCCGGCGATGGCTTTCAAGTGAATCACGGCGTTGGTCGAACCACCGATGGCAGCGTTGACGCGAATCGCGTTTTCGAAGGCTTCCTTGGTCAGGATCTTCGACAGTTTCAAATCCTCGCGAACCATCTCCACCGCCCGCATGCCGGACATGTGCGCCAGCACATAACGCCGCGCATCCACCGCTGGAATTGCCGCGTTGTGCGGCAGCGAAGTGCCCAGTGCTTCGGCCATGCACGCCATGGTCGACGCCGTGCCCATGGTGTTGCAGGTGCCCGCCGAACGCGACATTCCGCCCTCGGCCGCGAGGAAGTCGTCAATGGTGATGGTGCCGGCCTTGACCTGTTCGCTGAGCTGCCAGACCACGGTGCCGGAGCCAATGTCCTTGCCCTTGTGCTTGCCGTTGAGCATCGGCCCGCCAGTGACGACGATGGCCGGCACGTCGCAACTCGCTGCGCCCATTAGCAGCGCCGGAGTGGTTTTGTCGCAACCGGTCAGCAGCACCACACCGTCAATCGGGTTACCGCGAATCGCTTCCTCAACGTCCATGCTCGCCAGGTTGCGGGTGAGCATGGCGGTCGGGCGCAGGTTGGATTCGCCGTTGGAGAACACCGGGAATTCCACCGGGAAGCCACCGGCCTCGATCACCCCGCGTTTGACGTGCTCCGCGATCTGGCGGAAATGCGCGTTGCACGGGGTCAGTTCCGACCAGGTGTTGCAGATGCCGATGATCGGCTTGCCATGAAACTGGTGGTCGGCGATGCCCTGATTCTTCATCCAGCTGCGGTACATGAAGCCGTTCTTGTCGGCCGTGCCAAACCATTGGGCGGAGCGCAGGGTGGGTTTCTTATCAGACATGATCGATTCTCTTATTGTATGACTATAGTGTTCCGGTGATGGCCTAACATAAGCTCAAATTCGGCGGTTTGGAAGTGTTGTTGGGTAATTAGTAATACTATATAGTCGTTTTCGACGGAGGGATGGCCCTGGCGGTTTTCCGCGAGAGGCGTCCCCCGAGGTTCTATAAAAACAACAATCGGAGACCGATCTCATGAGCCAGGAATTGCGCCTGATACGGCGCATCACACTGAAACTGATTCCCTTCCTGATCCTGCTGTACCTGATCGCCTATGTGGATCGCTCCGCCGTCGGCTTCGCCAAGCTACACATGGGCGCCGACATCGGCATCGGCGATGCGGCCTATGGCCTCGGTGCCGGGCTGTTCTTCATTGGTTATTTCCTTTTTGAAATTCCCAGCAACCTGATGCTCGAACGCTTCGGCGCGCGGCGTTGGTTCGCGCGGATCATGATCACCTGGGGCGCGATCACCATCGGCATGGCTTTCGTCCAGGGCCCGCACAGCTTTTATGTCATGCGCTTTTTGCTCGGCGCGGCAGAGGCAGGGTTCTTCCCCGGCGTTCTCTACTACATCACCCAATGGTTCCCGGTGCGCCATCGCGGCAAGATCCTCGGGCTGTTCATTCTTTCGCAACCGATCGCCATGATGATCACTGGTCCCGTGTCCGGCGGTTTACTGGGCATGGACGGCATTCTCGGCCTGCACGGCTGGCAATGGCTGTTCATCGTCATCGGCATCCCGGCGATCCTGCTGACCTGGCCAGTGCTGCGCTGGTTGCCTGACGGTCCGCAACAGGTGAAGTGGATGGATCAGGCCGAGAAAGACTGGCTGACCGGTGAGCTGAAAAAGGATCTGCAAGCATACGGCCAGACCCGTCACGGCAATCCTTTACATGCGCTGAAAGACAAACGCGTGTTGCTGCTGGCGCTGTTCTATCTGCCGGTGACCCTGAGCATCTACGGCCTCGGTTTGTGGCTGCCGACGTTGATCAAACAGTTCGGTGGCAGCGATCTGGTGACCGGATTCGTATCGTCGGTGCCGTACATCTTCGGGATCATCGGCCTGCTTATCATCCCGCGCAGTTCCGATCGCATGAACGATCGCTACGGGCATTTGGCGGTGTTGTATGTGCTGGGCGCGATTGGCTTGTTCCTCAGTGCCTGGCTCTCGTTGCCGGTGGCGCAACTGGCGGCGCTGTGTCTGGTGGCGTTTGCACTGTTTTCCTGCACGGCGGTGTTCTGGACCTTGCCGGGGCGGTTCTTTGCTGGCGCAAGTGCGGCGGCGGGGATCGCGCTGATCAACTCGGTGGGCAACCTCGGCGGCTACATCGGGCCATTCGTGATCGGGGCGCTGAAGGAACACACGGGTAATCTGGCTTCGGGGTTGTACTTCCTGTCGGGGGTAATGGTGTTTGGTTTGATTTTGACTGGTGTGGTGTATCGCGTGCTGGAGCGTAAACACGTGTTGCCGGCTGACCAGTTTGCAGCGAGTGCCCGCGGTGCCACACGCACCTGACACGCCCCTGTGGGAGCTGGCTTGCCAGCGATGGCGGCGGCACATCCAACATTGATGTGTCTGACAGATTGCTATCGCTGGCAAGCCAGCTCCCACAGGGATCTGCGGTGTTTTTGAAGGAATAGGAGAAAAACATGCATCTGGTTCAATTCGAATTGAGTAACGGCGAACGCCGCGTCGGCGTGGTCGAAGGCGCTGTGGTGCGCGAAGTGCAGGCCGCCCGCAGCGTGCGTGATCTGGCCCTGGCCGCCATCGAAGCCGGCGGCACTCTGGAGCAACAAGTCAAAACCCTCGGCCTGGGCAGCAGCCACGACTATGCGCAATTGCTCAAAGACCTGCGCATTCTGCCGCCGCTCGATCACCCGGACCCGGCGCACATGCTGGTCAGCGGCACCGGTCTGACGCATCTGGGCAGCGCCTCGGCCCGCGACAAGATGCACCAGCAGGCCGGTGACGAAACCGCGATGACCGACACCATGAAAATCTTCAAATGGGGCGTCGAGGGCGGTAAGCCGGCGGCGGGGCAGGCCGGTGTTCAGCCGGAATGGTTCTACAAGGGCGACGGCAGCATCGTCGTGCGTCCCGGCGAAGCGTTCCCGTTGCCGCCGTTTGCCGAAGACGCTGGTGAAGAGCCGGAAATGGCCGGCCTGTACATCATCGGCCACGACGGCAAGCCGTATCGCCTGGGGTTCGCCGTCGGTAACGAGTTCTCCGATCACGTCATGGAGCGCAAGAACTACCTGTACCTGGCCCACTCGAAATTGCGCAGTTGCAGTTATGGTCCGGAACTTCGCGTCGGTGAGCTACCCCAACACCTTGCGGGCTCCAGCCGCATCCTGCGTGACGGTAAAGTGCTGTGGCAGAACGAGTTCCTCAGTGGCGAGGCCAACATGTGCCACAGCCTGGCGAACCTCGAATACCACCACTTCAAGTACAGCCAGTTTCTGCGCCCGGGTGACGTGCACATTCACTTTTTCGGCACCGCGACCTTGTCGTTCGCCGATGGCATTCGCACCCAGCCGGGTGACGTTTTCGAAATCAGCCAGGCCGAATTCGGCGCACCGCTGATCAATGGCATCGCCCCGGTTCAGGCCGTTTTCGAACCGGACAGCATCGGCACCCTTTAAGGAGATCCCATGACTCAGATTCTCGGTCACAACTACATCGGCGGTCAGCGTAGCGCTGCCGGCAACGTCAAACTGCAAAGCGTTGACGCGACGACGGGCGAACAACTGCCTCACGACTTCATCCAGGCCACGGCCGAAGAAGTTGACGCCGCCGCCAAAGCCGCCGCTGCCGCCTACCCGGCCTATCGCAGCCTCAGCGCTGAGCGTCGTGCGCAGTTTCTCGACGCGATTGCCGACGAACTGGATGCGCTCGGTGATGATTTCGTCGCCGTGGTCTGCCGCGAAACCGCGTTGCCGGCTGGGCGCATTCAGGGCGAACGCGGTCGCACCAGCGGCCAGATGCGTTTGTTCGCCAAAGTGCTGCGCCGTGGCGATTTCTATGGCGCGCGGATCGACCTGCCGTTGCCGGATCGCCAGCCATTGCCACGTCCGGATCTGCGTCAGTACCGCATCGGCCTCGGTCCAGTCGCCGTGTTCGGCGCGAGCAATTTTCCACTGGCATTTTCGACTGCCGGTGGCGACACCGCATCGGCACTCGCTGCCGGTTGCCCGGTGGTGTTCAAGGCGCACAGCGGTCACATGGCCACGGCCGAACTGGTGGCTGATGCACTGATTCGCGCGGCGGAAAAAACCGAGATGCCAGCGGGTGTTTTCAACATGATCTATGGCGGTGGCGTCGGCGAGTGGCTGGTCAAGCATCCGGCGATTCAGGCTGTCGGTTTCACCGGTTCGCTCAAGGGCGGACGTGCGTTGTGCGACATGGCTGCGGCACGCCCGCAACCAATCCCGGTGTTTGCCGAGATGTCGAGCATCAACCCGGTCATCGTCTTGCCGCAGGCGCTGGCCGCTCGCTCGGAAAGCGTCGCTCGCGACCTCACCGCGTCGGTCGTGCAGGGCTGCGGTCAGTTCTGCACCAATCCGGGTTTGGTCATCGGTATTCGCTCGCCTGAGTTCAGCGCATTCGTGCAGCAGGTTGCAGGTTTGATCGGCGACCAACCGGCGCAAACCATGCTCAATGCCGGCACCCTTGGCAGTTACGGCAACGGCTTGCAGAAGCTGCTCGCGCACCAGGGCATCGAACATCTGGCCGGCAACCCGCAGCAGGGTAATCAAGCGCAGCCGCAGCTGTTCAAAGCGGATGTCAGCCTGTTGATCAACGGCGATGAAGTGCTGCAGGAAGAAGTCTTCGGCCCAACCACGGTGATTGTCGAGGTGGCCGATCAGGCGCAACTCAGTGCCGCATTGAACGGTTTGCACGGGCAGCTCACGGCGACGATCATCGGCGAGCCGGCGGACTTCCAAGCGTTCGCGGAGTTGACGCCGCTGCTGGAACAGAAGGTCGGGCGCATCCTGCTCAACGGCTATCCCACCGGTGTCGAGGTGTGTGATTCGATGGTCCATGGCGGCCCGTACCCTGCGACGTCCGATGCTCGTGGCACTTCGGTCGGCACACTGGCCATTGATCGGTTCCTGCGTCCGGTGTGTTTCCAGAACTACCCCGACAGCTTGCTGCCGGAACCGCTGAAAAACGCCAACCCGTTGCGTATCCAGCGTCTGGTGGATGGCAAGCCTTCGCGCGAAGCGTTGTAAGGCAACACGCATAACCTGTGGGAGCTGGCTTGCCAGCGATGACTGCGGCACATCCAACATTGATGTGTCAGACAGATTGCTATCGCTGGCAAGCCGGCTCCCACAGGGATCTGTATCGACAATAAGCTATCATTCGCTCTTTCCCCCCTAGAAAGACTGTTCACCATGACTGCCCAAACCCTTCTCAACGCCCTCGAACACTGCGGTATGGTCGAAATCGACGGCCTGCACGCTTTCGAATTCGCCCTCGATGAAGACGACAATCTGCACATCGAATGCATTGATGGCCGAGCGGCCAAGCATTGGGAATTCACGCCGGCGCAGGTCGCTGCAGCCACCTTCGATGATTCTCTGCAGAGCTGGTTGATCGTCGGTTATTTCAATGAGACCAAAGCTATCGGCGAACACCGCCTGGTCTGCCACGGCGACGTCGTCAGCAGCAGCGACGACGAGGATGAAACTGATGAAAATGCGTAAATTCTGGCCGTTGCTGATGGCCGGCAGCGTCGGTGCGATGGGCCTTTCCAGTGCATCCGCTGAAAGCTTCCAGCTGCTGGTCGGCTCTTACACTGCCGGCGCCAGCCAAGGCATCTATCGGATGAGCTTCGATAGCGCCACCGGTCAGATCGAAGCCAAACCACTGCAAGTGGTGAAAAGCGAAAACCCGTCGTGGCTCACTCTGTCCAAAGACCAGAAACGCTTGTTCGTGGTCAACGAAAACGGTCCAGGCCAGACCGATCCGGTCGGTCGCGTCAGCAGTTATGCGATTGATCCGAAAACCCATGCGCTTAGCCTGATCAATCAAGTCCAAAGCCTGGGCAACGAGCCGACCCATTCAAGCCTCAGCCATGACGCCAGCCATTTGTTCGTCAGCAACTATTCGGTGATGGAAGATCCGGGCGGCACCCTGGCGGTGTTGCCGGTAGGCGCAGACGGCAAACTCAAACCGGTGGTGCAGATGAGCGCGCACCCGGCGAGCCGGGTCAACCCCGAGCGTCAGGCGTCGAACCATGTGCACTCGACGGTCTCTTCGCCGGACGGCCGTTACGTGTTCTCCAATGATCTGGGCGCGGACAAGGTCTTCATCTACCAGTTCGACCCGAAGGCCAACCCGGAGCTGCCACTGACACCGGCGAAAACCGCTGCCGTGCCTATGCCAGCGGGCAGTGGCCCGCGTCACCTGCTGTTCAGCGCCGATGGCAAACACGCCTGGCTGACCATGGAAATGAGCGCTCAAGTCGCCGTATTCGATTACAACGATGGCGTGCTGACCCAGACGCAATTGGTTGATCTGGCGGCTGGCCAGCCGACCTCGGACAAGGCTGCCGCTGCTTTGCATGCCAGCGCTGACGGTAAATTCCTCTACGTCAGCAACCGTGGCACCGCCAATCAGTTGGTCGTGTTCAGCATTGATCCGGCCACCGGCCAGCTCAAGGAACTGCAAAAACGCTCGGTGGACGGTGATCACCCGCGCGAATTCAGTCTCGACCCGAGTGGCAAATTCCTGCTGATTGCCAACCAGAAGAGCAATGAGATCGTCGTCGTTGAACGCGATGGCAAGACCGGCCTGCTCGGTAAAACCGTGCAGAAACTGCCGATGGATGCGCCCAGCGATCTCAAGTTTGTAGTGCGACAATAAGCCACAGGCCCCGATTCACGGGGCCTGTCTCTATGTATTAATCGCGCTGATAACTGCTACTGTTACAAAGCATTTCAAGCGATCAACCCTCGAGCGTTAAGTTGGCTCCACAGCCCAACCGGGCAAGCAAGCCAACCGAACACGAGGGTTACCACCATGAACTTCAATCTCTTCTCCGTCATCGCCGCTTCCGCCATCTCCGCCACCGTGGTTCTGCCAGCCAGTGCCAACGTCGAGATCAACGGCAAAAAATCCCACGCCCAGAGCTACACCCAGAAATATCTGCAACAGAGCGCCAACTTCTACGCCGCGCTGGATCACAAAGCCCAACATTGAAATTCCCCGTTCCCGAGAGATATACGATCTCCTGTAGGAGCTGCCGAAGGCTGCGATCTTTTGATCCTCAACGTCAAAAGATCGCAGCCTTCGGCAGCTCCTACACGTTTGTGGGTGCGAAAAATCCTCGTGTAATGGTTTTATTCAACACCGAAATAGACTGGCTTAATGATCAACGAAGCTGATGTTCACTATGGGAAACCCTGAGTGGTTGCCACAGCTTTTTTGATCGATTCTGTGGGCATCGAAACATGCCCACGGGAGAACACCATGGCCAGCACAATCATCTCTTCTGCCAAATTCGGCGCCTACCTGGCCATCGGCCTTTACCTGGCGCTGGTGCTGATCGTCAGCATCTCGTCGCAGATGGAACACAGCTTCGACGCACCGATTCAGGTCGCAAGCCCCGGTGTTCAGTTCGAACACCGCTCGCAAAGCGTGATGGTCGACCCGGCGGAACTCGCAGGAGTCGGCGGCGCATGAAAGGCTACAGGCTTTGGGTTATCGCCAGTCTCGCATTGATGACTAACGGCGCATCGTTGCTGGGTATTGGTCAAGGCTCGGTGGGAGCGCTGGCGCGGGCCATCGAGGCCAATCACAACATCGCCCACGACATTGAGCGGGCGAATACGCTGGGGCTGCTGGCCGGCAATCCGCCGAGCAAGGCCGCGGCGAATTTCCTCGGGCCGTTCGAAGTGGATTGCTCGGCCCTCGGCATGTGCCAGGTTTTGGCCTGACCCCGTGGTTATTTCTTCATGATCGAGGTAAAGAGCTCGGATTCGAGGAATCGCTGAAGCCACGCCTGCAAACGAACGTATGGCGTCTGCGCGAACCACTCGCGATCGACATGGGCGAACTGGCGTACGAACGGCAATAACGCAATGTCCGCCAGGCTCGGATGATCCGTCAGCAAGTAATCGCGCCCTTCAAGCAACTCTTCGAGCCTGCGCAAAAACATCTCCCCCTCGGCCCGATAAACTTCCATCGGCTGCTCGGGATAGCGCTCGGCATATTTGTAGCGGTTCAAATGGACCTTGAACACCTGATCATTGGCTTCGATCAACTCGGCAACCCGAGCATCACCGCTGAGCAACCAATCCTGCGGATCATTCTGTGCCAGCGCCCAGCGCATGATTTCCAGGCTTTCATCGATCACCCGACCGTCCGCATTCAGCACCGGCACCGTGCCTTTGGGCGAGATCGCGAGCATCTCGGCGGGTTTGGCCTTGAGGCTGACCTCGACAATCTCCACCGGTACGCCGCAATAACGCAGGGCCATCCGCGCGCGCATGGCGTAGGGGCAGCGGCGGAATGAATACAGCGTATTCATTTCACCTCCAGCGTGCTCAAACCGTTGCCCTGGCGCAGGACTTGAATCTGCACCGGGATCCGCTCGTGCATCTCCTGCACGTGGGAAATCACCGCGACCTTGCGGCCCTGCGCCTGCAAGCCGTCGAGGGCATCCATCGCCAGTTGCAGGGATTCCGGATCAAGACTGCCAAAGCCTTCGTCGATAAACAGCGATTCGATTTTCAGCGTACTCGATGCCATTGATGCCAGGCCCAGCGCAAGGGCCAGCGAGACCAGGAACGTCTCGCCGCCGGACAACGAATGCACCGAACGCAATTCGTCGCCCATCTCCGTGTCCATCACCAGAAGGCCGAGCATGCTGCCGCCGCGTTTCAGGCGATAGCGTTTGACCAGTTGGCGCAACTGCACGTTGGCGTGGTGCACAAGCAAATCGAGGTTGTAGGCCTGGGCGATCTTGCGGAAAGTGTCGCCCGTCGCCGAACCGATCAGCGCACTCAGACGTGCCCAGCGCTGGTACTCGGCGTAGGCGTCGGCGATTTGCTGCGCCAGTGCCTGATTGGCGTTCTGCCGGCGCTGGTCTTCAGCCTGTTCGGCGCGCAATTCGGCGCATTGCTGCTCGCTGACGTTGAACTGGTTCTGCAGGTCAACGAGGGCGCTGGCGAGTTGTTCGGCATCGAGATTGCCGTTGTGCTGCGCCTGATGATCGAGCAAACGCTGATCGCGTTCCTGCAACAGCACTTTGGCCTGTTCGATGGCTTTTTCGTTGCGCTGCAAGTGTTGGCGCAATTCAGCCAGTTGCGTGTCATCGACCCGCAGTAGATCTTCGAGACCGCCATCGTCCAGCTCGGGATGGCGGGCGCGCCAGTCGGCAATCTTGCCGGCGAGATCCTTGTCTTCACTTTCCAGCGCTTGCAAACGTTCACGCTGGGCCTTGAGTTCAGCGGCGATCTGCACGAGTTGCGTGCTGATACTTTGCAGTTCTTGAGCCGTGCCGGTTTCGGCGTTGCGCGCCTGTTCAACGGCGTGTTCGAGTTGCTGCTGCCAGTGCTCGGCGCTGCTGTGCTCACCGAGCAGTTGCGTGAGTTTTTGCTGGCAAGCCTGTTGTTGCTCGGCCAGCGCATTGAATTGCTGTTCGGCGGCTTGCGATTGCTGCACGCGGGTCTGCTGGCGATCCTGTTCTTTCTCCAGCGTTTGCTGACGTTGTTGCTGCTCGGCCAGTTCTTCCTTCTGCTGCTCGACTTGCGCCAGGCGCTCGGCAATCTGCTGGTCGAGCTGCATGAACGTCGCGGCTGGTTCCAGGCGCAAGGCTTCGAGAGTGTCCGCCGGCAGCAGGCTGCCAAACGCGGTGAGTTCTTCATCAAGGCGCTGACGATCGCTGCTCAACTCGCGCTGCTGGTTACTCAAGTGCTGCGCCGCTTGCTGATGCGCAGTTTCGGCCTGACGCAATTGCTGGGTCAGGCGCGCGGCGTCCTGTTGCAGAGTGAGCAGGGCGCCTTGGCGTTGTTCGTCCTGAGCGATGCTCTGATTCAATTGCTCGTTTTGGCGGGTGAGCCAGGCGTCGCGTTTCTCGGCGTCCTGATTATGCAACTGCGCGGACAGCGGATGAGCGTCGAGGCTCGGCGCCAGCGCCTGTTGCTGAGCGGCCAATTGTTCCTGTTGTTGCAGCAGCTCTTTTTGCTGAGCAATGACACCACCGACCTCGGCGCGCAGTTCAACCAGTTTTTCCTTGAGCTGATCGACCACTTGCTGGGCGTTGGCCTGTTCGCTTTCATCGTGGCGACCAAGGCTTTGCAGCAGCGCTTCGGGCTGATGATACGGGTGCTCGTTGCTGCCGCAGACCGGGCAGGGCTGATCGTCCTGCAACTGCGCGCGCAGCTCTTCGACACTGGCACTGCGGGCCAGACGCTGACGCTCCAGCAGTTCGCGGGTGACGTTGAGGGTTTGTTCGGCGACGGTCAGTTCAGCCTTGGTTTTTACGCCGTCCTGGGTCAGCCGCTCACGTTCCTGCTGGGCGCTGAGCTGGCGTTGTTGCAGCTCGCCGCTGCGCTTGTGCAGCTCCTGTTGGCTGGCCCACAGGCGCGACAGGTCTTCGAAGGCGCGCAGTTGCTTGCGATTGTCCTGCAACAGATTGCCGAGAATGCCGATCTGCTCGGCGACGGCATCGGGTTCGGCGCCGGCCTCCTTGAACAGCACTTCAAGTTGCTGCTTTTGTGCGGCGAATGCTTCAGCGTTGCGCGTGGCGCTCTCTTCGAGCGAAGCCAGTTCGGCCTGACCTTTGTTCAAACGGTTGCCGATCAGCATCAGCTGTTGCAGGCGATCGCGGTAGGCATTCCACGCATCGCTCAATGGCGCCAGATGCGCGCTTTTCTCAAGTCCGGCTGCGATGTGTTGCAGGCGTTCAGCGACCTGGCCCTGCTTTTCCAACAAGGCTTGTATGTCACTCTGGCCTTGTGTGCAGGCGTGCTGTGCACGCTGTTTGGCATCGGCGCTGCCGGCTGCTTCTTTGGCCAGACGGGTGAGGGTGCTTTGCTCTTCAAACGCCTGACGCAACAGCGGGGCGTTCTCGCTTTGGCGCTGTTGTGCCTCGCTCAGGGCGACTTTCGCCGCCGCCAGATTTTGCTCCAGCAGCGTCTGCTGCTTGCTCAGTTCTGCGTGTTGTTGCGTGTGCGCGGCAATCTGTGCAGCCAGCGGTGTCAGCAGCGCATCCAGTTCGGTTTTACGCGCGAACTGGTGACGTTGCGGGCCGAGCTGCTCCAGGCGCGTCAGTTTCACGCGCTCGCCGGCCAGACTTTCCCATTGTTGTTGCGCGCTGTGCAGTTGCTCGGTGGCGGCCTGCTGCGATTCCTGCAACAGGCGCAACTCCTTGAGCCAGCCGTGCTGCTGTTCAAGCTGCTTGAGCTGCGTCTGCTGCACTTTCAGTTGTTGCTGTGCGGCGTTGAAACGCTCATCCAGTTCCGCCCGCGCTTCGGGCGCAAGCGGGGTGACGCCGGTGGCCTGATCCTGCAACAGCTTGTGCGCTTCGCGGGCCTCCTTGGTCTTGTCGAAGGCGCGGCGCCCGAGCTGGGTGTACAGCGCGGTGTCGGTGAGTTTTTCCAGCAGTTCGCTGCGATCGTTGTCGTCAGCCTTGAGGAAGGCACTGAACTCGCTCTGGGCCAGCAGTACGGCGCGGGTGAACTGTTCGAAGTTCAGGCCCAGCGCGGCTTCCAGTTGAGTCTTGTATTCGCCTTTCTGGCTGGCGAGCAGTTGATCCTGATCGATGTCGCGCAGGCTCTGCCGACTGGCCTGTAACTTGCCGCCAGCCTTTTCCCTTGCACGATTGGCTTCCCAGCGCGCACGGTAGCGACGACCATCGACACCGACAAAATCCACCTCGGCGTAGCCTTCACCGGTGCCGCGACGCAGCAACGTGCGCGGATCGCCGGTGGCGATTTCGCCATCGGCATCCGGGACTTTGGCGTCACGGCCGGTGTTGTTCAGACGCGGCACGGCGCCGAACAGCGCCAGGCACAAGGCATCGAGCAGGGTACTTTTACCGGCGCCGGTCGGGCCGGTGATCGCGAACAGACCGGCGCTGGCCAGCGGTTCGGCAGTGAAGTCGATTTCAAACGGACCTGCCAGCGAGGCGAGGTTCTTCAAACGAATGGCGAGAATCTTCATGGCTGCTCGCCCTCCATTTGCACGTCCTGCAACAGTTCGGCGAAGTCCTTGAGCGTTTGCTCATCGACCTCGTTGCCATAGTTGTCGAGCCACGCGCGGCTGAACAATTCCTGGGGCGTGAGTTGGTCAAGTTCGATCAACGCGGTGCCGTCCTCCACGCCATCGGCACCCCGGTTGCCGGCGTATTCGGCGGCGATGCGCACCAGACGCACGGCTTTGCCTTGCAGGGCGGTTTCTACCTGATGACGCAGATCCGGTTGCGGCTCGTCGAGGCGCACGCGCACCTCCAGCCATGGTTGGCGCTGGGTTTCAGCCAGCAGATCGACGTTCGGCAAGTCCGCCAGTTGCACGAGGATTTCCGCCAACGGCGCCGGGCCAATGCGCTGCAAGTTGACAGCGCGAGGGATCAGCTTCGGTTCGACGCTGACCAGTGTTTCGCCGTCGAGGGTGATCTCTAGAATCTGGTGCTGATAACCAATCTCCGAGAACGACAACGGAATCGGCGAGCCGCTGTAGCGAATGCGCTCCTCACCATTGACCTTCTGCGGTTTGTGCAAGTGACCGAGGGCGACGTAGCTGATGCTCGGCCCGAACAGACTGGCGGGCAGGGCTTCGGCGTTACCGATGATCAGGCTGCGCTCCGAGTCTTCCGAAACCGAACCACCGGCCATGTGCGCATGGCTGATGGCGATCAGCGCCTGGCCCGGCTTGCGCTTGGCGTTGGCCGCTTCGATCAGCCATTCATGCACTTGGCCAATGCCACGCAAATAGTTGTCGCCCAGATGCGCGCCAGTCACCTCCGCCGGGCGCAGGAATGGCAGCGCCAGGCACCACGCGGCGACTTCGCCGGTTTTATCCGGCAACGGCAGCAGCAGGCGTTCGGCATCCAGTTGCCCATCATCCAGCCACAGCACCCGACCCAGTGCGTGGGTGCGCAAACGGCGCATCAACGGCGCAGGCAGTTCGATCCGCGAGCCGGAATCGTGGTTGCCGGCGATCATCACGATGGTCAGCAACGGTTGCTGCTCGTGGGCGCTGACGATGAAATCGTAGAGGCGTTCCTGGGCTTTGACCGGTGGATTGACCGTGTCGAAGATGTCACCGGCAATCAACAGCACATCCGGCTGTGCCAGTTTCAACTGGCGCAGCAGCCATTCGAGGAAGCACGCATGCTCGAAATCGCGCTCCTGGCCGTGCAGGTTTTGCCCAAGGTGCCAGTCGGAGGTGTGAAACAGACGCAAGGTGGACTCCGCAACAGATAAAGAGGTGATGGCCGCGGGGAAATGAGGGGCGGCGAAAGAGGGGAGAGTTTACAGATTATTGCGGTGTGAAGGCTGGTTGTGGCATCGAGCGCTTACTGATGGAGAGCTGGATTTTACCTTGACCATTCGTCCGCGACAGACAGCGGACGCATCTATTAATTGACGCCAAAATAGTGGCTATCTAACATCGCACCATCAATTTGATATCAAAGCGCTGGCAATCGAGCTTTACCCTTGTTTGCTCTCGTGGGCGCCAAGGTCCGGGCCTGTTGGATCAACTGCGCTTGTCGTCAATCCCGTATTCCTGCCTGCTGTAATGAGATTTTAAACATGGACGTCCGCCACTTCGACTTGCTCGCTCGTCAGCCTGCTGCTGCCGTGAAACCCCGTGAATCGTTTCTGGGCATGCCCAAGCGCGGGTTGGCGTTTCTGCTGGCGAACGTCATGTTCTGGCAACCGATGTGGGCTCAGGCCGACGGCATCGTGGTGGCGAACCCGAACACCTCGCTGGACCGGGCGGGCAACGGCGTGCCGATCATCAACATCGCCACACCGCAAGTGTTTTACACGATTGACGGTAAAACCAAGTCCGTAGTGTTCGAAAACGAAGCCCGAAAAATACCGGAGATAATCGAGTGATCACAGAAGATCTAGAAATCGTCAAAAAAATTTTTCACATGGTCGAAGGGGGTATTGTTCACGGGTACGACGCCTTTCGATACGAAATAGAGGTAAGTCAGGGGTTTATGGAAGCCGAATTGACCGTTGAAAAAAACGGTGTTGAGGTAACTGATGCCGAAATCGATTTTGATATCTCCGACGTGTATTTTTTGGCAAAAGAATTAAAGGCTAATGCCGTGCAGCGCGGTGAACCATGGAAATCGTTTGTCATGTCCTACCGAGAGGGTGGGGAAGTGAAGATGAAGTTCAGCTATTGATTATGGAGTTATTGGCGCATCACTTAATGTCTGGAGCAACGGACGGCTACCGCCCTCCGTTTCCATAACAAGCACGATTGGTAGCGTTATGAAAGAACAGCTGGATATTCTAAACACGTTGGCTTCGCTGATTTACGAGCAAGCCCCGGGTTCTTGTGACGAGATAGTCTATAAAGCCAAAACTGATCCCGATGAAGGCTGGGTTGAATCAAGCTTTTTCTACCATAAAGATGGTGAGCGGCATTCCGTTTTTTTGGCTGACGCTTGTGAATCAGAAGCGTCGGAGCTGGTATCGAAATTAAATGAAGTCATGTTTGCGTATACGGGAGGCAGATGGCGATCTTTTGTTTTGAAGTTCGACAGCAACCTCAAGGTTTCTACAGATTTTAACTATTGAAAATGTAGCGGGCACCCTCGAGGCGCCCCGTTTCATTGTAGAGCGGAGAACGAAATCAAGCCTACTTCGGATAAAGCGGCGGCAACCCACTCTCACCCACCGGATCCTGCACCCGTTCCGCCGCCGGAATCGTGCGAATCGCCCGCCACAAATCCTCACCCTGCCAGTGCTGCCCCGTCTCGCTGTACAGCGCGCCATTGAGCCCATCCAGCGCATCCGACAACGGCACAAACCGCGCCGCCATATCCGCCAGCGTCTCTGGTTGCTGACGCGCCCAGGCATCCAGTGCCTGGCGGGTTGCGTGCGGATCGTTGGCCTGGCTCGCACGCTTGATGTCGTCCATCAATGTGCGCGGGCTCGGGCCGGTTTGGGCGGCGCGCAGGATCGCCGGTTGCCAGCGCGCACGCCACCAAAGACCGAAGCCGAGCAGGGTGGTGCAGGCCAGGATCAGCGTGCTGAGTTTCCACCACCACAACACATCATTGTCGACCGCGCTCGGTTGCAGGCTGCCGGTCGGGGTGTCGACTTGCAGGCTCGGGTTGTTGGCCACTTGCAGGATGCGGGCCGGCAGGCTGGTGTGTTCCAGGTGATCCTCGAAAGTGTTCCACCACACCACGTCCACCGTTGGCAGGTCGATTAAACCGCTGCGGCTCGGGACCAGCGCTTCGCGTTCTTCACGGCTGCCGATCAGGCCACGGTCGCTGCTCTGGTTGCTCAGCACCGGTTGATCCGGGTAGCGCCGCAGGCCGTTGACTTCGGTGGCGGGCATGGCGGGCAATTGAGAGCTGGCCAGGCCTTCGACCTTCAGGGTCAGGCTGCGTGTCAGCGAGTCGCCGACCTGAGTGTGTTCTGGCTCAGGGTTCCAGCTTTCGCTCAGGCTCAAGCTGCGGGCTGGAAGCCATGGCGCATCGATCGGGTAGGTCAGCGGCTTGGGTTTGACCGTGAGGGGGATTTGCGCGGAGCTGACTCGCATCAGTTTGCCGGGTTTCGGCCCTTGTGCGGTCGAGTCCTGAGCGGGCTGAGTCTCGACCAGCGTTGCACTAAACGTCTGCGGCGCAATGGTCAACAAGCCGCTGTGCTGCGGATAGATCGCGTAGCGCATTTCGATCACGCCATGGCGCACGCCGTTGATGTCTTTCTCGTAGGTGCGCGTGTCACCGAGTTGCTCGACGCGCGCGTCGGCGATTTGCAGCGGGGTCAGGCTGCTGTCGTCGTACAGCGACACCGAATGGTAGATGCGCAGGGTCAGGATCGCCTGGGCCTGCACGTAGACGCTGGACTGATCGAGACTGGCCTCGATGAACACCGGGTCGAGGCTGTTTTTGTCCTCGCGAACATCGCTTTCGACCACTTGCACGGTGATCGGCTGGCTCTGGACATCGCCCACTTGCAGCGGCGGAATCAGCACGCTGCCGTTTTCCTTTGGCAACAGGGTGATGATCCAGCGCGTGGTGGCGCGGTTGTCGCCGTTGAGGGTGTTCAACTGGTTGACCTGCCGCGTGCCGCGTACTTCGAACAGCGGTTCCAGCGGTGTCAGGTCGGGTTTGCCGAACTGGGTGACGTCGCTGGTTTCGAGGGTGAGTTCGACCGTCTCGCCGGAATTCAGGCGACTGCGATCCACGCTGGCGATCAACTCGGCCGCGTGCGCGGTGGCCGTGCAGATCAGCAGGGGCAGCAAGAGAACGGTGAAGCGGGTCATCGAATGTTTTCCTGATCCTGATGTTGTTGCTGTTCGTACCAGAATTTGCGTCGCAGCAATTCGCCGGGGTCATCCGGGATCTTGCCCAGCCATTGTTCCAGTGCCTGACGTTGCTCGCCTTCGAGGTTGTCCTCGCTGGGACGCAGCGTCGGCACGGTGTTCGTTTCTTCTTCCTCGTCACTGCCGGGCAATTCGTCAGGGCCTGGCAGCGGCGGGGCGGTCGGTGGTGGTTCGCTGGCCGACTCGGCGGGCTGAGCCTCGCTGCGAGTTTCACTTTGTACCGCAGGTGGCGGCGCGGTCGCTGGCGGCGGTTCATCGCCAGGCAGGTTTTGCTCCGTCGGTTTGCGCTCCGGTTCAGCGGGCGGTGGTGTTTTTTGCAGCTTCAGCAGATTTTCCACCAGCGCCTTGTTGGTCTGCGCCGGGCGCAAGTCCGGTTGCAACTCCAGTGCCTGTTCATAGGCATCGATGGCGGCGTCCAGCTCACCGCTTTTCGCCAGCGCGTTGCCTCGATTGTAGTGGGCGCGGGCGTCGCTGCCTTCGGCGAAACGCTGGGCGGCGCCACTGTAGTCGCCGGCCTCGTACAACGCCACCCCTTGCCACTGATGATCGGCAAAATGTTGCGCCGCTTCGGCGGGGCGTTTCTGCTTCAGCAGGTGCAGCCCGCGCTGGTCGGGGCGCAGCCACAGGTCTTCGAAGTCAAAAGCGTAGCTGGGCTGCGGCAGGCAGAACAGCAGCGGCAGACAGAACAACCAGCCGCGACGCCCGGCACACGCCGCCAGCAATAACAGCGGCAACAGCAACCAGTAACCCTGATCAGCCCAGGTGTCGAGGCGCACGGTCTGGCCGTCGTCGCGCAAACTGCGCGGGCCATTGAGCAAACCGAGGGCGCCCAGATCGCCTTCGTCCAGCCGTGCGACGTGATAGTCGCCGCCGACGCTGTTGAGGAAAGCGCTGAGGCCCGGACTGTCGAGTTGCGGCACGCGGATCGCGCCTTGTTCGTCCTTGAGGAAACTGCCGTCCTCCTGAGCAATCGGTGCGCCTTCTGCGGTGCCGACGCCGAGCATCAACAGTTGCGCCGACTCACCGCTCAGGGCACGGCGAATGCCTTGACGCTCTTCTTCATTCAGGGATGAGCCGATCAACAGAATCCGGCCTTGGCCGAGCGCGCCTTGTTTGAGCAATGCCAGCGCTTTGCTCACCGCAAGGTCTGCGCGATGACCGCTTTGCGGCATCAGCGAAGGCTTGAGGGCGTCGAGCAGGTTACGACTGGTCGCCAAATCATCCGACAGCGGCACCAGCGTGTGGGCACTGCCGGCGTAGACGACGATGGCGGTCTGCGCATCGCTGCGTGCCTGCAACAGATCGAAGAGTTTGCGTCGCGCCTGTTCCAGTCGCGTCGGCGGCGAATCGGTGGCGAGCATTTCCGGGGTCAGTTCCAGCACCACCACCAAAGGATCGGCAGGTTTCTGACTGGTCTGTTCGACGCGCTCCCAACTCGGCCCGAGCAGCGCCAGAATCGTCAGCAGCCATGCCACGCCCAGGGCGACCCACGGCAGTTTGCTGTCGCGACCACTACCGCCGCTGAGCAGGGTGGCGTGGAATGCCGGCGGCAAAATCATCTGCCAGCGGCCAGCGCGTTTTTGCCGATGCCAGAGTTGCCAGATCAGCCAGCCGAGCAGCGGCAGCAACAGCAACCACCACGGACGAAACCAGTGCGGCCAGAGGGCGATCATCGGCGCCTCCGCAGACGCAAGCGTTTGAGGCGCTCACGCCAGTCAGGCAGCGGACTTTGCAGGTACAGCTCCTTGTTGAACAGGCGTTGCAGCGGGTTGTCCGGCCACAATTCACGCGCGACCAACAGCAGGCTCAGCCACAGGGTCAACGCCAGTGGCCAGTGATACAAGGCTTGCGCCGGTCGTGCCTGGGTCGGTTGCTGGGTCACCGGCTCGAGTTGGTCGAGGGTGTCCTTGATTGCTTGCAGTTCTTTGCCGTCGTGGGCGCGGAAATACTGGCCGCCGGTGACTTCAGCGATCGCTTTAAGCGCCGGCTCGTCGAGGTCCAGGCTCGGATTGACCCCGAGCAACGCGGTGGATCCGCTGTCTTCCGGATTGGCGCCGATGCCGATCGGGTAGATCTTCACGCCTTCGCTGGCCGCCAGTTCCGCCGCGGTCAGCGGGTCGATTTCGCCGCCATTGTTGGCGCCGTCCGTGACCAGAATCAGCACGCGACTTTGCGCCGGACGCAGGCGCAGGCGTTTCAAGGCCAGACCGATGGCGTCGCCGATGGCGGTGTTCTTGCCAGCGATGCCGATCCGCGCTTCGTCGAGCCAGACACGCACGGTGTGGCGATCGAAGGTCAGCGGTGCTTGCAGATAGGCCTGGCTGCCGAACAGGATCAGGCCAACGCGATCGCCGTCGCGGCTTTCGAGGAAGTCACCCAGCAAGTGTTGCACCAGAGTCAGGCGGCTGACGTCCTCGTCCTGCCATTGCATGTCGGGGAAGTCCATTGATCCGGACACGTCCACCGCGACCAGCAGATCACGACCGCTGGCAGCAATCGGGAGTGGTTCGCCAAGCCATTGCGGGCGTGCAGCGGCGCTCAACAGCAGCAGCCACAGCAAAATGAACGGTGCCTGTTGGCGCCACGCCGGCAGATTGGCCCGAGCACGACGACGCGCGAGGCCTTCAAGGTCGGAGAGGAAACTGACTTTCAACGCCGGCTCGCCGCTGTCGGCCACCGGCAGCACAAGGCGCATCAGCCACGGCAGCGGCAACAGGACGAAGATCCACGGCCAGGCGAATTCAAACATGCTTGCGAATCCAGGTGTCGACCGCTTGGGTCAGTCCGGCGATGGCTTTGTCGTCGAGTTTGCATTCCGGCTTGTAGGCGCCTTCAACCAGCACCATCCAGCGCGTCAGCCCGGCGGCCGGACAACGGTTGTCGAGAAACGCCAGCCACTTGCGGCCATTGAGCGTGTGGCTCTGGCTGTAGGGGTAATGGTTGCGGCACAGGCGTTTGAGCAGACCGTTGAGTTGTTGCAGCCAGGCTCCGGCCGGGGCGCCGTCGTAGGGTTTGGGCATTTGTGCCAGTTCGGCGAGGGCGGCGATGCGCACCGGGTCGAGCGGCTGTTCGGCGCGCACCACCGGGCGTTTTTTAATCGGGATGAAACGGCGCAGACGCCACACGGCGAAGCCGAGCAGCGGCAATAACAAAAGCAGCAACCACCAGCCCGGCGCCGGCGGCCAGAAGGCAATCGGGGGCGGGGAGATAAGCGGTTGCAGTTGTTCGAGGCCGTTCATCGACCTTTCCCCGGTCGCTGCGGATTGAGGAACTCGCGCATCTGCTCGACCATCTCGCTTTGGGTGCTCAGCGGCATCAGCAACACCCGCAGCTTTTGCGCGAGCAATTCCCAGCGGGCGATACGTGCTTCGGCCTGGGCGCGATAGGTTTGGCGCAGGTCAAAATTGAGCGTGTCGAGTTCCAGTTGCGCGCCTCGTTCGGCGAATCGCAAAAGGCCGGCGGCGGGCAGGGCGTGATCAAGCGGATCGGACAGCGGCAGCATCAGCAAGTCGCAATGCCGAGAAAGCAGGCTCAGTTGCTGCTCTGCGCTATCAGACAATGCGCGCTCATCGCAAATCACGATCACCAGACTGCCCGGACGCAGCACTTCACGGGCGCGGCGCAGGGCCACGCCGAGCGTGTCGCGATCCGGTTCGCGCTCGGTGTGCAACGACTGGTTGACTTTCACCAGACGGTTGAGCAGTTGCAGCAGGCTCTGTTTGCTCCGTCGCGGCTTGATTTCGTAGTGCTCGTTGTCGCCGAACACCAGCCCGCCGACCCGGTCGTTATGGCCGAGCGCGGCCCAGCCGATCAACGCCGCCACTTGCGCCGCCAGCACCGACTTGAACATCAGCCCCGAGCCGAAAAACAACCGCGTGCTTTGCTCGACCATGATGAAGATCGGCCGTTCGCGTTCCTCATGGAACAGCTTGGTGTGCGGCTCTTGGGTGCGAGCGGTAACGCGCCAGTCGATGGTGCGCACGTCGTCGCCGGCCTGATAAACCCGCACTTGATCGAAGTCGACGCCACGCCCGCGGAATTTCGAGTGATGCAAGCCGATCAACGGGCTGCGCTGGCTCGGCGTGGAAAACAGCTGCACTTCGCGCACACGGTGGCGCATCTCGATCAGTTCGGCGAGGCTGACGCGGATGCCCGGTTCGGACGGCAGAGGGGCGTTCATGGGGGTCAAGCGACGGCTACGACGTCGAGAATCCGCTGCACCACCCGATCCTGATCGATGCCGGCGGCTTCGGCCTCAAACGACAGAATGATGCGATGACGCAACACGTCGAACAGTACGGCTTGAATGTCTTCGGGGCTGACGAAGTCGCGTCCGGCCAGCCAGGCGTGGGCCCGGGCGCAGCGGTCGAGGGCGATCGAACCCCGCGGGCTGGCGCCATAGGCGATCCATTCGGCCATTTCCGGGTCGAACTTGGCCGGGGTGCGCGTGGCCATGACCAGTTGCACGAGGTATTCCTCCACGGCGTCAGCCATGTACAAGCCAAGAATTTCCTTGCGGGCGGCGAAGATCGCCTGCTGGCTGACCCGGCGCTCGGGTTTGGTCTCGCCGTTCAGCGCTTCGCCACGGGCTTGCTGGAGGATGCGCCGTTCGACGGCGGCGTCGGGGAAGCCGATTTTGACATGCATCAGGAAGCGGTCTAGTTGCGCTTCGGGCAATGGATAGGTGCCTTCCTGCTCGATCGGGTTCTGCGTCGCCATCACCAGAAACAGCGGCGATAGCTCATAGGTGCTGCGCCCGACGCTGACCTGGCGCTCGGCCATCGCTTCAAGCAGCGCCGATTGCACCTTGGCCGGGGCCCGGTTGATTTCGTCCGCCAGCACCAGGTTGTGGAAGATCGGCCCCTGCTGAAACACGAAACTGCCGGTTTCCGGGCGATAGATCTCGGTGCCGGTGATGTCGGCAGGCAACAGGTCGGGGGTGAACTGGATGCGATGGAACTGGGCTTCGATGCCCTCGGCGAGTTCTTTGATCGCTTTGGTCTTGGCCAGACCCGGAGCGCCCTCGACCAGCATGTGGCCGTCAGCGAGCAGGGCGATGAGCAAACGCTCGATGAGTTTTTCCTGGCCGAGAATCTGCGTTGAAAGAAAGGTTCGCAGCGCCAGCAGCGCTTCACGATGTTCCATCGGTGACTGTTCCTGGAAAGGGGTGGCCACAGGCGCAAGGATAACGCCGGGGCTGGGGGCGTTACTTTAATCCATCGCGGGGGGTGGCGACTAACGGCATTTCGCGCAAAGTGCGGGAAATGATCGTGGGAATTGTTGGATTTTTGTAGTACCCGGGAAGGGCGGTGTTGTTTCGGGTCTCTTCGCGAGCAGGCTCGCTCCCACATTTGAGCGGCGTAAATCCGTCAATGTGGGAGCGAGCCTGCTCGCGAAGGGGCCAGTTCAGACAACATCAAATCTGGTTAATAAAGGTCCCGGTGCCATCAAGGATGTTCTTCAAAGTCTCCACAACCTCATCCATATCCACCATGTCCGGGTTGAAGCTGATCTCCAGCACATCATCCCCGTTCAACGCATCGGCATCCGCCGCCGCAATCTCGATCTTCAGCAGGGTCGAGGTCAGGGTGACTTTGACGCCATCGAGCGTCGAAGGCTCGCCATCCAGCGTAATCTCCAGCTCATCCTCGTCCGGATAACGGCTCATCAGGAACATGTCGCCCTTGTCGCTGTGGCAGCAGAGCATGGCCATGTTGTCTTCTTCGTCGTCGCACGGGTTGACGATGAGTAGGGCGGTGGTCATTTGCATGGGGGAATTCCTGCCTCAAAGGGCGTGTTGGTCGCAATTGGGCGCGATTCTGCCAGCCCTCGGGAATTTCTGCATGTGAGAGTGTCAGAGGATGTGTCGTGAACGCGACATGGGTCAATGGTCATTTCTGGCACGGATGTACCGTAAAACCGGGCATTCAGGCCGACGTTCTGCGCCATGAATGCTAGTGTTTAACCCAGCCAGAGCCTTGGTTTACGTGCCAATGACCGAATATGTCGCAGCACCGCAAGCAGACACATTGTCGCACCCATTAAGCTGCGCAACGGATGAGCACCCGTAAAGGCATTGTCGGCAGCCCCGGACAGTCGCTTTTGCAGATGCTCATTCATGGAAGGTGAATGTGACCTGAGTGTCCCGTCCAGCTTCACCCACCTGTCCCCCTGTTTCCTCTGCCCGAGAATCAGGAACAGGGCGACACAAGCCCCGAAAGGGGTGTTGCACGCGACGCTTTCCATCAATAACAAGCTTAAGCGGAGTACCACAGATGGCGTTCTTCACCGCAGCCAGCAAAGCCGACTTCCAGCACCAACTGCAAGCGGCACTGGCGCAGCACATCAGTGAACAGGCACTGCCACAAGTGGCGCTGTTCGCTGAACAATTCTTCGGCATCATTTCCCTGGACGAGCTGACCCAGCGTCGCCTCTCCGACCTCGCTGGCTGTACTCTCTCTGCGTGGCGCCTGCTTGAGCGCTTCGATCACGCGCAACCGCAAGTGCGCGTCTACAACCCCGATTACGAGCGTCATGGCTGGCAGTCGACCCACACCGCGGTCGAAGTCCTGCACCATGACCTGCCATTTCTGGTCGACTCGGTCCGTACCGAGCTGAACCGCCGCGGCTACAGCATCCACACCCTGCAAACCACCGTGCTCAGCGTGCGTCGTGGCAACAAGGGCGAGTTGCTGGAAATCCTGCCAAAAGGCAGCACCGGCGAAGGCGTACTGCACGAATCGCTGATGTACCTGGAAATCGACCGCTGCGCCAACGCGGCCGAATTGAATGTGCTGAGCAAAGAGCTGGAGCAGGTTCTCGGTGAAGTCCGCGTTGCGGTCGCCGATTTTGAACCGATGAAAGCCAAGGTGCAGGAACTCCTCGCCAAGCTCGACACCAGCGCATTCGTCGTCGATGCCGACGAGAAGAACGAAATCAAGAGCTTCCTGGAATGGCTGGTGGGTAACCACTTCACCTTCCTGGGCTACGAAGAGTTCGTGGTCACCAATCAGGCCGACGGCGGCCACATCGAGTACGACCAGAACTCCTTCCTCGGCCTGACCAAGCTGCTGCGCACCGGCCTGACCTACGATGACCTGCGCATCGAAGACTACGCCGTGAGCTACCTGCGCGAACCGACCCTGCTGTCGTTCGCCAAGGCTGCGCACCCAAGCCGTGTGCACCGTCCGGCCTACCCGGACTATGTGTCGATCCGTGAAATCGACGCCGACGGCAAAGTCATCAAGGAACACCGTTTCATGGGCCTGTACACCTCTTCGGTGTATGGCGAGAGCGTGCGGGTCATCCCGTTCATCCGCCGCAAGGTCGAAGAAATCGAACACCGCTCCGGCTTCCAGTCCAAGGCTCACCTGGGCAAGGAACTGGCGCAGGTGCTCGAAGTGCTGCCGCGTGATGATCTGTTCCAGACCCCGGTCGACGAACTGTTCACTACCGTGATGTCGATCGTGCAGATCCAGGAACGCAACAAGATCCGCGTGTTCCTGCGCAAAGACCCGTACGGTCGTTTCTGCTACTGCTTGGCCTACGTGCCGCGTGACATCTATTCCACCGAAGTTCGCCAGAAGATCCAGCAAGTACTGATGGAACGTCTGAAGGCGTCCGACTGCGAATTCTGGACGTTCTTCTCCGAGTCGGTTCTGGCGCGCGTGCAGCTGATCCTGCGTGTCGATCCGAAAAACCGTCTCGACATCGACACGGTGCTGTTGGAAAAAGAAGTGGTTCAGGCCTGCCGCAGCTGGCAGGACGACTACGCCGCACTGACCGTCGAAAGCTTCGGCGAAGCCCACGGCACCAATGTGCTGGCTGACTTCCCGAAAGGTTTCCCGGCCGGCTACCGCGAGCGTTTCGCTGCGCATTCGGCTGTGGTCGACATGCAGCACCTGCTGAGCCTCAACGAAAAAAATCCGCTGGTGATGAGTTTCTATCAGCCGCTGGGTCAGGTTTCCGGCCAGCGCGAGCTGCATTGCAAGCTGTATCACGCCGACACGCCGCTGGCACTGTCCGACGTGCTGCCGATTCTGGAAAACCTTGGCCTGCGCGTTCTGGGTGAGTTCCCGTATCGCCTGCGTCACACCAATGGCCGCGAGTTCTGGATTCACGATTTCGCGTTCACGGCCGCTGAAGGCCTGGACCTCGACATCCAGCAACTCAACGACACCCTGCAGGACGCCTTCGTCCACATCGTGCGTGGCGAAGCCGAGAACGATGCGTTCAACCGTCTGGTACTGACCGCCGGCCTGCCGTGGCGCGACGTGGCGCTGCTGCGTGCCTACGCCCGTTACCTGAAGCAGATTCGTCTGGGCTTCGATCTGGGTTACATCGCCAGCACCCTGAACAACCACACCGACATCGCTCGCGAACTGACCCGGTTGTTCAAGACCCGCTTCTATCTGGCGCGCAAGCTCAGCGAAGACGACCTGGAAGACAAGCAACAGCGTCTGGAACAAGCGATTCTGACGGCACTGGACGACGTTCAGGTGCTCAACGAAGACCGCATCCTGCGTCGTTACCTCGACCTGATCAAAGCCACGCTGCGTACCAACTTCTACCAGACTGACGCCAACGGCCAGAACAAGTCCTACTTCAGCTTCAAGTTCAACCCGCACGCAATTCCAGAGCTGCCGAAGCCAGTACCGAAGTTCGAAATCTTCGTTTACTCGCCACGCGTTGAAGGCGTGCACCTGCGCTTCGGCAACGTTGCTCGCGGTGGTCTGCGCTGGTCGGACCGTGAAGAAGACTTCCGCACTGAAGTCCTCGGCCTGGTAAAAGCCCAGCAAGTGAAGAACTCGGTCATCGTGCCGGTGGGTGCGAAGGGCGGTTTCCTGCCGCGTCGTCTGCCACTGGGCGGCAGCCGTGACGAGATCGCGGCCGAAGGTATCGCCTGCTACCGCATCTTCATTTCCGGTCTGTTGGACATCACCGACAACCTGAAAGACGGCACGCTGGTTCCGCCATTGAACGTGGTTCGCCACGACGATGACGACCCGTACCTGGTCGTCGCAGCGGACAAGGGCACTGCAACCTTCTCCGACATCGCCAACGGCATCGCCATCGACTACGGCTTCTGGCTGGGTGACGCGTTTGCCTCCGGTGGTTCGGCCGGTTACGATCACAAGAAAATGGGCATCACCGCTAAAGGCGCGTGGGTTGGCGTACAGCGCCACTTCCGCGAGCGCGGCATCAATGTTCAGGAAGACAGCATCACTGTGGTTGGCGTCGGCGACATGGCCGGTGACGTGTTCGGTAACGGTCTGTTGATGTCGGACAAGCTGCAACTGGTTGCTGCGTTCAACCACCTGCACATCTTCATCGACCCGAATCCGAATCCGGCGACCAGCTTCGTCGAGCGTCAGCGCATGTTCGACCTGCCGCGTTCGGCCTGGACCGATTACGACACCAGCATCATGTCCGAAGGTGGCGGTATCTTCTCGCGTAGCGCGAAGAGCATCGCTATTTCCCCGCAGATGCAGGAACGCTTCGACATCAAGGCTGACAAGCTGACCCCGACCGAGCTGCTGAACGCCTTGCTCAAGGCGCCGGTGGACCTGCTGTGGAACGGCGGCATCGGTACTTACGTCAAGGCCAGCACCGAAAGCCACGCCGATGTCGGCGACAAGGCCAACGATGCGCTGCGCGTGAATGGCAACGAACTGCGCTGCAAAGTCGTGGGCGAGGGCGGTAACCTCGGCATGACCCAGCTGGGTCGTGTGGAATTCGGCCTCAATGGCGGCGGCTCCAACACCGACTTCATCGACAACGCCGGTGGTGTGGACTGCTCCGACCACGAAGTGAACATCAAGATCCTGCTGAACGAAGTGGTTCAGGCCGGTGACATGACCGACAAGCAACGCAACCAGTTGCTGGCGAGCATGACCGACGAAGTCGGCAATCTGGTGCTGGGCAACAACTACAAGCAGACTCAGGCCTTGTCCCTGGCAGCGCGTCGTGCGTATGAGCGCATCGCTGAGTACAAGCGTCTGATGGGCGATCTGGAAGGCCGTGGCAAGCTGGACCGTGCCATCGAGTTCCTGCCGACCGAAGAGCAACTGGCTGAGCGTATCGCTGAGGGCCACGGCCTGACGCGTCCTGAGCTGTCGGTGCTGATCTCCTACAGCAAGATCGACCTCAAGGAGCAGCTGCTGGGCTCCCAGGTGCCGGACGATGATTACCTGACCCGCGACATGGAAACGGCGTTCCCGCCGACCCTGGTCAGCAAGTTCTCCGAAGCCATGCGTCGTCACCGCCTGAAGCGCGAGATCGTCAGCACCCAGATCGCCAACGATCTGGTCAACCACATGGGCATCACCTTCGTTCAACGACTCAAAGAGTCGACCGGCATGAGCCCGGCGAACGTGGCCGGCGCTTATGTGATCGTGCGCGACATCTTCCACCTCCCGCACTGGTTCCGTCAGATCGAAGCGCTGGACTATCAGGTTTCCGCTGACGTACAGCTGGAGCTGATGGACGAGCTGATGCGTCTGGGTCGCCGTGCCACTCGCTGGTTCCTGCGTGCCCGTCGTAACGAGCAGAACGCTGCCCGTGACGTCGCGCATTTCGGTCCGCACCTCAAAGAGCTGGGTCTGAAACTCGACGAACTGCTGAGCGGCGAAATCCGTGAAAACTGGCAGGCGCGTTATCAGGCTTACGTTGCAGCCGGTGTACCGGAGTTGCTGGCGCGTATGGTTGCGGGCACCTCGCACCTGTACACCCTGCTGCCGATCATCGAAGCGTCCGACGTGACTGGCCAGAACCCTGCCGAAGTGGCCAAGGCCTACTTCGCCGTGGGCAGTGCGCTGGACATCACCTGGTACCTGCAACAGATCAGTGCTCTGCCTGTTGAAAACAACTGGCAGGCGCTGGCCCGTGAAGCGTTCCGTGATGATGTGGACTGGCAGCAACGTGCGATCACCATCTCTGTCCTGCAACAGGGCGACGGCACTCAGGACGTGGAAACACGTCTGGCGCTGTGGATGGCGCAGCACGAAAGCATGATCTCGCGCTGGCGCGCCATGCTGGTGGAAATCCGTGCCGCGAGCGGCACTGACTACGCCATGTATGCAGTCGCCAACCGTGAATTGCTGGATCTGGCGTTGAGCGGCCAGGCAGTCATTCCTGCACCGACAACGACCCCGGCCAACGCCGAGCTCGAGCCGGCAGTCTGATCGGCAACTGAATGAAAAAGCCCCGCATCGTGAGATGCGGGGCTTTTTTGTTTATGCGGACTCAACAAGTGCAGCCGCGGAAATCTCTCGGATACAGTCGATGCTATTACGCGTCGACTGCTCCTTCATTCGAAAAACCCGAACTTTAATTCGAATCCAGTCTCAGGAATTGTTGCACCGAGCGCGAGAATCCGTAGTTCGCCAAGTCATCAAAACCGCGTTCGACGATTTCAATGTTGAGTTTGACCAGAGTCCCCTGTTGCCCGCTAAAAGTGTAGACCTTATCGTCGAGCACTTGTCTTTTAATGAAATCGCCCTGATTCAATTTCAAATAAACGCTGGCATTGTTTGTTGTAATGTCATCCAGGGTGACGACATTCAAGTTGGCATCGAACAGTGCAAAAGAACCTGTGGTGTTCGATTCCGTGAAGGCTCCGAGAGGATAGCCGATTTTGACACCGGCACCGAGATACAACGCATGGTTCGTGCCGCTGCGGAATTGTATCTTGTACGTGTAATCGTCGTGGCCAATAAAGTAAGCGTAGTCCGGGCCATCCCACCTCGCTGGAGAGTAGCTGGCCAGGGCGTCACCGGATTTTTCGGGGCCGTGGGATGTAGTGATGTGGCTCTTGCGGAACTCGTAGTTTTTGCCGAAAGGATGTTTGTCGAAGAATACGATGTCAGCATCATCGAATTTGATTTTCGCCAGAAAAGATCGGCTATTCGAAATACCCATGGGTTCGTCCTTGTTTGGTTGGGTTTAAGTTCTGTGTTGCATCGACAGTATGCAATTCATTGAGTTTTTTAAAAGCCTGGAACGGTTACTTGTTATTGCGCGAGTGAAGATTACGTTAACGGCTTGGCATAACTTGTAAAGAAGTTACCTAGTGCAGTCGGGTTGCGAATTCTTTTGTGATGTTGCGCGCGTTAAAAAGCATCGCCTCTGCTTATCATCCAGGCAGAGGCGTTGCCTGTTAACGGTGGCGTTAGTTGTTTTGCAGCATTGATACGGTATTTACAGCGGGTTTCAACACGTTGTTTAGCGATTGGTCGAATTTTTTCAGAGCGCTTGTTTGCACATCCTGCTGCTGATTAATATCCGCAACAATTTCTTCCGAACGTTTGAAGTCCGCCCAGAGTGGTGTCAGTTCTCTTGCCGCGGAGCCCTTTGCCGTTGCGATATAGCTTAACTGGGCGTCATAAAAATCGGCGCTGACGTCGGCCTTGATGTCGGAACTGCGTGACGTGATCAATTGACTATGGGTATCGACGATGGCTACCACATCAGGCTTGGCCGCACGCAGGCTCTGCATGTCGGGATACACCGTCACCGAGCCGAACTGACGCTGCAGGGATGCGTTGACCCAGTCAACCGCCATGTCCGGTTTCGAACTGGCGACGTAGGCGTCATGGATCGATTGCACCAGCAGGCTTTGGCCGAAGCCGGTGCCGGCGTTGGCCTGATAGCCGCGCAGGTATTCGCGGTTGGTCTGGGTGCTTGGGCTTTAGACCACGCCGAGCGAAACGCCGGGGCCACTTTTTACCAGGGTGGCGCTGCTGCGGCCGGTTGGATGAGGAAGCAGAGTGTCCAGTGATGAAACCGCTCTGGGGGCGGTGGGAATCGAACAGGCTGACAGGGCTAAAACCGATATCGCTAATACACTGGTGAGCGCAAGTTTCATGGTGTTTCTCCCGTGAAACAACATCGGTCGGAAAGTTTTCAATGTCGTTCATGGCGACAGTTGATCCAGACTAAACCCACCGGGCTGACCCTTTGCCGGGTTAAAACGACTTGAATAGTTTCATTTGCTGTAACCCGTTGCGGGTAATTACTGCGGGAAATAAAAAGGCGCCGATTGTCGATTTGCGCCTTTTTATTTATGGCTGACTAAACAGCCATCAGTTTTTCAGCGGGATCAACACCTGTTCATCCGGGGCCAGCACCATGAACACCAGCAACTTCGCCGGTTTGCTTTGGCTGGCATTTTTCGACAGCAGATGTTCGGAGCCGGCCGGTTCGTACCAGAACTGACCCTTCTTGTAAGTGACTGCTTCTTCGCCCTTGACCTGGGAAATCACCTCGCCCTCCAGCACATAGGCCATGGCAGTGCCCTCGTGTTTGTGGGCGATGGACGACTGGCCCGGCTTGTAATCGACTTCGATCATCATGGCTTTTTTGCCGGGGACGTTTTTTAGCATCTGGTCTTGCAGGACGGTGATTTTCTCGGATGGGTCATGAGCAAAAGCGGCAGAAGCGCAAAGGCTCAGGGCGAGGGCAGCGGTGAACAGGGGCAGGGCTTTCATGGCGGGTTACCTGTGATGATTGGGGGGTTGCTGATCACAGTAGTCCGCGCAAAGGGGCATGCAAACGGCCAATATTCGGGAAGATCGGGTGACCAATTGGCAGCGTGTCAGAAAGCGTATCGGTACGTCGGAAAACGCCTTCGCGAGCAGGCTCGCTCCCACAGGGGTATGGGTTGTACTCAAAATATATGAGCAACCAAGAACCTGTGGGAGCGAGCCTGCTCGCGAAGGGGCCAGATCAGACGATGGGGAAACTATTGAAATCCACACTGTTGGCCAATCGACTGTCGATCAGGTCGATAAACCCCTGTGCCTCGGGCCGGTTGAAATGCGCCTGCATCGCCGCCTCCGACTGCCATCGCGCACTGACCGTCCAGCGGTGGTTGTCTTCGGGGCAGCGGTCGACCAGATAAGAATCGCAGCCCGGCGTTTCGCGCAGGGTGTCGACGATCTTCTGCAGTTGCCTGCCCAGCTCATCCGAGCGGCCGGCGGCAGCCTGCAGTTGCACCGTGTTGATCACTTCGTTGGACATTACTCACACTCCTGAATCAGGCCGGACGAATCCTGCTCATTGAGGGATAACGCCTGTGCAGAATAGGCCTGCCCCTGTCGATCACCAATAACCAATCGGCGGTTAATCGCCGAGACCAATCATTCAGGCAACTTGTTGCAGAATGTCGCGCAGGCGATCCAGGGCGATATCGATGTCGAGGGTTTCGATGGCGCCGAAGCCGAAATACAAACCGCTGCGCACGGGCTGCTGGTAATAGAAACCGTCGATGGAATACAGCCCGACCTCGACTTTTTTCGCCAGTTCGATCACCAGCGGCAGGTCGATCGGTACTTTGCATAACGCGGCCATATGAAACCCGGCACTGGGCGGCACGGCCTCGAGCCACGGCGACAGATCGCTGGCCATGCGCGCCAGAATCCGTTCGCGCCGCTGGGCGTAAATGGTGTGGCAGCGGCGGATGTGTTTGAGCAGACAGCCCTCGGCGATGAACTTGGCCAGCGCCCATTGCGGCAGGGTCGAGGCGTGCAGATCGGTAAGTTGCTTGGCGCGGATCACCGCTTCGAGGATCGATGGCGGCAGGATCGCGTAACCCAGGCGCAGCTCCGGCAGCAGGGTCTTTGAGAAGGTGCCGACGTAGGCAACGATGCCGCGCTGGTCGAGGCTATGCAGTGAATCGGTCGGACGCCCTTCATAGCGAAATTCGCTGTCGTAGTCGTCCTCGATGATGATCGCCCCCAGTTCATGCGCGCGAGCCAGCAAGGCTTCGCGGCGCGCCGGGCTCATCGGCATGCTCAGCGGAAACTGATGCGACGGCGTGACATAAATCAGCCGCGTGCCATCAGGGATGTGTTCAACCTGTATTCCCTCGGCATCAACGGGAACACCGACCACCTCGGCGCCATGTGTGCCGAACAACAGGCGTGCCGGCGGATAGCCCGGATCTTCCATCGCCACCAGGCTGCCGGGGCTGATCAACACGCGAGTGATCAGGTCCAGCGCCTGTTGCGCGCCGTTGCACACCACGATGTCTTCGTCCTGACAGTTGACCCCGCGAGAAAACGCGATGTGCCGGGCAATCGCATTGCGCAGCGCCGGCAGGCCTTCGGGCACGCTGTAGAAACCTTTGGACGCGGCCATCTGGCGCATCGCGTGGGAGACGCAGCGGCGCCAGTCGTCATGGGGGAACTGGCCCTTGCTGGTGGCGCCACCGATGAAGTCGTAGCGCAGCGAACCTTGCAGCGTCGGATGGCGCAGGAACACCGGCAAGTTGCGCCAACTCTCGATCACCTCTGCACCGGCCAGCTCGGTGTGGCTTTGCTTGCGCTGGACTTGCGCCGGGCGCGCATTGACGTAGGTGCCTTTGCCGATCACGCCGGTGAGGAAGTTTTCGTAGGTCAGTAGCGCGTAGGTGTCGGAAATGGTTTTGCGCGAAATACCCAGTTGTTCGGCCAGCAAGCGGCTGGGCGGTAACTGCGTGCCGGCGGCAAGACGCCCGGATTCGATGGCCTCGCGCAGTTGCTGATACAACTGACCGGCAAGATCCTTGCGGCCGTTGATCACGACGTGAAGTTCCATACCGACGAGGCTCCGGGGGCTATTTGGTGTGCCGGCCAGATTACCGCTGTTGCGTGGTCGGCAATAGTTGCGCACCACAAAAACCCGAAATTGGCCTAGATCCCTGTGGGAGCGGGCTTGCCCGCGATAGCGGTACATAAGGCGACATTTTCGTAGGATGTGCCGACGTCATCGCGGGCAAGCCCGCTCCCACAGGGATCTGCTGTGTCTGCAATTTTTGTGTGAAACACCATTGCTCCAATTAGTGGTGTAGCCAATTTTCGTGGAATTGGGGCTGTAACGCCGCTGTTGCAGCGCATACCTTGAGGTCACTATTGCGCTTCCCGAGATCCCCCATGTCCCCGCGCCTGGATTACTACAACGCTTCGCCCAAGGCCATGAAAGCCATGATTGCCATGGAGGCACTGACCGGTAACTTGAGCATCGAGCAGCCGTTGCTGCAACTTATCCGGATCCGCGCATCGCAGCTCAACGGCTGCGCGTTCTGTACCGACATGCATTCGGTGGACGCACGGCGGGCCGGGGAGAGTGATCGGCGGTTGTATGCGATTGCGGTCTGGCGCGACAGCGACTTCTTCAACCCCCGCGAACGCGCGGCGCTGGCGTGGGCCGAGGCGGTGACGTTGCTCTCGGAAAGCCATGTGCCGGACGACGTCTATCAACTGGCACGCGAGCAATTCAACGAAGGCGAACTGGTCGACCTGACGGTGGCCGTGACCACCATCAACAGCTGGAATCGGCTGGCAGTGAGCTTTCGCCAAACGCCAAGTGACTGAAGATCAAAAGATCGCAGCCTTCGGCAGCTCCTACATGGGATCAACTGTAGGAGCTGCCGAAGGCTGCGATCATTTCCCTAATTCGGCGGGCGCTGCGGTTTCACCGACGTTCCAAACGTATTGCCCATCCGCGTGCTGGTCGCCGCCGGTGTTGCCAGGCCAACCTGATTCGGCGGCCGTTTGTTCACTGGCACATTCAGCGCTTCTTGATTCTTCTGCGCCGCCGCCGCGCCTTCCGGGTTGTTGCCCATCTGCTGACTCAGGCAATCGTAATTCGGTGCCTTGTAGCCACCGACCGTCACATCCACGCAACCCAGCCGCTGCTCGGCGTGGGCACTGGCGAACAGGCTCAGCAACAGCCCACCGAAGGTGATTTTCCACAATGATTTCATGCAGGCCTCCTGGCAGACCCGAAGGGGCCGCGCTATGGAATGAGTCTAGTGCACGCCGTGCGCAATTCCCGTGATGGTTTTTTTGCACCGCCCGTCACACCAGATTCATAAACAGCCCTCAGGATGACGATTTTCAGGGATACGTCAGCCGTGCAGCGAGGCAGTTCCAGGGACGGTCTTCAGCGTTCAACGACACTTGTGCGCCAGATCACGCTGGGGCTGCTGCTTGGCTTGCTGGCAGGCAATGCGAAAGCAGCGCCCGTGCCGACGGACCTGCGCATGACGCTGCATATTCCCGCGCAGGATCTGGCCGGGGCGCTGGATCAGTACAGCCGCGCCACGGGGGTTGCAGTGCTGGTCGACAGCCAATTGAGTCGCGGCAGGCGTTCCTTGGCGGTGGATGGCGAATACACCGCGGCGGACGCTTTGCGCCGTTTACTCGGTGGCAGTGGCTTGATGGCGCGCTATGCCCGTGACGATGCATTCACCTTGCAAGTGGCGCAGGTCGAGGATGTGCCGGCGACGCTGGAAAAACCGACCCCCGCCAGCATCGCGGTCAACCGCAGTTACGCCACGGCAGTGCAAACCGCCATCGAGCGCAACCTGTGTCGTTCGCCGCTGACCCGCCCGGGCAATTACCGCGCGGTGTTGCAGGTGTGGGTGGGGCGCGACGGCGTGGTGCAACACAACCGGTTGCTTACTTCGACCGGAGATGTACGGCGCGATACCGCGCTGGTGGAAAGCTTTCGCAATCTCAGGATCGACCGGCCGACGCCCAGTGCCTTACGTCAGCCGGTCACGTTGCTGTTGTTACCGGAGTCGTCAGGAAAACGCATGGAATGCACTAAATGGGAAGGAGTTTCCGGGGGATGAAAGACACCGGACAAGGTTCGATGGTCCAACTGTTCCTGACGTCCTACGAGGACTTTCGGGTGCGCCTGCGCAGGCGTCTCGGTTCGGAGGATCTGGCCAACGACGTGCTGCACGAAACCTACCTGCGGGTCGACCGCATGGAGACGCCGCCGAACCTGCTGCGGCCGAACGCCTACCTCTATCGCATGGCCCTGAACATCGCCGCAGACCGGCGTCAGGCCGATGCGCGGCTGCTCACCGGCGAGGAAGTCGAGGAGCTGCTGCAAATTGGCGACGAAGCGCTCGACCCTGCGCGGGTGGTGGGCGGGCAGAAGGAAATCCAGTCGCTGCTCAGTGCGTTGTACGAACTGCCGGCACGGCGCCGGAAGATCTTCATCGCGGCGCGTCTGGAAGAGGCGCCGCACCTGGAAATCTCCCAGCGCTTCGGCATTTCCACGCGCATGGTCGAGAAGGAAATCAAGGCCGCGTTGGGCTTCTGCGCAGCGAAACTGGAAAGAAAAGTGTTTCAGCGGTTCGGTCGCGGGGCCGGAAAACCGTCTTCTGAATAGTGCCCGATCAATTCGTTGAGAATCTGCGCGTTTGAACATCTTTCGACTGACACCTGCCGAGCCATCGGCGGCCGACAATCTGCACAGCGAAGCCCGCGACTGGCTGGTCCTGCTGACCTCCGGCCGCGCCACCGTGGCCGATGCCCGTGCACTGCGCGAATGGTGCGCGCAAAGTGCCGAGCATGCCCGCGCCTTTGAGGAAGCCAAAGCGCTGTGGCATTTGTTGCAACCGGCGGCGCAAGGTTTGCAGGCACCACGTGGGTTTGGGCGACGCGCCTTTCTCGGCGGCGCCATTGCCGCATCGGCGGCGTTTTTGCTGGTGCGCGGGACCATCCCCGGTGGCTTCGAAGGGCTCGGTGCCGACTACATCACCGAAGTCGGCCAGCAGCGCCGCGTCGAACCGGCGCAGGGTGTGAGCCTGGAGCTGAACACCCAGACGCGGATCAATCAGCGTGCAGTGTCTGACGGTGTGCAGGGTTTTGAGCTGGTCAGCGGCGAAGTCGAGGTGCAGACCGCACGTCTGCCCTTGGCGATGCAGGCTGGAGGAGGGTGGTTGCGCGCCAGTCAGGCACGTTTCAACCTGCGCAACACTGATCAGCAAGTTTGCGTGACCTGCCTTGATGGCGCGGTGGAAGTCGACGTGGAAGGCCGAAGCCTGCGCCTCGAACCGGGGCAGCAAGTGACTTATGACGCGCGGCGGGTTGGCAGTGTGCAGAGCGTTGATACGGCGGCTGTGATGAATTGGCGGCAGCAGGTGTTGGTGTTCAACGGTGCGACGCTGAGCGAGATGATTGATGAGATTAATCGGTATCGGCCGGGGATGTTGCTACTGCTCAACCGCGAGCTTGGCCAGCGCCGGGTGCAGGCGCGGTTCAGTCTTGATCAACTCGCTGGCGTCGCGATGCTGATTCGCGATGCCTATGGCGTTAAATGCACCGAGCTGCCGGGCGGCGTCGTTGTTTTGAGCTAGTGGGGTTGATTGGGTACATATCCGTTGCTGCGGTAACGGCAGCCTAGGGTTCCGCCCTTACGGCGGGTCACTTTTTCCAGACGCCCGGAATGCCGGCCCAGAAAAAAGTAACCAAAAAGGCTTGCTCCAACGTCCGGCCCGCTCGCTAAAGCTCGGGGTTCCTTCGCTCCGGGATCCATCCACTCAGCCTCCCGACGTCGTCCGTGAATCAAGATCAACAGCGGCAGCCGAGCTTGCGCTCATCCTGTTGAGTGGTGAGGAGCGGAGGCGGTGTGCGCTGCTCTTGCTTTTGCTTTTCTGTGGGAGCTGGCTTGCCAGCGATGGCGGCCTCACAGCCAACCAATTTCAAACAGGCCACACCCAATCCTGATGTAGGAGCTGCCGAAGGCTGCGATCTTTTGATTCTGGTTTTTATTTGGGCTTTGGGAGTACATATCCGTTGCTGCGGTAACGGCTGCTTAGGGTTCCGCCCTTACGGCGGGTCACTTTTTCCAGACGCCCGGAATGCCGGCCCAGAAAAAAGTAACCAAAAAGGCTTGCTCCAACGTCCGGCCCGCTCGCTAAAGCTCGGGGTTCCTTCGCTCCGGAATCCATCCGGGGCATCGATTCCGGTTTGCTTCGCTGCACCTCCTTTCGATGTCCTCCCCGGATGAATCCCTCCACTCAGCCTCCCGACGTCGCCCGTGAATCAAGATCAACAGCGGCAGCCGAGCTTGCGCTCATCCTGTTGAGTGGTGAGGAGCGAAGCGGGTCGGTGTGTTGCTTGCTTTTCTCTGGGAGCCAGCCTGCTCGCGAAGACGGCCTGCCAGCCAACCCATCTTCAGCACATGCACCCAATCCCTGTGGGAGTTGGCTTGCCAACGATAGCGGCCTCACAGCCAACCAATCCCCAACTGACCTCACCCAATCCCACTGTGGGAGCGAGCCTGCTCGCGAAGACGGCCTGCCAGCCACCAGTTTTTTGGCAGGTGCACCCGATCCCAATGTAGGAGCTGCCGAAGGCTGCGATCTTTTGATCTTGCTTCTGAAAAACAAAATCAAAAGATCGCAGCGTTCGGCAGCTCCAGGTATCTCCCGCGGTAACGGGGATAATCTGCAGAGCAGGCGCGTGTTAGTCCAACGGCCCAATCACCTGCCGATATTTCTCCACCCCCTGCGGCGTCTGCCGAGTCAACCGAATCTCCAACCCCGCCGGATCCTCCCGCCGATTACCACTCAACTGCCGCCACCCCTTATCCACCTCCCAAACCCGCACCTGCGCATCGCTAACGTCGTTCAACACCGCAACCCCATTCCCAGGCGCCGGCAACGGATACCGACTCCGCGCCTCAGCCACCGCCCGATACAACGTGCCGCCCTTAACCCACCAGCGAACCCGCTGCAAAGCCCCCGGCTGATCAGCCGCTGTACGAATGATGTCGAGCCGAAACCCCGTACTGTCACTGCTACGCACGGTGAGGGCTGGGGGCGCGGTCGGCGGCTCATCATCCACGCCGACCTTCTTCGGCTCGGTCAACTCAATCCCCGCGCGCATCTCCACATCCCGCTGCAACTGATTCAGCGCCCGCAACAGGCTGTCACTCTGCTCACTGCTGGCCTGCAAATGACTGTCCGCCCGCGTCACACTGTCCAGCCCCCGCCAGGCAATCAAACTCACCACCGCCATCAGCAGAATCGCGACCATCACCTCAATCAGGGTAAAACCTTGTTGGTTTCTCATTGCACACTGATCCGGCCGGCGCCGTCGCGCAGCACGCTGAGGCGATTGAAACCGTCGGACAAAGTCAGTTGCAGCGGCGGATTGATCCACTCGGCGTTGAGCACGACTTTCTGTCTGGGCTCCACGCGCACTTCCAGTTTCGGGCTCTGCCACTGCCGTGGGCGCAATTGCGGGTCCTGCGCGAAATGATCAAACCCCTTGCCACTGTCACTGCGCCGACTAAACCGAAACCCCTTGGCATCACTCACCCACACAATCGGCCGCCCATCGGCGCGGGCCTCGGCCTGCGCCACTTGCAGCAACTGCGCCACACGCTCGGCATCCTTGCGCAGCAACTGCAACGGATCGGGCTTGATACTCAGGCTGATTGCCGCACTGGCGATACCGATGATCACCAGCACCACCATCAACTCGATCAGCGTAAAACCCTGTTGCTTGACCCCGTTCATCGATTGCGCGCTCCTTTGCGTCGGAAGTCATCCTGCACGGCCAACATGTAAGGCGTGTGAAATAAAACGGAGAGAATTGCCGCGTAGGCTGGCAGCAGGGATAAAAAGGAGATTCAACCCATGACCTTCACCGCACGCTTTTCCCCACCCCAAATGGTCCAGGCCCTCGCGCTGCTCGCGGCGCTGGTCGGCGTGGCGACATGGTCGTCGCTGCTACTTACCTCCGCCGAATCACACACCCCGGCAGCGGCCCCGCAATTGCTGGCAGCGCGAAGTGATAGCCCGGCGTTGCAGTGGTTTTCCAATCAAACGGCGCCGGTGGACATCAAGGTGAGCGGCGTGATGGCGGGGAATCGGGGGGCGGTGGCGATACTGAGTTTGAATGACGGGCCGCCGCGTAGTTTTTTGCAGGGGGAGAAGGTTGGGCCTGGGGTGAATTTGGTGGCGGTGGAGGGGGATGGGGTGGTGATTGAGCAGGGTGGGGAATCGGTGCGGTTGGGGGTGGAATCGTTGCCGGAGGGGCCAGTTTTACCAAGGTTGGTGATACCGTAATTAGTGGGGCAAGGTTGGTTGTTTTCGGCGTTTACTTGTGTATGAGTTCACGGGGTTAATACCTTGTGTTTTTTATAGAAAATTTGAAGATGGAAAAAGGCAAAAAACGGAGTTGAGTAAATGGTAAGAACTTACACCCTTAATGCGAGTAATGGCGCCGTTTATAATGAAGTTGATTTCAGGAGAAAAGATTCATCTGAGATATGTCTGAAGTTGCCGAATCAAAGCGTAAAAGATTTTTATTTTAATTGCGGTCGTAAGAAAGGCCGAAGAACTTAACTTCGGCCTGCTCACAGAGTGGACTTTATTCTAATTTATCATGGCAGCTCAAAGTGCTTTTCATCCGGACGCACAGAAGGTACCTCGATATTTGTAACCGTCCTTAGAAATTCCTCCGTTTTCATAATGACGGACATGTCCACGCTGACGAAGCCAAGTGGCACCGCGTGGCCATATGTGGCCTCGACGGGAAGGTGCACTAGAACGACGGCCAGCAAGCCCGGTACTAGTAATATCTCTACAAAACGAGGCAGCTGGCCCGTATTAAGTAGAATGGTTTTTCGAAAAGCCTTGTCGGGAGCTCGATGAGTTTCGTCACGAATTAAAACAGCCGAAATCAGTGGGTCATAGAACTCTGATTTACTAGACAGTAGTTGCGATAATCTATCGATCAGCTGCGGCAGAGTTCTGGTTCTCCCCCAGTGCCAAGTGTAAGGGGCGCGCCAATAAAATTTACTAGGGAGGCTTTCTGTAGGTGTATTAGCAACTCCTAAGGCGAGTCCGTTTAATATTAGGCGCATATTCTTTGCTGTAAAGAGTGGGCCGACTATAGGTATTGTGGTTCTGTTCTTTCGGAAACCTCCTGGTTTTAAAGAGATCACGTCTGTGTAGAATTTTTTTACAGAGATACCCTCTTTTCCAGAGTAGTTAACCATTAAGTTTGGCGCTAGGTTGAGAAGAACTTTATACTGTTCTTTCGCATCCCTCGGCAAGGAGAATCGTAAATCCTCGACAAATCTAGCTGCGGCAGGAGTTATTTTTGCTCTATTATCTAATTCGTCTTCTGATCGCCAGAATGTTAGATCAGGCTCTCCACGAGAGGGCAGAGACTTCTGTGCTTTCACAACTACCGGGACGACAGAAACAAAGCGATCTCCTGGAGATACGTTGTCAATAGAGTAAAGTGATTTTCTGGGGCCTGATTTGAACTCGCGCCGAAAAGCAATTTCACTGAAGTGTTTCTTAAACGAAATAGTAACTTGTTCTGTGCCCTTGCTAGCAATGGTGGGGTCAATGGCAAGTTCTGGTAGTGCCGGGTCGAAATGGTCAATCCAGCCTTTCTCTTGTGGAGCAAACGATATCTGATCGAAGCCGATATCCAATGAGCTATTATCAACATTGAAAATTTGCGGGCTGTCGTTATCAGGAACAAAAAGATTTCGTCCAGCACTAGTTAACCACAATCGTCCTGCATCACGATTGACATAGCCTAAATTCAATGACTCATTCAATAAATAAGTCATCTCAATTGCAGAAAAGTCGAAAAATTTCGCAATTTCAGTTTCGTGGATTCCGTCAATGGAATGGATTAATCGTAGTAAAAATTCAGTCGTTAACGAAGCTTTTCCAGTCTCGGCAACCTTATAGTTTATACGGTAACGTCGGCATGGAAGGAAAACATCATAGACTCCTATTTCAATAGTAGAGACTTCCTTCTCCGGCTCAAAACTATCTGAAATGATATCGTCCATCATAGGCTCTCCTCGCCATTATCTGTTTTTCGACTAGACGAAACATCATTTGTTTGATGCTCGCGTTGTTTCGCAAGAAGGCCTACTGCATTAACGAATGCTCCTTGACCTGTGCTTACCTCTTCGCTGAAGTGCTTTACCAGTTCGGCCATTGGCCCCGCAGGCGCCCATCTACTGCTTGCTCCGACAATGATCAACCAATCCATAGCACGACTGATCGCTACGTTTATTCGATTTGGACGAGACATAAATCCCGGTCTAATTGTAGAGCCTTCATTGTTGCGAGCGCCATCAGCGTTGTTTCGAACAAGTGATAATATGACAATGCGGTTTTCTTTGCCTTGATAACTGTCAACAGTATCGACTTTAAGGGAGTTGAGTAAATCTTCGTTTAAGTTTGCTAGTTGGATTTTATGGCGGATAGCAGCGGCTTGGGCTCCATACGTGCAAATTACTCCGATTGCCGGTTCCACATTTCTTCGCTTGCGCAACCATGCGAGAAAATTTTCATCAGTATTCCATTCGCTGAGTATGCCTACAATAAGATCTATTTCAACTTGGTTGATCAGTGACTTACGCCCTCTGCCAATGTGTTGCTTTTGGTATGAAGACTCGCCCATTTCATCTGTATAAATCCAAGTTAGAGGATGGGAAAATCCTACAGGGATTATCTTTTCTTCTTGTTCTGTCTCAGACCTGCCAGCTTTCAAATCTTTATTATAAAAAGTGTCCGCAACTACTCGACCAATCGAAGGCAGCATTCGGTATTGAACGTTAAGTTTTTGACTGATTTTTGCTCCCAACGGCGTTTCGAACACCTGTTCAAAAGCGCTTTTGACGATATCTTCTGCCGGATAGCCAGTTTGGTCAGCTACCACAGAAACCACTTTTTCCTGACTGCGAGGCTCCAACTGTCGTTGATCTCCTACAAGAACAATCCACCGCCCAGCTTGCATTGGAACGGCTAGCTCACTGGCAGAGCACCGTGCAGCCTCATCGATAATAACGAGATCAAAAGCTGTTGACGTCAGGCCAAGCGATGAACGTCCTAAACCTACACAGGTACCCGCCACGATCTGTCGCGTCCCTGCTAGGAAGGTTTCAAAACTCCGATCCGCAGTTGAAACACTACCAATAATATCTTGAGTCAAACGGGAGACAGATCGAAGCTTATCGATTAAATCAGGAGCACAATGAAACTTTCGTGCTACTGCTGAGTAAATATCATCCATAAAAAAACTGTCAGGCAGAGTTTCGAGTTTTGGAGTAGTAACATCTATATCCAAACCAGATAACAAAGTCTCTACTGTTTGTAGCAAGCTTTTGACTCTAACTAGCACGCCTTCAGGGATGATATCTACAGATAGAGCATTCAATTGCTCGAAAACTGGGCTCAGGGTTGTCTCAATTTGAATAAGAACCGTAGTGACGTCATCTGGCAGACCGATGGAAATGGATGCCGCTTTAAGTCTTTGTTTTAGCGTCGCCCGAAACTTATCCTTATATAGTTGTTCTACTTTCGCTACATGATAAGGCAGAAGCTGCTCGGAAACCTTTTCTTCTTGGCCAATTCGAATAATGCTTGGGGCATCCTCTGTACTAGGGAAAAGTTTTAAAACCGCTTGAGCTGCATTGTTTACAGCCTCGTGAGATTGGCTTGCGATGAGTACGTTTCGCACAATATTCTTTGACAAAGCGTAGTGTACTAAAGCTCCAATCCATCGTGTTTTACCGGTACCGGGCGGCCCTTGAAGAAGGGTCATAGGCCTTATTTGAAAGGCGCGGACTAATGCTTCGGCTTGACGTTGGTTTAGACCATATGTAGCTTGAATTTCTAACTCATCTATTTGGATTATTTGTTCTGTCACAGGCGGTGATACAGCAGGGTCAAAATAATCTATTAGATTCCTGACAACTGATTCACGATTTAGGATGCGTTTAACTGCGGCTTCTCGACGAGTAATGTCGGAAAAATGCAGTTGGCTCTGAAACCGCAATCTTTGGTCCGAGTCCAACAGGTTTCCCATGAATGCGTTTCTGCCGCCATCATCAATATGGATAAATTCGGCACTTGACTTCGATACATCCAGTAAACCCACCCGTCTCCATCTGTTGTCATTACCCATTTTCTCAACAGTTACTTTGTCGTGTCGAGAAAACTCAAATGTTCCACACTCAAGAGTTATTGGTACAGCATGTAGCTTAGTCTCTTTTCTGAAGGTGCTAGGCCCCAGTGTAGTGGCTTCGTTCGTTAAACTAACTTCTACATCAACAAGAGCTCGCCAAAGTTCAGGAGTGCTTGATTTTGTCCTTCCGTTGTTTTTTTCAATAATTTCGGTAACAGCATCCTCGTCTGTGTCTGCTTGAGTTACTTCTCCACTATCCTCTGGGTCTTCATATTCTACAGAAATATCTGACTCATCAACCGCTTGTTCGCCTTCGCTAAATTTACTTGAAATCAATTCAAAAAATGGACTCTCTTTGAAAAGTTCAATAAACTCCGCGTATGAATCTTGTACGCCTCCAACGACTTTAATGGATGCGGAAAATATCCCTTCCTGCATTCGCAAGAGCCGGCGGTGCTCTGCCTGTGGAGCACTTGAACATTTAACTCTGTTCAAGATTTTGTTAGCGAAACTAAAATATAATATATCCGACACGCCTCGGATAAAAAGCTTATTTTTATTGAATCCATAACCAAAGAAACCTTCATCTGGCAAAATTTCGATGGACTTTGACTCAGATAGAGCGATTGACAAACTGCGTTTTGCTTCGGAGCCTTCCGGCCGGAGAATATTAGCCAGAGCATCCCTAAGCGGGAGCAACGTAGCATTTGCTACAATGGTACCGCGACACTCAGAGATAGCACCTCCTAGCGACGCACGTACATTTCCATCTAGGCTGGTAACTGCTAGTAGCTCTTCAACTATCTTCGTGATTGCGAACCTATCGCGCTCTAGAGTACCTCCCAAAGAAGGAGCATACGCAGATGTACTGATTTCTCCATCAGCTTGGCAACTAAAGTCGAGATAATCAATCAGCTTGGGCTCCATATCTTCGCCGTACACCAAGATGTTATCTGGTTTTAAGTCTCCGTGAGCATGCCCTGAATCATGGAGTTTTATAATGCATTCGACCAAGTCAAAAAGGAATTTTATTAGTTTTGCAGCGTCTAGAGTGGCGGGCTCAAGCATCATTATATGAGAGGCTAAATTTGGTGCATCAACATAGTCTTGGATAATGGCAAATGAATCTGACAGCCAGTACGCCTCGCGAAGTTGTACGCATCCTGGCGGGGGTGAGATAGCGAATTGTCTCGCTTTTTCAAGAAAGTCAAGTATACGAGGCTGGTCTATTCCTCCATCGCTCCAAGAAGCTCTTTTCCAGAGTTTTCCGAGAAGTCTCCCTGCATCTTTTTCTGAAATCCATATTGTTTTGAAGTCATTGTCGGTAATAATGATTTCATCAGGAAATTGTCTGAAGAGCTGCCGTTGAGAACTAATTGACTTAAACGTGTCAAGCCTTTTTAGAATTGCTGTACCTGTGTCCAATGGCTTAAGTGCATTATTGAATTCATCTAGAAAAGCTGACGCATCTGCATATCGTGAATTGTCCCAAGCAATGGCGCGTTCTAATACGTGATGAAGATGCTTGAATTGGATTTCGACATCTATAGAAGGGTCCCATTCAGGAGGGTCAGATTTTGGGGGCGTACCCCAGAGTATCAAATGAACTAGTACGCCTAAATGGAAAACATCCTTCTGTTCGGATGTCGACTTAAAGTCGATGATGTCATCAGGCAGACTGGTGTTTGATAGAAACTGATAACGTTTTTCTCCAAGCGACTCAGCTTCCGGATACCTAGCGGTCATTAAGTGCGAAAGTTTTACTTCGCTGGGTAATGCAATCCACACACTGTGCTCACCTATATCAAGATGCGCCGTCTGATAGGAGTGTAGGCAACTGGCCTGATGAATAAGCTGTCTAGCAATCTCTATTCTTTCTTCTGATCTTAAACGGGGGAGTTCACTCCTGGTGAATTCCGAAAGCCGCTTCATTCTCTTACGTAAGTCGTAAACCTCCCAATAGTCTACACTTTTCTCTGGGTCTTCAGCCTTTGGCTGAAGTACAGCATTCGCACAATTCTCACTTCTGTCGTTGAGCCAGCCGATAATACTTCGCTCTCTACCGGCTATTTCGAAACGACCACTCTCCGTTTGAAAGCGAGTATCCGCTTTTGAAAAATCCCAACGTCTCAGAAGTCCTACTGCCTGAGCTGCTGAAACGTCATTTACTATAAACTCTTGAAATATTTCTTGTTTGTGAATGTAATTCGCACTGCTTTGCTCAGTGGCAATATATTCGCCATACCGACGGACGCCATGTTTAAAGTAACCAGAGCTAACGTTGAAAAACTGATTGAGCCATCGTCCCCATTCGACTGAGCAAATCGGAGTTGTTACAAAGTCTGGCGGCACTCCTCCGAAGCGCTCGATTCGTGCGTTAGTGTCTTTAACTGTAGTTACAAACTGCTTGGCGGTGAAGACTGAGTTGATTTCGGTTGGTGCAATCCCGTTTAAGTCATGGCTGCTCGTCAGGATTACTGCTCCATAAAGCCTTGGTGTAAGAAGTTTTGGATAACCTGTGCGCTTGGAGTGTTTCTCCAAGAAGTTAGCTAAAAGAATGTGTGTCTCTCGCGTATTATCTAAAATTTTCTGAACTGGAGATTGTCCATCGAGAGACTTTCCATTTAGTGTCCAACCACCATCGACACTCGCGTATTTTCCATGGCCATCTTTAAGATCAATCAGAAAAATTCTATCTATTGCAAAAACGATTAAGTCTATTTCACGGGCTCCGAGTGGCAACGAGAGAGCTAGGTTCGTGTGGCCAATCCAGTCGTCAGGCAAATGCTTTTGCAAATACGTAATACCAGGGACTTCACGCTGATGAATTCCTTTCCCATGATTGATAATTCTCATTAACTTCCCTTGTCCAGAACTGACTTTAGGCTAAGTTAATCCATATCTGGAAAATGTGCCACCATCAGCTTTTCATCGTAAAGCAATGGTGATAGGTAACAGAATAGCTCCGAATGTCGTAGACACCCGCATGTCTTATGGATGGGGAGAAATGGGTGGCTCGTCGCCACCCCGCGTTCCTCGGAAGAGTTCAAAATCCCGATGCTCAATCAAGCGAGTAGCAAGAAGCTCTCTATTGCTGATATCGCGTCTGCCTTGACGTTTCAGCTAAGCATCGGTAGTGCGAAGGGAATCGCTCGGGGTCAGGAGAGAAGGCTAAGGTTCTGTTTTAATGGAGAATTGGTGCAATGAGACTTCTATAAACGCCAATGTTTAAAACGACATGTCAAGATACTCTCTCAGGCTACACATCCTTGCGCCTTTGCCTACAGCTACGCCAGAATCCGCCGGCTTGTGCGCTTTGGGGGTGGGTTTTATTGTGGTCCGGTCGCTGACGAATCAGCGATCGGGTTTGGTAGCCCGGCTTAGACTTGGCGCATAGCGTCACCCGATACAGGCCTTTTTGGGGCTGTGTATTTATGGTGGCCATGCGCAGGGCGTCTTCGGGCGCGCCGGTTTTCCAAGTCACCGGTCTACCAACCTTCGTATGGCCACCACCCCTTCGTTTGGTAGCGAAAGATGATGGCTCCTTTTCTATGATTTGGAGATTCACTCATGATCAAACCAACACTCAACCCGCCCGAAACCGATCCGGTTTCCCCCTACGAATCCCTCGACTCAAAAAAACTCCACGAAGCCGCTGACCGCGCCCTGGACCATTACCTCTGCCCACCCGGTTCCACGCCGCCGCCACGCAAAACCCGTGGGATGTACGCGGTAACCGCAGACAACAAAAACGAAGAACTGCTGATCGATGCCAGTGAAACACTCGCTTCGGCGCAAACCATCGCGCAGAACGTCGCCAGTCTGTTGCCGGCGTCGCAGCGTCGGGCGTTATTGGGGATTGCGCAGTTGATCATGCTCGGGGAGTTGGCGGTGAATCGGGCGTTGGATAACTTGCAGTTGCCGGAGTGATGCGGGTTTCGGGGCACTTGGTGATTGATCAGGTGTGAGCTCTGGCGCCTTCGCGAGCAGGCTCGCTCCCACCTTTGAGCGTGTTTCAAGGTGGGAGTGCGCTGGCTCTTCAGCCGCGATAAATACCGAGACGATGTACGCGTTTCTGTACCTGCGAGCGGGGTGCTTTCTTTACTTCAATCGACTGCCAGGTTGTCCCGAGCCCACTGTTCCGCCGTGGTGACCTGAATCGACTGCTGCTCGTTGAAAGTCCCCGCTTTAGGCCACGACACGCCTCTGCCTTGGGCAAATACGGCGCGGTATTTTTTGATGTGGTGAGTGGGGTCTTTTTCCAGTTCCTGCATCAGGTGCGGCACCGTCCAGACGTTCCGCGTGAACGGACGCCCCAGCACACGTTCAAGCAGGCTCGCCACCTGCCCATACGTCACCGTGTCGCCAGACAGGTACACGATCTCATTGCGAAAGCGCGGTTCGAAGAAAACGATTTCTGCTGTCAGCTTGCCGATGTCCTCCGGTGTTGTGAGCGTCACGCTGGTTTCGAGGCTGCCCAAGGCGTTGACGGTGTCGTTCTCAAAATCGACGACCTCAAATACCGGCTCGAACAGAAAGCTCGTGAACATGCCGGTCGAGATGATCACCCATTCGGTTTTGTCCTGGGCGCGTAGCAACTCGCGCACGTCGAGTTGCGCATCGAACAAATCCTGCGGGCTGCCCCGGCCAATCACTTCGAAATCGACGCCAAACTGCCAGGGGAAGTAGCGCTTCACGCCGGACCTGAGCGCGGCTGTTGCCAGTTTCATCGGCGTTTCCCGACCCGCGACCATGCCTGCGCAGCCTATGACGGTGTCGAATGCTGCGAACACTTCGGCCAGTTGATCGATGGAATCGTTAACCAGGTCTGCGGCGACTAGCTGAATGCCCAGGCCGCGCAGTTCATCGATTTCGCGCTTTTTCTCAGGGATTTGCGTGTTGATGGTCGAATCCCTGAGCAGGACGCTGATGGTGCTGCCGGGCGAGTGCCTTGCTACCCGCGCAAGATTGCGCAGAACCGGCAGGCCGAGTTCGCCGGCGCCAAGTACGAGAATGGATTGGGGGGAAGGGTGGGTCGATTCGGTCATGGTGTCTCCTGAATCCGTCGTCTGTATGATTTGGTGATGCTGGCACGATTGGGCAGCGCTCAGAAGAAGGCACACGCGTGATACCAGGGGGACAAATGACCGATGAGGAAACCCTTAGCCAGGCAGAAGCGATCTGCCAGACGCTAAGACGAGACGATGATGGCGTGCGGCGCGAGGTCCTGGCTCACGCCGGTAGCCGCTGGTCACTGGGGATTCTGCATGCTCTCGGTGTGTACGGCACGATGCGTCATGCCGAGATCAAACGGCAGATGACGGGCGTGACTCAGCGCATGTTGACCAAAACGCTCCGTGCGCTGGAACGCGATGGTCTGCTGATACGGCGAGAGTTGGATCAAGTGCCGCCCCATGTCGAGTACGAGCTGACGCCTTTGGGTATGGAGCTATTGGTCCGTATGTCGCCCATTTGGACGTGGGTGGTGGAACACGTCGAGGATTTTCGCGAGGCGCGTCGTGCGTTTGATAGCCAGAGTGGGAAAAAGCCTTCGTGGCAAATTCCGGTGGTGGGGCTGGGCGATTCAGAAGGGGTGGATTGAGTAGAGTTGGTTCGGTTTGGACCATTGCGCAGGACGTCGCGATTATGGTGTCGGTGTTGCGGTGTCGGGCGTTGTTGGGGATTGCGCAGTTGATCATGCTCGGGGAGCTGGCGGTGAATCGGGCGTTGGATAATTTGCAATTGCCGGGGTGATGCGCGTATCGGTATCACCTGGTGATTGATTGGGTGTCCGTCCTGGCGCCTTCGCGGGTAAGCCCGCTCCCACAGGGTTTTGGGTTGGTCAGGGATGTTGTGTCTGGCTGTGAAATCTTTGAGAGCTGGGCTGGCAGTGATGGTGATGGCATATGTGCTGCTTCTGCTGCCTGAGATATCTGTGTAGGAGCTGCCGAAGGCTGCGATCTTTTGATTTTGATCCTGAAAAACAAGATCAAAAGATCGCAGCCTGCGGCAGTTCCTACAGGGGGTGGGCGAGTAGGGTTTCGAGTTTTGCCAGTGGTGGCGCGTCCTGGTTGCGGTCAAATACTTGAATCCCGACCTTGAGCAACCGCCCATTCTGCGCCGCACCAATCACCTGCTCACACCGCAGCAACAGCCGCCCCTGATCACATTCAACGGCCTTCATCCCCACCGGTAACCGACCTTCCAACCGCAACTCCGCGATCCGACTCTGCCCCGCAATCAGCGCAATCGATCGATCCCGCAACACCCCATTGCTCTGCGTCATCAACCCCGCCACGCGCACAGCCGCCGACATCGCCACGGCAATAATCGCCAGCGCCACCAGCACTTCGATCAGGGTAAATCCGCTTTCTCGGGAAGGCGTACGCATGGAGGGCTCAAAGCGAAAACACAGCCCTCGACGCTAACCCCCGTCCTTGACGGCTTGACGACGAAAACTCCCGAGGATTTTCAACATCCCTGACATATCTTCTTGCAACACTGCGCGTCGAATCGAATCAAGCCAAGGAATGTCGAGATGGATATCGCACAGTTCAAACCGCTTAAGCAGTCGCCGCGTATGCCACGTGGGCAGCAGGGTTTTACCCTGATCGAGATCATGGTGGTTGTGGTGATTCTCGGGATTCTCGCGGCGATGGTGGTGCCTAAAGTGCTTGATCGCCCGGATCAGGCGCGGGCGACGGCGGCGAAGCAGGACATTGGCGGTTTGATGCAGGCGCTCAAGCTGTATCGCCTCGACCACGGCACTTATCCGAGCATGAACCAGGGTTTGAAAGTGCTGGTGGAGCGCCCGGCGGATGCGAAGAACAGTAACTGGCGTTCGTACCTTGAGCGCTTGCCCAACGATCCGTGGGGCCGTCCGTATCAGTACCTCAATCCCGGTGCCAACGGTGAAATCGACATCTTCTCGCTCGGTGCCGACGGGCAGCCTGACGGCGACGGCGTGAATGCCGACATTGGTTCCTGGCAGCTGTAAGGCCGGCCATGAACAGACGTTCGCCGGATCTGGCGAAGCAACAAGGCATGGCGATTATCAGTGCGTTGCTGATTGCTGCCGTGGTGGCGGTGATTGCTGCCGGCATGTTGACCCGCCAAAGCGTTGCGACCCGTGCGCTGGAGGCCGATCAGCATCGTGTGCAGGGGCGCTGGGTGGTGCAGGGCGGTTTGGAGATCAGCCGCCAGTTGTTGTGGGACGCTCGCCAGCGCGATCCGTTGACCCGGCTCGATCAGCCGTGGGCGCAACGGCTTGTTGCGCAGGGTTTTGAGGGGCGGCTGGAGGACGAGCAGGGCAAGTTCAACCTGCGCAATCTGGTGGCCAATGAGCGTGTTGATGAGGCGCAGATTCAGGCGTTTGGGCGCTTGTGCGAATTGATCGGGATCAGCGCCGGTTTGAGTCAGCGCATCAGTCAGCGCGTGATCGCGTCCTACCCGCGACTGTTGAATCCGCAGATCGCCAACAACACGAACACCTTCGACAGTGGTCGCGCCACATCACCCAACGCTTCGCGAAAGCCTGAGAATCCGAAACTGCCGATGCTGCGTAACCTCGAAGACTTGCGCAGCGTCGAGGGAGTTAACGACGCCGTCATCAGCAAGCTTGCACCGTACCTGACGGTAATTCCCGCGACGACCTGGATCAACGGCAACACCGCCACCGCGCCGGTGTTGGCCGCGTATGTGCCGGGCCTGTCGCTGGAGCGTGCGCAGGCGTTGATCAATGAACGTGACGCCGGGCGCTGGTTCATCAACCGGGGCGATTTCGTCAACCGTTTGCGCATGCCGAGTCTGGAACTCACCAGCGTCAAGGTCGGCATCACCAGCGACTGGTTTCGACTGCGCGGTGAAGCGCGTCGCGAGCAGCGGCGGGTCAGTCTGGATGCGTTGCTGCATCGCAGCCAGGATCGTCTGCCGCAGGTGATCTGGTCGCGGGTGGGTGCATGAATCAGCTGAGAATTGCCCTGCCGCCCTTGGTGGATCTTGACCTCGACAGTGAATTGAACTGCGCCTGGCTGGATCGTCAGGGCCAGGTCAGCCGCGAAGAGCGCCGTAGCCTGAAGCAGTTGAGTCAGATGCCGAAACAGCCGCCGCTGATGGGTTTTCTGCACCCGGCGGACAGCCTGTTGGCGAGTATCGATTTACCGCCGTTGCCGGCCAACAAGACCGCCGCAGCGGTGCAATGTGCGGCGCAAGCCTTGATGCTCGGCGCCAGCAGCGAGATGCACATTGCCCACAGTCCGCGTGACGCAGCGGGGCGGGTGCAGATCGCGTGGGTGCCGCGGCAGTCCTTGCAGCGACTCGGCCAGATGCTCAAGCAAACCGGTTTGAATCTGCGCGGTCTGTACCCGGCGGCCTACAGCTTGCCGGTGCTGCCGGGCACCGTCGCTTGCGTGCAGGACGGTCACTTGCTGCTGCGCGAAAGCGTGCAGACCGCGCAGGTACAGCCGCTGTTCGATGAAGGCGTCGACCACGCGTTGTGGCAACCGGGCGCGCAGTTGCACTGGATCGGCGCCGCTGCGCCGCCCGGTGCCGATCTGCCGATGGCCAAGGCGCAGCGCTGGACCGGGCCGTTGCCAGGCTGGGGTCTGCACGGTGCGCTGCAACAACAAGGCACTGAACATCGCGGCTGGGGCCGGGCGATCGGGTTTTCGGCGTTGGCCGTGGCGGTGTGGGTGGTTGGGCTCAACCTCTATGCGGCGCGCGAAGCCAGTCAGGGGCAGCAGCTCAAAAGCCAAATGAATCAGCGCGTGAAGCAGGCGTTTCCGGAGTTGCCGGTGATCCTCAATCCGCTGCAACAGGCCCGCCAGCAATTGGCGGCGCGGCACAAAGGTGCAGCGGACGATCCCTCGCAGAATTTCAATCGACTGGTGCTGCAGGCCGCGACGGGCATTCCGTTCATGGCTGGCAGCGTTGAGCGTCTGACGTTTGTCGACGGGACGCTGCAACTCGGTCTGATCGCAGACGCTCGTCGCACCGGCAACGACAAGGACTGGCAAACCACACTGGCGCAGGCCGGCATCAGCGTGACTGCCGATGACGACGGCTGGGCATTGCGCCCGGCCAGCGAAGCGACCACTGACGAAAGCGCAGACAACAGCAGCGAGGCAGAAGATGAATAAGGCATCGCTGGCGATTTACCGCGCACGCTGGCAGCGCTTCAACAGTCAGTTGCAGGCACGTTGGCAGCCGTTGGCGTTGCGCGAAAAACGCATGGTCGGCGGTATGGCAATTGCGGTGATCGGTCTGCTGGTCTGGGTCGCGCTGATCCAGCCACCGCTGAAGAAAATCACTTACTGGCAAAGCGAAACACCGAAGTTGCGCGCTCAGACGCAAGCGCTGGAGGTGGTGCTGCGCGACGTCAGCGTGCGTCCGGACGGTCAAAGTCTCGGCCAGTCGCTGGAGCAGTCCCTGCAGGCGAGCGGTCTGGCCGGACATTATCAATTACAGGTGGCGGATACCGGTTCATGGCAGTTGACCTTCGACGTCGCGCCGGCCGACGCGGTGCTCGACTGGCTGCTGAGCCATCCGGCACAACTTTCTCTGCAAGTGGTCGAGGCCCGTTTGCAACGCGCAGACGCGGCCACGACTGAAGTCACTGCCGGCACTTTGTCAGGCACCGTTCGCATGGATCAGGCGCTTGGCGCTAAGGAAGCTTCATGATGGGGTCAGGATCCAAACCGACGCGCATGGCGTTGCCGCTGCTGCTGATGGCATTGAGCGCGTGCAGCAACACGTCCACACAGAAAGATCAGCCACCGTTGCTGGTCGACAGCGAACTCGGCCGGCCGCTGGCCAACACTCAGCGCAGTGGCGACGCGGTGCTCGACCGTGAACGCATGCAGGCGCAAGCCAGGCCTGCGCCGAAGCAGTTGCACAACATCACCGAGCGCAGCCGTGGCGGTGGTGCTGCACGCGGCACTGCGTTGCCGAGCAATCCACTGGGCGATCAACCGGTGACGCTGAATTTCGTCGAGGCGGATATTCAAGCGGTGGTGCGCGCGTTGTCGCGGTCAACCGGGCAGCAGTTTCTGGTCGATCCGCGGGTCAAGGGCAACTTGACGCTGGTCTCGGAAGGTCAGGTGCCGGCGCGTCAGGCGTACGACATGTTGCTGTCGGCGTTGCGCATGCAGGGCTTTGCCGTGGTCGATGTGGGCGGTGTTGCGCAAGTGGTTCCGGAGGCCGATGCGAAGCTGCTCGGGGGGCCGATCTACAGCGCCGACAAACCCGTTGGCAACGGCATGCTCACCCGCACCTTTCGCCTGCAATACGAGAACGCGGTGAACCTGATTCCGGTGCTGCGCCCGATTGTGTCGCCGAACAATCCGATCAACGCTTACCCCGGCAACAACACCATCGTCGTCACCGATTACGCCGAGAACCTGACCCGCGTCGCACAATTGATCGCCGGCATCGATACGCCGAGCGCCATCGACACCGATGTGGTGCAGATCGAGAACGGCATCGCCGCCGACATCGCGCCGATGGTTGCGGACCTGCTCGACGCGCCGGGCAATGACCCGACGCAGAAAATCGCGGTGATTGGCGATCCGCGTTCCAACACCATCATCATCCGCGCCGGCAGCCCGGAGCGCACCGAGCTGGCGCGTAACCTGATCTACAAACTCGACAACGCGCAGAGCAATCCGAGCAACCTGCATGTGGTTTATCTGCGCAACGCCCAAGCGGCAAAACTGGCCCAGGCACTGCGCGGTTTGCTCACCGGAGAAAGCGACAGCGGCACCAGCGACAGTGCGCGTTCGGTACTCAGTGCAATGGGTAGCAATAGCGGCAGCTCCGGCGGGCAAAACGGCCAGAGCAGCACGCAAACCAGCGGCACCACGTCGACCACTTCAACTGGTAGCACTGGCGGCAGTTACGCGCAGGGCAGTGGCGGTACCAGTGGCAATGGCGGTGCGCAGGCCAGCGAGCAGAACGTCGCTTTCAGCGCTGGCGGCGTGACGATCCAGGCTGACGCGACCACCAACACCTTGCTGATTTCCGCGCCGGAGCCGTTGTATCGCAGTCTGCGTGAAGTCATCGACCTGCTCGACCAGCGGCGTGCGCAAGTGGTGATCGAAAGCCTGATCGTCGAAGTCGGCGAGGACGATGCCAGCGAATTCGGCGTGCAATGGCAGACTGGCGATCTGGGCGGTAAAGGCGTGATCGGCGGGGCGAACCTGGGCGGCTCGGGGATCAACCTCAGCGGCAAGACCAGCCTCGATGTGCTTCCGCAGGGTTTGAACCTCGGCTACGTCAACGGCACCGTGGACATCCCCGGCATCGGCAAGATTCTTGATCTGAAAGTGCTGGCCCGCGCCTTGAAGAGCAAGGGCGGCACCAACGTGCTGTCGACGCCGAACCTGCTGACCCTGGACAACGAAGCGGCGAGCATCTTTGTCGGCCAGACCATTCCGTTTGTCAGCGGCAGTTACGTTACCGGGGGCGGGGGGACCAGCAACAACCCATTCCAGACCGTAACCCGTGAAGAGGTGGGGCTGAAGCTCAACGTGCGCCCGCAAATTTCCGAGGGCGGCACGGTCAAGCTCGACATTTATCAGGAAGTCAGCAGCATCGACGAACGCGCCTCCAACAGCCCGACATCGACGGGCATCGTCACCAACAAGCGTGCAATCGACACCAGTATTTTGCTCGACGACGGCCAGATCATGGTGCTTGGCGGCTTGCTGCAGGACGGCTACAGCCAGAGCAATGAAGCCGTGCCTTGGCTGTCGACCATCCCCGGACTCGGCGCGTTGTTTCGCAACGAGCGCCGGGCGATCACCAAGACCAACCTGATGGTGTTCCTGCGCCCGTACATCATCCGCGACAGCGAAGCGGGGCGCAGCATCACCCTCAATCGTTACGATTTCATGCGCCGCGCGCAGGGCGGTTTGCAGCCGGAGCGCAGTTGGGCAATGCCGGACATGCAGGCGCCGCAATTGCCTGCAACTGCGCAAGGCGTGCCGGCCCCAGGTCCGAGGGCAACCATTAAAGCGGTGCCCCTGCAATGAAAACACTATCCCCTGTAGGAGCTGCCGAAGGCTGCGATCTTTTGATCCTGCTCTTTGGCAGCATTGAAAAAATCAAGATCAAAAGATCGCAGCCTTCGGCAGCTCCTACAGGGAATCGTATTGCCATGGGGGAGATCATTCGCGTTGGGGAGGGTGGGCGATGAGTGCGTTGCCTTACGCCTGGGCCAAGGCTCAGCGCATTTTGTTGCGCGACGGGGTACTGACGGTGTGTCCATCGACGCCGGGCTGGTCGATCAGTGAAGCGCGGCGGCAGTTTGGCGCGACCACGATACAGCGCGTGCGCGATGACGAACTCGATGGCTTGCTCGCCGCTGCCTACGCCGATACCGGCAGTGCCGCAGCCGTGGTGGGTGCCGCAGAAAACGAGGTCGATCTCGATCGCCTCATGCAGGACATGCCGGAAATCACTGACCTGCTCGACACCCAGGACGGCGCGCCGGTGATCCGCATGATCAACGCCTTGCTCACACAAGCGGCGCGGGATGAGGCCAGCGACATTCACATCGAACCGTTCGAAACCCATTCGGTGGTGCGCTATCGCGTCGACGGTACGCTGCGTGACGTGGTCTCGCCGCGCAAGGCGCTGCACGGTGCGCTGGTGTCGCGGATCAAGATCATGGCCCAGCTCGACATCGCGGAAAAACGTCTGCCGCAGGACGGCCGCATCGCTTTGCGCGTGGCGGGACGGCCGATCGATATTCGTGTTTCCACGGTGCCCACCGGCCACGGCGAGCGAGTGGTGATGCGTCTGCTCGACAAGCAGGCCGGGCGTCTGCACCTCGAAACCCTTGGCATGGACGCGCAGGTGTTGGCCAAGCTTGATCACCTGATCCGCCAACCCCACGGCATCGTGCTGGTCACCGGCCCCACCGGCAGCGGCAAAACCACCAGCCTTTATGCGGCGCTGGCGCGGCTGGATGCGAGCACCAGCAACATCCTTACCGTGGAGGACCCGGTGGAATACGACCTGCCGGGCATCAGTCAGATTCAGGTCAACGCCAAGATCGACATGACCTTTGCCCTGGCACTGCGGGCGATTTTGCGGCAAGACCCGGACATCATCATGATTGGCGAAATCCGTGATCTGGAAACCGCACAAATCGCCGTGCAGGCGTCGCTCACCGGTCACCTGGTGCTGGCGACATTGCACACCAACGACGCGGTGTCGGCGGTCAACCGCTTGATCGACATGGGCGTCGAGCCGTTTCTGCTGGCGTCTTCAATGCTCGGGGTTTTGGCGCAGCGACTGGTACGACGGCTGTGCAATCAATGCAAGGAAGAAGACCCTACCGCGCCCGGCACTTGGCGCCCGGTCGGGTGCGCAAACTGTAATCAGACCGGTTACAGCGGCCGCACCGGCATCCACGAGTTGTTCTGTATCGACGACGACATCCGCACGCTGATTCACCAAGGGGCAGGGGAGCAGGCCTTGCGTGCGGCGGCCAACAAGGCCGGCATGTTCAGCCTGCGTGAGGACGGTGAACGCTGGATTCGCAGCGGCGCCACCGCGCCTGAAGAAATCTTGCGCGTGACACGGGACGCCTGATGAATCGTTATCGTTTTGAAGCCGCCGATGCCACTGGCAAGATCGAATCGGGGCACCTGGAGGCCGACAGCCAGACTGCCGCGTTCAGCGCATTACGCGCGCGCGGTTTGACTGCGTTGGCAGTGCACAAGGAGAGCAATGTCGCCCAGCATGGCGGCGGTGGATTGTTCAGTGCGCGGTTGTCGGATAACGACCTGGCGTGGGCCACGCGGCAACTGTCGAGCCTGCTCGGCGCCAGCCTGCCGCTGGAGGCCGCGTTGAGTGCCACGGTCGAGCAGGCCGAGAAAAAGCACATCGCCCACACGCTGAGCGCGGTGCGTGCCGATGTGCGCAGCGGCATGCGTCTGGCCGAATCCCTGGCGTCGCGGCCGCGGGACTTTCCCGAGATCTACCGCGCATTGATCGCGGCGGGCGAGGAGTCCGGGGATCTGGCGCAGGTGATGGAGCGACTCGCCGACTACATCGAGGAGCGCAACAACCTGCGCGGCAAGATTCTCACCGCGTTCATCTACCCCGGCGTGGTCGGGCTGGTGTCGATCGGCATTGTGATTTTCCTGCTCAGTTACGTGGTGCCGCAGGTGGTCAGCGCGTTTTCCCAGGCGCGCCAGGATCTGCCGGGGCTGACGCTGGCGATGCTGACGGCCAGTGATTTCATTCGTGCGTGGGGCTGGTTGTGTGCAGCGGTCATGGCCGGGGCGTTCTGGAGTTGGCGTTTGTATTTGCGCAACCCGGCGGCGCGTTTGAGCTGGCATCACCGGGTGCTGAAATTGCCGTTGATTGGTCGTTTTATTCTGGGCCTGAACACCGCGCGTTTTGCCTCGACCCTGGCGATTCTCGGCGGCGCGGGCGTGCCGTTATTAAGAGCCTTGGAAGCGGCGCGCCAGACCTTGTCCAACGACCGTTTGAGCCTGAGTGTCAGCGATGCCACGGCCAAGGTGCGCGAGGGCGTCAACCTCGCCGCGGCGCTGCGGGTCGAAAATGTGTTCCCGCCTGTGCTGATTCATTTGATCGCCAGTGGCGAGAAAACCGGCTCGCTGCCACCGATGCTGGAGCGCGCGGCGCAAACCCTGTCCCGAGATATTGAACGCCGGGCGATGGGCATGACGGCGTTGCTGGAGCCGCTTATGATTGTGGTGATGGGTGGGGTGGTGTTGGTGATTGTGATGGCGGTGTTGCTGCCGATCATCGAGATCAATCAGTTGGTTCAGTAGTGGTGTATCTGATGTTTTGATGGTGTCTGGGTTGGCCCCATCGCTGGCAAGCCAGCTCCCACAGGGATTTGTGTTGTTAATGCAATCTGCCCCACAACACTCAAACCTGTGGGAGCGAGCCTGCTCGCGAAAGGGCCATTCCAGCCGACAAATTTCTCAAATAACGTTCACCGGTCTGCCTACCACCCGAGCCCCACCCCCGCCATCCTCGGGTTCTCCTTTCTGTCATCTGCAACGGCTCTTCAACGGCTCCAGCCCGATTGCGCGAAACACTTGATCCAGACACACCTTCGACCTGCGCAAACACCCGAGAAACCTTGACGAAAATCACCTCGCAGCTCCCGAGGTTTTTTCCTTTATCTGTCACCGGAAACTGCGAATTTCTCAGTGCGACTTAACCACGGCCAACGCTCGCGAGGGCCCGGTGAGTTTTCCCAGTGTCATGCAAGCAATCTGAAACCCTGTGTTCACAACCCCCGTTGAAAAGGAGATTCTTCATGTTCAAGCGCACTCTGATCGCAGCCTCACTGACCGTCGCCGCTCTGGCATCCGCCCAGGCCATGGCCGTAACCGGTGGTGGCGCTTCACTGCCTGCCGCTCTGTACAAAGGTTCTGCCAACAGCATCCTGCCTGCCAACTTCAGCTACGCCGTAACCGGTAGCGGCATCGGCAAAAGTGCTTTCCTGACCAACAACGCTGCACAGTTCAGCACCACTGGTACTGTGCATTTCGCCGGTAGCGACTCGATCCTCAGCGGCACGGAAGTCAGCACCTACAACACCAACTTCGGCACTTCGTTTGGTCCGCTGATTCAACTGCCATCGGTTGCCACTTCGGTTGCCATCCCTTACAAAAAGGCCGGCAACACCACCCTCAACCTGACCAGCGCTCAACTGTGTGATGCCTTGTCGGGCACCAAGACTACCTGGGGCGCGCTGTTGGGTACCTCCGACACCACCGCGATCCGCGTTGTTTATCGCACCGCTTCCAGCGGCACCACCGAAATCCTCAGCCGTCACCTGAACTCGATCTGCCCGACCAAGTTCGCGGTCAACACCACCTTCACCAACGCACGTCTGCCAGCAGGTTCCGCTGTGCCGGCGAACTGGGTAGGCGTGGCCAATACCGCTGACGTAGCCCCGGCAGTCAACGCGGTTGACGGTTCCATCGGTTATGTCGGTCCGGACGGTGTCAACGCTTCGAGCAACGCTGTGGTTGCCCGTATCAACGGTGTTCAGCCAACCAGCGCCAACGTCAACACTGCTCTGGCTTCGGCTCCACTGCCAACCAACGCGGCCAACCCGGCGCAGTGGTCCCCTGTGGTTGCCAACCCGTCCAGCGGTTATGCAATGGCTGCTTACACCAACTTCATCTTCGGCCAGTGCTACAAGGACGCAGCCGTGGCCGCTGACGTCAAAGCGTTCCTGACCCAGCACTACAGCACTCCGGGTAACGCCGTGGCCACTGCCGCTCACGGTTTCATTCCGGTTCCAACCAACTGGAAAAACGCTGTAACTGCCAACTTCATCACCAACACCACCGGCAACAACCTGGACATCAACAACGCCAGCGTCTGCAACACTGTTGGTCGTCCTTTGTAAGCATCACCTTATAAGCCGCAACAGGAATGGCAGTCCCTTGGGGCTGCCATTTTTTTTGCCGCGCAATTACACCCCGATCATGAAGTTTGTGTGACATCCGTTCGGTCGCGCCCCTCGCCAACTGCCTATGTCGTAACAGCAGGTTTTTGCTGGCCTGCAGCTTTGTGTGGCAACCAAAAAGGATCTCGTAGTGATGCTCGCTCGCCCATCCCGTCGCAGTACCCGTGCCCAGATTCTCAAGCGTGAGGTCGCCGATCCGGCGCTGTGGCTGCTCAAGCCACTGGCGCACGCGGTGGCGTTGTGTCTGGTGGCGGGCAGTGCGCAGGCGCAAACGGCATTCAATTCCAGCTGGTTCGCCGCCAAGGGTGCCGCACAACAAGCGGCGGCTGCGCGACCGAGTACTGGTGGCTTGCCGGGGACGACCCCGCCACTGGCCCAGCAGCAAAGGGCCAATCAGCAATTGCAGCGCTCGTTGCAGACCCTCAACAACACTGTGGCGGCGATTGCCGCCCAGCAGGCGGCGCAGGCGGCTGGCCGAGCGGCGGCGTTGGGCTCGGTGCAGTTCGTGCCGGACGGTCTCGGTGAGGGTGGCTTGAAGGTCGATAACAGCCTCGCGCAAGGCTGGCAGAACGCCAAAGGCCCGCAGCAGACGCAAGCCGATGGCAAGACCAACGTGAAGATCGAGCAGACGGCGGACAAGGCGATTCTCAACTGGGAAACCTTCAACGTCGGGCGCAACACTACGGTCGAATTCGCCCAGCAAGCAGACTGGGCGGTGCTCAATCGGGTCAACGATCCAGGCGCACGCGCCAGTCAGATCCAGGGCCAGATCAAGGGCGACGGCACAGTGATGCTGATCAACCGCAACGGTATCGTCTTCAGCGGCAACAGTCAGGTCAACGTGCGTAACCTGGTGGCCGCTGCGGCCAATATCACCGACATCCAGTTCCGTGAACGGGGTCTGTACTTTGACAGCAGCGCCAGCCAGCCGACCTTCACTGATGCCGCCGGCAAGGTGCTGGTGGAGCGCGGTGCGGCCATCCAGACCCATAAACCGGCGATCTCCACCGACGCCGGCGGCTACGTCTTGCTGTTGGGCAATGAAGTGCAGAACGACGGCAGTATCAGCACCAACAAGGGCCAGACAGTGCTCGGTGCCGGTGATCGTTTCTTTATCCGTAAAGGTTCGGGTACCGAAGGCAATGCGCTGTCCACCACCTTCGGCAACGAAGTCATACCGGGCTTCAAGACCGGCGCGGTTGCCGGCAAGGTCAGCAACAACGGCTTGATTCAAGCGGCGACCGGTGACATCACCCTGACAGGGCATGAAGTGGTACAGAACGGTGTGCTGCTGTCGAGCACCTCGGTAGCGACCCGTGGCTCCGTGCACTTGCTCAACCCGGCATCCGACGCAGCGGGCAGCGTGACGCTCGGCGAGAACAGCGTCACCGCCATCATGCTCGACAGCAGCGACCTTACCGCCCTCGACAGCCAGCGCGATGCTGCGTTGAGCGCAGTCAATGCCAACAACCGGATTCGCAGTGACCAGTCGCGCGTGGAAATCGGCAGCGGCGGCAGCGTCGAGTTTCAGAACGGCTCGATCACGCTGGCTACCGGCGGTCAGGTTGCGGTAGCAGCGGGCCGCCGCAGTCTGGTGCGCGAGGGTGCGGTGATTGATGTGTCCGGCGCCGTGGGCGTGAAAGTGGCGATGGATGCCAACAATATCAAGATCAACGTGCAGGGCAACGAGCAACGCGATGCGCCGGTCAACCGCGAAGGCGGCGCGCTCAACAGCAACGATATCTGGGTCGATGTGCGTGAGTTGGTGTATGTGCCGGCCGGTACCAACGGCTACGCGACAGACCGTTGGTACACGGCCGGCGGCCTACTGGAAGTCGGCGGCTATCTCGGCACCCAGGGTCACACCGTCGGCGAATGGATGGCTCAGGGCGGCACCGTAGGTTTCTCCGGTAACGATGTGGTCAGTGAAAAAGGTTCGCTGATCAACCTGTCCGGCGGGACGCTCGATGTGCAGAGCGGCGAGGTCCGCCAGAGCTGGTTGCGTGGCGCCGACGGGCGTTTGTATGAGGTCTCTCGGGCACCGGGGGATGTGCTCTATAGCGGGTTGTACAAAGGATATGAAGACACCAGCGAGCGTTGGGGTCAGACGCAGGTTTTCTACAATCCACTGATTGCTCCGAGATCGCGTCGGGAATCAGGTTATACCGTCGGCCGCGATGCCGGCCAACTGGTGATCGGCACCCGCAACGCGTTGGTCGAAGGTCAGATCGTCGGCGAGGTGTTCCAGGGCGAGCGCCAGACACAGGCACCACGCGCCGTCATCGACGGTTATGAACAGAGCCAGACTGCACGGGCTCGCCGTGCGCAGTTGGTCGTGGGCCAATATGATCCGGCGTGGTCAGCGACTGCCGGTGGCTTGCAGTATGTCCTTGAACCCATGCTTGATCAGGTGCAGATCGGCGGCGTCCGCGATGCTGCGCAAGAAGTACCCGGCCTTACCGATGCGGTGGCGCAAGCACGTGCCGGCCAGCTGTTTCTCGACAGCGATCTGATCAATGGTTTTGGTCTCGGCGCATTGAAGGTCTCGGCCAGAAATATCATTGACGTCAATCAGGCGGTGACGGTCGATTCGGGCGGCGACATCACGCTGTTCGCCCCGCAAGTGCAGGTCAACGCCAACCTTGTAGCGCGTAGCGGCAGTCTGAATCTGGGTGATGTGTTGACGGGCCAACCGGGACTGGCGGCACCGGCGAAGGCGAGTGTCGGTGTAACCGTGGCCGAAGGCGTACAACTGGATGCGCGTGGTCTGTGGAGCAATCAGCGCACCGATTTCGATGACGTGAACAGCTTGGCATACATCAACGGCGGCGTGGTGTCGCTGCGCAGTACTGGCGACATCAGCCTGGCAAGCGGCAGTCGGGTGGACGTGTCGTCCGGTGGCGCTCTGTTGGCCAATGGCAAGACCCGCGGCGGCAAGGGCGGCGATGTAACGCTTGAGTCCATCCCGCTTACCGTATCGGCGCCGTCACAATTGCGTCTCGATGGCGATGTGCGTGGCTACGGTGTGACGGGCGGCGGCAGCCTGACGATTCAGTCTGGCAAGGTAATGATCGCAGAGCCCGGCGCTGCGTTGGCCGATAACACCCTGCAACTGACAACTGATCTGTTCACCAGAGGGTTTTCCGCTTACAGCGTCACCGGTCTGAACGGCCTGCAAGTCGCTGACGGCGCACAAGTCGATGTCGTCATGCCGGTCTACCGTTTTGGCGATGCGGCGCCGAGCCAACCGAGCGGTGTCGATCCGCGAACGGCGCTCGAACTGTGGACGCCCACCCTGTTCCAGGAAAGCCCTACCAAAGGCTTTTTGACCCAACGAGGTGGCGCCAATCTGTCGCTGCAGGCAGGTTCCAGCGTTGTCGCCCTGATTGACCCGCAGAACAGCTCGCTGTCCATAGGCCGAGGTGCCCGAATCAGCGTCGATCCTGGTCAACACATCAACGTGCGTGGTGGCGGGCAGATCACTGTCGACGGTGAACTCAACGCGTGGGGCGGCGTGATTGATATCCGTCAGCAACAATTTGGTTTGCAGGACGTGGCCACCAACCTGCAGACCGCTGATCCGAATGCCCACGACCGTTCGATCTGGATTGGCGCGAACGCAGTGCTGGATGTTGCGGGACGCGCCTTCACTGCGGTGGATAGGCTGGGTCGGGTCTATGGTCAGGTTGGCAAGGGTGGCAGCATCGTCATTGGTGGCGAGATTGATTCGAAAAAGATCACTGCAACGTCTGCCGATGCCTACGTGATTGTGCGTGACGGCGCACGTCTGGACGCGTCGGGAACGCGCGCGGTTCTGGATATCGCTGGACTGGGGCCAACCGAGATCGCCACCGATGGCGGTCGCATTGCCTTGAGTTCCTACAATGGTGTGTTCATCGACGGTCAGTTGAAGGCGGCCGCGGGCGGCGCAGGCAAGTCGGGCGGTCGCCTGGAGATTGCCCAGGAAGCGCCGCTCTACCCAACCAACCTGGCGAGCGCCGAGGTGCGCGCTCCCCGCGAAATCATCATTGCCCAGGAAACGGGTGAATCGCTGCTGCCCCTGGACTTGCAGGCCGGCGAAGGTGCGCCGCTACTGCGTTATGGTCAAACTCGCTTGAGCGCAGATCGATTGATGTCGGGCGGTTTCGACCACCTGAGCGTGTTGAGTAATGGTTTTCTGACGTTTGATGGCGACGTTGATCTGCGCATGAACCAGAGCCTGAACCTGTACGCAGGCTCGATTTCGTTGGCGCAGTCGTCCAGCGACACGGCCCGGGTCAATCTGGCGGCACCTTACATGCGCTTGTCGGGACTGGGTCTGTATGTGCCTTCGGATATCAACGTCCGCCCACGGGTCATGGCTAACGCGACCACGCAAATGTCCAGTGCCCAATTCACCGCCACAGCCGACCTGCTCGATTTGAACAACACGTTGTCGTTCGGCACCGAAGGATCGATTGCTCAGCTCGGCGCACCGGCCACTTTCGTCAGCCGCCGTAGTTTTGACCTGGTCACGCTCGACAGCCGTGGCGATATGCGTTTCCTCGCGCCAACGGATAACGAACGCAGCTCGCGCTTGTGGACGGCCGGCGACCTCAACTTGCGCGCCGCGCAGATTTATCCCGCCACCGGCGTTTCTGCCGATGTGCGTGTCGGCTATCAGGGCTATACGCCTGTACCGGGCCTGGAGCGCACTTTGCGTATCAGCGGCCATGGCCCGGCGCCGCAGGCCTTGCCTTATTCGGCGTTTGGCAGCTTGCTGTTGGTGGCCGGGAACATCGAGCAGGGCGGCGTTATCCGTGCTCCATTGGGGTTGATCAAGCTGGGGGAAGACTCGCTGGGCAAGACCCACGAGCTTCGTCTGATGCCCGGTAGTGTCACCTCCGTCAGCGGCGCCGGCCTCGTCATGCCCTATGGCGGTACGACCGACGGCATCGACTATCGCTACAACGGCAAATCGGTTGTGTTGAACGGGGTGGCAGGTGAGCTGGATGGCGTGGTGCTTACGGGGCGGCTCGTCGATGTGCAGGGCGGCGCGCTGATCGACTTGTCCGGTGGTGGCGATCTGCGCGGCGCTGGTTTCGTCTCCGGGCGCGGGGGCTCTACCGATGCACGCTTCAATCCGCTGGTGCGCAATGCCAGCGACGGCACCTTCAGTTTGCCGGGCCTGAGCAGCAATCCGGTGTACGCCATCGTGCCGGGCAATCAGAGTACCTTCGCACCAGTGCTCGCAGAAGCCGGCGCCAGCGATCCGCGTATCGGTCAGCAGATTACCGTGGGCGCCGGTGTTCCGGGCCTGGCCGCCGGCACCTATACCTTGCTGCCCTCGACGTTTGCCTTGTTACCGGGTGCGTTCCGCGTTGAAGTCAACGGCCAGGCGACACCAGGCCTGACCACCGGCGCGCTGAAGATGCGCAATGGGTCATGGTCGAGTTCAGGGCTGATGTCGATTGCCAATAGCGGTCTGCGCGACAGTCTGGCCAGTCAGGTGATCCTGACGTCGGCGGATGTCCTGCGCCGCTATTCGCAGTACACCGAAACCAGCTTCAGCCAATTCGTGCAAAGCGACGCTGCCCGTCGCGGCGTGCCGCGTGCCTTGATACCGATGGATGCCAGGTCACTGGTGTTCAAATTGAGCGCCAGTGACAAGTACGATATCGGCATGAATTTCCAGGGGCAGGCATTGTTTTCCCCAGGTGAAGGCGGTGTCGCTGGCACCGCTGTCGTGTCAGGTTGGCAACTGGAAGTGCTTGGTCAAGGACAGACGCGCACGCCAGGCTTTGGCGGCATTTCGGTGTATGCCGATAGCCTCAATCGCCTCAATCCCGGTCGTCTGAGCATCGGCGCGACGCCGACGGTTGAATACGGCTCTGCGGGAAACTTCATCAGATTTGTCGGCATATCGTCCGACATCATCTTGCGTAATGGTGCGATGTTATCCGCGCCGGAAGTGCTTTTGCGCACGACGACACCGAACGGCGGTATCACTCTCGAAGCGGGTTCGGGCATCAACACGCTCGGCCGAGGCGAGGCGCCTTACGACTCCACCGACGGTTTCATTTATCAGCCGGGTGCTGCCAGTCTGTTGATCGTGTCCAACGGCTGGACCAACGTGCTCGCGCCGAAGGCCGGGACCCCTATCGATGGGCCCGGCAGCATCCGCATCGGCAGCTGCACAGTGCAGCCGTGCACTCAGCCGACGCTGCTCTATTCCAGCGGCAGCATTACCGCCGCCACCGATAACCAGTTTGAACTCAACGAGGCTGTTCGCTTCGGTACCCGTCACCTGGCCCTGGCAGTCGGTGCAGTGAACGCCGGCAGCGCCCAGGCACTCGCGGCGGCCGGTAGCGTGCCGAGTGGCCTGACCCTGAATCAGAATGTGCTTGATCGCCTGCTGCGCGGCGACACGCAGTTCGGCGCACCGGCCCTGGAAACCCTGAGCCTCACCACCCGAGACTCGTTCAACTTCTTCGGCAACGTCAGCCTCGATACGCTCGATCCATTGACCGGTGTCAGTCGCTTGCAGAATCTGGTGCTCGCCACGCCTGCCATTTATGGCATGGGTGAGGCCAGCGATGTGGCGACCATTCGCACGGCCAACCTGATCTGGAACGGCGCGACCCAAGCGCCGGGAGCGGTGGCCAGCGGCGGTGCGGGCACGGGCCGAGGCACTCTGAACATCGAGGCGCAACGCATCGAGTTCGGCTATGGCCCCAACCCGCAACCCAATGGGCTGGACCAGAACAATCGTCTGGCGCTGGGGTTTGCCAACGTCAATCTCAACGCCAGCGAACGCATCACCGCCAATCACAAGGGCAGCCTTGCGGTGTATCAGGAGCAGGGCGCCTACGACCCGGTTTCGGGCTACGTCTACAGTGGCGGCAACCTCAATCTGCGCACGCCGCTGCTCACGGGTGAAGCGGCTTCGGTCAACCTCATCAAGGCTGGCGGCAATCTGACCCTGAGCGGCATCGCCAACACGGCCGTGGCCGATGCGCTGGGCGCAGAGTTGACCCTGGATGCGCGCAATGTGCTGCTCGACGGTCGAATTGCACTGGCCAGCGGCAAACTGGTGGTCAAGTCCGAGAACGATCTGACCTTGACCAGCGCCGCGCAGCTGGACCTGGCCGGACGTACCTTGCCCTTCAATGATGTCAGCAAATACAGCTGGGGCGGCGACGTGGCGTTGTACAGCAGCCGTGGCAATATTCGTCAGGCCAGTGGTTCGCGCATTGATCTGTCAGCCCGCAACAATCAGGCCGGCAACCTCAGCGCCGTGGCGCTGGCGGCAGACGCGGGCGTGGTCGATCTGCAAGGTGAAATCCTCGGCGCCAGCAGTGGTTACTACGATGCCGGTGGCACGCTGGTGCCGTACAAGGCTGGCGGCGTGGACATTCGCGCGCAGCACTTGGGCGGCAATCTGAGCGAAGCGTTTGCTTCGCTGAACCAGCGTCTGAACGCAGGGCAAGTGTCTGGCAGCCGCAGCTTCCAGCTCAAGCAGGGCGATCTGCAGATCGGTGACGGGCTCAAGGCCGGTGAGGTCAACGTTTCCGTGGACAACGGCAGCTTGACTGTGACCGGACTGATCGACGCCAGTGGCGAGCGGGTCGGCAGCATTCGCCTGTCCGGCAATAACGGCCTGACCCTGGCCGGCACTGCCGTGCTTGATGCCCACGGTCGTGTGCTGCGGGTCGACAGCTACGGCAAAATCATCGATGCACCGAACCGCGCCATGGTCGAACTCGATTCAGGTGACGGCCTGTTGACGCTGGCGTCTGGCGCACGCATCGACTTGCGCCATGGAACCGATGCGCCGCGGGGCACTCTTGCAGGACAAAACGATGGCCTGCCGCGTGGCACGCTTGAACTCATTGCCCCGCGAATTGGCGTCGGCAACATCGCCATTGATGCCAGCGGTGCGCTGGATATCGAGGGGGCACGCTCTATCGGCCTTAACGCCATGCGTCGCTACACCGATGCAGCTGACGGCACCGATGCTTCCGTCAGCGGGCGCCCGTATCAGGTGATCGATCAGGCTTATCTGGATGGTATCCATGGCGACAGCACGGCCTTCATCAATGCTGCGCTGGACAACACCGATTTGCTGCAACGCAAACTGGCCGGATTGAATAACGCGACCTATACCGATGCGTTCCATCTGCGCCCGGGCGTCGAGATCGCCAGCAAAACCGCCGACGGCGATCTGGTGGTGCAAGGCGATCTGGACCTGTCCGCTTACCGCTACGCCAGTCTGAATCCGCACACGCAAAAAACCGCTGTTTATGGTTCGGGTGAATCCGGCAGTCTGTTGATCCGCGCCGGCGGCAATCTGGATATTTACGGCAGCATCAACGACGGTTTTGCGCCGCCGCCGGAAACGGTTGACGACGCAGGCTGGAAACTCGTCCCGGGCATACAGCCATTTGCTGGCGACCTGATCGTGCCGGGCGCGGGGGTGACGCTGGCAGAGGGCACGCTTTTCCCGGCAGGTACGACCCTCAATTATGACTTGCCAATACAAGGCGCGACGCTGGCCAGCGATACGCTGTTGCCGACGCAAGGCATTCTCGCCGGGTCTTACACGCTGACTGCCGGCACCGTGTTGGCCGCAGCGGTGCACGATGCTGGCGGCAATCTGTTGTACGCCGCCGGTACTCTGCTCAGCGAAAGTGTGACGTTGCCCGCAGGCAGTCGCCTCGGGGCCGGTACCCGGTTGAACGCAGCCGCCGAGATGCAAGCGATGCTCTGGCCCAAGGGCGTGCCGCTGCCAGGCACCGTTGCGGACAACATCCTCGCGGGCGTGAAGTTGAGTGGTTCGCTGGCGTTGCTGCGCGGCTCGCTGATTCCATCGATGACCGATGTGGTGCTGGCCGACGGCACGCCATTCATCGATCTGCGTCCGTTGAACGGTACGCAGCAGGGACGCAACTGGGCTGTGGCAAGCATGCTGCCTTCAGGCAGCACCTCGTGGTCGATGCGCGTAGTGGCCGGTGCGGATCTTGACGCTGCCGACAGCCGAACCGTGAAACCGCTGACCACAGAAGGCCACTTGCGTCTTGCGGACACGCATTACGGGGTAGTCGTCACTACGAAAACCCTCGACACCACTTGGGCGGTTGATAATGCGCTGGGCTTCCCGGCCGGAGAGGTAGTAAAAGAAGATGAAATATTTTGGTGCGATGCCATTCCTGGTGTCTGTGTCGCCCCCGCCAAGTTTCTGTGGGCGGAGGGCAACTGGTTGGGGATGCCGGTTGGCACGCCGGTCGCTGAGGGCGACTTGTTCTGGTGTGACATCGATCTTCAATCCTGCATCGCCAACGTCGGCGGCACCACGGTATCGACGCATAGCCAAATGTTCAGCGTGCTGCGAACCGGCGCCGCTGATCTGGACGTAATGGCCGCTGGCAATCTGAGCATGGCATCACCTTTCGGCGTGTACACCGCGGGTACCCAATCCAGCGATGTTGACGCGCGTTACAACCAGCCACGCGGTCGTTTGTCGGACGATGGTTCGGTGCTGGGCAGCGCGGGCAGTGATAACGAAAAATGGGTCAATGGCGGTAGCGACAGTCTGTATCAGGCCTGGTATCCGCAACTGGGCGGCAACCTCATGATCGGCGCCGGTGGTTCTGTTTCCGGTGATGTCCTCGGGCGACGTGCGATCAGCACAGCGATGGAAACCCGTGAACAGGTGCCAAGTGTTGCCGTTGGAAACTGGCTGTGGCGTCAGGGTACGGGGAACGACGAAATACCGACCGCCTGGTGGATCAACTTCGGCAGCTATGCCAGTCAGCCGTTGGCGGATTCGAGCAGGAGTACCGCGCCGTATCTGGTGGGTTTTACGGGTTTCGGCACGCTTGGCGGCGGTAACATCAGCCTGCGCGCTGGCGCAGACGGTGGCATGCTTGATCCGGTCGGTGATGGCCGCACAAATCTGTATCCGCGTGGCCAGGGCCTGATCGTCGCCGTAGGCAGCACCGGGCGAGTGGGCAGCGATGGCAGCCTGCAACTGACCGGTGGCGGCGATATCGATATGCGTCTCGGCGGTTCGCTCAACCCCTCGCTGCAAGCCCGGGCGGGAGGTACCGGTACGCAGACGCCGCGCCATGATCTGCAAGGCGCGGTGATCAACTTGCGTGGTGCTGCGCAAATCAGTGCCAGTGCCGTGGGCGGCGTCAATCTGCACTACGGTGCGTTTTCCCTGGATCAGGATTCGCGCGAAGTCCGTGCATACGATCCGTTCAAATCGACCCTGGGCAGTGCCTCCGGCGGTCTGGTACTGATTCCGGGAGACTCGGGGATGCGCCTGAGCACCCGTGGTGATCTGGTGTTGGGCGGTGCAGCAGATCCGGGACGCGTGCGCTTGCAAAATTCCACAGCCTTTACTGACGCCAGTGGGGTGGACCATGCGGGCGGTGGATTGACCAGTTTCTCGCTGTGGACCGATCACACCGCGATCGATCTGTTCTCGGCGGGAGGCAACCTCACACCCAGCACGCAGTTGGCCGAATCGGACAATTTGGCGGCTTCCACATCCAATACATCACCCACTGACGGTCGCTTCGTCTATCCGTCGATCCTGCGTGCCGTGGCTGCCCAAGGCTCGATTTACGCGGGATCCTCGGCCGCTTATGGCACGGGCAATGTACCGCCGGCGGAGGGCTACTCGTTGCTTCTGGCACCGTCTACCTCCGGTCAGCTGGAACTGCTGGCAGGCGATTCAATCTACGCCGGCGGTTATGCGATCAATCAATCAGGCGCCAGTCCAGCGGCGATGACTTCGCCATTTGCGCCGTCCTTCAACGGGTTCGTCAGCAACAGCGCGCAAAGGCCGCTCATGACCAATAACAGCGTTGACGGCGTGGCCACGCAACGCAACTCGCGCTACCCATTATTTGCGTTTGGTGCCAATAGCTATTCCGGGTTGAGTGGCGTGCAAGGGCCCGCACGGTTTTACGCGTTGACCGGAGATCTGGTAGGGGTGCGCAGTGGCGAAACGCTGACATTCTCTAGCTCCGGCGTACAGCAGCGCACCTGGTACGAAGCGGCAGGGCCTGTGTGGATGCTCGCCGGGCGCGACATCGTCGCCTCGGGCACTTATCTAGGCCAGCCTACAGCCGTACCGAATGAAGTACTGAGCTACAACGGCGAAGAGATCAGATCCACCGGCAACCTGTTCGTCCACAACCGGCCCAACGATGTGTCACGGGTTTCGGCCGGGCGCGACATTCTCTACAGCAACTTCGACATCGCAGGCCCTGGTGTGCTGGACGTCAGTGCGGGGCGCAACATCCTGATGGAGGACCGTGCCAGCATCACCAGCATCGGGCCGGTGCTGGCAGGCGATAGCCGACCGGGTGCCAGTGTGGTGCTGCAGGCCGGTGTCGGTGCGCAAGGGCCGGATTACTCGCGGTTCATCGCGCGCTATCTGAACGCACAGAACCTCGCTGATCCGCAGGCCTCTCTCAACGGGCAACCGGGCAAAGTGGTCAAAACCTACCTCGACGAATTGCAAAGCTGGCTGACCCTCGGTTATGGCTTCAGCGGCAGCGCAGATCAGGCGCAAGCCTTCTTCGCCGCGTTGCCGAGCACGGAACAGGCGATCTTCGCACGGCAGGTGTACTTCGCTGAATTGCGTGCCGGCGGCCTGGAATACAACGACGTCGATGGCCCGCGCACTGGCAGCTATTTGCGCGGTCGCAACGCTATTGCCTCGCTATTCCCGAGCACCGATGTGGCCGGTAACCCAATCCGTTATGACGGCGACATCACGATGTACGGCGGCGCGGGGGTCAAGACCCTGTTCGGCGGCGACATCCAGATGCTCACGCCGGGCGGCGGTCAGGTGTTCGGCATCGAAGGCGCGGCGCCGCCATCCACAGCGGGGATCATCACCCAGGGTTCGGGCAATATTCAGCTCTATTCGGAGGGCAGCATTTTGCTCGGCCAGAGCCGGATCATGACCACGTTCGGCGGCTCGATCCTCGGCTGGTCGGCCGAGGGCGATATCAACGCCGGTCGCGGCTCGAAAACCACTGTGGTCTACACACCGCCTAAACGGGTTTACGACACCTGGGGCAACGTCACCTTGTCGCCATCGGTACCGAGCACTGGCGCCGGTATTGCCACGCTCAACCCGATTGCCGAAGTGGCGCCGGGCGACATCGATCTGATCGCACCGCTGGGCACCATTGATGCGGGCGAGGCGGGGATTCGTGTGTCGGGCAACGTCAACATTGCGGCACTGACGGTGGTCAACGCGGCAAACATTTCGGTGCAGGGCAAAGCGACCGGAGTGCCGGTGGTTTCGGCGGTCAACACCGGGGCAATCACCTCCGCCAGTTCCGCCGCCTCATCCGCGACGCAAGCCGCTGAAGATGTCGCGCGCCAGCAACAAGCGGCAGCGCGGCAGAACCAGGCGTCGGTGTTTACCGTGCAGGTGCTGAGTTTCGGCAGCGAACAACTCGCGCCGTCCCGCGATGGCGCCAGCCGTGCAGCGGCGCCGGGCTACAACCCGAACAGTCCGGTGCAAGTGCTGGGCGCCGGGGCGCTGGATGAACAGGCGAAACAGCAGTTGACCGAGGAGGAGCGTGGGCAACTGACGCTGTAAGAGACTCTCGTGTAGTACGTTTGGGCGGCCGTTTGGCCGCCCTTTTTTTTCAGCCAGTTAACGTAAAGCCTGCGGGACGGTGGTGGTTGTCAGAACGCGTAGGGAATACTGATTTTGGCCCAGAGCATCTCGCCCTCGGGGCGGTTCTCGACATCAAATTCCTTGGCCCAGCGGATCTCCGCGCTGGCGTATTTGAGGAAGGTGAAGTGCAGCGCCGGGCCGATCGCAAACACCTCGCCGCGCACCCCGTCGTCCACGTCTTGCCCGGCGAACTGCACGGTGCGGCCAAACTGTTTGTCGTCGGTGGTCTGCTTGAGGTAGTAACCGTTGAGACCGAGCATCAGATCGTCGGTGAGCTTGTAGCTGGCCGAGTAGTCGAAGTGGAAAATCTGCCCGGATTTGTAGTCGGTGTCCTTGTTCTTCTCGTTGAAGCTGTAGGTGGTCTTCATCGAGACTTCGCTGCGCTCGGTCGGCAACCAGGTGAAGGAGAACAGCGGCTTGTAGGTGTAGAAATTGTTGCTGGTGTTGGCCAGCCGGTCGACGCTGTATTCGCCGGTGGGTACGGTGATTTCCAATGCGGCGCCGAGGGTCAGGTCCTTGCCCATGTCCCACAGGATGATCGGCGCGACGGTGGTGTCGCCCATGCCTTCGCGGGTGTCGCTCAAGCCGAACACTGACACTTCCTGCTTCAGCCACGGTTGCGCGATGTACCCGGCCAGGCGTCCGCCAAAGATCCGCACCGGACTCAAGTAATCGATGCGCGGAATCACCGCCGTCGACTCGATTTCGACATTCGGCACCTTGCCGCCCAGCGAGCTGATATTGAGCTTCCTGGCCTTGTAATGGTTGTAGTAGACGTTGAACGCGACCATGTTTTCCGCAAGGCTGTCGACCTCCATCGGCAGCATGAAGAAGCCGTCGGTGCCGGTACCGATGTTATCGACGCCGGCCTCGGTGGCCAGGGCGGGAAGGGTCGCGGTGCAGCCCAGCAAAATCAGGGCCAGACGCAGGGGCAATGCCGCGTGGTTGGGGTGCATATCCGTCCTCATTATTATTGTTTTGGAGCGCAACGCGGGCACGCAGGTCGCCCCGCACGATAGAAATAAGCGCTCTGGGCCCGACGGGGCAGGGTATTGGCGGACAGTTAGGGGGACTTCTGCGGACACTCGACAAACCCTGTGCTAACTTCCTTCGACATAACCGGTAACAAAAATAACAATCAAGCGTGATCCGGAATGTCAGCCCACATGAACGTAAAAGTCCAAGACTCGACCTTTGAACTGGCGCTGGTGTCGCCATTTCTCCTGCAAACCCTCGCCGAAGTCGCGCAGAACAAAGGCGTCGATCCTGAAAGCCTGTGCCGTGGCCTGGGTTTTACCCTTGAAGATCTGCAGGACCCGGCGCAGCGGATTTCCTATCGTCAGGCCGTGGCGATGATCCAGCGCGCGCTCAAAGCCCTGCCGAACCAAGGGTTGGGCCTGTGGGTCGGCGCCCAGAACGTACTGGGTACGCTGGGGCTGCTCGGGCACGTGCTTTCACTGAGTAAAACCTTGCGCGATGCGTTTGCCGTGGGGATTCGCCATCAACACACCTCGGGCGGGATCGTGGTTTCCAGCGTCGATGTGGTCGGTGATCAGGTGCATCTCGATGCCGAATGTCGCCTGCCATTCGCCGATGTGCAGGTGTTCGCGGTCGAGGAGTTTTTCGCCAGTTTGCTGGTGTACGGCCGCGCGTTGGCGGGTGCCGACTTCAAGCCGATCGCCGTGGAATTCGTGCATGCGGCGCCGGATTACCTGAGTGAATATCAGCGTCTGCTTGGGCCGCAAGTGCGCTTTGGTTGCTTGCACAATCGCATGCTGATTGATGTGCAATGGCTGGACGTCAACCTGCCCAATCATCATTCACTGGCGTTGCGTCAGGCAGTCGCGTTGTTGGAACTGGAAGCGGCGCAGGTGCACCAGAAAATCGACCTGATTCAAGCCGTGGAGCGTGCGATCGCCCGCGACCTGAGCAGGGGCAGTCATATCGAAAAGATAGCCGGCGACCTGAACATGAGCAGCCGCACTTTACGGCGACGGCTGACCGAGCATGCGCTGACCTTTGAAGCGTTGCTGGAACAAGTCCGGCAGGCGCGGACGATGAGTTTGCTGGCAAATCCGGACATGCCGATCGAGCGGATCACCGAAGAGGTCGGCTACAGCGATGTGCGCAGCTTTCGCCGGGCGTTCAAGCGCTGGACGGGGCTGAGCCCGAGTGCGTGGCGCGTCGAGACCAGCATGACGCTTTAGAAGATCAAAAGATCGTCCGAAGGCTGCGATCTTTTGATCTTGCTTCAACCACACAAACTGTCTGGCTACAGGTAAACTCCGCGCACTTTTTCAAGGAGTTCACATGAGTCACTACCAGCCGGGCATTCTCGCCACCCCCGTTCCATTGCAAGCACGTCATTTGTTTTTCGCCCTGGCCTCGATCGAAGCCTTGCCGCAGGCGATCGACAACCTGCTGAGCCTGGTGGACGGCAAGTCTGCGGTGGTCGGTTTCGGTGAATCCCTGGCCAAGGCCCTCAACGTGGAAATCGCCGGTCTGCGCAGTTTTCCGGCCATGAGTGGCGTGGGCGTGAACAACCCGTCCACCCAGCATGCGCTGTGGGTCTGGTTGCACGGCGTCGACCGTGGCGACCTGCTCAATCGCTGCAACGCCATTGAAGCTGCACTGGCTCCGGCCTTGCGTCTGGTAGAGATGCAGGAAGCCTTCCGCCACAAGGACGGTCACGACCTGACCGGCTACGAAGACGGCACTGAAAACCCTCATGACGAAGCCGCTATTGCTGCCGCGTTGCAAAGCGAAGGCGCTGAAGGCCTGATCGGTGGCAGCTTCGCCGCGATTCAGCAGTGGCAGCACGACCTCAAGGGTTTCCACAAATTGTCCGCCGACGACAAAGACAACATCATGGGCCGTCGCCTGAGCGATAACGAAGAGATCGACGACGCGCCGGTCTCCGCTCACGTCAAACGCACCGCGCAGGAAAGCTTCGCGCCTGAAGCGTTCGTCGTGCGTCGCTCGATGCCGTGGATTGAAGGTGACCGCGCGGGGCTGATGTTCCTCGCGTTCGGTTTCTCGCTGGATGCCTTCGAAGCCCAGTTGCGGCGCATGAGCGGTCTGGAAGACGGCATCGCCGATGGCCTGTACCGCATCAGCCGGCCGATCACCGGCGGCTATTACTGGTGCCCGCCGCTCAAGGACGGTCATCTTGATCTGCGCGCCTTGCGCATCGGCTGATTCTGCATAAGGACTAAAGATGAACGTGGTGCGCTGGGGCATGATCGGTTGCGGCAGTGTCGCGGAACGCAAGAGCGGGCCAGCCTTTTACAAGGCGCCAGGGTCCGCACTGGTGGCGGTGATGGGCCGACGCCTTGAAGCCGTGAGTGATTACGCCGCGCGCCACGGTATCGCTCGGGTTTACACCGACGTCGATGCACTCATCAACGATCCCGAGGTGGACGCGGTGTACATCGCCACGCCGCCCGACAGCCACCGCGATTACAGTCTGAGAGTCGCCGCCGCCGGCAAACATTGCTGCGTGGAAAAACCCATGTCACTCAACGCCGGCCAAAGCCGCGAGATGCAGCAGGCGTTTGCCGACGCCGGTTTGCACCTGTTCGTTTCGTATTACCGCCGCTCGTTGCCGCGCTTCGCGCAGGTGCGGCAATGGCTGGAACAGGGACGGATCGGCGAGGTGCGGCATTTGAGCTGGACGCTGACCAAGGCACCGTCGCCGGCAGATGTGGATGGCCGCGACAATTGGCGCACCGACCCGGCGGTAGCGGGCGGCGGTTACTTCGCGGATTTGGCCAGCCACGGTTTCGACCTGTTCCAGTATTTGCTCGGCGACATCGTCGAGGTCGCCGGTTTCACCGCGCGGCAGGCCGGGTTGTACGCGGCGGAAGATGCGGTCAGCGCCAGTTGGCGCTTTGCCTCTGGGGCGCTGGGCATGGGCTGCTGGAGTTTTGTTGCCGATCGGCGCGAGGATCGGGTCGAGATCATCGGCAGCCTCGGTCGGATCAGCTTTTCAGTATTTGATGAGCATCCGGTCGAGCTGCATGCCGATGAGCAGATCAGCCTGGACATTGCCCATCACGAACACATTCAGTGGCATCACGTGCTGGGCATGAATGCGCATATTCGTGGTGAATCGGAGCATCCGGCGATGGCCGAACAAGCACTGAAGACCGATTGGGTCATGGACCAGATCCTCAAGCGTCACTGAATCTCAGACGTCACCCAATCCCTCTAGGTCGGCTTAGGCCGACTGGCGGTGCTTGTCAGGAAAATCCCACAGGAGTACAAATGTACTCCATGACGAATCTGACTCCCCGCCGTACCGCCATTCTGACTTTTATCCGCGAACGCATCGCCGAACACGGTCAGCCCCCAAGCCTCGCTGAAATCAGCGAGGCTTTTGGTTTTGCCTCGCGCAGCGTGGCGCGCAAGCATGTGCTGGCGCTCACCGAAGCCGGGTTTATCGAGGTCAACCCGCATCAGGCGCGGGGCATTCGCTTGCTCGGGCAACCGGCGCGACCGGAGTTGCTCGATATTCCCGTGCTCGGCCGGGTGGCCGCCGGTGCGCCGATTGGTGCCGATGCCGATCTCCATAGCCGTTTGCTGCTCGACCCGGCGCTGTTCTCCCGTACGCCCGACTACATGCTGCGGGTGCAGGGCGATTCGATGATCGAGGACGGCATTCTTGACGGCGATCTGGTCGGCGTGCGGCGCAATCCCGAGGCGCTCAACGGCCAGATCGTCGTGGCGCGGCTCGACGGTGAAGTCACCATCAAACGCTTTGAGCGCATGGGCGATGAGGTTCGCCTGCTGCCGCGCAACCCGGCCTACCAGCCGATTGTCGTGCGTGACGATCAGGATCTGGCTATTGAGGGAGTGTTCTGCGGCCTGGTGAGGCAAGGCTGATGGGCGCCGTCGTTGCGTTGGATACGCTGTTCAATGGCGGCCAGGTCTGGAAGGGCCGGCCTGCGCCACCGGCCGCGAGCCCGCAACCGACCGGGCATGCCGCACTGGACGCAGCGTTGCCCAGTGGCGGCTGGCCGGAAGCGGCGCTGAGCGAAATCCTCCTGGCCGGCCCCGGGGTCGGCGAACTGCAACTGGTCTGGCCGACGCTGGCGCGGCTGTCAGCGGCGGGCGAGCGCATCGTGCTGGTGGCGCCGCCGTTCGTGCCCTACCCGCAAGCGTGGGAAAACGCCGGGGTCGATCTGCGACAGTTGTCGGTGATTCAGGCCAGTGAGCGCGATGCCTTGTGGGCGGCGGAACAATGCCTGCGCTCCGGCAGTTGCGGCGCGGTGCTGTGCTGGCCGCACAAGGCTGATGACCGCGCGTTAAGGCGTTTGCAGGTGGCGGCGGAAACCGGCCAGACCCTGGCCTTTGCCTGGCGCTCGCTGAGCGAGGCGATCAACCCGTCACCGGCGGCGTTGCGCATTGCCATTGATGCCAAACCTGCCCAGTTGCGCGTGCTCAAATGCCGTGGCGGCCTGGCTCGCGCGACGCCCATTGCCTTTGCCATAGGTCACTGAGGTCGTCATGCGCTGGGTGTGTATTCTGTTCCCGCAATTGGCCCTCGACGCCGTGCTGCGTCAGCGCCCCGACCCCGATGAGCCGCTGGTGCTGCTCAGCGGCCCGGCCCAGCGCCGGGTGTTGCAAGCCGTGAATGGCGCGGCGCGCAAACTTGGCTTGCGTCCCGGCCAGTCCATGACCGCTGCGCAAGCCTTGAGCAAAGGCTTTGCCACCGCCGATTACGACGTCGCCGAGGTCGAGCACTGGCAGCAGTTTCTCGCCGCATGGGCCTATCGTTTCAGCTCACAGGTCAGCGTGCATTATCCGCGTACCGTGGTGTTCGAGATCGAATCGAGCCTGGGCCTGTTCGGTTCCTGGGCGCAGTTCGAAGTGCGGTTGCGCAAAGAGCTGACCGAGCTGGGTTTTCGTCATCGCATCGTCGCCGCGCCCAACCCGGTGGCGGCGCGAGTACTGGCCAATGCTTATGACGGTTTGGTGGTGCCGGACGGTGAAGCCTTGCAGCATCACTTGGGGCAATTGCCCATCGACCGCGTCGGCCTGGAGCCACACGTGGCTACGGCATTGTCGCGCATGGGGCTGCGCAGTCTTAGTCAGGTGCAGAGCCTGCCGCGTCAGGCCTTGGCACGGCGCTTCGAGGCGCAGATGCTCAAGCATCTCGACACCCTGTTTGGCGCACGTCCGCTGGCGCTGGCATTTTATCTGCCGCCGGATCGTTTCGATGTGCGCATCGAACTCAATTTCGACGTGCAGTCCCATCAGGCGCTGCTGTTTCCACTGCGGCGCCTGACCGGCGATCTATCGGCGTTCCTGTGTGGGCGCGACAGCGGCGTGCAGCGTTTCGATCTGCATCTGGAACATGCCGGGTTGCCGGATACGCTGATCAAGGTCGGCCTGCTCAGCGCCGAGCGCGACCCGGCGATGCTCTTCGAACTGGCCCGTGGCCGACTGGAACAAGTGCAGGTCGAGGCCCCGGTGCGCGGCTTCCGGCTGCGCGCCGAAGATCTGCCGAGTTTCGTGCCGCAGTTTCAGGAATTGTTCGACGACCGTCCGCAGCAGACCTTGCCTTGGGAGCAATTGCGCGAACGCCTGCGCGCAAGGCTGGGCGACGACGCGGTGCAAGGCCTGCGTTTTCAGGCCGACCATCGTCCGGAGTGCGCGTGGCAAAACGCCGTCGACAAACAGCGCTGCGCCGGTTTGCCGAGTGTCCAGCGTCCGGGCTGGTTGCTGGGCGAACCGCAAAGCGTACCGGAAGGTGCGGCACGGATCCTCATGGGGCCTGAGCGCATCGAATCCGGCTGGTGGGACGGTGACGATGTGCGCCGCGATTACTACCTGATCCAGAACCGCGCCGGGCAGCAGGGCTGGGCCTATCGGGCGGTGGGCGAGGGCGGTCCGTTGTGGCTGCAGGGCTGGTTCGCATGAACGATGGCTACGCCGAGCTGCACTGCCTGTCGAACTTCAGTTTCCAGCGCGGTGCTTCCAGTGCGCTGGAGCTGTTCCAGCGGGCGAAAAAGCACGGCTATCAGGCGCTGGCGATCACCGATGAATGCACGCTGGCCGGGATCGTGCGTGCCTGGCAAGCGGCGAAATCCGTTGAACTGCCGTTGATTATCGGGAGCGAAATTCGCATCGAAAACGGCCCGAAACTGGTGCTGTTGGTGGAGAACCTTGCCGGCTATCAGGCACTGTGCGGCCTGATAACCCGCGCCCGGCGGCGTACGCAAAAAGGCCAGTATCAGGTGCTGCGCGAGGACTTCAGCGAGCCGTTGCCGGGGTTGCTGACGCTTTGGGTGCCGGACAGCGTCGATGACGTGGAAGAGGGACGTTGGCTGCGACAAACCTTCGGCGAACGGCTGTGGCTGGCGGTGCAATTGCATCGCGGGCAGGACGATCAGCGGCGATTGGCGGCGTTGTTGAGCCTGGCCGCTGAGTTGGGGATTGCCGCGGTGGCCTGTGGCGATGTGCACATGCACGCCCGTGGCCGGCGTGCCTTGCAGGACACCATGACGGCAATTCGGCACCACGTGCCCGTGGCCGAAGCCGGATTGCGCCTGCACCCCAATGGCGAACGGCATCTGCGCAGCGTCGAGGTGCAGCGGGAGCTGTATCCGCCGGCGTTGCTGGATGAGTCAGTCGCGCTGGCTCGGCGTTGTACATTCGATCTGAGTCAGTTGCGTTATCAATATCCCAAAGAGCTGGTACCGGACGGACACACCGGCAGTTCCTGGTTACGGCACCTTACTAAAGCGGGCATCGCCTGGCGCTGGAAACAAGGCGCGCCCTTCAAGGTGCTGCGGCAGATCAACAAGGAATTAAAGCTGATCGCCGAACTCGGTTACGAAAGCTACTTCCTCACGGTGCATGATGTGGTGAACTTCGCCCGCGAACAGCACATCCTCTGTCAGGGCCGCGGTTCGGCGGCCAACTCGGCGGTGTGTTTTGCCTTGGGCATTACCGAGATCGATCCGGATCGCACCACGCTGTTGTTCGAACGCTTCATGTCGAAAGAGCGCAACGAGCCGCCGGACATCGACGTCGATTTCGAACACGAACGTCGCGAAGAAGTCCTGCAGTACGTGTTTCGTCGTTATGGTCGCAACCGTGCGGCGTTGACGGCGGTGGTCAGCACTTATCACGCGGCCGGCGCGGTGCGCGATGTGGCCAAGGCCCTGGGCCTGCCCCCCGATCAAATCAACGCGCTGGCCGATTGCTGCGGCCATTGGAGTGATGAAACGCCGCCGCTCGCGCGTTTGCTCGAAGGCGGCTTCGACCCGGACAGTCCGGTGCTGCGACGGGTGCTGAGCCTGACCGGGCAACTGATCGGTTTTCCCCGGCACCTGTCGCAACATCCCGGCGGTTTTGTGATTTCCGAACAGCCGCTCGACAGTCTGGTGCCGGTGGAGAATGCGGCGATGGCTGACCGCACTATCATCCAGTGGGACAAGGACGATCTCGACGCGGTCGGGCTGCTCAAGGTGGATATTCTCGCGCTGGGCATGCTCAGTGCGATCCGCCGCTGTTTCGACCTGCTGCGCCGTCATCGCCATCAAGACCTGACACTGGCGACGATTCCTGCCGAAGACAAACCGACCTACGAGATGATCAGCCGTGCCGACACCATCGGCGTGTTCCAGATCGAGTCCCGCGCGCAGATGTCGATGCTGCCGCGCCTGAAACCGGCAAAGTTTTACGATCTGGTGATCGAGGTGGCCATCGTCCGGCCGGGGCCGATTCAGGGCGGTATGGTCCATCCGTACCTGCGCCGCAGAAACAAGGAAGAGGCGGAAACCTATCCTTCGCCGGAACTGGAAGTGGTGCTTAAACGCACCCTCGGCGTGCCGCTGTTTCAGGAACAGGTGATGCAGATCGCCATCGTCGCCGCCGACTACAGCCCCGGCGAGGCCGATCAGTTGCGCCGCTCCATGGCTGCCTGGAAACGCCACGGCGGGCTGGAGCCGCATAAGGAACGACTCGCTGCCGGCATGAAGAAAAACGGCTACACACCGGAGTTCGCAGCGCAGATTTTCGAGCAGATCAAAGGCTTCGGCAGTTACGGTTTTCCCGAATCCCACGCCGCCAGCTTCGCCTTGCTGACGTATGCCAGTTGCTGGCTCAAGTGTCATGAACCCGCAGCGTTCGCCTGTGCGCTGATCAACAGTTGGCCGATGGGGTTCTACAGTCCTGACCAGATTCTGCAGGACGCGCGCCGGCATCAGTTGCAGATCCGTGCGGTGGATGTGCGCGCCAGCGACTGGGATTGCAGCCTGGAACCGATCAGCGGTGCGCAACCGGCGATCCGCATGGGCCTGCGGATGATCAAGGGTTTTCGTGAGGACGACGCCCGGCGTATCGAGGCGGCGCGGGCACGCGGAGCATTTGCCGATGTCGCCGATCTGGGGGAGCGCGCCGGGCTCGACAGCCGGGCGCAGGCGTTGCTGGCAGATTCCGGGGCGTTACGCGGTCTGGCCGGACATCGGCATCGGGCGCGCTGGGAAGTGGCCGGGGTGCAGAAACAGCTTGGGTTGTTTGCCGGGTTGTCGAGTCAGGAAGAGCCTGACGTGGTGCTGCCCAAACCCAGTGTTGGCGAGGACCTGCACGCGGATTACACAACGGTCGGCACCACGCTGGGGCCGCATCCGCTGGCGCTGCTGCGCAATGAGTTGAAGGCGCGGCGCTGCCGCAGTTCGCAAGAGTTGCTTGATATCGAGCACGGACGCCCGGTCAGCATTGCCGGATTGGTCACGGGCCGGCAACGTCCGGGCACTGCCAGCGGCGTGACGTTTGTCACGCTCGAAGACGAGTTCGGCAACGTCAACGTGGTGGTCTGGCGCGACCTCGCCGAGCGTCAGCGCCAGGTGCTGGTCGGCTCGCAACTGCTCAGGGTCGATGGCCGCTGGGAACGCGAAGGCGAAGTGCGCCACCTGATCGCCGGACGCCTGAGTGATTTGAGCCCGCTGCTCAACGGCATCCGCGTGCAGAGCCGCGATTTTCACTGATCCGCTTTATATCTGCCGACACGAATCATTCGGGTGCGCGAGGACGAGTCAGTCACGGTCATTTTGAGCCGATTAATTGGCGTCAAAAAAATCTGTCGCGAATGATGGCACTTTGTCATAATGCCGCCCCTTTTCCGCTCCCCACCGCTATGCCGTGCCGGGACACACCGTTTTTCAAGAAGGAATACACAGTGAGAATGATCTCCCGGATGTTGGTCTCAGGCGTTGCAATTGCGGTACTCGGCACGCTGGCTACTTCGCTCACCGGTTGCGCTACCGAAAGCTCCCGCGCGTTGCCGGTGGCCAAGGTTGAAAGTGCTTCTCAAGTCTGGACCGGCGTTCGCGTGCCGATGGCGGTGGGCAAGTTCGATAACCGTTCCAGCTATATGCGCGGGATCTTTTCCGACGGCGTTGACCGTCTCGGCGGTCAGGCCAAGACCATCCTGATCACGCACTTGCAGCAGACCAACCGTTTCTCCGTGCTGGATCGCGACAACATGGGCGAAATCCAGCAGGAAGCAGCGATCAAGGGCCAGGCCCAGCGTCTGAAAGGCGCCGATTACGTGGTCACCGGTGACGTCACCGAGTTCGGCCGTAAAGAGACTGGCGATCACCAATTGTTCGGCATTCTCGGCCGTGGCAAGACCCAGGTCGCTTACGCCAAGGTCAACCTGAATATCGTCAACATCAGCACGTCGGAAGTGGTGTATTCGACCCAGGGTGCAGGCGAGTACGCCTTGTCCAACCGCGAAATCATCGGCTTCGGCGGCACCGCTGCCTACGACTCCACCCTCAACGGCAAAGTCCTGGATCTGGCCATGCGCGAGGCGATCAATCGTCTGGTGGATGGCATGAACGCCGGTGCCTGGAAGCCGGGCAACTGATCGACGCCCATTGCAAGGAGCAACAACACATGAATTTGACTCTGTCGCGGTCGCTGCTGGCCTTGACCCTGGCCGCCAGCACCTTGCTGGCCGGTTGTGCCGGCCCGAAAACCCTGTACCAGTGGGAAGGCTACGAACCGCAGGTCTACGAATACTTCAAAGGCGAAGAGCCGAAAGAAGCCCAGGCCGAAGCGCTTGAACGTGACCTGCAAAAAATCCGCTCCACCGGTAAGGCCGTACCACCGGGTTACCACGCGCACCTGGGCCTGCTCTATCTGAGCATGGGCAAGGATGATCAGATGGTGCAGCAGTTCCGCACCGAAAAGACGCTGTTTCCCGAGTCCGGCACGTACATGGATTTTCTGCTTAAAAACGCCAAGACCGGAGACGCCAAATGATCCCGCGTGCAGTGAAACTGCTGGTCGGTGTGCTGGCGCTGAGCGTGCTCGGTGGCTGCGTCAAGCCCAAGACCGTGGACTATTCGGCGTACAAGCAGGCACGGCCCAAGACCATTCTGGTGCTGCCGCCGCTGAACACCTCGCCGGACGTCAAGGCCTCCTACAGCCTGCTGTCGCAGGTAACGTTTCCACTGGCCGAGGCCGGTTACTACGTATTGCCGATCACACTGGTTGACGAGACCTTTCGCCAGAACGGTTTGACCACGCCGGATGATATTCACCAGGCGCCGGCGCACAAACTGCAGGAAATCTTCGGCGCCGATGCGGCGTTGTATATCACCGTGACCGAATACGGCACGCGTTACATGGTGATCAGCAGCGAAACCGCAGTCACTGCAACGGCGAAACTGGTTGACCTGAAAAGCGGCACCACGCTGTGGACCGGCTCTGCCCGTGCCTCAAGCGAAGAGGGCGGTAACAACGGTGGCGGCGGCCTGATCGGCATGCTGATCACGGCGGCGGTGAAGCAGATCATCAACAGTTCCACTGATGCCGGTTTCCCGATTGCCGGCGTGGCGAGTAACCGCCTGCTGTCGGCCGGGCATCCGGCAGGTCTGTTGTACGGTCCGCGTTCGCCGAAGTACGGCACGGACTAAAAACGCAGATCAAAAGATCGCAGCCTTCGGCAGCTCCTACATTTGGAATGCATTTCCCTGTAGGAGCTGCCGAAGGCTGCGATCTTTTGTTTTCAGGGTTGGCTCAGCACTCCCAGTGCCTCCGTCCGCGCTTGCTACGAGCGCATCAGCGGCAACGCTACCTCGCCCCATCGACTTGCAATCAAGACCCTGCATCTTCCGGCCGAAGGCGATATTCTGCGCGACAGTTCATGCGCCACTGCTGCGTTGCCAGCACTGAAGGAGCTTTCGAATGACCGAGAAAAAACCGGAAACCACGGTCGACCGCGTCTACCAAGGGGTTTACGAGGCGATCAGCAAGCGATCGCTGCGTCCGGGGATGAAACTGGGCGAAGCCTCGCTGGCGGAGTTATTTAATGTCAGCCGCACGTCGGTTCGCGCCGCGCTCAAGCAATTGGAGGCCGACGGACTGGTGACGACCGAGCCCAATAAAGGTGCGTCGGTGTCGTTGCCGAGCAATGAAGAGATCCGTTCGCTGTTCGAAACCCGGCGCTTGATCGAGATCGGCATCGTCACTGAACTGTGCCGCCGCAAGGACACCGCAGCGATGCAAGAGCTGCGTGAACACCTGCTGCTGGAGGAAGAGGCCCACGCGGCCGGGGACCATCCGCGGCTGATTCACTTGCTCGGCGAGTTCCACATCAAACTCGCGCGCAGCCTGAACAACCCGGTGCTGCTCGACTGGTTCCAGAAGCTGATTTCCCGCGCCTCGCTGTACATTGCCGCGCTGGACGACGACAGCCATGAGGCCTGCCGCGACAACGAACACCTGCGCCTGATCGAATACATCGAGGCCGGCGATCAGAGCGCTGCCATCGAGTTGACCTGCACGCACCTCAACGGTATCGAGAAGGCGATTCTCGACGTCGCCGCGAAGATGAAAACTGGCTACCATCCGCTCAAACACCTGATCGGCGTTTAATCCTGAGCCGGCCTTGAAATCGGCTATACCTCTAATGAAACCAATGAGTCAGACGATGCTCGAAACAGACGTGCGATCGCAGAGATCTGGTTTCGCGATCATTCGGGCAAACACACAGGACACCGAGTCACTCGATGCAGTTTTTATCCGATAGCCACGGTTGTGAAGGCTGGAAAGGCGAAATGGCCGCACGCATCTGCGCGTTCGACTGGAGCCATACCGAGTTGGGCCCGCTCGATCGTTGGCCCGCCAGTCTGTGCTGCGCCGTGCAGATGATGCTCGCCTCGCCGTTGCCGATGGTCATGCTCTGGGGCCGCGCCGGTTACATGATCTATAACGACGCCTACTCGGAGTTTGCCGGTGGCCGCCATCCTTACTTGCTTGGCGTGCCGGTGGAGTTGGGTTGGCCGGAAGTTGCCGAGTTCAATCGGCATGTGGTCGACACTTGCCTGGCGGGTGGCACTTTGTCGTTTCGCAACAAAGAGCTGGTGTTGTTGCGCGACGGGGTTCCGGAAGATGTCTGGATGGATCTTTATTACAGCCCCGTGGCTAATGACGAAGGTCGCCCGTCCGGGGTCATGGCAATGGTGGTGGAAACCACCGAACTCGTGCGCTCCGAGCAATTGCGTCAAGCCGCGGAAGAAGCCTTCCGCGCCGACAACGAACGTGTGCGCCTGGCGCTCAACGCCGGGGCTTTGCTCGGCTCGTTTGTCTGGGATGTGAAGAACAATGTGTTGTCGGCGGATGAGCGTTTTGCGCGCACGTTTTCTTACCCGCCGGACCATGATCTGAGCAACCTGGCACAACACTTTGTGCAATCGCGAATTCACCCCGATGACCGTGCCTGGGTTCAGGAAAATATCGACCATTGTGTAAAGACCGGCGCGGCGTACAACGTCGAATACCGCGTACTGCGCAGCGATGGCAGTTACCTTTGGGTGCTGGCCAGCGGCGGTTGCGAATTCGACGAACGCGGCGAAGCACTGCGTTTCCCCGGGGTGTTGATCGACATCCATGAGCGCAAGAGCGCCGAAGAGTCTCTGCTCAAGTTCACCCGTAACCTCGAACAGCGCGTGGCCGATGAAGTCGAAGCGCGGCTCACTGCCGAAGAACAATTGCGCCAATCGCAAAAGCTCGAGTCCATTGGCGGGCTTACCGGTGGCGTGGCCCATGACTTCAATAACCTGTTGCAGGTAATTGCCGGCAACCTGCACCTGCTGGCGCGGCATGAGCCGGATAACGCCAACGTGCAGCGGCGCGTCAGCGCTTCGCTGGCGGCGGTCGAGCGCGGGGCCAAGCTGTCTTCGCAACTGCTCGCGTTTGCCCGGCGTCAACCGCTGTCGCCGGCCGTGTGCAATCCGCAGCAGATCTTCGAAGGCGTCGGCGAGTTGCTGCAACGGGCGCTGGGCGAAACCATTCACATCGATGTGCAATTGCCGCAAGAACCCTGGCACATCAACGTCGACCGCAATCAACTGGAAAACGCCATTCTCAACCTGGCAATCAACGCTCGCGATGCCATGAAAGGCGAGGGCACGATTGTGCTGAGCGCCTTCAATACGTTTCTGGACAGCACGTTTTGCGCCGGCAAAGGCATCGTCCCCGGCGAGTTCGTGCGGGTGACGGTCTGCGATTCCGGCGTCGGGATTCCCGCGCAGATACTGGAGCAGGTATTCGAACCTTTCTTCACCACCAAGGCCGATGGCCAGGGCACCGGGCTCGGCTTGAGCATGGTGTTCGGTTTCGTCAAACAGAGCGGCGGGCATGTCGAGATCGACAGCAAGCTGGGCGAAGGTACGCGGGTCGAGCTGTACTTTCCGCGCAGTTTGCGGCCGATTCGTGAAGAGTGCTCCACCGCTGATGAAGTGTTGGGCGGGGGCAACGAGACCATTCTGGTGGTCGAGGACAACGACGCGGTGCGGGCCTCGGCAGTGGAATTGCTGCGCGATGAGGGCTATCAGGTACTGATTGCCGGCAACGGCGATGCCGCGATGCAGATGCTGCTGGAAGGCGTTGAAGTGGATCTGATTTTCACCGACGTGGTCATGCCTGGGCTGATCAAGAGTTCCGACCTGTTCGCCTGGGCCAAGGTGCAGAAGCCTCCGGTGGCGGTGCTGTTCACCTCTGGCCATACCCGCGACATCATCTCGCGCAATCACCAGTTGAGCCCCGACACACATTTGCTCGGCAAGCCGTATGGCCCGGAATCGTTGTTGCAGATGATTCGTTCGGTGCTAAGCGGCTGAGCTTGAAAACTTCCCACCAAGGCAGGCTGATGACTTCAAAACGCACCTCCAAAGCACCCGCCGGCATGGTTCGCGTGCGCGGCGCCCGTGAGCACAACTTGAAGAACGTTGACATCGACATCCCCCGCGATGCGTTGGTGGTGTTCACCGGCGTGTCCGGGTCGGGCAAGTCGTCCCTGGCGTTTTCCACTTTGTATGCCGAAGCCCAGCGCCGCTACTTCGAATCGGTCGCGCCATACGCGCGGCGGCTGATCGATCAGGTCGGAGTGCCGGATGTCGATTCCATCGAAGGCCTGCCTCCCGCCGTGGCCCTGCAACAGCAGCGGGGTACGCCGAGCACGCGCTCCTCGGTGGGCAGTGTCACTACGTTGTCGAGCCTGATCCGCATGCTCTATTCCCGCGCCGGCAGTTACCCGCCGGGGCAGGCGATGCTGTACGCCGAGGACTTTTCGCCGAACACGCCGCAGGGCGCCTGCCCTGATTGTCATGGTCTGGGGCGGGTCTATGAAGTCACCGAAGCGTTGATGGTGCCGGACCCGAACCTGACCATTCGCGAGCGTGCCGTGGCGTCCTGGCCGCTGGCATGGCAGGGACAGAACCTGCGCGACATCCTCGTGACGATGGGCATCGACGTCGACATCCCATGGCGAAAGTTACCGAAAAAGCAGCGCGACTGGATTCTCTTCACCGAAGAAACCCCGACTGTGCCGGTGTACGCCGGGCTGACCCCGGAAGAGACCCGTGTCGCCCTCAAGCGCAAGATGGAGCCGAGTTATCAAGGCACCTTCACCGGCGCCCGCCGCTACATCCTGCACACCTTCACCCACTCGCAAAGTGCGCTGATGAAAAAGCGCGTGGCGCGGTTCATGCTCGGCAGTCCTTGCCCGTTGTGCGATGGCAAACGGCTGAAGCGCGAGGCGTTGGCGGTGACATTTGCCGGGTACGACATCGGTGAGTTGTCACAGATGCCGCTGCTGCAAGTCGCTGAAGTTCTAAAACCGGTGGCGGCTGCCAGTTATCTGGAGCACGCCGAGGAAACCGGCGAAACCCTCAGTCACGCGCAAACCCGCGAAGCCCGACAACAGCGCGTCGCAAAGGGTGCCAGTGGTCACGCCAGCGCGCCAGATGTGCGCCATACACCGAACCTGTCACTGGAAAAACGCCTGGCGGCGCAGCGCATTGCCGAGGATCTGCTGGAACGGGTCACCACGTTGACCGAACTGGGTCTGGGCTATCTGGCTCTGGAACGCAGCACGCCGACCTTGTCGTCCGGTGAGCTGCAGCGCCTGCGATTGGCGACGCAATTGGGCTCGCAGTTGTTTGGCGTGATTTACGTGCTCGACGAACCCTCCGCCGGTTTGCACCCAGCCGACGGAGAGGCGTTGTTCGAAGCCTTGCAGCGCTTGAAGGCCGATGGCAATACGCTGTTTGTGGTTGAGCATGATCTGGAAACCATGCGCCGCGCTGACTGGTTGATCGACGTCGGGCCGGAGGCGGGTGAGAAGGGCGGTCAGGTGTTGTACAGCGGCCCACCTGCGGGGCTGGCCGACATCGAACAATCGCAGACCCGCGCTTATCTGTTCGCCGAAACGCCACGCCAGACGCGTGCCGCGCGCAAGCCGTCGGCGTGGCTGAAGCTGGAAGGCATCACCCGCAATAACCTCAACAACCTCAGTGCCGAGTTTCCCTTGGGCTGTTTCACTTCGGTGACCGGTGTGTCCGGTTCCGGCAAGTCGAGTCTGGTCAGTCAGGCGTTGCTGGAACTGGTCGGTGCACAACTGGGACGGCCGAGCGTTGAGGCTGAGGCTGAAGAGCTGAGCCTTGAGGACGACGCGCCGCTAGTCAGCAGCGGCCAGATCACGGCCGGGCTGGAGTCGATCAAACGCCTGGTGCAGGTCGATCAGAAACCCATCGGTCGTACGCCGCGCTCCAATCTGGCGACCTATACCGGGCTGTTCGACAACGTGCGCAAGCTGTTCGCCGCCACTCCCCAGGCGCGGGCGGCGGGCTATGACGCCGGGCAGTTTTCCTTCAACGTTGCCAAGGGCCGTTGCGCAACGTGCGAGGGTGAGGGTTTTGTCAGTGTCGAGTTGCTGTTTATGCCCAGCGTGTATGCGCCGTGCCCGACGTGTCATGGCGCACGTTACAACCCGCAGACGCTGGCGGTTTTGTGGGAGGGTTTGAGCATCGCGCAGGTGCTGCAATTGACGGTCGATGAGGCGGTGGAAGTTTTTGTCGGGCAGCCGGGGATTCGCCGTTCGCTGGAGGTGTTGCGCGATATCGGCCTTGGTTATCTACGACTTGGTCAACCGGCCACGGAGCTGTCGGGCGGTGAGGCGCAGCGGATCAAACTGGCCACCGAGTTGCAGCGCAATCAGCGCGGCGCGACGTTGTATGTGCTGGATGAACCGACCACCGGCCTGCATCTGCGGGATGTCGACCGACTGTTGGAACAACTGGATTCGCTAGTGACAGCCGGGCACACGGTCATCGTGGTCGAGCATGAAATGCGCGTGGTTGCGCAGAGCGACTGGGTGATCGACATCGGCCCGGGAGCGGGAGATGAGGGCGGCAAAATTGTCGTGGCGGGCACGCCGCAGAAAGTGGCTGCCAGCAAAAAAAGCCGGACTGCGCCATTCCTCGCCCGCGCCTTGAGCCGATAATGGCTTCGATCCCGATGGCCTGATCGCTGGCAAGCCAGCTCCCACAGGTTTCTGGGTTGTGCTGGGGTTTTGAGTTCCCTTCACTCCATTGTGGGAGCTGGCTTGCCAGCGATAGCGGTGGAGCAGACAGCATTGATGTTGAGCAAGCGGGCCTGATCGCTGGCAAGCCAGCTCCCACAGGTTATTGGGTTGTACTCGGGTTTTGAGTCCCCTTGACTCCATTGTGGGAGCTAACTTGCCAGCGATAGCGGTGGAGCAGGCAGCATTGATGTTGAGCAAGCGGGCCTGATCGCTGGCAAGCCAGCTCCCACAGGTTATTGGGTTGTGCTCGGGTTTCGAGTTCGCTTCACTCCATTGTGGGAGCTGGCTTGCCAGCGATAGCGGTGGAGCAGGCAGCATTGATGTTGAGCGAGCAGGCCTAATCGCTGGCAAGCCAGCTCCCACAGGTTTTTGGGATGTGCTCGGGTTTCGAGTTCCCTTCAATCCGTGTGGGAGCTGGCTTGCCTGCGATAGCGGTGGAGCAGGCAGCATTGATGTTGAGCGAGCTGGCCTGATCGCTGGCAAGCCAGCTCCCTCAGGTTTTTGGGTCGTGCTCGGGTTTCGAGTTCCCTTCACTCCGTGTGGGAGCTGGCTTGCCAGCGATAGCGGTGGTTCAGGCGCCGTCGAGTGTGCGGCGAACCTTGTCCAGCAATTCGCTGATCTGAAACGGTTTGACCAGCATGTCCATCCCTTCGCCGAGAAACACCTGACGGTTGAGCGCGGTTTCGGCGTAGCCGGTCATGAACAGAATCGGTAATTCTTCGCGCCAGCCTCGCGCAACATCTGCCAGTTTGCGCCCGCTCATGCGCGGCAAGCCGACGTCGCTCAGCAACAGGTTGATCGATGGATCGTTCTGCAAGCGATCCAGTGCCGTCTCGATGTCGCCGGCCTGAGTGCAGCGGTAACCGGCATCTTCCAACACTTCGGTGACGAACATCCGCACCGCAGCCATGTCCTCGACGATCAGCACATGCTCGCCAGTACCCCGCGCATTGACCACCTCTGGTGAAGCTTCAACGCCGACCGGATGGCTGGTGGCCGGTAACATGATGGTCACTTCCGTGCCCCGTCGGGCGACACTGCGAATGTGCGCATCCCCGCCCGATTGCCGGGCAAAACCATAAATCGTCGACAAGCCCAGCCCGGTGCCCTGGCCCAAGGGTTTGGTGGTGAAGAATGGGTCGAAAACCTTGTCGATCACGTTGTGCTCGATACCGGTGCCGTCATCGCGCACCGACAACGCCACATAGGCGCCATCGGCCAGATTCGGATCACCGTGGGAATACGCCGCGTAGGTGTTGACCCAGATGTTGCCACCATGGGGCAGCGCATCGCGGGCGTTGATCACCAGGTTGAGCATCGCGCTTTCCAGCTGACTCGGATCGACCAACGCAATTGCCGGTTTGTTGGTCAGCTCCAGCTTCAGGGCAATCCGCTCACCGATGGTGCGCACCAGCAGTTCTTCTAGCGACCGCATGTGCTCGTTGATGTCCACGGGCCGGGTGTCCAGCGGTTGCTGACGGGCGAACGCCAGTAAACGATGGGTGAGCGAGGCTGCGCTCATCGCGGAGTTCAGCGCCGCTTCGGCATACAACTTGACCTTTTCCGGACGATTGTCGTCGATGCGCTTCTGGATCAACTCAAGACTGGTGATGATGCCGGTCAGCAGGTTGTTGAAGTCGTGGGCAATGCCGCCGGTGAGCTTGCCCAGGGCATCCATTTTCTGCACTTGCAGCAACTGCGATTCGGCGCGTTCCAGTTGTGAGGTCGTGTCATCCAGGCGTGCCAGATGCGTGCGTTCGCGATGGCGGTGTTCGGTGACGTCTTCTACGAATACCAGGCTCAGCTCGGGCGTGCGGTACGGCGAAATCTGCCACTCGGTCTCGCGAATCTCGCCTTGCACGCGCATGTTCAGCGTGCCTTTCCAGCGCTCGCCATCGACAAGGCGCAGGCGCAGTTCATTGAGAATCGCGTTTTGATCGTCGGCGAAGCATTCGCTCAGGGCCTGCGGGTCGCGGTTATCCAGAATCAGCTGGGTAAACGCGTGGTTGCACTCATGCACCTTGAGGTTGGCGTCCAGCACCGCAATGGGCGCCGACACATTGACGAAAATCTCGCGGAACCGCGCCTCGCTTTCGCGCAGTGCATTTTCCGTGTCGCGCACCCGCAGCAGGGTGCGCAGGGTGGCGAGCAGCACGTCCGGGTCGACCGGGTGAATCAGGTAGGCATCGGCACCGGCATTGAGGCCGGTGATGATGTCGCCGGTCTGGATCGATGCCGCCGAGACGTGGATCACCGGCAGCAATGCGGTCCGGGCATCGGCACGCAGGATGCGCACAATGTCGAAGCCGCTCATGTCCGGCAGGTTGACGTCGAGTATCAGGGCGTCGAACGCTTCGCTTTCGATCAACGCCAGGCCGTCAGTGCCAGTGCCGGCCTCGAGGACTTCATAGTCGTGGCGTTCAAGACGTTTGCGCAAGGCATAGCGGGTGGCGACGTTGTCATCGACGATCAACAGGCGGATGTCACGTTTCATCGACGTTCTCCAAAGCGATCGCCAACGGAATAGTCACGTAGAAGGTCGAGCCGACGCCCGGTGCGCTGTCCATTCCGACCTCTCCACCCAACAGGGTCGCGAAGCGTTTACACAAGGAAAGTCCCAGGCCGGTGCCGCGCAAGCGTTTCTGCAGCGGCGAGTCGACCTGGGAAAAGTCCTCGAACAATGCACCATGCAGCTCCGCCGCGATACCAATACCGGTGTCGCTGACGGCAAAACGTACTTTGTCCGTGCCTTCAAGTCGCGCCGAAACCCGCACTTCGCCACGCGTGGTGAACTTCAGCGAGTTGGAAATGAAGTTGCGCAGGATTTGCGCAAGTTTCTTGTCGTCGGTGTACAGGCGCGGCAGGCCTTTGGGTTCCTCGAAGATCAGGTCCACTGCCGACGCATCGACGATGGGCCGAAACATCCCGCGCAGGGCGGAAAACAGATCGAACATGTCGAACCACGCCGGGGAAATGGTGATGCGTCCGGCCTCGATTTTCGCCAGATCGAGCAAGTCGTCGACCATGTCGCTGAGTTCGCGGGCGGCAGTGCTGACGAAGGCGACCTGTTTGTGTTGCTCGGGGCTCAGCGGCCCGTCCAGCTCGTCGGCGAGCAGGCTGTTGATGCTCAGGATCGAACCCAGCGGGGTGCGGAACTCATGGCTCATGTACGACAGGAAACGGCTTTTGAGGTCCGAAGCCTGGCGCAATTCCTCTGCCTGAATGTCGAGCTCGGCGTACAGCGCCAGCACGCCCTGATTGGTTTCATCGAGCTCTGCGCGCAAGGCTTCAGTTTCGCTCTGCAACTGGGCGATCAGCGCAGCCTGTTCGGCATTGCTCGCAAGGGGCGACTCAGCCATGGGCGGCCTCCAGAGCAACGACCAGTACCGTTACATCATCCCGACCGCGGCAGAAGTCGCGATGCAAAATGGCGGCTATCACGGCAGGGTGGCGGTGCACCAGGCCGGGGTAGTCTTGAAGATTCCAACGGGACTGCAAACCGTCGCTGTACATGATCAAAAGATGTCCGTTCACATGAGCATAGTCAAAGGGCTGGGCTTTCCGGTACTGGACGCCAACGATGCCAGGGTGCGAAGCCAGTCCGCGGGATTTGTCGGCAGCAATCAGACTGGCGCCGATATTGCCCACCCCGGTGAAACGGAGGCTGGCGCTATCGGCATGAAACTGCGCAAACGCCACCGCGCCGCCACGGGTGCCGATCATGTCCCGGTGCAGGTCTTCCATCAGCATCGTCGGTGTGCTGAAAGGCGCGCGGGCGAACGCTCCCTCGCCGGCGCGGCCGGCAATTTCGGCGTCTTCACCATGGCCGAGGCCGTCAACGATCAGCGCGCTGATGTCTGCGCCGTGATACGCCAGATGCCAGACATCGCCGCAGGCCGGGTCGTCATGCAGCGAGTGCTGACTAACGCCGTAAAGCAGGTCAGGCTGACGGGTGTTGCGCGGGTACAAACGCGCGAGCAACACGGCTCCGCGGTGGTCGGCATACACGTCAAACACATCGGCCTGGCGTGACACCGCGCCAAGGCCGATGCCTTGGGTGCCGCCGGTAGAAAAGCCGTCAGTGAGGCATGCCTCCAGATCAAAGCCCCTGGCACGATCCACCGCCAGCAGTTCGATCCCCGCATCGCCCTGACGTGGCAGCACGCGCAAGTGCAGCTCGCCACGGCCGGCATGTTTGAGCAGATTGCTCGCCAGTTCGGTGACCACCAGTGCCACGCGTCCGGCATCGCTTTCAGTAAAACCGTGCTGTTCGGCAAGCCGTTGAGCCGTGCGCCTTGCATAGCCGATCTGGCTGCTGTCTTCGATCAGTAAGACTTGGGTCAGTGAGCCGTGAATGTTCATGTCCATCGCGTAATCGTTATGCGGGTGCCCTTGCCGGGCTCCGTGTCCAGTTCGAACTCCTGGACCAGCCGTTTAGCACCGGTCAGACCCAGGCCCATGCCGCTGCCGGAAGTCCAGCCGTCGGTCATTGCCAGTTTGATGTCGGCAATGCCCGGCCCCTCGTCGCGAAAGGTCAGGCGCAGACCGACCTTGTGATCCTCATCGAGGATCTGCCAGTCCATGTCGCCGCCACCCCCGTAAACCATGGTGTTGCGCGCCAGTTCGCTGACAGCCGTGACCATTTTGGTCAGGTCGATCAGGCGCATGCCGCACTCGGTGGCCAGTTTGCGTGCGGTCTGGCGGGCCAGCACCACATCCTGCTCAATGTGAATGGGTTGAGTACCGCTACTGCGCACGGTCATTGCTGACTTACTCGTTCCCGCAGCACTTTCATCCCACGCTCGACATTGAGCGCCGTGCTGACACCGGGCAGAGTCAGGCCGAGTTCGACCAAGGTAATCGCCACCGCCGGCTGCATACCGACCAGCATGGTTTCAGCGTCCATGATTTTCGACAGGCCGGAGATCGTGCTGATCATCCGGCCGATGAACGAGTCGACCATGTCCAGCGCCGAGATGTCGATCAACACGCCACGCGCCGAGGTTCTGCTGATGCGTTCGGACAGATCGTCCTGCAGGGTCAAGGCGAGCTGGTCATGCATGTCGACCTGAATGGTCACCAGCAGGAACTCGCCCATCTGAAGAATCGGAATTCTTTCCATGACGTCAGACCGCTTTGCTGAGGGTGATGCCCAGGCGTGTCAGGGCCAGTTTCAACGCATCGGCCAGATTGGCCTTGGTGACCACGCCTTGCAGGTCGAGCCCCAGGTGCACGATGGTCTGCGCGATCTGCGGACGCACGCCACTGATGATGCAATCTGCGCCCATCAGGCGGATCGCGGTAACGGTTTTCAGCAGGTGCTGGGCGACCAGGGTGTCGACGGTAGGCACACCAGTAATGTCGATGATGGCGATTTCCGAACCGGTATCGACGATGCGTTGCAGCAACGATTCCATCACGACCTGTGTGCGCTGCGAATCGAGGGTGCCGATCATTGGCAACGCCAGCACGCCGTCCCAAAGCTTGACCACGGGTGTGGAGAGTTCCAGCAGTTCTTCCTGCTGACGCTTGATCACCGCTTCGCGGGATTTCTGGAAGGTCCGAATGGTGTGCAGGCCGAAGGCGTCGAGCAATTCGGAAACTTCCCAGAGCTGCTCGGCGAGCAGCGCCGGTTGTTCTTTGTAGTGCGCTTGCAGCATCCTGAATAGCGGGCCTTTCAGGGCGAAGATGAAACTCGCGGTTTGTTGCGAGTCCTGGCCGAGCAGGGCGCGGCTATGGGAAAGCTTTTCAAGGAACAGGCGGGTCGTTTCCCAACCTTGCGCATTGACGTTGGTGCCGTTGTCACTCTCAAGGCCCGTGACCACCAGTTGCAGAAATTCGCCGGTTTGCTGCTGCAGGTCGTGTTCTTTCAGATTGCGCGTGGCGCCGCTCGCTTCCAGGCCGTTGATCCATTCGCCCAGCAGTTGTGCCTGCTTGTTTTTCATCGCATCGAGTGTGCTGTTCTGCAGTGCTGCCATGTGCCTGTTGCTCCGTAACGAATGAGGGGCCGATTTCATCAAATTGATCGGCGCGAAATCAGTGACCGTAGCCGTTTCAAATAGTTGTGCAGTCTTCGAGGATATTTTTGATTTGCCTCAAGAAAGGCCCGAGTAACTCTAGTCGGCATGGCTGCAAGGCGCGAAGTTTTGAACGTTGGCGTGCAGGCGGCTTCGAATCTGCAAGGCCCGACTTGTTTCAGTCGCGCTGGCGATGACTAAAGAGGTGCTTATGAACGAGCAATCGACACAGCAGAACAATCAATCCGGGGAACCGATCGATCGCAATGACCCGGCGATTGACCCGCAAGTGCCGGGGCAATCGGCGCCGACGCAGCCTGCGCAGCAACAGGGCGATACAGACCAGGCGCAAAGTGCTGATCCGGCAGTGGATCAGAAGAACCAGAACACCGATAACGACAACGAGTTCAGCCCCGGTTTCGAACCTGAGCCGGATCGGGCGAAGCCGGGTGAGGAGACCGACGCGGATATTGATACTGACGGGGGTTAATCAAGGCTGAAACGAGGAGGCCGCATCCATTGGATGCGGCCTCTTTTTTTGCCTGCCCGATACTTACTTGCTCGGATATTTGGCTTGCAGCTCTTTCGCCGCCGACAGATGTTTTTCCAGACCTGGCAGCATTTTCTGGGCGAAGGCTTTCAGCTCGGTCGCGCCTTTGACCTTGTCATCCGTGACGGTATTGGCTTGCTTCTTGAACAACTCGATGGTGTCTTCGTGGGCCTTTACCTGATTGTTGGCGTAGGCCGCATCGAAGGATTCATCGCGCATCTCGAGAATTTTCTCTTTGGCCTGTTTGACCAGCGTGGTGGTGTCCGGCACCTCGATATCATGAGCCTTGGCAATCGTCGCCAGTTCGTCATTGGCCTTGCCGTGATCGGTGATCATCATTTCGGCAAACTGCTTGATATCGGCAGACTGGCTTTTTTCCAGCGCCAGGCGACTGGTTTCGATTTCGGCGATGCCACCAGCAGCGGCACTGTCGACGAAGTCATTGTCGGTAGCGGCAAATGCGCTGCCCATGCTCGCACTCAGGGCAACGGCGAGAGCCAGGTGACGCAGGTTGAATCCGTCCATTTGGTGTATCTCCACGCAGGTTTTTGTGAGCGTTAAAGAGTGGAGAGGCGAGGGCGATCAAAGGTTTTATCGCATTTGCGACAGGGCGACGAACGGCCACCGCTGGTCTGACAGGGAGTCGACAGAACGGCCCGACCGAGGCCATTCTGATGGCTGGCCAGCGCAATCGGTCGCGTTGGTCACCGATCAACTCACGGAGGTGTTCCATGCCGGTTCCCCATGACCTGTTTCAGGACTTGAGCTGCACGAAGGAAGAGATCCAGCAAAAACGCACCCAGGATCCGCGACTGGATTCATTGATCAACAAGTATTCTCAGGCTGATGCCGACGTGGTCAAGGCAGAGACAGCCACCTCGGACGCCCCCAGCGACGACGCATTGAAAAAACTCAAAGAGAAGCGTCTGAAGGTCAAGGACGAGATCGTCAGCCACTTGCAGGCGCCGTCCTGATCTTCTGGTTGTCCGCCGACCTACGGTTGCAAATGGACGGGAACGACAGCCCCTGCCGGCACCTCGAATGTACAGAGTCCGAATTCATCGACTTCTTGCGAGGTGCCTCATGAGCGATCCCAAATTCCCGAGTGAAGAGCAGGGCGCATTCGACCCGGTGCCGACGCATCCCGAGCCGAACAGCCCGGCACATACCACGGCCAATCCAGATGAGCCTGTCGAGGATCTTCCTGAAGACGAAAACCCCGACAAGTTCGACAAGTCTTCCAACTGACAGACCGCTATCGCTGGCAAGCCAGCCCCCACAGGTATTGGGTCGTGCACATACTCTGTGAACCCCTGTGGGAGCTGGCCTGCCAGCGATGGTGTCAGTCAACTCACCACAAAACCGACAGACTCACTTCAGCGCATCAGCCAACGGCATCCGCGCCATATGCATCGCCTTCAACGACCCGAAATACAACCAGTCCCCATACTCCCTCACCGTGGTGATCGGCGAATAATTGCCCTCGCTCGCATCCTGCAGATTGGTAATCACCTTGCCCTGCAAATCCAGCCCCAATACAAAACCGCGCTTCTCCACGGGTTTGGGCAACACGCTCAACGCCCGCACAATCATCTTGCGCACGAATGGATGCCCGGCCGTGCCATCGAGCAAGGCATTACGCGGTGCGTACAACGCAACCCAGAAACGGTCGTGGCCATTGAATGACAGGTTGTCCGGCAGCCCCGGCAAGTTGTCGATAAACAGGTCATGAGTGCCCGCCTGGGGGCCTTTCAGCCAGAAGCGACTGATGCGGTAGGCGCCGGTTTCATTGACCAGCACATAGGCATCATCCGGGCCGAGGGTCACGCCGTTGGCGAACTGCAGTTTGTCGAGCAGGATGCTGGTCTTGCCGGTCTGGAAGTCATAGCGCAGCAAACGTCCGTCACCGCCGTGCTCAATGATCGCCTCGCCGTCATGACCGTAGCCCCATCGGCTGGAGGCATCGCTGAAGTAGGCATAGTGCCCGGACTTGTCGATCGCCACATCATCGGTGAAACCGAAGGGCACGCCATTGGCTTCTTTGGTCAAGGCCGTCACCTGGCCCTGTGCATCGAGAGACAGCAAACCCTTGACCCCGTCGGCGATCACCAGCAGCCCGTTGGGATGGCGCGCAAGCCCCAGTGGCCGGCCACCGGTATCGGCCAGCACTTTGCGTTCCTTGCCATCAAGACTGCTGCGGATCAGCCGACCGTCATGCAGACCGGTGATCAGGAATTCCCCTTCCAGCAGCAGCGCTTCCGGCCCTTCGATGTCACTGGGGCCGACCTGCACCGCACCTTTGAGGCGCTGGTTATCGGCGTAGATCCCTTCGCTCAACGAGGGCGCCGCCTGCGGTGTCCAGGCGACCGGCTCGACCTTGGTGGGCATCAGCAGCAGAAACGCGATGACGACGACAATCAGCAACAATAGAAACTGCCCCCACCTCATGCGCTGGCCCTCGCTGAAGCCAGATACTGCGTAGCCATGTCACGCAGCGCGAGCATGGATGCGGCGGACTCACGGTCGATCCGGCGCTTGAGCAGCAATCGATTGGCGATACGCATGCCCAAGCCGTCGAAACGATAATCCAGCGTGCGCACAAACCGCGCGCCGTCACCTTCGGCGTAGCACTCGTAAGTCAACGCCAGCGACAACCCGTGATCACCCTGGGCCCGAGCGCACCAGCGTCGCCCGGGCAGGTATTCGGTGACTGCCCAGCTCAGGTGACCTGCGCGGCCGCCGGCATGAATGTCTTCTTCAAAGCATGCGCCGGCATGCAGCGGGCCGGATGGGCCGTCGATCTTCAGCGATGACGGATGCCACTCGGGCCAGCGGCCGACACTGGCCGCGTAGGCGAGTACGGCAATCGGGTCGCCAGCGATATCGATCTGGTGCTGCATGCGGGTCATGGGCATTCTTGAATAGCTCAAAGGGGCGGCTTGCGGCTCCCAGTAAAGGGTGCCGAACAGGTAGTCCATCAGCGGTAGAACAATGTTGAAATTACGCTCTTGCATGCGCTCGCGACGGTGATGCAGCTCATGCAAATGGCGCATCTGACGGATCCACGGCAGGCGCGTCAGCGGGTTGTGCGGCGGCAAGTGTTCGGCGGCATGAAACACCTCGTAGGTCAGATAACCCAGCACCATGCTGCCAGCGAACAGCCCGGCGACGTTGGCGTTGAACTTCGCGAACAGCCACCACAGCGGCAGGGTAATCACCAGCGTATGGATCACGATCAGCCACGCCGGAAACAGAATCACCCGCCAGTCGCGAGCACTGTCGTAGGTCATGTGGCCGGGCGTGAAGAAGCTGTGATGGTCGCCCGCATGCCGGGCGTAGAACATTTTGGCAAAGGTTTTTTTGTGGTGGCCAAGATGGCGATGGACCATGTACACGCCAAAGTTGAAAAACAGCAGGGTCAGCGGCACGCTCAGCCATTCCAGCCAGCTCGCCTGGTGCACGCTGCTCCAGAACGCGCCGATGGCCAGCACCCCGAACAGCAGCACGAAGGCGCCGTGCAGCCACGGGTTGTAGCGCGGATGAATGGCCGCACGATAGCGGCTGCGGAATGCCTCGGTGGTCTGCCTCACTGCGTTCACCTGCGGGTATTTTGTTGTACCCGGCAGATTAGCCGATCCGGCCATCAATGCAGGCCGGACCTTGAGGCCACATGCGCCATGATCCGGTGTAAAGCGCCCACTCTGGCTTCTCGATCAGCTCAGCGGGTTCCAGCGTTGTGACCAATCGTCATCGGTGCGGATCACTTCACGCAGCAGATTGAAGGCTTGCTGCAATGTCGCCGAGTCGCGATCACGCGAATACACCAGATAGGTTGGATAGCCGAATTCCGGGGCTTTGGTCACCGTTTCCAGTGCGCCGCTTTCAAGATAGGTGCGCACCACACGGGTGCGGAAGTAGCCGCTGCCGCCGTTTTCCAGGATGTACTGAAGGGCGAGCGGGCCCAGGTTGAAACTCAGCGCGGCTTTGGCTTTTTCCGGCAGGGCGGCGTCGTGCTGGCGGCGGAAGTCCGGGCCCCAGTCGATATAAACGTAGGGATCCGGGCGATCAGGCGCGCGCACCAGAATCAGTTTTTCTTCCAGCACCTGCTCGACCTGCAACCCCGGCCAGTATTCCGGTTGATAGACCAGCGCCGCGTCGAGCACGCCGAGTTCGAGTTGGCGTAGCAGGTTTTCACCGTCGCGGATTTCCATGCGCAGGGCATGCCCGGGGATTTTCTCGCGCAGCTCGGCGGCCCAGCTGAGCATCAGCGGGTTGCACAGGCTGACCTCGCCGCCGATGTGCAGCACGTTGTGATAACCCTCAGGCAGCGGCAGGTCGCGCCGCGCCGCTTCCCAGGTCTGCACCAGTTGATTGGCATAGACCACGAAGGCCTCGCCATTGGCCGTCAATTTCGCCCCGGCGCGATTGCGCACGAACAGCGTACTGCCCAACTGGCTTTCGAGTTTCTGCACCCGGGCGGTGATCGCCGTTTGGGTGACGAACAGCTTCTGCGCCGCCGCCGCGAGACTGCCGTGACGGACGATTTCCAGAAAGGTGCGAGCGAGGTCGATGTCCATGGGCGGGCCGGTGTTTGAGGTGCGGGCATTGTAAATGCAAAGAGCCTGTCACCCTAACCCTCCCGAAACGTCGGACAGCCCCGAGGGAGAGGGGACCGACCGAGGTGTCTTTCGTCATGCATCGACCTGAACCGCCATGTCGACTATGGATTCAGCGCCAAACCTTCAGGTCGGTCGACTTTGGATTCAGAACAGGTCTTTCAAGTCGGTGTACATCTCCAATATTCCCGAATCGGTTCCCTCTCCCTTGGGAGAGGGCCAGGGTGAGGGGGAAAACAGTCGCCACAGAATCAACCCGCCAACTCAATCCCACCAACCGCGCCGACGATTGCGGGGGTGGCCTGTTCGCACACTGCCAGGTTTCTTTGCTCCAGAACGCAAAAATCCCGCCACAGGGGCGGGATTTTTTGTCACTGAACAGCGGTATTACGAAGGGAACAGCTCGGACAGTTTCATCGCCAGCATCATGTCGCCTTCAGCGCGCAGTTTGCCGCCCATGAACGCTTGCATGCCGTCGGTCGAACCGTCAACGATGCCTTGCAGGGTTTCACCGTCCATGACCAGAGTGACCTGGGCGTCCGGGTTCTCGCCTTCTTGCAGCTCGCAGGTGCTGTCTTTGACGATCAGCGAGAAGTTCTTGGTGTCGTCGATGCGGAAACCGAAGACCAGGTCCAGGCCGGCAGCAGCGGCTGGGTTGAACTTGGCTTTCATTGCTTGTACGGCATCAGCTACGGAGGTCATGGTTCGATCCTTTCTTGGGTAATAGGAGCTGGGTGATTACAGCAAGGGTCACAGTAATCCGGACTCAGCGGAAAGTGATGAGTTCCGGGGCCTTCAACAGTTGCAGATGGGCATGACTGTTGAAGGAAGCCAGGGCCACCTCGCGGCCGCGAAACTTCAGCTGGTTGAGCGAGGTGTTGACGATTTGCCAATTCAGTTCAAAAGCCTGTTTGGCAGGCATTTGTGTAATGAGGTGGAGCAGGGCGGTGATCGTGCCGCCAGAGGTGAACACCGCGATTTTCTGGTTTTGTTCGGCCTGTTCAATAATTCGATGCAACCCGGCCTGAACCCGTTCAACGAAACCCAGCCAGCTCTCCAGCCCCGGTGTGTCATAGGTGCCGGCCAGCCAGCGCTCGATGATCAGGGCAAAAATGCGCTGGAACTCGCCGCGGTTTTGCGCAGCGTTGCGCAAGATGTCGAGGGCTTCAGGCTCGTCTGGCAACATCGCCGGGAGCAGGGCGCGGATTACCGCGTCAGCATCAAATTCGTTGAACGCGGAATCGGTTTCCAGCGTCGGTACCGACAGGCCTTTGGCAGTGAATTGCTCCAGCGCACTGGTGGCCGTGTGTTGTTGGCGGCGCAGGTCACCTGCCAGGCAGCGATCGAAGCGGATCCCCAGTTCAGCGAGGTGCTGACCGAGGATTTCTGCCTGACGCACACCGGTCGGCGACAGGACGTCATAGTCGTCTGCACCAAAGGAGGCTTGGCCATGTCGAATCAAATAGATGCTGCCCACGTCCGCGTCGTCCCGGTACGTTGAAGGTTTGGCGAGATTATGAGGATGCCGGGGAGCTGTCAATGAAAAAACATACGCTTGTTTGAAATGCCCGTTACAGGCGTGTTGCCAGAGGTTTCACGACTGGCCGACGAGCCGGCGCATGGGTATGCTGGGGCCATTACGCGTGGAAATCACATCCACGCTTTGTTTTGAGGAGTCTCTGTGGAGTTTTTCACCGAATACGCCAGTTTCCTGGCCAAGACCGTCACCCTGGTAATCGCCATTCTGGTTGTGCTCGCCAGTTTTGCCGCGTTGCGCAGCAAGGGCCGGCGTAAGTCGGCGGGGCAGTTGCAGGTCAGCAAGCTCAATGATTTCTATAAAGGCCTGCGTGAGCGCCTGGAGCAGACCCTGCTCGACAAGGATCAGCTCAAGGCCTTGCGCAAGGGCGAGGCCAAGTCCGAAAAGAGCGAGAAGAAGCAGAAGAAAAAACCCGAGGCCAAACCACGGGTGTTCGTGCTGGATTTCGACGGCGACATCAAAGCCTCGGCCACCGAGAGCCTGCGTCATGAAATCACTGCGCTGCTGACCCTCGCTACGCCGAAAGACGAAGTTGTCCTGCGTCTGGAAAGCGGCGGCGGCATGGTCCACAGCTACGGTCTGGCGTCTTCGCAACTGGCGCGTATCCGCGAAGCCGGCGTGCCCTTGACCGTGTGCATCGACAAAGTCGCGGCCAGCGGCGGCTACATGATGGCGTGCATCGGCGAGAAGATCATCAGTGCGCCGTTCGCCATTCTCGGCTCGATCGGTGTGGTTGCGCAGTTGCCCAACGTCAACCGCCTGCTGAAGAAGCACGACATCGACTTCGAAGTGCTGACCGCCGGTGAGTACAAACGCACCCTGACCGTGTTTGGTGAGAACACCGAGAAAGGCCGCGAGAAGTTTCAGGAAGACCTGGACATCACCCATCAACTGTTCAAGAACTTCGTTGCCCGCTACCGTCCGCAACTGGCCATCGATGACGTGGCGACCGGCGAAGTCTGGCTCGGCGTCGCGGCGCTGGACAAGCAACTGGTCGACGAACTCAAGACCAGCGATGAATACCTCTCGCAGAAGGCCAGGCAGGCTGAGGTTTACCACCTGCATTACGCCGAACGCAAAAGTCTGCAGGAGCGCATCGGCATGGCAGCCAGCGGTTCGGTAGATCGCGTGCTGCTGAGCTGGTGGAGCCGTCTGACCCAACAGCGCTTCTGGTAAGTCAGTCAGGCATAAAAAAACGCCGGTCAATGACCGGCGTTTTTTTGTCCGCAGCTTTTGTGGCGAAGACTCAGCGGCGACGGAACAGCGGCAGCGGTTCGTCAGTGGCGGCCTGATAGGTCACCGAGAAATCCTTGAGACCTTCCAGCGCTTCGTGCGGATCTTTATCTGCACGCACGGCAAAGGCGTCGAAGCCGCAGCGGCGCATGTAAAACAGCTGATCGCGCAGCACGTCGCCAATCGCTCGCAGCTCGCCTTTGAAGCCATAGCGATCACGCAACAGGCGCGCGTTGGAGTAGTTGCGCCCGTCAGTGAATGCCGGGAAGTTCAGCGCGATCACCTGGAACTTATCAACGTCCTCACCGATTTCCTCTGCTTCCTCGTCTGCGTCGAGCCACACGCCCAGACCGCCGTCGCGAGCCATGAGCATACGGCTGTGTTCACGCCACAGTTGCAGCGGAACGATCAGATCGTCGCAGTTACTGATCTCGTCGATGTTGAAATCCTTGGGCAGCAAGTGCCAGGTTTCGTCGACGACTTCGTTGTTCTTAATGATTCGCTGCATAGACGCGTTCCTTGAAGAGGTCGATGCCAATACGCTGATAGGTGTCGATGAAGCGCTCGTCTTCGGTACGTTGTTCCACGTACACGTCAATCAGCTTCGAGATCACGTCAGGCATGACTTCCTGTGCGAAGGACGGGCCGAGAATCTTGCCCAGGCTCGCATCACGGCTGGCGCTGCCGCCGAGGGAGACCTGATAGAACTCCTCACCTTTCTTGTCCACCCCCAGGATACCGATGTGGCCGACGTGGTGGTGACCGCAAGCGTTCATGCAACCGGAGATGTTCAGGTCCAGCTCACCGATGTCGAACAGGTAGTCCAGGTCATCGAAACGGCGCTGGATCGATTCGGCAATCGGGATTGACTTGGCGTTGGCCAGCGAGCAGAAATCACCGCCAGGGCAGCAGATGATGTCGGTCAGCAGGCCGATGTTCGGCGTGGCGAAACCACCTTCACGCAATTCGCCCCACAGGGCGAACAGTTGGCTTTGCTCGACATCGGCAAGAATGATGTTTTGCTCGTGGGAGGTGCGCAGTTGACCGAAGCTGTAGCGGTCGGCCAGATCGGCGACGGCGTCAAGCTGCTTGTCGGTGATGTCGCCCGGCGCTACGCCAGTCGGTTTCAGCGACAGGGTCACGGCCACATAACCCGGCTTCTTGTGCGCCAGGGTATTGCGGGTGCGCCAGCGGGCGAAGCCTGGGTGTTCTTTGTCCAGATCGGCCAATTGCGCGGTCTGGTTTTCCAGCGCTTTGTAGTCCGGATCGACGAAGTGCCTGGCGACGCGCTGCAGTTCGGCTTCGGTCAACGTGGTCTGGCCACCGCGCAGGTGTTCCATTTCCGCATCGACTTTCTGCGCGAACACTTCAGGGGTGAGCGCCTTGACGAGGATCTTGATCCGCGCCTTGTACTTGTTGTCGCGACGACCATAGCGGTTGTAGACCCGCAGGATGGCATCGAGGTAGCTCAACAGGTCCTGCCACGGCAGGAACTCGTTGATGAACGCGCCCACCACTGGCGTACGACCGAGGCCACCGCCCACCAGGACGCGGAAACCGAGTTCGCCAGCTTCGTTGTGCACCGGCTCAAGACCGATGTCGTGTACTTCGATGGCCGCACGGTCAGCGGTCGAACCGTTGACGGCGATCTTGAATTTGCGCGGCAGGTAGGCGAATTCCGGATGGAAGGTCGTCCACTGACGAACGATCTCGCACCATGGGCGCGGGTCGATCAGCTCGTCGGCAGCGACACCGGCGAACTGGTCGGTGGTGACGTTGCGCAGGCAGTTGCCGCTGGTCTGGATCGCGTGCATCTGCACGGTGGCCAGTTCGGCGAGGATGTCCGGGATGTCTTCCACCGCCGGCCAGTTGAACTGGACGTTCTGCCGGGTACTGATGTGGGCGTAGCCCTTGTCGTAGTCACGGGCAATCTTGGCCATCATGCGCATCTGACGCGAAGTCAGTTGGCCGTAAGGCACCGCCACGCGCAGCATCGGCGCGAAGCGCTGAATGTAGAGGCCATTTTGCAGGCGTAGCGGGCGGAATTCTTCTTCGCTCAGCTCACCTGCCAGATAGCGTCGGGTCTGATCACGGAACTGCTTGACGCGGTCCTCGATGATCCGCTGATCGTACTCGTCGTATACGTACATATAAGTCCTGTTCTCAGGCTTTGGGCTACTCGGAAAACGCTGCGTTTTCGCTTGCTGGAGTCCGATGTTGCCTCTGCAATTCTGCGCGCACGGCCGCGCGCTCCCTAAGGGAGCCGGGGCAATATACCCGTTTGCAGTTATGCGCAAAAGTGATGTTTGAGTATATGTAAAGAACCAAATCGCCTAACGATAACAGTTATTAACTAATCCACATTTGTCGTGCGGACAATCATCGTCTTAACTGTGGTCGAGTCTTTCTGCAATCACCGATAAAACCGATAAGAGGCGATGCAATGAGCAACCCGACCAAGGCAAGAAAAAACGATAGCAGCGTTGATGCGTGGGCCATTTTGTTCCTGATCATTCTCGTCGTAGGAACAGCGGTGTTCTGGGTCAGCCACCAGTAAACGACCCGTCCGGGCCCGCTTCCGACGATTGTCGGACAAAAAGCGGGATCAGGCGTCAATAGCCGGGGTTTCAATGGCTATAATGCGCGGCCATTTTTCCTCGGGCCCGGATGCTTCATGTTCAAGTTTCTCTACATCAGCCTTGCCCTGTTCGGCGCATTTTTCGCGAATGCTGTGCGAGCCGAGTCCGTGCTGTTTCTGAATCCCGGTTACACCGACGAAACGTTCTGGGTCAGTTACTCGCAATTCATGCAGGCAGCCGCCCGGGATCTGGGCATTGATCTGCAAATCCTCTATTCCCAGCGTCAGCCTGAATTGACTCTGGCTCAGGCACGTCTTGCATTGCTGGGCCCCAATCGTCCTGATTACCTGATGTTCGTCAACGAGCAATACGTGGCACCGCAGATCCTGCGCCTGGCGCAGAACAGTGGCGTGAAGCTGTTCATGGTCAATGCGGCGCTGACCCCTGATCAGCAGGCGCTGGTGGGCAAACGCAGCGACCGGATCGGCAGTCTGGTGCCCAACGACGAGGAGGGCGGCTACCTGATGATGAAGGAGTTGATACGGTTGCACCCGCCCGTGAGCAAGGGTGAGCAGATTGAAGTGCTGGCTTTCTCCGGTCTGAAAATCACTCCGTCGGCGCAATTGCGTGAGAAGGGCATGCAGCGCGCACTGGCCGAGCATCCGCGAGTGCGTTTGCGTCAACTTGTCTACAGCGGCTGGACGGAGCAGCGCGCCTATGAACAGGCCAAACAGTTGTTCGCCCGGTATCCGCAGGTGTCACTGGTGTGGTCGGCCAACGATGAAATGGCATTCGGCGCGATGCGTGCCTACGCCGAGAGCGGCAAGGTTGCGGGCAAGGATGCGTTGTTCAGTGCGGTCAACACGTCTCGCACTGCATTGCAGGCGGTGGTTGACGGGCGCCTGAGCGCGTTGGTCGGCGGGCACTTTACCCTTGGCGGCTGGGCACTGGTCGAATTGCATGACTATGAGCAAGGCGTTGATCTGGAGCAGTACGGCGGCCGCGACCGTCAGTTGCCATTACTGCAACTGATCAACAAAACCCAGGCTCGGCAATTACTCGCCATGGGCGACTCGCCGGGCTACAACGTGAATTTTCGCAAGCTCTCGGCCAAGGGACGGCCGATTTCCTACCGCTATCCGTTTACGCTGCAGACCCTGATGCGCTGAAGCCCGTCAAACCCCGGCAAAATGCAGCACCAGTTTGACGATGGCAAACAGCGTCAAAGCGAATACCGCCGTGAACAGAATGCCCAACAGCACGAAATGGCTGGGCTTGCCATGTGTGAAGTCCCTTGCCCGGTTTTTGCCACTCTGCACCCCGAACGCCGCCGCCATCACGCTGTGCAGCATCTGCCAGAAGCTCGGCGGTTTGTTGTCGACTGGATCGTCCATAAATCCCTCGTCTGCCGTGTGTGTCAGACAAGCATAGCCAACCCACGGAAGAACACCGCAAAACCCCTGAAGAGGTCAGTTCAATCACAATCCCTGTGGGAGCTGGCAAGCCAGCTCCCACACGGTAATGCGCTGAATCCGGATTAGTTGTCGTAACCCAGATTCGGCGCCAGCCAGCGCTCGGTCACGCTGAGCTCCTGAGCTTTACGCGAGGTGTAGCTCTGCACCTGATCCTTGTCGATCTTGCCGACAGCAAAGTACTGCGCCTGCGGGTGGGCGAAGTACCAACCGCTGACCGCCGCAGCCGGGAACATGGCGTAGTGTTCGGTGAGAAAAACACCGCTGCGACCGGCACGCATTTCTTCTGCTTCAGGGTCGAGCAACGCAAACAACGCGGCTTTCTCGGTGTGATCCGGGCAGGCCGGGTAGCCCGGAGCAGGGCGGATACCTGAATACTGCTCTTTGATCAGTGCGTCGTTGTCGAGCACTTCGTCCTTGGCATAACCCCAGTGTTCTTTACGCACCTGCTGGTGCAACCATTCTGCGCAAGCCTCGGCCAAACGGTCGGCGAGGGCCTTGACCATGATCGAGTTGTAATCGTCGCCAGCATCCTGATAAGCCTTGGCCACTTCTTCGGCACCGATGCCGGCAGTGGTGATGAAGCCACCGACGTAGTCAGTGACTTCGCTGTCTTTCGGCGCGACGAAGTCGGCCAGCGAGAAGTTCGGCTTGCCGTCGGTCTTGATGATCTGCTGGCGCAAGTGGTGCAGTCTGGCCAATGGCTTGCCGTCATCGCCGTACAGTTCGATGTCGTCGTCATGCACCTGATTGGCCGGCCAGAAGCCGAACACCGCGCGGGCGCTGATCAGTTTCTCGTCGATCAGCTTGGCGAGCATCTCCTGCGCGTCCTTGTAAAGGGCAGTGGCGGCTTCACCGACCACTTCGTCTTCGAGGATGCGCGGGAATTTGCCGGCCAGGTCCCAGGAAATGAAGAACGGCGTCCAGTCGATGTACTCGGCCAGCACCTTGAGGTCGATGTTGTCCAGAACGCGGGCACCGGTAAAGGTCGGTTTGACGGGGGCGTAGGTGCTCCAGTCAAATTGCGGCTTCTTGGCGATGGCGGCGGCATAGCTCAAACGCTCGGTACGGGCGCTGCGGTTGGCCGTGCGCTCACGCACTTCAACGTATTCGGCGCGGGTTCTTTCGACGAAACCGGCCTTCAGCTCTTTGGACAGCAACTGCGTCGCCACGCCGACGGCGCGGGAGGCGTCGGTCACGTAGACCACCGCGTCGTTGCTGTATTTGGGTTCGATCTTCACCGCCGTGTGGGCTTTGGAGGTGGTTGCGCCACCAATCATCAGCGGCAAGTGGAAGTCCTGACGCTGCATCTCACGTGCCACATGGACCATTTCATCCAGCGACGGCGTAATCAGGCCGGACAGGCCGATGATGTCGCACTTCTGTTCTTTGGCAACCTGGAGGATTTTCTCCGCCGGCACCATCACGCCGAGGTCGACGATGTCATAACCGTTGCATCCGAGCACCACGCCGACGATGTTCTTGCCGATGTCGTGCACATCGCCCTTGACCGTGGCCATGAGGATCTTGCCCTTGGCTTCCGGTTTGTCGCCTTTTTCCAGTTCGATGAACGGGATCAGGTGGGCCACGGCCTGTTTCATCACGCGGGCGGATTTCACCACCTGCGGCAGGAACATTTTGCCGGCACCGAACAGGTCACCAACGATGTTCATGCCGGACATCAGTGGGCCTTCGATCACCTCGATCGGGCGGGCGAACGACAGGCGCGACTCTTCAGTGTCTTCAACAATGTGCGTGGTGATGCCTTTGACCAGCGCGTGTTCCAGACGCTTGTTGACCGGCCAGCCGCGCCATTCTTCGGTCTCGGCTTCCTTGACGCTGCCGTCGCCCTTGTACTTGTCGGCGATGGCGAGGAGGGCGTCGGTGCCGTTCGGCGTGCGGTTGAGCACCACGTCTTCGACAGCATCGCGCAGCTCGACAGGGATCTGGTCGTAAATTTCCAGCTGACCGGCGTTGACGATGCCCATGGTCAGGCCGTTGCGGATCGCGTACAGCAGGAATACCGAGTGAATCGCCTCACGCACCGGGTTGTTGCCACGGAACGAGAACGACACGTTGGACACGCCGCCGGAGGTCAGCGCATATGGCAGTTCGTCGCGGATGTAGGCGCAGGCATTGATGAAGTCGACAGCGTAGTTGTTGTGTTCTTCGATGCCGGTGGCCACGGCGAAGATGTTCGGGTCGAAGATGATGTCTTCCGGCGGGAAGCCGACTTCGTTGACCAGAATGTCGTAAGAGCGTTTGCAGATTTCTTTTTTGCGCGCCTCGGTGTCGGCCTGACCGGCTTCATCAAACGCCATCACCACTACCGCAGCGCCGTAGCGCTTGCACAGTTTGGCGTGGTGGATGAACTGCTCGACGCCTTCTTTCATGCTGATCGAGTTGACGATGCCCTTGCCTTGAATGCACTTCAGGCCGGCTTCGATCACTTCCCACTTTGAGGAGTCGATCATGATCGGTACGCGGGAGATGTCCGGTTCACCGGCGATCAGATTGAGGAAGGTGACCATCGCCTTCTTCGAATCGAGCATCCCTTCGTCCATGTTGATGTCGATCACCTGGGCGCCGGCTTCGACCTGTTGCAGGGCGACTTCGAGCGCTTCGGTGTAGTTGTCTTCACGAATCAGACGGGCGAACTTGGCCGAGCCGGTGATGTTGGTGCGCTCGCCAACGTTGACGAACAGCGAGCTGCGATCAATGGTGAACGGCTCAAGACCAGACAGGCGGCAAGCCTTGGGGATGTCCGGAATCTGGCGCGGTGCGTAACCGGCCACGGCTTTGGCGATGGCTTCAATGTGGCCGGGCGTGGTGCCGCAGCAGCCGCCGACGATGTTAAGAAAGCCGCTCTGGGCGAACTCTTCGATGACTTTGGCGGTTTCGATCGGCAGTTCGTCGTACTCGCCGAACTCGTTCGGCAGGCCGGCGTTCGGGTGCGCGGAAACGTGGGTGCTGGCCTTGTTCGACAGCTCTTCCAGGTACGGACGCAATTCACTGGCGCCGAGTGCGCAGTTCAGGCCGACCGAAATCGGCTTGGCGTGGGCCACGGAGTTCCAGAACGCTTCGGTGGTCTGGCCCGACAAGGTGCGGCCGGACGCATCGGTGATGGTGCCGGAGATCATGATCGGCAGTTCGATGTGCAGCTCTTCGAACACGCCTTGCACGGCGAAGATCGCCGCTTTGGCGTTGAGGGTGTCGAAGATGGTTTCGATCAGGATCAGGTCGGCGCCGCCCTCAATCAGGCCTTTGGTGGCTTCGGTGTAGTTCTCCACCAGCTCATCGAAGGTGACGTTGCGGTAGCCGGGGTTGTTGACGTCAGGCGAGAGCGAGCAGGTGCGGCTCGTAGGACCGAGCACGCCGGCGACGAAGCGTGGCTTGTCGGGGTTTTCTGCGGTCTTGGCATCGGCAACCTTGCGCGCCAGGCGTGCGCCTTCTACGTTTAGCTCGTAGGCCAGCTCTTCCATGCCGTAGTCGGCCATGGAAATGCGTGTGGCGTTGAAGGTGTTGGTTTCCAGAATGTCGGCGCCAGCATCCAGATAGGCTTTTTCGATGCCGCCGATCACGTCAGGACGGGTGAGTACCAAGAGGTCGTTGTTGCCCTTGACGTCACTCGGCCAGTCCGCGAAGCGTTTGCCGCGATAATCCTGTTCTTCGAGCTTGTAGCTCTGGATCATCGTGCCCATGCCGCCGTCGAGTATCAGGATGCGCTCTTTGAGAGCTTGCTTGAGAGCTTGAAGGCGGACGCTGCGATCGGACATTTGGACTACTCGGAAAGACCATTACGAAGGAGCGGGATCATAACAAACCTGTGCGGTTTTGGAGCATGTGCAGGTTTTGCATGAATATCGCTCATGTTGGTGCGAGCGTCAGAACTGTAGAATCGCAGCGTTTTTCTTCAGGATCAGGATTCCGGGCATGTCATACCGCGTCATCAGCATTTTCTTGCTGTTCATAAGCTGGGGCGCCGCTGCGCAAGATCCTTCGATCTCATCCTCAATTTCATACAGCCGCGACATTCAGCCGATTTTCACCGAGAAGTGCGTGGCCTGCCATGCGTGCTACGACTCTGCCTGCCAGCTCAATCTGGGCAGTGGCGAGGGCGCCGGGCGTGGCGCGAGCAAGATGCCGGTCTACGACGGCGAGCGCAGTCAGGCGGCGCCGACCACGCGATTGTTCTACGACGCTTTCGGCCAACGCGCCTGGCAGCAGAAAGGCTTTTACTCGGTGCTCGACGCCCAGGGCAGTCAGGCTGCGCTGATGGCGCGCATGCTGGAGTTGGGGCACAAGACCCCGCTTGAGCCCAACGCCAAACTGCCGGAAAACATAGTCCTGGGTCTCAACCGCCCGAACATGTGCGCGATGCCCGCGGAATTTGACGGCTATGCAGGCGCTCACCCGAAAGAAGGCATGCCGCTGGCCGTCACTGGCCTGACCGATCAGCAATACCAGACCTTGCAGCGCTGGCTGGCTTCCGGTGCGCCAATCGACGAACAAGGCCTGGCGCCGAGTGCCCAGGAAGCCATGCAGATTGCGCAATGGGAGAATCTGCTCAACCAGCCCGGTGCACGGGAAAGTCTGGTCGGGCGCTGGTTGTTCGAGCACTTGTATCTGGCCCACATCTACTTCCAGGGCGGCGAGCCAGGACACTTTTTTCAGTGGGTGCGCTCGCGTACGCCGCCCGGTCAGCCGATCGACCTGATCGCCACTCGCCGTCCCAATGACGATCCCGGCACACGGGTGTATTACCGCTTGTGGCCGATACAGGGCGTGATCGTACACAAGACCCACATCACCTATCCGCTGAGCGCGGCGAAGATGGCGCGGGTAAAAAGTCTGTTCTACAGCGGCGACTGGCAGGTCAACGCGCTGCCGGGTTACGGTCCGCAGAGCCGGGCCAATCCGTTTGTCACGTTCGAGGCGATTCCGGCGCAGGCGCGCTATCAGTTCATGCTCGACAACGCTGAATACTTCGTCCGCACGTTTATTCGCGGCCCGGTGTGTCGGGGGCAGATCGCGACCGACGTGATTCGCGACAACTTCTGGGCACTGTTCCAGGCGCCGGAACATGACCTGTACATCACCGATCCCAACTATCGCGGCCAGGCCACGCCGTTGCTGGCCATGCCCGGGCAGAACGACGATGTCGGCAGCGTGTTGAGCCTGTGGCGCAACTACCGCGACAAACGTAATGAATACGAGGCCTTGCGCCGTGACAGTTACGCCGACTTGCCGGCGCCGAGCTGGTCGACCCTGTGGGCGGGCAACGACAACGCGTTGCTGAGCATCTTCCGCCACTTCGACAGTGCCTCGGTGACCAAAGGCCTGATTGGTGAAGTGCCGCAAACGATGTGGCTGTTCGACTACCCGCTGCTGGAACGCACCTATTACCAGTTGGCGGTCAACTTCGATGTCTTCGGCAATGTCTCGCATCAGGCGCAAACCCGCCTGTATTTCGACCTGATCCGCAACGGTGCCGAGCAAAACTTCCTGCGTCTGATGCCGGCCGATTCCCGTGAGGACTACCTCAACGATTGGTACCAGAGCGGTGGCCAGTTCAAGATGTGGCTCGATTACGAAGCCATTGACGACGACAAGCCGACCGCGCTGAAACTCGATGAGAAGGACCCGAAACACGACTTCGCCATGCAGTTGCTCGCGCGCTACGGCGACCTCAATGCGCGGCCAGACCCGATCAACCGTTGCGCCGGCGCTTATTGCTCGCGGCCGAATATCGATCCGGCATTGCAAAATGCCGAGCAGGCGCTGAGCCGTCTGACTTCACGCCCGGCGGCCGGTTTGAAGGTCATCGATCAATTGCCGGAAGCGACCATGCTGCGTGTCGAAACGGCCAGCGGTAAACGCGAGGCTTACAGCCTGATGCGCAACCGCGCGCACAGTAACGTGGCGTTTCTGCTGGGTGAGTCCCTGCGCTATCAGCCGGGGCTGGATACGCTGACCATCTATCCGGGTGTGCTCAGCAGTTATCCGAACTTCATCTTCAACATTCCCGCTGATCAGGTGCCGGCATTCGTCGATGCGATGGAGAATGCCAAGGATACCAACCGTTTCGAAAAAATCGTCGAACGCTGGGGTATTCGTCGCAGTCACCCGCAATTCTGGTTCTATTTCCACGATTTGAGTCAGTACATCCACGAAACCGAACCGGTGGAAGAGGGCGTACTGGACATGAACCGCTACGAGAATCTTTGATCATTTGAGCAACACCTGCTGTCCCAGTTTTCAAGCAGCATCGCAAAACCCCTGTGGAACTGAGCCTGCTCGCGATTGCCCCGGCCCCTTGAGCATTTCTGGTGCCTGACCTTTCGTTATCGCGAGCTAGTCCACTCCACAAGGGTTTTGCGGTGGTTTGAGGGGATGGACAGGAGTGATCGATGTTGATTTCAGTGCAGGCCTTGCGGGCGCTTGCCGCGTGGACGGTGGTCTGCCATCACTTCATGCAGATTTTTTTCGGCTTCCAGGCGCGCGGGCCGATTGGCCAGTTGTTCATCGACAAGGGCGCGGTGGGGGTCGACATCTTCTTTGTCATCAGCGGTCTGGTAATTTTCCTGTCCACCGAAGACAAGGATCTGCGACCCGGAAAATTCCTTCTGTATCGGCTGTTTCGCATCGTCCCGGCGTACTGGCTGTATACGCTGTTGATGGCGCTGCTGGTGGTGTTCGCCCATCCGGTGTTGCCCGATCAGACGCTGGAATGGCGTCATCTCCTCTCATCGTTACTGTTTATCCCGACGCAAAACCCTGGTGGTTACGGCATCTACCCGACCCTGAATGTCGGCTGGACACTCAATTACGAAATGCTGTTCTACGTGCTGTTTGCCTGCGCGCTGGTGTTCCGCTGGCAGGTGCGCCTGCTGGTGGTCGCGACGCTGTTGTTTGCCGCTTGCCAGGCGTTCGGCTTGCTCAACGAGTTTTATCGGGCAGACATCGTCTATGAATTTTTGCTGGGGATCGGCATCGGCGTGCTCTACCGCCGAGGGCTGATCGGGGCGGGGTTATGGCTGCCGCTGTTGGGCATCGTTGGTGCATTAGCAGCGATTTATCATCTGGCTCCGGGACCGAGACTACTGAACTGGGGCGTGCCGAGCGCGGTGCTGGTCATGGCGTGCATCGCGCTGGAGCGCTACGTCGAGCGCAGCAAAGCGCTCAAGCTGCTCGGGGATTGTTCATATTCGGTGTATTTGATGCACGTGCTGGTGCTGTCTGCAGGTGGATTTATCGCTCAACGATACGCCATCAACCCGTATCTGATGTTTATCGTATGTTTGCTGGCAATTGGTGCGGGCTCGTGGCTGAGCTACGAATGGGTGGAAAAACGCAGCTATCGTTGGCTCAAGGCGCAAATAGATGACCGTTCTGTCGAGAATCATTCCCGACAAAAATACTAGGACTTTGTCCGGCGCAACGATTGGCGTAAACTCCGCCACAAGCCTGCGAGGAGTTTCCATGACCGCTATTACCATTACTGACGCCGCCCACGATTACCTGGCTGATCTGCTTTCCAAGCAGAACACCCCGGGCATCGGCATCCGCGTCTTCATCACCCAGCCTGGCACCCAATACGCCGAAACCTGCATTGCCTACTGCAAGCCGGGCGAAGAAAAACCTGAAGATACCGCGCTGGGGCTGAAAAGCTTCACCGCTTATATCGATTCGTTCAGCGAAGCGTTTCTCGATGACGCCGTTGTCGATTACGCCACCGACCGCATGGGCGGCCAACTGACCATCAAGGCGCCAAACGCCAAAGTCCCGATGGTCAACGCCGAAAGCCCGGTCAACGAGCGCATCAACTATTACCTGCAAACCGAAATCAACCCGGGGCTGGCCAGCCACGGCGGTCAGGTCAGCCTGATTGATGTGGTTGAAGACGGCATCGCTGTGTTGCAGTTCGGTGGTGGTTGCCAAGGCTGCGGCCAGGCAGACGTGACCCTGAAGGAAGGCATCGAGCGCACCTTGCTTGAGCGTATTCCGGAGCTCAAAGGCGTTCGCGATGTGACTGACCATACGCAGAAAGAAAACGCCTACTACTAAGTCAGGTGTTCACTGCGAGCATAAAAAAACGGCACCCGTGAGTGCCGTTTTTTTGTGTGAAGTTCCAGGACGCCTTCGCGAGCAGGCTCGCTCCCACATTGAAGCCATGTCGTTCACCAACCCTGCTCGCGAAGGGCCGTCATGGGCGATACAGATGCGCATGCCCGGCGCGATACAGCGATGACTCGCTGAACACCTCACTCCCAAACACCCGCCCAACCAGAATCAACGCTGTGCGGCGAAAGCCTTTGGCGGCAACCTTCTCGGCGATATCCGCCAGCGTCCCCACCACCCAGTCCTGATCCGGCCAGGTCGCTCGGTGAATCACCGCGATCGGGCAGTCGGCGCCGTAATGCGGCAGCAGTTCAGTCAGGATCTTTTCCAGATGATTGACCCCCAGATGAATCGCCATCGTCGCGCCATGCTGCGCCAGACTGCCCAACTCTTCGCCGGCGGGCATTGCCGTCTTGTCGGCATAGCGGGTCAGGATCACGCTTTGCGACACGTCAGGCAGTGTAAGTTCTGCGCCCAGCAACGCAGCGCATGCCGCGGTCGCTGTCACTCCGGGGATGATTTCAAACGGGATATTCAGTTCACGCAGATAGCGGATCTGCTCGCCAATCGCGCCATACAGACTCGGATCTCCGGAATGCACCCGCGCCACATCCTGACCTTGGGCATGGGCGGTTTTGATCAGATCGATGATCTGCTCCAGATGCAATTCAGCGCTATTGACCAGTGTCTGTGCCTGATGACCGTCGAGCACCGCCGCCGGTACCAGCGAGCCTGCGTAGATGATCACGGGGCAATTGCGAATAAGCCGCTGGCCTTTGACGGTGATCAATTCCGGGTCGCCTGGGCCGGCGCCGATGAAGTAAACGGTCATCGTTGAATCCTTGGGAAATAGGCGCGGCAACGCTTCAGATGAAGATTGCTCATGATTGATGGCGGAGATTATCGGGAATTTACGCGGCGCCGGCCAATGCCAGCGTTGCCTGTGCGTATTTTTGTCGGGAAATCAGTAGCTTTGCCGGTGCCTGAATCAGCTGTTCGGCGAGCGCCAGTGCGGCGCTTTCCGCTACGCCATAACAACCGGTGCGTTCGAAGGCAATCTGCGAATGATGGCTGAGTTGCGGTTCATAACTGGCCAATTCCTCACTGCTGAAGTACAGCAGCGGCAGGGCTAGTTGATTCGCGAGTTCCTGCAGGCCGGGTTCATCGCGCTTCAAGTCGATGCTGGCCAAAGCCTTCACTGCATGCAGTTCGATGCGATTGGCTTGCAAGGCTTGATCGAGTAAGGCGCGCAGCGTGCTCGCAGGGCAGCCGCGCTGGCAGCCCAGACCGACCACGAAAGTCGGCGCTGCGCTGTCAGTCGTCATGCGTGGTATTGACCGTCGTTCTTGCGGCGGAACAACCAGGCGCTGATCACGCCCAATGCCAGCCAGAACGCTACGTTGGTCAATTGCGAGGCGATTTTGAACTGCGCTTCCAGTGCTTCTGGAGCGAGCATCGAATGCACCTCCGGTTGCGGTGCGCCGATCACGTGCGGTACAGCGAGGATGGCCACACCGAGGATTTTCATCAGCCAATGACGGCTGAACGCAATCAACGCCAAACCGGCAGCGGTTGAAGCGGCGGTGCTGATCCACCACAACTGCCGCGAAGCCAGATCCGCCGCGGCAGTGCCCGGCAGTTCAGGCGGCAAGCCCAGGGTCGGTGCGAGGACGAACGTCGCGTAACCGGCCAGACCCCACAGCAGACCTTGCGAAGTTTTGGTCGGCGCGCGCAGGGTGTAGAGGCCGGCCAGCATCAGGGCAAAACCCACGGCCACCACCAGATTGCCACCCGTGGTCGAGACTACCCGCTGCCAGCCGTCTTCCGGCTCCCAGGCTTCGGCATCATGGGTGTGCGCGGCAGTGCCGGCGGCGTGTTCGTGAACGGCGGCAACAGGTTCGGATTTTTCATAGGTTTCGGCTTGAAGAATCAGCGGCGACACCCAGAAACTTTGCAGCAGCGTAAGCAGCAAGGCGGCCAGCAGACCGGTGAAACCTGCGGTTTGAGCAATTCGCTTGATCATGTCGGCAGGTCTCAGTGGCACGGGAACGCGGCGCTGTGGCGGGTATCGTGAGCCGCGTTGTGCACGGCTTCGATGTGCGAGAAACCCGCGAAATAGACGAGGCCTGCACCCAGGATCGACGCGAAAATGGCGGCGGTCAGGCGCTGGCTCAGGGTGGCGGTGCTGGAGATTTTGTCCGTGTTGCTGCCGGTGCTGGTGATGATTGACATGGCGCTTCCCTCTGGAATGTCAGCAGGTGAATAGAGCGCATGAAAACCCCTGCGGCGCGGGCACGCAGAGGTTCAAACAGCGCCCGCCCACCGCGGGTTTGTTATGTTCAGCGACGCAGGTGCGCGCTGTGTGTTGCGGGCCGGTCTCCGGGCTCACGAGGGGTTGGCGTCAGGCCGACCTGCAAGCGTCACCTTCCCATGCCGCAATGGCACAGTGGATCTGACGCTTCGCTCGCTTACCGTTGCGGGGGCAGCACCGGACTGACATGGCTCTGAGTAAAGCACATGATTCACCGGTTTCCCGTTTCACCCTGTGAAGGGCACCCGTAACAAGTTGTGTAGGAGAGCATGGTGTGGGGTTTTTAGTCAATTTGCTTTGGGGGCTTATCCGTTGCTGCGGGTGTGGCTTCTTATGGTTCCGCCCTTACGGCGGGTCACTTTTTCCAGACGCCCGGAATGCCGGCCCAGAAAAAAGTAACCAAAAAGGCTTGCTCCAACGTCCGGCCCGCTCGCTAAAGCTCGGGGTTCCTTCGCTCCGGAATCCATCCGGGGCATCGATTCCGGTTTGCTTCGCTGCACCTCCTTTCGATGTCCTCCCCGGATGAATCCCTCCACTCAGCCTCCCGACGTCGCCCGCGGATCAAGATCAAAAGCTGCACTCGAGCTAACGCTCATTGTGTTGAGTGGGGGAAGAGCGTGCGGTTGGCTTTGGATTTGTGGTGGATTTGCCCCTCATCGGAACGCCGCCCGCCCAGCCCTCTCCCGAGGGCGAGGGAGCCGATTTGTGTGCTTTTCAAAGCCTGAGTTCGACTAGGTATCGCACGTCGGCGTAGTTCGCCCAAGCACCCCGGTCAGTCCCCTCTCCCTCCGGGAGAGGGTTAGGGTGAGGGGCTTTTGATCTGGTTTGGCTTTTGATCTAGCTTTTGATGTTGCTCTTGCTCTTAGCCCCCTTCGGCAGGCCGAGCGAAGATGTTCATCCGGGGGTTAGGCGCGCAGCGCCGTGCGGCGAAGCCGCATTCATCGAGAGGAGGTGCAGCGTAGCAAACCGTAGGCGATGCCCCCGGATGGACGCCGTAGCGAGGGAACACTGAGCCTCAGCGAAGTGCCGTACGCCGGGGGCAAAGCCTTTTGGTTCCTTTTTGGCGTTTGAAAAAGGGACTCGCTGTAAGAGCGAAACCGCCAGCGGCAGCACCCACAGCAACGGATATGCCCCGTATCCAAACATTGACCCACCACTGCACCATGCGTAGCCTTGCGCCTTCGAGGTTCTTCGGCATTGCCGAAGCTAAGAAGGGAACGCGGTCAATGCCGCGGCTGCCCCCGCAACTGTGAACGGTGATATTCGCTGCCACGCCACTGCAAGCTCAAACCACAGAGCCCGCGGGAAGGCGCAGCGAATGCCAGGCCCAGCGCCTGAACACTGTCAGCCAGGAGACCTGCCTCGTCACAGATTCTCAATTCAACCGGGCGGGGTGATCCGGTGGCGAACTCTCCAGGCACGCACGCGCGGTGCCGGTTCTCGTCCCGTATGCCCGCCACTTTGCCAAAGGGCATACCGATGAAAACACTGGCCAAACTCCCTGTCACCATCGTCACCGGCTTCCTCGGCTCGGGCAAAACCACGCTGCTGCGGCACATGCTCGACAACGCGCAGGGCCGCCGTATTGCGGTGATCGTCAACGAGTTTGGCGAGTTGGGCATCGACGGTGAAATCCTCAAGCAATGCACCATCGGTTGCACCGAAGAAGAAGCCACCGGCCGCGTCTATGAACTGGCCAACGGCTGCCTGTGCTGCACCGTTCAGGAAGAGTTTTTTCCGGTAATGCGCGAGCTGGTTGCCCGTCGCGGTGACCTCGACCATATCCTCATCGAAACCTCTGGCCTGGCCCTGCCAAAACCGCTGGTACAAGCTTTCCAGTGGCCGGAAATCCGCAGCGCCTGCACGGTTGACGCGGTGATCACTGTGGTCGACAGCCCGGCCGTGGCCGCTGGCACCTTCGCCGCGTTCCCGGATCAAGTCGATGCCCAGCGCAAACTCGACCCGAACCTGGATCACGAATCGCCGCTGCACGAATTGTTTGCCGACCAACTGGCCAGCGCCGACCTCGTCATCCTCAACAAATCCGATTTGATCAGCCCTGAAGACCTGGCGCGCGTACGCCTGGAAGTCGCTGAAGAGCTGCCGCCAGCGGTGAAGATCATCGAAGCCAGCAGTGGTCGCGTGCCGCTGGACGTACTGATCGGCCTCGGCGCCGGTTCCGAAGAACACATCGACAGCCGTCACAGCCATCACGACCATCACCACGACGGTGATGACGACCACGATGACCACGATCACGACGCCTTCGATTCGATCTCCATCGAACTGCCGCAAGCCGACGAAAGCCTGTTGCTCGACGCGCTGACGCAACTGGTGGTCAAGCACGGCATCCTGCGTGTGAAGGGCTTTGCGGCGATCCCGAACAAGCCGATGCGCTTGCTGATTCAAGGCGTGGGCACGCGTTTCGACAAGCATTTCGACCGTCAGTGGGGCGCCGATGAAGCGCGCGTCACGCGTCTGGTGTTGATCGGTCAGGAACTCGACGCCGCGCAACTCGAAGCGCAACTGCGCGCTGCGCTCAGCGTTTAACCCATGCACCTGCTCAGGACCCAGCCCGGCGGTTTCGTCTCGGATGACAACATCGCCGACCTGGGGCAAACCCCCGCCGAGCTGGTGATCCTGTGCAGCGGCGATTCCAGCCTGGCGCTGCTTGCCGAAGCTGCGCAGCAATTGCCCGAGGATTATCCGAGCCTGCGCCTGGCCAATCCCATGCAGGTGCAGAATCACGCTTCGGTCGACCTCTATGTCGATGAGGTGCTGCGTCACGCCAAAGTCATTCTGATCTCGCTGCACGGCGGTATCGCCTATTGGCGTTACGGCGTCGAGCGTTTGATCGAGTTGTCAGAGCGCGGCGTGCACGTGATCCTGGTGCCGGGTGATGATCGTCCAGATCCGGAGCTCAGTGACCTGAGCACCGTCAGCGCCGAAGATCGTGACCGGCTCTGGCAGTTTCTGCGACAGGGCGGCATGGGCAACGCAGTGGATTTCTTTCATTGCCTGGCCAGCCGTTGGCTCGCCCGCGATTACCCGTGGGGCGAACCACAATCCCTGCCACGCACGGCAATTTACCATCCACAAAAAATCAGCGCCGCACTGAGTGACTGGCAGGCCGATTGGCGGCCCGATCAACCGGTCGCGGCGGTGCTGTTTTACCGCTCGCACTTGCAGGCGGCGAACACCGCGTTCATCGATGTTTTCTGCCAGCGCTTGCAAGCGGCAGGGCTGAACCCTTTGCCGATTGCGGTGGCGAGTCTGAAAGAACCCGGCTGTCTGTCGGTGGTCGAGGACTGGCTGGATGAAGTCGAGGCGGGGGTGATTCTCAACACCACCGGTTTTGCCCAGTCGAGTCCCGAGGCGCCGCACTTGCGGCCGTTTCGCCGCAACATCCCGGTGATTCAGGCGATCTGCGCTCAGGACAACGAACCCGGTTGGCGCGATAGCGAGCAGGGCCTCGGTCCTCGGGACCTGGCGATGCACATCGCCTTGCCGGAACTCGACGGACGCATCATAAGCCGCCCGATCAGCTTCAAGGATCTGGCCTGGCGCAGCGAGCGCAGTCAGTCCGACGTGGTCTGCTATCGAGCGCAACCCGAACGCATGGATTTTGTCGCGGAACTGGCACGACGCTGGATCGCGTTGGCGCGGGTGCCGAATGCCGAGAAACGCATTGCGCTGATTCTCGCCAACTACCCGACTCGCGACGGGCGCATCGGCAATGGTGTCGGCCTCGACACGCCGGCGGCAGCTCTGAATATCTTGCGGGCGTTGCAGGCCGAGGGTTATCCGGTAACGGCCGAGTTGCCGGACAGCGGCACCGCGCTGATCCAGCAATTGCTCGGTGGCGTCAGCAATGATCTCGACACCATCGATTTGCGCCCGTGCCAGCAAAGTCTGGCGATGGACGATTACCTGACGATGTTCAACGCACTGCCCGAGGCCAATCGCGCGGCAGTGATCGAGCGCTGGGGCCCGCCACAAAACGATCCGATGTGCCGCGACGGGCGCTTGATGATCGCCGGGTTGCGCTTTGACCTGACGTTCGTCGGCATCCAACCGGCGCGCGGTTATCAGGTCGATCCGAGCGCGGTGTACCACGACCCGGATCTGGTGCCGCCGCACGGTTATCTGGCGTTTTATTTCTGGCTGCGCAACACCTATGGCGCCCACGGCGTGATCCACGTCGGCAAACACGGCAACCTTGAATGGCTGCCGGGCAAGGGCGTCGGCCTCTCGGAACACTGTTGGCCGGATGCGCTGCTTGGGCCGTTGCCGAATATCTATCCGTTTATAGTCAACGATCCGGGCGAGGGCGCCCAAGCCAAACGGCGCACGCAAGCGGTGATCATCGATCACCTGATGCCGCCGCTGACCCGCGCCGAAACCTATGGCCCGCTGCGTAATCTGGAACTGTTGGCCGACGAATATTACGAAGCGCAGCTGCTCGATCCACGCCGCGCCCGCGAATTGCAGCGCGATATTTTGCAACTGGTGCGCGATACGCAGATCGACCGCGAACTGCAACTGGATGCCGCGATGGACAGCGATGCCGATGCCGCGATCTGGCTGCCGCGTCTGGACACGTATCTGTGTGATCTGAAGGAATCGCAGATCCGCGATGGCTTGCACATTTTTGGCGAATCGCCCTCCGGGCGTTTGCGTATCGATACCTTGTTGGCGTTGCTGCGCATTCCGCGCGGCGATGGCAAAGGGGCGCAGTCCAGCCTGTTGCGGGCGCTGGCCAAGGCGTTTGAACTGGGTTTTGATCCGCTGGATTGTGCGCTGGCTGAGCCGTGGGTTGGTCCGCGTCCCATCGAACTGCAAACCGTGACCGATGAAGTCTGGCGCACCGCCGGCGACACCCGCGAACGCCTCGAACTGTTCGCCGCCGAACTGATCTCTGAAACCCTGCACCGTACCTGTTGGAGCGAGCCTGCTCGCTTAGGCGCCGTGTCAGGTGTCATGGAATTACCTCATCCACCGCTTTCGCGAACCGGCTCGCTGCCACAGGGGCCGGGGTGGTCTGATGTACATCTGATCATCCAGGGTTTGCGCGAAGTCGTCGCCCCGCGCCTCGACGCCTGCGGTCCGGCAGAAATGCGCGGCCTGCTCGATGCCCTCAGCGGCCGTTTCGTCCCGGCCGGCCCGAGCGGTGCGCCGAGTCGCGGCCGTCTCGACGTACTGCCTACAGGGCGCAACTTTTACTCGGTGGACGTGCGCAACCTGCCGACCACCACCGCGTGGCGCATCGGGTTCCAGTCGGCCACGCTGATTCTTGAGCGACACTTGCAGGACCACGGCGACCATCTGCGCCAACTTGGCCTGTCGGTATGGGGCACGGCGACGATGCGCACTGGCGGTGATGACATTGCCCAGGCCATGGCGCTGATGGGCGTGCGCCCGGTGTGGGCCACGGGCAGCCAGCGAGTCGACGATTTCGAGATCCTGCCGCTGAGCCTTCTGGACCGACCGCGGGTCGATGTGACGCTGCGGGTCTCCGGATTCTTCCGCGATGCGTTTGCCAACCTGATCCGTTTGTTCGACGCCGCCGTGCAAGCGGTGGCAGCGCTGGACGAACCTGACGATCTGAACCCTCTGGCCGCCAAAGTGCGTGCCGAACGCGAGGCTTTGCTGCAAACGGGCCTGGATGAAGAGGCCGCACGGCGCCAGGCCGGTTGGCGAATCTTTGGTGCCAAACCCGGTGCTTATGGCGCCGGTGTGCAAGGCGCCATCGACGGTCGTCTGTGGCAGACCCGCGAGGATCTGGCCGAGGTTTACCTGAACTGGGGCGCTTACGCCTATGGCGGTGCCGATGAAGGCACCGCTGCCCGGGAACAATTCGTCCAGCGCCTGAGTCAGGTGCAAGCGGTGCTGCAGAATCAGGACAACCGCGAGCACGACTTGCTTGATTCCAACGACTATTACCAGTTCCAGGGCGGCATGCTCGCAGCCGTGGAAACCCTGCGCGGTGAAGCCGCGGCCAGTTATCACGGCGATCATAGCCAGCCGGACTTGCCGAAGATCCGCACTTTGAAAGAAGAGTTGAATCGGGTCATCCGCTCGCGTGCGGCCAATCCGAAATGGATCGACGGGGTCAAACGTCACGGCTACAAAGGTGCGTTTGAACTGGCGGCAACGGTCGACAACCTGTTTGCATTCGATGCCACCACGCAGTTGATCGATGATCATCAATACGCATTGCTGGCTGACGCTTATCTGCTTGATCCGGCCACTCGCGATTTTGTCCGCGAGCATAATCCACATGCACTGCGGGACATGACCGAACGCATGCTGGAAGCGCAGCAACGCGGGATGTGGCAGGATCCGGGGGCGTATAAAGAGGCGCTGGAGAGTTTGTTGCTGGATATAGAAGAGGATGTTTAGCGCGTTCAAAAGCAACCCTCACCCCAGCCCTCCCGAAACGGCGGACCGCCCGGAGGGAGAGGGGCATTCACCTGACACCCCACAAACCTCAAGAACACCAACGACCACGAAAGAGAAACCCCAAAGATGACCGACACGACCCATTTCCCACTCTCCGCCGTGGTCGGCGCCGATGATCTCAAACTCGCCCTGTGCCTCACCGCCATCGACCCGAAAATCGGTGGCGTGCTGATCGAAGGCCCGCGCGGCATGGCCAAGTCGACCCTGGCCCGGGGTTTGGCGGACCTGCTCGCCAGCGGTCAGTTCGTCACTTTGCCGCTGGGCGCCACCGAAGAACGTCTGGTCGGCACGCTCGATCTCGACGCTGCCCTCAGCGAGGGGCGCGCGCAGTTTTCCCCCGGCGTGCTGGCCAAGGCTGACGGCGGCGTGCTCTACGTCGATGAAGTCAATCTGCTGCCCGATCACTTGGTGGATCTGCTGCTCGACGTCGCGGCCAGCGGCACCAACGTGGTCGAGCGTGATGGCATCTCCCATCGGCACTCGGCGAAATTCGTCCTGATCGGCACGATGAACCCGGAAGAGGGCGAGTTGCGCCCACAGTTGCTCGATCGCTTTGGCCTGAACGTCGCGCTCAGTGGCCACACAGCGCCGGCCGAGCGCGGGCAGATCATTCGTCGACGCCTCGACTTCGACAGCGACCCGCAAGCGTTCTGCACGCAGTGGGAAACCGCCCAACAAGGTTTGCGCGAGCGCTGTGAAAACGCTCGTAGCGCGTTGGCCGGCATACCTCTGGACGATGTTGCACTGGCGCAAATCACCGAGCGCTGTTTTGCCGCCGGTGTCGATGGCTTGCGCGCCGATCTGGTGTGGCTGCGTGCGGCGCGTGCGCACGCGGCATGGCGCGCAGCTGAGGCGATTGGCGAAGAGGACATCGACGCAGTGGCCGAATTTGCCTTGCGTCATCGTCGTCGTGAACAGCCATCCTCAAGCCCTCAACAACCGGCGCAATCCCCGGAAAACGCTGCAGCCAACCCGAGCGAAGGGCAGGGCCAGTGGGGCGACATGCCGGCCCCGGCCCTTGCCACGGGCAGCCGCCGCGAAATCCCGAGCTGGCCAAAAAAGCCCTAGGCATTCGCCCCCGATCCGACGTGGGGGCGAATGCCAGACCTCGTGCCGGTCGGCTCGACAACGGACGCCAGGGCAAACGTCACGCGGCTCGCAGTGGTTCAGTGAACTGGCCGGGAACGCTGCTCAAGGGGCGTCCGCAACGTCGTGAAGACCTGCTGTTCCAACTGCGCACGCGCACGCCCCATGAGTTGTGGCTGGTGATCGTCGATGCCTCGGCGTCGACGCGCCGTCATCAGGCATTGAGCGATGCCAAAGGCCTGCTCGCGCAGCTGTTCGATGACGCCTATCGACAACGTGCGCGGTTGGCATTGCTGACCGCCAGTGGTGCAACACCGAAGTGGCAGGTACAGGGTTTGAAAGCATCCCGCGATTTGCGCACCTGGCTTGATGGCTTGGGTGCGGGCGGCGGCACGCCGTTAGTCGCGGCATTATTGCAGGCGCAGCAATGGCTGACGGTCCGGCGCAAGCGCTTTCCGGCCGAGCAACAGCGCTTGCTGGTGGTCACGGATGGACGTTTGAAAGCGTGGACAGGTTTGCCGGCGCTGGAATGCCCGGGGCTGTTGATCGACATCGAGCGTGGGCCCATCCGGTTGGGGCGGGCGAAAGATCTGGCCGGGGCGCTGGATGCGGATTATCGGCATATTGATGATCTTATTCCGGCCTGAAGTCCTCTTCGCCAGCAGGTCGCTCCGAATTCACGGATTCAAACCTGTAGGAGCTGCCGAAGGCTGCGATCTTTTGATCTTGTTTTTAAAAATCAAAAGATCGTCCGATCGCGGCCCGAGCCTGCGGCATCTCCTACAGGGGATTTGGGGGCTGTTACAGATTTTGAAATGATTTCGAGCTGTAGGAAAAGTCACTTCAGGCTGTACGCTTCAAGGCCTTTTTTCATTCAGGATTTACATGAACACCCGCTCGGAGCCTCCCAGTCTTCAGATACGAAGAACGTTCCCCTCGCGCCATGGCGCGGTCTTGACGCACTCGCAACATCCGGTTTTCCGATACACGACTATGGTTGATAACGCGGCCCCAGAGCCTTCGCGTTGCGCTTTGCCGTGCCCGGCAGCCTGAATTTACTGAATAGAGATCGAGACGTTTTATGGAATGGTTAGCGGATCCCACGGCCTGGTTAGGCTTGTTGACATTGATCGTGCTGGAACTGGTGCTGGGTATCGACAACCTGGTGTTCATCGCAATTCTTGCGGATAAACTGCCGCCGCATCAGCGTGACCGTGCGCGGATCATCGGTCTGTCGCTGGCACTGATCATGCGTCTGGGCCTGTTGGCGAGTATTTCCTGGCTGGTCACCCTCACGCAGCCGCTGTTCGAGGTGTTCGACAAGAGCTTCTCCGGTCGAGACCTGATCATGCTGTTTGGCGGTGTGTTCCTGTTGTTCAAAGCCACCATGGAGTTGCACGAACGGCTCGAAGGTCATGTCGGCGAGCGCACGAGCAACACGGCGTACGCACTGTTCTGGCCGATCGTTGCGCAGATCGTCGTGCTCGATGCCGTGTTCTCCCTCGACGCGGTGATTACTGCTGTGGGCATGGTCGATGAGCTGGCGGTGATGATGATCGCAGTGATCATCTCCATTGGCCTGATGATCGTTGCGAGCAAGCCGCTGACGCGCTTCGTCAACGCGCACCCGACGGTAATCATGCTGTGTCTGGGCTTCTTGATGATGATCGGTTTTGCCCTGACCGCTGAAGGCTTGGGCTTCCACATCCCGAAAGGCTACTTGTACGCGGCCATCGGTTTCTCGATCCTGATCGAAGTGTTCAACCAGATTGCCCGCGCTCGACGCAAACGCTCGATGCAGGGCCTGCGCCCGATTCGTGAGCGCACCGCCCACGCAGTCATGCGTCTGCTGGGCGGTCGCACACTGGCGGCGGAGGAAGTCGGCGAGGAGATTTCCGATTTGCTGGACAACGGTGATGCGCCAAGCGCCGAGCTGTTCGACCGTCGCGAGCGAGTGATGATCAGCGGTGTGCTGCAACTGGCCGAGCGGCCGATCCGCCAACTGATGACCGTGCGGGCCGACGTCGACAGTATTGACCTGGCAGACGATGCCGAGGCGATTCGTACCAGGTTGATGCACTCGTCCTACTCGCGTCTGCCGCTCATCCGTGATGGCGCCGTGGATGAACCGCTGGGCTTCGTGCACAAGAAGGAATTGCTCAAGGAATACCTGGCGGGTACCGAGCCGAATCTGGAGCACCTGGCGCGCAAGACGATCAATCTGCTCGACAGCTATTCGATCCTCAACGCACTGGAACAGATGCGCGCGGCATCGACCCACATTGCATTCGTGGTCAATGAGTTCGGCGATTTTGTCGGCGTGCTGACCATGACCGACATCCTCGAATCGATTGCCGGTGAGTTGCCCGATGCCAGCGAAATCGAAGGCCCGGACGTGGTCGAGGAGCAGGGCGGGTTTATTGTCAGCGGCGCATTGAACCTGACGCGTGTGCGTCAGCGCACCGGGTTCGGCGCCGAACCCACCGAGGATTATCAGACCATGGCCGGGCTGGTAATGAGTTTGCTTGATCGGTTGCCGATGAAGGGCGATCGCCTGGAATATGCCGGGTGGCAGATGACGGTCAAAGCGGTCGAGGAGCGGCGGGTGACGCGGGTGTTGTTGGTGCGTGAAACTGCGTAAATCTGACTGTCTGCGCTGACCCTGTCGCCAGCAGGCTCCCACAGGCCCCCTGAACGACGCAAAACCCTGTAGGAGCTGCGGCACGCTGCGATCTTTTGATCTGTTTTTTTAAAACCAGCGTCAAAAGATCGCAGCGTGCCGCAGCTCCTACATGGGTACCGCGCAGCTTCGAAGTGACCGACCACGGGGAATGGTGCAAAGCTGGCGCAGTGACTGACGCAACCACGCAACGTCATGTCGCTGCTTGCGCGGCGCCGCCGGTGCCTTGGTCTTGCCGATGTGCCGGGCAAAGTCCGCTGCCAGCGTTTCCTCTGTACCAATCCCCTTGAGCGTCTTGACCAGCCTGCCGTGCTTGTAGAACAGCACGGTCGGCGTGCCCGTAACCAGCGGATGGCGCGGCGATTCACGGGTGTTCAGCATGTAGATATTCGCCCGCAGCCGATACGGCGCGGCAATCTTGCGAAACACCGGCCCGGCCGATTCACAGGCGGGGCAGTGCTCGCTGGCGAAATACAGGATCACCGGGCGCCAGGTTTTCAGGGCTTTGCGGTAGACCGGAGCCAGATCTGAACTCGGGATGACGGCGTTCATTGAAATCTCCTTTTCAACGACCTCGAAGGTTCATGACGTTAAAGGAGGTCGAAAGGACCGTCTACTGTCAGAAATTACAGGTGTATCTCTCCCTGCCAAGTGTTTTCCCACGGATAGGCAAGACCAACCCGACGCGAAACGCAGAAATGCGGAATGTTGCGACGTGATACCTTTTTTACTCAGCAGAAAATATGCGGGGGGCAAATCGATAGGCGTCGAACATGCATTGGAGTGCTATTTTAAACACCACTAAAAGCACTCCAAGGAGCACTTCATGACACATATCGTTCTTTCTAACGTTGTAGCGAGTATTTCCGAATTGAAAAGAAATCCCATGGGTACCGTGGCCGCTGGCGGTGGCCAATCCGTCGCGATTCTCAACCGAAATGAGCCGGCGTTCTACTGCGTCCCCGCCAAGGAGTACGAGGCGCTGATGAATCGTCTGGAGGATCTGGAGTTGATCGCACTGTGCAAGGAGCGAGAAAACGACCCAACCATCAAGGTTTCGATTGATGACCTATGAGCTGGAGTTTTCCGAGAAGGCCTGGAAAGAATGGACAAGACTTGAAGCTGGACTCAAAGAACAATTCAAAAAAAAGCTGAAGGATCGACTGATTAATCCGCATGTTCCCGCAGACCGGCTCAGAGGGCTGGGGGCGGCTTACAAAATCAAACTCAGAAGCGCTGGCTATCGAATGGTTTACCGCGTCAAAGATGAAGTTTTGATCGTGACTGTTATTGCGATTGGCAAAAGAGAGCGGGGTGACGTTTACGAAAACGCGGCCAAACGCTAAATACCCTCTCGAAAGATATCCAAGCCTTTTGACAATGCATGTTTTTCGCTCGCCGGCGCACCAAACGGGAACCCACTACCCGCACCTTGTGGCCTACGGTAGCGCGCCAAAGCACAACCTTGCGTAACGCCCCCTTTTTGCACTTTGTGCATGTGCTTGATTCCAAAAACATTTAAACCCAGTGCAGATTCTTCCCAAGTCCTGTGGCACACTTTCTGCTGTCTATTCCGTAGTAACAAACCGTGTTCCGGTATAGCGGAATAAACATCATCCTGGAGTGCTTGCCATGCATCGCCGACCTTCTTTGTTCAAAGCATGTATTTTTGTTCTCGCGGCTTCGTCCTCTGCCATGGGCCTGGCCCAGGCCGCCGATGGCAAGCTCGACAGTGTCCTGGCCCGTGGGAAATTGATTGTGGGCACCGGCAGCACCAATGCGCCGTGGCATTTCCAGGGGGCGGACGGCAAGTTGCAGGGCTTTGATATCGACATCGCCCGGATTGTGGCCAAGGGTTTGTTCAACGACCCGAGCAAGGTAGAGTTCGTTGTGCAGTCGTCCGATGCGCGAATTCCCAACCTGCTGACCGACAAGGTCGACATGAGCTGTCAGTTCATCACTGTCACTGCCAGCCGTGCCCAGCAAGTGGCGTTCACCCTGCCTTATTACCGCGAAGGCGTCGGCCTGCTGCTGCCGAACAACAGCAAGTACAAGGAAATCGAAGACCTGCAGGCCGGCGGGGACGGCGTCATCGTTGCCGTTCTGCAAAACGTCTACGCCGAAGAGTTGGTGCACCAGGCACTGCCCAAAGCCAAGGTTGATCAGTACGACAGCGTCGATCTGATGTATCAGGCAGTCAACTCCGGTCGCGCCGATGCCGCCGCCACCGACCAGTCTTCGGTCAAATACCTGATGGTGCAGAACCCTGGCCGTTATCGCAGCCCGACCTATGCGTGGAGCCCACAGACCTACGCCTGCGCGGTCAAACGCGGCGATCAGGACTGGCTGAACTTCGTCAACACCGCGCTGCATGAAGCCATGACCGGCGTTGAATTCCCGACTTACGCCGCTTCATTCAAGCAATGGTTCGGCGTTGACCTGCCATCGCCCGCGATCGGTTTCCCAGTCGAATTCAAATGATCCCGTGAGAGCGGGGCGATTCAAATCGCCCCGCTCAAGGTACTGCTGACCATGAACTATCAGTTGAACTTTGCCGCCGTGTGGCGCGATTTCGACACCTTGCTGGCGGGGCTCGGTCTGGGCTTGCAGTTGGCACTGGTGTCGATCGCCATCGGCTGCGTGATCGGCCTGCTGATGGCGTTTGCCTTGCTGTCGAAGCATCGCGCCTTGCGGGTGCTGGCTTCGGTGTACGTCACGGTGGTCCGTAACACGCCGATTCTGGTGTTGATTCTGTTGATCTACTTTGCGTTGCCAAGTCTTGGGATTCGGCTGGACAAGATTCCCTCGTTCATCATCACGCTGTCGTTGTATGCCGGCGCCTACCTGACCGAAGTGTTCCGGGGCGGTTTGCTGAGCATCCCCAAAGGGCAGCGCGAAGCCGGGTTGGCGATCGGCCTCGGCGAATGGCAGGTCAAAGCCTACGTCACCGTGCCGGTGATGCTGCGTAACGTGCTGCCGGCGCTGTCGAACAACTTCATTTCGCTGTTCAAGGACACCTCGCTGGCCGCCGCGATAGCGGTGCCGGAGCTGACTTATTACGCGCGCAAGATCAACGTCGAAAGCTACCGGGTGATCGAAACCTGGCTGGTGACCACGGCGTTGTATGTCGCGGCCTGTTACCTCATCGCCATGCTGCTGCGTTATCTCGAGCAGCGTCTGGCGATCCGCCGATAGGAGGCTGTGATGTACGAATCCCCCAGTTGGTTGAATGAATTGTGGATTGCCCGCGAAACCTTGTGGCAGGGCTTTCTGACCAGCGTGCAGGTATCGGCGCTGGCGATATTGTTCGGCACGTTGCTCGGCGTCGTCACCGGCCTGGTGCTGACTTACGGCAGATTCTGGATGCGTGCGCCGTTCCGGTTTTACGTCGACATCATTCGCGGTACGCCGGTGTTTGTGCTGGTGCTGGCCTGCTTCTATATGGCGCCAGCGGCCGGCTGGCAGATCAGCGCGTTTCAGGCCGGTGCGTTAGGGCTGACGCTGTTCTGCGGCTCGCACGTTGCGGAAATCGTGCGCGGTGCATTGCAAGCGTTGCCGCGCGGGCAGATGGAAGCGGGCAAGGCGATTGGCCTGACGTTTTACCAGTCGCTCGGTTACGTGCTGCTGCCACAAGCGCTGCGGCAGATCCTGCCGACGTGGGTCAACTCGTCCACCGAAATCGTCAAGGCCTCGACCTTGCTCTCGGTCATCGGCGTGGCCGAATTGCTCCTCAGCACCCAACAGATCATCGCCCGGACCTTCATGACGCTGGAGTTCTATCTGTTCGCCGGTTTTCTGTTCTTCGTCATCAACTACGGCATCGAATTACTCGGCCGGCACATTGAAAAGCGGGTGGCCTTGCCATGACTGAAGCTCAACTTTCCAACGCTGCAAACGGCCAGCCGTTGCTGGATATTCGCGGTCTGCACAAGCAATACGGCGCAGTCGAAGTGCTCAAGGGTGTCGACCTCAGCATGCAACGAGGCAACGTCGTGACGCTGATCGGTTCCAGCGGTTCGGGCAAAACCACCTTGCTGCGCTGCGTGAACATGCTCGAAGAGTTTCAGGGCGGGCAGATCCTGCTCGACGGTGAGTCCATCGGTTACGACGAGATCAATGGCAAGCGCGTGCGGCATGGCGAGAAAGTCATCGCTCGTCATCGGGCGATGACGGGTATGGCATTCCAGCAATTCAACCTGTTCCCGCATTTGACTGCGTTGCAGAACGTCACCCTGGGCCTGCTCAAGGTGAAGAAAATGCACAAGGACGAAGCCGTGGTGCTGGCCGAGAAATGGCTGGAGCGGGTCGGCCTGCTGGAGCGCCGCAATCACTTTCCCGGCCAGTTGTCAGGCGGCCAGCAACAGCGCGTGGCGATTGCCCGGGCGATTGCGATGAACCCGAGCCTGATGCTGTTCGACGAAGTCACTTCAGCCCTCGACCCCGAGCTGGTTGGCGAAGTGCTCAGCGTGATCAAGGGGCTGGCCGAAGACGGCATGACCATGCTGCTGGTGACCCACGAGATGCGCTTCGCTTTCGAGGTCTCGGACAAAATCGTATTCATGAATCAGGGGCGGATCGAAGAGCAGGGGCCTCCCAAGGAACTGTTCGAACGCCCGCAATCGCCGCGTCTGGCTGAGTTCCTCAAAAACACGCGGTTTTAATTTTTATCAGGAGAAATACCCATGAGCATTACTCGTTACGGCACCGGCAGCACCGCCGCAGGCGGCCAGCCTCGTCCATTCGCGCGCGCCGTTGAAGCTGATGGCTGGCTGCACGTTTCCGGTCAGGTGCCAGCGGTGGATGGCGAGATCATTGTTGGCGGCATCGTCGAGCAGACCCACCAGACCATGAAGAACCTGATCGCGATCCTCGAAGAGGCCGGGTATGGCCTGGAAGACGTGGTGCGTGCCGGGGTGTGGCTGGATGATCCCCGGGATTTCAGCAGTTTCAACAAGGTTTTTGGCGAGTACTTCAAACCGGAACATGCGCCGGCGCGGGCCTGTGTGCAGGCGAGCATGATGGTTGATTGCAAGGTCGAGATCGACTGCATCGCGTACAAGAAGAAGGCCTGATCGACGGTGGCTCTTGTAGGAGCTGCCGAAGGCTGCGATCTTTTGGCATTTTTGGATATGTCACAAGGCAAGATCAAAAGATCGCAGCTTGCGGCAGCTTCTACATGGAGATTTTTGAGTGAGAGCTGACATGACCGAAGACACCATCAAGCGCCGGGCACGTGGTCTGGACCGGGCGTTCGATATTCTCGATTTCCTCAAGGAGATCGGCCAGCCGCTGCGTCCGAACGACATCGCCAACGGTATCGGCAGCCCGAAATCCACGGTCTACGAACTCGTCGCGTCCCTGCTGGAGCGACGGATTCTGGAGCCGGTGGGCAAGGACGGTCACGTCTATCTGGGCCGGCAGTTGTACTTTCTCGGGCAGGCGCATTTGCGCCATTTCGACCTCAGTCGCGAGGCCGATCATGCCTTGCAGGAGATCGTCAGCCAGACCCGCGAAACCGCCCAGATGTGCCTGCTCAACGGGCGCAAATACACGGTGGCGTTGATGAAGGAGGGCGAGCGGCATTTCCGTATCTCTTCCGATATCGGCGAAAACGCGCCGATCCCCTGGACCGCGTCCGGGCGTCTGTTGCTCGCGCATCTGAGTGACCAGCAAATCATCGACCTGATCGACGAAGGCGACTACATCCTGCCCGACGGCGAGCGGTTGCCGCTGGAGCGCTTTCTGGCGGAAATTCGTCAGGCCGGCATCGATGGGTTTTTCTCCTTCGACAGCGTCGCCGACACCTTCACCCACTGCTTCGCCGCACCGGTCAAAGACCCTTCCGGCGTAGCCATTTGCACCTTGTGCATCGTCGCCCCGCGGGCCGACGCCAAGACCCATTACAACGACTATCGCCGGGTATTGATAGAGAGCGCCAACAGCCTCGCCCGGCGCATCAACGAATAACCGCGGCTGCCTGCGGCCGCGAATGAATCCGAGGAGTTTGACCATGACGACTGCCATCAATACTGCTGTGGAAAAGGGCGACGCCGCCATCGGCGCGCATCTGGTGCGAGACGTCAGCCTGCCGGCGCTGGTGCTGCACCGCGAAGCGCTGGAGCACAACATTCGCTGGATGCAGGCATTCGTCAGCGACAGCGGCGCCGAACTCGCGCCCCACGGCAAAACCAGCATGACCCCGGCCCTGTTCAAGCGTCAGCTCGACGCCGGTGCGTGGGGCATCACCCTCGCCAGCGCCACTCAAACCCGCGCGGCCTACGCCCACGGTGTGCGTCGTGTGCTGATGGCCAACCAATTGGTCGGCACGCCGAACATGGCGCTGATCGCCGATCTGCTGGCGGATCCGTCGTTCGACTTCTATTGCATGGTTGATCACCCGGACAACGTTGCCGATCTCGGCGCTTACTTCGCCTCGCGCGGTGTGAAGCTCAACGTGATGATCGAGTACGGCGTGGTCGGTGGTCGATGCGGTTGCCGCAGCGAACAGGAAGTCATTGAGCTGGCCAAGGCAATCAGCGCGCAACCGGCGCTGGCGCTGACCGGCATCGAAGGATATGAGGGCGTGATCCACGGTGATCACGCGGTCAGCGGCATCCGCGAATTTGCCGCGTCGTTGGTGCGCCTGGCCGTGCAGTTGCAGGACAGCGGTGGGTTCGCCATCGCCAAACCGATCATCACGGCGTCGGGCTCGGCTTGGTACGACCTGATTGCCGAATCGTTCGAGGCGCAGAACGCTGCTGGCCGCTTCCTCAGCGTGTTGCGCCCCGGTAGTTATGTGGCGCACGACCATGGCATCTACAAAGAGGCGCAGTGCTGCGTGCTCGATCGCCGCAGTGATCTGCACGAAGGTCTGCGTCCGGCACTGGAAGTGTGGGCGCACGTGCAGTCGCTGCCGGAGCCGGGTTTTGCGGTGATTGCACTGGGCAAGCGTGACGTGGCGTACGACGCCGGGCTGCCGGTGCCGCTGCTGCGTTACCCGGCCGGTGTAGTGCCGGCGGTGGGCAAGGACGTTGGCGCGTGCAAGGTCACGGCAGTGATGGATCAGCATGCATTCATGACGGTGGCGCCGGGAGTTGAGCTGCGCGTTGGCGACATCATTTCCTTTGGTACATCCCACCCCTGCCTGACCTTTGACAAATGGCGCGTGGGCTTGCTGGTGGATGAGCAGTTGTCGGTGATCGAAACTATGGAGACGTGTTTCTAGGGCTTCAGACCGAGGCGCCGCCATCGCTGGCAAGCCAGCTCCCACAGGGTGAAGTGTGGATGCACATTTTGTGTACGACCCAAAAACTGTGGGAGCTGGCTTGCCAGCGATGGGGCCAGATCAGACACCATCGATCAACCAGAGACACCACAAAAAAATGACCACTCTCAGCCCCCTGGGGCCCAACACCCCACGCATCGCCCTGATCGGCGAATGCATGATCGAGCTTCAGCAGCGCGCCGACGGCAGCCTGCAGCAAAGCTTCGGCGGCGATACCCTCAACACCGCCGTCTACCTGTCGCGCGCCATGGGCGATAAAGCGCAAGTCGACTACGTCACCGCGCTGGGCGATGACAGCTTCAGCGACGCCATGTGTCAGAGTTGGTCGAGCGAAGGCATCGGCCTCGATCTCGTACAGCGCCTGCCCGGACGCTTGCCGGGTCTGTATTGCATCCAGACCGACGCCAACGGCGAGCGACGCTTTCTCTACTGGCGCAACGAGGCGGCCGTCCGCGATTGCTTTACCACTGCCGCAGCCGAGCCGATTCTGGCGGCGTTGCCGGATTACGACGTGCTGTATTTCAGCGGCATCACCCTGGCCGTGCTCGGTGCGCAGGGCAGGGAAAGATTGATCCAGACCCTGATTGATGCTCGCCAGCGTGATGCGCGAATCGTCTTCGACAACAACTACCGGCCACGTTTATGGGCGTCAGTGGCAGAGGCGCGTGCGGCTTATCGCAGCGTGTTGCCGCACATCGATCTGGCGTTGCTGACCTTGGATGACGAGCAGGCGCTGTTTGGCTTCAGTGACTGCGATGCGGTGTTCGAAGCTTACGCGCAGATTGGCACGCCGGAAGTGGTGCTCAAGCGCGGCGCTGAGGCGTGCCTGATTCGGTATGACGGTGAGGCGTTTGCAGTGCCGGCACAGAAAGTCGAGAAAGTCGTGGACACCACGGCGGCGGGGGATTCTTTCAGTGCTGCTTATCTGGCGAGTCGTTTGCTGGGTGGAAGTCCAGAGGATGCGGCCGAGGCCGGCCATCGATTGGCGAGCCAGGTAATTCAAGTGCCGGGAGCGTTGATTCCGCGGTAACCAATGAATGGCCGCTTGCTGCGCGATCGTTCGCGAGTAGGCTCGCCCCCACAAGGATCAGCAGTGTGCAGGCAACAACCTTGTGGGAGCTGGCTTGCCAGTGATGAGGCTCGAAAGCCAACCACTCAATCCCGGTAAAACACCTGCACCAGGTGATAGCCGAATTTGCTCTTGATCGGCCCATGCACCGTGCGCAGCGGCTTCTTGAAGATCACCGCATCAATCGCACCGACCATCTGCCCCGGCCGAACTTCACCCAGATCGCCGCCGCGTTTGCCGGACGGGCACGTCGAGTATTTCTTCGCCAATACATCAAACGCTTCACCCTTGGCGATGCGTTGTTTGAGCTGTTCGGCCTCTTCGGCGGTTTTCACCAGAATGTGGCGGGCTTGGGCTTTCATCGTGCGGTACCTGATAACGGGGTGACGGCGGGGCGCGGATTATGCCTCAACTCAAGGCGTCTCGCTGATCATCGTGCGAATCTTGCTGGCCAGCAGCTCAATCGAAAACGGCTTGGCCACCATGTCCATGCCGTCCTCAAGAAAGCCCTGACGCTCGGCAGCCTTCTGCGCATACCCGGTCATGAACAGCACCTTGAGCTTCGGATGATGCTGGCGTGCGATTTCCGCCAGTTGCCGCCCGTTCATGCCCGGCAGCCCGACGTCGGTGATCAGCAGATCGACGCGCACATTCGACTCCAGCAAAGGCAGGGCTGTCCTGGCGTCCTCGGCCTCGTAGCCGTTGTAGCCCAGCTCCCTGAGCAGATCGAGCACCAGCATGCGCACCGCCGGGTCGTCTTCGACCACCATCACGGTTTCCCCGGCGGCGATGGGCGCAGGTTGCTCAACGAGTTCAGCCTCCGGGCTTTCCGGCTCGCTGCCATGCAGGCGCGGCAAGTACAGACGCACGCAAGTACCCTGGCCCGGCAGGCTGTCGAGGCTGACATGGCCGCCCGACTGCTGCGCAAAACCATAGATCATCGACAATCCCAGACCGGTGCCCTGGCCGATGGGCTTGGTGGTGAAAAACGGATCGAATGCCTTGGAAAGTACCGAGGGCGTCATGCCGCTGCCGTTGTCGCTGACCGCCAGCATCAGGTAATCGCCGGCCTTGACCGGTTCCAGCGTGGTGATGTCATTGCCATCGAGATAAACGTTGGCCGTTTCGATCAGCAATTCACCGCCATCGGGCATGGCGTCGCGGGCGTTGATCACCAGGTTGAGCAGGGCATTTTCCAGTTGGCTGACGTCGGTGCTGACAGGCCAGAGGTTTTCTGCGAGGCGTAACGTGAGCGCGATCGGATCGCCCTTGGTGCGACGGATCAGATCTTCCAGCGAATGGATCAGCGCGTTGACGTCGAGGGTTTTGCGATCCAGTGACTGGCGCCGCGAAAACGCCAGCAGGCGGTGTGTCAGCGCAGCGGCACGGTTGGCGGACGACACGGCGGCTTCGGTAAAACGCCCGATTTCGTCGGCCCGACCATTGGCGATATAGCGTTGCATCAGGTCGAGGCTGCCGATAATCCCGGTGAGCATGTTGTTGAAGTCATGGGCGATGCCGCCGGTGAGCTGACCGACCGCTTCCATCTTCTGAGCATGGCGCAACGCATCTTCGGCGCGCTCGCGTTCGAACATCTCGTTCTGCAAGCGCTCATTGGCCTGGGCCAATTGTTCGGTGCGGGCGCTGACGCGTTCTTCAAGTGTCTCGTTGAGATTACGCAGCGCCTCTTCGGTTTTCTTGCGCTCGGACTCGTCGATCACAAAGATGTAGAAGCCGTTGACCGCGCCATCCGCTCCGTGGCGGGGCAAGTAGTTCATCAGCGCATGCCGGGTGCTGCCGTCGCGATGGGGCGTGTACAGGCTGAACGAGCAGGGCCGTCCGGCCAGCGCCTCGCCGATGTACGGCGAACGCAGGAAATAGGCCTCTTCGCCGATCACCTCGCGAATGGTGCGGCCATACAGCTCTTGCGGCGTCAGACCGTACCAGTCGAGATACGCCGCGTTATTCAGACGAAAGCGTTCTTCGTGGTCGACATAGCTGATCAGGATCGGCATGGCGTTGATGACCAGTTGTAATTCGTTCTGACTCTGGCGCAACGCATGTTCGTTCTGTTTTCGCTCGGTCAGATCCAGGGCTGCACCGAGAAAACGCACCGGCCGGCCATGATGATCCTTGTAGCAGCGGCCGCGAGCGAATACCCAGCGCTGCTCGCCGCCGGGCAACAGCAAGCGGTACTCTTCGGCGTATTCCGTGCCGTGGGTGATGCAATGTTTGATGCTGCGGGCCAGCAGCGCACGGTCTTCGGGGTGAACGCCGTTCAGATAATCGCTGATGGGCAATTGCCCGGCGCGGGCCGGATCAATGCCGTGCAACTGGGCAAAGTGCGCGTCGGCAATAAAGCGATCTTCACCGATGTCCCAGTCCCAGGTGCCGACCGCATCGGTGGCGGCGAGCGCCAGTTGCAGTCGCTCTTCGGTGTTGCGCTGAACCCTGAGGCTCTCGTCCGAACGCTGCTGCAACTCCAGAGCGATGCGCCGCCGTTCGTTGGTTTCAATCGCGGTGACGAGGATCCCGGCTACCTGTGCGTTTTCATCACGGATCGGGCTATACGTCAGATCAAGCCAGAACTCTGAATCCTTGCCATCGTGTTGCAGGGTGAAGCGCTGTTCACTGTAAGTGCGTACCTGACCTTGTAGGACGGCGCTGTAAATCGGGTCGGTAAAGTCTCGAAGTTCGGGCCATATCTGGTGCGCAGGCTGTCCGAAAGCGTGCGGGTGCTTGCTCCCGGCGAGCAGGGCAAAGCCGTTGTTGTAGATCTGCGTCAACTCCGGCCCCCACATCAGCAACATCGGCATCGGCGAGTGAATCACGATGTCCACGCCGGTGCGCAGGCTCTGCGGCCAGGTGCCTGCAGCGCCCAGAGGGCTGCGGCTCCAATCGGTACGGGCTATCAGTGCCTGGGCGTCGTTGCTGGTTGGTACAGCGTTCATCGTTGCATCCTGAGCGTCAGTCGGTAGGGCGGCGTCTACTATCCTAATCTGGTAGACGCGCATTGGCTCGCGGCGTCACGGCGCGGGTCCTCTCTATTCATTGCAAGCTTCGCAGGTGCTTTTAGCCATGGAAATCGATGCACTGCTCAAACAACTGGCGAGTCGTCATGGTTTGGACCTGTTCCTCTCCACGGGCGCACCGCCCAGTGCACGTTTTGAAGGCGTGCTTACCCCGTTGAGCGAGCAATCATTCAAACCTGGCGAGGTGGCAACGGTAGCCACCTCCCTCATGGACGCCGAGCAGCGCAGGGAGTTCGACCGGGATCTGGAAATGAACCTGGCAATCTCGCGCCCCGGCATCGGTCGCTTCCGGGTCAACATCTTTAAACAGCGCAACGATGTATCCATTGTGATCCGCAACGTCAAACTCGATATTCCGCGTTTCGAGGATCTCAAACTGCCGCCAGTATTGCTCGAAACCGTGATGCTCAAGCAGGGGCTGGTACTGTTTGTCGGCGCCACCGATTCGGGAAAATCAACCTCGCTGGCAGCGCTCATCGATCACCGCAACCGCCACAGCAGCGGACATATCGTCACCATCGAAGACCCGATCGAGTACATCCATCGCCATCAGCGGTCGATCATCAACCAGCGTGAAGTCGGGGTCGACACTCGAAGTTTTCACTCCGCGCTTAAAAATACCCTGCGCCAGGCGCCGGACGTGGTGCTGATCGGTGAAATTCGTGACCGTGAAACCATGGAGCACGCGTTGTCATTTGCCGAGACAGGGCATCTGGTTTTGTCGACGTTGCACGCTAATAACGCCAATCAGGCGTTGGATCGAATTATCAATATGTTCGCAGAAGAGCGCCGGCCGCAGTTGCTACAGGCGCTTGGTAACAACTTGAAAGCATGTATTTCGCAGCGTCTTGTGCGCACGGTTGATGGAAACCGCAGAGCTGCCGTAGAGGTGTTGCTGGGTACGCCGACCGTAGCCGATCTGGTCCGACGTTGTGAGTTCGGGGAGCTCAAAGCCATGATGGAAAAATCCGCGGCTATGGGCATGCAGACATTTGACTCAGCCCTGTTTGCGTTGGTATCGACGGGTGCAATTACTGAGGAAGAGGCGTTAAGGAATGCCGATTCGGTCAACAATCTGAAGTTGCGCTTGAAATTGATCGGAGAGAGCAATATTGATCGAAATTCAACGGCGGGAGAGTGGGGTTTAATGGATTGATATGCTGATCAGTAGGCTCGATATTGATTGTTGGTAATATCGCTTAATATCTTCGAAGTGGACCAGCCCAGTCTGGAAGTTGAGTATTGTCAAGTTTGGCGATAAGCAATTAACTTGATGGGATTCCATAATGGATTTTAAGATAAAAAATAAGATTTTTCAGTCATCAACTAAAGCTCTGGCTGAATTGAATGGCAAGTTGGCTGCGGATGCTGCTGAGTATCTTCAGGTAATTGATGAGCTGGAGTTGGCGCTGGAAGAGAGTAAGGAAGATCAGGTTATCAAATGGTACGCTCGCGAAGTAGCGTTGCAGGCGGGATCCTCAATGTATGAAATTTATAATCCCGGCAGACTTTTGCTTAACGACTTTCTACAAATTAATTTTGTCATTGGTATGATTAATCGGGTGGGGGCGCGTGAGCATGATGGTCTTGTTCGGGTCGGGCCTGATGAGAAAATCGAAGTCTATGGTCCGGACGGCTGGATTGACCTGCGTGCGCGCACCATCCTTGGCTGGTATGAGGAGTATACGAGGCCTTTGAAGTTGATTGCGGATATATCCCGCGCAGCAGGAGGGTATGTATGGCCGGACCTGGATATGACCCTGGACCAGTGGTTTCGCTTTCATGAGCTTGATCCGCCGAAAAATAACGCAGAAGTCAGGAACTTGATTGCCTTGTTGAAGTTTGATCCGGTCGTTGATAATCCCGTCAACTATTGGGAGCACTTTCAGGAGGGTGGGCAGGGATTGTTGAAACTCACGCAGGACGAATTTTCAGAGATCAGACGGGCGACGGCAAAAATCACTTTAGGTAGGAAACTTCTCACAATATTGCACAGCATCAGCGGGCGGCCACGTATAACGCATAAGAACGCCGCTCAGCAAATAAAAAACCTGGTTACACACGCTGGCTCGCTAGTGATCGCCAGAAGATATCTCGAAGAGCTTGAATGGTTTGGCGCAAACGTACAGGAAGAGGTATCTGAGAGCGTGCTGGCCCAGCTATTGATAACGGCTATATTGCTCGACCTTAATACATCGATTGACCAGAGTCTCCGACGCGGACGTGTTGCCGAGTTTGATTTATATGCAGCGACAAACGTTGAACGACATGCCTCGTCAGTACTTCATGACTTGTCGAGCTTTTTGCAGACCAAACAATGGGTAGACGCTGCTCTGGCGCCGCTTGCGGCGCATATGTTACTGACTCGGATTGCACCAGAGTTTCTCGTATCTGGAATACCGTCGTCAGTTACACTTGGCTCGATTGCGTGGATCAATTTCAGTCGTGGCGTGACGCTGGTTAACGCGGTTAAAACCGGCGCCGCTCAAGTGATGACCTATACCCAGATCATGGCTTACGCTGACTTGTATCCGGTAAGTGACGCGCAGAGACATCTACGGGATCTGACCATGATCGACCCGATTGTCGATTGGGCGCTGCTTAATCAAGTAGTGACGCGTGCAGAGCTTGATGAGGCGGAGGAAGCTACTACAAAACGAGCAATTGCGGCATTCGAGCAGCATGCCGAGAAGTTTAGCCAAATAGCCCAAACCTTCTCGACAGTGCTACCTGACAGGGCGAAAATTGCCCGTGCGGCATTGAGTGTCGCGGCGCCGGGCTGCGACACTCTGGACGAAAAAGCACTTTCCGAACAAGGCGGCCAGCAGATCATGTCCATGGTTGATTTGCATCAGTCTGGCGATCTGGTTACCGGCAAGTGGGACCGACGCACCGTCCGCTTGATCACGAACGGGGTGCCGCGACCGGCCATCAATTACAACCCTTCGGGCGTTAGTCTTTATAAGCATTACCCACAATTACTCGCGCTCAAATCCTGTGATGAGGAGATGGATCGTCAGTTGGCGGTGTATCGCAGTGATTTGGATGAGGCCATGTTGACGACCGTAAAAATGGCGTTGGCGCTGATGCCCGATACTGATCTGCACGCGTTCATGAATGCAAAGATCCACTTTCTCACCGTGCGTGGATCCGCGATCTATACGGCCACCAAGCGCATCGGCGGGCCATTGGACAAGGATTTTCAAAATGAAACACTGCAAAGCCGAGACGCTGCAACCGGTCGTTTTGGCGTTGTGATGTTTGCGACTTACAACAATGCCGTCATCTGTTATGAGCTGTTCACCTCGCGCGGAGAGTTTCGAAAAAATGACGCATTGGGTGAGTTGATTGTTCGCCAGCGAACACTGCAGCAGCGCTCAAGGATGAGTCGCCCGGCTGACCTGACATCTCAACTGCCTTTTACCTCCCTTCAGTTATTGCCGCTCAATGTGAAGTGTTACACCCATGGTGTTGCGCCAGACGCTTCGATCAGCAGTAGCATGGCCTTTATCGATAACTTTGGTGCGCTGCCCGAGCCGCAAACAACTGCTAACCCCAAGATGGGATTTTATCAGCGTATCAACGATCCCGACGTTGCACGTATCGCGGAGTTTATTGTTGCTCATCGACCGTTCCTGAATGCTCGGGAGCTCAGAGAGCTAGTTCGTGTACCCACACCTTTGGAGCTCTCCCGAGAAGAGGGCGAACGGCTGATTACTTATTTCATCAACCTGGTGGTGCCGTTCAAGAAATGTATCGAGGACATTACATCCGGTGAACACGACAAAGTGGTAGATGGGATCTATGGTTGCTTGATGGACGGCATCGGGCTGGTGGGAACGGTCGCGGGAGCCAGTTCCAAAGTGTTGAGTGTTTCAGCGAAGGCCATTTCTACAACGGCAAAAGCTGCGCGTTTTACCAAATTGGCGTTTACCTCGGCGATTTCGCTATTCAACCCACTGGACGGCGTGCCGTCTGGCATACAGTTAGGTGGAAAACTGGTACACAAGGGTTTTTTGCGTTTCAACAAAAACTCGCATGCTCTTATCGCGAAGGCGAACAAACAGCTGCGCTCACTCAGGCCGCGACAACACCCACATGTTTTGTTTGACAATAATGGTAGCGCACAATTCGCGCTCGGCACTTGGCGCCCTCGCAGCGTAGCGAGCGATGCCGTGGCGATCCTGGCCGTGCGCCGGGACAATAAATGGTACGCCTTGAATCGTCGCGGCGACGTCTGGGGCAAACCTCTGGACGGTTTCAGGCAGAACGCGCCATTGCCATTGCCTTACCCGACAAAGACCTTGCCGGAGAGCTATTCGCGAAGCTTCATCGACAAAAGTCTGCCGCGCGCGCGAGCGAAAATCGATAATGCCCTTGAAGCCATAAGCCGTCATGACTTCAAACGCGATTGCAGTCGAGTGATGAAAATATTATTCGGCGACTCGTCATCGGTAGCCATAGATCGTTTGATTATCTACCTGCGCTTGATCCGTTTCGATTTTGCCGGGTTTTCGCTAAGCAATATTGTGCTTGACGCCATCAAGGAGAATGAAACTATCGCCGCATTCGATGTTAACGCTTATAAACGCTGGAAAAATGAAGGCGCAACCAATGGGGCTGATCAGGCTTTTGTTGAAATATATACAAAAAACCTCAACAAACATTTCATCAGCCTGGGCTTTAATCATGACGTCGTAGCCGATGATCTGATTCACGAGTTATTCCATGCGAGCGCGCAGACGGACGATGTGGGCTACGCGACTGACACGCAGGCAGAAAAGACCGAAGGACAGCAACTGAATGTGGCAACACTGCTCAATATTGCATCGGGCTGTCTGCCGGTATCAGAAGGCAGCACGGTTTGTCATGCGCCATCCAAAGCCTTTGAAAATGCAGATTCGCTGGCGATGGCCACTTCACTTCTGAGCCAGCTTTGCACAGACAAAGTGACGTTCGACCGCAATATGGCGGACATCACCAGTGCTCTTGAAGCCAGTGGCGCAAACGCCATTACCGAGCCGGTTATTATCACTCTGAACAAGCCGGCGTGATTATGTAGGCCGCGATCTGACTTCCCTACCTGGCTGAATCAATCCGCCAGTTCAGGCCGATCCCGAAACTGCTCCAGCGCTTCGGGATTGGCCAATGCATCGGTGTTTTTCACCGGCTGGCCGTGCACTACGTTCCTGACGGCCAGTTCCACCACCTTGCCACTGATCGTGCGTGGAATGTCCGTGACGGCAACAATCTTCGCCGGCACATGCCGCGGTGTAGTGCTGGCGCGGATCACCTGGCGAATCTGCGCTTGCAGGCTATCGTCGAGTACCGCGCCGTCCTGCAACCGCACAAACAACACCACCCGCACATCGTCCTGCCATTGCTGCCCGATAGCCACGCTATCGAGCACTTGCGAGACTTTTTCCACCTGCCGATAAATCTCCGCTGTACCGATGCGCACGCCGCCGGGATTGAGCACGGCGTCGGAGCGGCCGTGAATCATCATTGCGCCGTGGGGCAACTCTTCGGCGTAATCGCCTTGCGCCCAGACTCCGGGGAACAGGCTGAAATAGGATTTGCGCAGCTTATCGCCCTTCGGGTCATTCCACAGGCCGATCGGCATCGCCGGGAAATGCCGGGTGCACACCAACTCGCCTTTTTCACCGATCACCGGCTGACCCGCGTCGTTCCACACTTCAACCGCCATGCCCAGGCTCTTGCCCATGATCTCGCCGCGCCGCACGGAGGATAGCGGATTGCCGTTAACGAAGCAGGAAACGATATCGGTGCCACCGGACATCGAGGCCAGGCAGACGTCCGGTTTGAAGTCGCGGTAGACGAAATCGTAGCTCTGCGGCGACAAGGCTGAACCGGTGCAGAGCAGGGTTTTCAGGGCGCTCAGATCATGGCTTTCGCGGGGCTTGAGGCCACTGCTTTCCAGGGTTGCGAGGAATTTTGGGCTGGTGCCGAATACGCTGACGCGCTCATCTTCCAGCAGATCCAGCAAACGCTCGGGACCTGGGTGAAATGGCGAGCCGTCATACAGCACCACGGCGCTGCCGACCGCGAGGGCCGACACCAGCCAGTTCCACATCATCCAGCCACACGTTGTGTAGTAGAACAAGCGGTCGCCGGTACCGAGGTCGACGTGTAATCCATGTTCCTTCACGTGTTGCAGCAGCACGCCGCCGGTGCTGTGCACGATGCATTTCGGCACGCCGGTGGTGCCGCTGGAATACAGCACGTACAGCGGATGGGCGAACGGCACCGGGACGAAGAACGGATCGCCGCCCGGCGTGTAGAAATCATCCCAGCGCGTGACATCGGCGTGCGTTCGATAATCTTCCACGCGAGCCTGCGAGCGCGCGTAAGGCACGATGATCAGCTGTTGCAGCGACGGCAGTTGCGCAAGGATTTCATTGAGCTTGGTCGTCTGGTCGATCTCTTTGCCCGCATAGCGATAGCCGGCGCAGGTGATCAGCACTTTCGGCTCGATCTGGCCGAAGCGGTCGATCACGCCATGGGTGCCGAAGTCCGGTGATGAGCATGACCAGATCGCGCCTAGGCTGGTGGTCGCGAGCATCGCCACCAGGGTCTGCCAGGTGTTTGGCATGCACGCCGCGACCCGGTCGCCGAGACCAACGCCAGCCGCTTGCAGGCTGGCCTGAAACCCCGCGACCTGGCGGGCCAGCTCGGCCCAGGTCAATTGCTCGCGCTGACCATTTTCTGCCACGCTCACGACAGCCACCGCATCATCGCGCCGGCGCAACAGGTGCTCGGCAAAATTCAGCGTTGCTCCGGGAAACCACTCGGCGCTGGGCATTTTCGCACCTTCGCGCAGCACGGCGTCGGGCTGGGTATGGAAGCCGATGTCGAAGAAATCAACGATGGCCTGCCAGAACACTTCGCGCTGACCGATGCTCCACTGATGCAGGGCAGGGTAGTCGCCAAGGTTCAGCGAATGGCGCTGATTGACGGAGCGTCGGAACGCGTCCATGCGCGATTTTGCGATGCGGCTGGCGTCGGGTTGCCAGAGGATGTCGGACATTGGTTTGCCTCTTGTTTTGTTGTTCATGCACATCAACTGTGGGAGCGAGCCTGCTCGCGAAAGCATTCTGTCAGTGAATGCATACGGGACTGACACACCGCCTTCGCGAGCAGGCTCGCTCCCACAAGGAGAATGGCTGCGCGAAAAATTACTGCGCCAACCACCCACCATCAATATTCCACGCCGCGCCACGGACCTGGCTGCCAGCCTCGCTGCACAGAAACAACACCAGATCACCCAGATGCTGCGGGGTGACGAATTCCAGTGACGGCTGTTTCTCTGCCAGCAAATCATGTTGCGCCTGCTGCGGGTCGATGCCCTTGGCTGCGCGATCATCGATCTGCTTCTGCACCAGTGGCGTCAACACCCAACCCGGACAGATAGCGTTGCAGGTGACGTTACTGGTCGCCGTTTCCAGACCGACCACTTTGGTCAGTCCGATCACGCCATGTTTGGCCGCGACATAAGCCGCTTTGCCCGTCGAGCCTACCTGGCCGTGGACGGAAGCAATGTTGATGATTCGCCCCCAGCCCTTGGCGCGCATGCCCGGCAAGCTCAGGCGAGTGCTGTGGAACACCGAAGATAGATTGATGGCGATGATCGAATCCCAGCGCTCGATCGGAAATTCTTCCACCGACGCGACGTGCTGGATACCGGCGTTATTGACCAGAATGTCGACGCCGCCGAACTCGTGCTCGGCGTACGCGATCATCTCGGCAATCTGCGCCGGGTCGCTGACGTCGGCCGGATGATGGCCGACCTTGCCGCCGTACTGCGCCACTTCGGCAATCACTTTGGCGGCATCGCCAAAACCATTGAGAATCACGTTGGCCCCAGCCTTGGCCAGTGCAAGGGCAATGCCCAGGCCGATGCCGCTGGTGGAGCCGGTAACCAGTGCGGTTTTGCCCGTAAGAGTCGTCATCAATACCTCACACAATGCCAGTGGCGTAGAAAGTGCCGATCACCACGAAAACCGCCAGGGTCTTGATCAGCGTAATACAGAAAATGTCTTTATAGGCTTCGCGGTGGGTCAGACCGGTAACCGCCAGCAACGTGATCACCGCGCCGTTATGCGGCAGGGTGTCCATGCCGCCGCTGGCCATCGCGGCCACGCGGTGCAGCACTTCCAGCGGAATGTTCGCCGCGTTCGCCGCGCTGATGAATTGCTCCGACATCGCCGCCAGGGCAATGCTCATACCGCCCGACGCCGAACCGGTGATACCGGCGAGCAAGGTCACGGTGATCGCTTCGTTAACCAGCGGATTGGGGATTTGCTTGAGCCAGTCGGCCAGCACCAGAAACCCCGGCAGCGAGGCAATCACCGCGCCAAAACCGTATTCGGAGGCGGTGTTCATGGCGGCCAGCAACGCGCCGCTGACCGCGCTCTTACTGCCCTCGGCCAGTTTGCTACGAATCGCTTTAAAGCCGAACACCAGCACCATGAGGATGCCGATCAGCAACGCCGCTTGTACCGCCCAGATCGCCGTCAGTTTGGCGATTTCAGTGGTGACCGGCGTGGCCATGCCCGGCAGCGCGAGGCTGTGGGTCTTGCCGTACCACTGCGGAATCCACTGGGTGAACAGCAGGTTCATGATGCCCACTGCCAGCAGAGGCGACAGCGCAAGCCACGGGTTTGGCAGCTTCAGGTCTTCGGCCGTTTCCGGCTCGTTGCGCAGCTCGGTGCCATAACCTTCACCGGCGCGCTGGGCCTTGTTGCGCTGACGCTGGAGGAACAGCATGCCGGCGCAAAACACGAAAATCGTGCCGATCACACCCAGCCACGGCGCTGCCCACGCGGTGGTATTGAAGAAGGTGCTGGGAATAATGTTCTGGATCTGCGGCGTGCCGGGCAGGGCATCCATGGTGAACGAAAACGCGCCGAGGGCGATGGTCGCCGGGATCAGACGCTTGGGGATATTGCTCTGGCGAAACATCTCCGCGGCAAACGGATAGACCGCAAACACCACGACGAACAGCGAAACGCCACCGTAGGTGAGCACGGCGCAAACCAGCACGATGACCAGCATGGCCTGCTTGGTGCCGAGCAGGCGAATCGCCGCAGCGACGATAGAGCGCGAGAATCCGGACAGCTCAATCAACTTGCCGAACACGGCGCCGAGCAGGAACACGGGGAAGTACAGTTTGATGAAACCGACCATTTTTTCCATGAACACCCCGGTGAAGGCAGGGGCGACGGCGGAAGGGTCGGTCAACAGGACAGCGCCGAGGGCGGCAATCGGGGCAAAAAGGATAACGCTGTAGCCACGGTAGGCCGCGAGCATCAGCAGCGCGAGGGCTGCCAAGGCAATGATCACACTCATGGTGTGTCTCTCCAGAATTGTTATTTTTGTGGTTGAAACAGGTGTGGGAGAGGCTTTAGCGAGTTTTGTGCCATATATCTAACTTGTTGAAATATATGGAAATTATTTTGAGTCGCGGACATTAAATGAATGCTTTGTCTCTATTTTGAGATGTTTTTTTAATCAGCCGACGTCATCGCTGGCAAGCCAGCTCCCACAGGACTGCGATAAACCTTTGGGAGCTGGCTTGCCAGCGATGCTTTTGTTCTTGTCTTTATTTCGAGATGCATGTCTCTCTATTGAGACTCGGCGATCCCCAACGCCACCATCTTCTTGTACAACGTCGACCGCCCAAGCCCCAGCCGAGCCGCTGCCTCCGGCACCTTGCCCCCACATTGCACAAGCGCAGACTGGATCAATTGCCGATCAAACCGTTCGCGAGCCTGGGCGAAAGTTTCCAAGGCCAAGGGTTCAACAATTGGCGCGCAAGTCCGCTCCACTGGCGTAAACGTGCCGATTGCCGCACGAATGTCGACCTCTGAAAGCATCAAGTCATCGCTGAGCAGCGCCGCCCGTTCCAGCACGTTGCGCAGCTCGCGAATGTTGCCCGGCCAGGCATGCTGCCCGAGCAACGCCAAGGCTTCGCGGTGCAGTTCGTGCTGGCTGCGCAGCTCTTCGAGAATGGCTTCGCTGAGCGCGGGCAGGTCATCGAGCCTGTCCCGTAACGGCGGCACATTGATGGGCAATACGTTGAGTCGGTAATACAGGTCAGCGCGGAACTCACCGCGTTTGATTGCCGCTTGCAAGTCCGTCGATGTCGCGGCGATCACCCGCACATCGCTCTGGATCACTTCATTGGAGCCCACCGGCTCGAACTCTTTCTCTTGCAGCACGCGCAGCAGTTTGCTCTGCAGTGGCAACGGCATGTCGCCAATTTCATCGAGGAACAACGTGCCACCCTGAGCAATCTGCAGTTTGCCGGTTCGGCCCTTGCGGTCAGCTCCGGTGAAGGCGCCTGGTGCCGTGCCGAAAAACTCCGCTTCGAGCAGCGCCTCGGGGATCGCCGCACTGTTGATGCTGACAAACGCCTTGTGCGCCCGTGGCGAAGCACTGTGGATTGCCTGGGCCAACAGCTCTTTGCCGGTGCCCGTTTCGCCGAGCAACAAAACTGGCGAGTCGGCACTGGCGCTGCGGCGAGCGCGACGTTTGACTTCGAGGCTGGCGGCACTGGTGCCGATGAAGTGCGCAAAGTTGTACTTGGTCTGCCGCGCACGCAGCAATGAGCGGGTCGAGGCCAGTTCCTCCTGCATGCTCAGGTAGCGCTTGAGCATCGGCGACAGGGTGCGCAACTCATCAAACAGGGCGAAACCGATTGCGCCGATCACCGTGCCGGCATCGTCGTGAATCGGCAGGCGCATCACCACCAACGGCTCTTTCGGCGTGTCCTGCATGTCCAGCAGAATCGGCCGCCCGCTGCGCACCACTTCACGCAACAGGCTGCCGGGGATCACGCTTTCGCAAGGCTTGCCGATCGCACCGGCAGCGGACTCCAGGCCGAAACGTCGGGCGTAGCGTTCGTTCATCCAGACAATGTTGGCGTCGCGATCGACAATCACCGTGCCTTCGCTCGATTGCTCGATGATCTCGAACAGTGAGCGGATCGCCAGGGTGCGAACCCGTTGGTAGTCCTTGAGGCTTTCAGTGGTGTTCATGAAGGCTGATCCTGAATGTGTGTTGCGACTGCTGGCCTCATCGCTGGCAAGCCAGCTCCGACAGTTTCATTGGTGGACACAACATTTGTGAACGACCGAAAGCCCTGTGGGAACTGGCTTGCCAGCGATGGCCGCGACGCGGTGCAAGCTGGAAACCGATTATGCCTAGCCCGGATGCGCCGCCGCCAACAGCTCTTTGGTATACGGGTGCTGCGGCGAATCGAACACCTCATGACTCGCGCCACGTTCGACGACTTTACCGTCCTTGATCACGATCATGTCGTGGGCCAGAGCGCGGACGACGGCCAGGTCATGGCTGATAAACAGATAAGTCAGACCATGTTTTTCCTGCAGGTCACGGAGCAGGGCGACCACTTGTTTCTGCACCGTGCGATCGAGTGCCGAGGTCGGCTCGTCGAGCAGAATCAGCGCCGGTTTCAGCACCAGTGCCCGGGCGATGGCGATACGTTGGCGCTGGCCACCGGAAAACTCGTGGGGATAGCGATGACGGCTGTCCGGGTCGAGTCCGACTTCCTTGAGTACGCGGATCACTTGTGCATCGCATTCGTCGGCGGTGGATTCGCAATGCACTTCCAGGCCTTCGCTGATGATCTGCGCTACCGACATCCGAGGGCTGAGGCTGCCGAACGGATCCTGAAACACCACCTGCATCTGCCGGCGCCACGGTCGCAGTTGTTTCTGATTAAGGCCATCGAGCGCTGTGCCTTGAAAACGAATGCTGCCTTGCGAATCGAGCAAACGCAGAATTGCCTGACCCAGCGTCGACTTGCCCGAACCGGATTCGCCAACAATGCCCAAGGTCTTGCCGCGCTGAATGTTCAGGCTGATGCCGTCCACTGCGCGCAGGTACTGTTTGCGCTGAAACAGCCCGCCACCGACGACGAATTCCACTCGCAGATCATCGACCTCCAGGACGTTTTCGCGCTCATCCCGGGGCAATGCTTCGCCATCAGGCTCGGCGTTGAGCAGCACGCAGCTGTAAGGATGCTTCGGCTCGGTGAACAGCGTTTCGCAGGGCGCCTGCTCGACAATCTCGCCGGCCTTCATCACGCAGACGCGCTGGGCGATGCTGCGCACCAGGTTGAGGTCGTGGCTGATCAGCAGCAGCGACATGCCCAACCGCTGTTGCAGGGATTTGAGCAGCAGCAGGATCTTGCGCTGCACGGTGACATCGAGGGCGGTGGTTGGCTCATCGGCGATCAGCAACTCCGGTTCGCAGGCCAGCGCCATGGCAATCATCACCCGTTGACGTTGGCCGCCGGACAACTGATGCGGATAGGCCTTGAGCCGCTCTTTGGGTTTCTGGATGCCCACCAGTCCGAGCAGCTCGAGGATGCGTTTTTGCGCCTCTTTGCCACCGAGGCCACGGTGCAGCAACAGCGTTTCGCCGATCTGCTTTTCGATGGTGTGCAGCGGATTGAGCGAGGTCATCGGCTCCTGAAAGATCATCGCGATGCGATTGCCGCGCAGTTCACGCAGGACCTTCGGATCGGAGCCGACCAGTTCCTGCCCGCGATAGCGAATGCTGCCGCTGGTGTGCGCGTCGCTTTCGGGGAGCAATTGCAGGATCGAATGCGCTGTGACCGATTTGCCCGAGCCGGACTCGCCGACCAGTGCCAGGCATTCACCGGGGCGAATATCCAGGCACAAGTCGCGCACCACGGTCTGACCATGGAAGGCGACGTTCAGATTACGGATTTCAATCAGGTTGTCAGTCATGGTCACGCTTCAGGATCGGGGGTCGAACGCGTCACGTAACGCTTCGCCGATGAACACTAATAAGGAAAGGATCAGCGCCAGCGTGAAAAACGCCGTCAGTCCGAGCCACGGTGCCTGCAAGTTCTGCTTGCCCTGGCCAATCAACTCGCCCAGCGAGGCACTGCCGGCGGGCATGCCGAAACCCAGGAAGTCCAGCGCGGTGAGGGTGGAAATCGCTCCGGTCAGAATGAACGGCAGGTAGCTTAACGTCGCATTCATGGCGTTGGGCAGGATGTGCCGGACAATCACTTTGCGGTCAGTCAAACCCAGGGCGCGCGCGGCTTTGACGTATTCCAGATTGCGTCCGCGCAGGAACTCGGCACGCACCACGTCGACCAATGCCAGCCATGAAAACAGCGCCATGATCCCCAGCAGCCACCAGAAATTCGGTTCGACGAAACCGGAGAGGATGATCAGCAGATACAGCACCGGCAACCCGGACCATACCTCCAGCAAACGTTGCCCGAGCAGATCGACCCAGCCGCCGTAATAGCCTTGCAGCGCGCCCGCCGCGATGCCGATCAGCGCGCTGACAAACGTCAGCATCAGCGCAAACAGAATCGAAACCCGCGCGCCGAAGATCACCCGCGCCAACACATCCCGCGACTGGTCATCGGTGCCGAGCCAGTTGACTGCCGTGGGTGGGCTGGGCGCCGGTTTGTTGAGATCGTAATTGGGTGTGTCGTCACTGAACGGGATGGGCGGAAACAGCAGCCAGCCACCGTCCTTGCGGATCAGGTTCTGCACGTATTCGCTGCGGTAATCGGCCTGGAAGGGTAACTGCCCGCCGAACTCCTGTTCGGTGTGCCGTTTGAATACCGGGAAGTACCACTGGCCCTGATAGCTGACCATCAACGGTTTGTCATTGGCGATCAGTTCACCGCCTAACGTCACGACGAACAGTGCGATAAACAACCACAACGACCACCAGCCCCGGCGGTTTTTCTTGAAACGCTCGAAGCGGCGACGCCCCAGTGGCGAGAGCTTGAACATCAGGCGTTCCTCGCGGCGAAGTCGATGCGCGGATCGACGAGGGTGTAACACAGATCGCCAATCAGTTTTATCAGCAAACCGAACAGGGTGAAGATGAACAGCGAGCCGAACACGACCGGATAGTCTCGGGAAACCGCCGCTTCGTAGCTCATGCGGCCGAGGCCGTCGAGGGAGAAGATCACTTCGATCAGCAGGGAGCCGGCGAAGAACACACTGATAAAGGCTTGAGGAATGCCCGACACCACCAGCAACATCGCGTTGCGGAACACGTGGCCATACAGCACTCGACGCTCACTCAAGCCTTTGGCTCGCGCAGTGACCACGTATTGGCGGGTGATTTCGTTGAGGAACGAGTTCTTGGTAAGAATCGTCAGTGTCGCGAATCCACCGATCACCAGCGCAGTGACCGGCAACACCAGATGCCAGAAGTAGTCGGCGATCTTGCCAATGGTCGACAGCGATTCGAAGTTGTCCGAGACCAGACCTCGCACCGGAAACCAGTTCAGCGAGGTGCCGCCGGCAAACACCACGATCAGGAACATCGCGAACAGGAACGCCGGCATCGCGTAGCCAATAATGATTGCCGTGCTGCTCCAGATATCGAAATGGCTGCCATGATGCACGGCTTTGCGGATGCCCAGTGGAATCGACACCAGATAAGTGATCAGCGTGGCCCACAGCCCGAGCGAGATGGTCACCGGCATTTTTTCCAGGATCAGGTCAGTGACCGTCGCGCCACGAAAGAAGCTTTTACCGAAGTCCAGTTGCGCGTAGTTCTTCAGCATCAGCCACAGCCGTTCATGGGCCGGTTTGTCGAAACCGTACTGTTTTTCGATGTCCTTGATCAGTTGCGGGTCGAGACCACGGCTGGCGCGTGATGTACCGCTCATGGTCTCGCCCGAACCACCGCCGACATTCGTCCCGCCAATGCCCTGCAAGTGCGCGATCGCCTGCTCGACCGGGCCGCCCGGCGCGGCTTGAATGATGACGAAATTGACCAGCAGAATGATCACCAGTGTCGGAATGATCAGCAGCAGACGCCGCAGTATGTAACCCCACATCAGCGAGGTCCTCCGGGTCTGCCGCGCGTGATTTTCTCGGCGGTCATCTGTTGATTGGTCAGCGGCGTACGGCTGATTTCCCACCAGCTCTCGATGGCCTCGTCATTGCTTGCCTGAACCGACGGAATGCCGAAACGGTTCCACCAGACCGTCGAACTGCCCGGCGGGTAGTAGTTGGGAATCCAGTAGTAATTCCATTGCAGCACGCGGTCCAGCGCATGGGCGTAGTGCAGCATGTCGGGTTTGGTCGAGGCGCGGATCAGGCCGTTGATCAACGTGTCCACTGCCGGGTTTTTCAACACCATGTAATTGTTGGCGCCAGGGTCGTTGGCGGCCGACGAGCCGAAATAGTTGAGCAGTTCGCCACCCGGCGACGTAGTGACCGGATAGCCAGTGACGATCATGTCGTAGTCGCGGCTCATCAAGCGGTTGACGTACTGCGAGGCGTCGATGCGGCGGATGTTAAGGTCGATGCCGATCTGTTTCAGCGTGCGCTTGTAGGGCAGTAACAGGCGATCGATGCCGTTCTGGCTGACCAGAAAGGTAAAACTCAGCGGCTCGCCTTCGGCATTCACCAGTTGATCGCCGTCAGGCTTCCAGCCGGCCTGCTCAAGCAAAGCGAGGGCTTGCAATTGCTTGTCGCGGATCAGGCCGCTGCCATCGGTTTTCGGCGCCTCGAAGACTTTTGTGAAGACCTCGTCGGGAATCTGTCCACGCAATGGCTCAAGGATTTTCAGCTCTTGTGCATCGGGTAACTCCCGCGCCGCCAGATCCGAATTGGAAAAGTAACTTTGCTGGCGGATGTACAGGTTGCGCATCATCTGCCGGTTGCTCCACTCGAAATCCCACAACATGGCCAGTGCCTGACGCACGCGTCGATCCTGGAACGTCGGTTTCTGCAGGTTGAACACAAATCCCTGGGCCGATTGCGGCGCCTCGGTGGCCAGATGGGCTTTTTGCAGACGCCCGTCGCTCAGGGCAGGGCTGTCATAACCAATCGAGTAGCCAGTGGCTGAAAACTCGCGGTTGTAGTCATAGGCGCCACCGCGCAGCACCTGGCGTGCGACGTCGGTGTCGCCGAAATACTCGATGCTGAAATGGTCAAAGTTGTACAAGCCGCGGCTGACCGGCAGATCCTTGCCCCACCAATCGGGATTGCGCTCGAACGTGATACTCCGTCCCGAGTCAACCTTGCCGACCCGATAAGGGCCGCTGCCCAGTGGCGGTTCATAACCACCACCGCCGGCAAAATCGCGACGCTTCCACCAATGTTCGGGAAACACCGGCAGGGTCGCGATATCCAGTGGCAAGGTACGGTTTTCATCGCTTTTGAAATCGAAGCGCACGGTCAGCGGTGCTTCGACTTCAACGCCTTTGACGTCGGCGAACTGCGTGCGATAGCGCAAGCTGCCTTGGGTCATCAACAAATCGTAGGTGTAACGCACGTCTTCGGCGGTGATCGGCTTGCCGTCGGCGAAGCGGGCCTTGGGGTTGATGAAAAATCGTAGCGACAGGCCGTCGTCCGAGCGCTCCATTTTTTGCGCGACCAGGCCGTAGACGGTGTAGGGCTCGTCCATCGAACGCTGTGCCAGCGGTGAGTACAGCATGCCGTCGATCTGGCTGACGCCTATGCCTTTGTCTATATAAGGAAGGATATGGTCAAAGTGACCGATTTCGAGCGCCGAGCGGCGCATCGTTCCGCCCTTTGGGGCCTGCGGGTTGGCGTAGTCGAAGTGACTGAAGCCTGCGGGGTACTTGGCGGGTTCGCCATACACGGTCAACGCATGTTGCGGTGCAGCGTTCACACCAGCGACGCCCGACAGCAGGGCGAGGGCGGTAAGCATCAATGTTGGGAAAACCAGTCGCATTGTCAGCCTTGGAACCGGGTAATCGATAAGCGCAAGTTGTACGCGAGAGGCGCGTCAGTCGCCAGCCGTATGTGTAACTGAAACACAACGGCCCACCAAAAGGCGGGCCGTTGTATAGCAATCAGACGAAGGATCAGTCCTGACGGCTGGTGACTTCCAGCAGGTGATAACCGAACTGGGTTTTCACCGGGCCTTGCACGACGTTGATCGGCGCGCTGAAGACCACGGTATCGAATTCCTTGACCATCTGGCCAGGACCGAACGAACCCAGATCACCGCCCTGACGGCTGGATGGGCAGGTGGAATTGGCCTTCGCGACTTCGGCGAAATCAGCGCCGCCTTCGATCTGGGCCTTGAGTTCGTTGCACTTGTCTTCGCTGGCAACAAGGATGTGGCGGGCAGTGGCTTTAGCCATGGGGAAACTCTCCAATCTATTTCAGTAAAGTGTGGAGCCTACCGGAATCAGTGGCCGAATTCTCGGCAAAGTTCCGTGGGATTGTCGACTGTCTGATCACAGATTCGCTGCTTTCAGGCGCGCGGCATGCTCTACGTAAAGACTAATCGGGTCGAGCTGACTGGGTAATCCGTTGGCAGGACGGCGCAAGGTGCTCAGGTGGTCCAGCGGATAGTCAGACCGGATCACTTGCCCCAGGTGGGAACTGAAGCGTCCTACGAAACCGTCATTTTGTTGTCCCTCTGTCATGAAATATTGCGACAGCGCCCGATGAACGCCTTGAATCGGATCGAGACTGGGCAGACCGTTTGCAGGCAGCACTCCGCTCCAGGAGTAATAGTGCACGCCATTGACCTTTCCGGGGCCGTCGCCGCCCCAAGTGCTGGGCAAGCCCTGTGAAAATTTGTCGTTGAAAGCGCCAACCCCCTCGGTGGTCAGCGCATTGAGCGCCGCCAGCGCGTTCTGCGGCAGGTTGACGCTACCGCTGAGCAATGAAAGGAAATCGCCAAACAGCGTTGCAATGTTGTGCGCGACCAGTTCCGGCAATTGCCCTGGAACCAGAGCTTTGCGCAGGAAGTCAGCCAGTTCCGAACCGTGGTTTGGACCACTGACCGACGTCACCGAAGCGACGGCGTGCGGAGCAAGCGCCGCTGCATATCTTGCAGTCAGTGCGCCCTGGCTGTGGCCGATGAGGTTGACTTTGCTGGCACCTGTGCCTCGCAGGACACGATCAATCTGCGCCAGCAACTGCTCGCCCCTCATTTCATTATTGTGGGTAGCGGAGAGGTGGGGAACAAAGACCCTGTTTTCAGCGGTTTTCAGCGCCTCCTTGACGTCATGAAACAGCTCGAAATGGCCAATACGCTCGAATCCGAACAGGCCGTGTACCAGAAGGATGGGATAACGAGTTACAGCATTCCGTTGCATGTTCTTACCTTTCTTCGCAGAAGTTCATTGGGGAATCTGTGGGCCACTCTAAAACACACAACTCGTTGAAGAGGTACGAAGAGGCTTCAATTGACCGGTGAATCTGGACTAGTAGTCGTGGGAGTTTTCGGCAGCAGTTGAAGCCTAAATCGGAAGCTCTGGCCGTCCCCCGCAGGAAGCAGCTCGATTTTGTGTAAGTTGCCTACCGGTTCCATAGCTTTTGCGCCATGGATGCGGCGAATTCGGCTGATAGCGAGAGCGCCTGCAAACGCGTTCAATGTTGACTGTCGACGCCGTCAATGAAGACAGCGTTTTGTCCAAGGAATGGAATTGCGAATGAACACGCATGAGATCGAGTTTTGCTACCGGATGCGCCACCCTGCCAGCGCCAGCAAGACAGTTGAATTGTTGCCAGCAGTAACGCTCGATGCGCTGGAGGGCACCGTCCTCGACCCCTCGCAAAGCAAGGTCGTCGTCCGTATCGCCCCGTATTCGGGCATGGCCAGTGGTGATCAACTGCTGTTGAGCTGGGACGGCCTGGATATCGAGGGTTATGCCTATCAGCATGAAATGGTGCGCTTCGTCAGCGACGCTCAGGTTGGCAAAGACGTCATTTTCGTTATCAAGGGCATGCACGTCGCGGCTTTGGATGGCGGCTCGCTGGAGGTCCGCTGGACACTCTTCAGCGCAGCATTGTCCGAGCCCGCATTGTCTGCGCGCCTGCAATTGTCCGTGGGGGATACGCGGACGCAATTGCTTGCGCCGCATGTCGAGGGTGCAAGTGGCGGGACGCTGGACCCGGCGCGTGTCACTGAAGGCGTACTCATCACGCTTCAGCCATACGCCCGCATGGCTGCAGGCGATCAGGTTTTGTTGTTGTGGTCTGGCGACGCATCCCCGCTGTCGTTCAGCGATCGATTGAAGGTCGAAACCTTCGCAGTCTCCGATGTCCTGTCATTTTGGGTCGCGCCTGAATACATCGCGGCGCATCTTGGTGGCGAGGTCTCGGTGCGCTACCGAATCGAGCAGGCGGGTGGGGTTGTGCGCGAATCCGAGCCCGCGCGAATACTCATCACGCCGTTGCTGCTCGGTGAGCTGGATGCGCCTGATGTACTGGAAGCTGAGGACGGTGTGCTACTGACAGAGGATTCGATCGATGGCGTCACTGTGGTGATCGGCAATGCCCAAACGCAAGAAGGTGAGCTGGTCTACCTCAAGTGCGACGGTGCATATTTCAATCATCGGGATGACCGCGAAATCACCCGGGAAACCGCAGGCAAACCGCTGATTTTCATCGTTCCACAGCGCTTCTGGCGTGAGCATCTTGGGTCGACTGTTTCTGTTGCCTACACCGTCGAGCGTCTGGACGACGTCAGTCAGGCGTCTGCGGTAACGCTGGTGCGGGTCGAGGCGTAGTTGCGACTCGCTTCGCCCTCCGGTTTTTTTTAAAAACCGGAGGGCAGGTCTAGATATCAGCCTCTGGCTTGCGTGCCAAGGCGCTGAGCCGCATCGAGCAGCAGTTGCTCGGTTGCGCTGAAACCCAGGCAGCCATCGGTGATCGAGACACCGTATTGCAGCGATGCGCTCAGTGGCTGACAGCCTTCGAACAGATGCGACTCCAGCATCATGCCAATCAACGAGCGATCGCCCTGCAAGCGCTGTTCAAGCACTTCGTTGAACACGCCTGGTTGGCGCAATGGATCCTTGCCACTGTTGGCGTGACTGCAGTCGACCATAATCCGGCTCGGGATCTTCAGGCGGATCAGTTCGGCGTGAATCCGTGCCACGCTCTCGCGATCATGATTCGGCCCCTGATGGCCTCCGCGCAACACCAGATGGGTGTCAACGTTGCCGGGTGTCTGAATGATGGCCGGGTGTCCCTGACTGTCGACGCCGAAATGCCGATGGGGATGGGCTGCCGAACGCATGGCGTCGACGGCAACGGTCGCACCACCGTCGGTGCCGTTCTTGAAGCCCACCGGCATGCTCAAGCCGCTGGCCATTTCGCGATGGATTTGCGATTCAGTGGTGCGTGCACCGATGGCAACCCAGCTCAGCAGATCGTCGAAGTAGCCGGCGGCCATCGGTTGCAACAGTTCGGTCGCCACCGGCAAACCCAGTCGGATCATTTCCAGCATCAGCTCGCGCGACAGTGCCAGGCCACCGGCCATGTCGTCACTGCCATCCAGATGCGGGTCGTAGGCCAGACCTTTCCAGCCGACAGTGGTGCGCGGTTTTTCGACGTAGGCACGCATCACCAGAAGCATTTCGTCGCTGACTTGTTCAGCCAGTCGAGCGAGCTTGCCTGCGTATTCAAGGGCGGACTGAGGGTCGTGGATTGAGCAGGGTCCGACAATTACCAGCAGGCGCTGGTCTTCGCCGTTGAGGATCGCGCGAACCGCCTGGCGGTGGGCGGCGACCTGGCGGCTCAAGGCATGGCTCAATGGCAATTGCTGCTTGAGTTGCAACGAGCTCGGCAGACGCAGGGTCAGGGCTTCGTTGGCGCAAGTATGGGTGGACAATGGCAGTGCAGAAATGGACGAGTTCATATTCGGTCTTCCTGGGCAGGCGGCGGGTGCTTCCCGCTCGCTCGGCCCTACTGGGGTGTTCGACAATTGGCCGTATTGGCTACGTGTTCGGGTTTGCCACCTGTAGGTGACCGATCGGAGGCGGCAGGCTGTCCCGAGCGGAGGCTGGTAAATCGCCAGGCGCTAAAGCTGTCGTAACGGTAATAAGTGGCGTAGTTCATTTGATGAATCCTCAAAGTGTCTGGTGTGTGGCTGAAAAGTTTGTGGCCTGAAAAAACAAAACCCCCGGTCGGGAAGCCGACCGGGGGTTGAGAAATCTCTGGTAGGCGACCCGTTTACTTGGGCGCCGTGTGGGTATCAGGCGCGCCAGTGGCTAAACCAATACCCAAAATAAAAGCTGACCGGAGCGCAAACGTCATTCGCCCGGGCAGCCGCGACCGAGCGCAGGGCGCTGGCGGTGTGAAGCTGTGAGAGAGCGTTGAACATGGTCTGTCTCCAATTAATGCGCCGAGCTTACTAGAGGCCAATACACCTCAGCAATCAGAAAATGCTATCGAGCCGCCAGTGAAACACCTATTGCTTGAGTGCAGCATGCGTTGTGACACACTTCGCTTTTACCCGCAGATGGCAGGGGCGGGTGAGTCCGCTGATGGAGGCAAAATGAGATTTCGTATGTGTCGGGCGACACCTGAAGACTTGGTTTTTGCCCGCGCGCTCACCTGTCAGAACATGCTGCATTACTACATTCATCATGAGCTGTTGTGGCAGGACGAGGCGTTCGACGTGGCATGGTCGGGGCGTGAAAACTGGTTGATAGTGCTTGATGATGTGCCGGCAGGTTTTTTCAGTCTGAGTCGGGATGCGCGGGCGCTGTATATTCGTGAACTGCAAATGGCTGAAGCCTTTCAGGGGCAGGGCGCAGGATCCTGGGCTATCGACCAGATTATCGGCATGGCCCGGCATGAAAGGCGCCCGGCGTTACGCCTGACGGTGTTCGAAAATAATCCGGCAAAAAAATTGTATGAGAGAAAAGGACTACACGTACAAGGCGAGGACGAGTGTTTCCTGCGAATGCAGCTCGATATCAGTACACCTGTGCTCTGAAACCCACGGCCGGCAAGCCCTGAATGATCGTTTGAAACTTTTTAAATGACGCTTGCCGCTAGGTCTGCCGGGCACTTTTTGCTAAGGTGTCCCGCATCCCAATATGACCATATCGCGAGGTGTCTGCTTGATTAGGGTGCTGGTGGTCGATGACCATGATCTCGTTCGTACGGGCATTACACGGATGCTGGCCGATATTGATGGCTTGCAGGTGGTTGGCCAGGCCGAGTCCGGGGAAGAATCCCTGATCAAGGCCCGAGAGTTGAAACCCGATGTGGTTCTGATGGACGTCAAGATGCCTGGCATCGGCGGGCTTGAGGCCACGCGCAAACTGCTGCGCAGTCATCCGGACATCAAGGTGGTCGCGGTTACGGTGTGTGAAGAGGATCCTTTTCCTACCCGGTTGCTGCAGGCTGGTGCTGCGGGATATCTCACCAAGGGCGCCGGGTTGCCGGAAATGGTACAGGCCATTCGGCTGGTCTTCGCCGGGCAGCGCTATATCAGCCCGCAGATTGCCCAGCAATTGGCGATCAAGTCCTTCCAGCCGTCCAATGACTCACCTTTCGATGCCTTGTCCGAGCGCGAAATCCAGATCGCATTGATGATTGTCGGCTGTCAGAAGGTTCAGATCATTTCCGACAAGTTGTGCCTCTCACCGAAAACCGTGAACACCTATCGCTACCGTATTTTCGAGAAGCTTTCGATCAGCAGCGACGTCGAGCTGACACTTTTGGCGGTTCGTCACGGAATGGTTGATGCCAGCCTCTGACATGACTGAAACATTCGATTCCAGTGCCTTTCTGTCGACTGTCAGCGGGCGCCCCGGTGTGTACCGGATGTTCGACAGCGATGCGCGCCTGTTGTATGTCGGCAAGGCCAAGAACCTCAAGAAGCGACTGGCCAGCTACTTTCGCAAAACCGGCCTGGCGCCGAAGACGGCTGCACTGGTTGGACGCATTGCTCAGGTCGAAACGACCATCACCGCCAATGAAACCGAGGCGCTGCTACTAGAGCAGACGCTGATCAAGGAATGGCGGCCGCCGTACAACATTCTGTTGCGCGACGACAAATCCTACCCATATGTATTTTTGTCCGACGGCCAATTCCCGCGTTTGAGCATTCATCGTGGGGCAAAGAAAGCCAAGGGCAAATATTTCGGGCCCTATCCAAGTGCTGGCGCCATCCGTGAAAGTCTGAGCCTGCTGCAGAAGACGTTCTTCGTCCGCCAGTGTGAAGACAGTTACTACAAGAACCGGACCCGCCCGTGCCTGCAATACCAGATCAAGCGTTGCAAGGCGCCTTGCGTCGGGCTGGTCGAGCCTGATGTTTATGCTGACGACGTCCGTCATTCGGTGATGTTCCTCGAAGGGCGCAGTCATGCGCTGACCAACGAGCTGTCCAGCGCGATGGAAGAGGCGGCGATCAACCTCGAATTCGAGCGCGCCGCCGAGTTGCGTGATCAGATCGCTCTGCTGCGCCGTGTGCAGGATCAACAAAGCATGGAGGGTGGCACGGGCGATATCGATGTCATCGCAGCCTTCGTCAACCCGGGCGGCGCCTGCGTGCATTTGATCAGCGTCCGTGGCGGACGCGTGCTGGGCAGCAAGAACTTCTTCCCGCAGGTCGGGATTGATGAAGACGTTTCTGAAGTCATGGCGGCGTTTCTCGGTCATTACTTCATCAGCAGCCCGGAGCGCGACCTGCCCAGCGAGCTGATCGTCAACGTGATGCACGAAGACTTTCCGACGGTGATCGAGGCGATCCATGAATTGCGCGGTCGTGAACTGGCCATCAGTCATCGGGTACGAGGCACGCGCGCGCGTTGGCAGCAATTGGCTGTGACTAACGCCGAGCAGGCTTTAGGTGCGCGTCTGGCCAATCGTCAGCACACTGCTGCGCGATTTGAGGCCTTGGCCGAAGTGCTGAACCTGGATGAGCCACCGCAACGTCTGGAGTGTTACGACATCAGTCACTCCAGTGGTGAGGCGACGGTCGCATCCTGTGTTGTCTTTGGCCCGGAAGGCGCGATCAAATCGGATTATCGGCGCTACAACATTGAGGGTGTCACGGCTGGCGATGATTACGCCGCCATGCACCAGGCCCTGACGCGACGTTTCAGCAAACTCAAGGACGGCGAGGGCAAGTTGCCGGACATTCTGCTGGTCGACGGTGGCAAGGGGCAGCTATCGATGGCCCGCGACGTGCTTAATGAATTGGCCGTGCCGGATTTGATCCTGCTCGGTGTCGCCAAGGGGGCAACGCGCAAGGCGGGTTTCGAAACGTTGTATCTGAATGATGCGGCGCATGAATTCACCTTGCGCGGTGACTCGCCGGCACTGCACCTGATTCAGCAGATTCGCGATGAAGCGCACCGTTTTGCAATTACAGGGCACCGAGCACGTCGCGGCAAAACTCGCCGTACGTCAACGCTGGAAGGCGTTGCCGGAGTAGGGCCGACTCGACGTCGCGACTTGTTGAAACATTTTGGTGGATTGCAAGAGCTGACTCGTGCAAGCATCGAAGAGATAGCGAAAGCCCCGGGGATCAGTAAAAAGCTCGCAGAGTCGATTTATGCGAACCTGCATAGCGAGTAGAATGCCCCTTCACCTCGTAGCCAGTTGTGCCGATGAATATCCCTAATCTGATTACCGTTCTACGCGTCCTGCTCATCCCGATCTTCATTTTGCTGTTCTATCTGCCATATCAGTGGAGCTACATGGCCTCCGCCTCGGTGTTTGCCTTTGCGGCAGCAACGGACTGGCTGGATGGTTATCTGGCGCGTCGCCTGGAGCAAAGCACTCCGTTCGGAGCGTTTCTTGATCCGGTCGCTGACAAACTCATGGTCGCCGTTGCGCTGGTGCTGCTGGTTCAAGAGCATGGCAACCTTTGGCTCACGCTGCCAGCGGCGGTGATTATCGGTCGCGAGATCGTTGTTTCGGCGCTGCGTGAATGGATGGCTGAACTCGGTGCGCGTGCGCACGTGGCTGTATCGAATCTCGGCAAATGGAAAACCGCAGCGCAAATGCTCGCGCTGGTGATTCTGTTGGCTCACCCGAAGGATTTCAATTTCTGGGTTGTCTTGGGTTACACCTTGCTGCTGGTGTCGGCAGGCCTGACTTTGTGGTCGATGGTTCAATACCTGCGCGCCGCCTGGCCACATCTGAAGACCGATGTGGAAAAGAAATAAAACTTTTTTGAATCAAGGGGTTGACGGAGCTTCTTAATTCTATAGAATGCGCATCACCAAGCGGGAATAGCTCAGTTGGTAGAGCACGACCTTGCCAAGGTCGGGGTCGCGAGTTCGAGTCTCGTTTCCCGCTCCAATTTGTACGTGTTTGTTGTTGCGCTACTGACAGCAGATGCTTTGAGGCCGAGTAGCAAAATGGTTATGCAGTGGATTGCAAATCCACCTACGCCGGTTCGATTCCGACCTCGGCCTCCACTATAAACAAGCTCCGTAGATCCATGATTTACGGAGCTTTTTTATTTGCAGTGCGTTGCAAGATTTAGTCTTTAAAACGTTCATTGCAAACTTGCTTCACCGGGAAGTGATGTATATATTTCCCGCTCGGCTGCTGAAGCCTGCATGCTGTCAGGATTGAGAGCATGCCGCTGGAAACAGCAACACAGCGCTACCGCCCGAATGGCGAAACTGGTAGACGCATGGGACTTAAAATCCCCCGCTCGTAAGGGCGTGCCGGTTCGATTCCGGCTTCGGGCACCATTTCTGCTTCTCATGTCTTCTCAAGACTTATCAAAAAGCCCCGCTGGCTAAGACCCGGCGGGGCTTTTTCTTTTCCATCAGTTATCAAGCGTTCTCACCACTTCTCATTATTTTTAGTACATCATTCAGTCCTTCCCCAGTTCGACTGCCATGGTGATGTACTAATGCCTCTCACTGATACCGCTGTGCGCCAGGCCAAACCGGCCGAAAAGAGCTTCACTCTGACCGACGCCAGTGGACTGTCCCTATTCGTTGCCCCAAACGGCACGAAGTCTTGGCACTTCAGGTTTTCATGGCACGGCAGCCAGCCGCGCATGTCCCTGGGTACCTATCCTGAAATCTCCCTGAAAGAAGCCCGCGAACTCCGAGATCAAGCTCGCTCGCTTGTAGCGAAGGGCACTGATCCTCGCTCGCACCGCAGAAAAGAGAAAAAAGCCGCCGCTGATTCTTCGGTCAAAACATTTGAGGTTGTTGCGAACGAGTGGTACGCGTTCAAGTTGCCGCGCTGGGCCGAGGCCAAGAAGGGCGCTGCAAAACAGGCGCAGCTCTATCTGGATAAAGATTTGTTGCCCTCCTTGGGAAAAATCCCGATCGCCGAAGTCTCGCGCAAGGATGTACTAGCGACTCTGCGGATCATTGAAAAGCGCGGGGCACTGAACGTCGCTCGCAAATGCCGCACGTGGCTCAACGAGATATTTCGATACGGCATTGCGTCTGAGTATCTGGACGTGAACCCCGCCGCCGATCTGGACATCGTCGCCGCCAAGGAGCCGCCGGAAAAGCACAACCCGATGCTTCGGCAGCATGAGCTGAAAGAGTTTCTTGCTGAACTGAAGCGCGCCGACCTGAAGGATTACACCCGCAGCGCAATTCGTCTGCTGCTGCTCACGGGGGTGCGCACGATCGAACTGAGAAGCGCAACGATTGATCAATTCGATTTCGACGCCGCGCTGTGGACTGTTCCGGCCGGTACCGTCAAACAACTGAAAAAGGTCATCAGGGTAAAAGGAGAGGGGGTTGTACCGCCTTATTTCGTGCCGCTGTCGCGGCAGGCGATGGAAGAGGCGCGCAAGCTGCACCAGATGACTGGCCGCTACAAACTGCTGATTGCTGGACGGAGCGATCCGAGCAAGCCGATCAGCGACGGCACAGTCAACATGGCTTTGAGGCGCATGGGATATGAAGGCAGGCTGACCGGGCACGGAATCCGCGCCACGATTTCGACGACCTTGAACGAGAAGGGATACAACGAGGACTGGATTGAGGCGCAGCTTTCGCACGCTGGCTCAAGCAAGATCCGGAAGACCTACAACCACGCAGAGTACGTGGAGCAGCGGAGGGGAATGATGCAGGACTGGGCCGACTACCTCGATTCACTTGAGGAGGAAGGCTGACACGGCCTTGCTGCTGCCTTGCCGCTCGCCCACTGGTCGACTTCGGACTTTACCCAGCCGACGGCCGCAGCCCCCAGTTTTACCTGCTTGGGAAACTTGCCACTGACGGCCATTCGGTAAATGGTGGCCGTGCTGAGGCCGCAGATTCGTTTCACCTCGGGCAATTTGATGTATTGGATCGGCGATTCGTGCTGATCGTTGGTGTGAGCTGTATTCATTGTGATGCTCCATGCCGCGCGTGGCGGCAGAAGGTAGTTATTCGGTGCGGAAGACTTCGGCGCGGACGGCGCGCCATTCCTGTTTTGTAGTGACCGGCTCTCGGCCAAACCATTGCTCTGCTTCTTTCGCCAGATCCTCGCGCGCCTGACTCCAACCGCCACCGAGGCGAAGCGCCAGAACGCGCACCTGATCGCCGAGCGATTTGCACCGCCCGATCTTGGTTTCTGCGCAAATAAACATGCATACACCTCGCCCGCCGTACACCGGCAGGCTGTTGAGTAGGGGGAGTGGTTACTGCTGGATGAGTTCGGCGGGAACGTTGACCGTGGCGCCGCGCTTGGCGAAGACCACGGCGCGGAACACTGCGACGGCTCGGGTCTCGCCGGGCTGGCGGTTGAGCGGATCGTTGGTGACGTCGGCCAGCCAAGGCTGACGGTGGCCAACATCGACCCAGACGCCGTACTTCGTGATCAGTTGCTCGGCGTCGGGCATGGCGAAGAGTTGCAGTTGTCCGGTGCCGGGCCGCTGGTCACCCTCGATCGCGTTGATTGCCCAGTCCAGCGCCGGGCCGGTCAGTTCCTCGGTGCGGACGCTGACCATGCGATTCATCGCTCGCGCCTCTGGAAATCAGTGCAGCGCACGATCACTGTCTGGCCGTCGTTCGAAAGCGGCGGCATGGTGCTGAAGGTAAGGTGGCTGCAATTGCGGTGGGCGTGGGTGCAGGTGGCGCACATGCCACCTTTGGGTTGATGGTTCATCGCCACGGCCCTCGGTAGATGTGTTGGAGCATGAATAGGGTGGCGAGGATCATAGTAGGTGCGCTCCTGCTTCGAGGAGGCCGTCTCGGTCTAAGCGCAGGTTGTCTCGTTCCTTCCGCAGCTCTTCGTTCTCGGCGATGAGGGCCAAGACTGCGGCAGGATTAGCGGCTGCAATGAAGTCGGCGTCGGCGAGTGGCTGAGTGCCAGAACCATGCAACTGCGCCGGACCAGCGTTCTCCCACGACCAGTAGGCTTCATCGCCTTCGTACGAAACGCTGACTTCGTTGCCGTCGCTGCGATCCCATGGCCCGGGCGTTGCGGCCTCGGCCAGCTCTTTGAGTTTTGAATGGTCGCTCATGAGGTCACCGCTGCAACAGAGAGGTAGAGAGCGCCCCAGAGGCAGGCGCTCATGGCTGCGGCTTTTAGCATCATGGCGTCACTCCGTACCCATCAGGTAGGTGGGCTCAGTTGCTTCAGCCAGCCAATCGCGTAGACAGCCGCATTCGGCGTGCGGCGGGTCTTCATCGGTCCACTGCCGATCAAGCATGGTTTCGCTGGTCAGCTCGACATCCCAATCTGCGTATTCGGCAGGGTCATCACCGTTCATTTCTGCCAGGAGGCGGCGGGCTTCCTCTTCGCTGGTAGCAGCAACCCAATCGTTATCGCCGACGCTGAAGCAGCGCAGATCTGGACGCGCAGGTTGAGAGCCATCCAGTTCGAACATAGGGTTTTGGTTTTCAGGGGTCATGACTTCGTCCTTTGCCGCTATAGCGGCGAAAAGTTGTACATCAAATTTGAATTCGTACAGCTGTTCAAACCAGTTGTCCGATTCCTTTTCGGCACAGTTGAACTTCGTTCGAATGGGTCTAATTTTGGGAGTTTGTTTACATTCACAAGAAGCGGGCGGGAGAACTTATGAGGCTTCGAGGCGATGTATTTTGGAAGTGGGCAGATCCTGCGCTGCACAGCAGAACTCACGATGAAATCCTCCGTGATGGGACTTACATTGACGTGCAAGTCAGGCTTTCGCGCGCCGGAACCACTGAGATGTTCATCGGGATTTACGCTGCCGATGGCATGGCGCTGTATGAAGAGGCTGACGATTCTCACCCTCGAGAATCAATGACAAGAGTTATGGCTTGGGGCGTAGGTCGGGCTCGGAAGCTGGCGACTGACGTAGGGGCGAGTACTCTTCGATCGTGTAGCGGCTGACTTTGAGTTAATGAAAAGTGAGGGGGAGGGGCTGGAATCAGGATTTTCTGGGGGCAGTGAAGATTTTTCGTGTGGAGTACAGATGTTCTCCTACTGGATCTGATGTTCGCGCTCGAGCATTTCATCCAGCTCCGGGTACTCTGGTCGGGCCGGTGGGTAAGCCAGAGCTGTCATAGCCTGGTCAATGGCGGCGCGAAGGTTCTCGCTGTAGTCCTCACCGATCACACGCTCAGTCGGCTTATCCATCCAGTGGCCGACTATCTCGATGTTGATGCTGCTGTCGCCGGCATCACCGTTGGGGCTGCTGTCGAAGCGAACATCCCAGCAGTTCGATTCGAGTGCATCGAGTCGGGTCTTGTCTTGCGACAGCTCATCAATCCGCTGATCCGCTGCGTTCAGGCGCTGCTGCAGGGCCTCGATCTTTTCCCGGCCCGCCGCTTCACGCGCCAGGAAGATTGAGTAAGCCTCCTGCGAAACGCGAACAGATCGTTCATCGATCCCGAAGTCGACGCTGTCGGCTGGAATCGGCGGCGCGGGAGCAGCGGCCATGGCCTCGAACCACATCTGCAAGACCCCATTTCCTTTCTTCCGCTCGGTCGTCATCGCATCAAGAATCGATTGCGTAGGTTCAACCGGCACCAGTTTCCATTGACTGCTCATGCAGCGCGCTCCCGTCAGTTATCCGAATTGGTGTAGGTGCGCCAAGGCACCTTCACGCCGTTTACGAGGAATCCCCAGTCACCGCGCCACTTGCTGGTGATGAAGAGGGTGACGACGCCTTCGTGGAAAACCTTGTCGATCCGGTGGTATTCGCCGTGCAGCAGTTGCGCGGTGTCACCCGGTTGGCGGTCGATGTATTCGGTGGCTTGGGCGCTGGCCGGGACATTTAGTCCGAGCAGCGCCGGGTCGTCGTGATTGAGCAGGCGCTGCTCCGTGTAACAACCGCGCAGGATGATCGTCCGGGCGTTCCAAGGGTGATCGTGCAGATCCCGATCTTCATCCGGACGCATGATGTGGTGAATGCGGAACGACCACGGGCACCACCATAGCGCCGGCTTATGCGTCTCCCTGCTGTACGGGTTGAACAGCCACCAGCGGCCCATGTACATCTCGGTGCCGTCGGCGGACATGATGTGCTGGTACGGGGTGAGCTTGGCGCGGGCGATGAGCCAGTCGGCAATGGCCGGGCGGGCGAGCAGCTTGGCGACCAGGCGCCAGAAGAGATTGATCATTCCGAAGACCCTCATTTCCTTGGATAGGTTTTTGTCAGCGCACCGTTGACTGCATGGCCGCGCCTCTGGACGACGCGGGCCAACTTCGCCCGGTCTTTCTCGCTGTGGCTGGCCTGACTGAGCAGGCCGAAGTAGCTGTTTGCAGTTTCGCGAAGATCCTCGGCCGGCGCCGCGGCTGTTCGCTTTAGTGCCTGGGCCAGCGATCGCTTGCGCGTTGATCGCCGCCACGGCTTGATGACGTGCCCTACGAAGTCCACGCCCCGATCCACCGGCTGCAAGATCGTCTTGCTGGGGTTCAGCTTGGCGCCGAGGCGAGGCAGGAACACTTCGACCTGCTCGCGCCATTCGTTCAGTTGCTGCGGCGACTCATGCAGGAATACGAAGTCATCGACGTAGCGAACGTAATGCTTTGCGCCAAGCTGGTGCTTGGCGAATTGGTCGAGTGCGTCGAGGTAGACGTTCGCGAAGAACTGCGATGACAAGTTGCCGATTGGCAGGCCGAGGTGAGCAGGCTGTGCAGTCAGTCGCTTGTGCTGCGGTACCCGGTTGAACAGATGGGCCGGGCTGCGCACCTCGTAGTCTTCGCGAGGGTCGTGCATCAGGATCGTTTCGGCCAGTACCAGCCACCAGGGTTCGGTGATCTTCCTCGCCAGTTGCTGGCGCAGCACCTGCTTATCGATCGCAACGAAGAAATTGGCCAGGTCACACTTGAGGTAGAAGATCGGCCTCGACCAGTTTTGGCTAGCGCTGCGTATCTTCGATTCAAGGCGCTTCGCGGCGTACAACGTGCCGCGCCCTGGAATGCATGCGCAACTGTCCGCTATGAAGCTGGCGTAGAAGCGCGGTGCCACACGGTTGTACAGCAGGTGGTGGACGACGCGGTCCCGAAACGCAGCAGCCCAAACCTCTCGGGCTTTCGGTCGCGTGACCACAAAACATATCGATCGGCCTGGCCGGTAGGTGCTGGCAAGCAGGTCGTCGTGTAAACCGATCAGGTTCTTTTCCAGATCCATCTCGAAGGCCAATGCGCTGGCGCTGTTGCGCTTCGTGCGGCGGCAGTCGTAATAGGCCTGAACAAGTTCGCTGAACGGGTAGGGGCCAACAGTCGAATCTGCGGACGGGGCGGACGCGGAGCTCGTTGTTCTTGTCGTTGTTGTTCTGATTGCCATCATCGAAGTTCATGTTGAATGCGTTGTTGGCGGAGCGCTGCGACCTATCGTGCTATCTACGTCGCCAAGCCGAAGGCAGAGCCGATCAGCAAGGAAACTGCGCAAGACCTACACGGACGCTTTAGACCGTCGGTATCTTTGGTGCGCATGGCGGTGGCCCAGAGGCCAGCGGCACGACCAGATTCAATTCGCACAGACCTGAAAGCCGTAACTCTCAGATGGCGGGCGCGGTTGGGGTAGAACGCTTCCAGGCGGTTGCCTGTTTGCCGATTGAGGTTGTCACCTCGATGGCCGTTGCATGCTGCGGGACGCTGATAAACCGACTCTCTTTGAAGAGTCGCATCAGGAACTCGATAACCTGGACTTTCTCGACCAGCAAAGTCAGGTGTGGATGCTTGTCCCGGGTCGAGTTGGCCCGGGCAATCAACATCAGCACGTCGATGCACTCATCGATGACGCGCTTCCCGAGCGACTGCTTCAAGTCTCGGGGGATGTTGCGGGTGAGGTTCGTGGCCATCTGAAGCAGACCAAGCGAAACCTTGTAGATTTGCAAGTCCGTGTGCATTGCCATGAGGCTCGCTCTCCAAGAGCAACCGGCCGCAAGCGGCCGGATTGAATAAACGAATTAATCAATCAATTGACTGCGGACGGGGCGGACGCGGAGCTCGCTGTACTTGGCGTCGTTGCTCTGATAGCCATCACCGAAGACCATGTAGAACGCGCCGTTGGCGGAGCGCTGCGAACTCGACCAGTAGGCGCGGGGCTGAAAGGCTTCGGCGGCGCCTGCTTGGAAGGCGGCCAGCGTTGTCTGAGCCGGTGATTCTTCGGTGTGCAGCAGGCCGACAGGCTCGCTGTTCGGGTTGTCACCACTGCGACCGTACTGCCAGTTCACTTCGGTGGTCGGCTTGAAGTGGCGGTACTGCAATTCCTGAACGTCGCGCGCCGGGATTGCCCAATCGGTGAAGCCGCCGATATCCAGAGCCAGCACCTGCTGCGCCAGTTCGCTGCCAGCGGCAGCCATCGCCTCGGTGTTGGCGCGGCTGTTAGTGAAGCTGTCGGCACCTTCGATCTTCTCGCCGTACTTGCCCCATTCGCCTTCCAGTTCGTGCGCAGCGCCGGCGCTGATGTTCAGGTAACGCTTGCCGGTGTCTGGGTCACGGGTAATGCCGGAGAAGAACCCGCCGCCGAAGGGCTGGCCGATTTCCGGGATTGTCACTGCTGGTGCTGCTTGAGCTGCTGCGGACATGGTCTTTCCTCTTTTCGAAGGCAACAAAAAAGGCGCTGCTGCGCCCGGTGCCGATCAAGAACGAATTATTGAAGGATTAAATAAAGAATCTGCGGACGGGGCGGACGCGGAGCTCGTGGTGCTTGCCGATGAGGACCTGACAGCCATCACCGAAGTGCATGGCGAATGCGTGGTTGGCGGAGCGCTGCGTTGATGACCAGTACCAGGTGTCTTTGGCGAACAGTTCAGGCACGTTCACCCAGCAGTGATACAGCTCCGCACACGCTGGCAGGTAAAAGTCGTGATGCCCTTCGGCCTGGTACTCGGCGCAAGCATCGGCAGCTGGGTACTTACGCTCATCGTCATTGCCAATGAGCACCTGTGTGTTGGTGTGGCCGTCGGTCTTGCTCAGACCCTTCACCTCCACTCCACGCCCGCCCCACTCAAGACTGCCAACATCCTTGGCTGCGACGATCAGGTGGTGCGCGGGAACATCGCCGCGAGCAGCCACCAGCCCGCCGTTGATGCCGCCTTGACCGGGCCACTCAGCGCCAAGCGCAGGCACTGAGTGGGCGGTTATCGGCTGGACGTTGGACGCCGGTGGCAGTACCAGGGCAAAAGTGCTGGCCAGTGCCAGTTTGGCCAGCGAAGAAGCCGGCATCTTAATCGTGGCGTCGCCGTGCTTCAGGGTGATCATTTCGGGTTTCATATGATACCTCGTTGGTTCCAGTAAGGCGCCGCCCTCCGTGACTGGATGCGCAGCGTGGGTAGGGTTATTTCGGAATTTCGATTTCGTCTTCAGGTTCTGGCGGATCGGCTGCGAGCGACTTCCTCCCGGCAGCCTCAATAAGTCGCGACACTTTTTCGGTAACGACAATAGGTGTCTTGACACCGCGTAACATGGTGGCCTGGGTTTCGAAGTCGGCGGCTATCAGGTTGATCAGCAGCCGCTGGTGGATGTCCTGCTGGTTGTTGATGCCGTGGGCTGCCATGACCCGCTTCAGGTCAGGCTTGAACACCCCTGCCACTTCAACCGTAAACTTCTCGACGCCCAATGCGGCGTCCTTTGCTGCTGCCTTCTCGCGCTTCCTGCGCTGCTTGATGGCTTCCGCTGTCGGCTCCTGTTGTTCCTCGGCCATGGCCTACCTCTTCTATTCCGCTGGCCGGCAAGTCCAGCCAGGTTTGTCGTTTGCGTTGTTGGGTGCGAAAACGTCTCACGCTGCGACCTTCACCTGATGCCAGGCGCCGGCGGCGTAGAACAGCTTCGCAGCTTGGGCTTCGTCCATCGATATCTCGTCGGGAATGGCGATCCAGCCTGATGCGACCAGATGGGTAGGGTTCGCGCTGTTGCGCAGCTCCAGGTAGTAATGCTCAATCGCATCGGTGAGGTGCTCGACCTTGTAGATGCCCTCGGGCGAGATCTCCACCGACTTGATGTACTCGGCGCCGCGCTCGTCTCGACACATGGCGGCGATGTAGATCGTCCAGCGATACGAGAAATCGAAGATCGCATTGGCGATCGCCAGACTGCGGATCTGCCGGCAGCTCTTCCAGTTCGCCATGATCTGGCTGCCGCTGGGGTCGATGTTCACGACCGCGACGTGGTTGGTACGCAGCAGCGCCCGGCAGCTGCGTTCAGCCCGGGCGAAACCGTTGTTGGGTTTGCGTTTCGACTTCATATCGAGTCCGCCATTTTGCGCAGAGCCCTGCGGTCAGCGGCCGATATCGGCTTCGGGCGCCGCTTGAGGACCGTTTCAGGGTCTATTTTCTTCGAGCGGGGCGGCTTTGGCTTCATTCGGGCGGTTGGCAGCTCCTGATAGTTGCTGCCGGGGCGCACCCAGAAGTCCGCCATCGCAGCGGCGATCCGATCCGACTCAGTCTGTTTTGCCCGAACTGCGTTGAGGTTGAGACTGATCATGCTGCCACCTTTATCAGCCTCACGCCGGCCATGCTGAATTTGTTGCCCTGATCGGCGACCAGCGCGTCGAGGTTTTCCCAGCTCACGGTCAGCACCGAGATTGGCGCTTGGCCGTAAGCAACCGCTTTGATCAGCTCTTCCAGATCAAACACTTCGGCCTGCAGGTTCAGCGGCGCCGCGGTTGAAGTCGATGGTTTCGAGGCTGACTGAACCGGCGCCGCAGCTTTCACTGGTGCCGGGCTGGCAATTGGAACCTGTTCGACCGGCGCCTTGGCTTTCGCCTCGTCTTCGATTCGCTTCAGCTCCTCCTGACGGATCTGCTCGCGCTGGGCTTCGGCTTTTTGCTCCTCAGCCTTCTGGTGCTCAGAGATGCGCACCTTGATCAGCGCGACCAGGTCATCGTTGGCCTTGAGGACGAGTTGTTGAATATCGTTGAACAAGAATGCATGGTCAGGCGCGAGCTCGGCCAAGCTGGTCAAATTCAAGCGAATGGCATCTGCTGACTGGCTCGCGGCGATTTTTGCTCGAGCCAGCTCGGTATCGACGGCATCCTGCAGACTGGCAATGGTGCGTTTGTTCTTCATCGCGCCGGCGAAGTCGGAAGCAACCGCTGGCAGCGTCACCCGGCCCAGTGTTTTATTGATGGCCGCGACGTGATCCGCTAACGCCTGCTCAGCCTTCTGCTTGATGCTGGTCTTCACCAGCAGCTCTTGAGCCTTAACGAGCTTGTCGACTTTCAAACGCGTCTCGCGAGCATGTGCGCTGATTCGATCAAGAGACGAGAAAAGCTCGTCAATGCTTTGGGTTTGGGAGAGCGCTTGTTTCTTCGCTACCGCAACCGCTTCTTCGACATCACCGCACCACTTGACCGCCTTCTTGGCGTCGGCAAAGTCTTGGTCGGTCTGCAGGGTGGTTTTCACAGAGTCGATGACAGCGAGAGCCGAATCCTCGAACACCTTGAGGTTGCTCGCGGTAACCATACCGGTGAGTTCGATGCGTAGCGCTGGCAGCTCGTCCGGGGCCTTGCCGACGATAATCGACGGAGCCTCTGCCATTTCGAAGTTGGCCAGGTCGGCCTCGAACTGTTTCCAGCCTTCGACCAGCTGCGCGGCGCGGCCGGCGACAGGTCGGTATTCCATGTGCACGAAGTTTTCGGCAGTGCCGTCGGAGCAAACGAAAATCACGCGCTCGGCGCCGCTCACCAGCAGTTGCTGCTCAAGCTGCCAGTAGTAATGCGGATCCAGCTCGCCGGCCTTCACCTGGGCGACCAATGATTCGTTCCAAAGCTTGTGCTCGAAGAGGGTCTCGCCCAGCATCGTCGCGCCGTCCATGGAGGCGAGCAGATTGCCTTCGGTACCTACGACTGGATAAAGCTCCTCGCCGATCATCACTTCAACCAGTGGCCGGGCAAGCGCTTCAGTTGCATGGCCTCTGTCGAAGATGTACTGCTGCGCCTGATTGACCTCCGGCGCAATTCCGGTTTTCTTCATGGTCAGCAGGTCGGTGCGGGTCTGGTACTTCGAAGCGCCCATCATTGCGGGCGCCTCTGAGGCGGTGAAGTGCTGAGCGCGCAATGCGTGCCACTCGGCGGAGCCTTGAGCTACGTTGTGAATTTTCATGCTGCGTCTCCGTCGATGGCTTTGAGGTTCTGGATTTTTTCGATCTGGGCCGGGCTCAGCATGTATTTGCTGCTGATGGTCGCGATCAGGTGTTCTGGGCTGGTTCGGTTGGCATCAACCAGTGGCTGCCATTTGGCGATGTTCTCTTTCAGGAGATCATCGGAGTAGGGCGGAAGAGCCTCGGGCTCAGGTTCTTGCTGCCGCTGCGGACTCACGTCGCGCGGCGCCTCTTCGAATGTTTTGCCTTCCATCTCGTCGGCCGTTGGCGCTGATCCGACCTCAGGGAAAGCCTTGCGCAGTGCCTGAGCCTCAGCGCACTTGGCGAGCTGGGCGAAGGCGCGGCGCTTCCACATGGTGTTTGGGGCAATCGTGTCCTTGCCGGCCGTTGCGTAGTTCTCAAGCCAGCGCTCGTTCGCGGTGAACTCGGCAACGAGGCCGTTCGACATTTGGCGTTTGACGGTCACCCGGCACCACTCTGGATAGGTGACGTCCACGCCGCCCAGCTTTGCGGTAATTGGCGGTCCGTATTCAGGATCGCTGATACCTGCGTACTGCCCAGTGCGCGCGGCCTGGATGCGATAAAGACCAATGCCGGGCATTACCGTGTCCTGCATCTTTTTCGCTTTGGTGTTCCAGATCGGCACGATGTGCACAGGCTTCAGCATTGGGTCCAGATGCGCGGCCTGGCAGTAAGCCAACACCATCACCACCGAGTTCTTTTCTGCGCCTGGGTAGAGGCTGTTGCTCAGCACCTCAACAAGTGCCGCCTCAGACATCGCAGGCAATTGGTCTTCCTGCTTCATTACTGCGCTCACGGGAGTTCCTTGCCGCGCCCAGCGCAGCGATTGAATGCTTGGTTTATTGAGTGATGCGGTCGGCGAGTGCGCTGAGCAGCATCAGGAAGGTGTAAATCGAGAGGACTCGAAACGAACCGCGCCGAATCAGCACGCGGCGTGCCCGCTGAAGACTGGTCATCGGAACACGTTGTAGGTGGTGGATCTCGGCACCTGGCACGTACCCTGGCCATCGCGAACGACGCCATAGGCTCCTGCACCGGCTACCAGAACCGCAACGAGAATCCAGTAGACGAGATTCATGGTCGAGCCCTCACGGCGATGCGGCCTTGTTTGATGGCAGCTACCAGCGGAGGAGGGAGCGCCGAAACAGGAAGTTCGCGGGGGATGCCCGCACCGATAACCGCGAGGCTGCGTTCAATCTCCTCCAGTTGCTCATCAAGAAGCGTTTTAACCGGTGCAGTGGTCATACCGAAACTCCTTTCAGATGCGCGTTGCGCTCGACGAACTTGGCGTCCAGCGCATCCCGATAACGGTTGGCGGTGCGGGTGTCGATGATCTCGGCGAACTCCGCCATTTCGATCATGCCCATGACGAAGGTGCGATCCGGCACCGGAGTGCAGGTCTTCTTCATCTTGGCGATCTCAAAGCCCAGCCGGGCCAGTGCTACCTGATTGCTCATAACTTGTCGTCCTCGACAGCCTCGCGCTCAGCTGCCACTGCTTCGGCGGCGTGCGGACGGAGGAGGTCGGTTGCGATCGTTTCCAACTCCGTGACCGGGCTTTCGGTGCCTAGCAGGCGCTTGGCGTGTGTCAGCGCCTCGGCCGGACTGCCGACCACGACAGCCAGCACCAGGTTGGCGAACGAATCGCGATCATCCAGCCCGTCGATCTGGCGCTGATTCAGGTGTAGTTGCAGGTGTTCGGCATACTGCGCTGAGGTCGCTTTCTGCGCCGGGCCAAACCGACGCTTCCATTCCACATCCGAGCCGCACACCAGCTGTTCAGCGGCGCTTTCCAGCCATTCGCGCTGATCGTCCGGTTCGCTCACCGCGGGAGGCAACTGCGCGTCGTACATGGCCTGACAGAGTTTCAGTGCTGCGTTCATGCGACCTCCGGCCAATGGCGCTCAATGCTCTCTTTGGCGTACGGCGACAGGCGCGCATAGCCGTTTACCGATCCGCACCCCGGCATGGTCCCTTCAAGCTCGACGCAGGCACGGATGTCGCAGCGGCGCGAGCAAACCCAGCCGCCGTAATGGCAGCGGTGGACTTCACCTTTCGGCTCGGGGTGATAGGCGAGGCCGCCTTTCCACGATGGCGAGCCGCGCAGCTTCAGCCCGCAACCTCGGCAAACTGCTTGTGTGTCGGTGCAGTTGTGCATGACGACCTCCAGTGTTTGTGGTTAGGCGGCTTTCGGATCGCCGTTAAATGCGTCGATAACCGCCTGCGCCTGATCTTCGCCATCAATGAACAGAATGTTCGAAGGGAGAAAGGTGTCGACGCGACCGTCAGGGAACTCAACGACCGCTACCGTGAAATTTCCAAACCCAGTTTCCGCTTCAACTGTCTCAACGCCCCAGTGATGGAAAAGCGCTTCGCCAGTGCCTTTAAAGCCTGTGTGGGGATTGCCGATTCGCGTCATTACGGGGCGCATAATTGATGCCTCTGTGGTTGATCCAACAAAACTCGCAATGCACTCATCCGCTCCGCTGGTTGCCGTTGGGCGCGGAGGTGAGTGCATTCGGGTGGTGTCGGGGAGGGATGCCGGTTACTTGTCCGGCGCTGATGTCACCAGCAGATCCGTGGGCTATACCCGCTGCGGGGCGCTGACAAGGCGCGCTCTCCGGAACCGATATTCTCTCGTCGGCCCAAGCGCCCGACACTGTAGCGGCCGGGTAGGCTGTTGCTCGGCAACGGCTGGTTAGCGCTTCATGTCGGTATCTCCTATCGCTCGCTCACTGGGCAGGCAGTGGCCACCTATGGAATGGGATGCCGGTCTTTCCCGGCTGTCACGGCGCTTGTGCCAGATCAAGGTAGCTCGCCAATACTGGGTTGGCGCTGACCCTGCGCAATGCGGGTTGAGCTATTCGCCGAGTGATGCAGAAGGCCGGACGCTACCCCGGCTCTGGAACGTTCACGCTCTGTGTAATGGCCGCAGCGCGTTCGGTATCGCCCGATTGCTCGGCAAGGCTGCAGTACGTCCGAATCCAGGGGCCTGTTTCCACCAATACAAGAAGGTGTGCACTTACCCACCTTGGTTCCAATCCCCAAGGAGCGATCCCCATCGAGTCATGCCGTGTATAGCGTGTCTGCGAGGCTCAGCATCGAACCCATCTTTCCACGCCGCTTCCGCATCGGGGTGTGATCTACGCGAGGTCGTCACCTCTGGCTTTGCCTGCCGCCGCGCTTTGTCGACGGTGCTCAGTGGCTGGTCTGATTACGAGTCAGGTGCCTTGCTCCGCTGTAGATCACACCCCGATGCGCTCTCATAGAGAGGATCGGGCAGCAGCTTTGCAGTCGGCTGCCGTCATTCGTTGGCCGTCTTCGCACTCAACTACGTGCACGCCGCTGGTGTATCCACGCTCAGCGTTAATCCGGTTTGCCTCTCGGATGCAGGCGTCCAAGTCGTCATCGGCGAATACCTGCAGCTCTCCGCGCAGGGTGATGTGAATGACCTTGTTCATCGTCTTGCCCTCGGTTGATTTCCCGTCTGGCCCTGTCGCCAAGGCCAGCCAGTGAAATCTGTTTTCTCCACCACGCGCATCGCCTCGGTTTCCCCACCTGGCCGGGTCACACATTTCGTGTTCAGTGTTCTTCCCGGCTGGCTTGCGTGGTTTCGCGTACTCACATCTGGTGAGCACGGCCAGTTCCAGAGCTGGCATGGCATCGACTATTTGTTGCTCGCGCTTACCGGATCGGGTCCGGGGTAGTCGATGGCGAGGATCCTGAGGTTTTAAAGAGCGCAGGCCTTGTTGAGGCCCTTCGCAGTGGCTGTGTGTCGCTGCGATGGGTGGAATATGAACCATCAGTTCACATTAGGTCAAGTACCAAAAGTACATATTTTTCATAAAGTACAGATTCGGCGAAATTTCACCGGTCGACGGTTTAGGGATTTACCACCAAGGATCGCTTCGCTATAGTCCGTCGAATACTGGATGCATATACAGCATGAGGAGGTGGAAATGGCGAAGGCAAAGAAGACAGATAAGCCAGTGGCGCGGCATGAGGTCAGTGGAATTGAAAGGCTGGGGCTGCGGGTTTCGGGGATGATCAATCATCCGATCGCGCAGGAAAGGCGGATGGTGACGATCCATCGTCTCGACAATGATGGCGATCGAGAGTGGGAGGAGGTGATGGGCTTGCTATCCGAAACGGACGGGATTGAGATGATCCTCAACGATGAGGATGAGTCGATAACGTTGAAGTGGGAGGCGCAGGAGGAAAGTGATCCCGTTGCGCATGAAGATGATGATCTTCGGGTGATAGCCCAGGAAGTGCCTTTCTAACGGACAAAGAAAAGCCCGCTCATTGGCGGGCTACGGATTCGGCAGGGAAGGGCAGAAACAAGAAGCCCGGCGCTAGGCCGGGCTTGGTTACTTGCTTGGCGCTTGCGGCTGAGGCGGTGGTGGGGAAGTCGTCTCCGACTTGCCTGCCTGAAACGCTGAAAGCGTGGTGGTTATCGCGGTGATGGTATTCGCTTGAGTCGCGAAGTAAGCGCCAACCAAGATCGCGGCGACCGCTAAAAGCTGAACGCCTACAGCAGCCCAGTAGTTGGATTTCACAGTGGCGGCTTGTTTTGCTGCTTCTTCCGCGCCTTCAGCGGCTTTTGTTACCCTGTCGGCCATAAACTCATAGCGCTTGTCACGCTCCAGTTGCGTCTTATCGCGCTCGGCTTGCGCTGAAAGAAAGGCATCAATTTTCGCAGACACAGACTCTACCCTAGCATCCATCTTTACCTCGATGGTCTCCATTCGGGCATTGAATTCTTCGCGAGTGATATCGTTCATGGCCTTAGTATTGCCCGCGCCAGCGGCCCTGTCCACATTGACATTTGTTCCGGCGCGATATGCTGTTCGGGCTCTCTCGCTCATTTTGTCCAGAAGCTCCAGCTTGTTCAGCGCAAGCTTGTCATATGCGTCCTGCGCCAGCCGCGCCGCTTCCTCAATAGAAAGAGGCGCGCCTTCATCTGAGGTTGGCTCGTCGGTCATTGCTCTTTCCTTTTTGCCCGCTTGGTTCGTGGGGGCTTTGGTCCTTACGGCCATGCCTTAAAGCCTCTAAAGTTCAAGATTTACTAGTCTGCCTGCTTTCTTAGTAGCTATCCCCAGTTCTGGCTTACACATCAAGCCAACACCGACCTCGGCCACTTGGAGTCTACTAACTTGCCGACGACCACGAAGTCACAATCCCCGCCGCGCCAGGTCACCCAGCCTTCACCCTGGTAACCAGGCCAATCTCCACTTCCGCTGCATATCCCACCAGCCGATCCTCACCATCATGAAACACGGTGCACATCCTCAGCACGGCCTGTGCATCCGCCTCATTGCCTGCCAGGCTCAGCCGCTCCGCAATCCTCATCAGCTCCACAGCTGACCACTTGAGGTCCGAGGCGATGCCCTGGAGGTCGCGCTTTAGGTCTTGATTAGGTTTGGTTAGGGTCATGCTTTAACCTCAGATCTTCTGCGAGCCTCTGACTGAACCGCTCCACAGGAATGCCGGTAAGCTTAAGAACCGCTTGAGCAACCTCAATGTCTAGAGCCTTAGTACCTAGAAAATAATTATTAATGGTCGAAGTGGATACCCCTATCTCGCTCGCTATGGTGCTCCGAGCTAGACGATCCGCCTTTTGCCTGCTTGCGTTATAAGCGGCAATCGCTCTGCGAAGGGCTAGGCACTCGTCTTCTTCCCATATCCACAAGCCATGATTACGCATAAATTCTCGCTCAAGTGCGCAATGCCATTCTGGCTAGGTAGGTCGCACAACCTTCACGCCTTCACCGCATCCGCAAGCGACGCCGCCCGATCCGCATGCTTGTAGAGTTTCGCAATCAGCATAAGGGCAGCTGTCGCATCGACATCTCGGCAGTCCTTAGTGATTCTCAGCACTTCGTCTGCGGCTTGCTCAAGGTCGAGCGCTAACTCGTTGAGATCGCTGTGAATATCTTGGTTGGGTTTGGGCATAGACTTTATACCAAGTGGGCATTCCAGACGAGCAACACGCGCGCTTGGATGTAGGTCTCGTCGGCAAAAATGTCCTCGGCTGGATGCTTCTTGTTGTCCGAGATCATCTTGAATTTGTCCTTGCCCTTCATCTGCAGGCGCTTTATGTACTGGAAGCCCTGGTAGGAGAAGAAGTATATCCCGTCTCCGACGAACTCTTTGATGCTGATGTCTACCAGCAATGGGTCGCCATGCTTGACTGTTGGCGTCATCGACTGACCCCAACCTGTAATCATTTTCAGGTGGTAGTGTTCAACGAACTCAACACCCATCGCCCGAAGCTGTGAAGGACTGACGCGCACGTCCTGAAGCATCTCCGGGTAGTCATGGGCGACCTCCCCGCCACCTAAAGCGCCGCGAATGTCGTAGTGGGCAATCCAAACTTCATCCCCGACCTTGCCTGGGCGATATGCGTCGTGCACAAGCACTCCGCCAGATGCTTCGACTTCATCACCTTCGGCTACGGCGAGAAGCCGCTGAAGCCGCTCTTCGCTGAGAGTCTTGCCAGCCAACATTGCCCGCACCTTGTCGGCGGCAGTGGTCGGCTCCGGCTCAGCGGCATCTGCTAATTGAGCAGGACCGTCACCGGCAGCGTGCTGTAGCCACTCCACCTTGACCCCTAAAAAGGAAGCGATTGCCTGCATTTTGGCAGGGCCTGGCATGGACTCGCCATTCAGCCATTTACTGGCAGCCTTCGGCGTGACCTTCGCTATTTCAGCCAAGCGAGCGCCCGCCCCCCACTGATCAATGCCTTTTGCGGCAACTGACTTTTTGAGGCGGGAAGCGAAAGCAGCGCGTATTTCTTCGATATGAACCATAGGTTCAATATCGCATGCCCTTGCATGTACTTTCAGTTCCGACATAATATGTACTGCAAGTTCATAATTTACCCGGAGGCCATATGAGCCCACTGAAGAAATCGATTGATGACGCCGGCGGCGTTCCGGTGGTTGCCCTGGCCTGCGGAAAGACGCCGCGTGCCGTTTACAAATGGCTCACCGCTGAATGCTTGCCGCGCACCGAGTACACCGGCGAGACGCGCTATGCCGAGCGAATTTCTGCGTTAGCAGCCGCAAACGGGAAGCCATTCGAGGCCTCTTGGTTGCTGTCCGAAGCCCATCCGAAAAAATCTGCTGCCTGACTAACCACTTCCAACCACACAAGGAAACACAGATGTCGTACTTCGCACCCGATCACCTCCACGACAAGCCGACCAAGGTTCGCCTGGATGAGGTGGCTGATGATTTGTTGACAGCGATGGCTCGCTTCCAGCGGACCCAGAAAGCCGTTCTTGCTCGGGAAATTCTTGAGCGCGGACTGAACCAGATGATGGAAGAGCTTAACGCAAAGACTGACGTGGCCTGAAGTAGCCGAGGAGGCCCTGTGCCTGAAAGAAAACCGCTGGAAATCCAGCTCGACTGGCAGGGACTCGCTGATCTGGAGCTATTAGCCAGACGCAACGGGATAACACCAGAAGAGATGGCCGCAACAATCATGAACCGGGCGCTGGATCGAATGACCCGGCCACCAAAGAGCCGGAGCAACGTCGCTTCCATAGGACGGAAGGGCTGATAAGCCCCTCAGGGACTATTGAGGATCTGCCAATGAAACAACCGATTACCAAATCACAGGCACAAAAAAGCCACCGGGCAAGGGTGGCTTTTTGTGCAGCACTTACAAATCAGTTCTGGAGCGAATAATGCCCATTCCCCAATCAGTCGTCAACTCAAACCAATCCGCGACACAATTTCGCGTATCGCAAAACGTGTCGCGACCCACGTCGCTTGCTCTTGGCGGCGTGAAAATTAAGCAGGATCTCGATGGGCGTTATTGCCTGAATGACCTGCACAAGGCTGCCGGAAAAGAGAAGCGTCACGCACCAGGTTACTGGCTCGCGATCCAGCAAACAGCAGAGCTAGTGGCTGAACTGGAAACTACCGGAATCCCGGTAGTTACGATTGAGGGCCGAAATGGTGGCACCTTCGTTATGAAGGAGCTGGTTTATGCCTACGCAATGTGGGTGAGCGCCAAATTCCACTTGCAAGTGATCCGCACCTTCGACGCTGTCGTCATCGGCCACATTCAGCTTGTCGAAGGAAAGCAGGCCAGGGAGAGGGCTCGTCTTGAGGCTCCAGCCCTAACTGACGCGATCAAGCACGGGCGCCTCTCTGCAGGTAAAGACGTCAAGCACTACCACTTCAGCAATGAGTTCGACCTGATCAACCGCATCGCCCTGGGCATGCCTTCCAAGGCGTACCGGGCGGCGCACTGCATCAGCCCCACCGATTCGATCCGCGACCACCTCACGCCCTGCGAGATCCGCTGCATTGAGCACCTTCAGCGCGTCAATGCCTCCCTGATCGACGTTGGCATGGACTTCGAATCCCGCAAGCAGAAGCTCAGCCAGATTTATATCCAGCGTCACAGCCGGGCTCTTCTTTCCGAAATTAAGCGCCTGGAGTTCTGACCATGGCCGATAAAACCTACCAGCAATTGATCGAGCGGGCCGCACAGACCGCGCTTGAACACTACCAGGCGCAGAACACTAAAAAGGCCCTCAAGGCTGAACTGCGCTCGCTGTACGACACCTACTTCCGAGCCCATGGCCGACCTGACGGGAAGTTCGACCCATACAACGAGGCCTTCCTCCCTGTGATGGATTTCACCGAGGCGCAGTTCCAGCGCGTTCGTGCTGCCAAGAAAGCCGAATACAACGCCAAGCGTCGTCACCACACCGCGCTGCGCGCGCTCGAAGCTTTCCGGCCAACCAATCTCAAGGGGGTCGCATGATGCATTACTTCAAGCGGAACATTGGTGATTACCACAAGAAGGCCGGGCGTCTTTCCATGCTTGAACATGGGGCTTACACACTCCTGATTGATGCGTGCTACGACCGTGAGCGCTTCCCAACGATGGAAGACGCAATTGACTGGTGCTGGGCACGCAACAAGGAAGAAATCGACGCAGTTGAGCTTGTTTTGCGCAAGTTCTTCGAGCTTGTCGATGGTTTCTACATCCAGGCGCGTATTCAGGACGAGATAAACGCCTATCACGCTACAGCCTTGAAAAATAAGGAGATTGCCGAAAAGCGTGAAGAGGTGAGACGCACGAAGCGTGTACCAAATAGCACGAAGCGTGCACCACTCGTGCACGAAGCGTGCACGGATGGTCACCTAACCACTAACCATAAACCACTAACCATTAACCAAGAACCAATAGATCAAAAGACTTGCGCACCTGCGGTGAGCGAGGCGCCGGATCTGTTCCCGAAGTTCTGGGCGCTGTACCCACGGAAGCAGGACAAGGCCAAGGCTCTGAAGGCGTGGACGAAACTCAAGGTCACTGACGAACTGTTCAACCTGATCGCCAAAGGCCTCGCCGCGCAGGTTGTGTCCGCCGACTGGGTCAAGGAGGGCGGTAAGTACGTCCCAATGCCCACTACCTGGCTCAACGGCAAGCGCTGGGAGGACGAGGTCAAGCCATCCAGCAACGTCCACCAGTTCCCGGCATCCCGCCACACCGGTTTCGACCAGCGTGATTACAAGGCGGGCCTGACTGCTCGTGGGGACGGCACCTATGACTTCTGAGCCGAAGAAAATCGATCTCGACATCAACGACATCGAGCGCCGTTTCGGTGTGATCGCCAAGCAGCCAGCCGAATGCCCGACTCACGGTAAATACGCCGCAGTGATTCGCAAGACCAGCGACATCGCGTCCGGTTGCCCGGAGTGCGCCGCAGAGATTCAGGCGCAGCGCGATCAGGAAGAACAGCGGGCGATGTATGCCCGCATTGCCGAACAGCGCTTAGAGCGCAAGCTGGGGGCCTCGCTGATTCCGAAGCGATTCATGGGCAAGAACTTTGCCGACTTCGTTGCCGACACTGCAGCGCAGAAAGCCAATCTGGCCAAGTGCGTCGAGTACGCCGACAAATTCCCGCAGCACCTGGAAGACGGGCGCTGCATCGTGATGACCGGCACGCCGGGTACGGGGAAGACGCATCTGGCCGCCGCCATCGCTGGGCACGTCATCGTCAACCACAACGCCACAGCCGTGTACCGCACTGTCGGCGGACTGCTCCAGTTCATCAAGGGCAGCTACGGCGACCGCGCCGAATACACCGAGTCCGAGGCGTTCGCCAGTCTGGTCGAGCCATCGCTGCTGATCATCGATGAAGTGGGTGCCACCAAGCCGACCGAGTTCGAGTTGGCCACCTTGTTCGCAGTGATCAACGGGCGCTACGAGGCGCAGCTGCCGACCATCGTGATTTCCAACATCGACGCCAAGGAGTTGGGCGCGGTGCTGGGTGATCGCTCGGTCGACCGCCTGCGTGAGGGTCGCGGCATTGGTCTGGTGTTCGAAGGCGCGTCTGAGCGCAGCAAGCGGAGGGCTTCGTGATGAGCAACGACAAGATTCAGGGCGAGTTCGCCGTTTGGTATCTGGCAGAGGTTATCGAATCGTACGGCAAGGGCGTACGCGCTCAGGCAGAAAAGAATCTGGCTTGGTTGCGTGAGGACGGCAGCTTTGCCGACCCAATGCTTCGGCTGGGCTTTTTGGCATGGCAAGCATCCCGCGCAGCACTGCCGACGTGGCAGTCGATGGAAACCTGCCCAAAGCACATCGACGTTCTGTTTTTCAATGAGCGAAACGGCGTGATACCCGGCCGCTTGACCGATGCCGATTCCTTCATGACCGACAAAGAGCGCGATGAATGGGATGGCAGCGAAGAAGCCCAGTTCAGCATCGACGCATTTGGCTTCGGCCACTGGGGCGTTGATCGCATGGAAGGGTCGGAGGCTCCGACTCACTGGATGCCATACCCGCAAGCTCTGAGGATGAAGCCATGACGACCAAAACCCAAATCGGATTTGCTTGCGGCTTCGCAGGTTTCGGCATCGGCATCTACTGCGTCCTGATCACAATGGCGGTGACGGCATGATCATCGACAATGAGCAGCTTAAAAAGACTCAAAAACTGCAAAAGTTGATGCGCGACCCAGTCGCTGTCCTGGCCCTGATCGCCGAGAACGAGCGGCTCAAGGCCGGTGTTGATTCTGACATGGCAGAAATTGACCGGATTCAGGCCGAGTACGACAAGCAATTCCGAAGGGCTCGGGAATTTCGAATCGAGCGCGACCATCTCAAGGCCGCGAACGCCGGCCTCAAAACCGGCTACGAAGCCTATGAGCAGGTAGTACAGGGGCTCAAGGCTGAGAACGAGGCGCTGCGCAATGCTCTGAAAGCCGCCGAGGTCGCCATGTGGAAGGCTGAGTCGAATATGGACAACGAAGCGGCTGATATACGCGACTTGCTCGCCGCCATGAGCAAAGGGGCGCAGTCATGAGCACCGAGTTCGCAATCCGCGACCAGCGCGACGTCAACCGGCTGATGGGCTTCCTTCACGCATCCGACTTCACCAAGCCGAAGACGGTGGTGATCAAGGACGAGAAGCGCCCTGAAGTCTGCAATCGGAAGATGTGGGCGATGCTCAAAGACGTGTCCAGCCAGGTCGAGTGGTACGGCAAAAAGCTCTCCGATGAGGACTGGAAGCACGTCTTCAGTTCCGCGCTCCAGAAGCAAGACGTCGTGCCAGGGATTGATGGCGGCTACGTCGTGCTGGGCGTTTCGACCCGAAAGCAGTCCCAGAAGTGGTTCAGCGATTTGTTCGAGCTGATGGGGGCGTTCGGCGCCGAGCATGGCGTGCGCTGGACTGAGTCCGACAAATGGGGCGGCCGATATGATTGATAAACGGATTCGTACAATTTGGAAGGACATCAATCGACGGTGTAAGTCCGATGGTGATCGGTCTAAAAAATGGCCGACCTACAAATCATCTACATGCGATTTTGAGGATCTTGCTGATTTTGCGGACTGGGCAAATGTGCAGCCCGGCTTCCACATGCGCGACGGCGACGGAAACAGCTACCAGCTTGATAAGGACATCATCATCGCTGGAAACAAAGCCTATTCGAGAGAAGCCTGCTGTTTTGTGCCTGCGAGAATCAACACCATCCTCACGTCATGTATCGGCGCGCGCGGAGCGTGGCCGGTTGGCGTCAGCTGGAACATCCGGGACAGAAAATTCGCATCCAAAATTCGCATTAACGGAGTTCGTCGCTACCTAGGGTATTTCGATGATCCATTACAGGCTCATGCAGCTTGGCAGGAAGCAAAAGCCCAGGAAATACGCAATGCGGTCGCAAGTTACGAGTCGTCCCTTGGAGTAGATGTGCGGGTTGTCGATGCGCTGCTGAAGCGGGCGGACGGTATCGACAGTGATCGCGCTCAAGGACTGGAAACCATGGAGCAACAACCATGCGCGTAGCCATCAAGGAATCGAAGGCGCCCAAGCCGAAGAAGTGCAAGAACCCAGCGTGCGGGGACTCATTCGTTCCGCAGCGACTCGGGCAGGCGGTATGTGGCTACAAGTGCGGTCTGGCGATAAAGGAGGTCAATCAGGCGAAGGCTGGCAAGGCGTTGGCCCAGGTTGGGCGCCGCGAGATCCAGGTGCGCAAGGAAAAGCTGAAGACCAGGGCTGACCACCTGCGAGAAGCCCAGGCGGCCGTGAACGAGTACGTCCGCCTGCGTGATGCGCACCTTCCGTGCATCAGCTGCGACTCCATGCCGAACGACAACGACCTGATGACGGGCAGCCGCTGGGACGCTGGCCACTACCGATCTGTCGGTGCCTGTCCTGAGCTGCGTTTCGAGCCGCTGAACATCCACCGCCAGTGCGTGAAGTGCAACCGCAACCTATCCGGTAACGCGGTCGAGTACCGCATCCGGTTGGTGCAGCGCATCGGCGCCGAAACCGTGGCATGGCTCGAAGGGCCTCATGAGCCCCGCAAGTACACCGTTGAAGAAATCAAAACCATCAAGGCCGAATACCGGGCCAAGACCCGAGAACTGAAAAAGGGGCAGGCAGCATGAAATTGATCAACGCACGTCAAGCGTGGACAGACGCACAACATGAGTCGAATGCCTCAATCAGTGCAGCAGCGGCTGACCGGGCAAAATCTGCAACCGTCGTCCGGAAGGAGAAGGCCGCGCTGCGAGAGATCATCTTCGCCGCTCAGGGAGAGGACAAGGAAGAGCGCATCATGGCTGTGCGCCAGAAGATCCACATTGCCGAAACACGCCGTTCGCCAATTGGTCGGTCGACACATCGAGCTGCCCACCTGGTGACCATGGGGAAGGTTCAGAAGGCGATCGAGTCATTGCCGTTCCAGGTGCAGCAGTTGGGGCACTACCTCTACCACCCATGCATGACGGTCGTTCACATGCTCAACGCCGAGAAGCTGATCTGGTCGGATACCGACTTCAGTGCGCTCACCGATGCCAAGGCGGCGAAGGTTCATTGCCTGATCACCTGCGCGCTTCAGTCCTACAAGGCCGAGGCGAACGGTGGTGACGCGTGGGGGCCGGCGCGAGTGTCTGACGCCATGATGAAGCTGTACGGGATCGCTATTCAGCCCAAGCACTGGGATCGCGATTGGCTCGACATCTGGAATTTCCTGAGAAAGGCTATCGAGGAAGTGGATTTTCAGGCACAACAGCCAGTGTGGCAGGTTATTCACGCAGAAAAATCAGAGGATGCGGCATAAAGGTGTTGCCATGGTGGGGAATTTGATGTACTTTTCCCACACTGCGCAACTTACCTCCAGCGCACGACCACTTCGAAGCCCGGCCACTGCGCCGGGTTTTTTATTGCCTCGAAATCAACCTTCTGGAGATGCGCATGAAGCTGAAAGCCAAAAGCAATCTGCTGGAGCGCGCCAGAAAGGCTTGGGAGGCGGTCGCACGCCAAGTTGGCGAGAGCGACTTCTCGCGCCATCCGCGCACCGGCGAGTATCTGCACCCCGGTGTCGCCATGGGTTGGCGCATCCGCAAAAAGAATCTGTAGTTTTACCTGTAGCCAGGACAGCCTTCGGGAAGGCCTGGACGTCTATAGCCGGATAGTGCGACGCACGGATCAACGCCGGCAGCCCGTGCACCCTGACCTCAAACTTGCTTTCGGGGTGGCGCGAGACTGGATCAGCGAGATCGATGCAAAGGGGCGTCGACGTTGAGAAAGGCTTTGGCAGACAGCTCGGAAAGACGAGAGCACCTATTCAGGGCCTCTGCATTTGCAGGGACTTTTCGTTTTCGGCTCCCCACACCCATTGCTCCGAGCTGGGAGTGCAGCGGACGCCGGATTTATCAATCTCCCCATGGGGGAGGCAACTCGGATGCCTACCATGCCTGATAAGCCAGACACCTGGGCCAAGATCTGGCTGGCGTTGAGCAATCCGCTCTGGCAGGGCGCAATCATGGCCATCACCGTATCGTTGCTTCGCGTGATGTACGACGCGAAGGAAACCAGTAAGCGTCGGATCCTTTTCGAATCGCTGATCTGTGGATCGCTGAGCCTCGTTGCGTCCAGCGTGATCGAGTGGATGACCTGGCCGCCCAGTCTGTCGGTTGCTGCTGGAGGGACTATTGGGTTCCTCGGCGTGACAGCCATTCGCGAGCTGGTGACCCGTTTCCTCGGTCGCAAGGCGGATGCCGCATGAAGGCCTTCGCTGCTGCAATCATCATTGCCTTGGTCGGCCTGCTCCTCGTTGGGATTCAGCAGTCGCGCGTCATCGCCCTTCGCGGTGAGGTGGCGTTCGAAGCCAGCGAGAAGAAGAAGGCGGTCGACGCCAACCTCGAAAGCCAGGCCACGATCACCACGCTGCGCGCTGAAGCCCAGCGCAATGCCGATTACCAGAAAGACCTGAGCAAGCGGTTACAGGCCAGCCAGGCCAAAGCCAAAAAGGCGGAGAAGAACTTTGAAGAACTCAAGCGCAACAGCAAGCCTGTTCGTGATTGGGCTGCTCAGCCTCTTCCTGACGGCCTGCGCGGGAAAGCCGGCGGTGGTAACAAAGACAGCGGCAGTAAGAGTCGAGCCCCCTGAGCTGGTGCCATGCGAGCGGGTAGCTGATGAAGACCTCGCCGACAACGGCCAGCTCTGGGAGCTGAAGAACCAAGCCATCAACCTGCTCGACACCTGCGCTGACCAGGTGGACGCGCAGATCAAGCGCAGTCAGAGCAAGTAGGTCGCGACACGTTTCGCGAGAGTGCAAATTGTGTCGCGACACTAGTGCATAGGCCCCTTCAAGTTCCTCGCCTCGTTTTCCGCTGAGAGAATTTGCATGCGCACGCGCTCATGCTTTTCGTGCAGCTTAAGGTAGTCGGCGCGAACGTCCTTGTTCCTGTCACGATCGTTGGCCAAGAATCGACGATTGTGCTCGAGCACTCGCAACGTTTCCTCTCGGGTAAGTCCGACCATAACTTCGTTGCCATCCTGATCCTTGCCGAGCATTCGCATCTCATTCATGTAGTTGCGGTCTGAGTCGGTTATGTCGAGGTTGCTCATTAATGTCTCCGCCGTTCAGTGATTCCGATTGCTAGGAATAACCGACGAACCCTAAACATTTCAAGCACTGCCCAAGCGAGGCACCACAGTCTCAAGGAATCCCTATGGCGCTGACAGCAAAACAGCAGCGCTTCGTCGACGAGTACCTGATAGACCTGAATGCCACGCAAGCCGCTATTCGTGCGGGATACAGCGCAAGGACAGCCAGATCCATCAGCAACGAGAACCTGACAAAACCTGACATCCAGTTAGCAATTGAAAAGGGGATGAAAGCGCGGTCGAGCCGGGTAGAGATCACCCAGGACATGGTTCTTAAAGAACTGGCCAAGATTGGCTTCAGCGACATCCGTAAGGTCGTGCGCTGGGGTGAGACGCAGGTCCGCATGGTCGAGGACGAAGAAGGCAATGCGGAGGACATGGTTCCGTATCACGGCCTAGCGCTGATCGATTCGACTGAGGTGGATGACTCTACGGCGGCAGCCATTGCCGAGGTGTCCCAGAGTCGGGACGGTTTGAAGGTCAAGCTGCACGATAAGAAGGGCGCGCTGGTCGATATCGGCCGTCACCTTGGAATGTTCTCACCGCCTGGCCATGCCGACCTCGAAACCGAGCTCAAACGCATCGAGGTCGAGAACAAGCGCCTGCTCAACGAGAAGCTGCGCCGCGAATTGGAAGACCCGAATCAGGGCCTGCCCGAGCCCAAACAAGTAATCATCGGGGTAGAAGATGCAAGCGACCCTGAAGCTGAATAAGCCGCAGTTCGAGTTCATCAGTCACCCCAAGAAGTTTTCAGCGTTCGTCGGCGGCTACCGTAGCGGCAAGACGTTCGTGGGATGTGTCCGGATGTGCATCAACGCACTGGAGCACCCAGGCATTCCGCAGGGCTACTTCGCGCCGACCTATCCGCAGATCGCGGACATCTTCTACGACACCATGCCGGTGGTGGCCGAGGCATTCGGCCTGTTCGCCGACATCGTACCGAGCAAGAAACGCGTGTACCTGCGCGACAACCGAGGCCGGTGCCTGTCGACGATCGTCTGCAAGAGCATGGAGCACCCGCACCGCATCGTCGGCTTCAACATAGCTCATGCGTTGGTCGACGAGATCGACTGCATGGCGATTAAGAAGGCTGACAGCGCCTGGAAGAAGATCATCGCGCGGATGTCCACGGTTTGGCCTACGCGGGCCATGAACACCATCGACGTCACCACGACGCCGGAGGGCTTCAACTGGGTTTATCGCAAGTTCGTCAAGGAGCTGGCGGCCAACCCGAGCCAGCGCCCGCTGTACGGCATCGTGCACGCTTCGACGCGGCAAAACGCGAAGAACCTGCCGAAGGACTACATCAAGTCGCTGCGTGAGTCGTACCCGGCCAACCTGGTGGACGCATACATCGACGGCCTGTTCGTCAACCTGACGTCGGGCAGCGTGTACCCGAACTTCTGCCGCAAGCAGAACCACACGGACGCCACGATTCGCCCGGGCGAGCAGTTGCACGTCGGCATGGACTTCAACATCAACCGGATGGCCGCGACGGTGCATGTCATTCGTGACGGGCTGCCGCTGTTGCTGGAAGAGGCCACGCACCTGTTCGACACGCCGGCGATGATCGTCGAGCTCAAACGGCGGTATCCGGGCCACAGCATCACGGTTTACCCGGACGCCAGCGGCAAGAACCGCAAGAGCGTCAGCGGCAGCGAGTCAGACCACAGTTTGCTCCGCGCCGCCGGCTTTATGGTCATGGTGAACCCGTCGAACCCAGCGGTTCGCGATCGGGTGCTGGCCGTGAACGCCATGTTCCTCAACATCGATCAGAAGCGCCGCTACCTGGTGAACACCGACAACTGTCCGGTGAGTACGCAGGTGCTCGAACAGCAGGCCTACAGCGAAAACGGCGAACCCAACAAGGACGGCACTGAAGACCCGGTCGACGCACTCGGCTACTTCATTGTCCAGCGCTTCCCGATTGCGGGCAGCTACACACTCGCGAACGTGAGCGACCAATGAGCGCATTCACTTATCTGAAAGACAGCCTGCAGAACCTGGTCGCAGGACTGGGTACTGCGCGCGACAAGGCATCGCACTCGCACTACGCGCTCCCAGTGATGGATGACCAGCAACTGCTGAACGCTTTCCGTGGTTCGTGGACGGCGCAGAAAGGCGTGAGCATCCCGGCCGTTGATGCGTGCCGCAACTGGCGCAACTGGCAGGCCGACAAGGCTCAGATCGAGCTGATCGAAGCCGAAGAGGATCGCCTGAACGTCAAGGGCAAGATTCTGGAGGCCCTATTGAAGGCTCGACTGTTCGGCGGGGCCGCAGTGTTCATCGGCACCGGTGAGCGTGACACGGCATCTGAGCTGAAGCCGGATCGAGTCGGGAAGGGCGGCATAAAGTACCTGACGGTGATGACTCGCCGCCAACTCAGTGCCACGGAGATCGAGCAGGACCCGCAAAGCCCGCGCTTCGGCAAGCCAAAGGCCTACCGGCTCCCCGGTTCGACGGTGGAGATTCACCCGTCGCGCCTTGTCATCTTTGTAGGCGTGCCGCATCCAGACCCCGAGCTTGCCATAGGCACGGGCTTCGGCTGGGGTGATTCGGTACTGCTGTCGGCCATGCCGGCCGTACGTCACTACGACGAGACGGTCGCCAACGTGGTCAGTCTGGTCTACGAGGCCAAGATCGACGTCATCAACATCCCCAACCTGATGTCGAGCATGCAGGACAAGAACTACGAGCGCTTGCTGCTGGAGCGCTTGCGGCTTGCCGCTACGGCCAAGGGGATCAACGGAACGCTGATCCTCGACGGGCAAGAGACGCACAGCTCCAAATCGGCGAGCTTCGGCAACCTGCCTGAAGTGATCGCCAAGACAGAGCAGGGCGTCGCCGGCGCGTTCGATATCCCAGGAACCCGCATGTTCGGCCAGTCCTCGACAGGGCTCGGCGCGAACGGCGAAGAGAACACCCGCAACTACTACGACAACGTCGCCTCACGCCAGAAGCTGGAGATCAAGCCAGCCATGAGCGTGCTGGATGAGGGCTTGATCCGCTCCGCGCTCGGCAGTCGGCCGAAAGAGGTGCACTACACCTGGGCGCCACTTTGGCAGGCCACGGCGAAAGAGCGGGCCGATATCGGCAAGACCACAGCGGACACCATCAAGGCGCTGAAAGACTCCGGACTGTTCCCTGAGGATGCGCTCTCGACCGCCGCAGTGAACCTGCTGGTCGAGCTGAGCGTAATGCCGGGTCTGGAAGCGGCGATCGAGAAGTTCGGCGCCGAGCTGCCCGATGAAGACGATGACGACGCCGACCTGCCGGGCACCGCCGCGGGTCGGCCGGTGGCGAAGAAAGCGATCACTGACGCCGCGCCTCGCTCCCTGTATGTGTCCCGCAAGGTCATCAACGGCGCCGAGGTCATCGCGTGGGCCAAGTCGCAGGGCTTTGAATCCACCGTCCCGGCTGCTGACCTGCACGTCACCGTTGCCTACAGCCGCAACCCGGTGGATTGGATGAAGGTTGGCGAGTCATGGTCGGGCGATGGCAAGGGCCAGCTCAAGATTGCACCAGGTGGCGCACGGCTGATCGACAAGTTCGGCGAAGGCGCGGTGGTGCTGCTGTTCAACAGCTCCGAACTGGCTTGGCGGCACGTCTCCATCGTTGAGGCTGGCGCCTCTTGGGACTGGCCGGACTATCAGCCCCACATCACCTTCACCTACGAACCCGGCAGCGTCGATATCGACAAGGTCGAGCCATACCGTGGCGCGATTGAGCTGGGTCCTGAGATCTTCGAGGAGCTCGCCCCATGATCTTCACCGACTCCGTGCCAGTCACGGGAGTGCGGCGCACCGAGGACGGCTATCTGGTGGCCGAGGCTCGAGTCGCGCGCACCGGCATCCAGGACTATCTGGGTACCGAGATCGACCCGGACAACGAACACGGCCTGCGGGATAAGCCAATCGTTCGTGTGTACCGGCCAGAGAGCGCGGTCTTCCACGCTGACGCCATGCACTCGTACGCCTACCGGCCAATGACCAACGGCCACCCGGGCGGGGACGGCGTCAACTCCAAGAACTGGAAAGACGTCGCGATCGGCCAAACCGGTGGCGAGGTTGTCCGCGACGGGCAGTTCGTCAAGGTGCCGCTGGTGCTGATGGACGCCAAGGCGATCGAGGACTACGAGTCCGGCAAGCGAGAGCTGTCCATGGGCTACGGCGCCGAAGTCGTGTTTCAGGATGGCGTTTCCCCCGATGGCGAGCAGTACGACTGCTTCCTCGGCCCTATGAAAATGAATCACCTCAGCCTTGAGCATCGCGCTCGGGGTGGCGAGCACCTTCGCATCGGTGACCATAAACCACACACCCCCCAAGGAGGCCATGACATGGCTGATTCACTGCGTACGGTCATCGTTGATGGCCTGTCCGTCCAGACGACCGACCAAGGCGCCCAGGCGATCGACAAGCTGACCAAGCAGCTGGCCGATGCCGGGGTAAACATCAAATCCCTGACCGACGCGCATACCGCTGCGCTGGCGCTGAAGGATGGCGAACTGGCGAAGAAAGACGCTGAGATCGACGCCCTCAAGGCCAAGCAGCTCAGCGATGCCGATATCGACAAGCGCGTCACCGCTCGCGCTGATCTGATCAGCAAGGCCAAGTCGATCGCGGACGCCGACTACACCGGGAAGACCGACGCCGACATCCGCAAGGCTGTCGTGGTCGCCAAGCTGGGCGATGCGGCCGTGGCCGGCAAGGCTGACGCCTACATCGACGCGCGCTTCGAGATTCTGGTCGAAGACGCCGCCAAAGATCCGGCCGGCGACCCGTTCCGCAAACACATGATTCAGCAGGACGGCAAGACCGTCGGCGATGAATCGGAAAAAGCGCGTCTGCAGATGATTGCCGACATGCAAACCGCCCACCTGCCGAAGGCATAAGGAGCACAGCAATGGCTACTTACCAAAACACGTACACCAACGCTCCAGCCAAGGGCGTGCCCGGCCTGGTCGCCAACGAAGAGAAGTGCAACAAGATCAGCCGCACCGTCTCGAACGCTGAGGGCGTTGTCTTCGGCGCGCCTGGCTTCCGTGTGGCTGGTGCTGGCAACGATCACAAGATCGCTGCCACTGGCACCCTGTTCCTCGGCCTGGCCGTGCTCACTGCTGCTGTCCCGCCAGTTGCCACTGGCTCGACGCTGGTCGACGGCTACCCGCAGGACTTCACCGGCGCGTTCATGACCGATGGCCAGATGTATGTAACTGCCGGCGCCGCTGTAGCGCCAGGCGATGACGTGTACTACGTCGCCGCCACCAACCGTTACGTGACGACTGCCGCCGCCGGCGCCGTGCTGATCCCGGGCGCCTTCTTCGACACCACCGGTGCGAACGGCGACATCGTCGAAATCTCCCTCAAACATCGGAGCGCTTAACATGCCACAAGCTTTCGAAGACGCTCAGTCGGCGTTCCCGTTCGTTCTGGCCCAAGGCCGGAACATCGAAACCCGCATCTACACGCGCCGCTACCCAGCGTTCAACTACGCGGCAAGCATCCCGGTCGTGACCGAGGGCGCCCCATGGGCCATCGGCACCACCTTTTTCACCGTCGATACTGCCGGTGAAGCGAAGTTCTTGTCGGGCTCCGGTACCGACATGCCGTTCAACTCCGCAACCCACGATCAGGCATCGCACGACTTCGCGATGATCGGCTCTGGCTGGGAGTGGAACCTGGAAGAAGTGAACCAGGCGCAGTTGTACGGCATCAACCTGAGCGGCACCAAAGCGGACTCTGCTGCTGACAAGGTCGAGCGCCTGCTGAACTCCATCGCGTTCGTCGGCAGCACCGAGAAGCGCTGGACCGGACTGCTGAACGACGGCAACGTTTCCCGCGTCGACGCTGCTTCGACCGGTACCGGCAGCTCGACGTTCTGGCCAAACAAAACGCCGGATCAGATTCTGGACGACGTCAACGGTGTTCTGGGGAGTATCCGAACAAACACCGGCGAGGTTGAATGGGCTGACACGCTGCGCCTGCCGCCGGACGCCTTCCGTCACATTGCTACTCGTCGCATGGGCGCCGGCGATGGCTTCATGACTGTTCTGGACTACCTGCGCAAGAACAACATCTACACCGCGGAAACCGGTCAGCCATTGGACATCGCTCCGCTGCGCGAAGCTCGCAATGCTTCCGCTGATGGCGGCGGTCGCCTAGTTGCGTACCGGAAGGATCCGGAGGTGGTTCGCTTCCACCTGCCAATGCCGCGCCGCGTGCTGGCTCCGCGTCAGAAGTCCATCATGGGTTTCGAGACCGGCATCATCGCGCGTACCGGCGGTACCGAGATTCGTCTGCCGGGCGCCGTGGCGTACCTCGACGAAATCACCCCACCAGCAGCCTGATAGGAGGTCGACATGAAAGTGACCAACAACTCGAAGGCGCTTCAGGGCGTGCACACCACGGCTGGCGTTGTCTACGTCCTCCCTGGTGAAACGCAAGACCTGGACTTGACGCCAGAAGGGCACAAAGGCGCGTCGCGTCTCGCCTTCATGAGCGTCGATGGCAAGGCGCCTGCCGCCGACGGCGACGAAAAGGCTGAACTGCTCGCCAAGCTGAAGGCGCTGGGCATCGATGCCGCTGGCAACAGCAAAGTCGAAACCCTGCGCAAGAAGCTGGAAGAAGCCGAGGCAGCCGCCGAAAAGCAGAAGGTCGTCGACGAGCTGAAGGCGCTGAACGTTGAGTTCGATGCCGAAGCAAATCTGGAAGCCCTACAGGCCGCACTCGCTGCTGCCAAGGCGTAACACCCCGCAAAACCGGAGCGCATGACGCTCCACCTATTCGAGATATCCCGATGCCAGACTTTTACGGAACCGTCGCAGCTGCCGACGCCTATCACGCTGCGCGCGCGAATGCCGCCTGGGTTGGTGATGAAGTGGCGAAGCAGGCTGCGCTGATCCGGGCATCGGTCTACATCGACGGCCGCTACCGGAAGCTTCTTGCTTCGGGCGTGTGGCAGTCATTGTTCCCCGGCGTTAAGACCGAGGGCAGAGGGCAAGCCAGGGAATGGCCGCGCACCGGCGCCTATGACTATGAGAGCAACCCGATTCCCGCTGACCAGGTGCCCGTCGAGGTTGAGCAGGCTACGTACGAAGCCGCACTTCGTGAGCTTGTCGAGCCTGGCAGCCTAAGCCCAGACTTCGTTTCCGCCTCATTGGTAAAGCGCGAGAAGGTCGGGCCGCTGGAAACTGAATTCGCCGTGTCGGTGGGTTCGGATGCCGCCGGATCTGTCCGCCCGGTGATCAGCATCATCGACGAGATGATTGCTCCGGTTCTGGTTGCACGGTATGCGCTCCCCGTGGTGTTCGTTGTATGAACGCCGCCGAGATACTCCAGAAGGTCGAGGCCATGGAGCCCGGTATGCAGAAGGCCTATCTCGATTCGGTGCGCGCCACAGTTGATGCGGCCACTGTCATCGAGGTGGAGCGCCTGCTGGCTGCCGAAGATGAAAATGGGCTGATCAAGCTGCTGAGCATGGGCGCAATGGCGCTGCTGATCGAGTCGGTTCGGTCTTCGTTCATTGCCGGCGGTCGATTCGAGATGGTGGCCATCTTCATTCCGCAGGCTGATCGAGAGGTTGCGGGTCGCAAAGAGTTCGACGTCACCAGTGCCGAGGCCAGTAATTGGCTCTCTCGCCAGATCGTCGAAACCCGCAACACGACTACCGACAACGTCCGCGAGGCGATCCGCTCTGTGATGGGTTCTCGCCGGGTTATCGGCGGGCCACAGGCGGTTGTTCGCACGAACCGCCAGGCCGCGCTTGACCTGATTGGGAGGGTGAGTCCGCAGACCGGGGTGCGCTCCGGCGGAGTCGTAGGGCTTCCCGGTAACTTCGCCCAGTTTGTCGTCAATGCCCGTCGCCAGTTGCTCAGCGGCGACCCTGCGCAGCTCAGGCAGTACCTGGCTCGGACGCGGCGTGATCGTCGATTTGACGGCATCGTGAGCCGCGCCATCGCGAGCAGCAAGCCGGTGGCGGTCAAGGACGTGGACAGGATTGCCGGGCGCTATTCTGAGCGGCTGCTAAAGACCCATACCGAAATGCTGGCCCGCACCCTGGCGCATGAGTCACTCAACGCTGGGCGCGATCAGGCGTGGGAGCAGCTGGTCGAGCAGGGCATTGCTCGCGAGCGTGTCGAGAAGGAATGGCGTGATCGCAACGACGAAAAAGTGCGCAACAGTCATCGATACATGCGCGGTGTGCGCACCAAGCTTGGGCAGGCATTCCAAACCAACAGCGGCGCGCTACTGCGATTTCCGGGCGATTCAAGCCTGGGCGCCGGTTATGACGAAACAGCCAGCTGCCGGTGCATCTGCATCTACCACCTGAAGGACTGACTCATGCCCGACATTTACGACCGGAGCAAAGCGCTGACGGTGCGGATGCTCGCGCCTCGAAGCAAAGGTGGCAAAGGTTTGGAGATGACGCTGACCAAATCAGTGAAGGGGCCGAGAGATCCAGACACTGGCAGCGCAACTACGGCGAGCACGAATTACGCAGGCTCGGCATTTCGCGATACCTATGAGCAGAAGGACATTGACGGCACGCTGATCAAGATCGGCGACGTGAAGCTCTTGGTTTCGCCCGTGCAGTTCTCTGGCTCGGATATGCCGCAGCCCGCTACCCAAGACAAGATCCTGTTCGACGGAAAGCTCTACACCGTCATTCAGGTCAACCCGTGGAATTACGCGGGCCTCGCAGTCGGCTTTGAAGTGCAGGGGAGGGCGTAATGGCGAACCAACCACATCACATGACCGAAAGGTATGGCGGCCTGAACGGCTCGTTTGCCGAGACCCTGCGCCAGTACCGAGATCAGGCGCTGGCTGACATGGACGAAGTGTTCCGCAAGGTCGTGATCGAGATCGGATCTTCAGTTATCCGCTTGTCACCGGTGGACACGGGCCGCTTTCGGGGCAACTGGCAAATGACTATCGACGCTCCAGCATCAGCCAGCCTCGACAACTACGACAAGGAAGGGCATGAAACCATCGCCACCCTTGTCTCTGATGCTCAGCCGCTCACGTTCGGGCAGACAGCCTACATCGTCAACAACCTAATTTACGCGATTCCGCTGGAATACGGCCACAGCCAGCAAGCGCTGGCGGGCATGGTGCGGATCACCAAAGAGCGCTTTCAAGACATCGTGGCACAGGCCATTCGAGAGGTAGCGGAATGAGTCACGCCAGAGCGCGCCGCGCCATCGAGGTAAAGCTGACGGCCTGGGCCGAAGATCAGGCCATGCCGATCGTATTCGGCACCGAAGAGTTCACGCCGCTAGAGGGTCAGGTCTATGTCCGCGCATTCCTGATGCCTGCCAGCACCACATGCCGCTACCTGAATGCCAGTGAGCTGGAGTACCGAGGCATCTACCAGGTCAGCATCTACACCCCAAACGGTGAGCCTATTTCGGTTCCTGAGCAGATCGTAGACCAGATGTCCGCGCTGTTTCCGCTGGATTCGCGGCTGGACCGCGCAGGATTTCTCGGCCAGGTAACAGATCCGGTAGAGCAGGGGCCAACGATCCCGGACCCAGTCAGATACACGGTTCCCGCGTCATTCACTTACCGCGGGAGCGCCCCGCCATAGGGCAGAGCAATGCAAAAGCGTATCCCTCTACCCAACGGGACCACGATCTGGGTAAGCCCGGCCGTTGCACCTGGCACGCTTACACCGCCAGTTCCAAGCGACTCAAGCTGGATTGAGGTGCAGAAGGTAACGGCGCTGACCCATTCGGGCGGCGACGAGAAGTTCTCGGTTTACTCACCACTCGGCAGCTACGAAGACGTTCGCACACCGTCTGGCCGCAACCTGATGGACGTTCAAATGAGCTTCCAGGATGCGCCGGGATCGGCATTCGCAACGGCAATTGAGCTGGGAAGGGATTCCAGGGCGGCGCTGGCATGGAAGTTCAAGCTACCCGGCGGCCAGGTCAGCATCGTGTTTTCGGGCTACGCCAGCGGATCCATGATCCCGGTCCTTGACCGAAACCAGCTGATGGTAATCGCAATCACCATAGCCGTGATCGGCACGCCCAAACGCATTACAGGCTGAAAAGCCAAGCCCATCAAGCCCTGGCACTCGCCGGGGCTTTTTGTTTCTGCCGCAAGGCAAACCGAATCCCTCGCGGGATATTCATGCTGGCTAGGGCTGTACACCCGAAAGGGACGGGTACGCCTCCGTCCCTGCCTGCATGCCTCTATTAAATGGCGAGTCAGGAGTGCGCAATGAGCGAATTGATTTTGAACGATGCTGACTTTCAGCAGATGGTGATGGCCGACCAAGGAAAGGTCGTAACTACTTCGCTGCGCGTTGCTGCCTACTTTGGCAGGGCGCACAAGGCTGTCTTGCGAAAGATTGCCAACATGAAGTGCTCGCCCGAATTCAACCGGCGCAATTTTGCGCTCGTTGAATACCTGGACGCGAAGGGTGAGCAGCGGCCCATGTACGAGATGACCAAGGATGGCTTTATGTTTGTCGCCATGGGGCTGACTGGCGAGAAAGCGGACCAGATCAAAGAGCGCTTCATTGACGCCTTCAACTGGATGGCCGATCAGCTGCTCCAGCGCGCCATGAGTTACGACCATATTCGCAACGAGCTGATGCTTGAATACCGGCAGGAGAAGGGCATTGCCAGCCTGGCCGGACGAACCTTGCAGCGCTGGCAGATCAAGAAGCCAGCCATTGAAACCAAGATAATGACCATTGAGCGCGACGGTCAGTACCGACTGTTTAGCGCTTAACACTAAAGAACCCCAATAACCCGCCATGAGCGGGCTTTCTCGTTACTAAGAGGTAATACCCCATGGCTACTCGCATTGCGCTTCCGAACGGCGCGACTATGCAACTCGCAGCAAGCTTTTCTGCTGCCAAACTGATCACCGCCATCAGCAACGCCAGCCCTGCCGTGGCAAGCGCTACAGCGAACGGCTTGCTCGAGGGCGACATCGTCCTGTTGGAGTCGAACTGGGGCAAGCTGAATGGTCGAGCCGTTCGCGTTTCCGATCCGGCCACCGACACGTTCTCGCTGGAAAACATCAGTACCGAGAACCTCGATTTCTACACCGCCGGCGGCGGCGCGGGCAACTTCCAGCTGGCGGCGACCTGGGTGGAAATCACCAAGATCACGGGTGTATCCCTGACCGGTGGCGAACAGCAGTTCCTGACTGTTGGCTACTTGGCTGACGATGACGACCGCCAGTACCCGACCAACCGCAACCCGATGAGCATGGCGCTGACTGTTGAAGATCAGCCGACAGCCGCCTATGTGCCAGTTGCTGAGGGCTACACCGACAACAAAACCCAGACCATCCTGCGTCTGAACCTGCCTAACGGCGACAAGATTCTGTACCCAGGCTTCTGCACCATCACTGATACGCCGACTCTGGAGCGTAATGCCCTGATGACCCGCACAGTGAACTTCGCCCTGTCCGGTCGCCCGGTTCGCTACGTAAAAGCCGCGTAACTCGCGGCTTCACCCTTTCCCCAGATAGACCACCCCCCCACCTTATTCGCATCAGGAGCTTCACCCATGGCTAAGATTTCCATTCAGCAGAACCCTACCTTTAAAGTCGACGTGGAGATCCCGCGCATTGGTGACAAGGCAGTCAAAGTCCCGTTCGTGTTCGCATACCTCAACCGCGATGAACTGGCGGAGTTCGCCGATGCCAGTCTTCGGAATGGCAAGGAGCTGCGCGGCCTGATCGAAAAGGAAGGCACGATCCGCGAACTGTCGGGCGTGTCCGAAGACTTCCAAGTGGGCCAGCTACAGCAGATCGTGAAGGGCTGGGGCTTCGACGACGAACTGAACGAAGAAAACATCCGTGCCCTGGTTCGCAGCTATGCCGCCGTTCCTGATGCCATCGTCATGGCCTACCAGGAGTCGTACAACCAGGCTCGCAAGGGAAACTAATCGAGGTCGTCCGGGCGGTCTACACCCCATCCGCCACGGCCGAGCAGGCCGCGCTGTTTGGGATGAGCCTGGACGACCTGGAAGAGGAGGTGGTGCTGTGGGATGTCAACGCCGAAGCCTTCGCCGTGTTCAACTCCATGAGCACGCAGTGGCGAGCCGGCATGAGCGGGGCGACCGGCCTGGACTACACCTCTCTGCCAATCGTGATGGATCTCGAAGGGATTGACGCTGACTACCGCAAGCAGGTTTTTCGCGACGTGCGGACCATGGAGCAGGAAGCGCTGAAGACGATGGCTGACAATCAGGAATAGGGATATTTGGGCGGCCACCATGGATGGTGGTAGATTGATGTCATTACAAAAGGGAGCTCCATAATGAAGATGTTTTTAGCCGTAGTATCGATTGCACTGGTTGGGCTTTCGCCGGCTCAAGCGGCGCCTGCTGACCCGGTAAAGGAATATGCCGAACTGCTCCATCATGGCGCGTTCATGTGCAAGGTTCAGCAAGACACCTATGACGTCGCGAAAAGATACCAGTCCGCGACGCAGAATCAGGACCGCGATAAGGTCATGAGCTGTTATCAGGAATATTCTACGCAAGCGAAGACCGGGCTACCGGCAGCTCTGAAGGCGGCAAAAAATGATGCTGTTCGTACAGCTCTAAAGAATCTGTACACGGACTGGGCAGCATATTTTGGCGAATTTGACCGGCTCAGCGAAAGCCGTTACGAGCACTCAGAGAGCGCGCTAGAAACGGAACTGCTAATCGATAATTAGCGCCCATCAATCCTATAAACCCGCCTAGGCGGGTTTTTTTTCGCCTGGAGAAAAGTAATGACAACCATCGCCGAGCTTGGTCTTGCCGTTAATTCTGAGTCAGCGGTTCAGGCGGCCGAAAACCTTGACGGCATGGTCGAAGCCGGCGTCCGCGCCGAGCAGGCAATCAAAAAGGTAGGCGAGACCTCCGATCAGGCCAAGGAGCGCATGCTGGCACTTGCCAACGCTGCGCTCCAGTCGAGCGGCTATCAGGAAACGCTTAATCGCGCCTACGAGGCGACAGCCGGAGCGTCAGCCGCAGCCGCACGCGAACAACTCAATCAGTCCGCAGCGATGCGTCAAAGCGCCAGGTCCGCAACTGATAACAGCTCCGCACAGGAAAAAGTAGCAGCCTCCGAGAAGAAGGCAACCGTAGCAATCACCGAGCAGCGCACTCAGCTTGAACAGCTTCTAGCGAAAATCGATCCGACCACCGCGGCGCTCGCGAGACTGGGTGACCAGCAGCGCCAGCTTGAGAAATTTAAGGCGGCCGGCATCCTTGATCCTGCGACATTCTCTGAATATCAAGCCAGGCTTCAGCAAACCGAATCCTCTCTAACAGGGTTTGGTACAACGCTTACTCGAACCGGCGTGTCGGCCGGGCAGACGCAGGCAGCGCTTCGTCAGCTCCCGGCGCAGTTCACTGATATTTTCACCAGTTTGGCCGGCGGCCAAAACCCGCTACTGGTGTTTATCCAGCAAGGCGGCCAGATCAAGGATTCGTTCGGCGGCATTGGCCCGATGTTCGATGTGCTAACCCAAAAAGTTGGCTCATTCCTTGGCTTGAGCGGTGGCGTGGTAGCCGCCGGCGCTGCACTTGGCGAGGTCGGCTTGGGCGCGCGCTCTGTCGGAGAAGGAGCAGAAGCCGCCGGAGAGGGTCTGGGCAGTCTGGCCGAGGGGGCAAACACCACCACCGACGCACTCAAGAACACCAAAGAGGCTACCGACGCACTTCGGGCGGCTACGCCACCACTCGGCATTGGGCTTGGAGCGGTGCTTGGCGTTGTTGCTGCTGTCGCCGCCGCTGCTGTAGCGCTTGGTATTGCATACAAGCAAGGGTCAGACGAGACCAGCGCTTATGGAGCGGCGCTCGCTCTTACCGGAAACACCGCAGGGGCCACGGCCGGGCAACTCAGCGTCATGGCCAGAGCCGTGGCGGAAAGCAACGGAACCGTCCATGAAGCCGCAGCAAGCCTTGCCCAGCTTGCTCGATCTACCCGGATCCCGTTAGAGGCCTTCGAGGGGCTGGCCACGGCTGCGGCTAACTTTGAAGATGCCACTGGTGTCGCCGCAACTGAAACCATCGCCAACTTTGAGCGGATCGCGAAGGAGCCGTCGAAGGCACTGCTAGCGCTCAACGAATCGATGAACTTCCTTACCGCTAGCACGCTGGAGCAAATCCAGGCTCTAGAGCGCCAAGGAAAGACCGCTGAAGCCGCGAGCCTCTCCAACACCACATATTCCGAAGCTCTGACGGCGGTTGCGGGCAGCGTAAACGCGAACCTCGGTTCAATTGAGTCTGGCTGGAAATCGGTGAAAGAGGCTGCAGCTAGCGCATGGGACGTGATGCGCAATGTTGGTCGCGAGAAGTCGTTTGCAGACGCCGTGTCTGAAATCGAGCAAAAAATATCGGACTTCAGAGAGCAAGGAGAAAGGCTCGGAGGGAGCTGGGGTAAGAGCCTGGCCGACAAGGGTATCGCGAAGCAACAGTCGGCCCTAACCCAGTTGCTAGTTGCAGAGGATGAGCGGTTGCGCCGAGCGTCCGCAAAGGGTGTTGCTGCGCAAATTCGTTCGGACGGAATTGAGGGTGAGCAGGCAATTCGCAAGGTGCGTGAGGCTACGCAAACCAACGCCCAGAAGCGCGAAAAGGAAATTGAGGACTATCGGCTTGGCGTTGAGAAGCTACGCAAGAGCAACCCGAGCAGCGCATTGCTGGCAGAAAAGCAAATCGCACAGGACATCGCGAACATTCGCGCGAAGTATAAGGACTCCAAGGTCAGCGGCCCCGCCGTAGACCTAACCTCCTTCAACGACGCCGAAAACAAGCTCAAAGCGCTGACCGCAAGCCATCAGAACTCGATGCGGATTCTGGATGCTTCGCAGAAGGCTGGCCTGATCACTCAGCAGCAGTACGCCGAGCAGAAGTCAGCGCTGATCCAGAAAGAAAAGACCGACGTCGAGGCTGCCTATCAGGGTGAGATTGCAGCCCTTGAATCGGTCCGCGACAAGTCCAGCACCACCGGCGCCCAGCGCATTCAGATAGACCAGAAGATCGCCGACGCGCGGTCGAAGATGGTCGACGCCTTGAAGAAGCTGGATGCTGACCAGGAGGTGCTTTCTGTCGAGATGCGCGGCCGTATCGAAAAGGACGAGGCGGCCATCAAGGCGTTCGCTCAGACCGTACAGGACAGCCTCAATCTGGCTCAGCAGGGACTGGACAATCAGCTTGCAGGTTTTGGGCTGAGCGACAGAGACCGCGCGCGACTCCAGGAAGACTTGAAAATCCGCCAGGATTATCAAAAGCAAATGGAACGGCTTACTCGTGATTACGGAAATATCGTAAATCCAACGAGCGGCGATAAGGATAAGTACGACAGGGAAACTCGGATTCTTGAGGATGCCCTAAGTGAGCGGCTGTCCAAGCAAGAGAAGTTCTACAGGGACGAAGAGCAGCTTCGAGGCGACTGGTCGAACGGTGTGTCTCGGGCCTGGAGGAACTACGTCGATGAGGCCAGCGATGCCGCCGGGATGACCCAGTCTGCCTTCAGCAGTGCCTTCACAGGCATTGAAGATGTATTCGTCGACTTCATCACCACGGGCAAGGCGTCGTTTAAAGACTTCGCTGACTCGGTGCTCGCCGATCTGGCGCGAATCGTGGTCAAGCAGCAAGTCATCGCTCCGCTGCTGCAATCGATGTTCGGCAGCACGTCATCGGGCGGCGGTATCGGCCAGGCTTCGGGCGAGATGTTCGGCGGAGGAACTGGATCGGGATTTACTGACATCCTGTCGATGGGCCAGAAGGCTATCGGCTTGTATCAAAGTGGTGCCGGTCAGGCGTTCATGTCTGGCTTTCAGTCGGGCGCCGGCATAGTCGGCGGTATCGAAAGCGGCCTCACTGCTGGCTATGCATCCCTTGCTGGCTCAATAACTGGCAACACCGCGGCTATCGGCAGTTTGCAGGCAGGCTACACAGGCTCGGCCATGTCGAACTGGGTCGCCGGGCAGGCCGGGTCAGGAGCGAGCGCGGCAACAGGCGCGGCTTCTGGTGCTGCGTCCGGGGCCGGTGCGGGCGTCAGCACGCTGGGTGCCGCCGCATACGGCATTGGTGGCGCGATCATGGGCTACCAGCAAGCAGGCATTAAAGGTGCTGTGACTGGAGCGGGCGGCGCTGTAGCTGGTGCATACGCAGGCGCCGCAATTGGTAGTGTTGTCCCGATCATCGGCACGGCGATTGGCGCCGCAATAGGTGCAATCCTTGGAGGAACTGTTGGCTCATCTATTTGGGGGGGCGAATGGCAAACAAAGGATCAGGGTTTTCAGCTCGGAGTCACCGACAATGAGTTTGTCGGCAGCCAGTACGAATACCAGAAAAAGAAAGGCGGACTGTTCGGTAAGAACAAGAAGCGCACCCGACTTTCTGCACTTGATCCAGAGATGCAGAAGTCGCTGGACGGCGCGTACGACGCTACGGAAGGCTCCGTCCTCACGCTGTTTGATCGCCTCAACGTTCAGCTGAATGACGGCGTTCTCGACGGCCTCAACATTGCTTCAACCAAGATCAGCACGAAGGATAAGACGGCTGAGCAGATCCAGGAAGAAATCACCAAGTGGTTTGGTGGCGTGGCGGACTCCATGGTTTCCGCTGTCGATTCCGCAACTGGAGCAGGTCTAGGCGGTTTCAACTTCGAAAGCCTGACCACGTTCGTCAACAACCTGTACTCCGTCAACGACGTGTTGAAAAACCTGAATGTCGGGCTTTTCGATCTCAACGTTAACGGCGGGTACATGGCGCAGAGTCTGTCGGCCATGGCAGGTGGGATTGAGGCGCTAACCACCAGCGCGAGCACCTATTACGACAACTTCTTCACGGATACGGAGAAGGCTGACGACACGCTCGAGGCTGTCCGCAAGCAGTTCGAAGCAATTAACATGACGCTTCCGGCCAGCCGCCAGGGCTATCGAGACATTATCGAGGCGCTGGACGTGACCACTGAGGCAGGGCGGGCGATGTTCGTCACGCTGACGGGTCTTGCCGGCAATGCTGCTTCGGCCTATTCGATTCTCGAGCAGCGGGCGACCGACGCGCAGCAGAAGGCGGCCGCAGCAGCTCAAGCAATCATAGACGGCCTAATGGGCTCGGTTTCCAGTGCTCAAGGCGCCGTACAGCGCGCCATCTCGGCCCAGCAGAAAGCCGCACAGGATGCTTACAACGCTCGCGTCACTTCGCTTAATGACATGGTCAGCACCGCGACGGAAAACGTCAGCGGCCTGACTTCTGTCGGTAACGATCTGGGCGCTGCGCTCAAAGCTCTGCGTGGCGATTCGGATGACGCCGTGAAGATGCTGCGGGCCCAGGCACAAGCCACGCTGCAAAGCGCGCTGGCCACGGCTCGTTCCGGTGGGTCGCTGTCCGGCTTCACCGGCTTGAGTGATGCGCTGGATACGGTCAGCAGCAACAACACTGATTTGTACGGCTCCATGGAGGACTTCGCTCGGGACCAGGGTCGCACGGCTAACGTCGTGGCCGAGCTGAACGGGATCAACGGCAAGCAGCTCACCACCGCCGAGAAGTCGCTGAAGGGTCTGGAGACGCAAGTCGAACTGGCCAAGGCGGCGTATGAAGCACAGATGGCTCAGTTCGATTCGCAGCTTGAGTTCGCCCAGGCGCAAATGGACGCCCTCAACGGCGTCGACAACTCGGTCATGGGTGTTACGGCCGCCGTCAATGCCATGAACGCGGCAGTGGTCGCGGCGCTGATGGCGCAGGCATCAGGTGCAGCACAAGCCAATACCCCGCAGAACAACGCCACGCTCGTCGACACCATCTACAAGTCGGTGCTCGGGCGCGACACCAAAGGGGACGAGGCGGGCGCTGCGTTCTGGGCTGCGCAGCTGCAGTCCGGCGCGCTCGGATATGACCAAATCGCGGCGGCCATTGCTCAGGGCGCGCTGGGTAACGGTGCGGAGTCAGCGGCGACCAAGGCCAATGCCGGGAAGTTTCTCGGACTGCCAGGCTATGCCACTGGCGGCTTGATCAATGGACCTGGCACTGGAACCAGCGACAGCATCTTTGCCCGGCTTTCGAATGGCGAATACGTCATGAGCGCTGACGCGGTGCGGATGTTCGGAACTGGGGTGCTCGATCAGATGAATTCCGGTCTTGTCCCGGCTTTCGCTACTGGTGGGGGAATTGGAGAAACCGGGCCACAACTGGAAGTCACCGGCCCGAGTCGGATCTTCAATGCCAACCAGACGGCTTCGATGTTGCGGGGTGGCGGTGATAACGCTGCGCTTCTGTCCGAGCTCAAGCAGATGCGTGAGGAAAACAAATCGCAGCGGTTTCAGATCGCCAAGACAAATCAGCAAGTCGCCACGTTGCTTCAGAAATGGGACGCCGAAGGCGCACCGAAAGAAAGGGACTATGCCCTATGAGACTCATCAAACCGGTTGAAATAACGCCGGCCAAGCTGATCAGCAGCAACGTGCCGGAGACGGAATATCCGGCCTGGGTCGCTGGGTCTTATGGTCTGGGCGACAAGCGAATCAAAGACCATCACATCTATGAGTCGCTGGCCGCTGCCAACACCGCCGATCCATCTGACGCGACGAAATGGTTGGATTTGGGATTTACCAACCGCTGGCGGATGTTCGACAACAAGGTTGAATCACTGACCACTCGCGCTGGCACGATTGAAATCACGATCAAGCCGGGGGCGGTGGTCAACTCCCTGGCCTTGTTCAACCTCAAGGGCAAGTCGGTCACGGTCACGATGGTTGACGCGGTGGAGGGTGAGGTTTACCGCAAGCAAATCAGCCTTGTCGATGCCGGCGTCACCAATTGGTATGACTGGTTTTTTGAGCCGGTTGGTATCCGCACGGACGTCGTGGTGTTGGATATGCCGGCCTATGGTTCGGCCAATGTCGTGGTGACCATAGACGCAGGAGCCGAGGAAGCCGCTGTCGGACACTTGGTTATCGGAGCGGTCAAGCAGATTGGCACCGCGCTTTATGGCAGTTCGGTCGGGATCAACGACTACAGCCGCAAGTCCACGGATGAGTTCGGCAACACCGTTGTAATTCAACGATCGTTCTCCAATCGAGCCGAGTTCGATGTCGCCCTTGATACCTCTGAGGTGACCAAGGTTCGTCGGCTGCTGGCTGAGCTACGGGCCACGCCGGTGGTGTGGATCGGCGAAGAATCTTATGAGGCCACCATCCTGTTTGGTTTTTACAAAGACTTTCAGATCGTGTTTTCCGGTCCGACTGTTTCCGACTGCTCAATTACTGTTGAAGGGGTTACTTAATGGCTAATCCGCCTGTTATTCCAAACCTGCCGCCAGCGCCGACACGAAGCGATGGCCCGGCCGATTTCACGCCCAAAGCGGACGCGATGATTGCAGCGCTACAGCCGATGGTAGCGGCAGAAAATGCACTCGGCGCCTGGATGAACGGCACAGCGCAGCAAGTAGCGGAAGACGCGCTATACGCTGGTCAGGCCGCAGATCGAGCAGAGGCAGTTGACACCAATGTCAGCGAGCAGGTTGCCGCTGCCACAGCAGCAGCAAACAACGCCGCGGCCTCGGCAGTCGCCGCCGAATCCGCCCCTGGCTCAATCGGCAATCTCGCTTTGTTGCATGCCGTCGCCCTCTCTTTTTAGGAATTAAAAACATGTCCAATACATTTACCGCACCCTTTGTTCAGACCTACAAAACGCAGTCCGCCATCGCGCCGACAGCCGTTACCGGTATCGGTACATCCAGTATCGTTGGCGCTGTTCCTGTTTGTACCGCTGGTTCTAATGGGGCACTGGTCACTAAGCTGACGGCGATCCCAAGAGCGACGGTTACAGCTTCGTCCCTGGTTCTGTTTCTTGTGAAGTCTTCCGCCCCGACCGTATTCAACCTGATCGATTCCGAGCTGATGGCCGGATACACCCTCGCCTCTACCACTGCCATCCCTGAAACGGTTTTTGGCAACATTAGCGACGACACGCCGATCCGCCTTGAGGCAGGGGACGCCCTCTATGCGGGCTCCCAAGTGGCACTAGCTGCTGGCATAGTTTTTACGGCTCAGTGGGGCAACCTGTAATGGGCAGCCGGGAACTGGGAAATCCGCTAGGCAATCCTTTCGGGTTGCCTAGAAAAGCCGGCGGTGGGTTAAAGACGATAAATCCGACCATTGTCGATTTCATAAACGGGGCTTCCGGCACCTATACGATTCCTGACGGGTTCTCGTTTTTTCGCGTCACGGCAGTAGGGGCGGGGGGTTCTAGCTCCTTTACTGTCGGCAACAGTGGTGGCGGCGGCGGTTTGGCGAGAACCGGCATTCTTCCTGTAGTGCAAGGGCTGGCAATCTCATATAGCGCAGCAGCCGTACCTACGACAAATAGCGACGGCGCTGCGTCTACCGCGTCTTTCGGCGCCGTTTCCCTTGCGGGTAATGGGGGTAAGGTGTCCGGGGCAGGCGGAACAGGCGCGGGCGGGGACTTCAATTTTACTGGCGGATCTGGAGTGAATCGGGGCGGCGGCGGTGCAGCCGGCCCGAATTCTAATGGTGGCGATGGTGCGGCCAACAACACCAACGACCCCGGAGGTAACTCGACCGATGGGGGTGGCGGCGGTGTCGCCTCCCTAGGCTCTACCCGAGGAGCGGGTGGCGGCGGCGGGGTAATGGCAAAGGGCGCGTCACTTTATCCTAACGGCGGCCTTGTTTCTTCAGGTGGTGCAACCAAGGAGTACTGGGGGGCTGCCGGGCTCACACAGTTCACGCTGAGTGGTGGTAATGGCGGAGACTGGGGCGGTGGCGGTGGCTGCCGCGCAGTAGGGGCTTCAGGGGGAACGGGATCTGTAGGTGGCTATGGCGGGGTGAGGGTCGAACTATGGTAAAGGTACAGAACGATATCGCAACGCGCGAGCCCCTTCCGCAGTTCCTGCAAGGCTTGCTGCCTGAATCGCTCACCGATCTGTCGTGGACCGATCCGGCGCTAGGCGTGCAGGGTGTGGCCTGGTGGCCCGAAGAAAACACTGAAGGCGAACTCGGCGCCGACAAGAAGTGGGGCGCCGAGGTATTGACCATCGACGCCGAGCGCAAAGTGGTGAAGGTCGCCCGCAAGCAGGTGGCTATGACAGCGGCCGAAAAGGCGGCTCGGGATGCGCTGCTTGCTGCTGATTGGCGCGATCGGATTGCGGCTCGTCGCTATGCCGCCGAGACATCCGGCACGATGATCGCCGGCATGCCGATCGATACCGACGACCGCAGCAAGACGCTGATCAATGGCGCGGCATTGCGGGCGTACCGGAGCACTGACTACGTGTTGCGCTGGAAAACCTCAGACGGCTTTGTCGATCTGCCAGCCGCCCAGGTGCTGGCGATTGCCGACGCCGTAAGCGAACACGTTCAGCTCTGTTTTGACCGTGAGGATGTGCTTCTCGGCGCAGTGGCCGACGGCTCGATCACCGCTGAGATGCTGGAAGAGGGGTGGCCTGCATGAGCCGTTTTATCACCACGCTGAAAACCGACCAGACCGACCGCCGAACCTACACGCTGCTGGCTGACCTGGTGCTGGCCGATGAGTACGAGCGCACGATCATCGTCCCCGCTGGCTTCGTCACCGACTTTGCCAGCATCAAGGTGCTGCACAACGCCTTTCTGTTTGTCCTGTTCGCGCTGGTGTCCGGTTACGGCAACTACGCCGCGACTGTGCATGACTGGCTGTACTTCGGCGGGCAGGTCAGCCGCAAGGAGGCAGATGCGGTGCTGTACCGGGCGCTGCGTGCGGAGGGAGTCGCCCGCTGGAGAGCGTACTTGTTCTGGCTGGGTGTCAGGATAGGTGGCGCTAAGCACTTCACCAAGACCCCGACTCGTTCGGGGTTTTCTTCGTCTGGGGATTGAAAAGACGAAGCCCCGGCGAGCTGTAATCACCAGGGCTTCTGTTTTCTCTAGGCGACCGACCCAGAGAACGTGGCGCAATGCTACCAGCGGCAATAAAAAAGCAAAACCCCGGCGGTTCGCAATCGCCAGGGTTTCTATTCTCATCTGACCCCTTAACGACAGAAGAGCGTGGCTCAGATCCTACCAGCGAGAGGCGTGCCCGCCAACCGCCGCACAGCCTGTAACGACTACAAATTTCAGCTATCAGCCCGCCGAGTGCGGGTTTCTTTTTGCCTGGAGAAAAGCATGCCGATCACCGCGCAGCAGCTGCTGCAAATCCTTCCGAACGCCGGCGCCAAAGCCGGCGTTTTTGCACCCGCCCTCAATACTGCGATGCAGCGGTACCAGATCGTCGGCGCCAAGCGTGTGGCCGCGTTCATCGCCCAGATCGGCCATGAGTCCGGCCAGTTGGTCTACGTGCGTGAGATCTGGGGGCCGACTACCGCCCAGGCGAAATACGAAGGCCGCAAGGACCTGGGCAACACCGTCCCGGGCGACGGCCTCAAATACCGCGGGCGTGGCCTGATCCAGATCACCGGCCGGGCGAACTATGCGGCGTGCGGCGAAGCCCTCGGCCTTGACCTGATCAACCAGCCAGAGCTGTTGGAGCAGCCGAAGAACGCCTGCCTGTCAGCCGCGTGGTTCTGGGCAACCAATGGGCTGAACACCCTGGCCGATGCCGACAAGTTCGAAGCCATCACGCGCAGGATCAATGGCGGGCTCAATGGCCAGGCGGATCGGCTGAAGCTTTGGAGCAAGGCGACGGCGGTGCTTGCGTGAGCCCGGTAGCGCTGAAAGCCGCACTGGCTGGTGTGCTGGCGCTGGTGCTGGGCGTGGCCGGTGGAGTCTGGAAGGTGCAGGGCTGGCGTTATGGCCAGAAGCTCGCCGAGCAGTCCGCCGCGTATCAGGCCGATCTGACCACCATCAGCAATGCGGCCTCTGACCAGGTACGCACCGACCAGGCGAAACGGCTCGCGCTCGAGCAGCGTCTGGCAGCCAGCGACCAAACCCACCAAGAGGTTTTGACCAATGCTCAAAAAGACCAAGCTCGCCTGCGCGATCGCCTTGCCACTGCTGATCTGCGGCTGTCAGTCCTCATCGACGCGGATTCAGCCAGTGGGTGTGACCTGCCACAAGCCACCGCCACCGGCGGCGTGGATCATGCAACCGTACGAGCCAGACTTGACCCGGCGCATGCTCAACGAATTATCGCCATCACCGACACCGGCGACCGTGGACTGATCGCGCTACAGGCTTGTCAGGCCTATGTGCGGGCACTCAGTTCTGCCGATACCGCGCATCCCTGAGAAGGCTCTGATTCTCGTGGAAGAGATGGTCCCTCTGGTGCGACACATCAGCGAATCTGCGTTTTTCGCTCAGTAACTCCCCCTCGGTGTACTGAAGCTTTGCCCTGAGAGAGTTACGATCCACCGTGAGAGCGTCATTGTCTCTGACCAAGCCCTGAATATTTTCCAGTGCACGCTCCAGCTTAAGGGTGAGCGCTTCGAATTCGTTCTCATACATCCGCAGCTGGTGCCGGCAGGTTTCGAGCGGTGTTGGATTACCGAGCCAATCGTCGGTGTCTTCTATATAGAGGGGGTCCACGGTAGCGCCTTACTGAATACTGTTTGCATATACAGTAATCGAGGCGCGTAGGGTGGGCGAGGGTGAGGCGACGAGCTGTAGCATCGGATGATAAGGTGACAGGCTGCGAGCAGTGGAACCCGAGCCAGCGACGATTAATTAGTACACGGATCAGTACATCGGAGCGGAGTTGATTGTTCGGAAGGCAATGTTTATTGGCGTTTTGTCGACTAATTAGGTTCCGGCTTCGGGCACCATCTATATCAAGGGCTTGCATGACATACCTCATGCAAGCCCTTATTTTTTTCCGCAATCAAAAAATCTTTTCCGCAATTCCCGTCCTTCTGTCACTTCGTAGGGGCTACCTTCATGCCCTTACGCGTCCGGATATCCTGTTCTGTTATCCCGACAGATGCATGCCCAACTGGTCTCGAGCTTCGTGGATGCTCTCTGTTGGTTCCTCTTCGCCCGCTGCCGCTTTTGCTGGTATCCCGCATTTGAAATTCTGCTTACGGAATCCAGGCGCAACCGGCAGGTAACGTTCATTCAGTGGTGTTCGACGTTATCCGATTCATAATGGCGTGGTGAGCGAAAACGGAAGGCGCAGTTCTTCGACAGGCCCTGTATCCCGGCCGCACATTTCGTCGTGCACGCATTGCTGCACCAGCACGCAAGGAAATGCAGGGACGGTCTGCAGCAAGTCACGCAGGTGGGTGATCGAACGCAGGTGCATCGGCTTGGTCGCATCATCAAGCAAGGTGAACTGGCCGTGGTCCAGGCGGATCCGTGCCAGATAAAAACCACCTTCGAGTGACAGCAGTTCCAGCTCGCGTATTTCGCTGTTGGCCGCGTGTTCGGTGAGGGTTTTCAGGTTCATGCTTCACTCCTTGCCTACCAGGGCAGGCGTTCTCCATCGTAAGCAAAGAAATGGCCGCTGTCGGCCGGCGTCAACTGGTCTATCAAGGTCAGCAATTGGGCCGCGGCCACGTCTGCCGGCCGGGCACTGGAGGCTCCGCGGAAAGGTTGCGACAACCCCGAGACAACCGTGCCTGGGTGCAGACTGAGCAAGCGGCTCTGCGGGCGAGTGCGTGCCAGTTCGATGGCGGCGGTCTTGATCAGCATGTTCAGTGCAGCCTTGGAGGCGCGATAGGCGTACCAGCCGCCCAAACGGTTGTCGCCAATGCTCCCGACCTTTGCCGAAAGCATCGCCATCGCTCCCATAGGATCGAGCAGCGGCAGAAAGTGGCGCAGCACCATTGCCGGCCCCAGCGCGTTCACTTGAAACACGGTCTGAAGCGCGTCCGGCTCGATTGCACTGAGGCTTTTTTCCGGCTTGATCCCGTCGCGATGGAGTAGGCCGGCCGCATGTACGATCAGTTGATACGGTGCTTCGGATGCCAGCTCGGTGGCGGCGCTGGCAATCGTTTCGGGTCGTTCAAGGTCCAGTTCGGGAACGGTATGGCGCCCCAGCGCGCGAACCCCGGCACAGCGCGGATCCTGTTCGAGCTGTTCGCAAAAAGCCGTGCCGAGGGTTCCACCGGCGCCGATCACCAGCGCGCGATAACCGTCGCCGAGCGAGTCCATGGTCAATACGCGATTCATTGGCTCGCTCCGGCGCCCTGGCGACGGAAGAATAGCGTCACCTGGCCGACCTCTACCCCGAACTTGGACATAGTGGTGCGGTTGATCAACGTGTCCTCGTCCATCAGGTACATCCAGTCGTCCATGCTCATTTCGTAGGTCGAGTCGTCGACCGGCAGGTTCAGGCGATAACGCCAGTGCAACGTGTTTCCAGCGATTTGGCCCTTGGCGACACCCACCACATCATCCGCGCGACCGCTCCAGCGCCCCTGGCCCTCGGGCGTGAGGGTCCAGACGCGGCGCTGGCGTGTGCCGTCGCTGTACTGGAAGCGCTCGTCGAGAATCAGGTTGTTGCCCTCGCGGCGGCTGACGATGTCGACCTCGAAGCGCTTGACAACCTCACCGCTGCGCTTCTGAAACATCCCCCAGGCTTTGACGGGCTGGCTGAAAAAATGCTCCAGATTCAATGCCGGTTGCTGATCCGCATAACGGGCGACATCCACACTGCTGCAACTCCCGACGCTGAGGGCCATTGCCAGTATCAGTAGAAATCGGGTCATTGCCTTACTCCCTGAAGTACAAAGGTGATGAGTGTGAAGTTTCGAACTATGGGCTTGTACAGTGGGCAGGCCCTGTATAGGTTTATCGCCGTCCGATCAGCTGTAGAAACTCCTGCCGCGTCGTCGAACTATCACGGAAGGCGCCCAGCATTACGGAGGAAGTCATGACCGAATTCTGCTTCTCTACGCCGCGCATCATCATGCACATGTGCCTGGCTTCAATGACCACCGCCACACCGGCGGCATCGGTGATCTGCTGGATGGCTTCAGCAATCTGCCGTGTGAGGTTTTCCTGGATCTGCAGGCGACGCGCGAACATATCAACCACTCGCGCGACCTTTGATAGCCCCAGCACCCTGCCGGTGGGGATGTAGGCCACATGCGCCTTACCGATAAAGGGCAGCATGTGGTGCTCACACAAGGAATAAAGCTCGATGTCGCTGACGATCACCATTTCATCGCTCTGCGACTCGAACAAGGCACCGTTGGTGACGTCCTCCAGGCTCAACGTGTAGCCATTGCACAGATACTGCATCGCTTTGGCGGCACGCTTGGGCGTGTCTAACAGCCCCTCGCGCTCGGGGTTTTCACCGACGCCGACGAGAATTTCACGGTAATGGCTGGCTAGTAGTGGGTTCATCGAAGTTTCTCGCGGCGTTGGTATGCGTGAGGGCCAATCCGTAGCTAAAGAGTTGTACGCGGCCAAGTGCTTTGTATAGGTTTTATTCAAGATAGGCTGAAAAAAATCATCTGACAATGAATCGGCAATCTTTTTGTGCAGATGCGAAACCCTCACATCGCAGATGTGTGAGGTTGCTCGGATAGCTTCTCGGAAGCCAATGCCACGACGTGCACTTACAATCTGGTATGGGAAACACTTACATGGCAGCGCCGCCACCCATCGCGGTATCGGCGGCGAACCTGAGTTCAGTGTTAATTTCCAGAAGGGTGAGTCAGGCGATAGCAATGCGTTTGACGAACGCGTGGATGATGCATCTCTTTGATTCTTCGCCCCGTCGAATGAGAGGCGATGGATCTACGCAGAAGAGACACGAAAAAAGGGCCGAGAGAATCGGCCCTTTTTATGCTGTCCTAAACAAAGGCTTGTCCGCTAAAGCCGCGGGGCAAGCGCTGAAGTCCGGCCATCGTCGTCAGCCGTTCAATCCATTCGGCGCGCCAGTTGGTTGGGCCGTGTGGGGTTTTTGCTCTTCGCGCGGTGCGGCGGGCCGCATTGCGCTGGTCTTTTCTTGCTTGTTTGAAGGCATCGGTATTGCGGCAACTGCGGCACTTCACGCGATTGAGTTCTTTGCTTGAGCTCAGTTGTTCACCTTTGTGACCACAGGCCAGATGCCCGTCGACGTTGAAATGGATGACCATGAAATGTCTCCTTCGTGACGTGTACAAATTTTGACCATTTGAATACAACGACGTTCGGGGAGGTTTTCGACAGGAAAAAAAACACCCGCATGCGGGCGGGTGAGGGGGGTGTTTCTAAAGGAGTAACTCTACTGTAGGCCAGCAGATGTGATGGTTATGTGAAAAGCTCCACGCCAATTCAAAATCCAGATAAAAAGCGCCCAGGCAGGATTTCGGTGACACTTTTGCCACCGCTGGTGAGGCTCAGATGATTACCGCGCAAAACCCACTGTTATCTGAATCGAGGCAATGGCCGATCAATAGGCTTGAGCGCCGACAGTGAGTTGCGAATCAGCGGAGCATCTTTTTCGATGTCATTCAGGCGATCGCGGATGCGCAGGGCTGTCGGGTGCCCGCCCTGGTGATCGACCCAGTCGGCTATCTCTTTGCAAGCGGCCGCGAGGCGCGCCTGCCGGGCGTCGAGCAGGGTGAGGAGGGTAGTGATGGACTCTTTCTCGGACATGAAACACCTCCGTACGTTGAAACCGCTGAACAGCAGCAAAAAGCCCGCGAGTTGCGAGCTTTCTGCCGATGGGGCGCTGCTCCTTCAGCTGGTTTCAGTATAGACCCGCTGCTGATCGGCATCAGCTTGATAACTGTCGGGCCGGTGTGGTTGAACTGGCTGCGTTGAGACGCTTGCATTCGTCTCGAGCGTCCTCTTCCACGTCGTAGCCATCGCCAATGAAACCGCCAGTGCGGCTATCGCAGATGCGAAACCAGCTTTTGGCTTCTGCAGGATCATGCTGGCTATCAGTGGCGCGTCGCCCGTGAATGATGATCTTGTTGCAACGCTTCACGATGAAAATGTCTTCCATGGCGTCACCGCAGTTGATTCGTGTCACATCAACTATAGAAGTCTTCAGCAATTGTGCAAAAAACAGCCAGGTCAGCTCGTCGGTTGCAGACGCCATCCTTCGGCGTGCCACTGCAGTTCATGGCTCGGGTGTAACGCTCGTAGAAACGCCTGGTCGTGAGAAACCGCCACAATCGCTCCGGGAAATGTCTGCAAGGCTTGCTCGAAAGCTTCTACCGAAGTCAGATCAAGGTGATTGGTTGGTTCATCAAGCAGCAGTAATTGGGCGGGCGTCTGACGCCATAACGCCAGAGCAAGCGCGGCTTTCAGGCGTTCACCGCCACTGAGTGAAGCGCAGGGCAGGGTGACGCGCTGCGCGTTGAGTTGCAGGTGTGCCAGGTAACTGCGCAACGTGCCTTCGCTCAGCGGTGTTTGTTGCTCCTTCAGCTGTTCAACGATAGACATACGATCATCCAGCGACGTCAGTTGCTGATCGAGGAAAGCCAACGGCACATGGGTGCTGCAGGCGCCGGACAGTGGCTTCAGTTCACCGCTTAGCAGGTTCAACAACGTCGATTTGCCACAGCCATTCGGACCACTGACCGCAATACGCATCGGCCCGTGGATGTCTAGGTTCAGCCGCGACGATGGTGCATCAGCCGCTAGCCAGGGCAAACGAGCGTCGATCAACGTGCAGATCCGGCGTGTACTCGGCACGATGCTGCCCGGCAGATTGATCAAGACACCCTCGTCAGGCACGACCTTCGCGAAGGCGTCACGTACCCCGGTATCCAGATCGGTTTTGCGTGACTGCTGGCCGAGGCGCACGTGGTCCATGATTTCCCGCGCAGCCGCTTTCATCGCCGCCCGTTCGAAGCCCGCCACGTTGGCGGTCTGTGCGTTGCGCCGACTGCTGGCAGCGTGGCGCTGGATTGTGTCGTGCTCGCGTTGCAGTCGCGCACGCTGGCGCTGGCGTTCGACCCGGGCCTGATCAAGCTGTGCCTGCGCCGCGGCTTGATGGACCTGCCGCTGTTCAGTGAATTCTGAAAAACGACCCGTGAAGACAGTCGCCCCCAATGGCGTGAGTTCGACAATTCGACGCATCTGTTCCAGTAACTGGCGGTCGTGACTGACGACAATCAGGCCACCGCGCCATGCTTGCAGTGCGTTCCTCAGCCATTGCCGACCCGCGTTGTCGAGGTGGTTGGTCGGCTCATCCAGCACAAGTAATTGACCGGGATTCAGCAGCGCGCCGATCAGGGCGATTCTGGCTTGTTGGCCACCGCTGAGCGTTTGAGTGAGGTCGCTGGCAACGATGTCGGGCAGTCCGGCTTCATCCAGTCGCTGACGCAAGCGCTCCGATAAATCCCAGCGTTCGCCGATGAGGTCGAAATCCTCGCTACTGGCGCAGCCCATCGCCAGCCGCTCGAGCGCCGCGAGCCCCGGCGCCGTGCCTGTTGCGTCGGCGACTGTCTGCCCGCAGGTTGCGACGAAGTTTTGCGCGACGTAGCTCACCGAAACCGGACGCGCCACACTGCCGGTGACAGGCTGCAATTGTCCGGCTATCAGCCGCGCGAGCACGCTTTTGCCGATGCCATTGCGACCCACGATAGCGGTCGGCAGATGATCGAATTTGAGAGTGAGGTCGTTGAAAATCGTCTCGCCATTGGCGAATTGAAAGCCCATTTGATTCAGGGAGACGAGTGCAGGCGTACGCGAGACGTGAGTCATCGGCACCTCCAGAAAATGTCGTGAAAACTGACAAGCGCTAATAAGCGGCAAGTCGCGATTACATTTTTAGAAGGCTGGATTGTTCACGTTTGCGATCATCCTGAGGACGGAAAGGTGGCTAGCCTAAAGGACGGTGCGCAGTCGATCAAGGGGCGACGGTCATCTCGCTCATGCGTTCGAGAAACATCGCCAGCGCCACTTCTTCGGTGCGCAGCCCTTTGCGTACGCGTGGGCGCGGCAATTCGGCAAGCGCGCCTAGCATGAAATTTTCCACCACGGCCGGGTGGATGTAGCACTTGCGGCACACTGCAGGCGTGTTCCCCAGCTGTTTGGCGACGCCTTTGACCATGTCCACCACATGCCGTTTAGCTTCGGTTTCTGATTCATGTTTAAGCTCGCGCAACACGGACAAGGCCAAGGCGCTGCCGGCCCAGGTGCGGTAGTCCTTGGCGGTGAAGTCTGCGCCGGTTAGGGTTTTCAGGTAGCTGTTGACGTCGGAAGAGCTGACGGTATGCCGTTCGCCGTGTTCATCCAGATACTGAAACAGATTCTGCCCGGGGATTTCCAGGCAGCGTTTGATGACCCGCGCCAGGCGCCGATCCTTCACGGTGATCTGGTGTTCTATGCCGCTCTTGCCCCGAAACTGGAACAGGATCGCACTGCCGTTGACCTCGACGTGCCGGCTGCGCAGGGTGGTCAGGCCGTAGGAGCGATTATCCCGCGCGTATTGCGTATTGCCGACTCGAATCAGCGTTGCGTCGAGCAAGGTGATCACCGTGGCCATGACCTTGTCGCGACTGAAGCCCGGTGCAGCCAACAGTGCTTCCAGTTGTTTGCGTAACTTCGGCAATGCCTGGCCGAACTCGCGCAGCCGCGAATACTTGTCGGCATCACGCACCTCACGCCAGCGCGCGTGATATCGGTATTGCTTGCGGCCACGGGCGTCGCGGCCGGTGGCTTGAAGATGACCGCTCGGGTCGGGGCAGATCCACACGTCGCTGTAGGCCGGTGGCACGGCAAGGGCGTTGATGCGTTTGATCTCATCCGCATCGGTAATGCGTTGGCCCGACGGTTCGAAATAACTGAACTTGCCGCGCAGTTTTTTGCGGGTGATGCCGGGCTGTGTGTCATCGACGTAATGCAGGTCGGATGGCAGTGCATCGATCAGCTCGGTGTCGGGCATGGCGGCTTCCTTTGGTGGCGCAGTGGTCGTTAAAGCCATTGACCGCACGCCGAAGCCGTCGTGCCGAATGATTTACGCGAGCACCGCGACTGCCTTTATCTGCGCCCACAATTGCAGGCCAGGACGCACGCCCAATTGATCGCGGGAGAACCTTGTAATGCGCGCCAGCAAAGGCGTGCCGCCCGCGTCTAGACGAATCAGCACATGCGCGGCATTGTCCGCGGCCTGCTCACTGATGACGGTGACCGGAAGGCGATTGAGAATGCTGCTGGATTCGCTGTTTTGCAGGGTCAGGCTGATGTCGCGCGCATGTACCTTGCAACGCAAGGTCTGGCCCACCGCCATTGGCGCATGCGTTACGCGGATGCTCATTTCGGTGGCCGGCAATTGCAGGCTCAGCAGCTGATAATCCGCGTCGTAGGCACAGACCTGGCCTTCGATGATCACGCCGGCGTCATCGCCCATGGCCATCGGCAAGTCCAGACGCGCGAGGGTTTCACCAATCGGCCCGCTGGCCAGGGCCTTGCCGTCGCTGAGCAGCACCAGATGATCGGCCAGGCGCGCGACTTCGTCCTGCGCATGGCTGACGTACAACAGTGGAATATCCAGCTCATCATGCAAGCGCTGCAGGTAGGGCAGGATTTCGTTTTTGCGCTGGCTGTCGAGTGCTGCGAGCGGCTCGTCCATCAGCAGCAGTTTTGGGCTGGTCAGCAGCGCACGGGCGATGCCGACACGCTGACGCTCGCCACCCGAGAGATGCTGCGGATGACGCTCAAGCAAATGACCGATGCCGAGCAATTCAGTGGCATGCGTCATGTCGACCCGGCGCTGCGACTTGGCAATACGTTTGAGGCCGAACTCCAGGTTGGCCAACACTGACAGATGCGGAAACAGGCTGGCCTCTTGAAACACATAACCCACCGCGCGTTTGTGCGGCGGGACGAAAACACCGTTATCGCTGTCCTGCCAAACCTCGTCGTTGACCCGAATAAAGCCTTGCTCTGCGCGTTCAAGCCCGGCGATACAGCGCAGGCACGTGGTTTTTCCCGACCCGGAGTGGCCGAACAGCGCGCTGACGCCGCGGCCCGGCAAGTGCAGATCGACATCCAGGCTGAAGCCTGAATAGGCCATTTTCAAACGTGCATCAATCATCGATCAGCTCCAGCCCGCGCGGGTCTTGCGGCTTGAGTACAGCGCAAGCAACACCACAAACGAAAACACCAGCATCGCGCCTGCCAGCCAGTGGGCCTGTGCGTATTCCATCGCCTCAACGTGATCGTAGATTTGCACCGAGACCACGCGGGTCTTGTCGGGGATATTGCCGCCAATCATCAGCACGACGCCGAACTCACCGACGGTATGGGCAAACCCGAGGATGGCCGCCGTGATGAAGCCCGGGCGGGCCAGCGGCAGGATCACGCTGAAAAAGGTGTCCCACGGATTGGCGCGCAATGTTGCGGCCACTTCCAGCGGGCGGGTACCAATAGCCGAAAACGCGTTTTGCAACGGTTGCACCACGAACGGCATGGAATAGATTACGGAGCCAATCACCAGCCCGGTGAAACTGAACGTCAGAGTGCCGAGCCCCAGCCATTGGGTGAACTGGCCGAGAAAGCCGTGTGGCCCCATCATCAGCAACAGATAAAAACCGATAACGGTCGGCGGCAGCACGAGGGGCAGGGCGACGATCGCCCCAACCGGGCCGCGCAACCATGAGCGGGTGCGCGACAACCACAGGGCAATCGGCGTGCCGATAACCAACAGGATCGCGGTGGTCAGGGACGCCAGTTTCAGGGTCAGCCAGATCGCCGCAAAATCGGCACTCGTCAGCGACATTTAGAGTTGGTAGCCGTAAGACTTGATCACCGCAGCGGCTTTCGGGCCCTTGAGGTATTCAACCAGTGCCTTGGCGGCGGCGTTGTCCTTGCCTTTGCTGAGGATCACCGCGTCCTGTTTGATCGGATCATGCAGGCTGGCCGGTACGATCCACGCCGAACCGCTGGTGACTTTGCCTTCCTTATAGATCTGCGACAGCGCGACGAAGCCGAGTTCGGCGTTACCAGTCGAAACGAACTGGTAGGCCTGGGTGATGTTCTGGCCTTCGACAATCTTGGTTTTGGTCGCTTCGGTCAGTTTCAGTTTTTCCAGCACTTGCGTGGCTGCCAGGCCGTATGGTGCTGTTTTCGGATTGGCGATGGACAGGTGCTGGTATTCGTTTTTCTTCAGCACCTCACCTTTGGTATCGACATAACCGTCCTTCGCCGACCACAGCGCCAGGGTGCCAACGGCGTAAGTGAAGCGCGAGCCCTTGACGGTATCGCCTTCTCTTTCCAGTTTTTCCGGCGTGGTGTCGTCCGCCGAGAGGAACACTTCGAACGGCGCGCCATTCTTGATCTGTGTGTAGAACTGGCCGGTGGCGCCATAGGCTGCGACCAGTTTGTGCCCGGTGTCTTTTTCGAAATCGGCAGCGATGGCCTGGATCGGTGCCGTGAAATTCGCAGCAACAGCGACCTGCACTTCATCAGCCTGAGCAGCACCGATGGCAAATACGGCAAGCAGTGAGGTGAGACGGACAGGGGCAAAACGTGAGGCGCGAATGGTCATGTAGCAGCTCCGTTGTGGGCGGTGCACAGGGCAGGTTTACTCGAGGTGGACTGCGCCGTTGCAAGGGGGGAAATCGCTATGTAGCGAAATATATAGCGATCCCCACTTTGTGGCGAGAGGATTTATCCTGACGGGCCGCTTGACCTGAAACGCATCCCACGCGCGGTATCAACGCGCATTCAGCTTCGCCAATGCACCCTCGGCCAATTGGCGAGTCAGTTCAGCACTGCTGAGGTCTTGGCCCAGCGTGAATGCCTGGCCTGCCCACAGGTTGGCGAACTGCGCATCATCTTTTGCACGTAGAGGCATCAGGGCGCCACCGGCCAACGGGAATGCCGGCGCTTTGGCCGACATTGGCCCCATTTCACGCATCACACGATTAAGAATGCCCCGTGCCGGGCGTCCGGTGAAAATGTTGGTGATCGCGGTTTCACTCTCTTTGGCGGTGCGCAGGGCCTTGTGATGAGAGGCGCTGACTTTCGCTTCCGGGGTGAACAGGTACGCGGTGCCAACCTGAGCCGCTGACGCGCCGAGCATGAAAGCTGCCGCGACGCCTCGCGCATCTGCGATTGCACCGGCGGCAATCACCGACACTGTCACCGCATCGACTATCTGCGGCACCAGTGCGAACGTGCCGACTTGACTGCTCAAGTCCTCGCTGAGAAACATCCCGCGATGACCGCCGGCCTCGTAGCCCATGGCGATGATCGCGTCACAGCCATTGTGTTCCAGCCAGATCGCTTCATCGACGGTGGTTGCCGAAGAGAGGATTTTTGCGCCGGTGGCCTTTACTCGATCGAGCAGAGATTTCTCTGGCAATCCGAAGTGAAAACTCACCACCTCCGGCCGGAATTCTTCCAGCACTTCGCACGCTGCCGTGTCGAACGGCGCCCGGTTGGATACCGGTGTTGGCGCCTCGAAGTCGACACCCAGTTCGCGGTAGTACGGTTCCAGCAGGTTCTTCCACTCGCGTGCGCGTTGCTCATCAGCGGCGGGTGGCTGATGGCAGAAAAAATTTACATTGAAGGGCTTGTCGGTGTGTTCGCGAATCGTTTTCAGCTCTTCGCGTAACTGCTCGATGCTTAGCATCGCCGCCGGCATCGAACCCAGGCCGCCAGCGTTGCACACGGCGATCACCATCGATGAATTTGTCGCACCGGCCATCGGGCCCTGAATGATCGGCGATTGAATGCCGAGCAGGTCGAGAATGCGTGTATCTGGCCATTGGCTCATGGAAGCGGACTCCGAACGATGAAACGGGGCAGGGACGGCAAAGCCGGTTTTACCAGCAAAACCAGACTCCGGGCCACTTTGAAATTGTGAACATCACCTGACGCAGGTTCTCAGCGTCGATGAAATCCGCCATCTCCACCGCCGGCGCCATGAAAATACCCGGCCGATTCGCGGATTGGCTGAAAGTCGAGTGTGGCAACGTATTGCGATGTGATATTTGAAAGCCATGACCCCCTGAAACCCATCCATGAGAGGCCATCATGTTCAACGGTATTTTGATCAATAAAGACGACAGCGGTTATCGCGCCAACCTTCAACAGATCAACGAAGACCAGTTGCCCGAGGGCGACGTGACCGTGGCCGTTGCGTACAGCACGTTGAATTTCAAGGATGGCTTGGCGATTACGGGCAGCAGCCCGGTGGTGCGCAAATTTCCCTTGGTGCCGGGGATCGATCTGGCAGGCACCGTCGAGGTCAGCTCACATCCCGACTATAAAGTGGGCGATCAGGTGCTGCTCAATGGCTGGGGCGTGGGCGAAAGCCATTGGGGCGGCCTAGCGCAAAAGGCCCGGCTGAATGGCGACTGGCTGATTCCGTTGCCAAACGCTTTTACCGCTGCTCAGGCGATGGCGGTCGGCACGGCGGGTTACACCGCAATGTTGTGCATTTTGGCGCTTGAGCGTAATGGCGTGACGCCTGCGCAGGGCGAGGTGCTTGTGACGGGGGCCAATGGCGGCGTGGGCAGTTTTGCCATCGCGCTGCTGAGCAAGCTCGGCTATAAGGTCGTGGCGTCCACGGGCCGGGTGTCCGAGCATGACTATCTCAAGCAATTGGGCGCGACTGAAATCATCGACCGCGCGACCTTGTCCGAGCCGGGCAAGCCGCTGGCCAAGGAACGTTGGGCAGCGGTAATCGATTCGGTCGGCAGCCACACGCTGGCGAATGCCTGCGCCAGTACGCGTGCAGAGGGCACCGTCGCCGCGTGCGGTCTGGCCCAGGGTATGGATTTCCCTGCCTCGGTGGCGCCGTTTATTTTGCGCGGCGTCACTCTGGCCGGGATCAACAGCGTGACTCAGCCAAAAGCGCGCCGCGTGGAGGCATGGGGTCGACTGGCGAAGGATCTGGACTTTGCCTTACTGCCATTGATCAGCCATGAAATCGCCCTCGGCGACGTTATCGATGCCGCGCCGAAACTGCTCGCAGGACAGCTTCGCGGGCGCGTTGTGGTGGACGTCAATCGCTGAAGTGGCACGCAGCTTCAGGGTTGCGTTTCACGCTCCAGCAGTTGCCTTTTACGCTCGACACCCCAGCGATAACCGGAAAGATTGCCATCGCTGCGCACCACGCGATGGCAGGGAATCGCGACGGCCAATCGATTGGCACCGCATGCCTGAGCCACGGCGCGCATGGATGTCGGCGCGCCGATGCGTTGGGCAACGTCGGCGTAGCTGGCGGTGCTGCCAACCGGGATTTCCCGCAGCGCCTGCCACACGCGCTCCTGAAATGCCGTGCCGCGCACATCCAGCGGTAGATCGAGGCCGATGGCCGGGGTTTCGATAAAGCCGACGACTTTGGCGATCAACTGTTCAAACCCTGCGTCGGCGCCAATAAGATTGGCTTTGCGAAACTGATCCTGCAGATCACACACCAGTTGGTGAGGATCGTCGCCCAACAAAATCGCGCAAACCCCGCGCTCGCTTTGTGCCACCAGGATCGCGCCAAGCGAGCATTGTCCGACGGCAAAACGAATGTCGTTGTTTTGCCCGGCCGCGCGGTAGTCACCGGGTTTCATTCCCAGCAAGTGATCGGCGCTTTCATAGAAACGACTGTTGGAATTGAAACCTGCGTCATACAACGCATCGGTCACTGAGCCGCCGTCTGCCAGGCGCTCACGCACGCGGCGCGAGCGGTGGGCGCTGGCGTAACCCTTCGGCGTCAGTCCGGTCGCGGCTTTAAACACACGGTGAAAATGAAACGGGCTCAGACCGGCCGTTTCGGCGAGTTCATTGAGCGCCGGCAAAGTGTCGGCGGACTCGATCTGCCTGCATGCCAGCTCCACGGTGGCAGCATGTTGCGCGAGCACATCGCTCTGATCCTTGCTGGCCCTTTTGCTCGGGCGGTAGCCGGCGGCTTCAGCCTCAAGCGCCGTATCAAAAAACTCCACATTATGCGGTTTCGGCAAGCGCGCAAGACTGCTTGGGCGACAATAGATGCCTGTGGTCTTCACCGCATAGACAAACGTCCCGTCCGCCCGAGCATCCCGCGCAACAACAGCGGCCCAGCGTGGATCGTCTTCAATGTTGGGCGTGCTCGAAAGCGTTTTCATGATGGCTAATCCGTTGACCTGTTTGATTCAGGTTAACCAGCGTTGGTGAACACAACACTCCGGGCCTTGCGGTCAAATTTTCAAGGTTCATCCGGCAACACGAAAAGTCAGATTGATGCGTTGTTCGCCAAGTTGCGGGTGTCGCCCCTGCTTGATCGGTAAAACACCGTGGAACCGCAAGCGATCTACGCCGCCCCAAACCACCATGTCGCCATGCAACAGAGGGATCCGCTGGCTCTTGTCACCACGAGCGAAACCGCCAAACAAAAACATTGCCGGCAAGCCCAGCGACAGCGAAACGATTGGTGCAGCGTAGGCATTTTCGTCTTTGTCCTGATGCAAGGACATCTTGGCGCCGGGGATATAGCGGTTGATCAAGCAGGAATCTGCCTTGAAGTCAGAAAAACCGGCCTCCTGCGCCGCGGCCTCTGCCAGATCGGCAAACACCGGCGGCAGCTCGGGCCAGGGCAATCCGCTGAGTGGATCGACCCTTGAGTAACGATAGCCGCTGCGGTCAGTAATCCAGCCCAGTTGCCCGCAGCTGCTGGTGCCCACCGACATGCTGAAGCCGCCCGGCGTGACCATGTGGCGGAGTGGGGCGGCGACCAGGACGGCGTCCAGCGCCGGTAGCAATCGATCGGTCAGCGGCAGGGCGAATCCGCGCAGTACCCAAGATTGTTCACCGATCTGTTCGGCGCGGGGCTGCTGTGCGGGTTGGTGATCAGCGAACAGGTCGAAAGTGTGCGGCTGCATAGCGATCACCAAAACCTTGGGGCAGTCATTCTGTTGGTCCGTTACAGCGCTTTGCTGACGGCGATATCGCTGATCACATCTTCAGTCTGCCCGTGGATTGCGTCGAGAGCAGCCTTGGCTTCTTCCGCGGTGCCGTTTTCCAGTTGCGCGAACTCGAAACGGCGCTCGCCGTTGAGCTTGTACTTGATGACGTATTTAGTCGTTTGGGCCACGGTCATGAATACCTGTCTGTGTAGGCGGGGCGGCTCAGCTGAGTTTGGAGCTGGAGCGGCGGATGATCTTGATCGAGTGCGTCAGCGTCGGTTTGCGTGTAACGCTGATTGCCCGGGTGGTGACGGTGTCGATGGTAATGTTCCAGAATCCGGTGCTCGGCGCGGTGATGCGGGCCGGGAACGTGTCGAAAGCGCCGCCGTGGTAAGAGTGACGACCGCCATTTTTGAAGCTGCGGAAGTTGGCGTCGCTCATCAAACGGATGTTGCAGGTTTGCGAGCACTGGATGACGACGATGTCGTCTTCGTTGAGGTGTTCGCGCTGGTGAATGAATTTCATGGGCGCCTCCAGAAGGGCTTTTTCTACAAAATCAAAACGATAGCTTGTAATTGGGCGCAGTTTATCAGCCTGCACAGGTTATTATCTGGCCGTCGGGCGTTGGTTTGACAATTTTGAACAGATATTCGCGATTGGATGCGGGTTAAATGCAGAAGGCCCCGGAGAAAAACGGCATTTGTGCTGTCGGACGGTCTTTAACGGAGGTTTTGTATGAAGTGGGGTGTGGTGTGTCTGCCGTTGGTTTTGGCTATGGGTGGTTGTGCGAACGTTTCCGAAATCAATGAAACGCTACCGACCGTAAGCGTAATCTCTGGCAAGAAGCCCCATGAGTATGCGCAGTGCCTGACCGAAAAACTGGCGAACAGCCGCGGCGCGCTGCAGGTACAGCCGCAAAAGGAGGGGGTTCGCGTGATTGTTCCGGGCAAACTGTCTTCTGGTCCCGCCGCCGTGTTTGATATCGAAAACCGCTCCGGCGGTAGCAGCATCAAGCTGCATGAGCGCATGTCCAACGTGCCGGTGCGCCCGCGTGATGTGCGTAACGCTGCCAACGCCTGTATTTCCGGCTGATAGACTATTGGTCATCAGCATCAATGCCGTCACAGTCATGCTGTGACGGCATTTTCATTTCTGGAGTTGCAATGAAGCGAGAGCAAGTGCGGGAACGCCATGCAGAGGGTTTGATCTCTGCCACACATGTCATTCAGAACCCGGCAAATTCCGGAGAATGGATCGTGTTTTTCAAGAAGAGCGCCGGGCGCAGCTATTTCCTGGTGGACGAAAACGACGAAGTCGAGTCTTTCAATCGGCTCGACGACCTGATCGAAGTCGTACGCGGACTCGGGATAAAGTTCGCGGAAATTCACATGTAGAGTCTATTTGCAGACCACTACCACGCTGCGGTTCTTGTAGTTACCGACATCGACGCCCAGTGTCTTTTCGCTTTCCTTCGGCGCCGGTGTGCCGTCAGTGCCGACGATACGGTAGCCCGTCCCTGCGCATGAGGCGTCAGCCTTTTCATAGCAGGTGGCCCAGGAATTGGCTTCGCCGGAGCAGTCGATGGTCAGCCCCTGTTCGCCGTTGTTCAGGGTGGTCGGTTGGGACGTGGCGCAGCCGCTCAATACCAGTACCGCAATCAGTGGCAAAAATCTGTTCATGTTCATAGTTGTCGTCTTCAGCGATGGGGGACTAGACGCTCTGACAGCGCCGGTGTGAAAAGGTTATAGCGATTGGCCACTTGTTTGCGACGGTCGTGTGTCAGGCACAAAAAAGCCCTGCTCGACGGCAGGGCTTGCGACGCTTGGCAGCAGATCAGTCCTGATCTTTGCCGCGGCGCTTTGCCGATGCAGGGGTGTCAGTGAATACCGACGCAACATCAGTCGCCATCTGCTCGCTGTCGAAAGGCCCGGCAACGTGTTCGCCATTGGTAGTGGTGAGAGTCCACTTTCCGTCTTTCTTGTCGATCACATACCCGTTGATGATTTTTACGGCGGCCATCTAATCTGTCTCGTTCGCTGGTTCAAAGTCGCCATGATACCGGCAAAATGTTCACAACGGGGGCGATGAGCGTATGGTAATCCTGCTCTTCGGTCACTTTGCGCTACGCTAGGTGATGGTCTGCAGATGTCGATGGAACTATCGGCGAGAATATTTCTCTATTTTGGCATCGGTCAGCCAGTGCGGGGCATTGTAAGGTGCGCGCCGCCTGATTAGACTGCGCCGAAACTCGTACACACAGCCTTTTCAAGGACTTATATGATCAAGAAATGCTTGTTCCCAGCAGCCGGTTACGGTACTCGCTTCCTGCCAGCGACTAAAGCCATGCCTAAAGAAATGCTGCCGGTGGTAAACAAGCCACTGATCCAGTACGGCGTTGAAGAAGCTCTGGACGCTGGCCTGACTGAAATCTCGATCGTTACCGGTCGTGGCAAGCGCGCCCTGGAAGACCACTTCGACATCAGCTACGAGTTGGAAAACCAGATCAAAGGCACCGACAAGGAAAAATACCTGGTCGGCATCCGCAAACTGCTGGACGAGTGCTCGTTCTCCTACACTCGTCAGACCGAAATGAAAGGCCTGGGCCACGCCATCCTGACCGGGCGCCCACTGATCGGTGACGAGCCGTTCGCCGTGGTGCTGGCGGATGACTTGTGCGTCAACCTCGAAGGCGACGGCGTACTGACCCAGATGGTCAAGCTGTACAAGCAGTTCCGCTGCTCGATCGTGGCCATTCAGGAAGTTGATCCGCAAGAAACTCACAAATACGGCGTGATTGCCGGTGAGATGATTCGCGACGACATCTACCGCGTTCACAGCATGGTCGAGAAGCCAAAGCCGGAAGATGCGCCGTCGAACCTGGCTATCATCGGTCGCTACATTCTGACTCCGGACATTTTCGACCTGCTTGAGCAGACCGAGCCAGGCAAGGGCGGCGAAATCCAGATCACCGACGCCCTTATGAAACAGGCCCAGAACGGCTGCGTAATGGCCTACAAGTTCAAAGGCACGCGTTTCGACTGCGGTGGCGCTGAAGGCTACATCGACGCGACCAACTTCTGCTTCGAAAACTTCTACAAGACTGGCAAGGCTTACTAAGAGCGCTTGATCCTCTGTAGGTTCGTCACGCGGCCCGCATCGTGTGACGCTAAAAACAAACGCCCCGACATATTCGGGGCGTTTGCGTTTGTGCAAACTGAAAATCCTGGTCCGGTTTTTCGCTATTTGAGTCTGGTGCGAATTAGTCGTCAGATTTTTGTTAGTAGTTTGTAACTTAAAATTTAAATTTTATGTTTTGTTCAAAAGAAATTATCTGATCGTTGATGATTAACCGAGTGGTTAGTTCTCGTGTTTATTGGCTTTTATTGCTCTTTTATTGGCAGAGTGTGTGAAAGTATTTCAAAGATACAATATGAAACAAATGCTCTATTGAACTGTAATGTAACGAAATTATAGAAATGTTTTGTTTTTAAAAGGGTGGAAATTCAAGTTTCTTAAATCGTATGTAATATCTTGAGGTCAAGACATGGAGTTCGACGTCATTGTTGTAGGGGCAGGCGCTGTCGGTGGTTCAATCGCGTATGAACTGTCATCGCGAGGTTTGAATGTCTGTCGGGTCGGCGAAACCGATCGTGCGAACGCAGCGTCAAAAGCTGCCGGGGCAATGAACGGATGTTTCGGAGAGGTTACCAGCGGATTGCTGGCAAGCGACTTTGGTCGACTGAAGCTGGATATGGACCGGCAGGCCCAGCAATTATGGCCGAGTTGGGCAGAGCGTCTTGCCATATCCTCTAGTAACGCAACCTCCTTGTTCACCGCAATGGGCACCCACGTCCTGCTCAATACGGCGGGCATGGACGAAGTCGACAGTGTCAACTACGACACCATCGAGAGCACGCTAAGTGAGTACGGCGAACCTTACGAGGTCATTGATCCACGCAAAATGGAGTGGCTCAAACCCAACCATCTCGTTCGTCCGCTGCGAGGCTTGTACATACCGAACGAACATTCAGTGAACTCCCATCTGTTGCTGGAAAAGCTCGATGCTGCATTTGTCGCTGAAGGCGGCACTCTGAAAAATGAGAATGCCAGACGAGTGCTGGCGGAGGGCGGTGTAGCTACAGGCGTGGAGTTAAGCGGTGGGGAAGTGTTATGGGCTCGGAAAGTGATCGTCGCTGCGGGGGTTCATTCTCTTGATCTGCTGAGTGATTTCGACGATGTGGTAAAGAAGATTCCACCGCTATTCAGTGGATATGGCGTATCCGTCCTGGTGAAAATGCCGGAGGGCGTCGAGTTGCCGGGATCCGTCATTCGTACCCCGAACCGTGCGTTCGCCTGTGGCCTGCACTGCGTTCCTCGCGGTGATGGAATTCTGTACCTTGGCGCGACTAATATTATCTCCGAACAGCCGAAGACCCATGCGCTTATTTCGGATGTGCAGTTCTTGCTTGATTGCGCTGTCGATCAGCTGAGTCTGGATCTGCATGGTGCTGAAGTCATTTCCATCCAGGTTGGCAACCGACCCATTCCGGCTGACGGTTTCCCATTGATTGGTGAGTGCGGCGTAGAGGGGCTTTGGCTCGCAACAGGCACTTATCGGGATGGGTTGCATCAGTCGCCATTGTTGGCAAGCTATATAGCCGACTGCTTGACTGGACTGAAGGATACCGGTCTTGATCTCAGTCCGTTTACACCAATGCGCGCTCCGCTGACCGGATTTGCTCGAGAAAACACTGTAAAAGAAACCGTGCAACAAATGTTTGCAACGGGGTATGAGTATCGCTGGGATATAAAGCCTTATTGGTTCCCGCTGCTAGATGAGGGGTTGTCGCGCAACTATCAACAATTGATAAATGATTTACACCCTTCGTTTACTCCGCCACCGGAATTGGTAGCGTTCTCTTACCTATACGAATCTATCCTGAATAAACTCTCCCAATATTATCGGGAGTGGTCATGAGTCTTTCCGAGCGTGAGTGCATCGCCATTCATCAGGCACGAGCGCTGTTACAAGAGTCTGGTGTCTGGAGTCTGGAAGAAGACTTGAGTTGCCTTGTGGATCGCTTTATCGAGCGTGCGGATAAAAAACGCGCACTTGAAGAGTTCATGCTGGCTGTTCATGAGCGCTGCAACCGTATCCCGCTTGGGCATATTGTCGGCACGGTGGACTTTGACGACTTGCCGCTGGTCGTCGGCAGCGGTGTATTCATCCCGCGTTCTCACAGCAGAGTCATTCACAAGTGGATCGAGAGCAGTGCAGCGATGCCGTCGGGCGCAAAGGTTCTGGATCTGTGTGCAGGCAGTGGCGCGATAGGTCTGGCGATCGCGCGACGCAGACCTGACCTCAAAGTCACTTGCGTCGAGTTTGATCCGATAGCCGTGCAGTACCTCAAACGCAATATTGATCGGTTGTCGTGCAAGGGGGTACAGGCAAATCACCTTTGTGCAGACATTGGCGACGAGCAGGCATTTGCGCCATTTGAAAAACAGATCGGCCTGATTGTCGCCAACCCTCCGTACGTTCCGCAGGCTCAGGAACTGCTACCCGAATGGGGCGAGCATCATCCTCAAGCCTCTGTCTATTCCGGTACCGATGGGCTTGAGATGATTCGGCAGATCATTGCTCTTGCCGATCGGTTGCTCGTCCGCGACGGCTGGTTGGTGATGGAGCACGGCGAAGGTCAGGCTGAAGCGGTGCGTGAACTGTTCAGGCGCGATCACCTGACTGACATAGAAACAGTGATCGACAAGGACGAGTCCGATGCGTCGGGTAGTTCGGTAATAACGATTGGCCGCAAGCCTCAGTGATTTCAGGGCAGGAGTTTTCGCATGGATGTGCAAGTAAAGAAAGACTGGATGAGCATTCGCCGTGGTAACACCACTACTGCTCTGACAACCGCTTATGAGGAAGGGCTGACAGGTTTTACCGTTGCGAGTCGTACCGGCAAGCAGATCACACTGCAGGAAGGAGGTGTGTATACGGAATTTGTGTCGTGTTCGTATCTGGGATTGGAAACCCATCCTGCACTGATCGAAGCTGCGCATCAGGCACTCAATACCTGTGGGCTGCATCTATCTTCTTCTCGAAGTGCGATGCGCCCCCAGTATCTGCCGCAACTGGAAGAGCTACTTTGCCAGGTTTATAGAGGCAGTGCGGTTGCTGTGTTCACTTCCACCAGTAGTGTGCATCTCGGTGTATTGCCTCTGTTGGGCAGTGGTTCACTGGCTGGCTATCCCGTCAGAAAGAGAGTGCATTGGCTGATGGACAAGACTGCCCATGCATCTATGCAGGTTTTGAGGGGAATTCTGGAACAGTTCGGTTCTGTTTCAAGAGTTGAGTCGACTGACCCAGAGTCGTTGGACGTTACGTTGAAAGAGTGTTCGAGCAGGGGCGAAACTCCAGTGCTTCTGATCGATGGCATTGGGTCGATGAGTGGTTTGGTGCCCATTGCCGAGCTTTCCCGGCAGTTGGAGTTTGCGCAGGGATATCTGTATGTAGATGATGCACACGGTATTTCGATTGTTGGCCGCTTCGGCGCGGGTTACGCGTTTTCTGCTGTAGATCATTCGATGCCGGCAAATGTCATTTTGGCCGGATCACTTTCCAAAGCCTTTGGCGGCGCCGGTGGTTTTGTTGTGGTGTCGGATCCGCAGGATGTCGAGATCATACGCACTTCAGCAAACCCATTGATCTTCGGGCATTCGATCATGGTGCCGATGCTCTCGGCTAATGTTGCTTCCGCGCAAATCCATCTCACTGAAGAAATTGACGTGCTGCAAAAGCGCCTGTGGAAAAACGTCAGCCTTTTAGATGCGGTCACCGACAACAAGCTGCTTAATGCGGGCGTCCAGTCGCCAGTCAGGGGCGCCTTTTTTGAAACCGAGGAGGCTGGATTGCTGGCTGCAAGAGCCCTGCGTGACCAAGGCATGCTGCTGTTCCCGGTGTTCTATCCAATCATCGCCAAAGGTAAAGCAATGCTGCGTTTTGCAGTGTCGTCCGATCACCGTGAGCAAGAGATCAGACTGCTTGGGGAGGCATTGCAAGCGTTGTCGCGAGACGGGACGTGGACACCTGTTATCAGCGAGCCAGCTTGAATCTGACCGTCGAATACCTTGCAGAAATTGGCTAATGGAGGTGCATGAATGCAACAACACGGACAGTTATCACAGACGGGAACTTCAAACATTTTGCGACCGCTGCGAGAAAGGCTCGACTCGATCAATTTACAGGTGGTTGACCTGCTCTCGGAGCGCATGAAGCTGTGTATGGGCATTGCCGAGCTTAAAGCCGCGCACGGCATTGCGATGATGCAGCCTGGGCGAATTTCCCATGTGCTGGAAATGATCAAGGAAAGATCACAGGCAACCGGGCTCAGGCCGGAGTACGCCGAATCGATTTTCAAACTCATCATTGCGGAGACGTGTACGCAGGAAGACGTGTTGATCAATCAGCGGCTGAGTGGGGGCGTGTCCTCATGAAAATACTGCTGATTGATAACTTCGATTCCTTTACTCAGAACATCGCGCAATATCTGTTCGAGGTAACGGGGGTGTGTGCGGACATCGTCAAGAACTGTGTTTCGTACAGCGAACTCGGTATCGACAACTACGACGCAGTGGTGCTGTCCCCCGGCCCCGGACATCCCGCCGAAGAGGAAGATTTCGGTGTCTGCGGCAACGTCATTTTGCATTCTCCTGTGCCGATACTCGGCATCTGCCTGGGGCATCAGGGAATCGCGCAGTTTCTTGGGGGGGCTGTCGGGCATGCTCCAAGCCCTGTGCATGGCTATCGCAGCCGTATTACGCACTCAGGCAAAGGGCTTTTTCGGGACTTGCCCGAGCAGTTTGATGTGGTCCGGTACCACTCGCTGATGTGCACAAGTCTGCCTGCGGAGCTTCAATGCACAGCTTGGTCCTCCGAAGGCGTGGTGATGGCAATCGAGCATGTTTCCCGGCCGATATGGGGGGTTCAATTCCACCCGGAGTCCATTGATTCGGAATATGGGCACGCGCTACTGAGCAACTTCATACGCATGGCGCTTGAACACAACGTCAGCGTGAGAAGCCGGCTGGAATCCGATACGGAATGCGCGTCGTCAAAAAGCGCCTATGTCGCCGTGGGAGGCGACCTGAATATGCAGCTCTCCTACCGAGAGCTATCTGACAACCTGGATCCCCAAGCGGTATTTTCAACCCTTTATGCCGATGACCGCTTCGCGTTTTGGCTGGACAGCGAGAAATCGGAAAGACCGAACGCACGTTACTCGATCATGGGCAGCGGTGTGGGGCAGGGCGCCATAAGGCTTGACTACGATGTCACTGATCAATGCCTGACGCTCGAAGGACCCAAGGGCAAAAAAAGCATTAAGGGCGACTTTTTTACGCTGGTTGCACAGATCTTCGAAGCCGTTCAGATCGCCACTCCACAGTACATGCCATTCGGCTTCAAGGGCGGTTTTGTCGGTTACCTGGGGTATGAATTAAAAGCATTAACCGGAGGGGAAAAGGTCTATCGGTCGGGCCATCCAGATGCGGCGTTCATGTTTGCGCCACACTTTCTGGTCTTTGATCATCAGGAAGGCAAAGCTTATCAGTGCATGATCACCGCCACGGGGGAAGCGGCCGTTTGGCCGACGCTGCTTGACGTCGTCGAGCTTGAAGAAACTCCCACTCTTCATGGCAGGGCATTTGTTCCGGGAGCTGTTGATGAACTGAAGCTATCGCTTGATGACGGAGCTGATGATTACATCACCAAGATCAATCAGTCGCTGCAGTACATCACCGATGGGGAGTCTTATGAGATCTGTCTCACCAACCGGGCAAAAATGAAGTATGACGGCGCGCCATTGAACGCCTACAAGCGAATGCGTCAGGCCAGCCCTGTGCCTTATGGCGCCTATCTTTCATTTGCGCATTTCTCGGTGCTGAGTGCATCACCAGAGACGTTCCTCAGGATCGATGACAGCGGGATGATCGAGTCTCGCCCTATCAAAGGTACCAGGCCGCGCAGCGAACAAGTTTCGGAAGACCGGATGCTGCGTGATGAGCTCAGGGTTTCAACCAAGGACAGAGCCGAGAACCTGATGATTGTTGATCTGGTCCGCCACGACTTGAATCAGGTTTGCCGCCCGGGGAGCGTACATGTTCCCGAGATTTTCTCGGTCGAGAGTTTCTCGTCGGTACATCAACTGGTTTCCACCGTTCGCGGGCACCTTCGTTCTGAAGTGGTAACTCTTGAGGCCATTCGCGCCTGTTTTCCGGGTGGCTCCATGACGGGGGCGCCGAAGAAACGCACAATGGAAATTATTGACGTGTTGGAATCCTCGGCACGAGGTATCTATGCTGGCGCTTTGGGCTGGTTGTCTTTCAGCGGAGCAGCAGAACTGAGCATTGTCATACGCACAGCTGTTCTGCAGGACGGCGAGGCAACATTTGGCATCGGTGGTGCGATCGTTGCGCACTCTGATCCGCAACAGGAACTTGAAGAGACATTGGTCAAGGCCAGCGTGCCTTATTACAGTTTTGTCGCAGGGAGCGAAGCATGATGGGCGACACGGTAGTCGTGTTGGGTGGCGCTGGACTGGTGGGTTCCCTCATTACCCGTATTTTTATGCAGTACGGATGCGATGTGCGCGTGGTGGATCGCAGGCCACCAGAGCAGCCCTGTGTTTTTCATGAGGTCGACGTTACCAGTCCATTCAGTAATACCGGACATATTTTTCAAGGGGCGACGGCGGTTGTTTTTGCCTTGCCGGAAAGTGTCGCGATTCGTGCCATCCCCTGGGTTCTCGGTGCTGTTTCGGACAAGGTAGCCTTTATTCCAACCTGCTCTGTTCAAGAACCGTTTTATCGAGCATTAAAGAGTGCTTCATCCCGACAGCCCTTTGTCGGGATCAACCCGATGTTTTCGCCGAAGCTTTCTGTTCAGGGGCGTACTGTTGCCGTTTGCCTGGAGGAGGAGTCGCCGACAACCTTTATCGAGCAGTTTCTGCTCGGTGCGGGAATGAAGATCAAGCGAATGACGCCTGTTGCCCACGACGAGCTGATGGCTCTTTGTCAGGCGCTGCCTCATGCCGCGATTCTTGGCTTTGGGCTGGCGTTGTCCAAGTGCTCGCTGGACCTTGAAACTGCGCTGGAAGTGATGCCGCCGCCAATGCGCACCATGATGGCGTTGTTGTCTCGCGTTCTGGTGAATCCACCCGAAGTCTACTGGGACATTCAGCTGGAGAACGATCACGCCATCAAGCAGCGCGAGGCGTTAGCAGAAGGGATGAAGTGCTTGACCGAGAGTGTTCGCAGTCAGGATTACGACGGGTTTCGCAATGATCTGCAAGGTGTTTCAAATGCATTGGGTCGCCGTTTGAATTCGGGGGCAGTCGATTGTCAGCACGTGTTTTCACTGCTGAACTAATCCATATACGCCAGGGAAGTGCGTAGGAAAACGTTTCGCGGGGTCATCAAAAATGCCCCGTGAAATTATCTTTGTCTAAGGAGCTTTATCCATGGCATTAACAAATGAGTCTTCCGGCAGTAACACATCAAAGCGCTGGTTTGGCCTCGGCGTGTTGATGTTGCCAGTGCTGCTGGTGACCGTCGATAACACCGTACTGGGTTTCGCATTACCCAAAATCGCCGAAGCCTTGCGACCGACTGCCAGCCAGCAGTTGTGGATGATCGATGCCTACTCATTGGTTCTCGCAGGGCTGCTGGTGTCGATGGGTAGTCTGGGTGATCGGGTGGGGCACCGTAAGTTGCTGCTCGTCGGGTCACTCGGGTTTGCGGTGGTCTCGGTGCTGACTGCCTACTCCGAGACGGCCATGCAACTGATTATCGGACGGGCTTGTATGGGGATTTTCGGTGCGATGCTGATGCCTTCCACGCTGGCATTGATACGTTCGGTTTTTGAGGATCGAGAAGAGCGCAGGCTGGCGGTGGCGATCTGGGCAACGACGTTGACCGTCGGCTCGGCACTGGGGCCTTTGGTGGGCGGAGTGTTGCTGCAGTTCTTTGGTTGGGGCGCAATTTTTCTGTTGGCGGTGCCCGTTCTGATTCCATTATTGGTGTTGGGGCCGCTTTTGCTCCCTGAGTCAGAGCGTGATGCGTCGGGCCCGTTGGACCCGATCAGCATCCTCCAGTCGATGGTCGCACTGGGAAGCATCGTTTACAGCATCAAACATGGCGCCAGTGACGGCGTTGACTTGGCAGTGCTAATTACTTTTTTGGTCGGTGCATTGGCGGGCTGGATGTTCGTAAGGCGACAGCTGCGTCTTCCTGTGCCTCTGATGGATATGGCCCTATTTCGCAGTGGCACCTTCAGCGGGTCTGTTTTAATCAATTTGATGAGTCTTGCGTTTCTCGTCGGTTTCGTTTTCTTTACGACTCAGTATCTGCAAATTGTCCTGCAGATGTCGCCCTTGAGTGCGAGTCTGGCGTTGGTGCCAGGGCAAATTATGGCAATCATGGTTGGAATGGCGGTGGTCCCGGTCGCGCAGCGTATGCCTGTGCATGTACTGATACCGGTCCTGATGGCCTTCGCTGGCGCGGCGTTTTTGCTGGTGGCCAGCATGGGCAGCAGTCTTGCGGTATTGGTAGCGGCGTTCGCATTGTTGAATATCGGAGTGGGCGCTATTGCGACGGTTTCCAATGACGTGATTTTGTCGGCTGCGCCCCCGGCAAAGGCAGGTGCAGCTTCCGCCATCAGTGAAACAGCCTATGAAGTGGGCGTGGTGTTGGGAACGACTCTGCTCGGCGGCCTGGTTACGGCCTACTATCGTACTGGCCTGCAGCTACCAGCGTTTTTGAGTGATATTCAGGCAGCGCTGGCAAGTGAAACGCTGTCGGGTGCTCATCATGTGGCGACCGGTTTGGTGGAAGATCAGGCGCAACAGTTGATGCAGCAGGCAGGAAGTGCATTTGAAGGCGGAATCGAATTGGTTTCGTGGGTCGCGTTCAGCCTGGCACTCATGGCGATTCTGATCGCTTGGCTTACGTTGCGATTGCCAAAATCGCAACCAGCAGAATGTCATTAATCAAAAGCTGAAGGTAGAACTCCTCGGTATTGCTCATCCACATCCTGTAGAGACTTGCTCAATGGGTGTCTACAGGTATGCTGATCGCCTGCCGAGGAGATAGAAATGGCCTACGATTTTGACCTTTATGTAATTGGTGCTGGTTCCGGTGGAGTTCGCGCTGCGCGGTTTGCGGCCGGTTTTGGTGCGAAAGTGGCGGTGGCTGAGAGCCGTTATCTGGGCGGGACCTGCGTCAACGTTGGTTGCGTGCCGAAAAAGCTGCTGGTTTACGGCGCGCATTTCGCCGAAGACTTCGAGCAGGCGTCCGGTTTCGGCTGGAGTCTGGGTGAGGCGAATTTTGATTGGGCGACGCTGATCGCCAACAAGGATCGCGAGATCAATCGCCTCAATGGCATTTATCGCAATCTGCTGGTGAACAGCGGTGTGACCCTGCACGAAGCTCACGCGAAGATCGTTGGTCCGCATGAAGTCGAAGTCAATGGTGAGCGCTTCACTGCAAAAAATATCCTTATCGCTACGGGTGGCTGGCCGCAGATTCCAGAGGTTCCGGGGCGTGAGCACGCGATCGGTTCCAATGAGGCTTTCTTCCTCAAAGAACTGCCCAAGCGCGTATTGGTCGTGGGTGGTGGTTACATCGCGGTCGAGTTTGCCGGGATCTTCCACGGCCTCGGCGCCAACACCACATTGCTGTACCGCGGCGATCTGTTCCTGCGCGGCTTTGATGGTTCGGTGCGCAAGCACTTGCAAGAGGAGCTGACCAAGCGCGGCATGGATCTGCAATTCAATGCCGACATCGCGCGCATCGACAAGCAGGCGGACGGCAGCTTGAAAGCCACGCTCAAGGATGGCCGAGTGCTGGAGGCCGATTGCATTTTCTACGCGACCGGTCGCCGTCCGATGCTGGACAACCTGGGGCTGGAAAACACTGATGTTCAGCTCACCGATAAAGGTTTCATCAAGGTCGATGAGCAATACCAGACCACTGAGCCGTCGATTCTGGCGCTGGGTGACGTCATTGGTCGCGTGCAGCTGACGCCTGTGGCATTGGCCGAGGGCATGGCGGTGGCGCGGCGTCTGTTCAAGCCGGAGCAATACCGTCCGGTGGATTACAAGATGATCGCGACGGCTGTGTTCAGCCTGCCGAACATCGGCACTGTCGGTTTGACCGAAGAAGATGCGCGTGAAGCGGGTCACGATGTGGTGATCTTCGAGAGCCGCTTCCGGCCGATGAAGCTGACCCTGACTGAATGTCAGGAGAAAACGCTGATGAAGCTGGTGGTCGACGGCAAGACTGACAAGGTTCTCGGCTGCCACATGGTCGGTCCGGACGCGGGCGAAATCGTCCAGGGCCTGGCGATTGCGCTGAAGGCTGGCGCGACCAAGCGTGACTTCGACGACACGATCGGGGTGCACCCGACGGCCGCCGAAGAGTTTGTCACCATGCGTACACCGGTCGGCGCTTAAGCGTCTTTCGGTTTGGCCGAGTCTGGCGTTGCCGCAACGGTAGCTGCCAGGCGAAGGCTGTCTTCCAGGCTCGCTTGAGCCTTGGTCAATTCCTTTTCCAGTGACTGATTGAGTAGCGTCTGCTCCTCGACGCTCTGTTTGAGTGTCTGGCTTTCCAGTGTTGCTACGCGCAGACGTTCGTGGAGGAGGGTGCGCTCACTGTCAACGCGGGTGGCTTGCTCCAGCAATTGATCCTGGCGCTGGTTGCTTTGCTTGAGCTGGTCTTGCATCAGGCTGAGTTCGCGTTGAGTGCCGCGGTTCTCGGTGAGCAAGCGCTCGTTGTCGCGATGCAGTTGGGTAATTTCATCCTGGCGCACCATCGCGCTTTGCTGCGCCTGACGCAGCTCTGCCTGAATTTGCTGCACCTGGCCTTCGTGGCGGCTCTGTTCCTGCTCGCGCTGCTCCTTGGTGGCGTTGCGGTAGTGCTCCAGCGCATCGCGGGCGTGCAGGTGCTTTTCTTCCAGTGAGCGGATCTGCTCGTCCTTGTCCTGCAAGCGCAATTCAAAGTCGGCCAATGCCTGATTCAGACCGGCATTGCGGGTTTGCTCGGTTTGCAGCATCGAGCGGGTGTTGCTTAGCGCCTCGGATTCACGCTCCAGCGCGGCGCCTTGAATGTCGTGCTGGTGCTCCAGTTGTTCCAGAGCCTGACGCACCTGCTTGAGCTCTGATTCGAGCGCGTCGCGCTGTTCCTCAAACTGCTCGCGAGCCTGCTCGATGGGCTCTTGGGCCTGCTCCTTCAAGCGCTGGGCGAGACGCGAAACCAGCGCTGTCAGCTCGTCGTCGATGGGCTCGGCTGAAGCTTCGATCGGCTGAGCGCCGTCATCCAGCTCTTTGAGATAGCGATGGATCGTGGTTTTCGAACCGGTATTGCCCATTTCAATGCGTACTGCATCGATGCTTGGGTGTTCGCCGCGGGCCAGGATTGCTGTGCGCGCAATCTGAACCAGCGCTTTGGTAATGCCGCCACGGGCCATGTGAACTCCTACGATTACGTACTGTGGTACATGCCACTAAAGTACGTAGTGTACCACGATGATAATAAAGTTAAATCTTTGACATTTAAGAGGCGGGATATACTGGTATTACCCAGTGTCAGGCGGCAAAATGCGTTTCGGACATCCTTGAATCAGTACGCCAGCGAGAAAACAGCCCATGAGCGATCTGGATCGCTACCTGCAAGCCGCCACCCGTGACAACACCCGCCGCAGCTATCGCGCCGCCATCGAGCATTTCGAAATAACGTGGGGTGGGTTTCTGCCGGCCACAGCCGACAGCGTTGCGCGCTATCTGGTCGAGCATGCGGGTGTGCTGGCGATCAATACATTGAAGCTGCGGCTGTCGGCACTGGCGCAGTGGCACAACAGCCAGGGTTTTGCCGACCCGACGAAAGCGCCCGTGGTGCGCAAAGTGTTCAAAGGCATTCGGGCGCTGCACCCGGCGCAGGAAAAACAAGCCGAGCCTTTGCAGCTGCAGGATTTGGAGAGAGTCATCGATTGGCTGGAACAGGAAGCTCAAATTGCGAAGGCGCAGCAGGATCGTCCGTCATTGCTCAAGGCTTATCGCGATCGCGCGCTGATTCTGCTGGGCTTCTGGCGCGGCTTTCGCAGCGATGAGTTGTGCCGCTTGCAGATCGAGCATGTGCAGGCGCATGCCGGCAATGGCATCACCTTGTATCTGCCGCGCAGCAAAGGCGATCGGGAAAACCTCGGCCAGACGTATCAGACTCCGGCACTGCTCAAGCTATGCCCGGTGCAGGCCTATATCGACTGGATCAACGAAGCGGCACTGGTGCGCGGCCCGGTTTTCCGTAGCATCGATCGCTGGGGCAATCTGAGCGAAGAGGGCTTGCACGCCAACAGCATCATCCCGTTATTGCGCCAGGCGCTGGAGCGCGCCGGGATTGCCGCCGAACGCTACACCAGTCACTCGTTACGCCGCGGCTTTGCAACCTGGGCCCATCAAAGTGGCTGGGACCTGAAATCGTTGATGAGTTACGTCGGCTGGAAGGATATGAAGTCAGCCATGCGCTATGTTGAATCCAGCCCATTCCAGGGGATGGCTCGGATTACGGATAAACCGGTTTCGCCCTAGATATCGTTTTCTTCTATTAATACAGTCTGCTAATAGCGAAAACAAATCAGCAGCATCAGGTTTGCCAATGAGCCATCCGTCGAGTGAGTGGGTAGGATTCACCCCATCAACTTCATAACCACTGACGGAGAGTCATCAATGCCTATCATCAACAGCCAAGTAAAACCGTTCAAAGCTACCGCGTTCAAAAACGGCGACTTCGTTCAAGTCTCGGACGCTGACCTGAAAGGCAAGTGGTCGGTTGTGTTCTTCTACCCAGCCGACTTCACCTTCGTTTGCCCAACCGAGCTGGAAGACCTGGCTGACAACTACTCTGCTTTCCAGAAGCTGGGCGTAGAGATCTACAGCGTTTCCACCGACACCCACTTTGCTCACGCTGCCTGGCACAACACTTCGCCAGCCATCGGCAAAATCCAGTACACCATGATCGGCGACCCGACTCAGGTTATCTCCCGCAACTTCGACGTGCTGATTGAAGAAGCTGGCCTGGCTGACCGTGGCACCTTCGTGATCAACCCTGAAGGCCAGATCAAAATCGTTGAACTGAACGATGGCGGCGTTGGTCGTGACGCTTCCGAGCTGCTGCGCAAGATCAAGGCTGCTCAGTACGTTGCTGCTCACCCAGGCGAAGTTTGCCCAGCCAAGTGGAAAGAAGGCGAGGCCACTCTGGCTCCGTCCCTGGACCTGGTCGGCAAGATCTAAGTCTGTGACACGCAACTCAGGGCGGAACTCCGCACCTACTTAAGTTAGCTGCACCGCCCAATAAAACGCCCGGGCGAGATTCGCTCGGGCGTTTTTTTATGTCTGAAACAAACCAAAGGAAATCGCCCGTATGTTGGACGCCAATCTTAAAGCCCAGTTGAAATCGTACCTGGAACGGGTCACCCAGCCGATCGAGATCGTTGCTTCCCTCGACGACGGTGCGAAATCCCGTGAAATGCTGGACCTGCTGAAAGACGTTGCCAGTCTTTCGAGCCAAATTACTTTGATCGACAGCGGTGACGATGCTCGCAAGCCATCGTTCTCGATCAACCGCCCGGGCGCCGATATCAGTCTGCGTTTCGCCGGCATCCCGATGGGCCACGAATTCACCTCGCTGGTGCTGGCCCTGCTGCAAGTCGGCGGCCACCCATCGAAAGCCAGTGCCGAAGTCATCGAGCAGATTCGCTCGCTCAAAGGCGAGTTCAGTTTTGAGACGTATTTCTCGCTGTCCTGCCAGAACTGCCCGGACGTCGTTCAGGCGCTGAACCTGATGGCGGTGCTGAACCCGAACATCCGCCACGTCGCCATCGACGGCGCGCTGTTCCAGGACGAAGTCAACGATCGCAAGATCATGGCCGTGCCGAGCATTTACTTGAATGGCGAAAACTTCGGCCAGGGCCGCATGGGTCTGGAAGAGATCCTCGCCAAACTCGACACCGGCGCCATCGAGCGTCAGGCTGAGAAAATCAGCGCCAAGGAAGCCTTTGACGTGCTGGTGGTCGGCGGTGGCCCGGCCGGTGCTTCGGCGGCCATTTATGCCGCACGTAAAGGCATCCGCACCGGTGTTGCGGCTGAGCGTTTCGGCGGTCAGGTGCTGGACACCATGGCCATCGAGAACTTCATTTCCGTGCAGGAAACCGAAGGGCCGAAACTGGCCACGGCGCTGGAGGAACACGTCAAGCAGTACGACGTCGACATCATGAACCTGCAACGCGCCGACAAGCTGATCCCGGGTAAAAATGGCGAGCTGCATGAAATCCGTTTCGCCAGTGGCGCGACCCTCAAAGCCAAGAGCGTGATTCTGGCAACCGGTGCGCGGTGGCGTGAAATGAACGTGCCGGGCGAGCAGGACTATCGAAACAAAGGCGTGGCGTACTGCCCGCACTGTGATGGCCCGCTGTTCAAAGGCAAGCGTGTCGCGGTGATTGGCGGTGGTAACTCTGGCGTTGAAGCGGCCATCGACCTGGCCGGTATCGTGGCGCACGTGACGCTGCTGGAGTTCGATGTGCAGTTGCGGGCCGACGCCGTGTTGCAGCGCAAGCTGCACAGCCTGCCGAACGTTACCGTGATCACCAGTGCGCAAACCACTGAAGTCACCGGCGACGGCCAGAAAGTCAACGGCCTGCGCTACAAGGATCGCAATACTGACGAACTGCGCACTATCGAGCTGGAAGGGATTTTTGTGCAGATCGGTCTGCTGCCCAACACTGACTGGCTCAAAGGCACCATCGAGCTGTCGCCGCGTGGCGAGATCATTGTCGATAACCGTGGCGAGACGTCGATCCCGGGCATCTTCGCTGCCGGTGACGTGACCACTGTGCCGTACAAGCAGATCGTGATTGCAGTGGGCGAGGGCGCGAAGGCTTCGCTGAGCGCGTTCGATCACTTGATCCGAACTTCGGCTCCGGCGTAAACGCCAGGCCTGAAAAGACAAAACCCCATGAGTGATCATGGGGTTTTTTATTGTGCGTGAAAATGCAGCCCCTCACCCCAGCCCTTTCCCGAGGGAGAGGGTTAGGGTGAGGGGCTTTTCGCCTTTCACATCGGCGCAGGCTGAATGATCTCGACCCAGTAACCATCCGGATCCTTGATAAACGCCAGGCTTTTCATGCGGCCATCGGTCAGGCGCTTCTGGAAGTCACAGCCCAGCGCTTCAAAACGCTCACACGCTGCCACGATGTCCGGCACCGAGATGCAGATGTGGCCGAAACCACGCGGGTCAGTGTTGCCATTGTGATAGGCAAAATCGGCATCGTTTTCGGTGCCGTGATTGTGGGTCAGTTCCAGAATGCCCGGGATCGACTTCATCCATTCGGTGCGAGCAGCGGCGTCGGCCGGGATCTGCGCCTTGTCGACCAGCGCCAGGAAATACAGGCTGAATTCCGCTTCCGGAAAGTCGCGCTTCTCAACCAGCGAGAAACCCAGCACGCGGGTGTAGAAATCCAGGGACTTGGTGATGTCCTTGACGCGCAGCATGGTGTGGTTGAAAACGAAATTGTGGGTTGCGCTGTCTGGCGTGGCGGTAACGCCGGGGAAAGTGTTCAGTTCGTGCAGGCTCATGGGCCCTCCAATAACTATGGGCGAGTGATTGGCGCAATGATACGCATGCCTGCCGGCATCGCCAAATGAAAGGGCAGGCTTGCCGTGCGCGCGGCGGGGGCTCAGACTTTGCGGCTCAATCTTCGAGTGCGTCCGGCAATGATCCGACTGTTTAAAACCCCGTTAGTTTTCTTTGGCTTGTTTCTGTGCACCGCTACTGTGTTTGCCGAAGAACCGAGCATCACCTGGCCCGCAGGCTGGCAGGTGGAGGCGCTTGCCGACGCCGCGCCGCAGGTTTCTCGCCAGCGGGGGGTCAAGAACGATGCCGATGGCAATCAGGTAATGGTGATGGAGTTGACCATGACTCAGATTGAAACGGGTCATCAAGTCAATTTGCAAGGTGTTTTGCTGGAAATGCGCAAGTCGATACAAAAGGACTTTTTCAAGGGGGGCTATCAAAGTGTCTGCAACAAGGTGCATCCGACGACGCTTGGTTCTTTGTCTGCCCTGGAGACGACTTGCACGGTGACCGAAAACGGTCGGCATGTGTTATCGCAAACGCTGGTAGCGGCGGTCGCGGCGGATAAGGCTTATGTTCTTTCCTATGCCGGTCAGGCCGAGGCTTATAAGGCGAGCGCGGAAGAGATAGTCGCGGTGAGAAACAGCCTGAAACTTTAACCCACTGTACTCATCTCGCCGGGTTAGATACCCGAAGGGATTAAGCACAAAGTTTAACGTTGGTGCCGCTCGCAACATGATGCAGCAGAATGTTTAGGTTTTTGGCTCAGTAGCGTTACACAAAAATCGCAACTTGCTCGATGAAATTCATTTCATTTGTTAGATATTGTCAATAAAAAAGCCCTGCATCATGCAGGGCTTTGGTGGGAGCCGGATTAACCGCGCAACCAGGAATCAACGGTGCCTGCACCATACTCTTCCTTCCAGGCTTTCAGGCCACGGTGGTTGCCGCCCTTGGTCTCGATCAGTTCGCCGGTGTGCGGATTCTGATAGACCTTGACCACGCGAGCGCGGCGGGTTTTAGGCGCTGCAGAGCTTTGCAGTGCGGATTTTGTCGGATTCGGATCGAGAATGGCGATGATGTCTTTAAGGCCCTTGCCGTAGCTTTTCATCAGCCCCTGGAGCTTTTCTTCGAATTCGATTTCTTTCTTGAGCCCGGCATCGTTCTTCAGCGATTCCAACTGCTTGAGCTGTTCCTGAAGGGCCTTTTCAGCTGCACGAAATTCAGCGAGTCTGGACAATATCTTTACTCCAATAGTGTATTTGGCTGATACCAACCGCAAACAAAGCTTAAAACTGGAGCCTTGTAGCGACTCGGTGATAAGTGGCTCGCCTGCCAGTCTTTGCACAGGCAAGAAAAATTGTAGTTGTTAATGCGTCAGGAGTAAATCCTGATGTTGTCCTCATGTAACAGCAGTGGTTTTTTGTATCATTTTTGTGCGCCTTGTCGGCGTATCTCGCTTAAGTCCATTTAGTTAATGGTGACTTAATGCACTAATGAAGTCTGCCGCCGGCATGGGTTTGCCGTACAGATAGCCTTGCAGGAAGTTAACGTTATGCGCGGTCAGATAATCCGCTTGTGCCTGTGTTTCGACACCTTCGGCAACAATGCCCAGATCAAGCTTGGCCGAGAGTTCGATGATGGTGTCCAGAATGTGCCGCGAAAGCGCGTCAACGCCGATCATGGCCACAAAACTCTGGTCGATCTTGAGGAAATCCACATTGAATCTGCGCAAGTAACCGAGGCTTGAGTGCCCGGTGCCAAAGTCGTCGATGGCGATCTTCACGCCCAGTGCATGCAATTGCTCAAACAGCTGCTGCGTGATCTCGGTGGGCTCGATCAGCTCGCGCTCGGTCAACTCCAGCACCAGACTGACGCTGTCGGGCGCGAAGGATGCGAGAAACTCACGGCAATCTTTGACCAGTGCCAGATCCCGGCAATGACTCGCGGTAATGTTGATACCGATGTGAAACGGCGCGGCAAAGGTCGGTGACTGGGGCCCAAGTAACGCCGCTGTTTGTCGCATCAAGGCGCGGGTCATCGGCACGATCAGCCCTGAGTGCTCGGCGAACGGGATAAACAGGTCCGGGCGCACGAGGCCTTCCTTGGGGTGATTCCAGCGCATCAACACTTCAGCGCCTGACCATTTCTTGCTGTCGCCGTGCACCACGGGCTGGAAGTACGGAACGAACTCGCCGGCTTCCAGGGCACGAAGCATTTCGTGGCTCGGCGAAGTCGAGCGCTTCTGCACGACATGGCCGATGGCGCCCGACACCACACCAAAGAACATCAGCAGGCTGAACAATGGTGGGTACTGTTCGGCCATGTAGCGCCAGGTTTCACCCTTTGGAAAACCGGCCGAGACGCTGAACGCATACCGCGAAGAGTCCAGCATGGTGTGCGCTACCGGCAGCGCGGGCAGCACGCCTTGGCGAACCTGGCCATTGGCTGACATCCAGTTATCACCCACCTGCAATAACAGCAGTGTGTGCCGGCCGATCAGTCGCAGCATGTTGCTCAGGTGATAGCCATCCAGTGTCGTCAATGCACCACCGCGACCATCGCTGAGCCGGTACACCAGCAGCGCGGTGTTGGGTGTGACCGGATTGCCGTTCATCAACCACAACTTGCCCTGAACATAGTCGCCTGCTTTAACGGCTTCCTTGAAGTCGCCGAACAACGAACTGCAATAAAGATTGTTGTCCCACACCAGATTGGTCGAGCGCACAAAAGGGCGGCGGGTTACCTGCTCGCGCAGGGCCAGTTTGACGTTTTCACACGGTTGACCGGCCAGCGGTAGCAGATCCCAGGCCGCCTGGGCTGTGCTGTCAAGCATCAACTCGAACTGAAGCAACGCCTCTTCGGCCGTCTTCTGTGAACTCTGCGCAAGGGTGCGCTCGGCCTGCATGTACAGAATCACGCCACCCAGCAAGACTGGCAGCAGCGCGCAGAGCAGGGTGATAGCGATGCGCACGCTATGTTTACGGCGAGGTCTGACGGTCAACGGCATGGGCGCATCCTGTCGCGAATAAGTGAGGCGCCCGACATCAGACCCGGCACCGGTGCACCGCTGAAAAACATTTCAGCCAGTGGGCAGGATAGATGGCAGATGACACTTGCGCCGCTCATTGCGGGTTAAGTCGTGATGCCAGCTCGATAAAGGCCAGCGCCGCCGGTGATGCCTGACGCTGGTCGAGGACGGCGAGACCGACCTGGCGTTTAACTGCCGGCGACAGCGGTATTTTTACGTAACCGGGATGTGGCGAGTCCGGCAGCGAACCTTCGGCAATCACCGTGATCGCGTCGCCGCGGCTGACCGTCTCGAGCGTACTGAGCAATTGCGAGCAACGATAACGAATGTTCGGTTGCAGGCGTGCGGCGTTGAACAGTCGCGACACCAGTTCCGACGACCCTGCCTCGGTCAAAATGAACGGATCAGCGCAAAGCGCTTTCAGGCTCAGATCGGATCGTGTTGCCAAGGGATGCGCCGCGGGGAGCAGGGCGACCATCTGATCTTCGATCAAGGCAAACGTGTCGAAACGTTCTTCGGGCAGCACCACGAAACCGATGTCGATCCGCCGCTCTTCCAGCCACTGAACGACTTGCCGATCCGGTCCCTCATCAACATGCACTTCGATGCCCGGGTGGGCCTGGCGATAGTGCTGCAGAATATTGGGCAACAACTTGATCGATGAGGTTGGGCCGAATGATCCAATGCGCAGCGTGCCGCGTTTCATGCCGCGGGCATCGGCGGCTTCCTGGCGCATCGTATTGGCCAGGCCGAGCATGGCGCGGGCGCGCAGCAGCAATTGCTCGCCGATATCGCTGAGTTCCACTTGCGACTGATGCCGGCGCAGCAGTTCGACGCCAAGTTCCTGCTCCAGCAACTTCATTGCGTGAGACACCGCAGACTGTGAAATCCCTAACTGATGGGCGGCGAGAGTGAAACCGCGCAGTTCGGCCACCTGGGAGAAAATCTCCAGTTGAGTGAGGGTCATGAGTGTTTGCTCATTTTACGATGATCGGGAATGAGGCGAATGATACGTCATCTTTCCTTTCTCCCGTTTGGAGTGTCATGCGAAACGTTGAGCAAACTCACACAACCCACTGCGCAATGCGGGTCTATCTGACATTGGCGGCAGTCACCATGATATGGGGTGGAACATTTGTTGCCGGGCGTTTTCTGGCCGGTAGCCTCAGCCCGATGTTCGCGGCCAGCCTGCGATTTTTGCTGGCCAGCGTCGCGTTACTGGGTTTTTTATGGCTGGCGCGGATCCCGTTGGCGCGACCTTCGGTGCGCGAGTGGCTGCAACTGGCAGTGCTGGGGTGCTTCGGCATCTTCTTCTACAACCTGTGCTTCTTTTATGGTTTGCAGTACATCAATGCTTCGCGAGCCTCGTTGATTGTCGCGTTGAATCCCGCGGTGATCGGCCTCGCTTCCTGGCTGCTGTTCAAGGAGCGCCTTGGAAGCATGAAAGTCGCTGGCATCGTAATCTGCATTGTCGGCGCCGGGCTGGTGATCGTCAGTCGTAATCCGCAATTGCTGGCTGCGACGCCGGACGCGTGGATCGGCGATTTGCTGATTCTGGGGTGCGTGCTCGGCTGGGGTGTTTATTCGCTGTTTTCCCGTCGCCTCAACCAGACGATCGGCCCAGTGCAGACGGTGACTTATTCGATCCTCATCGGCACGGCAATGCTCTGGACGCTGGCAGCGGTGCGCGGGGAATTGAGTTGGGCTGGGCTGATTGAACTCGGCACACCACAGTGGCTGAGCCTGTTCTACCTCGGTGTCCTCGGCTCGGCACTGGCCTATATCGGTTACTACGATGGCATCCGCAAAATAGGTGCAACCCGCTCCGGCGTGTTCATTGCCCTGAATCCATTGACTGCAGTGATTCTCGGTGCCTTGTTGCTCGGCGAACAACTGACGCTGGCCATGGGGCTGGGGGGCGTACTGATCCTGGCGGGCATTTACCTGTGCAACAAACCCCTTGCACCGGCGCCAGAAAAGCGGATTTTATAGAGAGGGCAGACAACCCTATTTACGCTGTGTAGAATCGGGTTACGCATACAATAATAATTCGTCTTCTGGCAGCAGAAGCCTCGCCCGCAAGAGCCTTGGGTCGACAATGAAGATATTCGGGTTTCAACTGATCTACGGTGACTTTCTCGCCCGCAGTGTGCGTGGCATCTCCTGTGCGCCACCCAGCTACCTCAGCATGACTGACAAATAACCCTGGTTAATTGATAAGAAATGATGAGGCGTCACCATGGCAGATTTATACGAAAACCCAATGGGCCTGATGGGCTTTGAGTTCATCGAGCTTGCATCGCCGGTCCCTGGCACTCTGGAGCCGATCTTCGAGATCATGGGCTTCACCAAAGTCGCCACCCACCGTTCCAAGAATGTGCACCTGTATCGTCAGGGCGCGATCAACCTGATCCTCAACAACGAACCGAACAGCGTGGCTTCCTACTTCGCGGCCGAGCACGGCCCGTCGGTGTGCGGCATGGCGTTCCGCGTCAAGGATTCGCAGCAGGCCTACAAGCGCGCGCTGGAAATCGGCGCCCAGCCGATCCACATCGAAACCGGGCCGATGGAGCTGAACCTGCCGGCGATCAAAGGCATTGGCGGCGCGCCGCTGTACCTGATCGACCGTTTCGGCGAAGGCAGCTCGATCTATGACATCGACTTCGTGTTTATCGAAGGTGTTGATCGCAATCCGGTCGGTGCCGGCCTGAAGATCATCGACCATCTGACTCACAACGTGTATCGCGGTCGCATGGCTTATTGGGCGAACTTCTACGAGAAGCTGTTCAACTTCCGCGAAATCCGCTACTTCGATATCAAAGGCGAATACACCGGCCTGACCTCCAAAGCGATGACCGCGCCGGACGGCATGATCCGCATCCCGCTGAACGAAGAGTCGTCCAAGGGCGCCGGGCAGATCGAAGAGTTCCTGATGCAGTTCAATGGCGAGGGCATCCAGCACGTCGCGTTCCTCTCCGATGACCTGATCAAGACCTGGGATCACCTGAAGAAGATCGGCATGCGCTTCATGACCGCGCCACCGGAAACCTATTACGAAATGCTCGAAGGGCGTCTGCCGAACCACGGCGAGCCGGTTGATCAACTGCAGTCGCGTGGCATTCTGCTCGACGGCTCATCGGAGCAGGGCGACAAGCGTCTGCTGCTGCAGATCTTTTCGGAAACCCTGATGGGCCCGGTGTTCTTCGAATTCATCCAGCGTAAAGGCGATGATGGTTTCGGTGAGGGCAATTTCAAGGCACTGTTCGAATCGATCGAGCGTGACCAGGTTCGCCGCGGTGTACTGGCGACCGAGTAAGCGATAAAAAAGCCTGGCTTCGGCCAGGCTTTTTCAGGTCAAAAGATCGCAGCCTTCGGCAGCTCCTACTAGGGATTTACCTTCCAAATGTAGAAGCTGCCGAAGGCTGCGATCTTTTGCTTTTCAAGGTCTGCGCTGTCGCATCAAATGTTTAAACCCTTCAAACATCAGCACCACAACCGCCAGCCAGATCGGAATGTAGGTCAGCCATTCGCCTGACTTGATGCTTTCGCCCAGGATCAGCGCGACACCCAGCAGTAACACCGGCTCAACATAACTCAACAACCCAAACAGACTGAACGGCAACAACCTGCTGGCAATGATGTAAACCACCAGCGCCGAAGCACTGATCAAGCCGAGCAGTGGAATCAGCCACATCAACCCCGGATATTGATTGAACACGTCCAAGCCTTGCTCACCACTCTGCACAAACCAGTAAGCGACCGGCAGCATCAGGGTCATGTCGACCCACAGCCCGCCGAGGTGGTCGGTTTTCAGGTATTTGCGCAGCACGAAGTACAGCGGATAGCCGACCACGACCACCAGCGTCGCCCAGGAAAATCCGCCGACCTGATACAACTCGTTCAACACGCCCAGGCTTGCAAAGAACACCGCGACCTTTTGCAGGTACGACAGGCTCTCGCCGTAGGCAATCCGCCCGGTCAGTACCATGGCCAGCGGCAGCAGGAAGTAGCCCAGCGACACGTCGAGGCTGTAACCGTTGAGCGGTGCCCACATGAACAGCCACAACTGCACGCCGAGCAGCGCTGACGAGACGACCAGCCCCCCGATGAGTTTTGGCTTGCCCGCCATCAGGCGAATCAACTCCAGGACCCGCCGCCATTCGCTGGAGACCAGCATGAACACCGTCATGCACGGCACCGTCAGGAGCATCCGCCAGCCGAAAATCTCCACGCCGCTCAATGGGGTGAGCAACGAAGTGAAGTAATACATGACGGCAAACAGCACCGAGGCTGTAACCGATAAAGCGATACCTTTAGACAAACTGTCCTCGCGGGTGGGTGATCAAACGGGGCGCGAAGGATACGTGGTTTTTGTGCTGAATATTGCTCGAGTGCTCGATATTCCACACATCCGTCATGACGGTGGGTCGAATATATTGTAGGAGCTGTCGCAGGCTGCGATCTTTTTGATCCTATTGAGGGGACAGCGCCTGCACGGTGTACATCTATCCCGTGTTGGCGCTGCCGCAGACTGCGATCTTTTGATACGGCTTGAATCAGGCGCGCAATGTCCGCGTCATGCGCAACGCCAACACACTTCCGGCAACAATCACACCTGCCAGTAGATACAACGCCGCATCCGTCGAGCCGGTGCTGTCCTTGACCCAACCCACCAGGTACGGGCTGAGGAATCCGGCCATCTGTCCCATCGAGTTGATCAACGCCAACCCTCCGGCAGCAGCGCCAGCACTCAACATGGCAGTTGGCACCGGCCAGAACATCGGCAGGCCCGTCAACGCCCCCATGGTCGCGATGGTCAGACCCAGGATAGCGATGGCCGGATTGCCGGCGAAATTCACCGCAATCACCAGACCGATCGCGCCCATCAACATAGGCACCACCAGATGCCAGCGGCGTTCTTTGCGCAGGTCCGCAGAACGCCCGACCACCAGCATGAACACGGCCGCCAGCAGATACGGAATCGCACTCAACCAGCCGATCACCAGGTTATCGCTGAAACCGAGGTTCTTGATGATCGACGGCAGCCAGAAGTTGATCGCGTACACGCCGCTCTGGATGCAGAAATAGATCAGGCCGAACGCCCAGATCGCCGGATTCTTGAACACCGCCAACAGCGAATCGGTGGTGGTTTTCGGTTTGTTCGCCAGGTCTTCGGCTTGATCCGCTTCCAGTACCGCACGCTCATGTGCGGTCAGCCATTTGGCCTTGGCAAAACTGTCGCTCAGCAGGAAGTAAGCCAGCAAGCCCAGCACCACGGTCGGAATGCCTTGCAGCAAAAACATCCACTGCCAGCCGGCCAAACCGCCCTGGCCCGCCGCGAAGTGATTGAGAATCCAGCCCGAAAACGGGCTGCCGAGCAGACCGGACACCGGGATCGCCGACATGAATAGCGCCATGATCCGGCCACGGCGGAAGGTCGGGAACCACTGCGAGAGATACAGCACAACGCCCGGGAAGAACCCGGCCTCGGCCGCACCGGTAAACAGGCGCAGGGTATAGAACTCGGTTGGTGTGGTGACGAACAACAGGCAGGTCGACAGCGTGCCCCACGTGATCATCATCACCGCAATCCAGCGCCGCGGACCGAATTTGGTCAAGGCCAGATTGCTCGGTACGCCGCACAGCACGTAGCCGATAAAGAAAATACCGGCACCTAGGCCGTACACGGTTTCGCTGAATTTCAACGCGTCGAGCATCTGCAGTTTGGCAAATCCAACGTTAACCCGGTCGAGGTAGTTGAACAGATAGCAGATGAAAATGAAGGGGATCAGGCGCAGGGTAATGCGTTTGTAAACGGCGTTTTTATCATCGTCGATGGTCTGGGTAGCTGCGGCGCTCTGCGACATAGCGGCTCTCTCTTTATTATGATTTTTTGCGATGCAAAGGGTAACGTTGATCGCCCTGAGAGTCTCGGCCACCTTTGGCTGGATTGTCTTTGTGCCTGAGCACAGGGTTTGCCACCAGACCCTGTGCGGGTGACCAACCGTCCGCGCCTGTTTAGAAGGATTGCAGCCGTTATGTTCGAACTCGATCACGACCTCGCTCAGGACATCGTCGACCGGGCCATGGCCATTTTGCCGTACAACGTCAACGTCATGGACAGCCAGGGCTTGATCCTCGGCAGCGGCGAGCCGGAGCGCATCAACACCCGCCACGAAGGTGCGCAACTGGTGTTGGCCAACGGTCGCGTGGTGGAGATAGACGCGCCGACAGCCCTGCATCTGAAGGGTGTGCAACCGGGGATCAATCTGCCGCTGTGGCTCGATCAGCGGTTGATAGGCGTGCTGGGCATTACCGGCGAACCAGAGCATCTGCGCACTTACGCCGAACTGGTGCGCATGACCGCCGAAATGCTGGTGGGCCAACGCAATCAGCAGGCCGAACAGCAATGGCGGCGCCAGCGCTGCGATGATCTGCTGGCATTGCTGCTGAGCGAAGCGGGGGATTCACCGCGTCTGGTCGACGAGGCGCAGCAACTCGGGCTCAAGCCGCAATTGACGCGCGTGCCGTATCTGTTCGAGTTGGGTCTTGAGCACGGGCCGGGGCAAACTGTCGAAGCGCTGAGTGCCTGGCTGACCTCGCGATACCCGGACAGTTGGTGCGTGAGCTCGGCCAAGTCGTCGCTGCTGTGGTGTCGGCCGGCCAGTCAAAACATCGAGCACGATCGTTTGCTGGAAAAACTCGACGGCCTGGGCTGGAAAATCCTGCGCATTGCGGTGGGCGGGCAGGCGGACGGGCTGGTCGGGTTGCGCCGTTGTTATCGCCGGGTCGGCGATCTGCTGGCCTACGGCCGCGAGGTGTTGCCCAATTCGCGCTTGTTGACCCTCAATCGCTATCGTCTACCGGTCATGCTCTGGCGCCATCGCAACGACGATGCGCTGGATGAACTGCTCAAACCACTGCGCAAGGTGATCGCCAAGGACGGCAACGGCCAATTGCTGGCGACGCTGCGCAGTTGGTGTGATCACGATGGCCAGAGTCAGGCCTGTGCTGATGCGCTGGGTATTCATCGCAACAGCTTGCGCTATCGGATGGAGCGGATTGCCGAGATCAGCGGGGTGGATCCGCTAAGGCTGGAGGGGATGCTGGCGTTGTATCTGGGTGTGCAGTTGTTGCCGCAGATTGAACCGGGTTGATTGCTGCTCTCACTGACGCCATCGCTGTCAAGCCAGCTCCCACAGGGGCTTCGGTGACTACAGATATTGTGAACACCCCTAAAACCTGTGGGAGATGGCTTGCCAGCGATGGCGCCGGAACATTCAGCATCAACACCAAGACCTTTTGTAGAAATGAACAATAAACGCCTGCGCCACTTGTGCAGCAGACAGGCGTCAATGCGCATGCCGACTGGCAGCATGAGGGGCATTGGAACTGGAGAATTCACATGAAGATCGTCATCGCCCCCGATTCGTTCAAGGACAGCCTGAGTGCCCAAGGCGTTGCCGAGGCCATTGCGCTGGGCCTGGCGCAAGTCTGGCCGCACGCCACGCTGGTCAAATGCCCGATGGCTGACGGTGGCGAAGGCACGGTCGAGTCGATTCTGGCGGCGTGCGAAGGCGAGTTGCGCCGCACTACTGTGCGTGGCCCGTTGGGCACGGCGGTTGATGCCGCGTGGGGGTGGTTGCCGCACAACCACACGGCAATCATTGAAATGGCCGAAGCCAGCGGTTTGCAATTGGTACCGCCGGGCAAGCGTGATGCATGCATCAGCAGCACGTTCGGCACCGGCGAACTGATTCGCGCCGCACTCGATGCCGGTGCGCAACGGGTGATCCTGGCGATTGGCGGCAGCGCCACCAACGATGGCGGGGCAGGGGCGATGCAGGCGTTGGGTGTGAAGTTGCTCGACGCGCAAGGCCAAATGCTGGTGCCGGGCGGATTGGCGTTGGCGCAATTGGCGCGTGTGGATTTGACTGAACTTGATCCTCGTCTGGCGCAGGTGCGGTTTGATATCGCAGCGGACGTCAACAATCCACTTTGCGGCCCGCACGGTGCCTCGGCGATCTTCGGCCCGCAGAAAGGGGCATCGCCAGCGCAGGTGCAACAACTGGATCAGGCCCTCGGTCATTTCGCGCAATTGTGCGCCGAGGTGCTGGGCAAGGACGTGCGCGATGAACCGGGCAGTGGCGCGGCGGGGGGCTTGGGTTTTGCGGCCAAGGCATTTCTCGGCGCGCAGTTTCAGGCCGGTGTGGAGGTGGTGGCCGAACTGGTCGGGCTGGCCGAAGCCGTCAAGGGCGCGGACCTGGTGATTACCGGCGAGGGGCGATTCGATGCACAGACGCTTCGCGGCAAAACCCCGTTCGGCGTGGCGCGGATTGCCAAGCACTATGCCGTGCCGGTGATCGTAATCGCCGGAACCCTGGGCGACGGTTATCAAGAACTCTATGGCCATGGCATCGATGCCGCTTTCGCCGTGACCAGTGGTCCGATGACGCTCGAACAGGCCTGCGCCGAAGCACCACGACTGCTGCGCGAACGGGCTACCGATATCGCCCGTGTGTGGCAACTGGCCGCAAAACCCTGAGACATTCGCACTGCAAGAGCTGCCGAAGGCTGCGATCTTTTTATTTTGAGGTTAAAAACCAAGAGCAAAAGATCGCAGCCTTCGGCAGCTCCTACATAATGCGCCGTCGACATGGGCGGTCGGGTGTTTCACTGCCGTTACACCCTGAAAAATAGTTCATCTCTACCCACATCCTTCCTCAAGTCTGGCCGATACAGCTAACAGGCGCGCACAACAAATCCCAAAACAGTGACGCCGCACTGAAGCCCGCCTCCACGGGCAGGTGATCACGGCATGGATGCTCGTAGTTTCTATCCTCCGAGAGTCCAACTATGTCTTTGCGTAACCTCAATATCGCGCCCCGTGCCTTCCTCGGTTTTGCCTTCATCGCCTTGCTGGTGATTGTGCTTGGCGTGTTCGCCGTCAATCGCATGTCGACCATTCGCCAGGCGTCAATCGACATGGACTCAACGCAGTTGCCCAGCGTGACGCAACTCAGCGTGGTGACGGAAAACGTGCTGCGCCTGCGGATTCTGTCGTTCCGCGTGCTGGTCAATCGCGAGCCCACCGGTTTGCAGGAGGCGCAGACTCGCATCAATGTGTTGGTGGACAAAGTGCGCAATGCTCAAGCCAGCTATGCCGCGCTGCCCGCAGGCACAGAAGAACGCGCGCTTTACCAGACATTCGTCACGACGCTGGACAACTACCTGCAAGCGCAGAGCCAGATGATGGAGCTGTCGCGTCAGGACAAACTCGACGAAATGCGCACCTTGATCAACACGCGCATCAAGGACGGCACCGACCAGATGGGCGAGCAGCTCAACAAGCTGATCGCAATGAATGCTGCCGGCGCCAAAGCCGCTTCGATCCAGGCGGGTAAGTATTACGACAGCGCCATCACCGGCATCATCATTGTCTCCGTCGTTGCTGCGCTGGCGACCGTGCTGCTGGCCTGGCTGCTGACCCGCAGTATCGTCACCCCACTGAACCGCGCCGTCGAAGCCGCGCGAACCATTGCTGGCGGCAACTTGAGCAAACGCATCGAAGTCGATGGCAAGGACGAACCGGCTCGCCTGCTCGAAGCCCTCGCAGCGATGCAAACCAACCTGCGCAAAACCATCGAACAGATCGCCGGGTCCGCGACGCAACTGGGTGCCGCTGCCGAAGAACTCAGCGCCGTGACCGAAGAAGCCTCACGTGGCCTGCAACAGCAGAACAATGAAATCGAACAGGCGGCCACCGCCGTCAACGAGATGACCGCCGCTGTCGAGGAAGTCGCGCGCAATGCCGTGTCGACCTCCGAAGCGTCGAACCAGTCGACTCACGCCGCCCGCGAAGGTCGCGATCAAGTGGTGAAAACTGTCGACGCGATCCAGACCATGACCCACGACGTGCAAAACACCTCGCACATGATCGAAGGCCTCGCCGCACAGGGTCGCGACATTGGCAAGGTGCTCGACGTGATCCGCGCTATCGCCGAACAGACCAACCTGCTGGCGCTCAACGCCGCCATCGAAGCAGCGCGTGCCGGTGAAGCCGGACGCGGTTTTGCGGTAGTGGCGGACGAAGTGCGCGCGCTGGCTCATCGCACCGCGCAGTCGACGCAAGAGATTGAAAAAATGGTCGCCGGTATCCAGAACGGCACCGGCGAAGCAGTTTCATCGATGCAACAAAGCAACCAGCGCACCCAGTCCACCCTGGAAATGGCTCGTGCCGCCGGCGTTGCGCTGGAGCAGATCACCCAGTCGATCCACCAGATCAACGAACGCAACCTGGTCATCGCCAGCGCTTCGGAAGAACAGGCGCAGGTGTCGCGCGAAGTTGACCGCAATCTGGTCAACATCCGCGACCTGGCCACGCAATCGGCCGCAGGCGCCGACCAGACCAGCGCCGCGACCCACGAACTGTCGCGCCTGGCAGTGGATTTGAACGCCATGGTGGCGCGGTTTGTGATTTGAGCGACTGATTCTGGGAGAAAAAAGGCGAAGCAGTAAGTGTGCTTCGCCTTTCGTAGTTACAAGGTATTCAGGTCAGTTTAACGTCGATGGATTGGCTTCTGGATACCGGACCTGTATTGCCGGCGCGATCCTTTAGCGTAAAAAAAACCGGCCAATTGCCGTTGCCTATGTTACGGACAACGCTCCCCTTCAACTCGATAGGTGTAACCGAGGTTGAGTTCAGGACCTGTGTACTTGAAACAGGCTCGTTGAAACGGCCGAGATAAAGCTCAATGGCATCTCCTGGGCGCTGACCGAAGTAGGGCGCAACTCCAATGACGACCTTGTCTTGGTTTTTTTCTAGATAGTCGGAGGTGAGGCCATCACGGATCACTTCTTCCGGAAGATCAGGCGGGGCGGCCGGACTACCAAAATTCGGGGCGGTCTTGTCTACTTCGAAAAAGGCAGGATCCGACTCCGAGTGGCTTCCAAGATACTCCAGTACAATGCGCACTTCGTAGATTCCTTCGGTAATAAAATAATCCGGGGGTATTACGCTGGGAATAGGAAATTGTATCGGCGTAGTCACTGACTGGATTGCCGCAGTTGCTAAAACGCTCCCTCTCAAACCGACTTTCGTATGCAGATCAACTCGCCGGCCTTGTGGAATGGGAGGGTCAATCAAGGCCTCCACGATTGTAATGTTGAGTGGGCGGTCCAACTGACTGATGGGCAAAAGATTAGCCTGTCCATCAGGAATGTCGGGGAGGGCTCCGTGGATGACTGGAGGTTTGAAGGATTGTGTTTCTTCAGCTGAAATTAACATGTGGTTATTCGCTCATAACGTACGCAATGGGAAGGGTTTTGCCTGTCAATTTAAGGGGGGAAACTTGCGCAGGGGCTACTGTCAGAGTTGACAGGTGTGGCCCTTCGTTAAAAGCATTACGATGAAGGTCTTTTTCAATTGAGTTAATTCTTTTTGACGCTGGCGCGTTTTGTGAATTGAGATAGGGTGAAGGCTGGACATTGCGCAATCAGGAGACGTGCATGCGCTATTCAGCCTTGACCCAACGAATCGCCGGCGAAGGCGCAGCGGCCTGGCAAATTCACGACCGGGCGCTGGAGTTGCGCGCTCAGGGTGTCGATATTTTATTGCTGAGCGTCGGGGATCCGGATTTCGATACGCCGCTGCCGATCATCCACGGCGCGATCGACAGTCTGCTGGCGGGCGATACTCACTATTCCGATGTGCGTGGCCGCTTGGCGCTGCGCAAGCTGATTGCCGAACGTCATCGGCGAAGCAGCGGCCAAGTGGTCGATGCCGACCATGTGATCGTCATGCCCGGGGCGCAATGCGCCGTGTATTCGGTGGCGCAATGCCTGCTTGATCCGGGTGACGAGGTGATCATTGCCGAACCGATGTACGTCACCTATGAAGCCGTTTTCGGTGCGTGTGGCGCGACGGTGGTGCCGGTGCCGGTTCGCCCGGAAAACGGCTTTCGCGTCGATCCCGCCGATGTCGCGGCGCGCATCACGGCGAAAACCCGCGCCATGCTGCTCAACAGTCCCAACAACCCATCCGGTGCGAGCCTGTCGTTACTGATCTGGCAGGAATTGGCCGCGCTGTGCGTGCGTCATGACTTGTGGCTGATCAGCGACGAGGTCTATAGCGAACTTCTCTACGAAGGCCAGCACATCAGTCCGGCGAGCCTGCCGGGCATGGCCGAACGCACGGCGACAATCAACAGTCTGTCGAAATCCCATGCCATGACCGGCTGGCGCGTCGGCTGGTCGATCGGGCCGAAATCGTTGGCCGGGCATCTGGTCAATCTGTCGTTGAGCATGCTTTTTGGTCTGCCGGATTTCGTGCAGAAAGCCGCGCAAGTCGCGCTGGAGACCGACCTGCCGGAAGTGACGCAGATGCGTGAGGAATATCGCCTGCGCCGCGACCTGGTCTGCGAGCGCTTGCACGGTTGTCCGGGGCTGCATCCGGTCCGCCCTGATGGCGGCATGTTCGTGATGGTCGATGTGCGCCAGACCGGACTCGGCGCGCAGGCATTTGCCGAGCGGTTGCTGGAAGGGTATGGCGTCTCGGTGCTGGCCGGTGAGGCATTCGGGCCCAGTGCCGCGGGGCATATTCGCATCGGGCTGGTGGTGGATCGGGTGCGGCTGGCGGATGCCTGTTCGCGGATTTCGCTGTGTGCGGCGCAGCTGTTACAGGCGCGCAGTGCCTGAACGTTTGGCATCAGATGTACTGGCCTCATCGCTGGCAAGCCAGCTCCCACAGTGGTTAGTGTCGTTCACAAATGTGATGAACACCGCATAACCTGTGGGAGCTGGCTTGCCAGCGATGGGGCCCATTCAGGCACCGAAGTTCTTAAGCCTGCCAAGCCGCTGAGTTCACCAGATTCAAAGGCTTTTCACCACCCAAAGCCGCCAACAAATTCTCCACCGCACACCGCGCCATTGCCTCGCGTGTCTCGTGCGTCGCCGAGCCCATATGCGGGGTTGCCACCACGTTATCCAGTAGCATCAACGGCGAATCCTGATTCAACGGCTCACGCTCGAACACGTCCAGACCTGCCGCACGAATCCGTTGATGGCGCAGTGCATCAACCATCGCTGCTTCGTCAACAACCTTACCCCGCGAGATGTTGATGAAGATGCTTTCCGGACGCATCAACGCAAATTGCCCGGCGCCGATCAACCCCTCGGTCTGCGCCGTCAGAGGCAGGGTCAGGCAGATGAAATCGGCCTGCTTGAGCAAATCTTCCAGGCTGCGGTACTGCGCATCAAAACGCGCCTCGACAGCCGGTTTACGCGACTGGCTGTGATAAATCACCGGCATGCCAAATCCGAAATGACCACGCTGCGCCAGCGCCTCGCCAATGCGGCCCATGCCGATGATCCCCAGCGTCTTTCCATGCACATCGGTGCCAAAATGCGCCGGGCCGAGGTTGCGCTGCCACTGACCGCTGCGCACCATGTTCGCCAGCTCGACCACGCGCCGGGCGGCGGCAAGGATCAGGGCGAAACCGGTGTCGGCGGTGGTTTCGGTCAGCACGTCCGGGGTGTTGGTCAGCAGAATCTTGCGGCGGGTCAGGTAATCGATGTCGTAGTTGTCGACGCCCACCGACACACTGGCAATGGCCTCCAGCTGTGGCGCCAGATCGAGCAATGTGGCGTCGAGTTTCAGGCTGGCGCCCAGCAAGCCATGGGCGCGGGGCAGGGCATCACGCAGTTGCATGAGGCCGTCGGCATCGAGGCTTTCGATCAGCGTCACATCAAACTGATCTTGCAGGCGCACCATGAGCGCGGGCGATAGTTTCTTGTACAGGACAACCTGTTTTTTCATGGCAAAGATCTCTTCAGGAGTGAGCCGGCACGGCAGGCGTGGCGACGGCTTTGGCCACGACGCGATCACTGGCGCCGGGCTTGAGGAAAATCGTCAGCACCACCGACAGCAGCAATGCACCGCTCATCAGCAGGTACGAAGAACCGGGCGAACCGGTCGAGCTGTTCAGGTAACCCACCAGGTACGAGCCGCCGAACGAACCGAGCGCGCCCATGCTGTTGATCAGCGCCATCGCGCCACCGGCGACGTTGGCCGGAAGAATCTCGGGCACGATCGCGAAGAACGGCCCGTAAGGTGCGTACATGCAGGCGCCAGCGATCACCAGCAGCGTGTACGACCACCAGAAATGTTCCGCACCGAGCGCGTAGGAACCGTAGAACGCAATGGAAGCAATCAACAGCGGCGGCCAGACGAAGCGTTTGCGTTTTTGCAGTTTGTCCGAGCCCCACGACACCACCAGCATACCGATCACTGCCGCCAGATACGGCAGCGATGACAGCCAGCCAGCCTCGATCATGTCCATTTGCGCGCCAGCCTTGAGGATCGACGGCAGCCACAATACAAAGCCGTAGACGCCGATGCTCCAGCAGAAAAACTGCAAGGCCAGAATGATCACCTTTGGTGAACGGAACGCCTCGGCGTAGTTCTTCACCGCTTTGATGCCGACCTGTTCGGCGGCCAAGGCGCTTTCCAGATCGTGTTTTTCCTGGTCGCTGAGCCACTTGGCCTGGGCCGGACGATCATCGGCCAGTTTCCACCAGATAAACGCCCAGAGCACCGCCGGCAAACCTTCAATGATAAACATCCAGCGCCAGCTGAAATGCTGCACCAGATAACCCGACACCACCGACATCCACAGCATGGTCACCGGGTTGCCGAGGATCAGAAAGGTGTTGGCCCGCGAGCGTTCGGCGCGGGTGAACCAGTGGCACAGATAAACCAGCATCGCCGGCATCACCGCCGCTTCGACCACGCCGAGCATGAAGCGGATGACGATCAGCCAATAGGCGTTGCTGACCACGCCGGTCAACGTCGCGAGCCCGCCCCAAAGGATCAGGCTGACGAAAATCAGTTTCTTCACGCTGTGTTTTTGCGCGTAGATCGCGCCGGGTACCTGGAAGAAAAAGTAGCCCAGGAAAAACAGTGCACCGAGCAATGAGGACAGGCCCGGCGTGATCATCAAGTCTTCGGCCATGCCGGACGCCGCAGCGAAACCGTAGTTGGCGCGATCGAGATACGCCAGGCTGTAAGTGATGAAAACGATGGGCATGATGTACCACCAGCGGCGGGCGGCGAGGGTTGCAGTTTTCATGGGTGTGACTCCTGAGCTTGTTGTTTTTGTCGCAGCAGGTTTGGTTAATCGGTTGACTGTCAGGTCCTCATCGCTGGCAAGCCAGCTCCCACAATGGTTTGTGGTGTTTCAAAAACAGTGGCAACACCACAGGACCCTGTGGGAGCTGGCTTGCCAGCGATGGGGTCCATGAATTCAACAGTGAGTTCAGCCCGGGTCGGCAACCCCTCCATATCCCCGCGACTCTGTACCGCCCGACTGCCAATCCAGTTCGCGCGCCGCACGGCCTCGGCAAAACTCTGGTGCTCCAGCAGGGCGCTGATCATGCCCACCGCAAACCCGTCACCCGCGCCAACCGTATCGACGACATGGGTCACCGGCACCCCTGCAACAAAGCCCTGATCCAGCTGCGTGCGGTAATAGGCACCCTGCGGCCCGAGCTTGATCGCCACCGCTTCGGCGCCCTGATCGAGATAAAACGCAGCGATATCTGCCGGGTCTTCAAACCCGGTGAGCAAACGCCCTTCGCTCAAGCCCGGCAGCACCCAATGGGCGAGGGCGGCGAGGCGGTTGATCTCGCCGATCATCTCGCGCTCGCTGGCCCACAGGCTCGGGCGCAGGTTGGGGTCGAACGACACGCTGCGCCCGGCATTGCGCATGCGCGTCATCAGTTCGAATGACATTTCCCGCGCCGTACCGGACAGCGCGGGAGGAATGCCGGTGGCGTGCAGATGCCGAGCGTTCAGCAGTTCGGGCGTGATCGATTGCGGCGACAGATGACTGGCCGCCGAGCCACGACGGAAGTACTCGACTTGCGGGTCGCTGCCATCGTCGCAACGGGACTTGAACTGAAACCCGGTTGGATGCGTTTTGCAGACTTCAACCTGGCTGCAATGCAGCCCCTCGCGCGCCAAGGTGTCGACGACAAAACGGCCGAGCGAATCATTGCCCACCCGACTCAGCCACGCGACGTTGAAACCCAGCCGCGAGAGGCCGATCGCCACGTTGCTGTCGGCGCCGGCAATGCGCTTGTGGAAGTGCTCGACCTTTGCCAGGTCCCCGCTTTGCTCGGCCACCAGCATCGCCATGGTTTCGCCGAACGACAGAATATCGATCTCAGACATGAGCTGGCTCCAGGCGGGATTGGCCGAGGCGGGCGAGGGTGGCGACGTGTTCGGTGGTCAACTCCACCAGGTCATCGCCCTGCAACGGATATTCGGCGGCGCGCATAACGCCTTGGTCCATGTGCCGCAGCAGTTGCTCCCACAGATGCAGGTCGCTGACGGCGGGCGGCACTGCTACCAACTTGCCGTCGGCGCGCCGGGCCACGGCTTTGCAATGCACATAGCCCACGTGCCGACCGAGCAGGCGAGCGGCGTTGGCAGCGGATTGGTCCTGCCACTGCCAATTGCCGATATCGAAGGTCATTTTGATCGGCAAGTTGTGCTGCTCAACAGCATTAAAGAAGCGTTGGAACGCCTCGATCCGCCCGCCGTGCAGCGTCTGGTCGTTTTCCACCAGCAGGTGCACCGGGCTGTTGCCGAGCAGTTGCTGCAAAACCGTCAGATCGCAATTGTCGGTGAAGTAGCCGAGGGAGACTTTCAGCCATTTCGAACCGAACGCCTCGGCGTGTTGCAGGGCCGTGATCAGTTCAGGATTGGGGCGCGCCTGGCCGGCCAGCCACAACTCGGTCGGCGAGGAATAGATGCTTTGCAGGCCCAGTGCCTGAGCGGCTGCGCTCAACTGTGCGGGGTTCTCGCGAGTCAGCAACTCTTCGCGCCACTCGATACGATCGGCCCCGGCAGCGGCCAGCACGTCGATAAAAAAGTCCTGCCCGCGTTGGCGCACTAGCTCGGCGCCGTAGCTGGACAGGCTGATGGAAACGGCAGGTTTATTCATTGTTGTTGACCTCTGAAACCGGTTTCATTTTTGTTCAAAAAAATATCAGTCAGTGCTGTGTTGCTTTCGAGCGCCTCATCGCTGGCAAGCCAGGACCCACAGGTTTAGTGAGCGACACGGACATAGTGGGAGCTGGCTTGCCAGCGATGAGGCCCGATCAATCACTGCAAAACCCCAGGGTGGAACCTCGTACGACCAACACCGGCGCAAAATCCACCACCCGCGCCGCCTCATCATCCCCACGCAAACGCTTGAGCAAACACTCGAATGCTCGTGCGCCAATCGCTTCCGTTGGCTGCGCAAGCGCAGTAATCCCGCTGCCCACCAGCGGATACCAATCCAGATCATCCAGGGCAATCAAGCCGATATCCTCGAACAGCCGCGAACCGATCTTGCGCAACGCATGAGTGGCGGCCAGCGCCGCCACGCCATTGGCACAAAACAGCGCTTTCGGGCCGAGATCAGGTTTGTGTAAAAAGGTTTGAAGATGCGTCGCGAGATCGTCGCCGGTTTCCACCACCGCCCCATTCAATCCAGAGCGCTGCTTTATCTGCGCCTGAAAACTGCTGACTCGTTCGATCCGCGAACTGGTGCCGTCATAGGGTTCAGTCACCAACAACACGTCGCGATAACCACGTTGTTCCAGGTGGGCGAGGGCCATTTCCACTGCCTGCGGATTGTTCAGCCCGATCATGTCGCTGTCGAGCCCGTCGACCTTGCGATCCACCAGCACCAGCGGCATCTCGCGGCGCAGTTCGTGCAACTCGTCGCGGTGATGGCCGAGGGTGTTCACGATCAGCCCTTCGATGTTGTACGAGCGCAATAGCGCCAGATGCTGGCGCTCCTGCTCGTCATCGCGGTCGGTGTTGCACACCACCAGGCTGTAGCCGTGCGCACGGCAGGCGGTTTCCACCCCGTGCATCACGGCAATTGAATAAGGGTTGCGGATATCGGCCACCAGCATGCCGATCAGGCGTGTGCGCCCGCGCTTGAGGCCACGGGCCATCTGGTTTGGGCGATAGCCGAGTTCATCGATAGCCTGTTCGATGCGCAAGGCGATTGCATCGGAAAGCAGGGCGCGGTCGTCGCCGATGAAACGCGAGACGCTGGCCTTGGATACGCCTGCGCGCTCGGCGACATCAAGCATGGTGACGCGGCTGCGCTGGGCGGCGGAGAAGTCGTTCACGGTCTGAAACCTTATTATTGGATTTATCAGGTTCAGTCGCTGGTGTAGCGCTGAAACCGGTTTCAGGAAACAACAGAATCCAATCGTCCGTCAAGTGAAGGATCGTCTGATAGTCGTCAGGTCCAGACGGGCGGCGCTGCAAAGCAGGCCGCCCTTGTACCCGTCAGCCGAATAAGCCTGCGGCGATGTTGATGGAGAATCCGAGAATTGCCGTGTTGAACACGAAACCGATCAACGACTGTGCGAGGACGATTTTGCGAATGTCCCGCGTCGCCACGCCGACGTCGGCAGTTTGCACCGCCACGCCGATGGTGAAAGAGAAGTAGAGGAAGTCCCAGTAGTTGGGCGTGGTCAGCCCTTCGGCGAAACGCAGTGCGGGTTCCTTACCGTCCCAGGTGTAAAACAGGCGTGCATAGTGCACAGAGAAAATCACCCCGATCAGCAGCCACGAACCAATCACCGTCAGGGCGGTGAAGCCGTAGTGCATCAGTTTGTGAGTGGTGTCCAGATCCTTGCTGCCGGCCAGTTCGAAGGTAATGGTAGCGAGGCTTGCCAGCGCGGCGATGCACACCACGAACAACACCAGGCCGGCATTTTCATCTTCGACTTCAGCGATGCGCCTCACGTCCGGGGCCTTGGAGCGCGCGGTCAGCCAGAGCATCAGGATCAGGTAAGTCCATACGCCGGCGTTCCAGCCGTAGAGGATTTTGCTGACGATGGAGTCGACGGGGGAAATCAGGCCCACGGCGAGGCCGAGCAGGGCAGCTGCGGAAAGGCGAGGGTGGGTGCGGGCGAGCAAGCGCATGGGGACTCACTTTGGTGGTCGATCCCTGCACCATAGCGCACGCCATGTGGCTTTTGTAGGAGCTGCCGAAGGCTGCGATCTTTTGATCTTGTGTTTTAAGAAAAAAATCAAAAGATCGCAGCCTTCGGCAGCTCCTACATGTTTACACGTGGGGTTTTGTGAATCGTTTTACGAGCTTCATGACGACGACGAAGAATACCGGAACGAAGATCACTGCCAACGTTGCGGTGATCATCCCGCCGATAACCCCTGTACCGATCGCTTGCTGGCTCGCCGAACTGGCGCCGGTGGCAATCGCCAGCGGAACCACGCCGAGGATGAAGGCCAGCGACGTCATCACGATCGGACGCAGGCGCAGGCGGGCGGCTTGCAACGTTGCATCGATCAGGTCGTGACCTTCGTCGTACAGGCTCTTGGCAAACTCGATGATCAGGATCGCATTCTTCGCCGACAGACCGATGATGGTGATCAACCCGACCTTGAAGAACACGTCGTTGGGCATTCCGCGCAGCGTCACTGCCAGCACCGCACCGAGTACCCCCAACGGCACCACCAGCAACACCGAGGTCGGAATCGACCAGCTCTCATACAGCGCCGCCAGACACAGGAACACGATCAGCAACGACAGGCCGAGCAGAATCGGTGCCTGACTGCCGGACAAGCGCTCTTGCAACGACAGGCCGGTCCATTCTTGCCCCAGACCCTTCGGCCCCTGTGCGACAAGACGTTCAATCTCGGCCATGGCCTCGCCGGTGCTGTGGCCGGGAGACGGTTCGCCGGAGATCGCAATCGCCGGATAACCGTTATAGCGGGTCAGTTGCGCCGGCCCTTGAATCCAGTTGGCCTGGACGAATGCCGACAGCGGAACCATTTTTCCGGCATTGTTGCGCACGTGCATTTTCAGCAGATCATCGACCTGACTGCGTTGATCGCCTTCAGCCTGCACCACCACGCGCTGCATACGTCCCTGATTGGGGAAATCATTGATATAGGCCGAGCCCACAGCAGTAGACAGCACGTTGCCGATGTCGGCGAACGACACCCCCAAGGCATTGGCCTGCTTGCGATCCACTTCGAGTTGCACTTGCGGCGCCTCGGCCAGTGCGCTTTCACGCACATTCATCAGGACCGGACTTTCCTCCGCGGCTGCCAGCAGTTCCGTGCGCGCTTGCATTAACGTTGCATGACCGAGGCCACCGCGATCCTGCAAACGGAACTCGAAACCGCTGGACGTGCCGAGACCGTCCACGGGCGGCGGCAGAACCGAGAACGCCATGGCGTCCTTGATCTGGCTCAGGGCGATGTTGGCGCGGTCGGCAATCGAACTGGCCGAATCTTCGCTGTCGCGTTGCGACCAATCCTTGAGTGTCGAGAACGCCAGTGCCGCGTTCTGTCCGCTACCGGAGAAGCTGAAACCGAGAATCACCACGCTGTCGCTGATACCAGGCTCACCGGCGTTATGCGCTTCAAGCTGTTCGGCCACTTGCACCGTGCGGTTCTTGGTTGCGCCGGGCGGCAGCTGGATATCGGTGATGGTGTAACCCTGATCCTCGACCGGCAGGAACGAGGAGGGCAGACGCATGAAGCAAATCCCCAGGCCCACCAGCAACACGCCATAAATCAGCAGGTATCGCCCGGTGCGTTTCAGCGCATAACCGACCCAGCCCTGATAACGCACGGTCAGTTGCTCGAAACGGCGGTTGAACCAACCGAAGAATCCGGACTTCTCGTGATGCTCGCCCTTGGCGATTGGCTTGAGCAGTGTCGCGCACAGCGCTGGCGTCAGCGTCAGGGCGAGGAATGCGGAGAACAGAATGGACGTCGCCATCGACAGCGAAAACTGCTGATAGATCACCCCGACCGAACCCTGCATGAACGCCATCGGGATGAATACCGCCACCAGCACCAGAGTGATGCCGATGATGGCACCGGTGATCTGCGTCATCGCTTTGCGCGTGGCCTCCTTAGGCGACAAGCCCTCGGTGGCCATGATCCGTTCGACGTTTTCCACCACGACAATGGCGTCGTCCACCAGAATGCCAATGGCCAATACCATACCGAACATGGTCAGCACGTTGATCGAGAAACCCAGCGCCAGCATGGTTGCAAACGTGCCCATCAGCGCCACTGGCACCACCAGTGTCGGAATCAGCGTGTAGCGCACGTTCTGCAGAAACAGGAACATCACCGCAAACACCAGCAGCATCGCCTCGCCGAGGGTGTAGATCACTTTGGTGATCGAGACTTTGACGAAGGGCGAAGTGTCGTACGGGATCTTGTATTCCACGCCGGCCGGGAAGTAGCGCGCCAGCTCATCCATCTTCGCCCGCACCAGCGTTGCGGTGCTCAGCGCGTTGGCTCCCGGCGACAATTGCACGCCGACAGCGGTGGACGGCTTGCCGTTGAGGCGTGTGCCGAACTGATAGTCCTGACTGCCGATCTCGACCCGCGCCACATCACCGATACGCACAGTGGATCCGTCCGGGTTGGCCTTGAGCACGATGTCGGCGAACTCCTGCGGCGTCGACAACTGGCCTTTGACCAAAATTGTTGCAGTGATTTCCTGTGTTGACGGGCCGGGCAAGTCACCGATGCTGCCTGCCGACACCTGAGCGTTCTGCGCCACAATGGCGGCGTTGACGTCAGCCGGGGTCAGGTTGAAACCGATGAGTTTTTGCGGGTCGATCCAGATACGCATGGCACGCTCGGCACCGTACAACTGAGCCTTGCCGACGCCGTCCAGACGCTTGATTTCGTTCATCACGTTGCGTGCCAGATAATCACTGAGCGCAACGTCATCGAGCTTGCCGTCGTTGGACGTCAGGCTGATCAGCAAGAGGAAACCCGAGGAGACTTTCTCCACCTGCAAACCCTGCTGGTTCACGGCTTGCGGCAAGCGCGACTCGACCACTTTCAGACGGTTTTGCACGTCGACCTGCGCCAGTTCCGGGTTGGTGCCCGGCTGGAAAGTCGCTTTGATCGTGGCGCTGCCCAGACTGCTCTGCGATTCGAAATAAAGCAGGTGATCCGCGCCGTTAAGCTCTTCCTCGATCAGGCTGACCACGCTTTCATCGACGGTTTGCGCCGAGGCGCCGGGGTACACGGCATAGATTTCGATCTGTGGCGGCGCGACGTCGGGGTATTGCGCCACCGGCAATTGCGGGATGGCCAGCGCACCGGCCAACAGGATGAACAAGGCGACCACCCAGGCAAATACGGGGCGATCGATAAAGAACTGCGGCATATAAAAGCGTCCTGCTTACTGACCAGAGGTCTGGGCAAGTGGAAGAGGGGTGTCGTCAATCTGCACCTTGTCACCGGGGCGGGCGTGTTGCAGGCCTTCAGTAACGATGCGGTCGCCGGGCTTGAGGCCACCGGTGACGATCCAGCGATTGTTTTGCACGGCGCCCAGTTGCACCGTTTGCTCGGCTACACGCATTTGCTCATCGACGGTCAACACTTGCGCGATGCCTGCGCTGTCACGTTGCACGGCGCGTTGCGGCACGGTGATGCCGTTCTGGATAGTCGCCTGCTGCAGGCGCACGCGAATGAAGCTTCCGGGCAGCAGGTCGAGATCGGGATTGGGGAACTCGCTGCGCAAAATGATCTGGCCGGTGCCCGGGTCGACGGTGATGTCGCTGAACAGTAGTTTGCCCGGCAACGGATACAGGCTGCCGTCATCCTGAATTAGAGTCGCTTTGACCTGATCCTGACCGACTTCCTGCAATTGTCCGGAGCGGAATGCCCTGCGCAGTTCGTTGAGTTCGCGGGTCGACTGGGTGAGGTCGGCGTAGATCGGATTGAGTTGCTGAATCAGCGCCAGTGGCGTGGTTTCGTTCTGCCCGACCAGCGCGCCTTCGGTGACCAGCGCGCGGCCGATACGACCGGAAATCGGCGCGGTGACAGTGGCGTAACCCAGGTTCAATCTGGCCCGCTCCACCGCAGCCTTGTTGCCGGCGACGTCAGCGGCCGTTTGCCGGGTATTGGCGCGGGCGTTGTCATAATCCTGAGCGCTGATGGCTTTGTCGTCGATCAACTGGGCGTAGCGTTGCTCCTGCAGCTTCGCCTGAAACGCATTGGCCTCGGCCTTGCGCAACGCCGCTTCGGCGCTGTCCAGGTCAGCCTTGAACGGCGCCGGGTCGATGCGGAACAGCACATCGCCTTTCTTCACGTCGCTGCCTTCGCGAAAGTTACGTTGCAGTACGACGCCGGGCACACGGGCACGGACTTCGGCAATCCGCGGTGCAGCGATCCGGCCGCTGAGTTCGCTGCTGATCGACAGTGGGCGCGCTTCGATGGTTTCGATGCGCACGGTTGCTGGCGGTGCCTGGTCTTCGGCCTTCGAAGAAGAGTCACAGGCGCTCAGCGTCAGCGCCACGGCGATCAGGCCGAGCCCGGCCAGCAGTTTGTTCGACATTTACCACCCCCAATATTGATGCCCGCATCCTACGGGCAGTTGGCGAGAGTAGCGGTGAAGCTTTGTAGGCGCTGTGTGAAATTGTGTAAGGGTTTTACTCAGGGACGGGTGAGGGCGTATATCCTTAAGCCATTGAAATTTATTGCGACATTTAAAGCATTCGCGAGCAGGCTCGCTCCTACACTTGGAATGCATTCACTTGTGGGAGCGAGCCTGCTCGCGAATGCGGTTGCTCGGTCGCCACAGCACTTTCTGGATCACCCATGCCCAATATCCTCCTGGTCGAAGACGACACCGCCCTCGCCGAACTGATTTCCAGCTACCTGGAACGCAACGGTTATTCCGTCAGCGTCATTGGTCGGGGTGACCATGTGCGTGAACGGGCGAGGGTCAATCCGCCGGACCTGGTTATCCTCGATCTGATGCTGCCGGGGCTCGACGGGCTGCAAGTCTGCCGTCTGCTGCGCGCCGATTCAGCGACGCTGCCGATCCTGATGCTCACCGCCCGTGATGACAGCCACGACCAAGTACTCGGCCTGGAAATGGGCGCCGACGACTACGTCACCAAACCCTGCGAGCCGCGGGTGTTGCTGGCGCGGGTGCGGACCCTGTTACGGCGCAGCAGTCTCGGAGAGCCGTTGACGGCCAACGACCGCATCATCATGGGTAATCTGTGTATCGACTTGTCCGAACGCACCGTGACCTGGCGCGATCAGCCGGTGGAACTGTCCAGCGGTGAGTACAACTTGCTGGTGCTGCTGGCCCGACACGCCGGCGAAGTGCTCAGCCGCGACCAGATTCTGCAACGCCTGCGCGGCATAGAGTTCAACGGCACCGACCGCTCGGTGGATGTGGCGATTTCCAAGTTGCGGCGCAAGTTCGATGACCACGCCGGTGAGGCGCGCAAGATCAAGACCGTGTGGGGCAAGGGTTATCTGTTCAGCCGTTCCGAGTGGGAATGCTGATCTGATGTTCCGCATCCTGTTCCGTCTGTATCTGGTGACGATTGTGTCGTACAGCGCCGCCATCTATCTGGTGCCAGACCTGGTGGTCATGGCCTTCCGGGATCGTTTCGTCACCTACAACCTGGATTATTCCCGTGGTCTGCAATCGCTGATCGCCAAGCAGTTCCGAGCGGTGCCGCAAGATCAATGGCCTGCGCTGGCGGCGTCGATGGACAAGGACTTCCAGCCTTTGAATATCGTGCTGGCGCCTATCGATGACGCTGAATTTACCGACATTGAGCGTGAACGGCTGCGGCGCGGCGAGAACGTGGTGCGCATCGGTGACTGGGGCTGGCGCACCCTCGCGGTAGCGCCGCTAAACGACAGCATGGCGGTGCAAATGATCGTGCCGCCGGATCCGATGGACGTCGATCTGCTGTACTGGAGCATCAACGTATTGATCGGCGCGACGCTCCTTGCCTGCCTGTTGATATGGTTGCGCCCGCACTGGCGCGATCTGGAGCGCCTCAAAAGCACTGCCGAACGCTTCGGTAAAGGCCATTTGAGCGAACGCACGAAAATCGCTTCAAGCTCCAACATCGGCGGCCTTGCGGTGGTGTTCGACACCATGGCCGGCGATATCGAAAACCTGCTTAATCAGCAGCGCGACCTCCTCAATGCGGTGTCCCACGAATTGCGTACGCCGTTGACGCGCCTGGATTTCGGCCTGGCACTGGCACTGTCCGACGACCTGCCAGCAGCAAGCCGCGAACGCTTGCAGGGATTGGTTGCGCACATTCGTGAGCTGGATGAGTTGGTGCTGGAACTGCTGTCCTACAGCCGCTTGCAAAATCCGGCGCACTCACCTGAACAGGTCGAAGTGTCGCTCGATGAGTTCATCGACAGCATCCTGGGCAGCGTCGACGAAGAGCTGGAGTCGCCGGAAATCGTCATCGACGTGCTGTTGCACGGCCAGCTCGAACGTTTTTCGCTCGACCCGCGGTTGACCGCCCGAGCGATTCAGAACCTGGTGCGCAACGCCATGCGCTACTGCGAGAAACGCATTCAGATTGGCGTACAGGTTAACGCTGAGGGTTGCGAAATCTGGGTGGATGACGACGGCATCGGTATTCCTGACGATGAGCGAGAGCGGATTTTCGAGCCGTTTTATCGACTGGATCGCAGCCGGGATCGGGCCACGGGCGGGTTTGGGTTGGGATTGGCAATCAGTCGCAGGGCCCTGGAAGCTCAAGGCGGGACGTTGACGGTCGAGTCTTCGCCTTTGGGTGGGGCGCGATTCCGTTTGTGGTTGCCGACAGCTGCCTGAAACTCAAGTCCCTGTAGGAGCTGTCGAGTAAAAGAGGCTGCGATCTTTTGATCTTGTTTTTTAAGGATCAAGATCAAAAGATCGCAGCGTGCCGCAGCTCCTACAGGGGGCGCGTTGTTCAGGTCAGCTCGGTCGATTGAATCAGTCCAACGCCAGCGCCCTGCATCCGGTCGATCGCCGCTGCCAGCGATCCATTAATGTCGATCGCCCGGCAAGCATCCAGCACTACAAACGCATTGAACCCCGCCGCCCGAGCGTCCAGCGCCGAGTACATTACGCAGAAATCCAGCGCCAGACCGACCATGTAAACCGTGTCTATGCCGCGCTCCTTCAGATAGCCGGACAGTCCCGTGGTCGTGCGACGGTCTGCCTCCAGAAACGCCGAATAACTGTCAATGTCAGGATTGCAGCCCTTGCGAATGATCAATTGGGCGTGCGGCAGGTCGAGTTCCGGGTGGAGCTCGGCGCCGGGTGTGGCTTGCACACAATGCTCGGGCCACAGGGTCTGCTCGCCGTAAGGCAACTGGATGACATCGTAGGGTTGGTGGCCGGGGTGACTGGAAGCGAACGACGCATGGCCGGCTGGATGCCAGTCCTGGGCAATAACGACCTGTTTGAACTGGCGCGCGAGGCGGTTGATCAACGGCACAATATGATCGCCTTCAGGCACCGGCAATTGGCCGCCGGGAATGAAGTCGTTCTGAACGTCGATCACCAGTAAAGCAGCACGAGACGAAATGGGCATCGGTGAATCATCCTCGGAAAATCACTCGCTCAGCATAGAGCAGTCTGGGTCATGCACTTATGCGGCTTTTCAACAATTTTGCCTTGTCTGCCAGTACCGCCGGGGCGTCATGGCCGATCAGCATCCAGGCATGCTCGCGCTCGGTCCAATACACCACATTCATACCATGCCGACTTTCATGCTCCAGCGGCCGGCTGCCGCTGTTCGAGCGGGTGACGCACAGCGCTAATGGCCGGTGCCTGGCATCCAGATAAACGATCTGCGCAATCGGCACACCGTCATATTCAAGCATCTGTGCGCGTTTGAATTCGGCGCCCGGCAGTTTCAACACGGCAGGCGAAAGACTCAGGCCCATTCGCGCATCGACCGTGCGCAACTGCGCGCGTTGTGTGGCTTCGTCGGCAGGCAAGTGGTCGAGCGTCTGCGGTCCATACAGCGCCATATAGTCGCCGACCAAGCCTCGCCACTCATGCGTTTGTTGCGCCTGCCAGCCGAGAAACAAGCGGTCGGCGAGTACGCCACCGGCGATCAATGTTGCGGCGGCAGCGCCGACAAACCAGCGCCGACTCAGTCCCGGGTTTTCTGGCGAAGGGATGGCATCGAGTCGTGCTTGCAGGCGATCGAGCGGTGCCTGTTGCGCCAGTTCATCGTAAGCGGCCCTGTACGGCAGGCTGCTGCGATTCAGCCACTGCACGCGCAGGTTCAGCAGCGGATCATCGGCGATGGCCGCGTCGAGTTGGCGGCGATAATCCTCGGCGACTTCGCCGTCCAGATACGCCACCAGTTGCTCATCCGAAGGTGCATTCATCAGCGATCCCCTTCGGTGGTTTTCGGGACCGCTTGCAGCGGCGGATACTCGGCGAGTTTCAGGCGGGCGGTGGCCAGACGACTCATCACCGTAGCGATCGGTACTTGCAGGATCTCGGCGACGTCGCGATACGACAGGCCCTCGACATAGGCCAGATACACCGTTTCGCGCTGGGTTTCGGGCAGCGCATCGACGCGGCGGATCACCTGCGCCGCCATGACGTGTGTTTGCGCCACGTATTCGCCGTCGAGCATCATTTGCCCATCGGTCTGTCCACCACCCTGACGCACACGACGGGCGCGTACTTCATTGAGCCAGGTCGAATGCAGAATGCTCAGCAACCAGAGATCTATGCGCGTCCCCGCGACGTATTGCGCAGCACGCTCCAGTGCACGCACACACGTTGTCTGCACGAGATCCTCGGCCACATGCCGATTGCGCGACAGCAGCAGACCGTAGCGCCACAGTCGTGCGAGGTGCTGTGCCAGTTCTGCTCTGAATGCCTGATCGCTGATGATGGACTCCGTTTATGGGTGTTCAGGTGCTTGATGAATCGATGTCAGTACGTTGGCACTCGGCAAAACGCCGCTGGTGAGCAGAGCGCATTTCTGGGTCTTGCTGTCCCAGACCTGGCCTTTTGGACACTCGGGTTTCTGCACGGGATTCTTTTCATCGCCACTGGCCATGACCATTGGGCTGGACAGGGCGGCGGCCAGTAGCCACGGGGCGGCGAACATAACGGATCGGATAGTCATGGGCAAGGCTCCACGAAGGGACATGTCTGTGTTTGAAAAGCACAGAGCGAAATTTTCTTCATTGCATAGACAGTGACTGTTCAGGGCGCAGGTAAATTCAAGGAATATGGCGTCTGGCAAAATCCACGGTGGGAACGAGCCTGCTCGCGAAGGCTCATTCAGCAGCAACAAGTCCTCCGGATCAGCTCGGTTGACGCGTAATGATCATGTTCTTCCGATCCCTCACCCCGCGAACTACCAGATAGAACAACGGCCCGATCGACACAAAAACCGCCGTCAGCAACAAATAAGGCACCACCGACCAAACCGTCTGCCCACGCGAGCGGGCATCCCTGACCATCCAGACCCCGGCCAGCGTTGCCAGCAGATACAGATCAATCACCACTTGCGCGGTATCTGGCCGCGACATCAGGCTGATGCCGAAATCGATCAACGACTGCTCGGCCTGGAGCATCACCGAAACGGTGTAGCCGGTAAATGCGAGCAAAGCCGTGAGGGGCAGGGCGATAGACATCATGCGTTCATTCCTTGAAGTGATGAGGAGAATCGCCAGCCTATCGTTTGTGCCGGAAATTGGCCATTGACTTGCCATTAGCGCTCGGGCTAATTTTCAGCTCATGACTTCCACTGTGTTGCGTTGCCAGCCAAGCATTATTACCGCCATTCCTCATTTGGCGGGCTAGCTCACGACTGCAGCACCCAACCCGCCCTAGAGGCGGGTTTTCATTTTCTGTCTCCCGGGTTTTAACCACGAACACCGACCCCTGCAGGAGCTGCGGCACGCTGCGAATTTTTGACTTTGGTTTATAGAATCAAGGACAAGATCAAAAGATCGCAGCCTTCGGCAGCTACAGGGTGGGGTGAGTCAGGAGACGATGATGAACGACCAGCAAGCCCTGCTTGAGCACTACGTAAAAAAGATCCTTGCCGCGCCGGTGTATGACATTGCTGTGCGCACGCCATTGCAGGCCGCGCCGGCATTGTCCGAAGCGCTCGGCAATCGCATCCTGCTGAAGCGCGAAGACCTGCAACCCACGTTCTCCTTCAAGATCCGCGGTGCCTACAACAAGTTGGTGCAACTGAGCGACGAGCAGAAGGCACGTGGCGTGATCACCGCGTCGGCCGGCAATCACGCGCAAGGCGTGGCACTGGCAGCGCGTGAACTGGGCATCGCGGCGACCATCGTCATGCCGTCGACCACGCCCGAACTCAAAGTACTGGGCGTGCGAAGTCGCGGTGCCGAAGCGCTGCTGCACGGCGAGAGCTTCCCGTTCGCCCTGGCCCACGCACTGCAAATGTCCGAGCAGTCAGGCCGCACCTTCGTTTCACCCTTCGATGACCCGGACGTCATCGCCGGACAAGGCACGGTTGCGATGGAAATCCTTCGTCAGCATCAAGGCGCACTGGACGCAATCTTCATCCCGGTGGGCGGTGGCGGTTTGATCGCCGGCATCGCGGCTTACGTCAAATACCTTCGCCCGGAAGTGCGCATCATCGGCGTCGAATCAGAGCATTCGGCGTGCCTGAAAGCTGCGCTGCACGCGGGGCAACGGGTGGTTTTACCCAGCGTAGGCACCTTCGCCGACGGCGTGGCCGTGGCGCAGATCGGAGAGTACGGGTTTGAAGTGTGTCGCTTTTGCGTAGATGAAGTCATCACCGTCAGCAACGACGAACTCTGCGCGGCGATCAAGAATATCTACGACGATACGCGCTCGATCACCGAGCCTTCCGGCGCGTTGGCGGTGGCGGGGATCAAGCAATACGTGAGGCGAAGTGGTGTGCGGGATCAGACCTTCGTGGCGATCGACTCAGGCGCCAACATCAATTTCGACAGCCTGCGCCACGTCGCCGAGCGCGCCGCGGCATGCGGCTTGCCGGCGTAATGGTGGTCAGGACAGCAGTGGGCGCAGGAAGCTGCGCTCGTAACTGATAATGAATTTCTTCTCGACCAGTGATTCCACCAGCGCGGTGCTCTCTGGGTCGGTCATCGCGATATGCCGGTAGCTTTCGTAATCCGCCAGCGACGGAAAACTGAACAGGCAGTAGGCGATATTGCTCGCACCCTCGGACGGCAAGAAGTAGCCGTGATGGGTGCCGCCCAGTCGCTCGACAATGCCGAGCCAGGCCTTGGCATACGCCTCAAACTCGGTCAATTGATAAGGGTCGATCACGTATCTGACGTGGCAGGTAATCACCGATGACGCTCCTTGCTCAGGTCATTCCTGAAGGGCAGTGCCGACTTTGTCCGAGGCGGACCAGATGCGATAACGCACTTCGACGTCCGACGGAGCGTAGACCACCACCGGCAGCTTGCTGTTGTAGCGCAGCATGAAGCCGTCGCCGACGACAGGTACGAACGCGCGTTTTTTCTGCGAGCCGGATGGGCAGGCCATCATCGTGCTCATCGGGCCGATCACTGTTTCCAGTCGGTAGAACGGGTAACCCCAGCCTTCGAGGTTCTTCTCGTCCAGCATCCCGCCGAGGCGTTGAAGATTGCAGTCCACTTCAAGGGTTTTGCCCGCGAGAATTTCGACCTGGAAATTCTCTTCCTTGTCCTGCTTGGGAAGATGAATGACCTGTCGGCTGAAGCCGGTCTCTGCCTTGGGATATGGCGCGACATCTTCCAGTTTGGCCGCTTGGGCGAGGCTGGACAGGCTGGCGATCATCAGGCCGACGGTCGCGTAAGCTTGGAAAGAACCCATAAAAGCCTCCTTGCAGGTGTAGTGTGGTTGAGCGCCATTCTTACTGTCACCGACGCTGAATGCAAACCGCCATCGACATGCAATTTGCAGTGCCTCAATAGGCGATTCATGCAATTTGCAACTGGCTCAATGCTGGCCCTGTTGGCAAGTGCTTGATTTCACTAGGGTCAAAACGATCTGATGAGAGGCATGCTTTATGCGTCTATTTGGTGCAGCGTACCGGGTTCGGACGCCTACACTCCAAGAGGCATTTCGCCGTATCACCGTTTGCTACACCCAAGGAGTCAGCGGGGACACACCCGCGCAGGGGCAGCAAAAACGGTCAACGTGAAGAGTTGATTGGCAGTCTCATCAATAAGGAGAGGTTCACCATGTTTCTTTCTGCCTTGGAACTACGCAACATCATTGAAAGCAGCTTTCTGCCTAAACGTTGCCAATGCACGCTGTCGCCGGACTTGTCGATGACCGTCAAGGTTTTTGGCGATCACAAGACCGATCAGGTCGATCTGCTCGTTAGTGACATCGATGCCAGCCACCTCAATGGCTGTCGTGAAATCAACGACCTGATCGCCGGGCTGCGTTCGGAACTTGCGCAAAAAGCATTGCCGCAGCAGTACAGTCCACGATCCAGAGCCATTTAACGCACCGTTTCACCCAGTTCTACCGTCACGCGCCGGGCCTGCAAAAATCCAAGGCCCAGCGCGAACTCGACCAGCACCGCGAGCAGAATCCCGGGGCCGGCATGGCCGTTCAGCCATTCAGCAAAACCCAGCACTGCCAAACCAAAACAACCTACGATAAACCCGTTGCTCAGCGCATTACGCCCAAGCGACGGCGGTGCCTTGCGCGCCAGATAAAACATCAGTCCCAGCGCCGCGAACAACACCGCACTGCGCCGCGCAACAAAACCCGCGACCCCGGAAGACTCGATGCTCCAGATCGCCAACAACATATCCGGCAAAAATCCCCAGACGATCGCCAGGAGAAAACACAACAAAGACGTGAAGCTCGACAACGTGCGAAACGACAACTGCATGGCGAATCCTTGCGGCAGTGAGGCGGGCCCCGAGCATAACCCCGGGAACCCTCCAAGCCTACTGCAACGCCACAAATCAGACTTTTCTGTCAGTTCTGATAACTGCACGCGTCAGACAATTTCCGGTAGCTGATTTCCTGAGGCTGCCCGTTGTTATTGATGTACTTCATGTTGGCAGTGATCACCTTGCAATCCATCGTTGGCGGCTCGGTGAGCGACACCACTTTCGCCACATGCAGCGGCATACCGTAATGATAGGGAACGGCGCTGGACGAGGTGGACGTGTCATTGGCCTGGGCCAGCCCGGCGAACGCGGTAGAGGCGAGGGCGGTGGTGAGCATTAACGTGCGAATGTTCATGGTGCGACTCCCGTACGACGGATGAGAGTTCGGCGCGATGCAGCCGAACCTGCCGCACTGGGCGCCAGCGAGAGGCTGAGGGCGTGCGGTTCAGTAGAGTTTTTGACCACGACGTTAAGCGATGGTTAACCGAGTTGAATGCCGGCTGTCAGGGAGCGGGGCGATTTCCGCGGGAGGGAGTGCGGATTCCTACAAGGACAGATGCCTTGTCTGCTTTCGGCAGCTGGAGTGGGGCGGGTATGGTTCGGTGTCGCTGCAAAATCAGCGATTCGGGTTTGGTCACCTGAGCACCACACCAATGCAGATGTGCCATCATTTGCCCTGCGGACATCTATGTCCTTGCAGAGCATTGTTATGGTGGTTGCGTGCAGGACGCCTTCGGGCGAGCTGAGTTTGGTGTTGTCTCGGTTGACCAAGCCTGCACGCGGCCGCCTCCACTGTTTGGTCACGGTATTGGCGGTTAAATTCGAAAACATCGAGTATTCAAAATGCCAATTATCAAACCGCTCCAAAACCGCTACCTCGCCCTCAACAGCAACGTTACCGAAAGCCCAACGCTGCTCATCGACACCGAAGCCAATCCCAAAGACATCCTCGAAGCCGCCGTCCAGCGCGTCCGCGCCTCGGCCGATCTGCTCGAAACCCTGCATTGCCTCTGTTTCAAACACGCCGATGTCGAGGACATTCCGCACATTACGCATGCGTTGTACCTGCTGGTTCAGGACGGCAATGATTTACTGCAGGTTGCGCAGCAGCAGATGTTGAACTGGAAAGCGCCGGCCTGACACTCAACAGCAATTTTTAACAGGGAGTCAGGCGGGGCTCCCCATCAAATCGCTTGAGCAAAGCAGAATAGCCAACGCCAGGTCCTCAGGGCGAGAACTCGCTTCTAATTAGCCCTTGTTTGGCGCTGGTTTCTTGCATATTCCACCAGATCGTTTGGGTACACCATGTGATCTATTTTGCTGTAGTGGTAATGGGCTTTAGTAAAACCCGTTGATGTTTGTTTACTGCCAATCTTTCCCTGTTAACGCAAGAACGATACCCGTGTTTCGCAGCATTCATGTGTGCTATTCAAGCGCGGAGACAGGCACCAGGCTCAAAAACAACCCCAATCCTTGCTGATACGTGTCTGAGTCCATCAAACCGCTGTGTCGAGGGATGTGATAGGCCTTGCCCTTACTGTCCAGTTTGGCGCAGGCAACGGAGTAGAAGTCGGGTGTTACCTTGAAGCGCACAATTTGCTCCCAGGCAAGCCCGCTTTTGGCGCCTTTGCCCTTTATTTTGATCAAGGTGAAACCACGGTCGTCGAACTCCAGGCGATAAGCGCCTTCAGCAGCCTTGAGCTTGGTTCGTAACGTTGATTCGATCAGGCGTCGATTTACGTTGTGAAAAGGCTTGCGAGGTTTCGCACGGTTATCGGCGATACGTTTGCGCAAACGGCTAAGCAGTCGACCGGAATAGATCCACCAACACACAACGAAAATCACTGTGAAGAGCACCATGGAGATGAGTTTCTCCGGGCTCAACTCGCGCGAGGGGAAATAGATGGCCGCCATGCCGCCGATCAGCCCCAACAAAAAAAATAGTGGTGCGAGCATGCGATCCTGTAAGCGAGCCACATAGCCTGACAACCGGGCCCGCAGTTGATCATCCTTGAGCATCTCCTGCCCAAGCAGTTTGGCGATTCTGCCCTGCGTATGTTCGGGGGTGATGGTGAATTGCAATTCCATGGGGTGTTGAATCCGAAGTCCGTTTTCTGATGAGTGTGGAGTTTACCGGTTTACGTTGCGCCTGGCGTATTCGACCAAGTCTTTGGGATAGACCATATGGTCTATTTTGCTGTCGTCTATGCCATATAAAAATGCAATAGCTGCTGCTTCGATGGCCCAGTACCCGACATAGTTACCATCCTCTCCTTGTAAATGAGTATCGTGCCAAGGAGCCTGTTTAAAGGCTGGGTACCATTGTTGGCAATATTTTTTTAGAAGCTTTGAAGATTCTTCTTTATTGTTAATGTATAGGGCTTGTACAAGTGGTGTATATACGTCGTGATACCAACGATCGACGTCGTGGCGGTTTGGCAGAACTTTCTTCAATAAGTCTTCGTAAAGAGTGTCATCACCAGCATACCCTGCTTGGTCAATGAGTTTTACGAAGCGAGGTAATAGGTCAGTTCGATGCAATAAGATACAGAGACTGATAACTTGAACGGCTTCCTCGTATTGATCCGGCCAGTCATCTAGTGCCAATGGCGATATTTTGGGTGATTTTTCATATTCGGCTAGAGTTTTTTGACGGATCTCGTATTTTTCAATTAGATCCTCCAACAGAGGGACGAGGTTCTCTATGTTTTCTCCTGCGGTATAGCTGGCAAGAAGCTTGTCAAGAGCTAGAGTCTGAAAAAAAGCTGAGCGAAGTGATGCTTCTTCCTCGGCAGTGTCGGATTTGAATTTATTGCTCTTGAAGAACTCGATTACTTCATCGTGCTCTGTTAAGAAGTTTTGATAATGGTTTTCGCTAAAATAAGGTTGTCTTATTTTCATTTCGGCCAGTCTCATGTTCAGCGAGTCTGATACAAAGTGCTTATAGTGTATGAAGACTTATGCGGAGATGTATTAGCTATTTAGATTGTAGAGGGTTGTAACAGTGTGCTATGAGTATTTCGCTCAGAACTTTTAGCCAAGTTCTGAGCGAATAGGAAGAAATTTTATTCTTCGCCTGACCAATACCAAATAGTTTCACCCCATTTGGAGTCACTGAAACTCGGCATGGTTTCACCTTGAAGGAAGTGACGTCTTGAATTCGCTTGTGCCGGTGTGAACCAATAACCAGTCATGCTGCATGGTTGACCAGCATCTATGCGAGCTACTTGAGATTCATTATCTGGCTGATGATTTCGGGCATATTCGACTAAATCCTTTGGGTAAACCATATGATCTATTTTGCTGTCATCTATGCCATACAGAAAGGCAACTGCGCCCGCTTCAAATGCCCAGTAACCAACGTACGTTCCTTCCTCTCCTTGAAGGTGGGTATCATGCCAGGGGGCTTGCTTGAAGGCTGGATACCATTGCTTGCAATATTTTTTTAGAAGTTTTGGAGGGTCTTCTTTGTTATCGCTATAGATGGCTTGAATAAGCGGTGTATAGACGTCGTGATACCATTCGTCTACATCATGCCGATTTGGCATAACCTTGTTTAACAGTGCCTCATAGAGAGTGTCTTCACCTGCATATCCTGCATCGTCAATGAGTTTGACGAACCGTGGGAGCAAGTCGGTTCGGTGTAATAGTATGCACAGGCTGATAACTTGGACGGCTTCTTCATATTGGTTTATCCAGTCATCTATTGCCAGTGGAGATATATTCTGCACACCTTGGTATTCGGCTAGGGTCTTTTGACGAATTTCGTATTTTTTTACGAGATCTTCAAGAAGAGGAGTAAGGTTTTCTATATTTTCGCCCGATGTGTAAGTGGCGAGTAACTTGTCTAAGGCGAGCGTTTGGAAGTATTTTGCGCGTTGAGATGCTTCCTCCAAAGCTGAGTCAGATTTAAATTTGTTTGTTTTGAATAGTTCAACTAACTCGTCGTGCTCCCTGAGAAAGTTTTCGTAGTGCTTGGCGCTGAAAAAATTCTGTCGTATCTTCAATGTGTCATGCCTCAATCTTTAGGGTGTCCAAGGCGCCGTGTTTTCTGGCTAAGGACTTCTTGCGTTTATTGACGAACGATTTGACCTCTGTTTCGTTGTAATGAAAGGCTTTATGTGACTGGTGTCCACTTTCATTTGAATTATTTAGTCTCGACTCAGCGTGTTCTTTAGGACTGGAACTCGGGTGGTAAAGTGGGGCGTAGAATAAATGTCGACTGTATGAAAGTTCTACTTGAGCGGCGAGCATTCGATTGCCAACAGCTTTTTGAAGGTTGCTGAGTATCCACTCTACGCTCATCTGCACAAGTATTTCTTTATGCTTGGTTTTACCAGTTGCCGATTTTTTTGATGGGGCTTTCTGCGCTCTTCCTGCGGTTTTGGGCACGGCGCGTTTTGTATCAGCTGAATTTTGGTCATTTTCAATTGGTTCGAGCAAGGTGCTTGCATCGCCTAACCCGGATACGCCTAACTTAGAACCTACACCAGGCTTGCGAGTATTGTTCGGTTTGCGCATAAACTTAGGCGCATCTTCATCGCGGCTAGCCTTCGCTTCTACAATGGCAAACTTTTCGCCGCCATTATTTGCCGGGTTGGCGCGCCAAACAGCATCGATGCCCGTTCCGTTTGCGCCGTCAGACAATTTATAAAGCACATGCTTCGCCTTAGGACTCCCGCCTGCCGAAAGCTTGCCCATCTTGCTCCCACTCGGCACGCCCTCAAGCCACTTCCCATCAGCACCCTTGTCATGCCCGTCCCAATCCTTACCCCAGCCAAACTCCACCGCGCAGATGTAGTCCGCAATGTGCTCGCCACTCACTCCTAAACCTTCGTTCAAAATGCTGGAAGGGGCCTGAAGGCCTACTTTGGAGGCTTCGACTTGGTTGGAATGGGTGCCGCTCGCGCTATCGGTGCCATTGGTGGCGACGGCGGGGTCCTTGTTGGCAGGCTTTTCCGCTCTTTTCGGGTGGCTGGATCCGGAGGAGGCCGCCGAGCTGTTGCGCTGCATGCCTTTCCATTTCAACAACCGTTTTTCGACAATTCCGACCATGGCCGGCATGTTGTCGCGGGAGGCGGCCAGCACGGTCACAACGGAGGTTTTCGCCCAGTTGGGAAGGCTCTGGAACGTGGAGGAGCCTTTGACGCCGGTAATGATTTCGTCGAGTTCGGCGCGCAGTTTGCCGGCGTCGAAGATTTGTTTGAGCAGTTCTTCGGGGCTGGTTTTGATTCCGCATTCTTGCAGGACGAAGCGAAGCAGGTCGAACAGGACCGGCGCATAGCGTTGCGGGTCTTTGTTGACGATTCGCAGGCTCTTTTTCAACCCGTCGCCCGGGCCGGGAACCCAGCCGATAACGGCCATCAGCAGGTCGAACTGGGCGTCTTCCTTGCCATCGGTCGACTCTGCGTTGTAAAGGACGATTGAGGACTCGATGGTGTCGTAGGCGTCGATGGCCTGACCCAGGAACGGCACTGCACCAAGCGCGATGCCTTTTGCCAGTTCTACCGCGGCCTCTTGATACGCTGCGCTACGGTCTTCGCCGCCCTCGCTTGCGTTCTCAGCTACTGCCTCGCTCATGTCAGCCTCCCTGCGGCTTTCTCCACTAATGCTTGTAAATCAACCTGGTTTGGATCCAGGCCGAGCTTGCGTAAATCTTCGTTAACCTTTTCGTCTGAGTTCTGCACGATCGCGACGCTTTCGCGGCTGTACGGCCTAGGGTCCTCGCCGTAATACACTTTGGCCGGACCTTTTGGCACGTCCTCCAACCGAGCGAACCCGTCGTCATCCAGCACGCCTTCACGCGTCGAGCCGTCAGCAAAGTCGACGCGGTACGAAGCGCCGGGTACGGGCTCAAGGTTGTCGTAATGCAGGTTCAACTCCAGCCAGGTCGGATTGGCTTTGGCCGTTTCCATCAACTTGCCGGCAATGTCCGCTGCGGCCAACCCCGGAATCAACGGAATCAAAATCCCGATCCCGCTCCCCACCCCAGGCGCCCCCCCGGTATTAACCTTCACCTCAGCGCCACTAATCGTCACGCCACCCGCATCAACCTTCACAAAACTCCCACCAGCCTTGGCCGTGAGCTCCATGCCCCCCTCAACCACAACCTTCTCGCCAGCGTGGTAGTGGATTTCGGTGCCGGCTTCGACGAATTGAGCAGTGCCGATTTTTACGTGCTGAGTCACACCGACAGTCAAATGATCATCCGCACGCATTTCGCTTTTACGATCCAGATGCGTAATCCGGTGTTCTTCAACCTTGAACTCGCTCAGCGTATTGGCTTCAACGGTGTCGTGCCGTTCGTTGCCCACACGAATTTTCTGGTCGTGCTCGATGTTTTCATCCCAATCGCGTTGGGCGTGGATGTAGATCTGCTCGACGCCTTTCTTGTCTTCGATCCGAAACTCGTTGTAGCCCTTGCCGCCCGGTGAACTCAGGGTTTTGAAGGTGCTGCGGGTTTTGTTTGCCGGCAGGTCGTAGGGGACGACGTTTTCCTTGTGGTACAGGCAGCCGGTGACGAGTGGCTGGTCGGGGTCGCCTTCGAGGAAGGTGACGAGGACTTCCATGCCGATGCGCGGGATGGCGATACCGCCGTAGGCGGCGCCGGCCCAGCCGCTGGCGACGCGCATCCAGCAGGTGGTTTTATCGTCGGCCTGGCCGTCGCGGTCCCAGTGGAACTGGACCTTGATGCGGCCGTATTGGTCGCAGTGGATTTCTTCGCCTTTCGGGCCGGTGACGATGGCGGTCTGGCTGCCGAGGACTTTCGGTTTCGGGTGTTCGAGGGCAGGGCGGTAGTGCGCGTCCCACGGGGTGGCGAGGAAGCTGTTGCGGTAGCCCTGGTGGAAGTCGCTTTTGTTGTCGGTGACGTCGCTGGTGACGTTTTCGCCGAGCACTTGCGGTTGTTTGCCTTCGTGGAAGACTTCCAGCAGCAGCCACATATCGTTCCACTCGGCGCGCGGGTGTTCGGCGAGGGTGAGGAAATGGCCGCTGGTGAGGGTCGGTTCGTCACCTTTGCCTTCGGCGAGTTTGTAGTCGCTGCGATGGCGTTCCAGTGCTCGGGTCGAGAGGAATTTGCCGCGCTCGCGAGTGGTGAAGCGGCCGGGGTAGTCGTAATCCTCAAGGTCCGGGGCGAACTCGGATTTGGCCGCGCCTTCGGGCAGGATCTTTGGTTTTTCGAAGTCGTAGTCGCGGCGGCTGACGCGGGTGGTGCGGGTTTCCAGGCGCAGGTTGAAGCGCTTGATGACCGGTTTGTCAGCGCTCATGCCGGAGTCTTGCTGGTAGCTCACGGCTTTGAGTTTGCGAAACACCGTCTGGTCGTCGCCGAACACCAATTTGTGGCCGCTGCTGCTGTGCTGGAAGTGGAAGTGAATGCCTTCCTCTTCGCACAAACGCTGGATGAAATGCAGGTCGGATTCGTCGTACTGCACGCAGTAATCGCGTTCCGGATACTCGGCACTGAGCTGGAAGCTGTAGGCGTCGGCGAGGATGCCGCGATCTTCCAGCACCTGCGCGATGATCTTCGGCACGGTCAGTTGCTGGAAAATCTGCTGATCGTGGTTGTGCCGCAGGTAAGCGAGTTGCGGCACCAGGCTGATGCTGTAACGCGTCAGGGTTTTGCCGGAATCGCCTTGCTCGATGCGGTACACCAAACCGTGGATCGTGCCTTCGCCGGTGGCGCCAAACGTCAGCACGCCGCGCTTGTGCAGCAGCTCTTCGAGCTTGAGGTCGGGGCGAGCGCTGACCAGTTCGAGGTCAAAACGGAACGGTTCGTTGAGGGCTTCGCGACCGGTGAAGCTCAGGACTTGCAGGTCAGCGGAAACGCCTTCGAGGGTTAGGGTGATGTGGGTTGCGTTGGCGTCCAGCATGCCTTGAATTCCGTCCGTTGAATAAGCAGGAGGTGGATGTTGCAGGATTAGACCGTCTCGTTCAAGGCGCAAATGCCGTACGCCCAGCCTGTGCGGGTTATAGGGAAAACCCTTAGGACGAACGTTCGGCTCAATAAAATCGGGTATTCCCCCAAAAGCATGGCTCGCCAATCTGGAGGGTTCAAACGGCAGAGCGCCGAAGAATAGCCAGTCAGTTTCAGACTAAAGTCGCCTGTAGCACGTCAAAGCCATCTGCCATCATTGCGGCTCACCCCTGCGTGTTCACTTCCTCTCGGCGCTTCATTGATCCGGGACGGGAGCTATTTTTCTGGCTTATTGCGCGTTTGCGCAAACGCTTCAATGTTGGAGTTTTTCATGCGTCCCCCATTTCCCCTCATCACCCCGCGCCAGTCGTTTGGCTTCGGAGCCTTTGTGCTGTGCGCCGGTTTCACCGCGCAAGTTCAGGCCAGCGGATTTCTTGAAGACACCACAGCGAAAATCGAGTCGCGCACGGTGTACTTCAACCGCGATTTCCGTGATGGGCACACGTCCAATGATCAGGGCGCGTCCAAGCGTGAAGAGTCGGCGCAGGGTTTCATTCTCAATCTGCAGTCGGGTTACACCGAGGGCACGGTTGGCTTCGGTATCGATGCGCTGGGCATGCTTGGCTTCAAACTGGATTCCAGCGCCGACAGCAGTAACAGCGGTTTACTGCCGTCCAGCGGGCAGGATCCGCGCGGTTCGAAAGATCAGTACGCGAAAATGGGCCTGACCGCGAAAATGAAGGTTTCGGACACGGTGTTGAAGTACGGCGCGCTGCTGCCGGATCTGCCGCTGCTCAAGTACAACGACGGCCGTCTGCTGCCAACGATGTTCAACGGCGCGATGCTCACTTCAAAGGAAGTGAAGGATCTGACCTTTATGGCCGCACGTTTGGACAAGTACACCGCGCGTGACTCTACCGATTCGCAAGACATCCGCGTGCACTGCAAGAACAAGCGCTACGCATGTAACACCACCGCCGACCATTTCGACATGTACGGCTTCGACTACAAGATCAACGATCGTCTGACTGCGCAGTATCACTACGCCGAACTTGAAGACATCTATCGTCAGCACTTCGTGGGGCTGTTGGGCAATCAGCCGCTGGGCAACGGTGTGTTGAAGGCTGATTTGCGCTTGCTGAAAAGTGCCGACAGCGGCGATGCAAAAGCCGGCTCAATCGACAACCGTGCACTGAGTGGCATGCTGTCTTACGCCATCAGCGGCCACACTTTCAGTACTGGCTGGCAACGCATGAACGGTGACAACTCGATGCCGTACCTCGATGGCAGCAACCCGTATCTGGTCAACTATGTGCAAGTCAACGACTTCGCCGCCGCGCAGGAACGCTCCTGGCAACTGCGTTATGACTACGACTTCAAGGCGATCGGCATCAACGGTCTGAGTTTCCTGACGCGTTATGTGAACGGTGATCACATCAAGGTCGTGGGCAGTGATCAGGAAGGCAAAGAGTGGGAGCGTGACAGCGAGTTGAAGTATGTGATTCAGACGGGGACATTCAAGGACGTGAGTTTACGCTTGCGTAACGCGACTTACCGGACGAATTACCAGCAGTTTGCGCGGGATGTGGATGAGACGCGGTTGATTGTGAGTTACAACTTTTCCGTGTTGTAACCGTTGGATTGTCGGAATTTGACCCATCGCCATCGCGGGCAAGCCCGCTCCCACAGGGATCTCCAGTGAACACGGATTCTGTGTTCGATAGACGTCCAATGTAGGAGCGAGCATTTTCAAGCAGCGCGTCGCTTCAAAGTCCGGGAAGTGAAACCTGGAAAGCCTGCGCGCTGCCGGAAGGAGTCACGCCATAACCACCGCCAAGGGTGCCACTGATGGAAATTGCCCTCGCCAGGTTGTCTTCTGTCCCGGCCATTCCCAGTACTTCAGTCAACCCTTCGGCAGGGCTCCAAGTGTAGACGCCCAGCGGCGCATTCGAATCGGTGGGCACGCAGGTCATTATGGTCTTGTCGACGGCCTGGGCAAGTGCTTCGACCTGGATGAGATTACAGCCCGAAGGTACGGGTACATACGGAGCTTGATTGGACACTTGGCGCCACAACCGCGGCCGTACGATTTTCCCAGGCGTCGTATCCGTCTCCTTCACGACGATGAGGTCGTTTTCGTTGAAAAACTGGGTCTCGGTTGCGTAGCCATTCGCAGACGCCAGTGTTGTCGGCACTGCGTCGAAACTCGACCAGAAGGTCGCTTTGGACGGGCCATTCGTGTAATGACAGGTTCCCGCGGCCTTATCGCTATTATTGATCGCGGTAACTTTGCAGTTGATTGCATCTGCAGGCGTCTTGAGCGTGTTTACAAGATATTTAACGCCATCGTAGGTCGCGACCCTCGGGCTGTTGCCACAATTGAGCGCAACATTCGGAAGGCCGTTGTGGGCCTCATCGTTAATGTCGGCAACTTTGCAATTATCATAGCGGTTGGAAACCATGATTGGCTTTCCTTCACCGAACAGCGGCCATAGAACTGCCGTCTGTCGTGTTCCGATACTTTGTCCTGCTACTTGCCCGTGCAGGTTGGCGGCTCCAAACGAAGTTCTGAGATCCAGAATCAGAGGAAGGAGTTCGGTCGGCGGACCTGAGGGCGTATTAATAGACCATGTCACAACACCACTTATCCCTAGCAGCTTTTTGCAAGTCCCCACCATCACATTGACTCCCATTTGATGAGGGTCGCAGGCCGAGCCCAAGGCCGGTGGCTTCAAGTTGATGAAGGTTGAAGGTGGACGGAAAAACCAGGCCTGCGTTGGGGTCTGATTTATGCAGGCGCCCAGTACGTTACCGTTGTCGGTAACCGCAGCGGTCAAACACGTCTTGCCAGTCGGTCCGACCAGCACGGCTTGCGGTGGCGCCGCTTGAGCGGGGCTGAGCATCGACATCAACAGCGGTAAAAGTACAGCGGTAGAAATGGCGGTTTGTCGCGCAAGGGATAAGTTCATGACGGATCTTCCATGTTCGTCGTTCAGGTTTTGCAAACAGGCGTCGATGCAGAATTCGATGTCCTGGCCTGACGGCACCGTGGAGGTTAGTGGCGCTGTCGAACTTAGTAGAGAGGAGAGACAAGCCGCAGACAACTGGCATATCTGACAGGTGACAACCTCCTCTTTGCCATGTTAGGCCTCGCGGGTGACTACACGGGTGTTACAACCAATGCCAGAACCGACTCCAAAACCCGCGATTCAAGTCTTCCTTGCACCCGGCATATTGCCTTGCATACATGTCGGAGCGATTCTGCACCTTGCGCGCCGTCGGCATCAGCCACGCCTTGCTGGCGTAGGTCTTGTTGCGATAACCGCCCCAGCCTTCGTGATAGTTGAGGTACTGGCCATAGGCGTCGTATTTGTAGACGCCGTTGATCGAGGTGGTCTTGTCCATGTACCAGCCGACGAAGTCGATGGCGTCGTCGAAGTCTTCGCGGTCGGCCCAGTTTCTGCCGGTGCTTTTCTGGTAGTCGGACCAGACTTCATCCTTGGCCTGCGCATAACCAGAGGCGGTCGAGACGCGGCCCCACGGAATTATCCAGAGCAGGTATTTGCGTGGAGTCTTGGCGTCGTAGCGGTAACCGGACTCCTGATACATGATCGCGAACGGCACCTGGATCGGTACGCCCCAGCGCTTTTGCGTGACTTGCGCGGCGTCGTACCAATCGCTTTTTTCCCGGAAGATCTCGCAGATGTTTTCAGGCGAGCGGGGCGGCGAGGTGCCGCAGCCCGTCAACAGCGCCGCGAGTATCAATAGTCCAATTGTCTGCCGAGAATTCAAAAGCCGTCGTCCTGTGATGCGCATAAAAGGGCGACAGTTTACGCGTTCAGGCCAATTGATGACGATAGGGCAGATCCGGGCCGGTCTTGCTGCACGTCAGCGCCGCCGCTTGCACGGCGAACTTGAGCATCGCGTCGATCTGCTCGCGAGCCAATTGCTGCACGCCTTCGACCGAGTCCAGACCCTGCTCGGTCAGCCAGGTAATCAATGCAGCCTGGAAGGTGTCTCCGGCGCCAACGGTATCGGCGATCTTCACGGAACAGGCTGGCACTGACCAGGAGCCGTGGGCGCGGCTGAACACGCTTGCGCCTTCACCGCCACGGGTGAGGAATACCATGTGGCAGCGATGTTCCAGCCAGCCTTCGATGACTCGCTGCGGATCCTGCTCGGGATACAGCAGGCTCAAGTCTTCATCACTGACTTTGATCAGATCGGCCAGTTGCACCAGCGTGGCGATTCGCTCGCGCCACAGATCGATGTTCGGCTCGGGATTGAGGCGTACGTTGGGGTCGAGGCTGATCAGGCGTTTGCCGCTTTCACGCTGCACCAGCGCCAGCAGTGTGTCGGCAATCGGCTGCACCACCAGGGAAAACGAGCCAATGTGCAAGCCGCGTACTTCGGGGCCTAGCGTAGGCAGATGCGCCAGGCTCAGTTGCCGGTCAGCGCAGCCTTCACCGCGAAAGCTGTAATGCGGCGAGCCATTGGCACCCACGGCGACCATCGCCAGCGTGGTTGGCGCAGCGAAGTCCACCAGATAATCCGGGCACACACCTTCGTCCTGCAGCACCTGTTGCAAGCGGCGGCCGAGGTAGTCGGTGGACAGCCCGCCGAACAAGGCCGAGTCCACACCCAGACGGCGCAAACCGACCGCGACGTTGAACGGCGAGCCGCCAGCAATCGCCTTGAAATTCACTTTCGAGGCCAGACCACTGGCATCATCTTCGCTGAAGAAATCAAACAGCGCTTCGCCACACACCAAATACATAATTGTTTGCTCTTTATAGGGTTGCGACATGCTGTTGATAGCGTTCATAAGCCCGCTGGAATGCCGCGACATTGGCGGCGTTCGGCAGGGTTTCACTGCTCAGGTCAAGCTTCACACAGCGCTGGCAAAGATCGGCCAGCGTGTCTTCCTGGCCATGGGACCATGACTTGCACCACGCGGCCTGAATCGCCGCGCCAAGGGCGGCCGCTTCGCTCTGTTCGGTGCAGATGACGGGGGTGTCCATGATGTCGGCGACGATTTGTCGCCACACGGCGCTTTTAGAACCGCCGCCGATCAGGCAAATGTTGCGGCTTTGTAAACCATTGTGCCGGAGTAAATCCAGTCCATAGCGCAAGCCGAAGGTCGTGCCTTCGATGGCGGCGCGGCACAGATTGGCCTGCGTCAGGTTGTCCAGCGTCAAGCCGTGCAGGCTTCCGGTGGCGTGGGGCAGGGCGGGGACGCGCTCGCCGTTGAGGAATGGCAGCATACACACGCCTTCAGCCCCGATAGGGGCCTGGGCGCCGAGGGTGTTGAACTGATCGAGATCGAGGTCGAACAATTCGCGAATCGCGCCGGTCGCGTTGGTCAGGTTCATGGTGCAGATCAATGGCAGCCAACCTCCGCTGGAGGAGCAAAAAGTCGCGACCGAAGCCTCCGCACTGACCGTTGGCGCATCAGCATAGGCGTAAACAGTGCCTGACGACCCGAGACTCATGGTGATCGCGCCGGGCTGGATGTTGCCGGTGCCGATGGCGCCCATCATGTTGTCACCGCCACCGCTGGACACCAATGCGTTGCGGTTGATGCCCAGGTGTTCGGCAATCGCGGGCAGGATCGTGCCTACCGCTTCGTGCGCATCGATCAGCTCCGGCAACGCCGCTTGCAGGCGTCCGCTGGGGTCGATGTCGCGCAACAGCTGCAAATCCCACTGGCGGCTGCGTACGTTGAAATAACCGGTGCCGGAAGCGTCGCCGTACTCGCTGCAGGCTCGCCCCGTGAGCCAATAGTTGAGGTAATCGTGGGGCAGCAGGACGCGGGCGATGCGCGGGAATACGTCTGGGTGCTGTTCTTTGGTCCAGAGCAGTTTTGACACGGTGTAACCCGGGGCGATGACTACGCCGAGGCGTTCCAGAGAGCCTTTTTCACCGCCCAGATGGGTGAGCAATCGGTCGTTTTCAGCGCTGGTTTCGGTGTCGCACCAGAGTTTGGCCGGGCGCAGGACTTCGCCTTCATCATCGAGCAGCACCAGACCGTGCTGCTGGCCGGAAACACCGATGCCGAGGATTGATTGGCCGTCGACATCCGCCGCCAGCAGTGCCTGGCGGGTGGCGAGGGCGAAAGCTTCAAGCCATTGGTGAGTGTCTTGCTCGCGACGGCCATTGGCGCCGCTGATCATCGTGTGCGCCGCGGCGCCCTGGCCGAGCACCTGACCGCTGGCGGCATCGAGGATGATCGCTTTGGTGCCTTGAGTGCCGCAGTCTATGCCGAGGAAGAGTTGTCGGGTTGTCACAAGAATATCCTCAAGGAGTCAGGTCAATCCGGGTGTGGCCAATCGCGGGCAAGCCAGCTCCCACAGAGTTCTCAGTCGTTCACACGTATTGAGTGCCATCGAGAAAATGTGGGAGCTGGCTTGCCAGCGATGACGTCGGTAGCTTCACCGCATAACTCAGGCCAGCACACGCTCCAAAGTCCGCGTAACACCCACCTCGCGCAAACTATCGCAGCACCATTCAAACGCTGCGACAAACTCCGCCGACCTCGGTATCGCCGTGCCGAAAATCTCCTCGACCGCCAACAAACGCTCCGTCATCGAAGCATCCTCCGCCACCAACGCCTGACAAAAAACAGCCCGCGGATCAGGAATGGAATAGGTATCGCCATTCTCATCCACACCTTTCAAATACAACGCCCAGGCCGCCACCACCAACGCCGCGCGGCGGGTCTCGCGCCCATCGGCAATCAACCGGTTGATCGTCGGAACAGTGAACTTGGGAAACTTCGACGAACCATCCGAACACACCCGCTCAAGCTGATCGGCAATCGCTTGGTTAGAGAACCGCGCTACCAGCGTGTCTTTGTAATCGTCCAGGTTGATACCCGGCACCGGCGCCAGTTGCGGCGTGACATCCAGGTCCATGTAAGCGCGCATGTAACGCACGAACAGCGGGTCGTTCATGGTTTCGTGAACAAAACGATAGCCCTTCAAAAACCCCAGATAGGTCAGCGCTAGATGGCTGCCGTTGAGCAATTTGATCTTCATCTCTTCGTACGGCGACACGTCGTCGGTGAACTGCACACCAACCTTCTCCCACGCCGGGCGACCGTTGACGAATTTGTCTTCCAGCACCCACTGCACAAACGGTTCGCAGACCACCGGCCAGGTGTCGTCCACCGCGTGTTTGTCGGCAAGTTGCAGACGGTGCGCGGTGCTGGTCATCGGTGTGATGCGGTCGACCATCGCGTTGGGGAAACTGACATTCTGCTCGATCCAGTCGCGCAGCCCCGTGTTGCGCAGGGTGGCGAAGGCCAGCAGCGCCTTGCGGGTCACCGCTCCGTTGTGCGGCAGGTTATCGCAGGACATGATCGTGAACGCCGGCGTGCCTGCGCCACGGCGTTTCTCCAGGGCCGCGCAGAGGAAGCCGAACACGGTTGTCGGTGCGCCCGGGTGCGCCAGATCGTGCTGGATCTGCGGCAGATGCGCCATGAATTCGCCGTTGCTGTCGTCGATGCAGTAACCGCCCTCGGTGATGGTCAGCGAGACGATGCGGATCTGCGGATCGGCGAGTTTGTCGATCAACGCCTGCGCGCCGTCTTCGGCCAGGAGCATGTCGCGAATCGCGCCGATGACGCGTACTTCGGTGTCATCGCTGTCGCCGAGTTCGAACAGGGTAAACAAGTAATCCTGCTCTTTGAGATCGTCGCGGGCGCGGCGGTCTTCGGCGCGCAGGCCGACACCGCAAATCGCCCAGTCCAGAGCTTCGCCGGTGTTCATCAGCGCGTCGGTGTAATACGCCTGATGCGCCCGGTGAAAGCCACCGACACCAATGTGCGCGATGCCCTGGCGAGTGTCGCTGAGGCTGTAGGCCGGCAGTTGCACTTCGGCGGCGAGGCGGTTGAGATTCTGTTTGTTCAGTTTCATGGGAAAACTCTCGAAAAAATCAGGCAGCCGCACGCAGCGGACGGGCCAGCGCCACGCCTTCGGCATCGAATAAATGGCAGTGGGCGGCGTCCAGATAGAGGTTCAGTTGCTCGCCATAACGGCTTGCCAGATCACCGCGCACACGCATGGTCAGAGCTTCGCCTGCGTTGGTTTTGACGTGGCAAAAGGTGTCGCTGCCCAGACGTTCGCTGACATCGGCGGTGACTTGCAGGGTGCAGTCGCCCGGTTGTGCCAGCTCCAGATGTTCCGGGCGAATACCCAAGGTCACAGCGCTGCCGACGCTCAGGTGCGCGGCGTTGAAAGGCAGGGTGATGCGGGTACCAGCGTCCAGCGCGACTTCGCAGCTTGGGCCTCCGACGCGGGTAATCTTGCCCTTGAGGAAACCCATTTTCGGTGTGCCGAGGAAACCGGCGACGAACAGGTTGGCCGGGCTGTGATAGAGGTCCAGCGGCGAGCCGACCTGCTCGATCCTGCCGCTATTGAGCACCACGACTTTGTCGGCCATGGTCATCGCTTCGACCTGGTCGTGGGTCACGTAGATCATGGTCGCTTGCAGGTCCTTGTGCAGGCGCAGCAGTTCCAGGCGCATCTGCACGCGCAGCGCGGCGTCGAGGTTGGACAGCGGCTCGTCGAACAGGAAGATTTTCGGATTGCGCACGATGGCGCGGCCGATCGCTACACGTTGACGCTGACCGCCGGAGAGCTGTTTAGGTTTGCGCTCAAGCATCGGCCCGAGCTCAAGAATGCGCGCCGCCTCACCGACTTTCTGCTCGACTTCGGCTTTCGGCACACCGGCCAGATCGAGGGCGAAGGACATGTTCTTTTTCACGGTCATGTGCGGGTACAGCGCGTAGGTCTGAAACACCATCGCCAGGTCGCGTTTGGCCGGGCTGACTTCGGTGATGTCGCGGCCATCCAGTTCGATGGTGCCGCCGCTGACTTCTTCCAGGCCTGCGATCAGGCGCAGCAGCGTGGACTTGCCGCAGCCGGACGGGCCGACGAAGACCACGAATTCCTTGTCGTTCACTTCCAGGTCGATGCCCTTGATGATGGAGAAACCTTCGAAGCCTTTTTGCAGATTCTTGATTTTCAGGTTGGCCATGGTGATGGGCCTCCGCATTGTTGTTTTTTTAAGATCAAAAGATCGCAGCCTGCGGCAGCTCCTACAGGGGGACGGTGTGCTCTGTGTAGGAGCTGCCGAAGGCTGCGATCTTTTGCTTCTGAAATATCTACTTCACAGCGCCAAACGACAGCCCGCGCACCAGTTGTTTCTGGCTGATCCAGCCGAAGATCAGAATCGGCGCACAGGCCAGAGTCGACACCGCCGACAACTTGGCCCAGAACAATCCTTCGGGGCTTGAGTACGAGGCGATCAACGCGGTCAGTGGTGCGGCTTTCGAGGAAGTCAGGTTCAGCGACCAGAAAGCTTCGTTCCAGCACAGGATCAGCGACAGCAGCACGGTCGAGGCGAGGCCGCCCTTGGCGATTGGCAGCAGCACGCGGACCATTTCCTGCCACAGCGTGGCGCCGTCGAGGCGGGCGGCTTCGAGGATGTCTTTGGGGATGTCCTTGAAGTAGGTGTAAACCATCCAGACCACAATCGGCAGGTTGATCAGCGTGTAGATCACGATCAGCGCGATGCGCGTATCGAGCAGGCCGAAACTCTTGGCCAGCAGGTAGATCGGCATCAGCACGCCGACTGGCGGCAGCATTTTGGTGGAGAGCATCCAAAGCAGGGTGCCTTTGGTGCGCTGGGTTTCGTAGAACGCCATCGAGTAGGCGGCCGGCACTGCAATCAGCAGGCTCAGCGCGGTGGCGCTGAAGGAAATCACCACCGAATTCCAGGCAAAACTGAAGTAGTCGCTGCGCTCGTTGATGTGCAGATAGTTCTCCAGCGTGGGCGTGAAGATGAACTGCGGCGGCGTGGCGAAGGCGTCGATTTCGGTCTTGAAACTGGTCATCACCATCCAGAAGATCGGGAAGAAAACCACGATCGCGATGGCCCAGGCCAGCGTGCCGAGCAGCAGGCTTTGCAGCCGTCGGGATTGTTGAAGAGTCATGGCAGGCCTCAGGCTTTGTCAGTCAGGTTTTTGCCGATCATCCGCACCAGAATGATCGCGGCGATGTTGGCGATGACCACGGCAATCAAGCCGCCCGCCGAGGCCATGCCGACGTCGAACTGCACCAGCGCCTGGTTGTAGATAAGGTAGGCGAGGTTGGTCGAGGCGTAGCCGGGGCCGCCGTTGGTGGTGGTGAAAATCTCGGCGAACACCGACAGCAGGAAGATCGTTTCGATCATCACCACCACCGCAATCGGCCGAGCCAGATGCGGCAGCGTCAGGTGCCAGAAGATGGCGATGGGACCTGCGCCGTCGAGGCGCGCGGCTTCTTTCTGTTCCTGGTCGAGGGACTGCATGGCCGTCATCAGGATCAGGATCGCGAAGGGCAGCCATTGCCACGAAACAATGATGATGATCGACAGCAGCGGGTAGTGCGCCAGCCAGTCCACCGGTTGTGCGCCGAACAGTTTCCAGATGTAGGCGAGGATTCCCGACACCGGATGGAAAATCAGGTTCTTCCAGATCAGCGCGCCGACCGTGGGCATGATGAAGAACGGCGAAATCAGCATGACCCGCACGATGCCACGCCCGAGAAACTCACTGGCCTCCAGCAACGCGCTGATCAATACGCCGAACACCACACTGATCAGCAACACGCTGCCGACCAATAACAAGGTGTTGGTGGCGCCGGGCATGAAGCCCGAATCGGTGAGGAAATAAGTGAAGTTCTCAAGCCCCACGAACTGGTTTTCACCGGGGTAGAGCAGGTTGTAGCGGATCATCGAGAAGTAAATGGTCATGCCCAGCGGCACGATCATCCACAGCAGCAATAAGGCCACGGAGGGGCTGACCAGAAACCAGCCGGGATTGGCCACGCGGCTTTTGCGCTGCGGTCGGGACAGGTCGATTTGGGCTTTGGCAGTTGAAGTATTCATGGCAATAACCGATTAGCGACGGGCGGATGAAGATCAACTGTGGGAGCGAGCCTGCTCGCGAAGAGGCCGTCACATTCAACATCTCAGTGACTGACCTGGCGCTTTCGCGAGCAGGCTCGCTCCCACATGGAAATGCGCTGGTTTACTTCGGATAACCCGCGCGCTTCATCTCGCGTTCAGTGGTCTGCTGCGCTGACGCCAGCGCCTGATCCACCGTGGTCTGGCCGATCAGCGCCGCCGAGAACAGCTTGCCGACCTGCGTACCCACCGCCTGGAACTCAGGGATGGTCACCAATTGAATACCGATGTACGGCACCGGTTTGAGCGTCGGTTTGCTCGGGTCGGCGGCTTTCAGCGATTCCAGCGTGACCTTGGCAAACGGCGCGGCCTTCATGTAGGCATCGCTGTAGGTCGTGGCGCGCGTGCCTGGCGGTACGTTGGCGATCCCGTCCTTTTCGGCAACCAGTGCGCCGTATTCTTTCGACGTGGCCCAGGCGCTGAAGGTTTTCGCGGCATCCTTGGCCTTGGAGCTGGTCGGAATCGCCAGCGCCCACGAATACAGCCATGCCGAACCTTTGTCGGTGACTTGATGCGGTGCGAAGGTGAAGCCGACGTGGTCGCTAACCTTGCTCTGGGTCTTGTCGGTGACGAACGAGCCGGCGACGCTGGCATCAACCCAGATGGCGCATTTGCCGCTATTGAACAGCGCAAGGTTTTCGTTGAAACCGTTGCTGGAGGCGCCCGGCGGGCCGGATTTCTTCATGGTGTCGACATAGAAGTTCAGCGCGTTTTTCCACTCGGGCCCCGTGAATTCCGGCTTCCACTGCTCATCGAACCAGCGTGCGCCGTAGGCATTGGCGACGGTGCTGATCAGCGCCATGTTCTCGCCCCAACCAGCCTTGCCGCGCAGGCAGATGCCGTATTGCTCTTTATCTTTGTGGGTGAGTTTTTCCGCGAAACCTGCGATCTGCTCCCAGGTCGGACGCTCTGGCATGGTCAGGCCGGCCTCCTTGAACAGGTCGGTGCGGTAATAGGTGATCGAGCTTTCGGCATAGAACGGCAGGGCATACAGCGAACCCTTGACCGACAGACCTTCGCGCACCGACGGGAACACATCGTCGAGGGCGTAACTGGCCGGCAGGTCTTTCATCGGTTCAAGCCAGCCCTTGGCGCCCCACAGTGCAGCTTCGTACATGCCGATGGTCAACACGTCGAACTGCCCGCCTTGAGTGGCGATGTCGGTGGTCAGGCGCTGGCGCAGGACGTTTTCTTCCAGCACGACCCAATTGAGCTTGATGTCCGGGTGCTCGGCCTCGAAAGTTTTCGAGAGCTTCTGCATGCGGATCATGTCGCTGTTGTTGACGGTGGCGATGGTCAGGGTCTGGGCGCCAAGGCTGACGCTGCTGAGGGTCATGCAGGTGAGGGCAAGCAGAGCTTTTGCAGTGGGTTGCATCGTGCACTCCTTTTTCTGCACCCCGGGGGAGGCAGAAGGACGGTTATTGTTTTTGTGTCTTCCGAATGCAGGAAGAATGTGTGCTGATTACAGCGTTCAATCGCAGGACTGACAAATCATCCATCGCACTTCGACTGATACTTTTTTGTACTGCACTTTGACGGGGTAAACGCAGGGAAGGGGATTGCAGCGTGGGGAGGACATCGGATATGTACAGGTTTACAGAGATTAATAGCCAAGTTCAAAAGATCGCAGCCTTCGGCAGCTCCTACAGAAGACCGGTGTAGGAGCTGCCGAAGGCTGCGATCTTTTGATCCTGCTTTCAGCTGTGGTTTTGCTCAGTCAGGCGCTGCACCGCCAAGCGTCGATAATGCGAAGGCGTCATGCCCTTGAGCTGCTGAAAGCGCCGATTGAAGTTGGAAATATTGTTGAATCCCGACTCGAAGCACACATCTGTCACCGGTTTATCCCCATCGGCCAACAGCTCGCAGGATTTGCTGATGCGCAAGCGATTGACGAACTCGATGAAGGTGCGCCCGGTCGCCTGTTTGAATACGCGGCTGAAGTAGGTCGGTGTCATGCCCAGATGCTCGGCGACTTCTTCGAGCGAAATGTCCCGGGCGTAGTGGCTGAAGATGTAATCGACCGCGCGGTTGGTGCGATCGATATTGTGCTCGTCCGCCAGTTGCGGCGTGGTGGCGCCGGACAATAACTGGAAATCATCGCTGGCCGCGAGCAACTCCATGAGGATGAAAAAGTGCCCAAGCCGAGTGATGCCGCTGCTGTCGGCGATTCTTTGCATCAACGTCATGGCCTGGCGAATCGTGCGTTTGCAGCGGAACTCGATGCCGTACTGAGCACGCTCCAACAATGGCGCAAGCGTCTTCAATTCGGCGAACACCTGGTGGCCGCTCTCGAACAACTCATCAGTGAAATTGACCAGCATGTCGCGCTTTTCGACGATTTCGTCTTCGGCCACCTGGCTGATCCAGTTGTGCGGCAGATTGGGCCCGGTGAGAAATAGCGATTCCGGATAGAAGTTGCCGATGTAGTCACCGATGAACACCTTGCCCGAACTGGCAACGATCAGGTGCAGCTCGTATTCCTTGTGAAAATGCCAACGCACCAATGGGCAGGGAAAACCATGCTGGCGGTAGATGATGGACAGCCCATTGTGGTCATCCATCAACTCGTAAGAGGGGTCGGTCACGCGTGCGGTGCGGGTCATGGCTGGGCGCTTTTTTTGTTATCGCCTGGCGATCATGCCTCTTTCAGGGCGCAGGGTGCCAGCCCGATACCTCAATAGGCTGGCTGATCAACCCTGAAGAGCCTTTTTGCTCGCCTTCTTGAGATTTGCCAGATAACAGAAATAGACGATCTTGGAGCTTTTAATAAAGTCGAAGTTGATGATGCTGCATTTTTCCGCCCAATCACTTTTTGCCGGGTCGAACCATTCGTCGAGGTCTTTCAGCATTCTGACTGGGCCACCCGCGTCATAGACGGCAGCCGACAGCGACCACGGCGCCCGTTGCCCGGGAGGATTGGCCAGAACTTCAGTGATATAAAGTTTTAAACGCGAGTGAGAGAAAGTATCTTCAAAAATCTTTGAAGCGTCGCTGCCGGCCCATCGATGCGGGGTTTCAGATGCGAAGATTTTTCTATCAAGACTGCTGTTATAAGGCGCGGTGACCAGGACTCGCTGAGGCCGGCTGATTGCCTTTAATTGTGCCAGTGTCAGGTTCATGTTTTCTGTCGGTATGATGTGTTCTCCAAGGTGCTCCTTCATCATGTCGCTGAAGTAGCCGAAGTCGAACCTTTCGTCACCATGTTCGAGTTTGTGAAAGTCCAGAATGATGAACTCGTTAAAGCTTCGTTCGAGAAAAGCTTTAATGTCGCGAATAAGATCAGCCAGTGTGCGCGAAGACCGGGCTCCGTTATGTACGAAACGAAATTTCTCAAGTCCGCTCGCTTTGGCGTTATAGATCAGGCGTACATCAAGCGCCCGGGCGCCGCGATTTAGCTGGCTGTAGAAGGGCACGTCCTGACAAGCGAACCAATTACGCGTGAATACACTGGAGTAAGAGGCCTCCAGGTCGCAGCCCGCATTGTGCGTACCGGGCAATGTCATTTCTTTAAGCGATAGATTGTCGCATTCAGGGGTCGCTCTCATCCACTCGTGAGCGGGGAAATATTTAAAACTAATCGGTGTCATGGTTACATCCTGCTGGCTTGTTAAGTTGTTTAAGTTAGCTGCGCAGGATGTATATAACGAATGACAGAGATTTGACTAATGATGATGTTGTTCGAGTTGTGTGTTATCGGATCTTAAGTGTCGCTGTCTGGCGCAATGTTACGATTCTTTGCCTCAATCCACTGTGCCATGTACTGAGTGCTTTTGTGGGAGTGGTGGCGCAGCATGTTTCCGATAAAGTTACTGGCCCTGAGTTGTTTCAGGTTTAGTTGGTAATTGATCAGTTTTTTTATCAATGCCGGGCCATGAACTGAAATAGGGTAACGCTCATTGAGCAATACTGTTCCTGCAAGTTGGCTCGATTGCCAGCGTACCTCATCGGTATAAAGTTGAACGGCATTGTTCGCGAAGTCGCTTGCCGTTTGTGTGACCGCGCCGGGCCAAGGGAGATCCCCGTGCATGCCTTCGGCGCCGATTGGCGTGGTCACGCTAGGTGTTCCGCAGAGCATGGCGTCAACCAGTTTGCCCTTGATGCCGGCACCGAAACGCAGGGGGGCCAGACAGACTCGCGCTGCCGACATAACCTGCAAAGCATCTTCAGCCCAGTTCATGATGTGAAACCCTTGCGCCGCATTATGCAGCGCAGTGGCTTTGGGCGGGGTGTACGCACCATAGATATGCAGTTGCGCCTGCGGCAGTTGCTGGCGGATCAGCGGCCAGATCGTGGTCTTCATCCAAAGCACGGCATCCCAGTTAGGCGCGTGGCGAAAATTACCGATGCTCAGAAAATGCGCGCGTTCCTCGAACGGGCGAAATGCTGCTGTCGGCGACTCGATCATCAACGGGCACCAGTGCAATAGTTGTCGCGGCAGCCCGAACTGTGACACCAGCAGATCTATCTCGACCTCGGAAATCATCAAGTTCAAGTCACAGCGATACAGCGCAGCGATTTCACGCTTGGCCAGGTCGGTATCGGCCATCAACTCAAACTCTTCGCGCAATGCCGGGGCGAACAAATCGCTGAAGTCATCCTGATCGTCGTTGATTTTCAAACGATCCTTCTGACGTTGATGGCGGGCATGTCGCAAACTTTGCAGGTCGGATGTTTCCAGAACACGCAGGGCGTCTGGACAATGCTTTTCAACCCGCCAGCCGAACTGTTCTTCCATCATGAACTGGTCGAACAACACAATGTCGGGCGCCAGGTCTCTAATGAAGGTATCGAAGCTGCTGTTATTGAGTTCGATCGGCACTTCGCGGATCCCCAGTGCAGACAAATCGGCCTTGTGCTCACCGGGCCCCGCCGGGCTGCTGAAAGTGATGTCCCAGCCTTGGGCCAGGAACGTCTCGAGAATCTGCATCACGTGCCCGCTGGCAGCGGAGGAACGGGGTTCGGGCCAGACATAACCAATGACGAGAACTTTGGTTGCAGGCTGACTCATAACGCGAATTCCTAAACATACGGTGGGGAAAAAACAGCGCGAATTAAAACACAAACCGGACAGTGTCCGGTTTGTCGATATCCGCTGGGAGGGGCCTCGAGGCGTAGAGTGTACGGCGCTTCCGGGAATCCGGTCGTACCAGGGACTACATGATCAAGTGCCTTGAGTTTCCAGAATTCCCTTCACCTTGTCGCGTAGTTCGTCAATCGAAAATGGTTTGCCGATAACGTGCATGCCATCTGGCACATCGATACTTTCGGCGTAACCACTGGCAAACAGGATTGGCAATTCGGGACGCATTTTACGCGCTTCCAGGGCCAGTTCGCGGCCATCCATACCGGGCAAACCGACATCCGTCATCATCAGATCAATGTGCCTGGTTGTATCCACGAGAATTTCCAGCGCCTGTTCGCTACCGTCAGCCTCCAACACTTTGTAGTCCAGTTCCTCGAGGACATCGACGATCAGCATGCGCACGATGGCATCGTCTTCGACTACAAGGATGGTGGAAAGGGTGGCGGACATAATTAAGCTCTCAAGGGTAGGGTTGGGGCGCGCCGGCCGATCAAAAATACCGGGCTCTTGCATGAGTAAGTGGCGCATAGCCACAAGTTCCCGTTTTGATACAAAAAAGATTAGCAGCTGCGAGGCGTGCAAGGATAACTGCTGGCACGCACCCAGGCGCAGGCAAATGTAGGAATTTACTGCCAAAGTCGTCAGAAAAATGGATCCACGCCGGTGTTTTGGGGCAAACTCTCGGGTTTTCAACAGTTCGACAAGGCTGCCCCATGTCCTCTCCGTCTTCGGTTGATGAGCAACGCTTTCGCAAACTCCTGAGTCGCAACGTCGGTCTGCCGTTGGGCGTCGGTCTGCTCAGTGCGGTGTTCTTCGTGTCGCTGATCACTTATCTGCTGTCGGTCATCCAGTGGGTTGAACACACTGACCGCGTGATCAATAACGCCAACGAAGCGGTGAAACTGACCGTGGATCTGGAAACCGGCATGCGCGGTTACCTGTTAAGCGGCGATGAGCACTTCCTCGACCCATACGAAACAGCCAGGCCGCGAATCGCCGTAGCGCTCAATACGTTGCTTGAGCTGACAGCCGACAATCCGGTGCAAACCGATCGTTTGCGCCGCCTGCAAGCGTTACAGGCCGAATGGGCGACCTACGCGCAATCGATGATCGATTTACAGCGCAGCAGCGGTGATTACCGTGGCGCGGTAAAGGCCGGACGCGGCAAGCGCCTGACGGACGAGATTCGCAAGCAGTTCGAAGATGTGATCGACATGGAGCAGCAGTTGCGCGCCTCGCGCAATGAAGAGGTGCGCCGCACTACGATCTGGAGCATCACCTCTTATCTGCTGTTTGTCGCGGGTATCAGCGGGTTGCTGGCCTACATTGGTCGGCGTGATCTGGTCAATCTGTCACAAAATTACGGCGCCACATTGGCCGCACAGCAAGCCAGCGCCGAACGCCTGGAGCGCCAGGCCTGGCTGCGCAACGGCCAGACCGAACTGGCCGAGCAAGTGCTGGGGCAGCTGACACTGAATCTGTTGGGACGCAACATTCTGCAGTTCTGCGCCCAATATCTCGGCAGCGCGGTGGCTGCTCTTTATGTACGCGAAGAACACGGTGACCTGAAGCGGGTCGCCACTTATGGCTTCTCGCGGGAACAGGAAGAACACGGGCAGGCGATTCACAGTGCTGAAGGCATTGTCGGCCAAGTGGTGCAGCAGGCGCGTCTGGTTCGGCTGGATTCGGTGCCATTCGATTACTTCAAGGTCAGTTCCGGTCTTGGCGAAGGTCTGCCGCACAGTGTGCTGGTGGTGCCGACCAGCGACGACGATCGGGTCAACGGCGTGATCGAGCTGGGTTTCCTGCGTCCGCTCAATGACCGCGACATCGAGTTGCTTGAGCTGATCGCCAGCAATATCGGCACCTCTATCGAGGCGGCCCGTTATCGCCAGCGCCTGCAGGAAGTGTTGGCCGAAACCCAGCAACTCAACGAAGAGTTGCAGGTGCAGCAAGAAGAGCTGAAAACCGCCAACGAAGAGCTGGAAGAGCAGTCGCGGATTCTCAAGGAGTCCCAGGCGCATCTGGAAACCCAGCAAGTGGAGCTTGAGCAGACCAACGAGCAACTGGCTGAACAGGCCCAGACACTTGCAGAACAACGCGACGCCATGGACTTGAAAAACACCGAGCTGAATCAAGCTCAGGTGCAACTCGAAGAGCGTGCCGAAGAGTTGCAGCGTTCGAGCAAATACAAGTCCGAGTTCCTCGCCAACATGTCTCACGAACTGCGCACGCCGCTGAACAGTTCGCTGATCCTCGCCAAGCTGCTCGCGGAAAACCCGCAGGACAACCTCAGTCCCGAGCAGGTCAAGTTTGCCGAGTCGATCTATTCTGCCGGCAACGATCTGCTCAACTTGATCAACGATATCCTCGACATCTCCAAGGTCGAGGCGGGCAAGCTGGAAGTCCTGCCGGAAAACACCCACGTCGCGCGGCTGGCGGACGGTTTACGGGGTGTCTTTGAACCGATCGCGGCGGATAAGAAGCTGGCGTTCCGTGTCGAAGTGCAACCCGGCGCCCCGACAATGATGTTCACTGACCGCCAGCGCCTGGAACAAGTGATCAAAAATCTGCTGTCCAACGCCATCAAGTTCACCGAGCAAGGCTCGGTCAGCCTGACGATTGCCAGTCAGCCCGATGAGCGCATTGCCTTCATCGTTCAGGATTCGGGGATCGGCATTGCCACGGATCAGCAGGAAAGCATCTTCGAAGCCTTCCGTCAGGCCGATGGCACCACCAATCGCAAGTACGGCGGCACCGGGCTGGGGTTGTCGATTTCCCGGGACCTGGCAATGTTGCTCGGCGGTTCTATCAGTGTCAGCAGCACGCCGGGGCAGGGCAGTGTGTTCACCCTGGTATTGCCGTTGCAGTACAGCGAGCCGGGCGATACGCCGTTCGCGCCGCTGAGCTTTACTCCGCCCGCGGCAGTGACGCACGTTGCCGCACCAGCGGTGCCAGCGGTGCCTGTTAAATCGCTCGCACCGGTCAACATCCCGCGCTTTGCCGATGATCGTGACAAGGGGCCGTTTGCCACCCGCTGCATTCTGGTGGTCGAAGACGAGCCGAATTTCGCTCACATCCTTTACGACCTTGCGCATGAGCTGGGTTATCAGTGCCTGGTCGCCCATGGGGCGGACGAAGGCTACGATCTGGCGCGGGATTTCTTGCCGGATGCGATCCTGCTCGATATGCGCCTGCCAGACCACTCCGGTCTGACCGTGCTGCAGCGTTTGAAAGAGCGCGCCGAAACCCGTCACATCCCGGTCCACGTGATCTCGGTCGAGGATCGCGTCGAAGCGGCCATGCACATGGGCGCCATCGGTTACGCGGTCAAGCCGACCACCCGCGAAGAGCTCAAGGACGTGTTTGCCCGTCTCGAAGCCAAACTGACGCAAAAGGTAAAACGTGTGCTGCTGGTCGAGGACGATGATCTGCAGCGCGAAAGCATTGCGCGGCTGATTGGCGATGAAGACATCGAAATCACCGCCGTGGGCCTTGCTCAAGAGGCTCTGGATCTGCTGCGCACGACGATCTTTGATTGCATGGTTATCGACCTGAAGCTGCCGGACATGCTCGGCAACGAGTTGCTCAAGCGCATGTCCACCGAAGACATCTGTTCGTTCCCTCCGGTGATTGTCTACACCGGGCGCAACCTGACCCGCGACGAAGAGGCCGAGCTGCGCAAGTATTCGCGCTCGATCATCATCAAGGGCGCGCGTTCACCGGAACGCTTGCTCGATGAGGTCACACTCTTTCTGCACAAAGTCGAATCACAGTTGTCCCATGAACGGCAGAAGATGCTCAAGACCGCGCGCAGCCGCGACAAGGTCTTCGAGGGTCGCAAAGTGCTGCTGGTGGACGACGATGTACGCAACATCTTCGCCCTGACCAGCGCGCTGGAGACCAAAGGCGCAGTCGTGGTGATCGGCCGGAACGGTCGTGAGGCGATTGAAAAACTCAATGAAGTCGAGGACATCGATCTGGTGCTGATGGACGTGATGATGCCGGAAATGGATGGTTTCGAAGCCACCATTGAGATCCGCAAGGATCCACGCTGGCGCAAACTGCCCATTATTGCGGTGACGGCCAAGGCCATGAAGGACGATCAGGAGCGCTGCCTGCAAGCGGGCGCCAACGATTATCTGGCCAAGCCTATCGACCTGGATCGTCTGTTCTCGCTGATTCGTGTGTGGTTACCGAAGATGGAACGCATTTAGTGGACGGCAATCACTCATTAGAGCGAAACAGTGAAATCGAATTGCGGCTGTTGATTGAGGCTATCTACCTCAAGTACAGCTACGATTTTCGCGATTACTCCGGCGCTTCGATCAAGCGTCGGGTGCAGCACGCATTGAGCCAGTTCGAGTGCGCGACCATCTCTGCGTTACAGGAGAAAGTCCTGCATGACCCGACAGCGTTCATGCAGTTGCTGCAATTGCTGACGATTCCGGTCAGCGAGATGTTTCGTGATCCGTCGCACTTCCTCGCCATTCGCAATGAGGTGGTGCCGCTGCTGCGCACCTATCCGTCGATCAAGATCTGGATTGCCGGGTGCAGCACCGGGGAGGAGGTCTATTCGATGGCGATTCTGCTGCGCGAAGAGGGCCTGCTCGATCGCACGATCATCTATGCGACCGACATCAACCCGCGTTCGCTGGACAAGGCCAAGCAGGGTATTTTCTCGATGGAAAATGTCCGGGCCTACACCGCCAATTATCAGCAGGCCGGTGGCCAGTGTTCATTTGCCGACTACTACACGGCGGCTTATGGTTACGCGATTTTCGACAAGAGCCTGTGCGAAAACGTGACGTTCGCCGATCACAGCCTGGCCACTGACAGTGTGTTCTCCGAAACTCAATTGATTTCTTGCCGCAATGTGCTGATCTACTTCAACAAGAAGCTTCAGGACAGAGCGTTCGGGCTGTTCCATGAATCGCTTTGTCATCGCGGTTTTCTTGTACTGGGCAGCAAGGAGACGCTGGATTTTTCCAGCTATGCGAACCAGTTCGAGCCGCTGGTAAAGCAAGAACGGATCTACCGCAAAAAATGAACGACACTGTGGATTTGCCTCGAATCGAGGCTATTGTGGTCGGTGCTTCTGCTGGCGGCGTCGAGGCATTGATGAAACTGCTTGGCCCGTTGCGCCAGGGTTTTGTGCTGCCGATCATCATCGTGCTGCACTTGCCGGAAGAGCGTCGCAGCCACTTGGCTGAAGTGTTCGCCCGACGTCTGCTGCTGCCGGTCGAAGAGGCCACGGACAAGCAGGATATTCAGGCCGGCACGGTGTATTTCGCCACGCCCGGTTATCACGTGTCGGTGGAGCAGGATCGCAGTTTGTCCTTGAGCCTTGAGGACCGCCTTCATCATTCGCGGCCATCAATTGACTATCTGTTCGAGTCTGCTGCCGATGTCTACGGACCCAAATTGGCCGCGGTGTTGCTGACCGGCGCCAATCAGGATGGCGCGCGCGGGCTGGCGCAGGTCAAACGCTGCGGCGGGCTGACCATTGTGCAGGAGCCCAGCGACGCTCAGGTCGCCACCATGCCTCTGGCAGCGCTGAAGATTCAGCAGCCGGATCATGTCTTACCCATTCACGGCATCGGCCGTCTGCTAGTCGAGCTGGAACAAATCGCATGCTGAGTAATATTCAGGCAAAACTGCTGATCGTCGACGATCTGCCCGAGAACCTGTTGGCTCTCGAAGCGCTGATCAAACGCGAAGACCGCACCGTCTATAAGGCGTTGTCGGCTGACGAAGCGTTGTCGCTGCTGCTGCAACACGAGTTTGCCATGGCCATTCTCGACGTGCAGATGCCCGGCATGAACGGCTTCGAACTGGCCGAGCTGATGCGCGGCACCGAGAAAACCAAGAACATTCCGATCGTTTTCGTCAGCGCCGCCGGCCGCGAACTGAACTATGCGTTCAAGGGCTACGAGAGCGGTGCGGTGGACTTCCTGCACAAGCCGCTGGACATCCACGCGGTGAAAAGCAAGGTCAACGTATTCGTCGATCTATATCGCCAGAGCAAGGCCATGAAGCAACAGGTCGAAGCGCTGGAACAGGCCCGGCGGGAGCAGGAAGCGCTGCTGCAGCAATTACAGAGCACCCAGTCGGAGCTTGAGCAAGCAGTGCGGATGCGCGATGACTTCATGTCAATCGTCGCCCACGAAGTGCGTACACCACTCAATGGCCTGATACTTGAAACCCAATTGCGCAAGATGCACCTGGCGCGGGACAACGCTGCGGCGTTCACCCTCGACAAGATGCACGCCATGGTCGATCGCGATGAGCGGCAGATCAAAAGCCTGATCCGTTTGATCGAGGACATGCTCGACGTTTCGCGGATCCGTACCGGCAAGCTGTCGATCCGGCCGAATTCCTTTGACCTTGTGCAGTTGGTGAGCAATCTGCTGCAAAATTTTGCTGCGCAAATCGAAGCGGCGGAAACCACCGTCACCTTCGAGGCTGACGTGCCGGTAAAAGGTTGCTGGGATGAGTTCCGCATCGAGCAGGTGATTTCCAATCTGCTGACCAACGCCTTGCGTTACGGTGGCAGGAGCCCGATTCAGGTGCGCGTCTATCGCCAGGGCAACGAAGCTCGGGTTGAGGTTCAGGACCACGGGATCGGCATCAGCTCCGAGAATCAGAAACGTATTTTTCAACAGTTCGAACGGGTTTCCGCCAAGACGGTAGTGGCCGGTCTCGGGTTGGGTCTGTTCATTTCCGAGCAGATCGTCGCCGCCCATGGCGGTTCCATCGTCGTCGAGAGTCAAATCAACGAGGGCGCCCTGTTTCGCGTTTGTCTGCCGATCGAGGAAAACGGCAAATCCGACGCAACCTCTGAGTGACCGCACGGTCGTATCAGCAGCTATTGACCGAACATAGGCTTCCCATGAGCGTAGATGCACAAGATGTAGTACTCGTCGTCGAGGACGAACCGGTTATCTTGATGGTTTTGACGGATTATCTGTCGGGGCAGGGCTATCGTGTCTTGCAGGCCGAAAACGGCGAGCAGGCGTTCGAAATCCTCGCGAGCAAGCCACATCTGGACATGTTGATCACCGACTTCCGTTTACCCGGCGGCATCTCCGGCGTGCAGATCGCCGAGCCCGCCGTGAAACTGCGACCCGATCTCAAGGTGATTTTCATCAGCGGTTATCCGCAGGAAATCCGCGAGACCGGTAGCCCGATCACGCTCAAGGCGCCGATTCTGGAAAAGCCGTTTGATCTGGACGTGTTGCAGGAAAAGATTCAGGAGATGCTGGCCTGATCGCGATAGCCCTCATTTAGGAGCTGCCGCAGGCTGCGATCTTTTGACTTTGTTTCAAAATCAAAAGATCGCAGTCTTCGGCAGCCCTTACCGCTTTTTTGAGGCTTCAGCTTTTGATCATCTCTCGCACCTTGGCGGTCAACAGATCAAAGGTGAACGGCTTGGTGATCATCTGCATTCCCGAATCCAGGAAACCACCGCGCACCGCCGCATGCTCGGCGTATCCGGTGATGAACAGAATCTTCAGATCCGGCCGGTATTGCCGGCCAATCTCAGCCAACTGACGACCATTCATCCCCGGCAAACCGACGTCGCTGATCAACAGATCGATGCGCTGCGTCGAGTTGAGAATCGGCATTGCGCCGTCGGCATCTCCAGCTTCCAGAAACGCATACCCCAACTCACTGAGCACCGCGCTGACCAGCACGCGTACGGCCGGGTCGTCTTCGACGATCAGCACGGTTTCGCCATCTATTGCATTCGGCGATTGCTGGATGTCGGACACGGGTTGCTCAAGTTCTTCGCCACGGTAGCGCGGCAGGTAAAGTCTGACGGTCGTGCCCTGATCGACTTCGCTGTCGATCGACACATGGCCGCGCGACTGCTTGCTGAAGCCGTAAATCATCGACAGACCCAAGCCTGTGCCCTGGCCGATCGGCTTGGTGGTAAAAAATGGATCGAACGCGCGACTGATCACACTTTGTGGCATGCCGCTGCCGTTGTCGGTGACGCTTAACATCACATAATCGCCGGGCTCAAGATTGGGGTAAGCCACGGTGAACTCACGATGCAGGACCTGATTGCTGGTCTCGACCACCAGTTTGCCGCCCTCGGGCATGGCATCGCGGGCATTGATGACCAGGTTGAGCAGGGCGCTTTCCAGTTGATTGGGGTCCGCCTCGGCTATCCAGAGTTTTTCGTCGAGCCGCATTTCCAGTTGAATGCTTTCGTTGAGACTGCGCTGCAGCAGCTCGCCCATCGACAGCACCAGACTATTCATCTGCACGGCTTTGGAATCGAGCGATTGCCGACGGGAAAAGGCCAGCAGGCGATGAGTCAGGCTGGCAGCCCGATTGGCCGAGGTCACGCCCAGGTCAATCAAGCTGTCGAGGTCTTCTGTGCGCCCTCGGGCCAGACGCCGACGAATCAATTCAAGGCTGCCGATAACGCCGGTGAGCATGTTGTTGAAGTCGTGAGCGATACCACCGGTGAGCTGACCGACTGCTTCCATTTTTTGCGACTGACGCAATGCTTCTTCGTTGTGCCGCAGTTGCGCGGTGCGTTCTTCGACTTGCTGTTCGAGGGTTTCCAGTGTCGATTGCAGGCGTCGTTCGCTTTCACTCAGATCGATCAGACGGTCGCGGGCTTCGTACTGTCGTCGCCGGCCGCGGAGTGCGGCAGACACCAGGCTGATCAGAGTGGCTGGATGGAACGGCCGCTCAAGGAACGTAACGTTGCCTAACTGATCGCTGAGTCGAGAGGAGGGGCCCTGTTCCTGTCCGCCGTGATGAGTGAGCAAAATGGTCGGTAAATCCGACCATGCTGGCTGCTCTTCCAGGTACACAAACAGCGTTTCCAGTTCCGGGCCGCGCAACGCTTCGGCAGCGATCAGCACCAGTCCGGCACCGATTTCCAGTTGCGCACACAGTTCGGCGAGATTCGGTGTGATCAGGCCGTGATACCCGGCCTCGTTGAGGATCATCAGCGCAATTTGGCTGTCGCGACCCATGGGCGCCAGAATCAGCGCCCGTTCGGCGAGCGGCACTGAGACAGTCATATGCGTTCCTGCAACAGCGGTTTTCTCTCACCGAGGTAAGTCGGGACGCCACGCAGTACACCCTGAAAGGCCTCCAGCGGTTCGCCAATGATCATGCCATTCGACGAAATAAGGTATTCGCGAATCGTCGATTCGTGGCTGCCGGTGCGCTTTTTGATGATGGAAATGGCGCGGCGCACCTTGCCGATGGCTTCGAAGTAGCGCAACAGAATCACCGTGTCAGCCAGATAGGTAATGTCGACGGGTGCCTGCATGTCGCCGACCAGACCATGCTGGGCGACTGTCATAAATGTCGCCGCCCCTTTGCGGTTCAGATACAGCAGCAATTCGTGCATGTGCAGCACCAAGGCCTTTTCTTCAGGCATCGCTGCCTGATAGCCGTTGATGCTGTCGATCACCACGGTTTTGATCTGGCCTTCGTCAACGCAGCGACGTACGCGATGGGAGAACTCACCCGGAGACAGCTCGGCGGCATCCACTTGTTCGATCAGCAGGTTGCCGGTGGCGCGCAGGGCCTTGAGATCGATACCGATGTTCTTCATCCGCTCGAAAAGCAGTTCCAACTCTTCGTCAAAAATGAACAATGCCGCTTTTTCCCCGCGTGCCACAGCAGCGGCGGCGAAGATCATCGAGATCAGCGATTTGCCCGTACCCGCCGGGCCCAAGATCAACGTGCTTGATCCCGTCTCGATGCCGCCACCGAGCAACGCGTCCAGCTCTTTGATACCGCTGGTCAATTGCAGGCGCGGGTAGTCGCCGCGATGTTCGGCTGCGACCAGTCGTGGGAACACATGCACGCCATCGCCCATGATGGTGAAGTCGTGATAACCGCCGCGGTACTTTTGGCCACGGTACTTCACTATCCGCACTCGGCGACGCTCGGCGCCATAGTTGGGGGTGATTTCTTCCAGGCGAATCACACCATGGGCCACGCTGTGCACGGTTTTGTCGAGAGACTCGGTGGTCAAGTCGTCGAGCAGCAGAACCGTCGCGTTGTAACGCACGAAGTAGTGCTTGATTGCCAGAATCTGTCGGCGGTAGCGCAAGGAGCTTTGTGCGAGCAGACGGATCTCCGACAGGCTGTCGAGTACCACGCGGGTCGGTTTGAAGCGTTCGACCGCTTCGAATATCTGCTTGGTGGCTTCGCCCAATTCCAGATCGGAGGAGTACAGCAAACTCTGCTGGTGCTCTGCATTAAGCAGGCTTTCCGGGGGCGTCAGCTCGAAGATGTTGATGTTTTCATCGAGGTCCCAGCCGTGGGACAGCGCACCTTGGCGCAATTCACGCTCGGTTTCCGAGAGCGTGATGTACAACGAGCGTTCACCGGCTTTCGCGCCGGCCATCAGAAAATGCAAAGCGACCGTGGTTTTGCCGGTGCCGGGCTCACCCTCCAGCAAAAATACATGACCGCGAGACAAGCCACCGGCGAGGATGTCATCCAGGCCCTCGACTCCGGTGGCGGCTTTTTCACTGATCAACTCGTTTGATGTAGACAAAAAATGCCCTCTCATGACTAGGGGAAGCGAGGCAGCCGTCTAGGGTGGACTGCCTGTTTACTTGACCTGTAGCCGTGATGGCAGTTCCGCTTTTTCTTTCATGAAGGCTGGAAATTTCCTGTGGCGAGCGGATTTTCCCCCTTACCGCAGGACAATTTCAGAGGCCTTGCTGTATTGCCGGATCGTCGGGGTTCAACTGTTCAAGCTGGGCGAGCAGTATCTGCACATTCTGCAATTGCCCGCTTTCTTTCCAGTAGTTGATCAGCAGCACCCGCGCCTTGCGATCGGCCGGATGGCGCTGGACGATTTCCTGCAGTTGCTTTTGCGCCGCTTCCAGTTCTTCTGCGCTGTGAAGAGTGGTGGCGAGGTCGTAGCGGTAATCTTTGTTGTCCGGCTCCAGCTCCACCGCTTTGGACAGACCGAGCAGGGCGTATTCGCGCTGACCATGGTGCAGCAACCACAGCCCCAGGGCATGTTGCAGATAGGCGGAGTCAGGCTGGGCTTGAAGCTTTTGCGCGAGCAACTGTCGCGCGGCGTCGGCCTGCCCCTGGCGGTCGAGCACATCGATCTGCATCACCAGCGCCGGCAGGTTGCCGGGGTCCAGGCGCAGCGCATTCTCCAATGCTTGCTGTGCCTCTTTGAGCTCGGCGTTATGTAGATGCAGGCGCGCCAGTTGCGCATAAGAGGCGGCGCTCGGCGGTTGATCCTTGAGTGCTTGCTCCCAGCCGTCGATAGCCTGCTGTAACGGCGCAAAATACAGCCCGAGTTCATCCGGGGTCAGGCCGAGCAGGGCGTTGATCGCGGCAAACCGAACAGTCGGTTCCTCATCATCAAGCATCGGTCCGAGCAACAGACTGCGTTGCCCACCCGGCACGAGTCCAACCACACTTTTGATCGCTGACACCCGCACCTCGGGTGCTTCGTGCTGCAGGTCCGCGTCGGCCAGTTTCAGCGCCTGTGGGCTCGGGTAATTGGGCAGTTCGCCGTGCAGCCAGACGCGGCGCTTGACCGACAGATCCGGCCGGCCCAATTGCTGATACAGCTGACGCGCCGCCCCCGGTTCACCGGTTCGGGCTGCGCCCAGCGCTTCGCTGTAGCCGTGCTTGATCGCGTCCGGAATCACCGGCGTGGTGCTGCGCAGGGCTAGCCACGCCACGACGACAATAAGCACGAGGCCAAGGCAGATAAGCAGATAGCGGCGAGACTGAGGCATGCGGGTTTCCGAAAACAGACGTACTTGAGCAGAGCGGCAAGCTTCGGTCAGCTCGAGCCGTGAGTCAAACCCGAGCATGCGAATCGTGACGCAATCCCCTCTAGGAGCTGCGGAACGCATTTCAAATGGCGGAGCAACTTTGGCCTCTACTGCAATTGCGGGCATAAAAAAGCCCCGCGACCGAATGATACGCGGGGCAAAAAATTGGTTGGTTGCGGCCAACCAAAGGAGCTCTTTAACAATCAATGGTTACTTGCTGGCGACCGTCTCCGGCTGCCAGCCACCGCCGAGGGCTTTGTAGATCGCGACAATCCCGCGATACAGATCCACTTCGGCCTGGGCCTGGCTGTCTTCGGCATTCAGCCGTTCACGCTGGGCGTCGAGTAGCACCAGGAAATCTGTGGTGCCTTCGCGATAGCGAATCTCTGCCAAGTCGGCTGCGTTGCGGCTCGATTCACTCTGGCGGATCAGCGAGATCAGGCGTTGCTGACGTTTGCCGTAGTCGCTGAAGGCGTTTTCCGACTCTTCCAGTGCCAGCAGCACTTGTTGCTCGTAGGTCGCCAGCGCGCCCTCGGCATCCGCATCGGCACCGCGCAAACGCGCTCGCACGCTGCCGAGATCGAATGCTGCCCAGGTGATGCTCGGGCCGAGTGCCCAGGCATTGGCCGCCGAGGAACCGATCTGCGAACCACGCCCGGCCGTCCAGCCGAGGAAGCCGCTGAGGCTGACCCGTGGGAACAGATCCGCTTTCGCCACGCCAATTCGCGCTGTGGCTGAAGCGAGTTGGCGTTCAGCACTGAGAATGTCCGGACGACGTTGCAGCAGCTCGCCCGGGTTGCCGATTGGCAAGGCCTTGGCGATTGCCGGCAAGTCTTTTGGACTCAGGTCGACGGTCAGTTTGTCCGGACGCTCACCCAGCAGGGTGGCGATGCGGTTTTTCTGCCGAACCTGCTCGGCTTGCAGTTGCGGCACGCTGGCTTCGACCGAGGCCAGACGCGCATCGGCACGTTCGACATCGAGCTGATCGCCAACGCCGGCATCACGCAGGCTGATGGTGATCTTGCGTGATTCCTGCTGGTTGTTCAGGTTGGCCACCGCGATTTTTTCGCGCAGTTGTGCGCCACGCAGTTGACCGTAGGCGTCCACCAGTTCGGCAATCATGGTGACTTGCAGTTGGTACAGATCGGCTTCGGCGGCCTGCTGATCGGCATCGCTGGCTTCCAGATTGCGCTGGATGCGCCCGAACAGGTCCAGCTCCCAGGCCATGTCCAGGCCCAGGTCATAGCGTTCACTGCTGACCCGATTGGTGGTCTGGCCGGGGATTTGCCCCTTGGCCAGATCACTGCTGGCGCGGCTGGTGATGGTCGGCATGATGTCATTGCTGGCGTCATCGCGGATCGCCCGTGCGGCTTTCCAGCGGGCAAACGCCACGCGCAATTCACGGTTGCCTTGCAGCGATTGCGTCACCAACTGGTTGAGGGTCGGATCGTCGAACTGCTGCCACCAGATGCCTTCGAACTTCGAACGGTCAAAGTTATTCTGACCGTTGGCGCCGTCGGTGGCGGTCGTGATGTTGGCCGCCTCCGTCGCCGGGGTCTTGTAGTCGGGGCCGACGGCGCAGGCGCTCAGGGCCAGCACCAGCAGACTCGGCAGGAAGACTTTCAGACTCATTGTTGCGCCTCCAGTGGCTTTTGAAGAGAGTGCGCCTTGGCCGCTTTGCGGGCTTCGCCGCGTTCGACAAAGTTACGAATCAATACGTAGAACACTGGCGTCAGCAACAGACCGAAGAAGGTCACCCCGAGCATCCCGGAGAACACCGCCACACCCATCGCGTGACGCATCTCGGCACCGGCACCGCTGGAGAACACCAGTGGCACCACACCCATGATGAACGCGAAGGAGGTCATCAGGATCGGCCGCAGACGCAGACGGCAGGCTTCCAGTACCGCTGCGAGCGGATCGAGGCCTTCTTCCTGTTTATCCTTGGCGAACTCGACGATCAGAATCGCGTTCTTACACGCAAGTCCCACCAGTACGATCAGTCCGATCTGGGTGAAGATGTTGTTGTCGCCGCCAGAGATGATCACCCCGGTAATGGCGGACAGCAGGGTCATCGGTACGATCAGGATCACCGCCAGTGGCAGGCTCCAGCTTTCGTATTGAGCCGCGAGTACCAGGAACGCCAGCAGTACGCAGAGCGGGAACACGAACAGTGCGGTGTTGCCGGACAGAATCTGCTGATAGGTCAGGTCGGTCCATTCGTAGGTCATGCCGTTCGGAAGTTCTTCCTTGAGCAGTTTCTCGATGGCTTTTTCGGCCTGGCCAGAGCTGTAGCCGGGGGCTGCCGCACCGTTGATTTCTGCGGTAATGAAGCCGTTGTAGTGCATCACGCGATCCGGGCCCGAGGTGTCGCTGACCTTGATGAAGGTCGCCAGCGGGATCATTTCGCCTTTGTTGTTACGCACTTTCAGCTGACCGATCTGATCGGATTCGAGGCGGAACTGTTGCTCAGCCTGAACGTTGACCTGGTAAGTGCGTCCGAAACGGTTGAAGTCGTTGGCATACAGCGAACCCAGGTAGATCTGCAGGGTGTCGAAGATGTCGCTGACCGCCACGCCATGAGTCTTGGCTTTCTCGCGGTCGATCGCTGCATCGACCTGCGGCACGTTCACGGTGTAACTGGTGAACAGGCCAGCCAGTTCCGGCACGTTGTGGCTCTTGTTGATGATGTTCATGGTTTCTTTGTACAGCTCGTCGTAGCCCAGGTTGCCCCGGTCTTCGATTTGCAGGCGGAAACCACCGATGGTGCCCAGACCTTGTACCGGCGGCGGCGGGAAGATCGCCATGTACGCCTCTTGAATGTTCGCGAACTGGCCGTTCAGGGCGCCGGCGATTGCTCCGGCGGACATGCTCGGGTCTTTACGTTCGTCGAACGGTTTCAGGGTCACGAACACGATGCCGGCGTTCGGGCTGTTGGTGAAGCCGTTGATCGACAGGCCCGGGAACGCTACTGCACTTTCCACGCCCGGCTGTTTCAGCGCCATATCGGACATGCGCTTGATCACGTCTTCAGTGCGATCCAGGCTCGAGGCGTCCGGCAATTGCGCGAAAGCCACCAGGTATTGCTTGTCCTGGCCGGGTACGAAACCGGTCGGGGTGTGCGAGAAGCCGAAGAAGGTCAGCACCATCAGGCCTGCGTACAAGATCAGGGCGATACCACTGCTGCGGATAACCCGAGCCACCGTGCCGACGTAGCCATGGCTGGCACGTTCGAAGAAGCGGTTGAACGGGCGGAACAGCCAGCCACCGAAGATCTTGTCGAGCACTCTGGAGAAGCGGTCTTTCGGTGCGTCATGACTTTTCAGCAATACAGCGGCCAGTGCCGGCGACAGGGTCAGCGAGTTGAACGCCGAGATCACGGTCGAGATTGCGATGGTCAGTGCGAACTGCTTATAGAACTGACCGGTGAGGCCGGAGATGAACGCCGCCGGAATAAATACCGCACACAGCACCAGTGCCGTGGCAACGATCGGGCCGGTCACCTCACGCATGGCGCGCTTGGTCGCCTCGACCGGTGTGAGTCCGAGTCCGATGTTTCGCTCGACGTTCTCCACCACCACGATGGCGTCATCCACCACGATACCGATGGCCAACACCAGGCCGAACAGCGACAGGGCATTGAGTGAGAAGCCGAACAGGTGCATCACCGCAAACGTACCGATCAACGATACCGGCACCGCCACCAAGGGAATGATCGAGGCGCGCCAGGTTTGCAGGAACAGGATCACCACCAGGACCACGAGGATCAGCGCTTCGAAAAGGGTGTGAACCACTGCTTCGATCGAGCCGCGCACGAAGATCGTCGGGTCATAGACGATGCTGTAATCCATGCCTTGCGGGAAGCCTTTCTTCAGCTCGTCCATTTTCGCCCGAACGTCATTCGAGATGTCGATGGCGTTGGAACCTGGACGCTGGAAGATTGGGATCGCCACCGCCGGCTGGTTGTTCAGCAGCGAACGCAATGCGTACTGGCTGGAACCCAGTTCAATGCGAGCGATGTCTTTGAGTCGAGTGATCTCACCGTCGTCACCTGCACGAATGACGATGTTTTCGAACTCTTCCTCGGTGACCAGTCGGCCCTGAGTGTTGACCGACAGCTGGAAGCTCTGTGCAGTCGGGGCAGGGGGCGCACCCAGTTGGCCGGCGGCTACCTGGCGGTTCTGTTCACGAATGGCGGTAACCACATCGGTAGCGGTCAGATTGCGCGAAGCGGTTTTGTTCGGATCAAGCCAGACACGCAGCGAGTAATCGCCCATGCCGAACAGTTGCACATCACCGACACCGCTCAGACGAGCGAGCTCATCCTTGATGTTGAGGATTGCGTAGTTGGACAGGTAGAGCATGTCGTAACGCTTGTCCGGAGAGGTCAAGTGCACAACCATGGTCAGATCAGGCGAAGCTTTGTCGACGGTGATACCGATGCGTGTCACTTCCTCGGGAAGTTTCGGCTCGGTCCGGGTGACCCGGTTTTGTACCTGCACCTGCGCGTTGTCCAGGTCAGTGCCCAGGGCGAAGGTGATGGTCAGGGTAATCTTGCCGTCAGCGGTCGATTGCGAGGACATGTACAGCATGTTCTCGACGCCGGTGATGGCTTGCTCCAGAGGAGCCGCCACGGTTTCACCGATGACTTTTGGGTTCGCGCCCGGGAAGTTTGCACGCACCACCACGGTCGGTGGCACGACTTCCGGGTATTCGCTGATCGGTAACTGGAACAGCGAAATCGCACCGGCGATCAGGATCAGCAGCGACAGCACCGCTGCGAAGATCGGCCGTGAAATGAAGAATTGGGAAAAATTCATCGGAGTTGTCGTCCCTTAACCGCGTGGGGTCGTAGCGGCCAGCTTCGCAACCGAACCGGACGCGCCTTTGGCAGGCGTGACTTTAGGCAGGTTGCTGGCTTCCAGCGCTTGACGTTGTTGAGCGAGTGCCGCGATGGTTTGCTCGCTGGCCATCGGGACGACTTCAGGCGTCACCGGTGAGCCAGGGCGTACGCGTTGCAGGCCCTTGACGATGATGGTGTCGTCTTTGTTCAGGCCGCTACGCACGATCCGCAGGCCTTCGATTTTCGGGCCGAGTTCAACGGCGCGGTAAACGGTTTTGTTGTCCGCGTCCATCACCAGCACGAACTTCTTGCCCAGATCGGTACCGACGGCTTCGTCGTTGATCAACATGGCGTCGTAGGTGCCACTGCCTACCAGTTTCAGGCGTGCATACAGGCCCGGGGTATAAGTGCCATCGCTGTTGTCGAACACCGCGCGACCACGGATGGTGCCGGTTTTCGGATTGACCTGGTTGTCGATGAAGTTCATCTGACCCAGGTGCGGATTGCCATCCTCATTGGACAGACCCATGTACACCGGGGTGGTGGCTCCGCGCTGCCCCTGACGGGCGAGTTGGGTGTATTTGAGGAATACACGCTCATCAGCGTCGAAGTAGGCGTAGACCTTATCGGTAGAAACCACGCTGGTGAGTGGCGTGGTGTCGGCGGTTACCAGGTTGCCGGCGGTGATTTCGGCACGGCTGACGCGGCCGCTGATGGGTGCGGTCACGCGGGTGAAACTCAGGTTCAGCCTGGCCAGATCCAGTTGCGCTTGCAGTGCGCCAACGGCGGCGCGGGCTTCTTGTGCGGCGCTGGTACGCGAGTCGGCGAGTTCGGCAGAGATTGCGTTGCTGGCACGCAGACGTTCGCCTCGGGCGGCTTCGTTTTGGCTGCGAGTGGCGTTGGCGCGTGATTGAGCAACCAGGGCTTCGAGGCGGCGAACCTCAGCCTGGAATGGACGCGGATCGATCTGGAACAGCAGGTCGCCTTTCTTCACCAGTGCGCCTTCAGTGAAAGCAACCAGATCGATCTGGCCAGAAACCCGTGGGCGGATATCAACGGTTTCCGGCGCTTCGAGGCGCCCGGTGAATTCGTCCCACTCGTTGACCGGTTGTTCCAGCACCTTGGCCACGCTGACTTTGGCAGCAGGGGGGGCGGTTGCGGTTTCCGGATTTTTGCCGCAAGCGCTCATCACCAGTACGGCCAGCAAGGCCAACGGGAAGCGCAAATGTTTAAGTGACTGTTCCATGGAATGCATCCGCCAAGTATTGAAGATGGGCGGATGATGCTCGGCGGCTAGTTAGCAAACGAATCGAATGAGGCAAAGGTAACTATCATTCGGAATGATATAAGCCCCGAGCGAGCCCTCTAGCATGCACCTTTCGTTAGGGGGCTATCAATCGGATTGATGGCAATTCTGTTTTACGCGACCAGTAAAGGTGCAGCTACTCGTAGGGGGAGGGGTTTCAGAAACAAAGAGACGGCCATGAAGGCCGTCTCGTTCAGCGATATACCGATGTGTATCAGTTGTTGCCTTTACGGTTCTCGCCGAAACGATTCGGGCCCGGCTGGCTGTCTTGCGCAAGGAACACCAGGTTGACGATAGGCAGCAGCAACCACCAGCCGCTGCGATCGGTGTCGTGCATGCGACGGACACCTACTGCGATCGATGGCAGGAGGATCGCGAGGCTGTAGAGGTTGTACAGCATGCCTTTGGTGTTCAGCATGGCATCAATGGCGATGATGCCAAAAGAGATTCCCAGGTTGATCAGAAAGAACATCCAGTACTCGCGGCGAGTGGCGCGGCCGCGGAATACGACGTAGTTTCTCCACGCCTCGACGTACGGGTTACCGGTTGTAATGGCTGGGCCACTTGGGTAGGACTGTTGGGTGGCTTGAGGCGCCCCGCACTGTGGGCAAGCCACGGCCAAAGTGCTTATTTCCTTGGCGCAACCGCGGCAGAAAACCATGCTCATATTTTTTCCCTAAAATTATTCAATCGATAGACAGAGCAAAACGAACGCAGTAAGGCCTGACAAAACAATGCCGGCGATCGCGAGGTTTCTTCCTGAGTGTTTTTGGTTGATGCAGGTGATGCCGCAAGCGAGACCTGCGATGGAGAAAACCCCCACGCCGAGGATCGTCTCACTGTCCCATTCGGAGTCATCAAACAGGGTGAGTGCGCAGATAATCCCGAAGATCAGTGAAACGATGGCCAGCCAGGGTGTTTCGGCTTGCGTTTGCGGCACATGGGCCTGCTGGACAGCCCCGCATTGGGGGCAGTTGAGCGCCGTTTCGTGAAGCTCCTTGGCGCAAGCACGACAATAGACCATTGCCATCGTTTTCCTTAACTGAGTGCTGAAACCCGACCTTCCATCTGGCGGGGCGCGCTAAGTTAAACTTTATTACCAAATTTGTCATTCGGCACTTTGCCATTACCCGTCATGGCTGTTGAAAACAGTGCTTTGGAACTGCGTTGCGGGGGATTGTGAGCGGTGGCGAGGGAGTTCGATCCCTCGCCACGCGTGCATCAGAGCTTCGGCAACTGACCGATCCGGCCAATCATTTCCGTCACGATCTGCAGATCAAGCTGGAATTGTTCCACGGTCTTGAATTCACCGTCGGTGTGACCGGTGTATTTGACCTCTGGCCGGGCCAGACCGAACTGCACGCCGTTGGGCAGTTCATGCACCGAAGTCGCACCGGCGGAAGTGCCGAACTCGTGTTTCATGCCCAGATTTTCAGTGGCCACCGCGAGCAGCGCTTTGACCCACTCGCCCTCTGGATTGCGGTACATCGGTTCGGCGATCGAATAATCGAAGGCAACGGCAACATGGGTTTTCTTGCTCCACGCCGCCAGTTTCTCGGCGATTTCGGCTTTGAGTTTTTCCGGCGACTTGCCTTTCGGCACGCGCAGGTTGACCGCCAGTTTAAAGGCCTTGTCATCCATTGCGACGTAGGTCAGCGACGTGGTCAGCGGCCCCATGAAGGCGTCGGAGAAACCGACATTCAGCTTGTTGCCCAGGTAATCCAGCCCCCAGTTGTCGGCGGCGTAGCGTGCGGCGTCAGTAATGTGGTTGTGCTTGAGCGCGACCTTGCCATCAAGGCTATTGATGAAGTCGAGCATACGCGCCACCGGATTGACCCCTGATTCGGGCTCGGAGGAGTGCGCGGACACCCCGGTGACCGTCAGCTTCACGTCTTTGCCATCGGCTTTGGCGCTGATCTCGAAGTTGCCGCCATTGCGTTTGGCATACTCGGCGCCGGCCTTTTGCAGGCTTGCGACGAGTTCGGCAGGTTTGTCCGTAATCAACGTCGCGACAGATGCCGACGGAATCTGGTTGGTCGCCAGGCCACCGGTCATCAAGATGATTTCCGCGCCTTTGCCCTCAGCCTTGCGCTTGGCAAAGTTGGCCATGACGGTGCCGTAACCTTTCTCGGCAATCACCACCGGGTAACCGCCATCCAGCGCCAGGTTGTAGTTGGGCGTCGGGTTACGCTCGAAGTAGTAGGGGATCGCGTCGCCAGTGGTTTCTTCGGTGGTGTCGACCAACAGCTTGAAATTACGTGCCAGCGGCAGCTTTTCTTCCTTGATTACCTTCATGGCATACATCGTCACTACGATGCCGTTCTTGTCATCCTCGGTCCCGCGGCCATACATGCGATCGCCGATCAGAGTGATCTTGAACGGGTCGAGACGAGTACCGTCCTTCAATACCCAGTTCTCCGGCGTCACCGGAACCACATCGGCATGCGCATGAATGCCGACCACTTCATCGCCGGAACCATCGAGGGAAATCTCGTAAACACGGTTGTCGATGTTGCGGAAATTCAGATTGAAAGACTTGGCCAGGTCCTTGATCTTCTCTGCGATCTTGATGAATTCCGGATTGTCGTGCTGGGCAACGCCGTCCTTGCGAAAGGTCGGGATTTCCACCAACTCGCGCAGAGTCTCAGTGGCTGCCGCGCTGTACTTCACGCGTGCGTAGATGCCGAGCAGGCGATAGATCTCGTTTTGCTGCTCAGCCGTCAGAGTCTTGTTGTCGAGGAAGGCCCCAATGGCAGGACCGATACTGGCTGTTTTCGCTAGATTGCTCTTGGCCACGCTGCCGAGGAACTGCCGGAAATCCGTAATCGTGTCGGCACTGAAGCTCTTAAGGATTTCAGCGCTTTGCTGCGGGGTGATGTTGGCTTGCGCGGGCGCAATGAAGGCAGATAGACCGGCCAGCATCAGCGTGGTGGCGGCCAGTTTCTTGAAAGGGAAATTCATTACGAAGAGCATTCCTTGGCAGTGCAGTTAATAAAAGAGTGTCTCAGTGCTGAGACACATGCCCTTACAAACTACCACTGCAATGCTGCATTGCGGCACCCCTGAAACGGGATCTGTCGCACAGAAATGCAAAAGCGACGCAAAGTTTGCAGGTCGCGCGCGGGGGCGTTCTTAGAGACTATCCGGATCCCCAAAAAACATTTTGACTGGGCTCTAGGGCGGTAGTTACAGCCTGAAAAAATAGAATTGTGCCCCCAGTTTTGCCCCCGTTCGCACCGGGTGTACAAGCGATCGCGAACGGCGATTTCCAACGGCCTCAAGTCTGGCAGTGCCTGGATCAGTGTATTTCGTTTGGGCTTCGGTGTGGGCTTGAGGTTTCTTCGCGTAAATAAGTCTAGGGTTGTTTGAGATGAAGGTTTGATCGGCCACTTCCATAGCGGCCAGCGGTGCGGTGGCGCCCAATGCCTGTGCTCGAGCATAACCTCGGGCATCACGCCAATCCGCAAGATGCGCAACCACTGTGTGCCGATGGGGCTTGGGGGACAGCTGGGCTTTCAACAATGACGCCGGCATGAGCGGTGAGGTGCACCAAGCCTAATCGGAGCAGGTCGGTTTCGGCCCCTATGCGATAACTGCGTGCGAAGCACAGGAATTTGGCAACCTGGGCCGCGCCAAGGATCTCAACTCTTAGAGTATTTCCGCCTTGGCCCCGTGCATATCTGCCTACCCCAGGTATGGGGTGCTAGGGGTCGAGTGTTCGAATCACTCCGTCCCGACCATATTATTCAATGACTTAGCCCAATCTGAAAAGGTTGGGCTTTTTCATGCCTGAAAAATACTCCCACATTTACTCCCACGGATATCTTGGATCTTAATAGCTTTACCATTTGAGAGGCTTGGTTGTGTTCGAGTCTCGTCCGCTGCGCCATATTTGCTTCCACTAAGGCCCACTTAACGCCTGGAAGCTACGGAAATAGCGGCCTTGAGCCGCTTTTAAGTGGGAGTTTTTGGCGAAGTAGCTTGATCAGGCTGCTTTTGAGCTCAACGACAGGACAGTAGTTGACCGAATCCAACAGTTTCTCAGCGATTGCGAGGTTAGCTGGCTTGTTGTCAAACTGAGTGAGCCAAAGTTTAGCCTTTTCCTGCTCCTTGAACTGTGGCATCGCGGTAATATCTATTGACTGTAAAGCGCCTAGTTTCGCCCCGTCTTCACCAATGGGTGCTGCCTAGGGCACAGAATAGTGAAATCAGGCGGGCGTTGCTTGCCCGAAAATTTCAATGCAAGCAGCCAGTGGTGTATGAGCGCCAAGGCCGCCGATCAGGGTAATGGGTCATCAGGCACGACCTGCGAGAAGCATTGGGCTCGTCCCTGGTGAACCTTGGTGATTTGGTATGCGTCCGGGCCTCCGTCTTGCGTAACTAAGCCGGTTACCATCTGTGCGGTAGCAACTCGGAAATATCACTCGCCCGCTACGTCGGTAGGCGCGTGAGTGCATCCTTCAGATGGCATACGGGTCATGCCCGTTGAACCGTGCCGGTTGGATCAGACTCATGAGCGCTACCGCTCGTTTGTCGCTGGGCAGTGAGCCGTCAAGTGGCCAATTCTTGCGACTCCGCGCCCACGGCCGGATCTGATTGTCGGGTTGTCAGGCACGGTTACCCTCATCCAACCCCCTAAGAACCGTGCATGCGAGTTTCCCAGCACACGGCTGAAGCCTCCACAAAAGCAATATTAACTAAGCGGGGTGCGGGGGGTCTTCCTAAAGGAGCATGTGTTCTGCTAAAACGAATAGCGATGGTAAAAGGCCATGACTTGGCCGTGTTCCCATATTGGGAATATAAATTGACGATGGCCGCTTTCCGACGTATTCTAATCCCAAATTGGGAACACATTTATGTATCTTTTTGGTAGGGACAAGCTCGAAAGCCTTAGGGGGCGAGAGAGGGCTACAGATCTTTGGGTGTCAGCCTGGCTTTCAGAGGTGTGCCATGCGGCGTGGGCCGGACCTGGGGATGTCTTGACGCAATTCCCAAAGGCACTAGAAATAGGCTCTGGTAAATACCGTTTTTCAGTGTCTTCAGGGCTGCATGTTATAGAGGTGTTTGTGAGCTTTCCGCAAAAAGTCGTTTTGATCACCGGTTTGGTAAATATAGAAGATGCAAATGGATACTAGGGTAATTCGCACAGAAGAGCAGCATAGAGCTTACTTGGATGAACTCCATAAGCTCATGACTCTTATGCCGACCCCTGGATCTGAAAACAGTGAGCGTCTTGAGTTACTTATCGTGCTGATAGAGGCATATGAGAGCAAACGCTATCCCGTGGAGCTACCTGATCCCGTTGATGCCATTATTTTTCGTATGCAAGAGAAAGGGTATAAACAGGCCGATCTTATACCCTATTTTGGAACGCGAAGTAGAGTTTCAGAGATATTGTCGAGGAAAAGACCATTAACTGTCCCGATGATCAGAGCCATCTCAATCGGGTTAGGTATTTCAGCAGAAACACTTATAGGTGTGGGTGATTCTGAAAGCCAAAAAACAAAAAATGACATTGATTGGTCCAGATTTCCCGTTAAGGAGATGATTGCAAGGGGGTGGATCCAAAAGTTTGCTGGAAAAGTATCGCGCTCAACTGAGGATATTGTTCAAGAGTTTATATCTCAAATTGGATGGCAGTTCGGGGATACGGCTTTCAAACGCTCACTTGCTGGGGATGCTTATTCACCCACAACTAAATATGCTCTTTATGCATGGCTTGTAAGGGTGATTCAGAAGTCTCGTGAAAAAAAATCTTCAATCGGTGTTTTTAGTGAAAGTGTCATGTCAGCTTCTTTTTTACAAGAAGTTGCTCGCTTAAGCTGGTTTGATAATGGGCCTTTGCTGGCGGTAGAGTTTTTGCAAAAAAGTGGTATCGCCCTGATAGTGGAGCCTCATTTGAAGGGCACATTGTTGGATGGGGCAGCTTTAAAGGATGTAGATGGACAACCTATAATTGGTATGACATTACGTCATGATAGGCTGGATAATTTTTGGTTTACGCTGTTGCATGAGCTTGCTCATTTGTGGAAGCACGTAGGAAAAAATGAAACCTTTCTCGATGATTTGGATGCTACATCTGAAGATAAGAGAGAAGCCGAAGCGAACCGCCTTGCTAGAGAGGCGTTTATTCCCCGTATTTTATGGCGGCGTAGCGAGGCATGCCTTGCTCCAAGTCGTGAAAATATAGATAAGCTATCAAGGGAGCTTAAAATTCATCCTTCTATTATCGCGGGTAGGATAAGAAGGGAGACGGAAAATTATCAGTTGTACAATGACCTGATCGGGCATGGGGATGTAAGACGTTTGTTTTTTAATACTTCAGAAGGTGAATGAAAATGCAATCAACTTATATTCCAATACTCAAGGCTAAAGAAGGAGAGTTAGACGCGTTAGGCTGCCTTTTTGAGAGCACAAGGAACAATCTTAAGCCTTGGTTTGACGTACCTCAGATTACAGACAAAGACAAGGAAAAGTTTAAAGGAAAGAATGTCTCAGTTGTAGAAGCGTTTCTTACAAATATTGCTCATGCCATCTCTAAAGTATGGAAGCACAGGGATGCTTATGTAGATTTGCCTCTATGGGCGCCTAACGCCCAGACTGAAGGTGGTGAACATGTAATCCAGTTTTTTTGTAAGCAAGCAGAACATTTTGGAGTGAGAGTTACTCCCGTTGTGGATTGTATGCGTTGGGATGATCCGATATATGTATACGCATTCAAAGGATTAACTCACAAGGCAGATAAGGAGGTCATTCTTAGGCTTGTGATGAATGTTGACTCTGCGGAAGAGATGGCCGAGGAAGATGAGTTTTTAGCCAGGCTGGAAGATATTGCAGCTACTCTTAACTATGATCCTCGTGCGACAGCAGTTATGATCGATTTTGGTGATGTCACATCCGCAAAGTATGAGATCCCAAAAATAACCACGCAGGCCGAGCGTGTAATTGAAATTTTTAGGCGTGCTGGGCATCAAAAATTTGTCGTCTCGGGTTGTTCAATAGGTGCTTATATTTCCTCGGTTGTTCCATTACCGAGCACAGAGAAAACAGTTCCTCGCAAAGAAATGCTTGCATGGAAAAGTATTGTTTCTCTGCAAGGCTTTAAAGATGTAGGTTTTTCCGATTATGGTGTGAGGGGTCCTGGCTCTCTAGTATCGGGTGGGGCAGGCAATCAGAACGGTAAAATTAGATATACCATTCAGGATGGCTACTTTATCGCCCGAGGCTATCAATTAAAAACTGGTGAGAAGGGTGGTCAATACTATGGCCTTGCCCAGAAAATTATCGATTCTGGATATTATGAAGGGCCGGAATTTAGCTGGGGTGACAAAGAACTCCTAGATTGTAGCCACTGGGCGTTTAGAGGGTTGGCATCAAAGTGGATTGCTATTGATACTACTCACCATGTTGAGTATGTTTTGAAGGAAGTTGAAGAGTTTAAAAGGCAGCGTGTTATTGTTGAGGCTAGATCAGTTGCTGGTGTTTGATTTGAGTTTTTTAAGGCGTTCTAATATTAATAATAAATTTAGAGGTGCTGAGTTTCTTGCTCAAACGGAGCATCTTTAGGGGGGCTTCTGCGATTATATCTGGATTTGCGTGTGATGGCTAAAGTACAAGACGGCTTCATAGCTTCCAACGGCAACACCAGTATGCCTGAACGAAGCCAATGTCTATTGGCTCAACAAGGCCTGGAATGATTTTCAGCGGTCTGAGTTGAGTATTTACCGATTAATCGATCGATCTATCGGTACCGCACTTGACCATCAAGCGACTACACCAAACAATCGAGACTCCAAGTCTGGAGGTCGTATAGATATGTTCATTGAGCGGCTCAATCTGATCAATTTCCGATGCTTCGGTCCTGAGGCGTTGACGATTGATCTCACGCCCGGTCTCACGGCATTCATAGGCGTCAATGGTGCAGGCAAGACCGCGGTGATGCAGGCGCTTCAGCGGCTCTTCGGCATCACCGGGGAGCATCGGCGTCTGAGGCTCCATGACTTTCATATTCCCGCCGATGAGACTGCTGCGCCGGTCCAGCGTACCTTTGTGCTTGAGGCAATCATCGCTTTTCCCGAACTGGAAAATGGAGGTGATGGGGTAGCTATTCCGGAGTTCTTCAACCAGATGGCCGCCGACGAAGCAGGCCGGCTGAAATGTCGACTTAGGCTTGAAGCAACCTGGACAGATGACGGATCACTTGACGGGTTCATTGAGCAGAAATATCGCGCAGTTCGTAACCTCGGAGAATTCAACGAGGCTGATTGCATTGAGCTGAAGGCTATCGACCGCAATCGCATCCAGATGATCTATGTGCCCGCATCGCGCGATGGCGCATCCCAAGTAACGGCCTTTCTGCGTGGACGTTTATGGCGTGCAATCAACTGGTCTCAGGGTGTTCGGGACACATTCTCCGAAGCCGGTGCCACACTGAATGGCGCCTTCGCCGGTGAGCCTGCTGTCGACCTCGTTGCAGCCGCTGTGCAGCGACGTTGGCAAGAGGTCCATAACGCAGGTACTGAAACGACTCCACTGTTTCGGCCAGTCGACCTGCGTTTTCAGGAGTTCATCCGAAAGGTCGAAGTAGTTTTCCATCCCGATATAGCAGGCCGTGAGCGCGCGCTCGACGAGCTGAGCGATGGACAGCGTTCGCTGTTTCATTTAGCGATGACGGCAGCAACGCTGGATGTCGAGGGCGGTATCGCCGATGACCCGGAGGCGGCTGGATTCCAGCCTGGCGGAGTGCCTCTGCCTGCATTGACGCTCATCGCGGTCGAGGAACCGGAGAACAATCTCGCTCCTTTCTACCTTTCACGCATCGTTCGGCAAATCGAAGATTTAACGAGCGGGAATCGAGCTCAGGCGGTTATTTCTAGTCATTCAGCGAGCATTCTTGCGCGAGTTGATCCGTCGCAAGTCAGGCATTTCCGTCTCGACCCAGCCAGCCGAACTGCCCGGGTTAGGGCTATTAAGTTACCGATCGGTCAGGAGGAAGCATCGAAATTTGTGCGAGAGGCCGTCCGCACCTACCCTGAGCTTTACTTCGCCCGCTTTGCGGTGCTTGGGGAGGGCGCCACCGAAGAAGTGGTGCTGCCACGCCTCGCCGAGGCGATGGGCTTCGACATAGATCGTTCCTTCGTTGCCGTCGTTCCCCTCGGTGGGCGGCACGTCAATCATCTGTGGCGTCTCCTGGCTGATCTCGACATCCCCTACGCGACGCTCCTCGATCTTGATTGGGGGCGTGACGGCGGCGGATGGGGCCGCATCAAGACAGCATGCGCCCAACTTTTAGAAAATGGTGTTTCGCCGCAGGCAATCTTCGCACAGCCAGACCCTGCGGGGCCTGCATCAAATCTGGCTGTCTTTGATACGCACCTAATAACAGACTTCGTCGGTTTGACTAACTGGGCCACTTCATTGCGACGATTCAACGTGTTTTTCTGCTCTCCTCTGGATCTTGATTATTCGATGATGCGTGCCTTTCCTGCTGCGTACCAGGTTCTTGAGCCCGGTCGACTGGGGCCGTCGCAACGGGGTGACCCACGTACGGCGGTGCTGGGCGACGAAGGTCAAGGCTACCTCTATGGTGCAGACCAAGATCAACTCTTGCGATGGTATCGCTATCTTTTCCTTGGGCGTGGTAAGCCCAGCACGCACGTCCGTGTTCTTAGTGCGCAGACATCCCAGGATTTAACAGCAGGCGCTCCAGAGGAGTTGCGGGCGATTCTGACATCCATTGCTGCCCGTCTAGCGCCACCTGTACCACCCGCACCGCCAGTGCTTTGATCATGCCAATCATCCGATCACAAGATTGGCGACCACGAGGTATAGATGACCTTGAGCCTGACGCGTGGCGCGCATTGCGCCAAGCCGGCTCGACCTGCGTTATAGCCGGTCCGGGCGCAGGAAAGACCGAGTTTCTCGCACAACGCGCCGTTTACCTACTCGAAACGGGGTTATGCCCAGCGCCTTATCGCGTCCTGGCAATCTCCTTCAAGAGCGATGCGGCAGAAAATCTCGCCACACGGGTTCGCAAGCGGTGTCCGGCTGAACTGGCTAACCGCTTTACTTCGCTCACCTTCGACGCCTTCGCCAAAGGCTTGGTTGATCGGTTCTTGTCAGCTATTCCCGCTCACTGGTGTCCGACCCGTCCATACGACCTCGTATTCCCCACTCGTCGGCAGAAAGAGGGGTTCTTGAACCTTTCCAGCAACACTGCTCCCCCGCAATGGCGGACTGAGATCGCGGGCTTTCACGCTGAAAGTTTTGAAGCTCGCCATGTCGGTGCCTACCGTCTCCCTATCACGCAACAAGCGCCGCAATCGGGTGCGGAGTTCATCATCCAGCGCTGGTTGGCAGGACAGCTAGCAACGCAGCCCCGGTCCACCCTCACATTTGTAATCATCAATCGATTAGCTGAATTGCTCTTGCGTTCCTGCCCGCACATACGGCGCGCACTCCAGTTGACCTATCCGTTCGTCTTTGTGGATGAATTTCAGGACACAACCTTCGCGCAGTACGACTTCCTGCTCTCGGCATTTAGCGGCGGCGAAATTGCTGTGACGGCGGTCGGAGATGACAAACAACGCATAATGACTTGGGCTGGTGCACGAACCGATGCCTTTGAGCGGTTTGCGATAGATTTTGCTGCTACTCGCATTCAGCTACTTTTCAATTTCCGATCCTCGCCAGATCTCGTCCGAATCCAGCATGTCGTCGCAAGAGCGCTAGATCCCCATAGCGCGCTCACTGTGGCCCAGGCTGTGCGGCAGGTCGACGGCGATGTCGCCCAGGTTTGGAATATTCCGACGATTTCGCGCGAAGCCGAATACCTTGCGCGGTGGCTCGCGACCGATATGGCAACGCGCGGCCGTGCACCTCGAGATTACGCAATCTTGGTCAAGCAAAAGTCCGACGATGTCGAGGCCGATCTTGCTGCGACGTTTGCCCAAGCGGGCCTACGACTGCGAAATGAAAGCCACTCACTCGGACGTACGACTCTGCAGGATCTACTCTCAGATGAGTTCGCTAGAATTGCGATCGGCTTATTTCGACTCGGTTCAACGCAGCGCGCTCCGGACGCATGGCAAATATGCTCTGCTGCACTCTCGGCAGTGCGAGCGTTAGCGGACGGTGACGACATCACCGAAGCACGCACTGACGCCGAGCTCACAGCCTTCTTGGCGACGATGCGAGCGGAGATGAGAAACACTCCCCCGACGGAGGTGAGTGTCACGACCCTCGTAAACCGAGTACTGGCATTCCTGGATCTCTCAGCAGTAGCGCGAACCTACCTTGAATATTCATCAGGCGATCTGCTCGCAATCATGGTCGAAGCCTTCCAGTTGCATCTCGCCGCTTCGGCGAGGGGGGCTGCGAACTGGACGATCTGTCTGGATGCCTTTGAGGGCCTCGAGCAAATTCCACTGATGACCGTCCACAAGAGCAAGGGACTCGAATACGACACCATTGTCTTCGTCGGCCTTGATGATCATGCTTGGTGGGCACACACACCGGGTAACGCCGAAGGCCTTGCAACTTTTTTCGTGGCACTCACACGCGCCAAGCAGCGCGCGATCTTTGCTTTCTGTCGAGAGCGCGGCCAGCGGCGTCGTGTGGCCGAGCTGTATCAGCTTCTGAGCGACGCTGCCGTTCCCGAGATCACTACAGACTAGTGCCGCGCCTCAAATGGTAGGCGTCATGGTCCAATCCAATCAGTTGGGGGCCAAGGTGCGTAAGTTTGCGTGCGCAACTGGGTGGCATTGTTGATTGCCTGATGCCGTCGTTGTTCTAGAAGTGCCAATAACTCCGGGCTGGTGATACCTAAGGTGGTGAACCGCCTCTGCAGGATGGAGTAAGTATCGGCGAACTGTCCGTTCCATTTGTCGATACAGATCTCAAGGATGGAGGCGAGATGCGGACCATGAAGGTCGATGCCGGGCATACCTTCTTTTAATGCTGCTGTGAATCTCAACAAGGCCCCATCTTCCTTGAACACCTCCCAGAATCCTCGTTGATCCTGTTTCTCTACTAGCCAATCGTCCAACTCGCTAAGATCCCGCAGGATCACCGGCCCCAACACCAGTACTTTTTTCAGCCAACGTTCTCGCGTCTGTGGATCGGGCGCCCGACCCAATAGCAGCTTCCAGCTCTGTGGCAGAGGGTTCCCTGAGCGCGAAGTGACCCGAATCAGAATGTCGAGAATTCGTTCGCTGTCAGAGGTGGCATTTGCCCGGATCAGACGTGTCACGACTTGGTCTGTCTCATGCCAACCTTCGCTGGCCAAATGCTCCCACATGTCATTGAATAAGGCATGCTCTGGTAGGCTCGCAATCAGTTCGAAAACAGGCATCCAAATGTGCGAATTGGCTCTACCGATACCGAGCTGACCCAAAGGACCTCTGACGCCGTAAAATATGTCCATCACCGCCTCAAGTAGTGGCAGTGGCAGCTGTTCTACAAGCTGTTTTGGTGAGGAATCGACCGTCAATCCCGAAGGAAGAATCTGGTGCAGTACAGAAGACGGGGTTTGACTTAGCATCAGCAACGCCGCAGATATCCATCGGCTGTCCGGGCGTGGTTCGAGACAAACTTTCATAAGCTTCTGATGCTCAACATCTGTCAGCTGCTCAACGTGGTGTATCAAGTCTGCAGTGAACGCCAGTACCGCTCCCGAGTCCTTGAAGGCGAGCAGGTGTTCAATGCGCGACTTTCTCAGCTCTGGATGCATCCTTGTGGCATGCATCAAAATCTCGACAACACCTAGGGCAAAGTCTGCAGGAATACGCTGATCGTGAAGCATGCGCTCGAGCCAACCGGTCCAGGCATCGCAGATGTCGATCATCTCGGCAGGTTGCAGATATTTTGTTGACTGAAGACAAACATCGTGGAGCCGAGCGTCAACGATTGGTGCGTTGTGTGGGAGCGAGCTCAATGCAATCGGCATCAGCGTGGCAAAGATCCGCCAGGGAGTCTGCTTTCCCGTGTGCTCCACACGACCGAATAGCAGCAACTTCGCGATGACGACTGTTGCTGCGCTGGGGACGCCAACTTGTCTTGCCAAGCCTTCCAGAATTAGCGTTCGCCGCGGTTCTGTCCATTGGTTCCAGCCTTTAACCGTTCCTTTAAGAGCTGCAAGCGCTACCAGTGGATGGTCCTCGCGGAAAATGCGCAGTATGACCTCGTCGTCGTCCGCTCGCGGAAACTGCAGCCACAGTTCGACTGCTTCCGCGCGAATTACGGCCTCATTGAAACTAAGCAAACGGCCCATGCTGCCTAAGGTCATGGTTTCCAGGTTGTCTTTGTAATAACTGAGCACTCGAGCTGCCTGCTCAGGCGTTGGTAACGGGCTGTCCTTAGCTCCCCATAGGTCTAGCTCTCCCTCGTCCAGTGACGGCTTCGCTCCCCAGTTCCCAAGGTTACGAAACCCCTGTCCGGCCTCGTCTGACAGGCGCGCCTCACCGTTACGCCATTCCATGTCATCGAGGGTCAAGTAACTGACTGCTGACACCCACTGAGGTAGCCGATGGCGTACATCAGCCTGAAGTACGCTCAGGTGGCGAAGTAGAAAGTTGAAACAAAGGTCACGAGTCGAAGGAAAGACCGATTTCAATCCACGCTCGGCGTAGTCGACTATTTGCTGGCGAGCCTCAGGCAGTTGAACGAGGCTCTGGAAAACCCAATCGAGGTTACGTGCAGTGGCGCGAGATGTGCTTGGTATCCAACAGAATAAGCCTTGGGCAATCACTTTGGTGACCCGGTCGACGTTGAACGAATTGACGTCGTCGAGACTAGCCTCTGCAGCCGAGCGATAAAACGGGTGACTGAACGCAATATTTTTTTGTGCAACTACCTCAATGATCCTCTTACTGGCCAGCGAGGCGAGTTGTGCCTCTTTGTCCCTGTCTTGAGGAATGGATGGCATTGCAAGTTGCTCTAACGGAATACCGAAAAGATCATCGAACAGTGAACCTGCGGCTAAGATCGCGGCTTCTGAGTCCTCGTTTTGTTTGTCCACCAAAACGGCCAGCATCTGTGACGAAATCGGCTCGCTGACACTGGAGGCGACAGACATTCCCAATAGGATGCTGCTAAACCCTTGCTCCGTGAGAGCGTGTCCGAGGCTAGCTGCATCGACCCTCGCGAAACGGTATAGGTTGTCCAGGTCACAGCCTCCCTCATACTCGTAATGGTGGCTGGCCAAGTGGAGCAAGCAACCGGGCTCTAAATCCAAGGCCCCTTGGTCAACAGCATTTTGCACGTATGAGCGAATGGGATCGGGGACTTGCTCCGTAGATGCAAACTGACTCCACAGCTGTCCCTTGAAAAGGCTGCCGGACTGGCCCAGATCCCACCATTGGTGACCTGCCGTTTTCAGAAGATTCAAGTTCGCTTTGCGACTGGCGGTCAGCAGATGGTTTTCCACTTGGGCGACGATCAGTTATCGCCGAGTTCCTCGGCTTAACTCGATTGTCAGTTGCTCGAGTCGACGAAGGACCCTTACCGGCTCGACCACCGAATGCGTTCCACCGAGAGGGTCGTCCAATACCACCAACCGACTCGCTGTACCTGGTTGCGATAGAAATCGTTCTGCGTCGTCGATATCAGAGTACCGTCGTACTTCATACCCGAGCTGCTCGAACTCTGCAGCGACCCAGCGCGCAGAAGAGGTTTTACCGACTCGTGGCAAGCCCGAAAGCAGCAGTACGCCATGACGAGACAAGTGAGTGAACCATGCCTGCTCCTGGCCACGTGCGACATAGTCCGTGGGGCGGATGCTCAGGGGAGCAATGGTGTTGAGCAATGCGCGTACTTTTGGGAATGAGTCGATCAGGTGGGTAAGGCTTTTCGATGCGCTAACGATCTCCCGTAGCTCAAGAATAACCTGGTCAATTCGATCATCAGGGACACGCCAAGACCGCCTCAAATGTTCGGAGCAGCTCGCTAGCAAAGAGTTGTTGCTCACCCGTTCAAGGATGATCAGCCGTTGAAAGGCATCGCGTATTTCCGATGTTGAAAGCTTCCCGGCCAGCGTCAGGCAGTGATTCTTGCGCTTGATTGCCAAGTCCTTATCGTCCTCATGGGGCGAAGAACAGCTGGACCATACATCAATGAATGCCTGGGCATCCGTCACCTTGATCGGCTTTCCGTGACTGGCGCCCAACCAATCAGGTGCCACGGAATAAAGCGCCGTCTGATCATCGCAACGACCGGAGACTATGAACAGCACGGTAAGCTCTGGGTCGTCCAATAAACGCTCGAGCAAGGTGCCGTTACTTTTCCGTGGTGGGCAATGAGCCAGATATTTGGCAATGTCCAACAGCTTGACCGGTAGCTCCGACCCTTTGATTTGGATTTCTACCCGGCGGCCTGTTGCTGTGCCATCAAATCGGATCTCCCCGTCCTCTCCACCCAGAGGTTCGACGTAAAAGTTCGCTTGAGTTTTGTTTTCGAAGCGCAACATCATTTCCAGGCAGGCCAAATCCTGAAAGTTGAACTTCTCGGGTGCAGTGATGGCGATGGTCATGGAGATGGTTTACCGACGAAAAGTCTGAACAGTGACAACGTCACGGTTGTCGCGGGAGCGATTTTGATCGCTACAGAGCATACAAGTCGGTGGGCGGACTTGAAACCCGAGATGGGGTCTCTTCCTGCAAAACATTTAGGTCGTCTGTCAAGATCATCATATCTCTTCTAACGATTGCTCTTGCCGTGCCGGTGATCTGCATCCTGACGTGGTACCTCACCAAGAGTACTTCCGGATTTATCACCCAGCGTCTTGGATAACGAAGGCGTCGATGAGGCAGTCTCGCGCTTCGACCCGAAATGAGATCCTTGGGGGATTTAAGCTTTCTCAATTTTAAGAAAGGGATTATCGGGTGGTATCCATTCAAAAAATAGCTTCGGTTCCTCAATCAGATATCCCTTCAAAGTGGCTGTTTTCCTGGGGCCGTGCACTTGGCACGTCCAGATATTCAGACCGTCCTCACGCTTCCTGTGGATCTTCAGTTTTTCAAACTGCTTCTGTACCCAGCGCCATTTTTCAGTTTCTTGATCGGCCCCCTGTGAGATACCAGGAAACTCCTGCGCGTAGCGTTGGAAGAGGCCAGGTGTGACCAGTAATACGCTGCCACTCACCGTGTGGATTTTGGCCTTGCTGTCATTGATGATCAGCTTATGGCTGAGGATGCCTTCCTTGAGCCAATTCAGGAATGCCTGACCAGGGTTGTCCGATGGGGGATTTGAGATTTCGAGGGTGCCTGCTGACGATGCGTTGCTGGCCTCAGGCTCTTCCAGCTCGAACATATCCAACAACGTTCCGAGATAGTCAGCGTCTTCTATCGCCCTGGGATCTGCCAGCGAAGAGCTTTGACGCGATCCTGTACTGACAGTCTCGGGCGCTGCTGGTGATGCCGGAGTGTCAGTCGGGTGGTCATCGAGTGCCACGCTCACCGTTCCGCTGAAAGTTTCGGGGCGGTCTTCGCTTCCCCAGATTAATGCCGGCTGAAGCCTTAGAAAGGTGAAGCTCTGCTGCCAGTTTCCCTGTGCCACGAGCGCGGTCCAGATGGCTTTGCCTTCGGGGGTAGACTCGACCAGCCCATGCGATTGTAGTTCGTCGAACACCGCGATGTTGGATGAGGGAATGCCCTCTATCGCTTGCGACAGCAGATAGGCTCGCAGCTTGTCCGTGACCGTCTTGCTGACCAGCCAGAGTGCGTCCTGGGTCAGCCATCCCGCGGCACCCGGCTGGTTGAGTTTCAGCTCGTGCTGAACCAGATGACGCAGTCCGCTGATCAAGTGATGTTGCAGCGAATGAATCGGCGCTTGCAGCGCCTTGCTCGGGTTACCACCGATGTTCTGTGCGGTGGAAACTCGGTCGGCCTGCATCACCAACTCACCGAGCACGCCGGCACGTTCGTACTGGCCCGCCAGGACATACAGCAGACTGGCCCACAGTGGCGGAAATCCACTGAGCCAATCGAGGATTGGGCGGTCGAGAATTTGGGTGTAGAGCAAGCCTGCGGCGGCGCCGTGCAGGTGGTAGTCACGACCCTTGATGTAACGAAAACGGTAGGGCTGATCCAGGGAGCCCTGCCAAGGATGCCAAACACGGCCATCCTGGCGTTCGACCAGCAGGTCCACGGCGATCTTGCCGATGTCATGCAGCAGGGCGCCATAGGCGATGCCAGCCGACCAGGCATCGGTCTGGGCGGCTTGGTCTTCGGGCGCGGCGCCGGTGGGAAGCAGATACGACTGACGCAGTTTCAAACTGCAAGCGACCAGCTCCAGGCCATGGTCGAGCATGCCACCGAGATACGCATGGTGGTGCGTCTCGCTGGCCGGGAGTTGCTGGACCTGTTCGGCGTAGCGATGGATCGGATTTAAGTAGAGCTGGGTGAATTGGACGTGGGAGAGGGCGGTGTATTGCCAGATGCGATCGAGTAACTGACGGCGGTGCTCCACTGCTAAGAGGGTATGGGCTGACTCGATGGACAGGTAACCTTCGGCGACGTTGACGGTCGGTGGCGGAGGGGGCTTCTGCCTTTTGTGGCGAAACAGACTGAGCATCGTGACCTCCGGAAGTGGCTGGGTCATCGGCCTTTTAGCCTTTTCGGATAGCGCTCTTACCCTTGAGTGCCCATTCCCTTCCAACCCTTACCCGTCCTTTTGGCTCGTGTCCCTTTCTGCGGCAATCGGAATATTGATACTGCTGGATATCGTTTTGTTGGGGGCTAGTACGGCAAAGAAAAGAGTCGGTACACTGCGGTGCATATTTTTTGGGCCTTACCATGAACCTCACTGACGCTACGCTCGTGCTGCTGCTCGCGGCACGTATCCATGGGACCGACGAAGCCGTCAGGGCCTCGGCGAAGAGCGTGGTCAAGAAGTTGCCGCGCAGTAAGCGCGATCTGATCTACAAGGTGATCGACAGCCAGAGTCCCCTCGAGCTGGTGGATTTTCTGGCGCAGAACCTGGATGCGGATTGACATGCTGCGGGTGTGCGCCCCTCTCTTGTTCATTGCGTGAGGGGCCCAAGGCGTGATGCCTTCTGTTTTCTGGAAACAGAAAAAAGGGCTCAACTCGCGTTGGGCCCTGTGAAGCGATTGCAGCGGTGAGGTAACGATTAAGCTCCATCGTTCATGCATAGCGAATCAACTAGGACCGCTTGCTTCAGTTGCTGCTCCAGGTTGAGCACATACTCCGATGCGCTTCGGGCGTGACCACTGGCGCGAAAGATCGCGCGTTTGTCAGCCTTGAGCAGGCCGAGCCAGGAGTCGATGTAGCCCTCGTGCCGCAGCTCCCCCCGTATACCGGCGTAGGCACATAAAAAAGCAGCGCCCATCTCGGCGATCAACTCCTCAAACACGTAGCCTGGCGAGCCGAAAGGACAGGATGACGTCACACCCTCGCGTTGCAACCGAGAGTGATGCCCAGTCCAGTGCGTCAGCTCGTGAAGTGCAGTGGCGTAGTATCCACCCTCGTCTTGAAACTGCGCTTTTGTCGGCAGATGGATGAGATCCCTGATCGGGTGGTAAAAGGCTTCGTTGGCAGATCGATGAACGATGTGTGCACCCGAACTTAACAGCAGATTTTCCGCAGCGCTGTTGGGCTGGAAGGGATCACTCTGTTCCGTCTCGAGCAGGGTTTCATTGAGCATTTCGAGCCCCTCCGTTTGCTCGATGTTGAACAGGAAATGCGTCCGGAGAATGCCAAAGTGAGTGACCTTGAGCTGACCGTTTTCATCGAGTACGGGTTGGCCTGACTCGCTTTGCTCCTCACGCTCCATCGGCTTGTAGAGCACCGCCAGGGTACTGTGCTCACCCTTACGGATGTGCCCACCGGTTTTTTTGGCTTGGTTGAAGGTCAGCCAACGATCTTGAGTGAATCCCTGCAACCTGGCCTCGGCCCAAAGCAACGGTAAATTGATGCCCGAGTAGGGACGACGCGTGATGGCATTGATGGGGTAGGGTTGATGACCGATGTAAGCTGAGCCACTTGAGGACCAGGGTTTGATCCAGGGGGCAACGCCTTGGTCCAAAGCGGCAACGATCTTGTCAGTCACGTCTTGGTAGATATCGCGCATGGCATTTTCCTCGAGAGAAAACGAAGGAACGCCTTACCCGTCGGGGAGGGTTCCCCGATTGGGTGTGGGTGGATTGATGCAGGTCTTGCATGCCGTCTGAGTGTGGATCTGAGCGTCGAGTACAGTCGTGTGCACTCAGCGCTGGTGCTCTCCTACAAGAGCGATCAGCAATGCGCCAGGCTGGTCCGGCTCTTGGAGTAGGCTGAGACTCAATTGCAGCAACGGATCATGGTCTAAGTGATCTGTTGGTTGAATGTGTACTACCTCGAACAGTACATAGGGCTCGTGTGGAGAGGCGAGGTGAGCCTCGAAGGCTGCGCGCAATACGTGGCTCAGCCGATCGACCTTCAGCTTCTCAGCGTGATCTGAACACTCGAGCAGTACTGCGCGTTGCCACGCGCCAGGAGTGAACACGATGGGCAACCGAAGGGTGTTCAGTGTTTCCGGTGTAAGTAAGTCGGGCATGGTATGTCTCCGTTGAATACGCGAAGAAACCTGTCCCGTGCGGGGAAAGATTTCCCCGCAGTGGGTTGAAGAAAATCAAGAGGGCTTACCTCACGAGCAGCGCTCGAAAGGCGCTCAGAAGAGCAGTAGGCGTTCATCACCGTAGAAACGGTCACCGTGCGAGCCACCGAACGCTAATCGCACTTGGGGAGAACCATCACCGAAGTGAACGTAGCCTTGAAGGCTCTGGCTACCTGGGAAGGTGCTGTCGATAACAGCGATCCATACCTTGTATTTAGCCGGACGATTTGTATGGGTCAATGACTGTAGAGACGCTGTTTCACGGAGCTTGTCTTCTGTCTTCCAGTGAAGATTTTTCGGCTGGGGCAAACTGATAAACGGTCAGGCACGGGCCGATTTCAGTAGTACGCTATTACTCCTGTCTCAATCATGAAAACGCTCAGAAGAGGGCGAGAACATGCAGACGCAGAATCCCGTTCAAGTTTCCCGTGCCCACCGCTGGGTCTACACATGTGGCATGTCGGTAAAGCGTGGTTACCGTAAGTTGAAAACGTTTGAGTACCGCGTGGTTGAGCGTGCGGTGACGGCAGGTATGCCCGCAGGTAAATTACTTGTTCGCGGGAGTTTTTTGATTGCCAAACTGGCATTGATCGGAGGATTGCTTTTTGTCAGTGCTTGGATGGTTACTTTCATTGTGATGATGCTGGCTGTCACTACTTTGCTATGGCTCAGAGTTTTTATTGGTGCCGATCAACAAGAGAAAAATCCAGGGCCAGACTACCTAGGTGCTGACCTCTACATCGGTGACTTCGACGACAATGGGCATTATATAGGCGACAGCAAGTCATCTAATTGAGCGCTTAGCAGCACCCAATATTTGATCCGCACCTTTGCTCGCTGAGTCACTTGCAGCTTTGCTACCGTTCGCCAACATACCTTGAATCCCGTTGCCGACTGAATATCCTGCCCAGCTCATGGCTCCTAGAAATAGCATCGGCAGCACGATGAACATCGCCCCCATCACATACTCAATTACCTGCGCCGTGACAGTCCCATCCATAAACCCGGATGTGGGCAGCGATAACAGCACTTGATTGGAAGCCGAAACTTGGTTGTACAAGGTATCGAGCATGCTGGAGTCGACCCAGCGCGCCAGCTCCCACCAGAAGGTCAGCATGTGTAAGGTGAACAGTGCGAACGTCACTGTCATGACGGTCTTCAACTGATAGGTACTGACCAGCAGGATCAACGGCAAGCTGATGATGACGCCCATGATGAGGAAGGCCTGCACCATTGGCAGAGCGGCGCGTAGTGCATTCATTGCCGGGAAGTTGCTGAAGGAGCCGAGGGCCAATCCGGTATTGGTGGCCAGGTTATTAAGCCCCTGATTGATCGAGCCGCCACGAGCGCTGGAACCATAGTCCTGGTACACCTGTCCGGGCGACATGGACATCGATTGCTGGCGCGGGCTGACCAACTCACGGAGGGTGGCATCCTCTATCTCGTTGCCCGAACGGCCAGTCAACCAACCGTTCAACTGAGTCAGCAGCGAAGGATCGACCTGCTCGATCAAGCGCCCGCGCAAGCCGACACCGCTGTCGCTCCACCACTGCTTGCAGGTGGGGTAGCCCGCGCCATTCTCTAACCGAGGCAAGGAAACATCGCGGTTTTCATCATAGGGCCAGTTGACGCGCGGCCTGCGTGAACGATCCGTATCGTAGTAGCCGGGCGTATCGAGAAAAAAGTTTGAGCCGATCCAGGACGCGTCGTGACTTTGTGCCTTGTCCAACTGCGGACGGTTGGTGAACAGCCGAGAGCGGGAATAGCCATAGCAGTCGCGGGTGAAGTCGGCGACTTCCTGCAGCAGTACCTGGTTGTCGATGCGCGAACTGTCGATCTCCATGCGCATCTGCCGGATATCCGGTGCGCAAGGGATAGAGGCAGTGGCTGACGCAGTCACGCCTTTGCTCAAGGCATGCACCAGAAACCACCAGATCGGCACATTGGCGGAGCGTTCGCCGATAGTATTGAAGGTCGTCCCCCAGGCGGTTTCCGTCGGTTTGGCCACACTCACGCCGCAGCGCTGACTCGCCGCATCATCGAACGCCATCGATGCGAGGCTCAACGGAAAGACCGGCGCGCAACCGAACAACACGACTATGTAGGCCAACCACAATCGGTTCTCGATCCGCGGCACCGAGAGCAGTCCCTTGTTGCCTTCATCCGCGCCTTGCTGACGGGCAGACAACCACTCCTGCAAGATGATTGCACCAAAGGGCGCAGCGAATAGCCCGGTGTCGGACAGGACGCTCCAGAGGCCGTTGTTGATGATCCAGGCCAGCAGGGAGAGGTAAAACTCCAGGTAGCTGTTGGTGCTCATAAGCATGGGGGTGACCTCACAGTCGGGTGAGTTCGACGCAGGTAAAGAGCACGAACCCTAATGCCCCTATGCGTTGCACGCGTAGTCGATCCTGTGGTCGATGTCGGTAGCGTCGAAGCAGGTTCCACCAGAGGGCAAAGAGGGCGCCGTAAAGTAGGGTGCGCCACCCCCGCAGATAAGGTCGTGCGGATTCGAATGCCTGCTGCCAGGCCTCGAAACTACCCAGCGCAGTGCAGCCGATCCAGGCGACCAGTGCGGCGGTCAGGATCATCACCGCGGCAATCCCCAGACTCGAAAGCAAAGTGAATAGCGGTGAGCGTTTCACAGCTCACTTGCGCCTGGCGTCAGCATTATTCAGTCGACCGGGCTCGGGGTCGCCTTGCTCGACGGTGCGCGAAGCATCAGCACCGCCGGCATGCCGATCGAGCACCAGGCTGGCGGTGTTGGTGGCCAACATCTGCCGGACCTGCAGTTCGGTTTGCAGCAGGCGTATTTCGCGCTCCAGAGCGTCCATGTTTTTCGTCAAGGCGGTTTGGGCCGGCTTGGCGGAAGCAATGTTCGGTTCGTGACTGCCCGCCAGTAACGTGCGCAGTAGCAGCAGTGCCTTATCGAGTACGCTGGATAGGGCCGTCTCGCTGGCCAGGCGTCTCGCCAGCAGATCCTGGTCGGGATCGTCGCGCAAGGCTTCGATCACGCCACGGGTCACCGGCAGCATTGGGCTCGAGGCTTTAGCCAGGTTGTCAGGGGTAGGCGACAGTGAACCGGACAGCAGCCCTTGCAGGCCCTTGAGACCTTCGCTGTAGGCCTCCTGGATTAGCGGCGTCAATCCGCTGCCCGCGGTTGCACGCAGGGTTTCGCAGCTGTCGCAGGTCGAGACTTCGCTCTCGCCCAGCACGCGAACGGCCCATTCGGATTCCTCCTGGGGCGAGGTCCATGTCTGGCAAATAGCCCCACCCAGGCAATCGCCGCTACTGATTGAGGCACTGTCATCCACCGACCGGTTATGCAGCAGGTTATAGCCTGCGCGCACTACGTCGGCGGTCACTCGGATGGGTGTCTGCCCGCTACCTCCAGCCTTCTGGCCGCCGACCCAGGACACCCCATTGTTGCCGTTATGGGTCTCGGTGTTTTTTACCGCCGCCACCGCATCACCGCCGGTTTGCTCCAGATTGCCCTGCATTTCCTCGTTCTTGGCCAGCGCACCCCAGCCGGCTTGACCGACCTTGTCCGCCATCTTCTCGGCCATGGCTTGGCAGGTCAGTTTGGAGCGATCGAAGTCGATACGCCCTTGCATCACCCCGTTACTCAACAACTCGTAGAGGCCGGGGTTGGCGCGCTGGATGATCAACGCCGGCAGCGACATCACCGCTTGGGTCGCGTTCTGCACGATGCTGCCCATGATCTGCTGGAAACCTTCGGTGGCGCCGTTCAGCTGGTTTTGCAGGGTGTTGGTGAGGCTCATGTTTCCGCACATCATGTTTGCTCGCCAAGAGCCACCGACGCCGAGACCGCTGGGTCGGTAGAGCGAGCTTGGTGAGCCGACTGCCGAACCGCCACCGATGGTGTACATCACCCGGTCATCGAGCACTTCGCCTTGAGTGCCCAGGCGGTAATCGCCCTCGGCGGCGTGGACATGGAGGACAACGGTCAGCAGTCCGTAGAGCAACAGACTCACCACGCCCAACCATGGTCGTGCGAGAAACCGACTCATGACGCACCGCCTTCGAAGTCGATGCTGAACAGAAAGGTGTGCCCCTCGCGCTTGCAGCAGGTGTAGGGACGCCACAACGACCAGGCGTAGCCGCCATCCGCACTCTGTACCGGATCACTGGGGAAGATGGCGCATGTCGGTTGAACCTGAGGGTAGAGCAATTGCCATTTGTGGGTCGAAGCGTCGTTTTCAACGATCGGGCCGGGTGGCCAGTAGCCGTCGCGTTTGGCGGGCGTGAGTGGTAAGTACACATGCGGCTGCCAGTTGCGGGTAATCACATCGCCCGCCCGTTGCGCCATGACTGCGGCCGCCTTGAAATCGTCGGGCTGTACCAGAAAGCCTTGGCGGGGATAGACGTTGCCCCACATGTTTCCCGAAGCCTGACGACCGATTTCTCGTATCCCCGGCATGAGAGCTTCGGGGTAAAAGCTTTCCGGGATGCCATGGCGCCACGCCAGCGAGTCCAAGGTGCTCAGGTAGTAGGGTATGAAAGCAGTTGCACCACTGGCGCAGGCATAGCCAGATTGCGAAGCCAGTTGCGTTGCGATCCAGCCACCGGGGTGGCCGATGCCATCGACGTTCTTGAAGCGGGGCAGGTTGTCGCGGTGAGTGTTCGGGGTGATTAGGTTGCCGCCACCTTCCGCACCGCTGATGGGATAGGAGAGGGTGGCCATTTCGGTCCAGGAGTTATTGCCGGTGGTGGCGTAGCTCGAGACCACCAGCTCAGGAATGAAATGACGAACCTTGGTCGAGGTTTTGACTGTGCAGCCGAAGGGCGTGCAGAGGAGCCAGAAACAAATGCCGACGACCCTATATTCGAGACAATTTGGCGAAAGCACGGAAGACGTGATGCTGCCGGTGTCCAGAGCCATGCTTGGACCGCACGCTAGCAGGACGCTCAGCGCAAAGGGCCGTAGCTTTGTGGGCGGGATTGAGGAGCAGGCAACAAGCATGATCCAAGCTCTCGGTGGTTGGCCTGGGCAGCGTCGGTTACGGATTGAATACTGTCAGCGGTAATTATGAAGGCGGATCTATCGGATTTGTGAGACGTAAGACTATTATTTGACGTGAAGGGAACTGCGCAGGATATCGGCATCCACAAGTAACTGATCTGCGGTAATTTCAAAAATATTGGCGAGCTTGCACAGAACCAACAGCGACGGATTGCCCGTGCATCGTTCGAATTGACTGACGTAGGTGCGATCCACCTCGGCCATGAGCGCGAGCTGCTCTTGGGTAAGGTTTTTCACGCGTAGCATCAAGCGGATGTTTTCCGCCAGCTGCAGACGAAGCTGTTCGTAGTCTTGAGTCATGCGCGCAAATTGCGCCTTGAGGGACTCTCAATCCACGGGATATAGCCAATACATTGGTATTGATCTAGGCCATTTGATGCTCATTCCTGTTATCAAGCGTTCATTTGGTGTCGTTAAGCTTTTCGAAGCTGGGCCCAGCGTCTAACAAAAAATCAGAAATCTAGGGTGTGTATGGACGAAAACTACATTTCAATTCCGGCGGCGGATGGTAGCCCAAATCTTCTGACACCTTGGGGCAGCGAGTTTGCGCCGATGATCGAACGTGGGGTGCAATGCGCTCAGGCTTGGCTTGATACGTCCGGCGAGATTCCACTGTGGTGGGAGCTGGCGCAAACCCGCAAGACCTTTCCTGTCGGTGACTGCCAAGATGCATTCGAAGCCGGGTTCTTGTTGAGCATCCAGCAGCGGCTTGGAGGCGCACAGAGGTGATTCACTACTCGCAGGCTGAGTCGATGTGCATTGGCACTGTCACAAGGACAGCAATTTGAATCTCTGGAGGCTTTGAAGCTTTGTGCTTTTGCCCCGTCGTTGTAAGACCTCGATCGAACCTCGGCGAGATAGACCAATGGCGGCAATACATAACTATCCAGGCACACAGCTCCCCTAACACTTTCACTTAAACTCTCAATTTTGACCTTAGGCACCGATCATCAATGGGAGCTACTTTCACACTTCGGAACAGGGTTCTGTTGTGCATTGGAGTTTACGGCCTTTCAACACAAACTCGAGGGTTCGAAACTGCGTTGGGCAACACAAGCCGTCATTATCAGCATGCATCATCAGTTGCACGACGACACTCTCACCCTGAATAGATACGCTACGAATCTCTACCCTATCCCCCAAGACGTAAGCTTTCCCGTAAGCCCTTGCATTTCCTCTGTCATTGAAAACGGTGGCAAGGTAGTAGTAAATCCCACTGCCTCCTTCCGATGCCTGCAACACAGCGATGGCATCACCGTTACCGTCGCCATTAATATCGCCAAACGCATGGTCTACTAAATAAACGGCTATATCTTTATCGGGCAAATCACGTCCGGTGTCAGGAGCAAACTCACGCTTTCCGCCTTGCAACGTAATGAAATCGTCGTCAATTCTATACGTAAGATTTTTCAATACCTCCATCGAAATCGGAGGGTAGGTGATTGCGCCTGGTGGCTGGGCGCCAAAGCTTGCAATTGATACATATACCCAAGCCGCGATGCTTGAGAGCCCTAGGGTCAAAAAAGTGAACGCCGTGAACATGACGATCCAAAAGTTTTGTTTCTTTGTGAGGTTCGGAAAGATGACCTTTGCAATGATGTCACGGCCAACGCAAAGGGCCGCTCCAATAGCTAGTCCTGCCGGTGCTGCAATTGGTGCGACTGATTTGATTAGGTCGAGTGTAATTGTTGAAGACATAGGGGATGGCAGTGCCTAGCTATCGAGTTGATGCGGTGTGCTTGAGACTCCGCGTAGTTTGATGTTCAAGAAAGACTCTGCCGAACCACCCCTACTAGGTGTTTCACGGCCTATAGACAAGGCTCCTATCGCCCTGAGAGGGTGGCCAAGGGCCACTTGAGTATGCAAGATGCGCTAACTTGCATTGTCCAGTCAAGTTGCAAGAAAGGCAGGAGGATGCGTAAACAGATGTCCTACACAGGTTCTATTCCTCGCGCTCTATCGATCCGTTCAGCTACCCGGTAGGCCGCTTCCAACTCTGAGCAGCCGTTCTCCTGCATCAGTGTCCAGCGCTCGGCTTTTTCCTCGGGCTCCGTCATGGCCAGGGCGAGATAAAGGCTGGGCGGCACGGCCCGAAACAGCGTTTCGATCTTTTTCGACAGCACGACCCCCTCAGTGTATTTCCCCGGCTCCTTACTGGAGGAGAGCAACAAGGCTTTCTGTGCCAGCGTGAGCTTCTTGAACCGTGCGATTTCCTCAATCTCCGCGGGCGGCATGTTCAAACAAATCCACCATTCGATCATGTTGAGCATGGTCTGCGCAGCAGTGGGAAAGTCGGCAAGGTTTTGCGTCGCCAGCCAGAACCAAGCGCCGAGCTTGCGCCACATCTTCGTGCCCTTGACCACGAAGGGCGCCAGCAGCGGGTTTTTGGTGATGATATGGCCCTCGTCGGTGACCATGATGATCGGTCGCCCCAGGTATTGGTCGCGCTCGGCAAGGTTGTTCACGGTGTTCATCAGGCTGATGTAGCTGATGGACATCTGTGCCTCATAGCCTTCGCGAGCGTAAGTGGCCAAGTCGACAATGGTCACATCGCTCTCGGGCCAAGGTGTGCCCTCGCGATCGAACAACTCACCCTCGAAACCCTGACAAAACAGGTCAATGGACTCGCCCATTTCCTGGGCACGCTCACGACGCTTCTCCGGTAAGTGCGGGTCAGCAGCGACGCGCAGCAAGGCGTCGCGCACGTCGCGAGTCAGCACCTGGCGGCCCGCCGTGACGCAGGTCTGCGCCGCATCCAGGATGCACTCGCGGATCAGGCTGCGGTCGGCTCGACTCAGGCGGGCTTCTTCCTTGGCCTCGCCGCCGGTGATCATCAGCCGGGCGGTGATTTCCAATTCGCCGAGAATGTCGCGCTGGTCTTCGCGACTGGTTACCACCTCATCGTCCAGCTCATCGATCGACAGACTCGCCACCTGATCCGGCTGCTCGACCAGGCGCCTAGCATCAGTAAAGGGAGCGAGACTGACCGAAGCGCCAGGTTTCAATTGGACCTTATTGACCGACAGGCCCTGTGTCGCGAAGTAGTCGCCCTGCAAGCCGAATGAGTTACCGGCCTCGACGATAAACAGGCGAGGGCGGTACACCGCCATGACCTGCATCAGCAGGGTGACCAGGGTCGCCGACTTGCCGGCACCGGTGGGGCCGAACAACAGCAGATGACCGTTCATAGCCCGATCCAGGCGTGACAGAGGGTCGAAACTCAATGGCGAACCGCCACGATTGAACAGGGTGATACCCGGATGTCCTGTTCCTGTGCTGCGGCCCCACACCGGAACCAGGTTCGCCAGGTGCTGGGCGAATATCAGGCGCGTGTACCAGTTGCGCGTGTCTCGGGCCGGGTTGTAAGCCATCGGCAACCAACGCAGATAGCTGTTGCAGGCTGCGACTTCATCGCCTTCACGTACCGGTTGCAGCCCCGCGCCCAACAGCGCGTTGGCCAGGCTGACGGAGCGCTGGTGCAATTGCTGTTCATCGTGACCGCGCACGTAAAACGCCAGGGTTCCCCGATACAGCTTGTGCTGGCGGCCGATGATCGCGCGGGCTTCTTCGACATCCTGACGGGTTTGGGTCGAGGCCAGGTTTTCACCGATGGATTTGCGTGCCAAGCGGTTCAACTGATCCTCGAGCGCATCTTGCGGTTTGACCACCAGGGTCAGACTCATCACCGTGCCTTCAGGCAACTGGTCGAACAGGGCGTTCACCGCGTCACCCTTACGGGTTTCGCCAGTGAGTTGGCCAATCAAAGGTGCCCGCCGCAGCTTGTCCACCACCATGACCCGATGGGGTTGACCATCGAAGTACCAGAGTCCGTGCTGCACATTTGAACGCGGCTCATTGAAAAACAACCGTTCGGCGAAGTCGTGATCGAAAGGTAGTTCCAGCGACTCGCCGTTGCCTGACTCTGGATAGGCCACACGGTGATAGAACTCTTCGGGCGACTCATCGGTGAGCCTGGGTGCTGGATTGAACCAGGGCAACAACCAGGCATACAAATCTCGCCCATCGACTCGCGTTGATTGCACTCCGCACGCCTGCAACGAAGCACCGATACGTTCGCAAGCCTGTTGCAGGGATTGCAACGGGGTGAGTCCCGTCTCTTCAGCGCCAGACTCGAGCCAGCGATAGACCACCAGGCGCACCCGGCGGTTATTGCCTCGCCAGGGTAGGCGTGTCACAACCTTATCCTCAAACAGGCCACCGGGCTTGGCGATGGCCTTTAGATGACGGCGGCTGAGCTCCAAATACGCCTCGGTGAAGGCCGTGCCTCGTGCGCTGTCCTGAATGTAATCGGTAAGCCGGGACAGGTAGGTTGTGAAGTCGTTGTCGTCCTGGCAGAAAAACTGCGCCACCCAAGGCGATTGATCCAGCTCGTCAAAGCTGTCTTGCAGGGCATCCTCAAGGGCATCGCGGGCTGCCATCAGCCAATCAGGTTCGCGCCCTTCGGTGCCAACGGGCAGTAACTCAAACACCGCGCCCACCGAGCGATTGTCATCGAGCAGAAAACACTGCTCGGTGTCGAGGTACTCGACCCACGGCAGGTGATCGGTGAAGCTGGGGTTGTGCGCGTAGAGTGCGGCTTCGTCGGCTAAGGTCGCGCGAGGGCGCAAAGGGGTGCGCCAGCTTTTCCACGCGGGAGTGCCGGTTCGCATCATAAGTCTTCCTGACGTTCACCAGGTAATGCGTACTGCACACGTTGGTAGAACGGAAAGACGGTCGAGTAGCCCGGGACCGGTGCCTGCTCGGTACCACTCAAATGCGGATACACGTACAGCACTAGATCGGGATTGGGCAGGCGAGGGAACAGGTTGCGGATCTCGTTCGCTGCGGTGCGCGTATACGGTTCCTGGAGAGCCGCGGAGACATCTGCCTGAGCCAGCGGGCGGCGTAACTGCTGTCGAGCATCCAGCAGTTGCTGCTGAGTACCTTGCGAACCGGCGCCGTTCCAGATATCCATCATGGTTTGCTCGCCATGGGGCAGCAGCGTGTCTTTGTCGGTGGAACACCCCGTCAGGACCCAGCAGAGCAAGCTAATCCAGGTCAGGCAGGGAAGCATGGTCTTTTTCATGGTGAACGCTCCGGCCCTTGGGCTCGTAGTCGATGGTGATCTCATGGTCGAGGTGCAGTGCGACCTGTGCTGCAGGTGGCACGTACACGGCAGCAAAGGCTTCGCCATACAGTTTGTTGACCCACTCGCGGACGTCGCTGACCCCACCACTGAGAATTGAATTCAGTGCGCTATTGCCACTGCTGCTGGTGACCCCGAAGGCACTGCCGCCCGAACTGATCACGCTGCTGTTGTTCTGCTCATTCCCGAGCAAGGCAGCAACACCCGCGCCGGCTGCAGTGATCAGGCTCTGGCTGCCGAGGTACTGCTGTGCGTTCGAGCGGCGCTCGCCGGCAATGCAAGGAATGCCATACGGATCGGACAGGTAACCGAGCCCACCGCGGATCTTGTCGGTGTTTGAGCTCTGGGTGGTGGAGGCGTTTCGGCTGGCTACCGCCTTCGGCTGAGGCACCGTACGGATGGTGCCATCGGTAAACACAAAGGTGATCGACTCGACCTGTCCGCGTACGCACGACAGGGTCCAATCCCCGGACGCCGTGCCGCTCATCACGGCCCCCGCAATGTCTGGCAGGTCGATGCCGTTGGCGGTCAGGTTCTCCGGACCGACCAGCACCTTGAAGGGATAAGGATCATTCACTGTTCCGTCCACCGGGACTCGGCCGATCATCGCGGTCATGGCGACCGAGCCCATCAGCGTGGCGTTTTCAGGAATGGTGTAGACCGGCTTCGCGCCCTCGGTACGATCAGCGGATCGTGTCAGGTCACGCTCACCCTTGCTGACTGCACGTAGCTGTTTCTGGCTACGATCAATCGCGTTATCTTTCAAGCCTTCCAGCGAGTTGAAGGTGGTAGGCAGACTCAGTGCGGAGGCGGACTTGGTTTTGCCTCGGGCGCCGGTGGGCTGAGCATCCGAAGGTTCAATCCACTGCAGTGCATCATTGGCAGAATGCTGCCCTTCGAACTGAGCACCGTCACCCGGCTCAAGCCCCAATCCGATAGGTATGTCCTTGCCTTTGCCGGTCAGCCCCGACAACTGCTCCTGCAATTGCGTCAGCAGACCACGGGCCTGACGACTGTCTTGTTCTGCTTTGAGTCGGGCCTCGTTGGCTTGGCGTCGGCCTTCGTCGACCTGCTGGGTTACGCTGCCAAGCGCTGTCTGGATACGCGAATCGACGCTGTTTTCCCGCTCGCGCAGGCGGTTGTTCTCCGTCTGCAGCGACTCGTTGTGTTTCTTCAGGCCGAGCATGTCACTGCGCATGGCCTTCACCTGCCCGACCAGCGTGGCGACCGTGTCGCGTGGGGTATCGCCAGCAATGCCGAGCGACTTGGCTTGCTCGGCGGATAACTGAATATTTCCCTGATCAACTGGGTGCTCTGGAGAGGGCGTGCTGCCACCCGCGACCCAGCTTTTCAGGATGATCAGCACCACGCCCAGCAGCGCAGCCGGTACCAGCCATTTGAGCAAGGCGTTAGCGCTCATGGCCGCTACCTTGCGTAACAGATGGGATCAATAGGACCGCTTGTTCGAGGCCGGCACCGAGGGTGACGAGGTAGGTAATCGTGGTGTCTTCAGCATTGCCGACAGGTCCGAGGAAAGCATGCTGGAAGGCCGCGGCGAACAGCTTGGCCTGAAGCCGGCGCGGATCGAGTTGCACCGTCTCTGAACCACGATTGCGCAACTTCACCGCCGTCACCCAGTAATCACCGAGTCTCCAGGCGGCGATGGGCGTGCTGGACACGTTTTCGGTCGGCAGCAGGGTCGGCAGTTCGGTGCGCAGCTTGAGCGGTACGCGGCGTACACCGGGTAGGGATTCTACGGTGCGCAGCGGCGCGTACAGGCTCTGTGCGGCGTAGCGCGTCAAAGCGACCGGGATCGGCGTACGTTCTGGAATAGGTGCGGTGCTCGATTCCGCCTCGGTAGCCTGCACCGGAGCATTCTTGAGAATACGCACGGGCTCCAGCGGTTGATCGCCAGGGGTGGCCGCGATATCCAGGAGGATGATCTCGCCCGTCGTGACCGATTGCAGTTGCAGTCGGGTCGGTGCAATGGCTTCCGACGCTCGCAGGTACAGCGTGCCGCCGGTTGATTGCACGCGCAGCTTGCCCGTCAGGGTTGAGGGCAGGCCGACTCGAACATCCTCATCGATAAAGACCACCCGTTCCTGATTGATCACCAGAGGGACCGCGAGGGGGAGGCGTTCCCAGTGCATCAGTTCGACGGCCTGCGCCACAGCTCCCCATGTAGTCAGTGCGACGGCGAGTCCCAGGGTAGAAATCCGCTTCATGGCTCACCTCCAGGCAGGGAGATTTTTTGGGGAGTGCCCTGATAACAATCCAGTGCCAGCCCCCACTTATTGCGTTCGGCGTCCAGATCAAAACGCACCACGCGCAATGGATACCGCACCACCACCCGTTTCACCGGTTCGGCGGCGTAATATTCATCGGCATTGAGATCGAGCTTGACCAGCCAGCTGTCGCGGTCGAGTTGCTTGACCCTGAGTTCCGGATCCTCGCTGTAGCCTCGGCCCAGAATTTCGTAGACGCCACGCACCCGCTGGCGCAGCTCGCCGGCGGCCTTACGGTACTCATAATCACCGTCGAGAAAGGCCTTGCAGGCGGGGGTCAGGTAGGATTGCAAGCCATAGATGGCGCGGCGATAATCCTGCTCGCCATCCGAGGGCCAGCGGTTGAGTTGGCCAAAGATGTACAGGGCAAAGGCATAGATATTCTCTGGGGGGACATCCCACCACTTACGCGTGCTGCCCGAGCGCAGATCCGGGGGGACATGCACCGTCAGATCGGTCGGTGCCGAGCGCCAGCCATACCAAAGTCCGGCACAGACCAGGGCCAAAATCACTACCGCCAGACGCAGGCTGAAGATGTGGGCCTGTTGGGCATCCACCTTGTTTCGAAATCGGCTCATGGCTGCCACCGGGACAGGGCAGGGCGCAGCCGACGCGAACGGCGAACCGTCCAGGCGCCGGAGTGCAGGATCAGACTTCCGCGACCCAGGCGCCAACGGCTGGCCAGTACCCATTCGAGTTTGCGGTACAACCAGGTCTCTGGCCGGGCCCGTTTGGCCCGACGCAGTAGTGTGCCACCGGCAAATAGCACCACCGCCATGCCTGCGATCATGCTGGTTGGCGCCACGGCAATGGAGACGGTGGCGATCGCCAGAGGAACACCCAGCACCAGGCCGACAAGTGCGCCGGCACCGAGCGCCACCCACATCTCATCATTGGTCAAACCACGCAATACGGCAGGATCACGATTGAGTCGCTCTGGTAGAAAAACCAAAGTGCCGTCGGCAAGGTGTTCGATAGCGTCATTCATGCCAACCTCAAAGAATCGCGGCAGCCTTGGTCAGGAACCAGATGATGATCACCACCAACAGAGCACCGATACCGACCACCGCACCCAAGTCCTTCCAGGTCTTACGCTGGTTTTGCACGTCGGCGTACACGGTCAACGAATGCCAGGCCACCCCCAAGAAAGCGAGCAGGGCAATCAGCAGACCGAGCAGGATGCCGCCGTCGTAGGCGTAGTTTTTGATCGTCTCGATCAACCCGGAACCTTCACCACGTGAAGGAGCTTCCATAGTCGGTAGTTCGGCAAAAGCCAGGCTTGGACCGAGTACTAACAGCAGACCGATCAAGCGCTGGCTAGCGCGATCACGCAGATTGTTTTTCAGGGGGGCAAGGCACTTGAGCATGACGGCGATCTCCGGGGTTAGGACAAGGTGAAGAACATCAGAACCAGCAAGGTGAGCAGCACGCGCGCGGCGCTGCCGCCAAACGCGCCGAAGCGCACACTGCCTGTTGCCCAGCCCCGGTAAGCCGTCCACATCACCCAGGCACACCACAGCAAAACCAGGACGAGAACCAGGGACAGCCAGAGCGTCGAACTGCTCTGCGGTGAGAAGCCGGAGGCGTTTTGAAAGGCAGCGGTCTGCGCGTCGGTCATGCTCATGGCGACGGCTCCGGGGGCGGAGTGTCGAGGCGGTAATCGCCGACCAGCTCACCAGGATCGTGAGGTTGAGCACGCGAGGGCGACAGATAGTTCTGCATTCCTTGGCGAATGCGTTGGATGTCCTGAGACAGGCGGGGATAGTCGAAGCGATAGCGTTCGTTTGGTTCAGAGGTCCTGGCTACCTTAGCTTGCGCCGCAAGGCGCTCAATAGCATCGAGCTGCTGCTGAACTAGGCTGAGCTGTTCGCGCTCATGAGCAGATGCGGCATAGCCGCCGCTATGGAACGTCATCAATATGAGCAGCGTGCAGATTCGGAAAAATGTAGTCGGCATGTGGATAGCCCATTTGGAGATGGGGCCAGCATTCAACTAACGTCCAGAACTCAGCAGTAAGAAACACGAAACACGCAGCGTCATTTTATTTCGATACAGTCTCTGATCGTGTACCGAGTTCGAACATCGTATCGAGAGCTACGAAACGCGGAAAAATGACACGATTGGACCGCAAGTACAGCATTGGTTACTCATGAAAAACGATAAGTAGCCGTTAACGTTTGATTCCGCTAACAACATTGTTAGCGGGGCGCAGATAAGCGCGGACGAAATCAGTTAACGAAGAGTGATTGCAGAGAGTGAACATCCAACAAGCAATTCGGCGGTATCGTATTCGACAGGCCGTGGGCGTCTCCTTGATGGTCTTCGGGGCGCTATTTTATTTGGTTTCATCGTTGATTTTTCTGCACCATCAAGCAGAGATTCTCGCGAGCACAAAAATTTTTGGGCATTTTGGAGGGGTTGTGCAAAATTTAGTAGCCGATGTTTACCAGGCCACATCACCCTACATCGGTTTTGTATGGGAGCACGCGCCTACCCTCAGCCAGGAAAACCCGCTCAGCTATGGAAATTTGCTGTTTTTCGGTTTGCTGGGTGTGATGATTATTGGAAAGCAAATTCTCCTTTCCGCTAGCCAACTCAAGAGGCGTGTTCAGGTTCAACTCGAACGTCTTGAGGAAGCTCAGTGGCGCAACTCGATGCAAAATGGAGCAGCCACCCAACTCAACGCAAATCAGATCGGGCAGATCAATTTTTATCAGCAGTCTATGCCGCCGTCCCCTAGCGGTGATTGGTGGCAGCGGCCATTGGGTATTGTTGGTTTGTCTATTATTGGCGGTTATGTCGTCGCTATTTTGGCCAAATTCACCGGAATGGTTTAACACGTCAGCGTTACATTTTATTAAATGTATTTTTTAAACGTCGCCGCGGTGATAGCTGTCGTTGCTCCGAGCATCACTGCGCAAGGCAAAAAAATGGCCATGGGATTGAGCGAAAAGGGCAATGACAGGTAAATGATCCAGGGCACGATCAGCAGCGGTAGCACTGCTCGTTTAGCGCGGTGATAGACAAAACTGCTTTCTCGCCCGGCTCCAAACTTGCGCAGGTCGCGGCGCATCAAACCATCAACAAAACCGGAGAGCGTGGCCAACAAAAATAGTGGTGTGGCCAGGACTAGAATCGTCAGGCGCACCACGAAGGTAAAGGTCACATACACTGCGGCCACTACGAAATCCTCAATGCTCACGTAGAGTTGGTTGATCCAGCCCCAGATGCCGTTGCCCTGGCTCGACATCCGCGCCTGCCGGGCAAAATCCGCAAAGCCAGTCTTAACTAATAGCCATTGATTGAGAAAATCCAGCCATTGAACAATCGTCTGTCCAGGTTGTTGGAGGATGAGAGAAGATTTGAAGTGCTCACTCAGCCAGCCCAGTTCGTTCGCCAACATGGCTTGGCTGTGCCGCCAACCCTGATCGGCCCAGAACAGCAGCAAGCCGGCGAACTCGGTGAGGATCGAGAATAGCAACGAGGCAATCAGCAGTCCGATGATGCGCAGGACCAGGCTGATCGCCGAGGTGAACAACCCCGGGCGCTGGATCGGTTGTGGCGGCGTGTTCTGGACGGAAGTCGCCATCGTTCACTCCATTGCGCGCTGCAGTGTTGATGTCGTCATGAGGCCTTCTGGATAGTTTTTGCTGAATCGAAACCTGTGCCAGGGGCGGGCTACCCCACCTGATCCAGATCGAAGTTTGTTGTTGGGCCGCCACCGCTTGCGCTCCACCATTGCCCCGCCTGCTCGTTGTAGGCGGCCCGCATTCGCTGGGTGAGCTCCTGCAGGTCCTTGGGCATGGCATCGTCGTTGGAGGGTTTTGGCAAAGGCATTCGGACTTTCCAGAGCTGCCCACCGGCCTGGAAGGAGAACATTTGCCCCTTGGGCAAGCTGACGATGTGAGCGGGCTCGATCAACGGCACGCTGGTGCTGCTGACGCGATCTTGCGAGGATGAGGTGAAGTCTGTATTGGCCTCAGGATCGGAGGTGTCGGTGGCACCGGAGACCAGGGTTTTGGTCAGTACGTTGACCTTGGGCAACTGTTGGGTGAGTAGTTCAGCAGTGGCGGTCTCGCGTACCCGGAGCATCTGCAAGGTGTTGAAGTTACCAATGACCTGGCCAGCCTTGGCGCGGTTGCCGATTCGCGCTTCGATATCGCTGAGGGTCTGGGTGTAGGCCGTCACCTGGATGCCGGCCCCGCCACCCTTATTGATCAGTGGGATGAACTCATCGCCCATCAACTCGTTGAACTCATCGGCGTGCAGGTTGATCGGCAACTTGTCACTGCTGCTGCCCGATGCGGGTAGGCCATGGTCAATTCCATGTTTGTAGATGTGCCCCGCGACCGAGACCAAATCGGCGAACATGGAGTTGCCCACAGCAGCGGCCACCTCGGCGTCGGTCAGTGCATCCAGGCCGATATAGACGATGCCACGTTTTCGGATGATCTGCATCCAGTCGAAGATTGGCCGCGGGTCCTCTAAATCGGTGTAGTTGGGGGCCAGTAACTGGGCGGTCTTGCCGGTGGTGAGTTTCTCCAGCAGCGGCAGTAGCGAGGCAACGATTTTATCGAAGTACGTACGGTCATATCGTACCGCCGAACGCAGTCCGTCCATTACCGGATCAAATACACGCTTCACCGCCAGGTACTGCTCGATGGCCACCACACGCTTTTCGCGCCCGATCATATGCCGGGGAATGTTTTTCTCGGTGAGCTTGCCTTCAAGCTGGACGATCACCTCCCACGCTTTCGGATCAGTCTTGGCGAAAAACTGCTGGGCGTATTCGATGAACAGTGCGTCGATGTTGACCACATGTCGCTGGATCTGCAGGTAGTCCGGACGTCGGCCCAGCTCGATCAGGGCGCGGGCGATGATGTTGACGAAACGCCAGGCGAACTCACGGAAGGCCGCAGAGTTCCCTTCGCCACTGAGTTGCCCAGCAATGCGTGACGCCACTTCCGAGATGCGACCGAAACGTCCCACGGCGTTGTAGCGGGCGGAGATTTCTGGCCAGCCCAGATGGAAGACATAAAACTCCTTCTCCCGACCGGCTCGCTTGGCTTCGACGTACATGCGTTTGAGCAGGTCGGCATCACCCTTCGGATCGAAGACAATCACCACTTCATGTTCGACGCGGTGAATGTCCTGGGTGATGTACACCTCGGCGAGTCGCGTCTTGCCGACACGGGTAGTGCCCAGCACCAGGGTGTGTCCGACCCGTTCGCCCAGTGGCAGACTGACCTCCGTTTCGTTGGGCTCGACCCCATGCAACAGCGGCGAGCCACCTACTGGGGGCAAAGGGCGCAACGGATTGAAGGCACTGTCCCAAGCGGTGACACGGGCCAATGTGGAGAGCGGAAACGGTGCATGTTCCAGGCGGCGTTCGAGACCGCGTGCCAGACGATAGCGAGTCGGTTGGTCGATATAGTGAGCAACAGCCGGATCCTGGGCCTCGACCAAGCGCTGGGTGTGCAGGCGGGTCCAGCGAAAGCCGCGACCCATAAACAAACGCTTACGGCTGACCGGAATCTGCCGACTGGTCAGTTCGTAGCGGGGCAGCCGGCGGATATTGCGCCGATAGCGTAACACATCCCAGGCTTGTCGCAGCCGGATCAGGCCGAACAGGGCATAGGCCAGCGCTGTAACCAGACCGATCTCGGGTGACAGGGCCACAGCCCAGGGCGAGTACACGCACAACACCGCGGCAGCGATGCAGATCGCTACGGTGTACAGCTCCACCGCTGGCCGGAGCTTGGACTCCATCGCATGCTCGGCCATGACCTGGACTCACTGTTCCAGTGAGGTGGCAGTTATCAGGACGGGATAGTGCTCAATCTGCAGGCGGGTGGCGATGTCGTTGCCGTTGACCGGCAGGATGGTGATGCCCGGAGCGGCTGCTCGAATCCGGGCCAGGGCTTCAGCATCGGCCACTTCGACGGCGAGGCCGGCTGCGCCCATTTCGTGCAGTTCAGTCGCACGTTGATGCAGCCAAGCCCGCGAACGGGGATCGTCGCCCACCAGAAAGAAGGGTTGTAGGCCAGGCATGTTCAGGGTACGAGATGCGATCTGGCCGGGGCTCAAATGGGAGCTGCGGACGGGCAGTATCCAGGCTTCATCGGCAAACGTGGACAGGTCCGCCTGCATGACGCGATCAGGCTGGGTCTTGTTGTTTATTGGCGTCCTGGAACCTTGAAAATGGGGCCGGGTGAAGTCGCTAGGCTGATCCCCGGCTACGGTCAGTTCCGGCTGGGCGAAAGGAGCCAAGAGCAGGATGAAATAACAGATAAGGAATATTCGCTTCATGGCGGTGTGCCCTGTTTGAAGGAAACCTGCAGTCGTTCGAGTTGTCGGGAAAAGCCGGCGCGGTAACGCGCGGCTGGCGTTCCTCCTGCCGGGCGGTGATAACGTCCGGCAGCCAACACCCAATCACCTGTGGCAGCGTGATGCTCCTGCAACAGCGCGGCGGTCACGGCGAGATTTCGGTAGGGATCGAGAGCGTCACAGGGGCTGGAAAAACGTTGTCCCAGGTAACCCAGGTTGGTTTGTCCGAGACCGACATCGACCCGCTTGGCGTCATGCCGGGTGAGCGCTTGAAGCAAGGCGTGACAGGCGGCCTGGTGAGTGGCGAAGCGGTAGGGTGTTCCGGCGATGTTCAGGGTCCAAGGCCAGGGCAGCAGTCGACCACGGACGCGGATACCACTCTCCTGCAGGACAATCGCGAACAGCACCGTAGAAGGGATGTCGGCGTCATGCGCCGCCAGTTGGTAGGCCGGAGGCGGAAGTTCGTCAGCCTGGACGGCGAGCATTGTCAGCAGGAGCGCAATAGCACTCAGTTGAGGCGTTGCCATTTTCCATTCACCTGTTGAAATGTGGCAGGCAATGGCCCCGGAGCACCCAGGTTGAACCAGCGACCACGGTCATGGTTCAGGGTGATCTGCCGGCGTTGAACCTTGGCCGGATCGATGTCCGCTTGCCGAGCCCAGCTACGGACGCGTTTATCCTCGCCTTGGCTGCCCACCAGATAGATATCGAACGCCGTGTCGCCGCTTTGCAGACGCTGCGCTTCGGCGGTGCACGCTGGGCAGTGGTCCTCCACAAACAGGGCTTGGCGCGGCACGACCGATGAGCTGCCAGGGGACGCCGCGCCCTGGATCGGCTGCAGCCCGGGAAACAGCTTGGCCCAGGCCGCGGTGTAAGCGTTTTGGTAAGCCAACTCGCGCTCGGCGCGTTTGGCTTCCAGCGCCACCTGTAATTCGGCATAGCGCTGGCGCTCTTGGTCGGTCTGGGCCTCGACCCCGAGTGCGGTCAACGGATCGAGGTTCGGGCTCCAGAAGCTGCGCGGGCCGGCTTGGATCTGTTCGAAGCGCGTCCACTCCTGCTCCGTCAGACCCCAGCTCGCCGCCTGTTCAGAGTCAGAGCGCCCCAGCGGAGCAGACTGCGTGTCCTGGGTCCGTGACTGTGTCGTGACGGGGTTGCCCATCGCAGCGCCCATGGCCAATAGCGAAGCGAGACAGACGACGGTGGGCAGTAGCGCTCTGTTCATGATCGCTTCTCAAGGGAGGTGCACGGTCTGGTCTGGCTGAGCGGCCACCGCGAAGATAGCTGAGTTCGGCTCCAGCACTTTCAGGTGCCAGGTACCGAACTGCTCGCCGCTGTGCAGCAGCCGAACATCCATGAGCGAGCGACTGTCATGAGGTGCCACCGCCAGAAAACGCTCACCACCGCGGAACTCGACGCTCAACACTGAGAACGGTGGCGAGAGCGATACGGGCTTGGGGCGAGCGGTCTTTTTCGGTTTAGTCGCGGAAGGCGGCGGTGGGGGTGATGGCTGGGGCTTGTGCTCGTGGAACTGCTGCTCGACCTGTTCAAGGCTTGCGCGCAGCGCTGTCAGGTCTGCCGCGGTGGCGCGGGTTGCCAGACCGTCGCGCAGTTCCTGTATTTCTTGCGCCCATTGATCTAGCATCGGATCGAGGGTATTGGCCTGTTGCTCGCCGTTATCGACCATCTGCTTCAGGTCTTTTAGCGCGTACTGCAACTGCTCCTGTGCGTCCTTGAGGGCGTTTGAATCACGTTGCAGAGTGTCCAGGGTTTTTAGGTGTTGGGTGTTCGTACTCTGTAGCTCGGCCACACGTTTATACTGGTTATATAAAACCCCGCTCAGCCCGGCGGCCGCCAGACAAAGCAATCCAATAATGAAGGTTTGTAACGTCGAGGCTTTCATGGATGTGCCTCCGCCTGATGGTACGAGTTGGGTGTGACCCGCACGCTGCCGACATCAGCTTTCTGCTGTTCGAAGCAGACCGAACGGCCGACTTCATCGGCCGTGAGTTGCCAGGCGGGGCCAGCCAGCACTTGTAGCGCGCGGCGCAAAGGGATCGGGCCCAGCCGGTAATGGGCTGCGGGCAGGGGCCGGGTGAACAGCACCTTCACCGACGCAGTATCTGCGCAAAGCGCATAACCCGAACGCTGCAGCACGTAGTGCAGCGCCTCCTGTACCGAGGGGTTCAGGCTGGGCGGGATATTCACTTCAATGATTTGGGCAAGAAGATCGCGTTGTTCCTTGGTGGGCTCGGTGTTGACCAGCGTGTAGCGGCCATAACGAAGCTCTGCCGGATGGCATTCTTCGGCTATGCCCTTCGAGTGCTGGGGCCGATTGGAGCCACTGTCGATCTCTGGATTGGTCGGCAACGGGTTGGGGATTTGCGCGGTGCAGGCGCTCAACAAACCCAGCATGCAGACAGGCGTGAAAAAACGCTCCATGGAAGAAACCTCATGTCAGATTCAGTGCAGAACCTGACATGAGGTGAAGGAGCGATTCAGTGAGAAAGTTGATTCAAGGTGGGTCGTGTTAACGCTGAACACGTTGCTGTTCAACGAAAATGGCGAGCCCATCCAAGACGGCAGCGTCGGGGTCGAAGATCAAGAATCGCACATCCACCAATGCCGCCATATACAGTACGTTGACCAAGGCTTCCGGCGTACAGGCATCGAGTTGCTCCTGCCTCAGCGATGAGTAAGGACAGCCCTCGATTTTCTCCAGGTTATCGTCGGTCCAAGGCGTGCCAATCAGCTTACACCCGACGCCATTGCAGTCCGCCAGGGTAAAGGGTTCGAACAGCAGACCAGTTGGTTTGAAGTCGAAATTGCTAGCCCGGCGCTCCAAATAGCGCAATGCTTCTTCAGTGAGGTGTGCGGTACTGATCTCCCAGGTTCGACTGTAGTGTCCCGTCTCGAAGCTCAAGCAATGGATCATTGCTTGAGCATCTTCCCGGGAGTACAGATCGCCGACATGATGCCGCTCGTTAAGCATTTCGCCCATCACGGCGTAGATCACTTGGCGCACCAGTCCGGTTGATTGGAAGCGTTCATCCAACTCCTCCGGAATGGATTGGCCTTCGCTGATCAAGGCGAAATCGTCATTGAGCAGGCAGGGTAACAGTTGCAACTCATTGTCGGGCAGATGGGCTTGTGAGTCGTGCAGGGGTCGAAAGCAGGGAGGGCAGTCGTCTTCGTAAGTGATCAGTAGTCGACGTTCAATATGCAGGTTGTCGTAACCGCGAGAAAATGGGTTTGAGCCTTGCAGCAGGGCTGGGGTTTGGTTCATGAGGGTTCTCCAGAATGGAAATGAACAAGGCGCCCGTAGGCGCCTGTGAGGGTTAAAGCCAACCGTATTCGGCAAGGGAGAGAGGATGACCTTCTCCCACGATGAAGTGATCCAGTACGCGCACTTCGATTAAGGCTAAGGCCTCCTTCAGCCGTGCCGTCAGCACGCGATCCGCCTGGCTGGGTTCCGTGCACCCTGAGGGGTGGTTGTGAACAAAAATGGCGGCCGCAGCGTTATGCGCCAATGAGCGTTTAACGACCTGTCTGGGGTAAACGCTGGCCCCATCAATGCTGCCGTGAAACAGGACTTCGAACGCCAACACGCGGTGCTTTGCGTCGAGAAAGATCACACCGAAGACTTCATGCTCTTGTTGCGCAAGGTGCAGTTTTAGGTATGAGGCCACAGTATCAGGCGACGTCAGGTTAGGGCCGCGGGCGAACAGCCGACGATCCAGAATATGCAGCGCTTCGTCGATCACCTGGTTTTCTTGGACGATACGATCAGCTTCGAAATCCGAGGTTTCAATCAGTGTGAGTTGGGTGCTCATGGGGGTACCTCCGAAGGGAACAATCAGGGGTACACGCCCGAGGGGAGTGGTGTCCCCAAGGTGGATATAGAGTCGCGGGCCTTAGCAGATGGCGCGCTGTTTACAGCCGAGTGAATCGGTGGCGTTGACCGTGCAGGGGTGAACCACAACCGTCACAGGGAAATGGGGAAAAGGCTTTTATTCCCCAGCCGGCTTCGGGATCAAAGTCGGCACTGATGGGCATCAACCGAACCAGCCCACATTGCATCGCGGCGATGCGTTCCCCGGTTTCATCCGTCGTGTAGTAGAGCGATAACGTGCTGTAGTCCTCGTAAGCCGCCGCGAACAGGCAGTCGTCGCAAAGCCAGAAGGATTCCATGTGGGTTCTCCTGTGCTAATTGAAGAAAAGGCGCTCGAGGGAGCGCCTTGATGTGTACATCGTGGACTGTTCAGGCGGACTGAACGGTACGGGGGGCGTCACGGCGGGCCGTGCGGGGAGTGGGTTGAGATTCAGGTTCGACCTGAGCCTCTGTTGGGTTAGCGGTCTCCTCGGCGTCGACATCAGCCGACGTTAGAGAGGGTTCATTGATCGGCGCTTGCTCAGCAGGTGCTGTTGCTTCCTGCCTGGCGGGCGCTTTGTATTCGAACGTGCCGTTGACTTTGATCCAGTCGATGAACAGCAAACGACCTTTCAGGCTGGCGCCCGGTTGGCCTTGTTTAACGCCTTTCTCGTAGAGAAACGGATCGATCCACAGGTCGCCGATACGGAACGACAGCAAGACCTTTTTCTCGGCTTTGACGGCGTCCATATAGAGACGAATCAAGCGTTCAGCTTCACCCCCGGCGACTTTGCAGTCGAAACGGGTGTACTCCACCGCATCGGTTGCACCGTGTAGGGCTGCAATATCGCAGGCCATGAATGGCTGACCGCGGCGGACTTGTACTTCACGAACACGGTTGAGGTAACCGATACCGACGGTGTGCAGATTGAAGTAAGTGGTCGCTTCTTGGGATTGGTTGGCGTGGGCCATGGTGGTTCTCCTGTTTCATGGGAAAACGGCGACGCACAATCCCTGACGGGGATGTGAGCCCCCGTCAGGGTGGGTAGGTGAAGGCGAGCAATGTACAACTCGTCACCGGCAATCCGATGACGATCAGAACGATGCGTCCGGGGAATAGCGGTGAAGCAGAAGAGAATCCGCAGTAGTGGTCTGCGGATCTGGTGTAGTGGGCATTCATCACCGCCGAAGCGGTAACCGCGCGAGCTTCCGAACGCTGATCGCACTTGGGTAAACCACCACGAACGTGGCGTAGCCTTGAAGGTTCAAGCTACCTGGGCTGGGCTGTCGACGACAGCGAACCACGCCCTTTGTATAAGCCTGTAACAGGGGGGCGTCAAGACGCTGCAACCCGTTTTTTTAAGGCTGGAATACGGTGGCAGTCACTGGAATTAAGAAAATGAAAAAAATGAAGAGTGGGCCCGGCTGGGCGCCAGGCGAGGAAGAGAAAAGCCACCTTTGGCGGTCTTACGCAGTCGACAAGCTCCTCGCAAAACTTGGTTGAACTGC